>JBGAGW010000025.1:0-98110 GCA_044226545.1 Limisphaerales bacterium
GCGGATGGGAAGAGCAAGGTATATGGAGATGCCGATCCGGCGTTGACCTACCAGATCACGAGCGGATCACTGGCGTTTAGCGACGCGTTCAGCGGGACGCTGATCCGCGACGCGGGTGAGAGCGTGGGCGCTTACGCGATCAAGCAGGGAAGCGTGGTGCTGAGCGGTGATTACACACTGAGCTACATCGGCGCGAACCTGAACATCACCAAAGCGGCGTTGCTGGTCAGCGCCAGCGGGATTGACAAGGTTTATGACGGGACCACCGCTGCGACGGTGAACCTGTCCGATGACCGGATCGCCGGGGATGTGCTGACGCTCAGTTACGCCAGCGCGAGCTTTTTGGACAAGAACGTGGGCAACGGCAAGACCGTGAATGTGACCGGGATCAATGTGACCGGGACTGATGCGGGCAATTACACGTTCAACACGACGGCCAGCACGACGGCAAACATTACCAAGCTCGGCATCACCGGGAGCATCACCGCCTCCAACAAAATGTATGACGGAAGCGATGCGGCAAGCATTGTCACCCGCACGTTGAGCGGGCAGGTGTTGACTGATGATGTCAGTTACGTCGGTGGAACAGCGACTTTCTCCGACAAGAATGTAGGCAACGGGAAAACGGTGACGGGGACCGGGCTGGGCCTGGGCGGAGCGGATGCCGGGAACTACAGCGTGAACAGCACCGCGATAACGACCGCGGACATCACTCAACGTCCCCTCACGGTTATCGCGACAGGGATCAACAAGCAATATGATGGGAATTCAACTGCGTCTGTCACCCTGTCGGACAATCGCGTGAGCGGTGACGTGCTCACGGACAGCTATACGAGCGCTGCGTTCCTTGACAAAAATGTTGGAACAGGAAAGACCGTAAATGTCAGTGGCATTTCCATCAGTGGTCCAGCCTCCGGCAATTATGCGCTTCAAAACACAACCGCGGCTACAAGTGCCAACATCACGCAACGCTCGCTTACGGTTACAGCTACCGGTATAAACAAGGTTTATGATGGCAATACCACGGCGACTGTGACTCTCTCGGACAACCGGGTAGGTGGCGATATCCTGGCGGACAATTACACGAGCGCCTACTTCAATAACAAGAACGTCGGGAATAGCAAACCGGTCAGTGTGAGCGGTATTTCAATCAGCGGCTTGGATGCGGGCAATTATGCGCTGCAGAACACGACCGCGAACACTGCCGCGAACATTACTGTCGCTCCATTGACACTCACCGCCGTAGCATACACCAAGACGTACGACGGCAGTACGAGTGCTCATGGAGCTACTCCTACGCCGGGGGGGCTGAAAGGCAGCGACTCTGTCAACGCGACCGAAACGTACGACACCAAGCACGTCGGCACTGGGAAGACGCTCTCCGTAACGAGTTACACAGTCAACGATGGCAACTCAGGCAATAATTACTCCGTAACGACGGTGCCGAATGACACAGGCGTAATCAATAAGAAGAACATCAAGTTCACCGCGCAGCCGAATACGAAACCGTATGACGGCAACACTAGCGCCGCGGCTATTCCGACCTATCTCCCAGCGGATCTCCAGCCCGGTGACAGCATCGCCCCGCTGAAGGAAGTTTACGATAATCCGAACGTCGGCGTCGGCAAAACGCTGACGGTCTGCGCGCCTGTGATTACGGATGGCAACTCAGGCAACAATTACGCCGTCACGCTCGCGGCGAACTACAACGGCGTCATCACGGCGGTTCCCGCTGGGATTGCGGTGACGGTGACACCGGGCTCTGTTCAATACAGCGATCAGGTGACGATGAAAGCAACGGTCATTGGTGTCCCGGCTGGCAGTACGCCGACCGGAACCGTTCAATTCTACATTAACGGCGCCGCAGTCGGCGGCCCGGTCGCGCTGGTCGGCGGAATTGGAACATTAACGGCTCAAGAGCTCGCCGCGGGTCCTGGCACTGCCACGTTGAAAGCCACTTACAGCGGCGATCTTAACTACTCCCCAGGCACTCCAGCCACAGTTCTTCTTGGGGTCACTCAAGAAGACGCTCGCGTTGATTACACTGGAAGCCTCCTCGTTGCGACGGCTTCGGCCGGCAGCGGACAGGCAACAGTTGTACTCTCAGCAACGATTCGCGATATCACGGCGTTGGGGTCAACACTTGCTGATCCCGCCTATGACGCTTTTGCAGGCGACATTCGGAACGCCAAGGTGACCTTCATTAACCGTGAAACCGGCCTACCGGTTGCGCCCGGTGCATCGGGACTGTCGGTCGGATTGGTTAATGCGGGGGATACAAAAACAGGAACGGTCACCTTTAACTGGCCCGTCGATATTGGGAGTGCTGACTCGGCGAGTTTCACGATTGGAATCATTGTTTCCGGCTACTACATCCGTGACCAGTCGACCGACAATTCGGTCGTCACGGTTACCAAGCCTGTCGTCGGAGTCGCCACGGGCGGTGGGTATCTGGTGATGCAGAATTCGTCGGGCTTAAACCCCGGAGCGCCTGGATCCAAGAACAATTTTGGGTTCAATATCAAAAACGATAAAGGCAACACCAAAGGAAACATCAATGTCATCGTTCGAAATAACGGTCGGGTTTACCAGATCAAGGGCAACGCGATGACCAGTCTGACCTTGACCCCGCCGGGAGGCTTGCCACGCAAAGCGACATTCACCGGTAAAGCGAACATCCAGGACATTACCAATCCCAACGCGCCGATCAGTGTCGATGGCAACGGCACCCTCCAGGTTACGATGAGCGACTGGGGTGAACCTGGCACCAAAGACACCATTGGTATCACCCTCTGGAACAAGAACGGCGGTGTTTGGTTCTCCAGCAACTGGAACGGAACCAAGACGGCCGAACAACTCCTTGGCGGCGGCAACTTGTCGATCAAGTAAACGGTCTAACGTTCAAACCCGTCAAAGAGGGCAATCGCCAACGTTTGCCCTCTTTTTCTTTGTGCGCCCGGCAGGGCGCATTTCTTTAGGGTCGAAGTCCCGAACAGGCGGCGCAAGAGGAACTGTTAGCTGCACGGCAACCGTGTCCATCGCGACGTGGAATCTTAAGCTACGAACAACGATCTTTCATTGAGGTCCGAAAACCGCCAGACAGGTGGGCGCCACTGTCCTACACTGTTGCAATGAGATTGGATCGGGGAGCTTGTTATCGAGCGGTTTTGGCTAGGGACTCACGTTATGATGGCCGGTTTTTCACTTGCGTGAGAACCACCGGGATCTATTGCAGGCCGATTTGTCCGGCGCGGCCCCCGAAAATCGACAACTGCAGTTTTGTGGCAACTGCTGCTGCCGCGCAAACCGCAGGGTTTCGTCCTTGCCTGCGCTGCCGGCCGGAAAGCGCGCCTGATCTGGATGCGTGGCGTGGTAGTTCCGTGACGGTCTCTCGCGCATTGAAGATGATCGAGGGCGGCGCTTTGGACGAAGATGAAGTCAATGCTCTGGCTGACCGTCTCGCGATAGGCGAGCGCCAATTACGACGGCTTTTTCAACGTTATTTGGGAGCTGCGCCGGTCACGGTCGCTCAGACTCGGCGAGTTTTGCTCGCTCGCCAACTCCTTCACCAGACCGATCTGCCCATGATCGAAGTGGCAATGGCCAGTGGATTTGGAAGCGTCCGCCGATTCAACGAAGCGTTTCAGCAGTTATACGGACGGCCACCCGGCGATTTGCGACGCCGAAAAAGCAGAGGCTCGGATTCTCCCGAAATAGCACTGCTTCTCCCTTATCGCGCGCCCTTCGATTGGGACACGATGGTTCGCTTTCACGAGGCGCGTGCTGTGCCCGGTGTGGAACAGGTCGTCAACGGTTGCTACAGCCGTGTAATCGAAATCGGCGGCTCGATTGGCTCCATCAGTGTCAGCGATTGCCCTGGCCAATCCGCTTTACGCGTTGAAATTCGTTTTCCCGAATTGAACGCGTTGCCTCTGATCATCGCGCGCGTTCGTCGTATGTTCGATCTCAGTGCAGATCCCGCCGCCATTTCCGCAGTTTTAAAGAACGATTCAGTGCTTCAACCGCTTGTGGCAACGCGTCCGGGATTGCGTTTGCCGGGTGCATGGGATGGTTTCGAATTGGCCATTCGCGCAATCCTTGGCCAACAGATCACCGTCAAAGCCGCACGCAATCTGGCGGCACGGCTCGTTTCGGATTACGGGACACCCATTGGCGAGAAAGCGGGAATTCCAGGTTTGACGCTCGCGTTTCCGAGGGCCGGGAAATTCATCGGAATCGAAAAGACGAAACTGGGAATGCCGCGCGCCCGGGCGCTTACGCTCTCCAATGTCGCGGCTGCGACGCTCGCGAATCCGCGTTTGTTCGATCCCTATCCCGATCTGGACCACGCCATTAATCGCATCCGCGAAATCGGTGGCATCGGCGAGTGGACTGCTCAATACATTGCGATGCGAGCGCTGGGTGAGAGCGACGCTTTTCTGGCCGCCGACGTTGGCGTGCAAAAGAGGTTTGCTTTGGATGGAAAACGTCCTCGACCCGGCGATTTGTTGGCCCGGGCAGAAGCGTGGCGCCCGTGGCGGGCCTATGCCGTTCTGCATCTGTGGATGGCCGACCCGATTTTGAAAGGAGAGAAATAGATTATGCGTTTGCATCTGGAAAAATGGAATTCACCTCTCTGTCCGCTTCTGATCGTGACGGACGAGGACGGAATTCTTCGGGCTCTGGAGTTCGGCGATTACGAAGCGCGAATGGATCGCCTGCTTCACGCTCATTACAATGACTTTTCGTTAGAAAAGAAAAGCGTTCCGGAATCTCTCCTTGCAATATTGCGCGCTTATTTCGGCGGCGAACTCGAAGCGATTGACCAAATTAAAACGGCGACTGGCGGCACCGCATTTCAAAAGGAGGTCTGGAATGCGTTGCGCGATATTCCCGCGGGACGGACGATCAGCTACGGACAATTGGCGGAACGAGTGAAGCGCCCCGGCGCGAGTCGCGCGGTCGGCGCGGCCAACGGCGCGAATCCAATACCAATTGTCGTTCCGTGCCACCGGGTGATTGGCGCGAATGGCACTCTGACCGGTTACGGCGGTGGATTATCCCATAAAAAATGGCTGCTCGATCACGAGGCTCGCTACGCGCCGGTCGGTGAACTTTTTCCGTGAGAATTCTGCGCTTTTCATCACGGCAGAACACCGCTATCAGATCGACCGCATGAAACACTGCGGAATCGTGTTGGCCGCCGTTATTGCCATCAGTGGTACGCAATCGCGTGCGGCAGAAACGAACGTTCTGTCCTATTCCATCAAAAGGATCGAAGGCTGGACGGTGCATATCAACAACGCGTTGCTGGAGAAAGATCGGACGCTCACAGAAAAAGCGCTCCAACTACTCCAAAGGCAGTTGGCCGAAATCGTTGGCGTGGTTCCCGCCAAAGCGGTTGCCGGACTGAGGGAAGTCCAGCTCTGGTTTTCGCCCGAATATCCAGGCGTAAAACCAAAGGCCGAATATCATCCCGGCGCAGACTGGTTAAAGGAACATGGACGCGATCCGGCAATGGTTAAAGGAGTGGAGTTCACGGATGTGAACGAATTCGAAAAGGAAATGAATCGGATGCCAAATTTCGCACTGCACGAACTGGCTCATGCCTACCATGATCGGGTGCTCTCGGACGGCTTTGAAAACGAGCAGATAAAAGGCGCCTTCGACAAAGCGAAAATTTCAAAGAAGTATGATCGTGTCGAGCGGTGGTTTGGAAACGGAAAGCCAAATACGTTCGAGCGTGCTTATGCGATGACTTCGCCTCAAGAGTATTTTGCGGAGTGCACGGAAGCTTTCTTCAGCCGCAACGATTTTTTCCCATTTACCCGGGACGAATTGAAAAAGCATGATCCTGAAATGTATGAGTTGCTGGAGCGACTTTGGACTTTGGGCCGATGAAGATCGAACGAATATTGGCGTATCGTGTCGAACTGCCGCTGCACGAAACCACCTACAAATGGTCGGGTGGCAAATCGGTGACGGTTTTCGACAGCACAATCGTGCGAGTGGAAACGGATACCGGATTGGCAGGGCATGGTGAAGTCTGCCCGCTCGGGCCGTTTTACCTGCCTGCTTACGCGGATGGAGTGCGTGCCGGTTTGCGCGAGTTGAGTCCGCATTTGATCGGCGAGGATCCGCGCGAACTCGTGAAGCTTAACCGGCGGATGGACGCGGCCCTGAAGGGCCATCCTTATGTGAAGAGCGGTATCGATATCGCGTGCTGGGATATTCTCGGGCAGGCGACGGGAATGCCGGTGTGCGAACTTCTCGGCGGGCGCTACGCTAAAGATGTGCATTTGTACCGAGCAATTTCACAGGAAGCACCCGAACAAATGGCGGCAAAGGTCGCTGGGTATAGGGCGGAAGGCTATCGGCGTTTTCAATTGAAAGTCGGCGGTGATCCGGTTGTGGACATTGCTCGTATTCACGCAGTGGCCGCGAAGCTGCAACCGGGTGACCACCTGGTGGCCGATGCCAACACCGGATGGGTCCAACACGACGCAGTGCGCGTCGTGAAGAGCGTACGGGATGTGGATGTTTACATCGAGCAACCCTGCCTGACGTACGACGAATGTCTGGCAGTCCGACGTCAATGCACTCATCCGTTCGTGCTGGATGAAACGGTCGATGACCTGGGCATTCTCCTCCGCGCACGGGCTGATCACGCGATGGATGTGGTCAATCTGAAGATCAGCAAACTCGGTGGGCTGACGAAGATACGCCAGGCCCGCGATCTTTGCGTGAGCATGGGAATCGGGATGACGCTGGAGGATTCGTGGGGCGGCGATATCGCAACCGCGGCGATTGCCCATCTCGCCCAAAGCACGCCGCCGGAATTTCTGTTTAGCACCACCGACTTTAACAGTTACGTCACTGTGAGCACCGCGACTGGCGCGCCTCAGCGCGTGAATGGTCGCATGTCCGCTTCGACCGAACCGGGTTTGGGCATTTGTCCCCGAATGGATGTGCTGGGAAAGCCAGTTGTGGGCGCTTAGCTGAACAAGGGTTGGTTTTCGCAAATAAGGCTGTAATATCCGCTCCCCGTGACTGGGCGCGTGGGAAAAATCTTTTGGCAGCGACCCTTTGTTCCGTTGGTGACTTTGTTTGCCGGCGGAATCGTCACAAGTCGTTCTTACGAATTACATCTCAGCCTTGCGATTGTTTTTCTTTCCGGCGCGCTGGTTCTTTTTCTCGTTCGCGCCATTCGCTGGGTAGCTTTGGCGGCGCTCACATTTGGGCTGGGAGCGGCATTGTATTCCGCGCGTTACGAGATTCTTTCCGAGAATGACCTGCGGCTGATGTTCGGCGAGAAAGCGGCACTCGCTTCGGTGCGCGGTCGGTTAATTGAAACGCCGGGAGTGCGCGAGTTTCCAGGACGGACAAACAATGCCGAGTATTCATACGCGCGGCTTGATGTGACCGAAGTTTTCTTGGAACGCCAATGGCGTCCAGCCAATGGCCGAATAGCCACAACAACACGCGGCGTCTTCGCCTCCGATTATTTCAAAGGCCGCAACGTGGAGATCAACGGCGTTCTCGATTTGCCCAAACGTGCGCAGGCGCCAGGTATGTTCGACTTTCGACGGTATCTCTATAACTTGCGGATCTTTTATCAGGTGCGGTGTGATTCGACAAAGGATTGGCGGCTTATTTCTTACGAACCCCTCCCTCTCACGGAAAGGTTTCAGCGCTGGGCTCATGACCAACTTGCGCGTGGTCTGCCGGATAAGGACGAGCCACTGGAAATGGTCCGCGCAATGGCGCTCGGCACCACACAGTCGCTTAATGGCGACGTGGCGGATGCCTTCATGAAAAGTGGCACAATGCACATATTCGCAATTTCCGGGCTCCATGTGGCCTGCATAGCGGCGTGCCTTTTGGCCGCGCTGCGCGTCGGCGGAGTGCCGCGTGATCGGGCCGCCCTGATTCTCATTCCATTAATCTGGTTCTACACGCTCGCCACGGGTTGGCAGAGTTCCGCGGTTCGTTCGGCCTTGATGTCGACGTTTGTGTTTGCGGGTTGGGCGATTCGCAGGCCCACGGAGTTGCTGAATTCAACCGCCGGTGCAGGGTTGCTCATACTGCTGTTCGAGCCGGAGCAGTTGTTTCAGGCGAGCTTTCAACTTTCGTTTGCGGTGGTTGTGGCGATAGCGGTGATTCTCGGTCAATCGTGGGGTAACGAACCGTGGCCGATGCGCGTGCAGAACCGCGTGCTCCATTATGATCCATTGCTCCCCCCGGAACTCCGTCCGAAATGGAAACAGCTTCTGGAGATTCCGATCGGATTTGTACTCGGGAATTTCGCGATCTCATTCGCGGCCTGGATTGGTTCCAATCCGCTCACTGCTTATTATTTTGATTTGGTGACGCCGATCAGCCTCGTGGCGAATCTTGTGGCAGTGCCGCTCAGCAGTGTCTCACTCGCTGCGACCGTCGGGAGCCTTCTTCTTCCGCCTTTGGGGCCGATTTTTAATTATGTGAGCTGGGCCACGATGTGGGAAACCATCGCGGTGACGAGATGGCTGTCTCATCTGTCGTGGGGCTACTTTTACGTTCCCAAGCCCAATCTTTGGTTCTTCATTGCTTACTTTAGTGTAGCAGCCGTGTTTTTTGTTCCGGCCTTGAGAGTGAGTGTCGCCCGGCGATACGCTTATACGTTCGCCAGTCTTTCAGTCCTGGGCTGGTTTTTTTCCGCTTTCCCTGCGCTACATTCGACCACGCTGACACTTCTTCCTGTGCGGGGCACTCCGCTGGTGATCGATGCGCCAGGACGAAACAACAATCTGCTTGTGGATTGCTCGAACGCACACGGCGCTGACCAGGTTCTGAAGCGTTTTTTGCGCGGACAGGGATTTGGCTCCATGCCAAACGTGTTACTGACCCACGGTGATGTAAATCACGTGGGCGGGTTCGGGAATGTCTATACAGAGTTCAGCCCAAAAGCAGTTTTCGCGAGTGAGGCGCGGAGTCGTTCGCGAGTTTACAAGGATGTGATCTCCCGTGTTCAAGAAGTTCCGGGATTACTAAAATCCGTTCGAGCTGGGGATGATCTGCTTAACTGGAAAGTGTTGCACCCCGCCAGTTCGTTTTCCCGCGCGGATGACAACGTGGTGGTGCTTCGGTCCGAGATTCACGGGTGGGGTGTCCTCCTTTTGTCCGAACTTGGAGCTCTCGGGCGGAAGGCGCTCTTTGAAAGCGGGATTGACCTTCGCGCGGATATCCTGATTTGCAGCATTCCCGATTCCGGCGAAGGGTTGGAGGCCGCATTTCTTGCGGCGGTGCAACCGCGCCTTGTCGTAATCGGACAGGTGGACGCGCCTTTTAAGCGGGTCAGGCCACGAGAGATTCTGAAAGCGGCACAGCAGACGGGCGCATGGGTTGTGAAGACTTCGAACGAAAGCGCCGTGACGCTCGAAGTAACTGCGAACGAGTGCAGGGTCGAGACGCAGGAGAAATGGTTCTGCCTGTCGAAATAGAAGAACTTACGTGGCGGGGTTCACCTCAGTCTCAAAACGCGGCCGTCGCGTCCGAGCGGTTCCTTGGAGCGTATTCACTTCGTCGACCATGCCGGACCATTGCATGAGTTTGATGAGGTAAAAAGGGATATCCAGTTGCCACCAGGCGAAACCGGAATGAGCCAGACGCGGGTTGGCATGATGGTTTTCGTGCCATTCGCCGCCAATGAGGCCGTAGAAAAGTTGGTTGGCTGCGTGGCCTTTGGTCGCTTTGAAGAGGAAGCCTCCGTGGCCGCGATAGTTGAAGTCGCGGACGAAGAACGTGTAAAGAAAAATGCCGGAATACCAGGTGAGCACCGCTACTTTGCCTCCAATCAGGTAGGCCAGGGTTGCCCAGAAGAGGTTCGCCACGACGCAACGGGCGAGATAATGCCAGGCTTTCTCCACCGAACCTGTGCGTTGAAAATCTTCATAGGTGTTCGCGGGGAAGCCGATGTGTGAGAGACCGCGGGACAGGCGTTCGTAGTCGGAGCGGTTGATGTTTAGGTTGGTTTTAGCGCTGGATTCGCTGGCGAGATAGCTGCCCAGCCATCCGAGGTGCGGTCCGTATGGGTCGCCGGGCCGGTCTTCTTTGGAATGATGGACGTGGTGTGGGATTACGTAACTTTCTTCGCGGAAACAGACGGGGTTGCTCCAAAGAAAGAGTTTGGTCCAGTGGCGGTTGCGAAACTTATAGGCGCGGTGGGTACAATACCGGTGATACCAAACCGTGTTGTAAATAGTCGCGATCACCGCGGAAAGCCCCATCACGAGGGCGACATGCTTGATGGAAAAATAGTTCGCGAAGAAATAGATGAACACGCCGAAGGTGGCGATGTGGAATGCGGTGAAGGCGGCGGTCAGGGTCTTAGCAGGATCTTTGATGAAATTGATCGCATCGAACCACTCAACGAAAACCTCGCGAATCGTCGGTTTTCGTGGCGCTATTTCGCCCCAACCATAGGTCGGTTCGGCAAGCAGTCCGCGCCGGCGGGAGGGGACAGTCGTTTGCGGGGTGGGCGGTTCCATCGTCTCAGCAATCGTCATTATCCAACCGAAAAACTGGCGGGTTGAAAAGGCAATTTCAGAAATTCAAGTGCGCGGGAGGCTGAGACGAAAACGCCCTGTCTGACCGGAAGAAGGACAGACACGAGTTACTTCCTGGGCAGTTGCGGGCGCCTCTGCAGCGCGCTCAAAATGACGCAAGCCGCCACAAACAGCGTCGGTAAGGCTGTCATTAGTATGGCGAGGGACTTCATCATAAACGAAGTAAGCACCTACCGTGCCACGTAATCTCAAAAAGCATCGAGCCAGCAGAAGGATGGGGGAATCCCCTAAAATCAATGGCCCTCTCTCCCCACGGCCGGGTTTTGTTTATCGGCCTAGTTTAGGAAAATCGGGCAAATTTTTGGTACAAACTGTAAAGAGGTCGTACAATTTTGCGACACGAGTTATCTCTGGGCGACATCTAGCCTTGTTGGAAGACGGCTGAGAGCGTAAACATCCGAGCAGGAGAAATCTTCTGATACACTACTGGTAAGTGAGATTCTTAAAGTCCTCGCCAGTAACGGAGTGGTTCGCCAAGAGTTTTGACGAACCGACCCCGGCACAAAGTGCCGCTTGGCCGCTCATTCAGGCGGGACGAAATGTCCTGATCATTTCTCCAACCGGAACAGGCAAGACGCTCGCAGCGTTTCTGTCGGTGCTGAACGAGCTGGCTTTGACGGAGGCTGAGGGGGAGCTAAAGCAGGGCATTTACGCGATCTACATCTCTCCGCTGCGGGCGCTTAGCTACGACCTGGAGAAAAATCTTCATGCTCCGCTTTTGGCGATTTATGGCGGGAAGCCGCCGATTCGAGTGGGGCTAAGGTCTGGGGACACTTCGAGTTACGCTCGGCAGCAGCAATTTCACTCTCCACCCCATGTTCTGCTGACGACCCCGGAAAGCTTGAGTATCCTTTTAAGCCAGCAACGATGGTTGCCGCATCTTTCAACAGTCCGGTGGATGATTGTGGATGAAGTCCATTCCTTGGCCGAAAACAAACGCGGCTCGCACCTCAGCATTTCAGTCGAGCGGTTGGACGCAGTTGTGGCGAGACAGTCCCGGCCATTGCAGCGAATCGGGCTTTCCGCAACGGTCGCGCCGGTGCAGGAAGTTGCGCAGTTTCTTTGTGGTGTGGATCGGCCGTGCGAAGTAGTTGATGCGAGCGCTGCAAAGAAGATTGATCTGCGGGTCTATTCTCCCTTGTCGAAGAATCCGTATCCTCCGTCCGGTTACACCGGGGAGCGACTCATAAAGGAGCTGGCACGGCTCGTCACACAGCACCGGACGACCTTGATCTTCAGCAATACGCGATCAGGCGCGGAAGCGGCCACCTTTTGGCTTCATTCAGCGCTACCGGAACTTAGCCATCAAATTGAGTGTCACCATGCATCGTTGGATCGCGATGTTCGACTGGAAGTCGAAGATCGACTTAAGCGGGGCGAACTGCGGGCGGTCGTTTGTTCGACCAGCCTTGAGTTGGGGATAGATATCGGGAGCGTCGACCTGGTGGTCATGCTTTCCACGCCCAAGGGAGTGAGTAAAGCGCTGCAACGGACCGGACGTGCGGGGCACAACATCAAATCAGTCAGTCATGGGTTGCTCATGGCCACGAATATGAATGACCTGGTGGAGTGCAGCGCGACGGTTCTGCTGGCGCGGTCAAGGCAGTTGGATGAGATCCGGATTCCGCAAGCGCCGCTTGATGTGCTCGCGCAGCATCTGGTGAGTATGGGATGCATCCACCCGTGGAACCGCGCGGAGGCGTTCGCGTTGGTGCGGAGGGCGTATCCTTACCGCGACTTGAGCGAGAACGATTTCAGTGCGGTGCTGGAATATCTGGCCGGTGGCGGGAAATCGTTACAGCAACAATACAGTCAGACGTTCGGCAAAATCATTCTGACGGAGGAGACTTTTGAGACCCAGCCAGGACGGGTGCAACGCGATCTGCTCCAGAATATTGGGGTGATTCCGACCGAAGGAATGGTCGCGGTCAAACTCAAGAGCCGGACGCTTGGGCATATTGAGGAGATTTTTCTCAGAAATCTCCAGATTGGTGATGTGTTCATTATCGCGGGGCGGCCCGTCCGGTTGGAGAGAACGGCGATGATGGAGTGCTTTGTGGGACGTGCGGATAATGCGGTTCCGACCGTGCCGCGCTGGAATGCGAACAAAATGCCGCTGACCAACAAGGTTGCGGAGGAGATTATCGCGTTTCGGAGTGAATTGCGAGCACGGTTGCAGGACAGCCCAGATTCTACCGAATTGGTTGGGTGGATCGCGGAACGATTGGATTGTGGCCGGACAAACGCGGAGATTGTCGGTCGGATGTACCTCGCTCAGGCGCAGGTTTCGGATATCCCGAGCGCTGAATTTCTGCTGGTCGAGGAGTTATTGGATCAAAGCGAAGAAACAACGCGCGAACTTCAGCAAACGGCCGTGCCGGAGCCCAAAAAGAAGAAGGTACCGCGCGGAGTTTTTCCGCCGCACGGGCAGCGGCACTATTTTTTTCATTCCTTAGTGGGAAGGGCAGCGAATGAAGCGCTTTCTCGGGTGCTCGCGCTTCGGTTGAGCCGGTTGCGGGGGGGAAACGCGATCGCCACCCCGGATGACTATGGATTCGTCCTGACAGTTCGGCCAGAACAGGTTTTCACCGCGAAAGAACTTCCTGACCTGCTCGCACCGGACAATTTCGCAGCGGACCTGGACCTTGCGCTCTCGCGTTCGGACCTATTGAAATATCATTTTCGGAATGCGGCACAGACCGGGATGATGGTTTATAGAAATTTCTTTGGGGAACAGAAGTCCCTGCGCAAGCTGCAATGGTCGGCCGAAGTCATTTTCAACGTTCTGCAACAATATGAGCCGGACCATATCCTTTTGCGGGAGGCCCGGCGCGATGCGGTCCATACCTATATCGATTTGGAGAATGCGCAGAGGTTTCTCGAACAGGTAAAAGCAAAACCAACCCGGCTCATTCCGGTAAAACGGGTGCCGCCACTCTCTTTTGCACTCTTCGCGACAAAAATTAAGGAGGCGCTGATGGTGGAGGATCCGCGGGAGATGACCGAGCGATTATTCCATCTTTGGTGGTCCAAGCTTGAGTCTGAGTGAATTTAATTCACGCTTCGTGTGTCTTAATTGAACAAATGAAACGGCGGAGCTATTATTGACTTTTCCATGCGGAGAGGGGTTCTCATTTCGCTAACTCTGGTCGGTGCGCTCGTGAGTTTACTCGCGGCAGCGCTCTTGCCAGTGCATTTGCGTGCACTTGACCCTCGGGTTCTCGAACGAAGCGCGGTGGAAGGCAAGTCGCTTTTGACAGCTACCGAAGAGCTGTCCGCCCGCAATCCGGCGGCGGCGAAAATTCTGCTGCGCGCCGCGGAGAATATGGATCTGCCCGGGACGGAAGATGTGCTGGATGTGCTGCGGAATCTCGCTGAGGCTCGGCCGGCGCCGGTCAACGTGTTGCAACAGATGGAGCGTGGCGCTGCCGGGCCCGTTGAGGTGCAGGAGACTCCGATTCTCCATGCACTCCGGAAGAAAGAAGATCGGGAACGCCTGGCCGCTTCGTTTCGAACGCAGGATGCGCAACGGATCTTGCAGAATCGGAATCTGACGAATTTGACCCTCTTTGCGCCAGTCCGCAGCGGGGCAGGTTATCCTTTGGACGCGGCAATTCTGACGACGGCCTTTCTCATGGAGCAGGGTTCGTTCGGTGCGAATGCCAGGGTGGAATCGAATCTCAAAGATCAGATTCTCGGTCTTTCCGCGCGCGGTATTTCGACCAATCAGGTCGCGGCCCTCGAAGAGTTTTACCTGGATATGTTCGCGCTGGCGAAACGGTTCAGCTCGGAGCAATTGAGCGCCCTGGTGGGACATTTGCAGAACTATGATACGCTGGATCGTTTGGCTCGATTTCTTCAGGATCGGCCAGGAACGATGCCCGTGATCTATTCCGTGGTCGTTATCACGCGGGACGGCGACCGTGTGGCGCAATATCTTGCGAAATTTCCGGAGACAGGGGTGGAAGATCTGCGTTTTGCCCTAGGGTTAGGAAACCGCGCGTTAACGGAAGTGGTTTCTAGCCAGCAACCGATCTATCGCACTGCGTGGCACAATCAACTGCTCGCCAACCCGAGGTTTTACTCAATCACGAACCCTTTGGTTGATTTCGCCGTCCAAATTCCAGTGCTGGCGTTGTTGACCAAATGGATGTTTCTGCTGCTTGCCGGATTGGCGCTGGCCTATTTCTTTCGCGTGCTACGCGAGCGTGCTGAAGAAGAGGAGCCGATTTATTGGGTTCCGCAGTTCAGCCTCGCGCGTCGATTCGCCTTTGCCTTCGTCTTTCTCGCGCTGATGGTTTTGCTGGGCGAACCATATCTTGCGCAAGGGCAGGCCGAAGAGAAGCCAGCGGTCCGAATGACCTTTCCAATGTTTGGCGCAGCCACTCCACCGCCCGCGCCGGTACAGACTCAAAAAAATGGATTTATGATCAATCCCAGTACCCTGATCGCCATGGGAGTATTTCTTGTGCTCCAAAGCTCGATCTACTTCTTCTGTTTGACCAAGCTCGCCGAAATTCGGCGGCAGGATCTCTCCAGCCCGATGAAATTGCGTCTGCTCGAAAACGAGGAGAACCTTTTCGACGCCGGCTTGTATCTCGGGCTGTTCGGCACGGCGGCTTCGTTGATTTTGCTGACGCTCGGGCTGATCAAGCCGAGTCTCGTGTCGGCCTATTCGTCGACGCTGTTCGGCATTCTTTTCGTCGCGCTGTTGAAGATTTTCCATGTGCGACCATACAAGCGCCGTCTGATTATTGAGTCCGCGGATTCGGAGGGACAATTGGCATGAATCGGAGCGTGATGATCGTCATCTGTGACTTCCTCCTGCTGATGCTGGTGGCGAGTGCGCGCTTTGACGAAATCCCGAACATTCAAACGACGGTGCCGGATCATGTCGCGACGCCAGCGGAGCGTGTTGAAAGGACCACTGTTACTCGCGCCGAGGCAGAAGCGGCCGGCATTCCGCCTCGGACGGCTGAGTTGTTGGATACGATGAAGTCGTCGCTCGAAGAAGAACGCGTTTCGCGCGAGCAACTGGCGGCGATGCTTTCGCAAACGAAGGACGCCTTACAGACCCAGCAGCAACTCGCCAGTCAACGTGAACAGCAACTGCAGGAGGCACAAACCCGAATCAGGTCGAAAGAGGACGAAGCACGCCGCATTGAGCAGGAACGGGCGGTTTTGGCCTCTCAATTTACGGAGGCACAAGCCAGCCTCGGTCAGATCCAGAAACAGCTTGATGCCACCTCGCTTGAATCGCGCCTTTCGCAACAACGTCTCGCCAAAGTGGAAGAGCAATACGCCGCGGCGCAAACAAACCTGACAACGCTGGAGAAACAGCTTTCTAGCACCAGCACAGAGGCCCGTTTGGCCCGCGAACGTCTCGCGCAGATCGAAGCAGACCTCAAGACACGCCAGACCGAGGCGGAACAAGCGCGTCAAAGAATCGAACAGGTCGATAAATTGCGCCAGGTCGCGGAGCTTGAGCGGGAGAAGATCGCGGGTCAGCTCAAGGTCGCCGAGACGCAAAAGGAAATGACCCAACAACAGTTGGAAACGGCGAAAGGTCAGATCGCCACGGTTCAGAAAGAGAAAGCCCAAATCCAAAAGGTCACGACTGACCTCGCGCAAGGCGTTGTTCAAATGGCGGAGAAGCAGGGCGAATTAACCAAAGAGATGCGTGAGAACAGTCCGCTCACCGCGAACGTGATTTTTTCGGAATTTCTGACCAACCGGGTCAGCACAGATTTTCGCGCGAATCGCAGTGGCCTCTTTGGACGAACGATCAGCAACGATTCGCAGGCGCGCACGATTCTCGTGACTGACGGCACCGAAACGTTCGCGCTGTTCCACGTGAAAGATACGCCCTTCCGTTTGGATGAGTACAACAAAGAATGGGAGCGGTTCATCGTTCACTTGTTTCGAAGCAATGCCATCCTGCCAGTAAAGCAGATAAATTTTCTTTCCCTTGATCCCCGCGTGATTGTCGCGCCGGTAACGGATCAACAAGCTCGTCAGCTTGGAGCCAAGGTCTACAAACTGACGAACGATCCACTTCGTTTCCAGGACGCAATGCTCATTGGGGCTGATGAAGGTTACTATGGGGAGTGCCGATTTACGCTCGATCCAAGAAACAGCGGCTATCTGAAAATGGATCGTTCATTTCTCGGCAAATTGGCTGGCAAGTTCAACCCATCTCCGGGCGATCTGGTGTTTTCAAAATCGGGCGACCTGATTGGAATGATGGTGAATAAGCATTACTGCGCACTGCTGCGCAGTTTTGTGCCAACCGCCACCATCCCGACGGGCACTAATCTGAACGCCGACGCCATCGGCATCCGCCTTGCGACCATGCAACGCGAAATTCAACAGCTTCCGCAGGAGATGCAGTAGTTCTGACGAGTGCCGGGCGTTTCTGCCGATAAGATCATTGTGCCGGGACTCGAAGAACGTGCTTTGAAGCGGATCGAAACGGAATATTGCGCCGCTGATCGCGACGCGGTCAGAGATCTGCTCGGAGGATATGCCGGTCCAGAAAGAGAGAGAGTCATATGGGATCTTCTGGTTCTCAGCCGTGGCAATTCGGAGAAGCTCCTTTCCTTTCTGCACTCTGCGCAACGCGATTATCGCGACATTCTCTATTGGGCTGAGTATTACGATCATGATCCGATGCTCAAGGGTCGCGACCCAAAAGAACTCGTGAAGCAACTACTCGCAAAATTGGGCTAGTGACGTTTGAGAATCAACCGATGGTCAACACGTCTGGTCTGGTAATATTCGAGCGGGGGCAGATCCGTAAGAGTGGGCGACTCGGTTTCGTGGAGGATATCTTTGGCGAGCTTCTGTAGTGCGGCCCAACGACTCCATTCAAGATGTGGGGCGTGCGCGATTTGCCGAAGCGTGCTGCGCCATTCAATAATAATGCGGTCAATGTCGCCGGCGCCGAGTAGATCTGTAATCCATTCGAACTTTGAGAGCGGATTTTTGTGCACGCTGGCTACAACTGACTCTGCGCCCGAACCGTATTTCGGAGGCACTCCATGTTCGAGATAACCGGGAATGCTTTGCAAGCCATAAGCCGCCTGACAGACCATTGCGAGACGTCCGGCCCATCGGTTTTCGTCACCACAGAAGCGGAAACCGGCATCCAGGTTTGCCAGATCGTAAACGAGTTCGTCTAAAGGGTACGTCTCATCTTCCAGAGCGGCGGCGATGGCGAGGCCATCTCCCTGCATAAAGAAACTCACGATTCGCCCGCGGAGAGTGGGGTTCCCTTCCTGGTCGATCAGCTTAAGTCTGCGCCAGAGGAGTGCAGTACCGGCAGACGCGGAGAGTTGGCGGCAGACCGGCACCAGCGAGCAGACGGAACAATCGTGCGGCAGGACATCGCGCTCGATCGGCTTGAACAGGGCGACGCCGTGACGGTCGACCGGAACCTTCATAGTCTGTTCGGCGAGACTGATTTCCGCGACGATTTTATGAGCAAGTTTTTTGAAACGAACGACGGGCGTTTTTGCTTCAGCCATTTTTCGTTCGATCAAGGGTACGAGCTTGGATTCCCAGATCTCCTCGGGTGCCTGACGACTGGTCCAATTGATCATCCGGCGAATCCATTTGGTGATAATTAAACGGCCATCATGCAAGCGATCTGCAATCGTGACGCTTCGCCCGTAAATCTTACCGTGCTCGTTTTCTTCGAGCACGGTCATGTGACCGAATCCGACCTTCTCAATCGCATGTGAGGCGGAGAGAATCGGACGCAAGGTGAAGCGCGGTTGTTTCACATCAGAATCGCGAGGCAACTCTTCGTTTGCAGTAGCCGAGGTAACGAGGCTCTGATCTTCATTTTCTCCGGCAAACGGCACAGGCGATTTCGGAGTCTCGTTACCCCGACTGGTACGCTGTTGAATGAAAATCTGACCCGACGGGACGTCCTGTGTATCTGGAAAATCCTGCCATTCATGCTGGCTGTTCAGGATTTGGCGGAGCCGTTTGCGGACATGTCGCGCACGTTCGGCGTCGGTATGCAAATTGCACGGGACCTCGGGATGCTTGATGGACTCTTCGATACCCAGCGCGATCGGTTTGGTGGTGAAGAGCCGTTCTTGAATGCGCACCGCTTCGGGAAACGGGGTCACGCCATTGTCGCTGGCAACAGCCATGAGGCCGAGCAGCGCGTTCCAATCGACCAGCACGCCACGGGAGAGGTGAGCGGGGTGGGCTTCGAGCAGGCGAATGCCGTTCGCCGTCACGATAACGTAACCCGTTTCATCGAGACCGCGCCGGCCTGCCCGCCCGAACATCTGCAGGATTTCATCGGGCTTAAGGGGCTGTTCGACATAATCGCGGCGATAGGACTCGCCTGCGAGCGCCACGCTGCGCAGCGAGAAATTAATGCCCGCGGCGAGCCCCATCGTCGCAACCACCACACGGAGTTGGCCGGCTTTGGCGAGCGGTTCGATCACTCCGGCGCGCGTCGCATAGCTCAGTCCACTGTGATGAAAGGCGATGCGACTTTTGAGCATTCGCGCCAGATGTTCCCCTACGACCTGCCGTTGCTCCGGCGAAAGGGCGAGGGGATTTGGGGTGGGCAGAAAGCGTGCAAGTTCCGCGGCCATTGCTTCCGCTGCCTGACGTCGCGGCGCAAAAATCAAAATCGGCCCGAGATCTTCCGCCAATGCCTTCGCGACCAGTCGCGGCCAATAATTCCGAATCTGGGAAGGAACATGATAACTGAGGCTATTCGCATGGACTTCGTCCAATGGAACGGGCCGGAAATCAGTGCGAATATGGAGGGCATCTCTTCCGAGACGCTTCAGCCACTTCACGACATCCTGCGGATTTGCGACGCTTCCGCTAAGCAGGAGCAATTGCGTATGGGCGGGCGCCATAGCGATGGCGATCTCGTAATTCAAGCCGCGATCCTCGTCCCCGAGCATCTGATACTCGTCGATCACCAGAAGGCTCGGGCCTTCTCCGCGAATCAGACGCCCTTTCTGTGTCTCCAGCGTTGCAACAATGATCGGTGCATCCAGATTCTCCGAAAGATCGCCGGTCGCAATGCCAACATTCCAACCGCGAGCACGCCACTCCGCGAGTTTGTCATTAGCAAGGGCGCGCGTCGGGACAGTATAAATGGCCTGCCCGCGGTTTTTCCCCTGGTTGGACCAGAGCTCAAAAATGAGGGTCTTACCGGCGCCGGTCGGAGCATGAACCACCACGTCTTTTCCCTCCCGAAGAGCTGTAACAGCCTGTTGCTGCCACATATCGGGAATAACTACCTGGTTCAGGGATCCCAGGTTTTCCAATTGTTCGGCGAAGCCGGGCATCGGAAAACATAGTTCAGAACCGGCGCGAATGCGAGAGCGCCGCTAATTCAAGCGAACACGCGCGTAGCTGATGGTATTGGCTTTACCGATTTGCTGGCCGAAAAGCTCGACCGCGTGAGAGGCCGGGGAGCCAGCGCGTATGGTCGCAGTCATAAACTCGGAAAAGGGTCGTTTGAGCGGTAAACGGGTTGCCGGGGTGACGCTGCCATCCGGTTTGATCTCGAGGAGACGATTTTCTGAAATGTCTTTCCCTTGGCTGTTTTGGCCACTCACA
Organism: Limisphaerales bacterium; assembly: GCA_044226545.1. GTDB lineage: Bacteria > Verrucomicrobiota > Verrucomicrobiia > Limisphaerales > SXQI01 > DASVNK01. The sequence continues at coordinate 20,208 of JBGAGW010000025.1, forward strand.
AAATAGAGCACAAAGAGGCGGTTATCTGGTGTGATCTGAAAACGGGCGCGGCCCGGGATTTCCTGCGGACCGTCTTCGGTTGATTCGAGAAGAATGTCGCGCGAGACCGCGCGCCCATCGCGCATGATGGCATGCACAAGCGAATAGCGCTGTTTCTCCGTTGGGAAGAATTGATTCCGAAGACGCAAATCGAGTTTACGCTCCGTCCAGAGAAGGTGGACTGCGCCGCTCGGAGCAACGTATAAGTCGCCAAGAGTTATTCCTCCGCCAGTCTTGTCGTAGTTCACAATTTCGATCCAATCGTGGAACCGGTTTTTGGTGATATCGGAATTCCAGGTGTAGTAGAGGCGGCCAAAGGTGTAGTCCCATTCCTGGCCGGTGAGTTTCCTTTTGAAAGCGCGCCGTTCCTGGTTCGGTTCCAGAATGTCGCTCGTGCCACAAAAATACACGGCGCGGCCTTTCAGCGCGACGTTCGGATAGCAGACACGAATCGGCTTCTCGTTTTCAATGGGCCAACGGAGTTTTCCCTGGACAGACCATTTCCCACTTCGGTCAAGAAAGCTCCACTCAGCATGGGTGTAATCGATGTTTTGGAAAAGAATCAGTTCGTTCGCGCCGCGGTCCGCGGCGAAGCTGCGATAGGAGTGCTCACCGAAGCGCGGCGTGCCTTCCCAGGCCGGTTCGAGCCTTTTAAATTCGTAGGGATTTCGGGAACTGAATTGGAGTATTTCGGGATGTGCGGGGCCGCCATACGTTTCGCGATTCGTGACGGTGGTTGGATTGGCCGAGAGGAAGAATCGGCCATCGCCAAACGCGGCCATCGGTGAGGGCTCACGAGTCCGTCCGTGCTCATCCAGATTCAGCAAGGTCCAGCCGTTGTCATCGCGCCGGTAAAGAGTCCAACGGCAATTGTTCAGAGGCTTGGCATCGTGCAGTGTCTCGAGGCCGCTGGCGAAAAGCTGGCCGCCAGTTCGCACCAGGCAGGTTGAGCCATGACACCAAAGCGGACCGGCGCCGTTATTGGCCGGTTCGTACGTGTAAACGTCCTCTTCTGCTTCGACGACGGGCGAGAGCGACGGTGCTGCCGTCGCGTGGATCACGGCGAGACTAAACAGAGTGGTAAAGAGCGAGCGAGCGCAGCTGCAATTCATAGCTTTCGAGTTCGGCGCACTTGCTGCGAACGGGGACCGTTCGCGCTCCGGAGCGTGGTCCGTCCCGGACCGCAACGGCATCGGTTACGTCCAGCGCGACCGCATCTATTAGAAGCCCCTAATGAGAGACGTGCAAGGCTTGAAACCACGCGATTCATTCAGGCACTATCCACTCCACTCACGAATGAAGATCACCGAAATTCGCACTCGTCTCGTCCAATGGCGCGGCAAGACCGTTCCGTTGCCGCCACATTTTTGCACGAACCCGATGGATTTGCTGGCCAGCACGACATCAGTTTCCATGGGCACATTTACCTTCCACGGTTGGGTGATTGTCGAGATTTTCACGGATGATGGTCTGGTCGGAATTGGGAATGCAGCCCTTTCCCCGCAAATCACGAAACAAGTGATCGATCTCTATCTCAAGCCGATGTTGATCGGGGAAGATCCGTGGAACATCGAATTGCTCTGGCAACGAATGTATCGAAAAACGATGGCGTTCGGACGCAAGGGAATTGCGATGGTCGCAATCAGTGCCGTCGATATTGCCCTTTGGGACCTGCTCGGGAAATCCGCGCGGCAACCGGTTTACCGCCTGCTTGGCGGACGGACCAAACCGCGCATTCCGGTGTACGCCAGCCGCCTTTACAGCACACCCCTGGATGAACTCGCGGCCGAAGCCACCAAATACAAGAATCAGGGCTTCAAAGCCATGAAGCTGCGCTTCGGCTGGGGACCGGTTGATGGCGCCGAAGGAATGCAGCGGAATGTAGACCTGGTGCGCACAGTCCGCGAAACGGTGGGCGACGGGATCGACATCATGGCGGACGCTTACATGGGGTGGACGCTGGATTACGCGAAGCGAATGCTGCCACTGCTCGAGCGGTTCAACCTGCGTTGGCTCGAAGAACCGGTCATTCCCGACGACATCCGCGGTTATGCCGAACTCAAAGCGCACGGGCGAATTCCAATTTCCGGCGGCGAACACGAATTCACGATTTACGGCTTTCGCGAACTGCTCGAAGCGCGAGCCGTGGACTACATTCAATTCGATACTAATCGGGTCGGCGGCATCTCGCAGGCACACAAGATTTCGGCCATGGCGGAGGCTTATTCCGTCCCGGTAATTCCGCACGCGGGCCAGATGCACAATTATCACATCGTGATGGCGAGCCTGAACTCGCCCATGGCGGAGTATTTCCCGATTGTCGATGTTGAAGTCGGCAACGAACTGTTTTGGTATATTTTCAAGGGCGAACCCGAGGCGAAGGATGGCCTCGTCGATTTGAAGGACGACGTTCCCGGTCTAGGATTAACAATCAACGAAGAAGCGCTGAAGGATTTTGAGGTTTCTGGGTAGAAACGGAAGTTCAGTGCCGTTCTTTAAAGCAACCCTGCTCCCGCGAGAGCAGAGTCATCCCGCCCCTTCGATCCAGATTGTAACAAAGCCGGTCGGCCGATGAATCGATTCAAAATGGATGTAATGAATTCGCCGACGAACCTGTATCTACAATAAAGGGAGATTGTAATATGAATGAGCCAGCCTGCCATCTGCCGGGAAATACCGAGAGACTTTTATTGATTCGAAAGAGCGTGACCGTCGCCGGAGGGGGAACACTCGCCGCGGCATTTTTCGCCGCGGGCTGCCATACCCTGCCTTCCCCCTCGACCACTTGTGAATCGCTGGATACGTTGACCCCTGGTGCGAGGGCAGTCGTAGGAGTTCCGCCGGCGAACAGTTTTCAACCCCCGACGATGGATATTGGCATGCGTCCATTTACCTGGGCGAACGGGACGCCGACGAGCACCGGGTACGCAGAGATTCAGACCGGTAACAGGGCAGGGGGTTCCGGCAATGAAATGCAAGTAAACAACATTCTCGTCACATTCAGCGCTGGATTCGGGCAGACGATGGAAACGTTGAAGTTTTCATTCGGCGAATATGGAGGAAATCTTAACCTCTGGATCAACAATCAATTTACCAACTTCAATAACTTCGCCGACATAAATGGAGCGGTTATTGGCAGTGTGCGGGTAAACGTTCTCAGCGGCGGGAACGGCAATGATAAGGGCCAGGTAGAGTTTGTCGGCCACATGGTAGACCAGGCTGGCGGCCGGGGACAACTGGCTGTTGGCGGCCAGGAGCTCTGGATCGACGACATCTGTTTTACGAAATAGCCGAGCTTACCTCGAAGGCGGTCTCCTGACTAAGGAGGGCGCGATGTATCGTGGGCCAAGATGCCCCACCACTATGGAGTGTTGGGGTATTCTTGAGTCGCTTGGCGCAAATTCGGATTAGATCCCCCAGGTCCTGCCGGCGCCACTGGAAATCACTTCCGGACTTTTTCTCACCCCGTCCGTGCGGTTCGCCGAATTGTAGGTAATCTCCGATTGCGAAAGGTCGAACCTGTCGAGATTCATCACTTTGTTCCATGCCGCGACGAAGTCGCGAATGAACTTCTCCTGAGCATCTTTGCATCCATACACCTCCGCCACGGCGCGAAGCTGGGAGTTTGAGCCGAAGATTAGGTCCACGCGCGTCGCCGTCCATTTCAGGGCGCCGGTGGCACGATCCCGGCCCTCGAACACACCTTCATCTGCTGCTGTCGCCTTCCAGGTAGTGCACATGTCGAGCAGGTTCACGAAGAAATCGTTGGTGAGCGCCTCTTTCCGTTTTGTGAAAACTCCATGCTTCGCGCCGCCAGCATTGGCGCCGAGCACCCGGAGGCCACCCAGGAGAACGGTCATTTCCGGTGCAGAAAGCGTTAGCAGTTGCGCCTTATCGATCAGAAGCGCTTCGGCTGGAATTTCGAATTTGGCTTTGAGGTAATTGCGGAATCCGTCGGCCTTCGGTTCCAGAACCGAAACCGAGGCGACATCCGTCTGCTCCTGCGACGCGTCCATTCGGCCGGGAGTAAAAGGAACCGTGATCTTTTGGCCGGCATTCCGCGCGGCTTGCTCGACGCCCGCGCACCCGCCCAAAACGATCAGGTCTGCGAGTGATACCCTCTTGCCACCCTTGGCGGACTTGTTGAAGTCGCTCTGGATGCCACTGAGTGTCTTTAACACTTTTGCGAGTTGTTTCGGTTGGTTCACTTCCCAATCTTTTTGCGGTGCCAAGCGAATCCGCGCTCCGTTGGCGCCCCCGCGCTTATCTGATCCGCGGAAGGTTGAGGCAGACGCCCATGCGGTTGAAACGAGCTGAGCGATGGACAGGCCGGAACTGAGTATTTTTGCTTTCAGGTCGCTAACCTCTTTTGTCCCAATTAACTTGTGATTCACTCTCGGAATCGGGTCCTGCCAGATGAGTTCCTCCTGCGGAACTTCCGGCCCGAGATAGCGCGCGCGCGGGCCCATGTCGCGGTGCGTGAGCTTGAACCAGGCGCGGGCGAAGGCATCGGCAAATTGCGTCGGATTTTCCAGGAAACGGCGTGAGATTTTTTCGTAAGCGGGATCGAATCGCAGCGCGAGATCCGTGGTGAGCATGTTCGGCGCGATCTTCTTTGTCGGGTCGTGAGCATGCGGGACAGTGCCGGCTCCTGCCCCGTTCTTCGGTCTCCACTGCTGCGCACCCGCTGGACTCTTGGTTAGTTCCCATTCGAAGCCAAAAAGGTGTTTGAAAAAATCGTTGTTCCATTTTGTGGGCGTCGTAGTCCAGGTAACTTCCAAGCCGCTCGTGATGGCATCTCCGGCGTGGCCGGTTCCGAAGGTGTTATGCCAGCCGAGGCCTTGTGCCGCGATATCGCCTCCCTCTGGATCAGCCCCCACGCTCGAGGCCGGTCCCGCCCCATGCGTTTTGCCGAAGGTGTGTCCGCCAGCGATCAGCGCCACGGTTTCTTCGTCATTCATCGCCATCCGACCGAATGTCTCGCGAATATCGCGTGCTGCAGCCACGGGATCGGGTTTGCCGTTCGGCCCTTCAGGATTCACATAGATCAATCCCATCTGAACGGCAGCGAGCGGATTTTCGAGGTCTCGTTCGCCTGAATAGCGTTTATCGCCACCCAGCCAGATCGTCTCCGCACCCCAATAAACATCATGATCCGGTTCCCACGTATCCTCCCGACCACCCGCAAAACCGAACGTCTTGAATCCCATCGTTTCCAGCGCGACGTTGCCGGCGAGAATCATCAAGTCGGCCCATGAAATTTTGCGGCCATATTTTCGCTTCACCGGCCAGAGCAGGCGCCGCGCCTTGTCGAGGCTCGCATTGTCCGGCCAACTGTTGAGCGGCGCGAACCGCTGCTGCCCGCGCCCACCGCCGCCACGACCGTCACCGGTGCGGTAAGTGCCGGCGCTATGCCAGGCCATCCGAATAAAGAGCGGTCCGTAGTGTCCGAAGTCTGCGGGCCACCACGGCTGCGAATCGGTCATCACCGCGGCGAGGTCCTTCTTCAGAGCGGCGTAGTCGAGGCTCTTGAATTCCTTCGCGTAATTGAAGTCCTTGCCCATCGGATCGGACTTCGAAGAATGTTGGTGGAGGAGATCGACGTTGAGTCCATTCGGCCACCAGTCCTGGTTTCTCGTTCCGCCGCCGGCGGTAAACTTGTGAACGGCACCCGTGAAGGGACACTTACTCGCTTCAGTCATAACAGTCGCTCCTTTTGCTTTACTCCGGTTAACCTCGGCGGGATCGTATCTGGCGGGCTCACCGCGGCAAGCGCCGATTTCTTGCGTCGCAGAGCGCGTGTTCGAGAAGCGTCCAGGTGTTGAAACTTCTTTTGAGGCTTGCTCGGAAGGCACAAATCCGGCAACAGAATCTCACCATGAAAAAACTTTTGGCGCTCCTAAGTGCTTTAATCGTCGCGTCGTTCTGTTCCGCCACTGCCGCGGATATAAAAACAGCATCGCCGGTTCCTCTCTCTGCCCTGCAGGCGGCGGACGATGCACGGCTCGCCGCGATGAAGGCTGGAGACCGCGAAGCACTGCAGAAAATATTTTCAGACGAGCTGCATTACGCGCACTCGACCGGCGAGGTGGATAGCAAAACCTCGTTCATCGGGAAGTTGACCTCGGGCAAAACGAAGTATGCGGTGATGGATTACGAAAAGCGGGAGTTCACTCAGCCCGCACCCGGGATGGCGCTCATGACGGGCCGAATGCACATTCGGGCGATCAGTGGTGAAAACTCGACCGACAGCGTTTTAAGCTTTTTGGCGGCTTGGCGGCTGGAACACGGGCAATGGCATTTCCTCGCGTGGCAGTCTTGCAAGCTGCCGGCCAAGTAGACTCGGCCGCCTGAATCTTGGCTCAATCCTCCATCGCGTCCTTACCTCTAATTTGGGTGAATTGTTTGCTGAAGACAATGGATTCAATCGCGGAGCTGATTCGATAATCCTCTGCTTTTAGTTTGGCGCGCATTTCGGCAAGAAGCGGACTATCCGAAAGCAGAACACCGCGCCCGAGAGAATAACCCAGGAGCTTGCGGCAAAATTGTTTTAGGAACGCGTCGTGCCGGTTGACCAGGATGTAACGGCGCAGTCCTTCGATGTCCGAGAATTCAGCGCCTTCGAGTGATTTGCCATTTACTTCGATAGGGTGGTTGCCCAGATCGCGGTCGCGGCGCCGGCCGATCGCATCAAATTTTTCGAGCGCAAAGCCGAACCCGTCAATGCGCCGATGGCAACCGGCGCACCGCGGATCAGTCGAATGTTTTTCGGTGAGTTGGCGCACGGTGAGCGTTTCGGCTGCTTCGTCTTCCGGCAATCGAGGCACATCCTTGGGCGGGCGCGGTAATTTTTCTCCGAGCAGAACCTCGCTCACCCAATTGCCGCGCAGGATCGGGCTGGTGCGAGAAGCCCCGGACTGCTTTGCGAGAGTCGTTGCTTGTCCCAGGATGCCACCGCGCGAATATTGCTTGATACCGTCGACGCGCCGCCACTCCGAACCTGTCACGCCGGGAATGTTGTAGTGTCTGGCGAGTGTTTCGTTCAGGTATGTGTAGTCCCCGTCCAGAATTTCGGTCACCGGTCGGTCGTTTTGGAAAAAATCGGTGAAGAAACGAATGGTCTCTTCATACATTGGCCCGCGCAGTTCCGTGAATGTGGGGAAGTGACGTTCGCTTTTTTCGCCGAGCTCATTGAAGTCATAAACGTGCAGCCAGGCACAGGCGAATTCGGTCGCCATGCGGCGAACGCGCGGGTCCTTCAGCATGCGCCGGGCCTGGGCCGCGAGAACAGCGGGATTGTGAAGCGTTCCATCCGCAGCAGACGTGAATAATTCGTTGTCCGGCAAGGAGGACCACAAAAAGTAGCTCAAGCGGCTGGCAAGTTCCCAGTCGTTGATTGGCACAGGATCAGTTCCGGGACCTGGCTTCTCCGCGTGATAGAGAAATGCGGGCGCGACAAAAATTCGCGCGAGCATCAGGCGAATTGCGTCTTCATGGGGGAGTTCTTCCTGGCGCAAAGACTGATACAGGGAACGCAAATTTTCCCGTTCTGAGTCGTTCAAAGGACGTCGATATGCTCTTTCGGCGAATCGAAGGACGGCCTCCAAATGTGCGGGCTGCGTGTTGGTGAGCGATTCGCGAAAAGCTGCCGCACGCTGGCGAATCGGTTCACGGAGCGGCTCAAAAACTTTTGGGTCGGCATCCTGCGTGGCGTACTGCCAGAGTTGATCAAACACATCGACCAGGGTGAGTGCGTCGCGGCTGATGTATCGAAGCTCGGACCAAAGCCGATCCAAACGCGCACGCTCCGCGTCGTCCAACATCAGGCGTGCGAGATGATCGTCCTCCCGATGGAACAGAACGAGGGTGATCACTTCGTCCACTGGAACGATCTTCATGTAACAAAGCGCCGCCGGGAAAAGGTCGCGAAATTCCTGTAATTGCTCCTCGATTCGTTTTTGTGCTTTGCTGCCGTAGTGCACAAGCAGCGGCGCGTTGTGTTGCACCCTTCGGTTGTTCGAGTACCAGGGGCCGACCGCTTCCGCCTCCGTTTTTCCAGCGGGCAACAACCCGGTGGCGGTGGCAGGCTTGTTCGTGAGCACTTGAAGTTGCACGCTTCCCTCCCTCCCGAGTTGAGGATCAAGTAGTCCGGTCACCGCGAATTCCGTTCCCGCGACGAAGTCTGCAGGGAGACGAATTTCAATTACCGAGGGCGCGCGAGTGTAAAGGTTGGCCGAATCAGCATTTGAACCGTCCGATCGTTTGCCAAATTCACTCGCATCCAATCCCCACCTGCTTGACGCCGCTTTCGATCCGCCTTGCATCTTGATGTTAGCGAGCAGCGGCCCGCCGAGCGAAGTGAGTTGATCGTAAAGTTTCTCATCCGGTGTGTTCGAGGCTGGACGGGAACCGCGGGTCAGGATTTGCTGTAGCTCATTGGCTATTTGAGACTTAGTTGCGGCGCTGCCGGCCGACTGCCATTTTGCGAGCAAAGAACCTATCGGGATGCTCGGCTGCAAATCCCCTGGCCCGCCATCGGGTTCGGTGTAGAAATGCCAAACTCCTTCGTTGCCAAAGCGGTCTGAGTGCGGGTTCCCGGCGAGCACATCCGCCGAGACATCCTTCGCCAGATTCCATTCCCGTCCGTTTTCGCCGCTCGCCGTGAGAGACAGATCGACCGCAGTCAGGTCGCACGAGTGATTGCCGTCGCGGGGCCCGATTAGAATTGAAATGAGATCGCCCACGCGCACCGAGAGATTCTCGATCGGCGCCGGCTTCACTTCTTTTGCACCTTGCGCAACACCGCTCGACAGGCGCTGGCGCGTCGCTCCTCGTCGCAATTCGATTGCCCAGGTCACCCCATTTCCACATTCCGGGTGCGCATGTTGAATCGCCGCGTCGACGCGCACCACCGCCGTCATTGGACTTTTCCAACCCACGACGACCTGGAGCTTCGGTGAAGGGTGAACCGCGACGCTATGCGGTTTCATGTTCCCGGGAATACGCACATGTTGATCCGAGGAATTGGCGGAAACGTTCGGCGTTTCCGGGCCGCCCCAGCCTTTGATGAAATCGTAATCTCCCGACCTGGTGGAGGTTTTCGTGAAATAGGAAGTGATCTTTACATCGCCATCGGTTGCGATGCCAAGGTAACCCAGCCAAACTTTCAAGATGTCCGATTCGATCCCATGTTTTCGAGCCGCCTCTTCAACCTTGGGCTGATCCTCAGCAGCCAGCAGTTCCGCGGCTGCGTCCAGCGAATGACGGGTCGCCTGAAGGATTTTTTCCCGCTGCGTGCTCAACTGCTCGATCGTGTCGCGCGCATCGCGCAGCAAAATCGGCGTCCGGCCCGGTGCAATCAACCTCGGTTCCTTCCAAACCACGAAATCGTTTTCGGAGCCATCGCCCACATCGCCCGCTGAAAGGTAGAGCGTAACCTCTTTTGCGTCGGCCATCGCTGGAACCTTCAGTCGGATTTCCTGCTCAGATGTCAGTGGACTGAGTGGTTCGAGCCACATTTTGGGTCCACCCGCTTTGCCGATATGACCGACGCTGTTGAATTTCCAGAGGGGCTGTTGCCACGTTTCGACGTCGTGGGCGAGTTCCGCTGCATCGGAGGTTTTAGCCTGTCGCCATTTGGCGCGAAGTGAATCGAGTAACAGCGATGGCTTGGTGTCGTCCAGAGTTGCCCGCAGCGTATTCAGGTATTTCGCGCTCAGCCCAAGTTTCGCGGCATCTGCCTTGCTTCCTGTGCCACGTTCCTGAAGTAGCGCCTCGAAGTATTTCGTCAGGGGAATGACGCCGCCATCCTTTGTATCGAATTTGATTCCCTGCAGGTTCACCGCGGTGCCGCCGCCCTTATCGCTGTACTTGCTGTAGAGCCCGCGGATGTCAGCCATGATTTCCTCGGTCCAGTCCCGGCGCGTCGTGCTCGGTGAAAAACGTAGGCCGTCCGGCAACAGAACGGCGTGATTGGCGATTTCCTTGCCGGCATCGAGATATTTCGTGAGCAGGGCAGGGGACATCACCAGAGAATTGCCTACGTTCATGAAGCCCTCGCCTGCTGCGCCATCGACCGGGAATTCGTGCGCGGGATTCAAGGACTGCACGCCGGTCAGATCGCGAATGGTGTAAGTGTATTCCGCGTTCGAGAGGCGGCGGAGCACAACTGGGCCGGGATCGCCCGCTTTCGCCTGGGCGACTTCATCCAGCACCGCGTTGATCCAGTCGAGCAACTGATCACGCTGGGCGGTGGCCGGCTGTGGCTGATCCTTTGGCGGCATTTCGTTTTGCGTGAGTTGCTCGATGACCGATTGCCAGACCTTCGGTTGCCGCTTCACCTCGTCGATCGCTGTGAAATGTTCAAGGTCAAGGTCGCCCTTGTGCTTTTCGGCGGAGTGACATTTCAGGCAGTATTCACGAAGGGTCGGGCGAATCGATTTCTCGAAGAAAGCCTGCGTCGTCTCGGCCGCTGCGCCACGAGCGGGCGAAAGACAACAGGCGCAAAAGGCGATGAAAGTGAACAAGCGGGCTCTCCCGAAACTCATGGTATGGTGAATGGTATCGCATTCGTAGACGCAGGCCAACGAACTTGTGCTAAATTAGATTCGGGACAAAGGAGGACGGGTTTATGGTTTCAGATTCGGGGAAAACTATTTCCGCATGGTTTGCATCGGTCCAGATGCCTGGGTTTTCGCGGCTTTCGAAAGATCTTTCCACTGACGTGTGCGTGGTCGGCGGTGGCATTGCGGGAGTCACCGCTACGTATTTGCTGGCGAAGGAGGGGCGGCGTGTGGCTCTGCTCGACGATGGCCCTCTCGGAGGAGGCGAGACCGGTCGCACGACGGCGCACTTCGTCAATGCGCTCGACGACCGCTATTACGAACTCGAAAGAATGCATGGTGAACAGGGCAGTCGGCTGGCAGCGGAAAGTCACACCTCGGCCATTGAGCAGGCCGAGGCGATTGTTCGTGCGGCGCGGATCGATTGCGATCTTCTGCGATTGGATGGATATCTGTTCGAGCCGAAGGGAGCAGATCCGGAGAACCTGAAACGCGAAGAGGACGCATGCCGGCGCGCTGGTGTTTCTGTCGAGTTGGTGGAGCGGGCGCCTGCGCCCTTTGATACTGGGCTGGCGTTGCGGTTTGCGAACCAGATGCAATTGCATCCGCTGAAATATCTGCGGGGAATGGTGGAGTGGCTGAAAGGCAACGGCGTGGAAGTTTTTACGAACACGCACGCGCTGGAAATCTCGGATGGGAATCCCTGCACGGTTGCAACACAGCCAGGTCCAAAGGTAACGGCACAGGCAGTGGTCGTGGCAACGAACACCCCTGTCAATGATCGCGTGGTGATTCACAGCAAGCAGATGGCTTACCGCACTTACGTTGTCGGCCTTGAAGTGCCGCGGGATAGCGTGACGCCAATTCTGCTTTGGGATGATGACATGCCGTATCATTACGTGAGGCTGATGCGCAGCAGCGATGATTCGGAGGCAAACGACGTTCTGATTGTTGGCGGCGAAGATCACAAAACAGGGCAACCCGAAGAACTTGGCGCGCCATTTGGCCGGTTGGAACGCTGGACTCGGGAGCGCTATCCTTTCGCGGGCGCGGTCCGGTTCCGCTGGTCAGGTCAGGTGATGGAGCCGTACGATTGCCTCGGGTACAACGGCCGCAATCCCGGCGAGAAAAATGTTTACATGATCACGGGCGACTCGGGGAACGGCATGACGAATGGCACGCTCGGCGCGATGCTGGTCCGCGACCTTATCCTCGGCCGCCCAAATCCCTGGGCCACACTTTATGATCCAGCTCGCAAGACGCTGAACGCTGCACACCGTTACACCCGTGAAAACGCGAACGTTGTCGCGCAATATCGCGATTTGCTCGCGCGCGGCGAAGTCCAATCCGCTGACGAGATTCGCAACGGAGAGGGCGCGATTATGCGCCGAGGTTTAAAACTCGTCGCTGTTCATCGGGATGCGAAAGGCGAGGTCCATGAACGGTCCGCGGTGTGCCCGCACCTGGGGTGCGTTGTTCGCTGGAATTCCGTGGAGAAATCATGGGATTGTCCCTGCCACGGCTCGCGCTTCAACGGCCAGGGCAAGGTGTTGAACGGCCCGTCGCTCGGTGACCTTGAGGAAGTCAGGTAGGACGCGGTGGAACGCGTCCCTACCGGCTCTCAATCGAGTGAATCGGGTTTGGCTCGGTTCTGCCTCTTTAGTAGTATTGTTCGTCGGCTCCCCAGCGAGAAGACTGGCCGGCGTAAACGCGAGCGGTTCGCTCAATTTCATTTTCAGGAGAAACGAATAAAGTTTTATGGATAAGTGGGTTCTAGGGTTTTGGTGCACAGGGGCGGTTCTGATGGCAGAGAGGGTTCAAAGCCAGGAGGGAGCAGAGCTGGGGATTCAGATGTATGCCGGCGTGAATATTAGCGGCGCGGTGAGTAACGTGTATGTGGTGCAAGCGTCTTCGGCTCTCGGGGAATCGAATGCATGGAGGAGTCTGGCTTTTGTGCAGTTGGCCAGGACGAATTATCTCTTTCTCGATACGAGCGGTCCCGCTCAGGAGCGTCGTGTTTATCGGGCAGTGCAGCAAAGCTCGCCCACCAACATGGTTTTCATTCCGGCGAACACGTTCTTGATGGGAAGTCCCACCAACGAAGCGGGGCGCAACACGAATGAGGGTCCGCAAACGCTCGTGACGCTCAGTCGCGGTTTCTGGATCGGGCAATATGAGGTCACACAAGGCGAGTATCTGGCGGTGACCGGGACGAATCCGAGTGAATTCCCGGGGGATTTAAGCCGGCCTGTGTCGACGGTGAGTTGGCCTGACGCGACGAATTATTGCTGGCTGCTGACGGAAAGGGAATTGGCAGCCGGACGGATCCCTGCGGGCACGCGATATCGTTTACCGACGGAGGCAGAATGGGAATGCGCGGCGCGGGCGGGGACTTCCACGCGATACAGTTACGGAGATGATCCGGATGATAAGGATTTGGCGAGTTATGCATGGACAACCGGGAATGCGAATTTCAGTGTCCACCCGGTTGGCCAGAAGCTGCCGAATCGTTGGGGATTGTATGACATGTATGGGAATGTATGGGAATGGACGCAGGATTGGCTCGGGCCGTTACCGGGAGGAGCGGTGACTGACCCGCAGGGACCGACCTCGAATGAGATCGGTTGGAAGGTGACCCGTGGGGGAAGTTTTGATCAGGGCCCGTATCGGTCCGCGACGCGTTATTTTTTCGGAAATCATCCTGCGCTGAAGGACTGGAATCTTGGATTCCGGGTGGTGCTGGCGGCGGACGGGAATTGAAAGTGGGACGCGGTGGAACGCGTCCTTACCGATGATGGCAGTGGGCCAGCCAGGCCAGGCGAAGGCCTTCCAGGGTGAGATTGGGCTCAACTGAAGAAATTTCTGGCATTTTGCGGGCGATGAGCGCCGCGTAGCCGCCTGTGGCGATGACCGGGAGGCGCGGAGCGCGGAGTTCGGCCTTGAGTTCCGCGATCAATCCGCGAATCAATCCGCGATAGCCATGGACGGCACCCACCAGCATGGCTTGTTCGGTGTTCTTGCCAATTACGGCGCGCGGTTCGCGAATTTTGATCTTGGGAAGGAGGGCGGTTTTTTCGTGAAGGTAGTCGGTCATGGCGGAGAGGCCGGGGGCGATGATGCCGCCGACATACTGCCCGCTGGCGTTGACCACGTCAAAGGTGACGGCGGTGCCGAAATCGACGACCAGAGCTGGCGCTCCGAACAGGGCTTTGACGGCAATCGCATTGGCAAGGCGGTCCGCGCCGATGGTTTCGGGCCTTGGGTAATCAATGCCTACGCCTGCGATGGTGCGGGAGTTCAGCTCGACCAAGGGGGTGCCGGTTTTTTCCGCGAAGCCGCGGATGAGCGCGGTGGCTTTCGGCACGACGCTGCACCAGGCGACTCCTTCCAGGGGATTTTTACCAATAAGCTTTTTCAACTGACGCGCCGCTGTGCCCTGAAACCAGTCGCTCGTGCGCAGATTCTTTTGCGCGCGGACTGACTGGAGGCTCGCCAGGCCGACGTGGGTGTGTGTGTTGCCGATGTCGAGGAGGAGTAGCATTTATTTCCGGGCTTTATTTTCTCAGGGTGACGTCGCCGCCGATGATCCGTTCAAGCCGGCCGTGTTGCGTGCGGAGGAGGAGCGCTCCTTCGCTGTCGAGGGACTCGGCGCGGCCGGAAATGACGCGGTGGCCTGTGGCGATCTCAATGTTGTGCCCAATGGTGGAACAGGCGGCTTCCCATTCGTCAGCGATCTTCTCGAAGTCGCCCTGGAGGAGTCGGCGGTAATCGGCTTCAAGTTCGCCTAAGAGAGCGGCGGCGATTTCGCACCGGCGAAAGGGGCGGCCGGTTTCGATCCGAATCGAGGTGGCAATCTTTCGAAGGTCGGCGGGGAAGTCGGCCGCTTCGAAATTGACGTTGAGGCCAACTCCAAGGACCACGTGCTTAATGGATTCGAGTTCGGCGGCCATTTCGGTGAGGATGCCGCAGATTTTCTTCCCTGCGATGAGGATGTCGTTGGGCCATTTGACTTCGGGCTGGAGGCCGGTGCTTTTTCGGAGGGCGCGGACAACGGCGGTGGCGCTTGCGATGGTGAGTTGGGTGGCAGCCTGGGGTGGAAGCGGGGGGCGGAGCAGGACGGAGAGCCATAGGCCATTCCCGGGCAACGAGACCCAGCTTCGTCCGAGGCGGCCTCGGCCTTTGGTCTGGGTTTCGGCGAGAACGACGACTCCTTCCTTGACGCCGTCGCGGCCGAGACGGTCGGCAACGTCGTTCGTGGAGGTGGTTTCCTGGAAGACTCGGATGTCGCGGCCGATAAGTGGGTGGCCGGAGAGGAGGGAGAGCATGTCGTCAGCGTTGAGGACGTCGGGGGAGCTTCGCAGGCGGTAACCATCGTGCGGATTGGCATGGATTTCGTAGCCGAGATGGCGCAACTCCTCAATGCGGGCCCAAACCGCGGCCCGGCTGATGCCCAGGCGCTCGGCGAGTTCCGCGCCGCTGACGGCTTCGTCGCGCGCTTCCCCGGCATCCCGCAACGCTCGCAGAATGGTCGCGTCGACCGTCATTCAAATGTCGCGTCGACGGTCACTTGAAATCGAGCCCGATGTCCACAGCTCTAGCGGAGTGGGTCAACGCACCGACGGAGATAAAATCGACGCCGGTCTGGGCGATGGAGCGGACGGTTTCGAGGTTGACGCCGCCGCTCGCTTCGGTTTTGGCGCGGCCGTTGATCAACTGGACGGCGGCGCGCAACTGGTCGGGTGTCATGTTGTCGAGCAGGATGAAATCAGCGCCAGCTTCTGCAGCCTGCTGGACCTGGTCGAGATGATCGGCTTCGACTTCTACTTTCAGTTTGGGGTATTGGGCGCGCGCGCGCGCGATAGCGGCGCTGATTGAATTGGGCTTTTCGTGGCGGAGAGCGGCGAGGTGGTTGTCCTTGATCAGGATCATGTCGTAAAGGCCGCGCCGATGGTTTAATCCTCCGCCGCAGGTGACGGCGTATTTTTCGAATTCGCGCCAGCCGGGAGTAGTTTTGCGGGTATCGAGGATTTTCGCGTTCGTGCCTGCGACCATATCAACGAAGCGTTTGGTGAGGGTGGCGACGCCCGAGAGACGCTGGACAAAATTCAGCGCGACACGTTCGGCGGAAAGAATGGCGCGCGCCGGGCCGCGCACGTTCAAAAGTGCAGCGCCCGGAGGAACGGAGTCGCCATCGGCGCACTGGTCCACGACGTCAATCTCACGGGACATCTGCTGGAAAGCGACCATGGCAAATTCGAGGCCGGCCACCACGATTGGTTCGCGCGCTGCCATCTCCGCGGCGGCATGGGCCTGTTCGGGCACGGTGGCGAGAGTAGTGGCATCGCCGCTGCCGATATCCTCGGCGAGGGCGGCTTGCACCGCGATGCGGACATCCTCGCGATTGAGTCCAGTCATGTGACGAGCATGTCCAGCGCCGCGCGTGAGAAAAAGGAAAAAAGCCGAACTTTCGCGACAAAGGTGGTCCAGAAATGAATACAGAGGCGGACGGAATCATTCCGGGCTCGCGCCGAAGGAGTGAGGGACGATAGCTTAAGGCGAATGACCGGGCGTTATGATGTGGTGGTAGCGGGTTTAGGGGCGATGGGCTCGGCTGCGCTGTTCCATCTGGCGCGGCGCGGAGTGAACGTGCTCGGGCTGGATCAATTCGCGCCGCCGCACACTCAGGGATCGTCCCACGGTGAGACGCGAGTAATTCGGGAAGCGTATTTCGAGCATCCGAGTTACGTGCCGTTGGTGCAGCGTGCGTATGAGTTGTGGGGGGAGTTGGAGCGGCTGAGCGGCGAGCAGCTTTATGTGAGGACGGGGGGGGTGATGATTGGTCGGCCGGAGAGCGCGGTTCTTTCCGGTTCGGTGCGAAGTGCTGAGGAGCACGGGCTGGCTTACGAATTGCTGGAGAGCGCGGAGATCAACCGGCGTTTTCCGGGGCTGCATCCGGATCCGCACATGGCGGGGGTTTTGGAGCCGCGCGCCGGGATTCTTTTTCCGGAGATGTGCGTGGCGGCTCATCTGAACCTCGCGATGAAGGCCGGCGCGCAGGTGCGGACGAATGAAAAGCTTCATCAATGGAGCGAGGACCCAACCGGTGTGATGCTCCAGACCGCCCATGGAATTTTCCATACACGGAGATTGGTGATTGCGTCGGGGGCCTGGATGGGGTCGCTGGTGCCGGAGTTGCGTGGGCGCTTGCAGGTCGAGCGGCAGGTATTGCTCTGGTTCAAAGCGCATGATCCAGACCTCTTCGTGCCGGGGATTTTGCCGATTCACCTGTGGGAATATGAGAAGGACAGGATGTTTTACGGCTTTCCCGATCTCGGCAGCGGTGTGAAGGTCGCGTTTCATCATCAAGGGGAGGGGACAAACGCCATCACGGCGGACCGGAACGTGCGCGCATCTGATATTTCCCGAATGCGCACGCTGTTGCAGCGGTATCTTCCAGAGGCAAACGGGAGCTTCCTGCGCGGAACAGTCTGTCTATATACAAACACGCCCGACGGACATTTCATTCTGGATAGGCTGCCGAGCAATCCGAATGTGATTGTCGCCAGTCCTTGTTCGGGGCATGGATTCAAGTTCGCAAGTGCCGTGGGCGAAGTGCTGGCGAACTTCGCTCTCGATCAAATGCCTGCGTTCGACCTGAGCCTGTTTCGGTTGGGGCGATTTGCGAAATAGTTATCTTTCCGCTTCGGGCTGATCGAGATATTCGCCGGGCGGAAGATTGTCGTAGCCGCGAAAGTGATCGGGCCGGAGCGGTTCGGAAATGCGGTTTTCTTCGCCGAACCAGTTCCCGAGGTCGACCAGTTTACACCGCTCGGAACAGAAGGGGCCGTATTTCGTTTGGAACCAGGCTCCTTGCTTCTTGCACGTGGGGCATTTAACGGCACGCGTCGTGTCCATGGAAGAACATGGCTCGAAAGGCGAAAATTTGCTAACGGTGAGACGTGAAGAATCGCGCTTTAACGGGTGGGCAGACGGCCGGTGTTCTTCTGGCATTGCTGCTGCTGGCGGTTTCGGGATACGGATTGTATTTGGTGGTTGAACGCCTTTGGCATCAGCGGGCGGTGCGCGCGGCGATTCCAAAATATCTGGAAGGGTTGAGAGCGCAACGAGAGGAGCTCAGCCGCGCGATTGAACGGTATCACGCGCAGTTCGGGTTTTATCCGCAGGATCGCTCGACGAATGCAGAGCGCGCTCTGGTCAATCCGCTGTATTACGAGTTAGCGGGGACGCGGTGGCATCCGGATCTGGGCACGTTCGGTCTGCCGACAACGAAGGATCCCGTGAAGCCGGAGATGATGGTGAAACGGTTCGGCATGGCTGCTTTTTCGAACGCACTCGTGAGCCCGGCGTGGCCGACGAATTTCATCGAAGGAGGCGGGCTGACCGGCCGCGAGGAGGGCGAGGTGGTGCTGGTGAGTTCGACCACGCCGGATGGGGTGGATGAAGGGTTGAGTGATGATTTTGTGACGACGGCCTGGCGCTACGCGGCGAATCCCGCAGAACATAACGAGGGCCGGTTCGATATCTGGCTGGAACTGACGGTGCTGGACCAGCATTTCACCATCGGAAACTGGGAGGGAGTGCGGTGAGCGCCGTAAGTTGATAAGGTGTCTGCATGAAATACGCGGTCGGATTGATGATAGCTTTGTTCGGTGTGGTTTGCGGCGCGGCGCCTGCGGTTGGTCCTTTGCGGGTGAGCGCCGAGAACCCACGTTACTTCGCCGACGGGCAAGGGGCCATCGTCTATCTGACCGGCATGCATACGTGGGCGAATTTGCAGGATCAAGGTGCGAAAGAGCCGGTGCCGAGGTTCGACTTCGATCATTACCTCGATAACCTGGAACGATATCATCATAATTTAATTCGGTTGTGGGTGTGGGAGCAGGCGCGTTGGGCGCCCTGGTCCGACGGAAAAGGGACGAATCCGAGCGATTGGTACGTGGAACCGAATCCGTACGCTCGGTCGGGTCCTGGGCTGGCGTTGGATGGGAAGCCGAAATTCGATCTGGAGCGGTTTGACGAGGAATATTTCAAACGGCTGCGGGAGCGGGTTAAGAAATCGGGTGAGCGAGGGATTTACGTCTCGATCATGTTGTTCCAGGGGTGGAGTTCCGCCAAAGGATGGCTGGGAGGAAAGCCGTGGGATGGTCATCCGTACAACCCGAAGAATAACGTTCAGGGGTTCGACGGGAATCCGGGGGGAAATTCGGGCCCGAGCCTGGACGCCAAATCGGTGCGTGAATACCACAGGAAATATCTCAGCAAGGTGATCGATACGGTGAACGATCTGGACAATGTCTTGTTCGAAGTCACCAACGAAGGGGGAATGAAGGATTGGGATTGGTGGGTGGTGGATACGGTGCATCAACTGGAGAAGGCGAAACCCCGACAACATCCCGTGGGATTGACGGCCCACGGGTCTGAAAGCAATACGGAGATTCTTGCGAGCCGTGCAGATTGGTTTTCCCCCGGATCAAGCGAGTGGCCGGATTTGAAGTCGGAACCGCGGGAGGCCGAGGGAAAAAAGGTGAGCGTGGTGGATACCGACCATGTGTGGGGCGTTGGCGGCACGCCGGAATGGGCCTGGAAAGTTTTCATGCGCGGGCACAATCTGTTGTTTATGGATCCTTACGACGATGCGGAGTGGACCGGCATCCTCGCGCAGGATAATGTGAGCGTGGCGAACGCGGACGGCGTCCGCAAGGCGATGGGCAACGCTCGAAAGTTGAGCGAACAGCTTAATCTCGGGCGATTGGTGCCCGCCAGAGGAGTCGCCAGTACCGGTTACTGTCTGGCCGAACCGGGAGTTCAGTACCTGGTTTATCAACCGCTCGCCGGACAAGGCTTCTCAGTGAACGCTGTAGACGGAAGTTATAGCTCTGTGTGGATCGATCCACAGACGGCGGCGCGAGCAGACAAAGGAAGCGTAAAGTCTTCGGGCAGGCCGCTTCAGTTCTCGCCCCCCTGGCAACGGGACGCGCTGCTGCTGCTCACGAAGGAATGATCCCCAAATCGCAAAATGATAAGTCCGTTCTAACGCGCCTGTTGGTCTTCAACAATAACAACCTCTCGTTGATCGAGCCGAACTGGCGTTTCGGTTACGCGCCCGCCAGGCCACCGCACCCAAATCGTAGTCGGCGGGAGCGGCGCGGACATCACCTGAACGAGGCTCGATTGCGACCAATACCCGGAGCCGATTTGCAACGCGCGCGCGGGGCCGAAATGGTCGCCCGACTTCACACGAATTGTCGCGCCTGCCGCGTCCCGATTCCAGAGAGCGCCCTCGAGACGAATGCGAAGGCCCGGTTTGGCGCGACGGTTTCGGAATAATCCTGTGGTGCCGTTATTTTGCCCCACCGCCAGATCGATCCGACCATCGTTGTCGAAGTCGGCGAGGGCGCAGGCGCGTTGCTCTCCGTAAAGTCGCACCCCACTGAGTTGGCCAGGAACAGCCGCGAGGTTTCCTTTTCCATCGCCAAGCAGCCATAACCCTCGCCCCGCGTCATAACGACAGGTCTCTACTTCCACGTCGAAAAAGTTCTGACTCAGAAACAGATCTTCGTTGCCGTCGCCATCGAAATCTCCGACCGCGATTCCAAATGTGGGTGCTAATTGAGCTTCGGCGGGAAGAGGTCTCGCTTCGAAATGGTCGCCGCGGTTCAGGAAGAGAGTGGTCTCAAACCAATTTGCCTCCAGAAATGGTGCGCTCGCGGGAACAATTTCATCGATGCCGGCCTGGGCGTAACTGCTGAAAGTATTAAACTTTTCTACGAGCGCGGGACAGGTCGTGCGAAGCGTATCAAGCGTTATGAAGGGAGCGTAATGGTCCCGAGCGGGTTCGTAATAGCTTTCGAGCATTTCGACGCGTCCGGGCGCTTGCCATTCGCCAAAATATAAACGCAGCGGCCGCACTCGATGCCGCTGGTAAGTTGTGTTGCGACCCCAGTTTGACGCCACAATATCGAGACGTCCGTCGGAATCAAAGTCACCAGCCGCGACGCCGTTCCAAAGGCCGCGGTATTTTCCCAGTGCAAGATCCAACTCTCGCAGACTGTCTCCATGCCATCGGTACACTCGAATCAGGCCCCAATCGCAGGCTAGAACGAGTTCGGCTTGGCCGTCTTCGTTCAGGTCGGCCCACATCGCCCCGCTGACCAGATTAGTCCCGAGCACCGCGCAAGCAGCGGCGTCGAGCTTCCAACTGTCATTTTCTCGAATGTAAATTTGGGAGGGGACCGCCGCGGGATAGCGGCCTGCTTCCGCGCGACCGCCGACGAAGAGGGCGAGCTGTTTGTTGCGGTGGCCCAGAGCGAGTGGGCCGACACCCCAGGGTTGTGCCGCAATGACAGCGGATTCGGTACCTCGCTGGAGATCATATTGAACAACCGTCGCATTAGTCTTGCTGCCGGTTTCGTAGTTGGACGATCCGGCCAGAAGCTCGACCTGGCCGTTTACACCGGTGTAGGCGAGCAGGGTGGTTTGATCTTGTAGGAGCGGGTCGCGCCGACGCAATGGTTTGAACTCTCCTTCATGATCATTGAGATAGACAACGCTGTAACTGCCCTTCGCGCCTCCAACGACCAAATCATCCCAACCATCTCCATCCAGATCGCGCCAAAGGATTCCCGGTCCGAGCCGGCTGAGGTCGCGAGTCGGCTGCCGATCGAAATCATTAAAGTCATTTTCCTGGTGTGGATGTTTCAGCCGCGAACTGACGTCCTCGAAAAACGGTTCCTCCGAGCCTTTGCTCGTCCGGGTCGGTTTGCCTGCGCCCGCTTCGTGGACTTCGTAGATCCAATTCGGTCGAACATTCCTTACAGTGCTTTCGGTTCCGTTCCGCCATGTGACCTTCAGTGTCATCTCTTTGCCTGTGGAACCCGGCGCGAAAACGAGCATTGACTCATCGGATGAAGCGTATCGTCCGCCGCTACTGACCCGTTGCACCTGATTGGACACAGCTCCTCCAACAAGCTCGACCTTTGCGCCGATGCCTTGCGTGTTGGGAGGGGAACCAATGAGGCGAACCGCAACACGCGGCTTGCCGCTTCCGTTGCGGTAGATGCCGGCTACATCGCGCATGTTGTTAACGACGACGTCGAGATCGCCATCATTATCGAGATCGGCGAGAGCCATTCCATGCGAGATACCCACGTGATCGAATCCCCACGCGGCAGCGCATTCTTCAAAAGTCAGGTCTTGCTTGTTGCGGAATGCGACATTCGCAGTCTTCAATTGTGGAAACCGAGGTTTGCCCGCCGGAGGTTTGGATTTGGATAGGTCCGCATCGTTCGCGTCGCGCACGTTTCCATTCGTGATCAGCACATCATCGAAGCCATCGAGATCGACATCGATAAAAGCAATGCTCCAGGACCATTCCGAGGCTTCAAGCCCGCAGTATTGAGCAATTTCGGCATAAGTGCCGTCACCTCTGTTTAGAAATACCGTATTGCGGGGATACTCCGGTTGATAAGCCGCATCGCGGTATGGTGTCGCCACTTGGAGATGAATCTGGCTACCGCGCTGGCGGTGCCGGCGCTCGTGGTCGCGGCTCATCATATCCAGTACCATGAAATCTTCGTAACCATCGCGATTGATATCAGAGAATGCCACTGACATAGAGGACATGCTGATGTGGCGGAGCATTTGCGACGAAGGAGCGTGAAACTTTCCAGCTCCGTCGTTCAACCAGACTCGATCGGGCGAGTTGAAGAAATCATTGCAGACATAAAGGTCGGGCGCTCCATCTCCATCCAAATCGCGAAAGGCAACAGCGAGGCCCCAATCCTTCGGTGGTTCGGTAAGCGGTTTGCCGGAGCTGTCCAAAAAATTCCCGTTGGTCCACGAAATAGAAGTGAATCTCCCTTTGCCATCGTTCAGATAAATCAGATCGCTTTCACCACGTTCGAAAAGATTCACCCCGCCTGTTTTGAGGAAGAGCGGCTGGAAAAGACCGGGCGGTTTGACGACGAACTTGCCGCCGACATAGCCTGCTTCGACGTTCAGTCCAGGGGGCGAGTCTTTGAAAGTGCGCGTGTGATAGTTGGCGACATAAAGGTCGAGAGTGCCATTCCCATCAATGTCGGCCAACGCCATGGAGGTGCTCCCGTGTTCGCGAATGAGGCCGGAATTCCCGAGTTCCAGAAAATGTCCTTTCCCATCATTCAAAAACAGCCGGGTTCCTGCTCCAATCCCGTTAACCAATAGGTCGAGATCTGAATCACCATCCACGTCAGCCAGGACCGCACCGGTGGACGCTTGTCCCGCACAGGCGATTTGAGCCGAAGTGATGTCCTCGAATTTCCAATGACCCAGGTTTCGGTAGAGCCGATTCTCGCCGCTGATTGAACAGAAGTAGATGTCGACCCATCCGTCGCTGTCCACATCCCCTAGTGCCACGCCCGAACCGACCTCCAGAATTTGATTTTTTGCGAGCGCCGCGTCACTCAACGAGTTCGTGAAGCGGATGACGGTTTGCTCCGGGGCGAGCAGTTGAAAGCCGTCTCGTCCCGTCGCGGGCAAAGGCAGCGCCGCAGCCCGGAAGCCTACTCCGGTCTCCCATGCTGGTGCTGCATATCCGGCCTGAATGCACAAGGCGATGAGGAACCAGCGTTTCATCGTGAAATAAAAAGTGCCGCGGTAGAGTGCGCCACCGCGGCACGTGAAAGCGAGAAACAACTTATGGGGTCGCGACGCGGTAGAAGCCGGTCTTACGGGCCAGTCGAGCTGCGTCCGAGTCCGTAAAGGTCGTGCTGCTGGCCTGACCGGGTTGTGTCCCGATGGCCGTCCAGGGATCGCCGAGTTTTTCGGCATATTGAATCGTGTAAGTGACTCCGGTGCGGCTGGAGTAAGTGAGCACAACGCCCGCGCCGGTCTTCTGCACCGAGGAGATTTGAATCGTGTCCTGAATAGGCCCTTCCTCAATCGCAGCTTTTCCCTGGTTACGCAGTTTTGTCAGGTCCGATTGTGACAACACTGTATTGAAGAAGAAGACGTTGTCGATGCTCCCCAGCCAACCCTCAGCGAGATTGTCCGGGCGGATGTTACCGATGGCCGTTGTGCTGAAACCGGGTCCGAAGGTGCTGTTCGGACGGCTGACTGCCACGAGGGCGTCGTTCGTAGTCTTTGCATTCAGATCCACCCAAACAGTGACCAGAGCATTTGGTTGATCGTATGTCGCCGCCAGGAATGTCCAATCCTCCGTGTTCACCGGCTCAGGAGTTCCTTCGATCGGTGTTCCGGTCCCGGAAAATGACGTGTACCGAAGCGGGAGCGTATTTGGCTCCCGATTGTCCAAACCAATGGTGCGATCCCAACCCCCGTCATCGCTGCCTATCACCTTGCGCAGGCCTGGATCGAGACTGTCGGTTCGAACCCACGCGCCCATCGTCAAGGTCGGCTGCGCGGAAGGATTGATATTAATTGGCGCGATCAGGTGCTGATTGCCGTTAAAGAGATAACCGCCGCCCTGTAATCCGCCCGTCGCGTCATGAGTCGGTGCGTCGTCTGGAGGTTGAACCAGATCGTTGCCATTCCCGCTGTCGTCCTTCAAGGGATTGTTCGCGTCATCGAACGAGTAGAAGCCCAGTAGCGCCGAACGCAGCGAGGCAAACGGCACACCAGCAGATGTGCCAATTGTAGAAAGCCGTCCGCTGGTGTTATTCGAAATGAGTTCCACCGTCGCCTGAAGTAGACCTTCCCGGTTGCCCGGAGTTACCGTCAGCGGGATTTCCACCGTTGCCCCGGGGGCGATGGTACTCGGGACTGTTCCCAACGTGAACGCCGCCGCATCGCGCCCCGTGATACGCGTGCTGGCGATCTGCAAAGGCTGCGTTGCTCCGCCGTTCTTCACGACGAGCTGCAACGTTTTCGGAGAGCGATTTGGCAGTTCACCGAAATTTACTTCTGCGGGCACTGCAATCGCGGGATCAGGCCCAAACGCCAGGAGTGCGTTCTTGCCGGTGTCGCGAACGTTCTTCATCGTCGCGGCGTCGAGCCCTCCTCCGACGAAGAATACGTTGTCAATTGACCCGACCCAGAATTCCCCGCCGTTGGGACTGAGCGTGCCAATACCAACGCTGGTTGCACCAACGCCCATAGGAGCTTCCGAAGTGACGACCTGAAGCGGATCATCGGTCGTGGAGGCATCGAGATCGACATAAAGGCTTACCTGGCTTTTCTCCTGATCGTAATCGACGCCGAGGAACGTCCAGGCCTCCGTGCTCGTGGGCGTAGGCGGAGGGTTCCCCTGGGTCGGACCATGATCGGTCGTTCCAGTGAAAGCGGCGTAGCGAAGAGTTGGTTCCGGCAGATCACCGCCAGCCGCGACCGCGCGAATATCGAGGCCAATCGCACGATCCCACGCGCCATCATCATGCCCCATCACCTTTCGCAATCCATCCTCAAGTGACGCTGTTTTGACCCACGCACCCATCGCCAGATGCGGAACAGCCGTCGGGTTGATATTGATCGGCGCGACCAGCCAATCACCGCCATCGAAGCTAAACCCGCCACCATTGAACCCACCCGTCGCGCTATAAGTCGGGCTCGCCGTTCCCGTGTCATTCCCGTTGCGGAGCGTCTTGCCCGCGCCACTATCGTCCTTCAACGGGTTCGCCGGGTCATCAAACGAATAAAGGCCGAGCAACGTCTGCGAAGCCACCACCACCGAATTCAGATCCAGGACCAGCGAAGGGTTGCTCGGATCATTGCTTTCCACCACCGCCGTCGCGGCGAACGAGCCCACCTGTCCTTTCGAATCGAACTGCACATCAATCTTTCCCGTCCCCCCGGCTGCAACCGAAGTTGGCGCATTGGCCACCGTGAAATAACCCGCGTCCGGCCCCGCAATCGTCACCCGGCTGATATTCAGTGCTTTGGTCGCTCCGCTGTTTTTGATTCCGTAAGAAAGCGTCTTCACGTTCGGCACTTTGGCCAGCTTCGTCAGGTCGGGCGTCGAAGTGACCACCAGGTTCGGATCATCCGCAGGTTGACCCAGGATCGCCGCGCGACCGCCGTTACGAATGGCGGTTAGCCGATCCGCCGAGAGCACCTCGTCGTAAAAAAATACGTTGTCAATCAAACCCTCCCAGCCCTCCCCATTCCCCGCCGGCCCGACACTCCCAATCGAAACCGTCGTTGCACCCGGCCCGAAATTCGCATCCGAAGTGACCGCGCCATTCAGCGGCTCCTGCGTGGTCGAATCCAGATCCACGTAAACCGTCATCTCTGCCGTATCCCGATCATAAGTCGCCGCAAAGAAGGTCCAATTATTGGTGCTGACCGGTCCGGGCGTTCCCAAAGAAATACCACTCCCCGTAAACGCCCCGTAGCGAAACGGCCCATTCCGATCATCCAGGCCGATGGTGCGATCCCAGCCCCCATCATCCGACCCCAGAACCTTCCGCAAACCCGGAGCCAAATTCACCGTCTTCACCCACGCGCCCATCGTAAACTGAGGGTACGTATCCGGATTGATATCCAGCGGCGCGATCCAACGCTGCGCCCCATTGAACCCGGCTGCGTCCCCCTCGACACCGGCTCCGGAGACCTTGCTGGGGTCCGCCCCGGCACTTTCCAACGTTTTACTTTGCCCGCTCGCGTCCTGCTTGGGGTCGGCCCCATCAAACGGGTAGAACCCAAGCAATGCAGCCTGAACTGTCGAACAGAGCGAGATTGCTCCGAACACGAGCGCCGCGCGCAACGCGCTGGCAAAGCGCCCGCGACCTATGGCGGATGCGGAATTATTTTTCATGCTTTCCTTTGGTTGGCGTGCGAATGTCAGTGCCTCGAGTCTCCCGTCTCGCGAGCGCGAGACGGATGCGGTCGTTCTCAGATCTCCGGCACCAAAACCCACGTGATTTCACTACCTCCTCAAACATTCCTGCTCACGTCCAAAACGGACGAGTCTACTTGGCACTGGAATGTTGGTGCCAAGAATCACGAAATCTTCTCAAGAAGCAAGCTCTTTAGGAGGCTTACCAGCTATTCCCGGCTATTTTCGGCGCGGCAGGCGCAATGTGTCTCCCACCCGCTGGAGAAACGATTTCTTCACAGCGACCGTCGTGCGAGGAAGGGGGGCGCAAGCGGCGGAACATTCCGGGCAGAACATGAGGTAATCCCCGGAAAGCTTCTTCATGTGTCGAACGCATTCGTTACACCACCAGTTATCGCATTTCGTGCAGCGAAACTCCGCCGCGAGGATTCGATGGCTGAAGCAGGCCGGCGTGCCATCCTCTAGGAATGCTGCCCCCGGCGCTTCCGCCATGGTCATTTCCGGAATGGCGATCAGCACCTCTGGAAGTTCCACCGTGAAATCCACATCACCCAGCGTCAGCAGGTCGCCGCTCTGCAGCATCCCTTTGGTGATTGGTTGCTTGTTGATGAAAGTGCCATTCGTCGAATGATGGTCATGTACCGCCACGCCGATGTCCGCGAGCAGAAGTTCACAATGAAACGTCGAGATGCTCGGTTCGGGAATCGAGATGCTGTTTTCCGGGCCGCGCCCGACAGAGTTCAGGCCCGGCTGCAATTCAAACTCGCGTCCGGCAAACTGGCCGCTCTTGAGGATCAGCTTTGGCATGGCACGATGCGGCGATAAGAAGAGATAACCTCCCCGGGGAGCGCTGTCGAGCGCGGGACAACGACCGGAACCGCTCCAGCGGTTGCTGCGCACACCCTCGGGAGCGGCCCATCGGGTGTGCGTGCCGAATTGACCAAACGTTTGGACGCACAGTAGCTTACTCCCATGCCCGCTCTCCTGCTGCTCGTCATTTGGTGCTTCTGCGCGCCGCCTCTTCGGGCAGATGATCAGTGGCTGATCCGAATTGGTGAAACCTGGCAGTATTACAAGGGAGCAAATGAGCCTTCAACCCCCATCGGCGCGTGGCGTGCCCCGGAGTTCGATGATGGCCGGTGGGAGGAATCGATCTCAGGCTTCGGCACCGCCACTTACAATACCGAGCCGGGATATCTCTGGGACTATGGGTTCAACTATCGCACCCTTTATTTCCGCAGGACCTTCCACGTTACCGATCCGGCATCGCTCGCCGAACTCACCTTACGACTCGATTATGACGACGCTTTTGTCGCCTACCTCAACGGTCAGGAAGTTCTTCGCCGGGGCGTGGACGGATCGTTGAACGAGGCCATACCCTTTAACACCTACTCCACCAATTACCACCCGCGCGGCTCGACTGAAGAAATGAATTTGAGTGCCGCGTTGCCGTTGCTGCGGCCAGGGGACAACCTGCTTGCGGTGCAATTACTCGGCTGGGCCACCAATGACTATACCGTGGCCTTTGTTCCGGAACTCATTGGCAACTTCACCCGCGGACCCATCGTGCAGAATACCACCTCCAACTCCACCCAGATCATATTCAAAACCCTCAGTGCCGTGCCGGGCTTTATCGAGCTACGACTCAGCCCCGGAAATGTTCAGCGCATATCCCTTCCCGGCAGTCCCACAAATAATTTGGTCACTAACCATGTCGCCACCCTGACGAACCTTCTACCGGACACCCTCTATGAATACCGCGTAGGCGCCTCCTTCCCCGGCAAGGAAGCCCTTTCTGACTGGCATTCCTTCCGCACCTTCAAACCCTCCGGCAGCTTTACCTTCGCCGTGGCTGCCGACACGGGGTGGGGGAGCCTGTCGCAGTTTCAGATCGCGGACCAAATGCGCGCCGCACAACCCGACCTGGTGATGCTTGTGGGGGACGTCGCCTATCCCTATTACTCCCATTACGTTGAGGATTTTCGCTGCTTCAGCGTTTACAAGGACCACATGGCCACCACCCCCTACTTCCTCGTCCTGGGTAACCACGAAGGCTATGGCGGCGTCACTCCTGCCGTCGAAAGCTTCTACCTCCCGACCAACAACTTCACCGGCACAGAACACTACTACTCATTTGATCATGGCGACGTCCACTTTGTCGCGGTCTGGGCCGATATTCAGGCCGGCGCCGATTACAGTCCAGGGAGCACGCAATACAAGTGGATCGAGCAGGACCTCGCGAACACCACCAAGCCGTGGAAATTCATGTTCTTCCACCACGTCTGGCGCAGTTCCTCCGCGCATGGATGGGACGATTACGACTACAACTCCGTCCCCGATTGGATGCAAATGGAACAGGGACCCATCGCGCTCGCCCGCCAGTACGGCGTGCAAGTCGTCTTCAACGGACACGATCACGCCTACGAACGCTTCACCCCGAGCGGCGGTCTCATGAGCTTCGTCACAGGCGGGGGTGGCGCCTACCCCTACGGTCTGAGCCGCCTCCATCCCGACAGCGTTCACTTCTACTTTAAAAGAAGCGAATTCATGAAAGTAACGGTGGATGGCGACGAAGCTTTGCTCCAGGCCATCGGAATAGATGGGAAGCCTTTCGACCAGGTCCACCTCCACCGCTCGTTGCCCGAACGAAAGACATTGCCCGCCACGTGGAATTCACCCCGCATCGAACCATTCGCTCCCACCGACGGAGATGGCAACGTGCCCGGCCAGATCTTTGACTTCCGGGGAGATCCAATCGGCGGGAAAGTCGGAAAAAACAGCAGCAGCGGGCGTTTGTTTGTCAACAACGACAACCACAATCTCTATCTCGGCATTGATGAAGCCATGCTTCACACGGGCGACGAACTGTTCCTCTTCATTCAGGGCACCGTTGACAACGGCATAACAAACATGACCAATTTCGCATTCGCTCTCGGACCAACCAACAGCCTCCAAACCCTTGGGACCCTCCTCTTCACCAATTTCTCACCCACCATCGGAGTAGTTTTAGGGGACGAATTTGGCGACGGCGGCCTGGTCACCTTCACCAGAGCGGGTTCGAGCAACAACACCGGACAAGGCGCATTCTATCTCACCAACGGTTTTCCTCCGGTGGTCGGACAGCGTCTAACGCAGTTCAACTTCTCACCGCAAAACGAGACAATCCTCTACGAGCAGAACTCGGACTTCATCAAACTCGCTCTGCCTTACGCTTCGCTCGGTTTGCAACCGGGCGACCGGCTGAAAATCGGCGCGATTGTCGCTTTGCGCGATGCCGATACCAATTCTCCACCTGCCCCGCGAATGCTCGACTCCGGCATCGGCTACTCCGTTCTGACAGAAGGTGGCCTCACCTATCTGGAGCCTGTGGAGGTTCAACTCGAGCCAGACCGCGATGCGGATGATGATGGTCTGCGCGACGACGAAGAACTCGCACGTGGAACCGACCCGCTCAACCCAGATACCGATGGTGACGGCATGCCGGACGGCTGGGAAGTGACGAACGGATTTGATCCACTTCATCCGGACGATGCCGCTGGCGACGCTGACAACGACGGGATGCCGAATCTCGCTGAATCCATTGCAGGCACCGATCCCCGTAGCGCGACCTCGCGTTTGAGCGCCCTCGTTCTGAAGTCCTCCACTGGTTACCTACTGCGATGGAGCGCCATGCCTGGTCGACTCTACAAGATCCAAACGCGCGTTGGTCTCGCAGGAGCTTTTACCGACCTGAGCGATCCTTCGTTCCCGCGTCGCGCCCAATCACAGACCGAATCGTATCCGTTTCAAGTCGATCCAAATTCACAAGCTCAATACTATCGCGTTGTTGTTATTCCCGAATGAAATTCTCTCTTGAACATATCGGTCTCGCCGCCCGTGATCCGCGCGCGTTGAAAGAGTGGTATGAACGAATGCTCGGAGCCGAACTGGTTCACGAAATGCGTCAGACCCCACCTGCGTTCCTTCTTAATCTCGGCGGCGTGCTGATCGAGATCTACGCTGCGGAGTTCAGTTCGGAAGACACTCGTAAGAACAGGCTCGCTGGCTGGCGGCATATCGCCCTGAAAGTTCCCTCACTGGATGCCGCCAAGGCGGAGATGGAAAGTCGCGGACTCGAATTTACGGAAACCGTCAAACCAGCCGGCGGCGGGGGCCGTGTGCTTTTCTTTTCTGATACTGAAGGTAACCTCCTTCACTTCACGGAGCGTCTGCCCGGTGGGTTTCAGTGAGAAGAACTTTCCATGCTGCTTCGCAATCGAGTTGCATCGAGCTTGCCGATGCTGCGCCATTGCTCCTCACCATCTGGTCCGAAGAAAATAAAACTTGGCGTGCGGTTGAGATTGTGTTGTGCGGCTAATCTGCCACCTTCCTCACTCTGGATATCGACACGCCGTACGACCAAACGTCCTCGAAACTCCTTTTCGATTTTATCGACCTCGCTCTTCTGCGCCAGACATGCAAGACAGAACGGAGACTGCATCTCCAGTAACCAGGGTTGCCTTTCCGCAGCCGCCATCGATGTCGGAACAGGTTTGATTGCGAACCATATTGCCGCCGCGGCCCCGAGAACTCCGCCGAGTATCGCCCATTGATAACCTTTGCGACCCCGACGCGCTACGATGGAGATTCCACCTGCGAGCAGCAAGAGCCACAGGAGGAGCGCTGAGTAGTGATTGAGGAATTGCATGCGCCGCCGCGCGACTCAAAGCTAGATTACTGGGCCTTCTTGGCCTCCCAATCGAGTTTCCGCACTTCGCCGGTCCAGTCGGATGCGATTTCTCCTTTGATCGATCCATCCTTCTGAATTTTTCCGTTGTATTTTGCCGTAACCGTTCTTCCGTCGCGTTCGCGCAGAATCGTGAAAGTCACCTGATCTCCTGACACTTTCCCATCTTTCAGAGCCGTTTCGTTTTCGTTGAAAGACTGTGTGCCGGTAAGCTTCTCCCCATCCTGTTTCAGTTGGAGTGTACTCTCCATTGGAGTGCCGTCCGAACGTTTGAAGGTTGAGTCCCATTTTCCGGTCAAATCCTGCACCCGTTTCGGGTTCCAATCCCGTTCGCGCTTCTCCCCCTGATCGTTCGTGTATTCTGTCTTGCCAGCAATCTTGTCTCCTTCAACCTTACCGCTGAAATCGATTCGCAGCGGACCACTGTCCCGCTGATACTCAATGTAGAAACTGACCTTCCCATCCTCGCTGATCTTGCCATCGTGAATCTCTGCGGTGCGATTCTCCGGCGCGATGACTTTGCCGGAAAGTTTGCCGTTTTCTTGCTTCACGTTCATCTCGATATTCAACGCCTCGCCGTTCCGTTCATAAATCCAGGTCCATTTTCCGGAGACGTTGGGAGTCGCCGCCAATGCGGACGTGACCAGGGCAAGAAAGCAAGAAAGGCAAAAGGAAATCTTCATAAGTGTGATCAATTGATACTCCGATTCTTACTCTCTGGTCAAGCGAATGGAACGGATGTTGCTGTTGAAAAACGGCACGGATGAATCATCTTTCTGCACTGCCCTTGTGATGAACTATTGGCGATTGTTTTCGTTTGCGCTTGCGTGCTGCGTTCTGACTGTCCGTTCGGATATCGTGATTAACGAAATCCATTACGATCCTGCAATCAAGACTGAGCAAAGCGAGTTCATCGAGCTGTTCAATACCGGGACGGCTTCAATCGATCTGGAGAACTGGCAAATCGCCGGCGCTGTTCAATTCGTTTTTCCGGCAGGCACACAAATTTCTGCTGGTGGCTACCTCGTTATCGCGCAGAACCCCTCTGTGCTCAGATCAAGATTTGCCGCGAATGCTCTCGGTCCATGGAGTGGGTTGCTCTCGAACCAGGGCGAAACTGTCGAGTTGCGTGATGCCTCGGGCGCGCTCGTAGACAAGGTGACCTACAAGCAAGGTTTCCCGTGGCCGACCGTGGGCGATCCGCCCGGTTACTCCATCGAACTCGTTAATCCCACGTTCGACAACGATCTCGGCGGCAACTGGCGACGAAGCATCCGCGGTAGTGCCGGCGCTCTCAACAAAGTATTAGTTCCGCAGAAGAGCGACTGGAAATATCGCAAAGGTACCGCCGAGCCTTCGAACCCGATTTCGGCCTGGCGATCGCCCGACTTTGATGACAGCACCTGGAGCAGCGGCGCCGCGCCGATCGGTTACGATCCCAGCGTTGGGATAGCCACCACGTTGGCCGACATGCGTGGCAACTACACCTCCTTCTATGTTCGAAGAAGATTCGACGTGACCGATCCAAGTCAAATTGCGAGCCTGACACTCGCGGCGTTGTACGACGATGGAATGCAAGTCTGGATTAATGGCCAGCGCGTCGTAAATGCCGGGCTACCGGACCGCGATGTGGCCTTCAATGAACTCGCCACCGGCGCCGCCCGCGAATCCGATAGTTATGACCCTTTCGTCATTAATTCGCCCGGTTCATTTCTCCGCGCGGGCGAGAATGTGATCGCCATCCAGGTTCAAAATATTTCCCTCAACGGCAGTTCGGATGCGTTTCTCGACGTTAAGCTCACCGCGCAACTGGGAACTGTGAACGCCGGCCCCACGCCTGGTTCGCGCAACGTAACCTTCGCCACGAACCTCCCGGCCGTCATTCGTCAAGTTAACCACAGTCCCGAACAACCGAAGAGCGGCGAACCGGTAACGATCACGGCGAAGATCACCGATTCCGACGGGATCGCCGCTGCGACCTTGCTCTATCAGGTGGTTGATCCTGGCAATTACATCGAACTGAACGATGCACTCTACCAAACCAGTTGGCTCAGCATTCCGATGGTAGACAACGGTTCCAATGGCGACGCGCAAGCTGGCGATTCTATCTACACAGCAGTCCTGCCCGCGTCCCTTCAAACGCATCGCCGACTGATACGATACCGCATCGCATCGTCTGATATGGCCGGCCAAACTCTTAACATTCCATACGAAGACGACCCTCAACCGAACTTTGCCTACTTCGTGTTCGACGGCGTGCCTGAATGGCGCGCTGCCATCCAACGCGGTTCGACCGATGCGACACGCGCGCAAGTCCAAACCTTTTCCGCTGCCGAGATGGGTCGCTTACCCACTTACCATCTCATTTCCAAGCGCAGTTCTGTCGAAGACGCTACGTGGAACAGCAAATACGGCGGAGATCTTTATCGTTGGTGGGGCACTCTGATTTACGACGGCAAAGTCTACGACCATATTCGCTATCGCGCGCGCGGCGGCGTCTGGCGCTATGCCATGGGCAAAAACATGTGGAAGTTCGATCTTAATCGAGGGCATGAATTTCAGGCCCGCGACAATTACGGTCGTAGATACAAGACGACCTGGAAAAAGGTTAATCTGGGCGCAAATATTCAGCAGGGCGATTACCTCCACCGCGGCGAGCAGGGCATGTTCGAATCGGTCGGCTTTGCGCTGTTCAACCTGGCTGGCGTCCAGGCGCCTAAAACGCAGTGGATCAATTACCGCATTATCGACGACGCTGCGGAAGCGCCTTCGGATAACCAATACGGCGGAGACTATTGGGGGCTCTATCTATCCGTTGAGCAGGAGGATGGACGGTTTCTTGATGAACACGATCTCCCCGATGGAAATCTCTATAAGATGGAAGGCGGCACCGGTGAACTCAATAACCAGGGACTAACTGGCGCCACAGATAAATCCGATCTTAATACCTTTCTAAACACCTACCGCAACGGGAATCCAGATGCGAACTGGTGGCGCCAGAACTTTGAGGTCGATCAATACCTGAGCTATCACACCATCGTTCAAGGTATCCACCATTATGACATTTGTGACGGGAAGAATTACTTCTATTTCCTCAACCCCGATACGCGCCAATGGTCCATCCACACATGGGATCTTGATCTGACCTGGGCCGATAACATGTATCGCGACTGCGATGGCTCGGATCCGTTTCATCCGTTGATCGTCGAGGGTGGACTTTTCAATCTCGATTTCAGAAATCGCGCGCGTGAAATTCGCGATCTGCTTTATAACACCGATCAGGCCTTAAAGCTTCTTGACGAATACGCGGGCATCGTGAAAGGAACGAATGCCGGTCCGAGCATTCTGGCGGCGGATCGAGCGATGTGGGACTACAATCCGGTGATGGCAAACTCCAGCATCGTAAATCTCTCCAAGGCAGGGCAAGGGCGCTTTTACCAATTTCCGTATGAGAGCGCGAGGAACTCATCCCGGCAGGGCAGCTTCGAGGCCGCGGTCGCAATCATGAAGGATTATATTGTCGCGCGGTCCACCTTCCTGGACGAGCGCATTGCCGACGCCCTCATTCCAAACAGGCCTTCCATTACCTATACCGGCCCGGCCGGTTATCCCTTGAATCGCATCGAACTGAAATCTTCATCCTACAAGGGTGGGTCACCGTTTGGAGCTATGAAATGGCGCGTTGGCGAGATTCGGGACGCGGCACCCGGTATTCCTGGTATTTACGAAATCGATTCTTTATGGGAGACACCAGAATTAACTACTTTCAACAATAGTGTCGCTGTACCCGGTGAATACCTGAAGGTCGGTCACCGCTACCGCGCCCGAGTCAAAGTAAAGGATGTAAATGGACGCTGGAGCAACTGGTCTGCCCCGGTGGAGTTCGTCGCGGGCGAACCGGATAATTCTGCCGCGCTTCAGCAGTATATCCGGCTTACGGAACTCATGTACAACCCGCCATCCGGTTCTGAAATGGAATTCATCGAGATTCAAAATGTCAGCCCGAGCGTTACGGTGCAGCTTTCAGGCGCAACTTTCACGGATGGCATCGATTTTACCTTCCAGCCTGATCAAAGCCTCGCACCGGGCGAATATGGCCTTGTCGTAAAAGCGGATCGAACGAACAACTTCGCCTCGTTTCGGCAATTCTATAGCCTAAACAATGATGTGAAGATATTTGGTCCTTTCGGTGGAAGTTTGGATAACTCGGGCGAACGCCTGACGCTAAAGACGGCTAGTGCTGGGAATGTGATTTTTTCTTTCGTCTACGACGATGCAGGGGATTGGCCAACCGCCGCCGATGGCAACGGCTATTCGATCGTCGTCCGGGATGGGCTGTTGCTCAACGTGAATCTGGACGATCCCGCCAGTTGGCGCACGAGCAGTTCGCTCAATGGTTCGCCTGGACACGCGGATTCCGCTTCACTCCAGTTGGCCGTCCAGATGACTGGTAACGGACTCGCTCTTCAGTTCGCCGCCCAGCCAAACTTCGTTTACCATCTCGAATACCGCGATGCGCTCGGCACGGGAGAATGGCAGGCCCTGCGTGAAGTGACGGATAGTTCTGGTCCGGTGTCATTGAATGAGGCGGTCGAGCAGGTGCAACAACGATTCTACCGTCTCTCTGTAATCGCGCGCTGAGTGAATGGGCTTCGAAATCGTGCGTCTAAGGACAAGCGTTAAATGCCCGAACTATGAAACCGCATCCTTCAACTACGAATCGTCGCAACTTTATCAAACAAACAACGGTAGGTACCGCCGGTTTGCAGCTATTTGGCGGGCTTGTCTTCCCTCGTGGCAACGCAACCGCGGCGGGCGCGGGCGCCAATGACCGCGTTCGCGTCGGTCTGATCGGTTCTGGCGGCATGGGGCGTGGCGACCTCGCGACTTTTTTCCTCAACTCTGAAGTGGACTGCCCCATTATTTGCGATGTCGATGACAAGAATCTCTCAGAAGGTGTTGCTCTGGTCGAGAAGCAACGCGGGCAAAAACCTGATACGGTGAAAGATTTTCGCCGCGTTCTCGACCGAAAAGATGTCGATGTGGTGCTCGTCGCGACTCCTGACCATTGGCATGCGCTTCCGACCGTCCTGGCTTGCCAGGCTGGCAAAGATGTCTACTGCGAAAAACCGCTCGCTACCACAATTGCCGAAGGCCGCGCGATGTTGACCGCCTCGCAAAAACACAATCGTGTCGTGCAGATGGGCACCCAATGGCGCAGTGGCAAACATTGGGCCGAAGCGGTCGAGTTCGTTCGTTCCGGGAAGCTCGGCAAGGTCGGCACCGTGCGCGGTTGGGCTTACCACGATTGGCTCGGCGACGTTGGCAATCCTCCCGACGGCCAGCCACCTGCCGGTGTCGATTACGACATGTGGCTCGGGCCCGCCCCAAAACGCGCCTTCAATCCAAACCGCTTCCATTTCAATTTTCGTTGGTTCTGGGATTACGCCGGCGGCCTCATGACCGATTGGGGTGTGCACTTGATTAACATCATGCTCTGGGCCATGGGACCGGAGGCGCCGAAGAGCGTAATGTCCAGCGGCGGGAAGTTCGTTCTCGATGACAACTCCGAAACACCCGACACCCAGATCGCAGTCTACGAATTTCCGAATTATACCCTCATCTGGGAACACAAAGTCGGCGTCGCGCTCGGCCTGAACAGTCGTCCTTGGGGCATTTCCTTCACCGGGCGTGAAGGGACGCTCATTCTCACCGACAGCGGCTTCGAAGTGATCTCTGAACCCAAACGCAAATCGCTCGAATCGAAAAAATATGCCGGCAGCGGTGACGCCCGCCCTGCGCACGTCCGCAATTTTCTCGACTGCGTTAAATCCCGTCAGGAGCCGGTCGAAAACCTGAAACTCGGCCACCACGTCTCCAGCGTGGCGCATCTCGGGAACGTTGCCCTCCGTTGCGGCCGCAAAATCCAGTGGGACGCCGCGAAAGAGCGCATCGTCGGCGATGCTGAAGCGAATCGTTTGATCAGCGTGCCCTATCGCAGTCCGTGGCAGTTGCCCTACATGCCCGACGGCTATCTGACTTAGCCATAACGATGCAGTTAGGAAACCACTAATAGACACTAATAGACACGAATCATCTGATCAAAGGCGCGCTTCGAACCCATCTGGTTCATCGAACGGTGACTGGTCCCGCGTGCCGGATCGAGGGCGTTGGGAAACAATGCCGGTTTCATTCGTGTTTATTCGTGTCGTGGTTGAGTTGAATAGCTACGGCTTAGAGCGCCTCGCGCGTCGGCTCGATGTGGACCAGCACGTCGCGCACCGAAGGAATCTTGACCCGCACCTCGTCTTTCACCGCGTGCGCGATTCCGTGCGCCCGCTCGACCGTCATTTCCGGATCAACCTCGACATGCATGTCTACCAGGTATTCGTTGCCCATTTTGCGAATCAAACATTTTTCCACTCTCACCACCTCGGGAATTTTTGAGGCAATTTTTTTGATTCGCTCAGCGAATCCGGGGTCGGGCGCGATGTCCATCAACTCGTCCATTGCGGGCCGTAACATTCTCCACCCGTTCCATGCGATCACCAACCCTGCCAACACCGCCGCGTAATCGTCCGCCGACTCATAGCCCTTGCCGCCGACCAGCGCGATGCTGATCCCGATAAAAGCAAACAGGGAGGTAATCGCATCCGAACGGTGATGCCACGCGTCCGCGCTGACCGCGGAACTGTCGAGAACGATCCCTTCCTTGCTCACGTAACGGAAGAGTAATTCTTTGATGACAATGACGCCCACGAGGACGGCCAGTGTGAATGGCGCCGGAATATTGTGCGGCCGGATGATATCCTGAATAGCTCCAACAATGATCCAGAGCGCGGCGAAAAGGAGAATTGTGGATACGACCGCCGCTGCCAGCGGTTCAGCTTTTCCATGTCCATAAGGATGCTCTTTATCCGCCGGCGCGGCCGCCACCGTTACGCCTCGCCAAACGATAATCGAACTGAAAAGGTCTGCCGTCGATTCAACCCCGTCAGCCACCAACGCATGGGAATGCCCCACTACTCCCGCCGTTACCTTGCCCGCAGCCAGGGCGGCATTCACCATCAACCCCAGAAAGGTCACTCGCACACTCCGCTGAAGCCGCCGCTTCCCCATATCCAGCGCGAACCTAAATCGTGTGGCAGAACATAGCATCCCGCAGCTTCGGCTCGAACCAGGTGCTCTTCGGCGGCATAATCCCGCCGGCGTCGGCAATCGTCATCAGGTCCAGAATACTCGTTGGAAACATCGAAAACGCACACCCGTACTCGCCCGAATTTACCAGCTTTTCCAGCTCTGCAGTTCCGCGAATGCCGCCGACAAAATTAATGCGTTTGCTCGTGCGTGGATCGTCGATTCCGAAAATTGGAGCGAGCACATACTTCTGCAACAACGTTACGTCGAGCTTCTCAATCGGGTCGTTCGTTGCGGCGAAATGCGGGCGGAAATTCAGCGTGTGCCATTTGCCATTCAAATAAAATCCAAGCTCGTGCTTACGTTGGGGCTGCGCCGCCCCTGGCGTTTTGATGATGAAAATTGCGTCGAGCTTTTGCAGCAATGCTTCACCGCTGTTTCCATTTAGATCCTTCAATACTCGGTTGTACGGCAGAATCTGCATTTGGTTGTGCGGAAAAATGACCGCGAGGAAGGAACCGCTTTCACCGCTCCCATTGCGACTCTTGAAAACCCGCGCTGCTGCCGCGCTCCGGTGATGACCATCCGCAATGTAAAGAAATGGAATCTGGGCGAACCGCTGCTGAATGAACTGAATGGTCGCCTCATCGCGCACGGGCCACGACGTGTGCCGCACTCCGTCCGGAGCGGTGAAATCAATATCTGGCAATCCCGCCGCGATGCCGTTCAGCCGTGCATCCAGTTCCGCATCCGCCTTGTAAGTGAGAAATACCGGCCCTGTCTGCGAATTTAAGGTTTCAATGTGCCGAACACGATCATCCTCTTTGTCTACCCGAGTTAACTCGTGTTTCTTAACGACTCCATCGACATACTCTGCGCAACTTGCCACTGCAACCAACCCGAGTTGAGCGTGTTTCCCCATCACCTGCCGATACAAATAAAACGCCGGCTTCGCATCCTGCGCGAGCGCCCCCTGTGAGATGAGCCGTTGAAAATTCTCTTTTCCTTTCGCATAGACGGCAGGCGAATACAGATCCGTCCCTTGCGGCAGATCGATCTCCGGTTTGCTCACATGCAAAAAACTCAGCGGATTACCTTTCGCGAGTTCCCGCGCTTCCTCCGAAGACATCACGTCATAGGGCAGTTCGCAAATCTTCGCCGCCAATTCCGGTTTGGGTCGCAACGCACGAAATGGTCTCACAGTCGCCATAAAAATGTGCGGCAACATGGGGCAGGGGACCCGCGCTGTCGACTGCTTAGTGCGTTAATATGCCGGCCTGCCAATCAACAGGCTCGGACCCGGCGCGCGCGGACGAAGCACCCGAGCGACGCCAGCGTCAACAACACTGCGCTGCTGCCGCTGTCCGGCGTTGGGATGCTGGTTTGCGTTGGCCCAAAACGGACGTCGTCGATGCCCAGGAAATCAAAGCCTTCGTCCGAAATTGACTTTACTGTCACCGAGGAGATCAGCGCTCCCTCATCAATAAACCCAACGAATTGCGCCCCACCCATTCCCTCGAGCGACTCAAAAGGGATTTCCTGGCTGGCGCCATCTTCGAAATTCAATGTGACAGAACCGAAGAATGGCTGTTGCACGCCGGTGAAATAAGCACCGAAAAGACTGATGGGACTTGAGAAGGAAAAAGTCGTCGTTCCGCCCATCATCTCCAGGAACTTCGCTCCTGCAGCGGTCGTGTTGTAGCCATCTACGGAGTAATAGTCAGGATCCGGGTACGCTGGCGAATCAAGAATCGTCTGGTCACTGCCGGAATAGTCCTGTCCAGTGATGGTTGTCACGCCCATCGGCAAGCTGGAAAACGATCCTGTCGAAACGCTCTCGAAATCGATCAGGGTCGTTCCACCAAGTGCGCTCGCCGCAAGATTAAAAGCCGCCGCCGCACTGTTCGCGTTGGGGCGCGGATCCGACGGGCCCGCACCCATGTCGCCACCAGAGAAAATTATTGGTGCAGCATTAACTCCACCAACGAGCGCGGAAACTGCGATCAAGGAAAGGCTCTGCCTGAGATATCGAACGTTCATTGCTAACTTCTTTTGTAGTCCGGCAGGCACGGACCATGGTTAGCAAATCGGGTGCCGCTATTTGGAGGCTTTTGGCACTACAGCGCAACTGTCTCTCGCTGTAACCAGTTGAAGCAGAATGTCGTCGTTGGATAAGGCGCTTGCGTAAGTGGAATGTAAAGGGGCTTAACGTCTCTAGAGGCGACCGTTCAAGCAGTGAGGCTCCATCCAGCACTATTCTTGTGTAACGCCGCCTGTCGTGCCGCCCATTGTTTGAGTGTACTCACTTTTTCCTCGGCCAATGCTGGAAGAACGAGCTCAGAAATTCCCGTCTGTGCCGCCAGCGCCTCGGCTTCGTTCAACGCAAGACGTATCAGACGCCGTGTCTCGGTCGGACTCTTTTCGAGTTCCAGACCTGCAGCATGGTATTCAGCGACGCGTCGAAGGTTGATTTGCCTCACGCGGCTTTGACGTTCTATTACAATCCGTTTATTCATGGGCGCAACCTACAGCACAACGATTGCTGCGGTATGCTACTTTGGTGTTACGAGGTACTTACGCCTTTTGTCCCCTACTTTTCCGAAAACTGTTGACAGTGTGTGACTGTTGCCATACAGTCGGGCGCATGAGCCTCTTGTTTAATATCGACCCGCACTCAGGGCTGCCGGTTTATCGGCAGATGATCGACCAAATTAAGTACTATATTGCCTCCGGAACGCTGAAGCCCGGGGCTCAGTTGCCTTCGGTCCGCGAACTCGCACAACGGCTCACCGTCAATCCAACCACCGTAGTTAAGGCATACAGCGAACTCGAACACGAAGGCGTAATCGAGATCCACCATGGCAAAGGCGCATTTGTCGCCGCCCCGAATTTGAACGCTTCCGAAGCCCAAAAGGACAAAGTGGTACGGAGGCTTGCGCGACAGTTAGCCGTCGAATCACAACAGATCGGCGCAGATTACGACATGGTTTCGCGCGTCTTGCACGAGGAATGGGAACAGTTCGCCGGCGCGCGCACTCCCGAGGCGCAGCCGCAACGAAAATACGGATGAACCCAGCCATCCAGTTGCGCAATCTGACGAAGACCTTCCCCGGCGGCACTGTGG
Organism: Limisphaerales bacterium; assembly: GCA_044226545.1. Lineage (GTDB taxonomy): Bacteria > Verrucomicrobiota > Verrucomicrobiia > Limisphaerales > SXQI01 > DASVNK01. The sequence continues at coordinate 61,586 of JBGAGW010000025.1, forward strand.
GTGTCACGGGAATGAACCTCGATATTCCGCGCGGAACCGTTTACGGACTGATGGGCCGGAACGGTGCCGGGAAGACGACGACGATTCGTCTCCTTATGGGCTTGCTCAAGCCCGACGAAGGCGAAGCGCGTGTTCTTGGTAAGAGCATGTGGGAAGCGCCTCGTTCTCTGCGCGCCAGAATTTCCTACGTCTCGCAATCGGAACAGATGCCGGGCTGGATGTGCTTTCGTGATTTGAGCCGCTACGTTGGGAATTTCTACGATCAATGGAACAAAGATTTTGCCGATGACCTCGCGATCCGTTGGGGTGTTTCTTCGTTGCGACCGTTGGCTACTCTTTCCGGCGGTGAGCAGCGGAAGGCGGCGATAATCCTGGCGCTCGCCCCGGAACCCGACGTGCTGATTCTTGATGAACCCGCGGCAGGTCTTGATCCCGTCTCGCGCCGTGAGTTGGTGAGCGAGGTGGTTTCGGTTCTGAGCCGTCAAACCGATGCCACGATTCTGTTCTCTACACATATCATCAGCGATCTGGAGCGCGTCGCGGAACGCGTGGGTGTCATCGAAAAAGGGCGTCTGGTTTTGAACCGGCCGCTCGACGAGTTGCAAGGCTGCTTCCGGCGTGTGCAGGTAATTTTTCCAGGTGAGAGCGCTCCTCCCCGCTTCAGTATTCCGGGTGCGCGCCATTGCAATTTCTCAGGCCCTGTGGTCACCGGCGTCACCGAATTCTTCGACGCCGAGCATATCGAAGCGCTCAAGCGCTGGCCCGGTGTGCGGGTGCAAACGTTTCCCATCTCACTCGAGGAAATCTTCCTAGAAATTTGCCGCCCGGAAGACGAGGGCGGCGACCAACCAAATTTTTTGGCAAAAGAAGACAAGATCCTGACCATATGAGACCGATCGCATTACTCCTCGGCGCCGCGTTGGCGTTCACTAGCTGGTTGCAGCCGGGTGCTCAAGCGGCAGACCAACCGTTCGCCCGTATCACCGAAATCCATATCGAGAAAGCCGATGTGGTCGTGGCGGTGGAGGCCTCCGCCTCACTCGCCAAAGTCACTTTGGAATCGAGCACGCGAGTCGGACGCAAAGCCTGGGAGCCGAGAGCGGTCGAAGTGTTGAAACCGGGCGGAATGGGAACCGTGAACTTCACTTTCGATGTTCCGCTTTCCCCGGCGATTGAGATTCTCCGCGTGCGCGGCGATTTCGCGGACCAGATTCTCCCTGCATCGTTTTACGACGGGACAAATAAGTTCGTTGCCGCGACCGGCTCCAGCGGGGCAGGCGCGGGTGGGCCGGTCGCGATGAATCCCGGTGCGGCCGACAAAGCGACCGCTCCGACTACTGGCGACAGCCGTTCCGTCGTGGAAAGCGACATCTGGAAGCTCGATGGCGACACCCTCTATTTCTTCAACCAGAACCGAGGCCTCCAGGTGATCGATGTAAGCAATCCTGATTCTCCGGTGCTCACTGGCACCTACGATTTGCCTGCATCCGGCGAGGATATGTATTTGCTCGATCATGGCAAAATTGCGTTGCTCGCGCAGGACAATTGCAGTTGGTATGGAAATTCGCCCGGAAGCCGGGTCGTTTTGCTGGAGGTAAAAAACGGCGTGCCCGTCCTGGTGAATGAGTTGCCGGTATCCGGTTATATCGCAGAGAGCCGGTTGGTCGGGACCGCATTGTACGTTGTCGCGAACAGCTACGAGCAGATCGATGTGCCTGCAAAAGACGGGTCCACCACGACCGAATGGCAGTGGGGCAGCCGCGTCGTTTCTTTTGATCTGAGCGACTTCAGCACGGCGCAGGTGAAATCGAAAGATTGGGTGAATGGCTATGGCAATGTGATTTATGCCACGGACCAATACTTGTTCGTTGCGCAAATGATTTGGGATAGTCGCACCAGCACGCAGAGCTCGGTCGTTAACTCCTATGATATCGCCTCGCCCGACGGCACGTTTACCCGGCAAGCGATGTTCAACGTGCCCGGCGTAGTGCAGGATAAATTTAAGATGCAGATGAGTGGCGATGTTTTCTCCGTCGTTCTGCAGATCAATTCACGACAACCTCGCGCGACCTACCTGGAAACGTATTCCATGGTCGATCCGAAAAAGCCACAGCGCCTGGCTGAGGTGAAAATCGTCGAGAACGAACAACTTTACGCCACGCGTTTTGACGATACCCGGCTCTACGTGGTTACTTTCTTCCGCATCGATCCGCTTTGGATTTTTGATCTGAGCAATCCTGCTGAGCCAAAGCGCATGGGCGAGTTGCAAATTCCCGGCTGGTCGACTTATCTCCAGCCGCTGGGCGACAACCTGCTCGCCATCGGCCTCGATACGAACGGCGCAACCCGCGTTTCAGTGCAACTGTTCAACGTGGCAGACGCCGCCAATCCCTCGTTGTTAAGCAAAATATTGATTGGTGATCAATGGAGTTACAGCGAAGCGAATTGGGACGAAAAAGCCTTTGGCGTGTTGCCGGACGAGCACTTGGTTTTGGTGCCATTCTTTTCTGGAGGCAACGACGGCTACACACAAGGCGTGCAACTGGTCGATCTCGATGCAAAGACTCTCACGAAGCGCGGCGTCATCACCCAGAACATGGCCGCCCGGCGCGCGACCGTTCACCGCAGCCGCATTCTCTCTCTTTCAAGCCAGGAGCTCCTGACGGTCGATGCCACGGATCGAGATCATCCTGCAGTGGTCAAATCGACCGAACTCGCCTGGGAAGCGGACCGCGTGCACCTGTCCGGTAATTACGTCATTGAAGTCGATGCCAGCGGTAGCGGCAAATCTCCGGCGCTGAGAGTCGTAAAAGCTGACGACCCATCAACGCTGGTGAAGCGCGTTGAACTCAAAGGCTTGCCCTACATGGGAAGCACCACTCTCAATGGCAAGCTCTTCGTTCTTCAGGGAAAACCGATCGAGCTCATTTATCCGGAAGTATACAATCCAACAAACTACTTCCCTATCGCCACGAACTCCGCTGCATTCCTTCTCTCCGAATTCGATCTGAGCGCATTGCCAGAGCTGCCGCTGATCAAGTCCACGAGCAAGGAAGGCGGTACAAATTATTTTTATGGGCAATATGAAGCGATCAAAGTGAAGCCGAACGTTTTGGTCTGGCGCAGCAAAAACTCTGGCTACTATCCCTGGTGGGGCGGTCCGATCCGAGCGCTCGGCGCAGTCAGTAAAATTGGCGTTGTAAGTGACTTTATGCCGATTTCGTGGGGCGGGGCTGCGGGGCACTTCATCGCGACCGATCCAACCACCCTGACCTTCAGCTCGGAACTGGTCCTCTCGGGCACGAACGGTTGGTGGAACTTCGGCGCTGCCTTCACGGTCGACGGCAAAATCTACACGAGCCACCAGGCATCTGAATTCGACGAGACCATCGATCCTCCGCCGTATCAAAGTTCATGTTGGGATGAAAAAACGCAGACCTGGCACGATTGCACGATTGACCCACCTCCCGGTTATTGGGTCCAGCGCTATTATCTCGACGTGATCGACTTTAACGATCCGAGCGATCCACTCGTTCGCAAACCGGCGAACCTCCCCGGCACTCTGATCGGCCTCGCGCGAAACGGCGAATTGCTCTACACGCGCGGGTACAACATCAAGCCCTTCGACACGAATGGCGCCGATGAGACGCTGGCCGCTTCCTCGTACGATGGTGTGCAGGCGCATCTGATTACCTCCATGGCGTTCGGCCAAACCTGGCCCCGCCCGGCCGTCAGTAACGGATCTTACATTTATTTGGGTGTGGCACCGGTGAAAGCGGAAGACCCTGCCAACCTGCAAGTCTGGACTTTGAACCAGAGCGGCAAGTTCGAGATGGTTAACACTCAGACGCTGAGTTCAGCGGCCCAACAGCTCAGCCTCGTTGGCGACATCCTTGCCGTTCAAACAAATGACATTCTCCTGATGGACGCGCGCACACCGGCCGCGCCAGCTTTGATTGGTTCCGGGCGCGCAAACGTCTGTTACGGTGTTCTGCTGGACGGCGCGGATGGCGATGTCACTCGCGGATTGTGGGTGCCTGTGGGATGGTATGGCGTGTTAAAAGTGCCCGTGAAGGGCGCACCATAATTTTGAAGATTGAAGCGAAAAACGCGGCGCGGCCGTTGGGGTTCACTCTGATTGAGCTCCTCACGGTCGTCGCCATTATCGCCGTGCTTGCCACGCTGTTGTCGTCGGCACTGAGCACCGCCAAGCGAAAGGCACGCCAGAGCGTGTCGGTTGGCAACCTCCGTCAGATCGCCCTCGCCTTTAACATGTATCAGGATGATCATCGCAAACGACCGGCGAATTTTGCTGCGATGGTGCAGGAAAAACTTCTGACCGAAAAATCGCTTATCTGTGCCGAGGACAAGCTCACCGGCAATTGGGCCGGCCTGATCGAAGACGCTGCCTCCTTTAATGGCAATAAATCAGCATTTGTCGGCAACGCCGCCGATAACAGCGTCGTTCCGGAAGTGCCGCACTCCTACTTCAAAGCGTTCGACGTATCCGATGAAACCTGGGACCAAATCGAAAAAAGCCCCCTCGCCGGGATCGCCGCCTGTCAGTTACACGGCATCGGTCGGCAGAGTGTGGACGTCGCACCCTCCCTTCAGGCCTATCAAGGATTGGTCTTGCGCGCATTGAAAGATACGAGCGTTGTCACCCGGCAGGTTTTCTGGCAACAAACTGCCAATGCAGACAAGAGCGGGTTCGCGCCGAGCGTTGTGACACAAGCACCCTCAGACCTGCCATTGTTTCTGGATGAGACACAATGACGGAACGCCCGATCATCGCGATTGCGGCTGCGGAGCCGCCCGCTGCCAGCGCACCCCTGCGGCCATCGGCACGAGTGTGGCGCGGTTTGCTTTGGTCGGAGTGGTTTGCGCATAGCCAGTTGCTCCTGATCTTCCTCGCAGTCTGGCTGCTCGCAGTTTGGACTCTGCCGTTGTTCACCCATCCCGGTTGGGTTCTTATTTTAGGCCCGTTATACGCCATCATGGCCGGTCCGATCTACGGTGGAGGCGATATCCTCGAAGGCTGCGAAGAGTTTACCTTTGCGCTTCCGCCAACGCGCGCCGAGCGTTACGGCTCGAGACTCATGGTCGGTCTCGGCACCCTCCTGGTCCTCTGCTTCATGAACGTTTTTGCCCTCGGCATCGACTTGCCTCAGATCCTCGCGCGTCTCTACGTCGAGACCGGTTTGATCAAGCCGCTCCCCCAAATCAAGCCGGGCCTGCTTTACGGGCTGGTTGTGGCGCTGCCAGTGGCGGTATTTTCGTTTTCCTTCACCATGTCCTCCCTCACGCACTCGCGTTCCCTGATTTTGCTTTCCTGGTTCTGGGGGACGATCGGCGCTTTGGCCCTGTTGCAGATTGGTTTCTGGTACGAAGAACTTGTCTGGGAGAAACTTAACGGCTTCTTCGCCTGTCCACTGCTTTTCGTCACCTCGCTCGGGGTGCTTTTCTATGGCTTCCAACTGTTCCGGAGAAAAGAAATCGGCAAATGCGCCGCTCCACTCGTTTTACCTGGATATTGGTGGCTCTGGACCATTCTTTTTGCTCTCGGCCTTGGTTTGGCTCTGGCCCTCGTTACTTCGCTGGTTCGCCACCTGCCGCAGTTCGTTCAATAGGGAAGCTCCATTTCCATACCTCCCCTTCGTCGGGATCAATCGCCGTTCCTGTTTGAACGAAGCCGCATCTGGTCAGCACTCGCGTTGAAGGGTTCTCCTGCGGCAAAGTCAACGCGGTGATGGTTCGAACATCTTCCCGCCTGGCGATGAACTCTATTCCCGCGCGCACCGCCTCGGTGGCGAGACCCATTTTTTGGAAGGTGGGTGCAAGTCCGTAGGCAATCTCAACTTCCCCCTGGCTGTTGGGAAATTTGCGACAGCCGAACGCACCCATGAACGTTTGCGTTTCCCGATGAATCATCCAGTGCGAATTCCATTCGATCGTCACCAGCGCATCCCTCTCCGCAGGCTGAAGCCAATGAACAAAATCCGCCGCCACATTTACCTTCCATTGACACATGAAATCCTCGCAATCCCGCCGGTAATTCTCAAAGTCGCGCAGATCCACTCTCCTCAGAAGCAACCGTTCGCTCGTGAAATCTCTCGGGTGCGGATTGGCAGGCAGACTCACATGCATTCGTAAACCCGGCGCGAAGCGGGTCTGCACCACTCCTGTTCCGTGAAAGCCAATCCGTTCATAGAAGCCAACCGCTCTTGGATTCGCCGTCACCTCAATCCATGCAACTCTCTCCGCCCGGGCGAGAGAAAAGGCGTCCACAAGCAGTGCCCGGCCAACGCCCGCTCCCCATTGCGCGGGCCGAACAAAGAGCCCGTCCAACTCCGCTGAACCCTTTTCATCCGGCAATACAGTGCAGAATCCGAGGATTTCCTCTCCCTGCAACGCGACTCTTACGCGTCTGTTGGTCAAGAGGCCCTCCGCAACCTCGATTGCGTCCGGATGTGCAAGGATTTGCTCGCGGTAATCATGTGTAGCCAGTGCCGCAGTCCTCTGCAACTCCTCGAGCGCTTTGCGCTCGCGAGGTTCAGCAAAACGAAACGACGTTGTATCGGCGTGCAACGGCAAATATCCGAGCGTGCCAAGGCCTGTTGAAAACGCAACAAAATGAAAAAAGCGGCCCGGAGGCCGCTTCGAAAGGTTGGTTATGGCGCTTAATCGCGGTAGGGGCGATCACCGCTGCTTTCGCGCGGTTCGCGAGGCTCCCGGGATTCACGAGGCTCACGCGATTCGTTGTATTCGCGCTCGCGGCCTGCGCCGCGGGTTTCGCCGCCTCGAGACTCGCTGCCGCGATCTCGGTCGCGGGGTTCGCCGCGCGATTCTCCACGGTCACCCCGGTCGCGCGATTCGCCGCGATCGGAACGCTCAGAGCGTTCGCGGTATTCGCTGCCGCGATCACCACGGTCCCGGCTTTCGCCGCGGGATTCGCCGCGATCTCCGCCACGGTCACGAGATTCACCGCGATCGCTCCCGCGCTCTCCGCGATCGCTACGTTCACTTCGATATTCGCCGGCGCGATCACCACGGTCGCGGTCGGAACGTCCGCCGCGGTCTGCTCCACGGTCACCACGGTCGCTGCTGCTGCGTTCGCCACGGTCACGATCGCCGCCGCGATCACGGTCGCTGCTACGCTCGCTGCCGCCACGATCTCCGCGGTCAGGACGTTCGCTGCGTCCGGTGTCACGGCCGCCACGTCCTTCGGAACGGCCTTCGCTGCGGCCATAATCGCGACGTTCGCCGCGGTCACGTCCGCCGCCGCGGCTTTCGCCACGACCTTCGCTGCGGCCGTAATCGCCACTGCGTTCGCGGTCACGCCCGCGTTCGGCACCGCCCCGACTCTCTGAAGATACGGGACGTTCGGTGCGTTCTTCGCCTTCAGGGGCGGGTTCACCGGCCGGCTTGTCACCCGATAATTCGCGGTCGCGATCTTCCATCGCGGCGCGACGGGAAAGTTTTACACGGCCTTTTTCGTCAATGCCGATGCACTTGACCCAAATTTCGTCGCCGACTTTGACGATGTCCTCAACCATCTTGACGCGGAAGTTCGCCAGTTCGGAAACGTGGACGAGCCCTTCCTTGCCGGGCATGACTTCGACGAAGCAGCCGAATTCCTTGATCGAAACGACGCGGCCACGATAGACCTTGTTGACCTCGATTTCGCCGGTCGCACCTTCGATCGCCTGGCGGGCGATTTCCATGCCTTCAGGGGAGACGGAGTAGACGTGGACTGTCCCATCGTCCTCGATGTTGATTTCGCAACCGGACTCTTCGACAATCTTTTTGATGTTCTTGCCGCCGGGCCCGATAAGCGCACCGATCTTCTCCGGATTGATCTTGATCGTGATGATGCGCGGAGCGTATTTGCTGAGCTCGGGGCGAGGGGCGGCCAGGCCTTTGGCCATTTCCTGAAGAACGTGCAGACGGGCGATACGGGCCTTCTCGACCGCTTCGGCCATGATCTTGTGCGGGATGCCGCGGAGCTTCAGGTCGAGCTGAAAACCGGTCAGACCATCGGGCGTGCCGGCCAGCTTGCAATCCATGTCGCAGAACGCGTCTTCCCAACCAATGATGTCGGTGAGAAGGCGGTAATCGTTGATGTTGTTCTTGTCGTCGGTGACGGTGCAAATACCTATGGAGATGCCGCCGACCGGCTTTTTCAACGGGACGCCTGCGTCCATCAGCGCGAGGCTGCCGCCGCAAACCGAAGCCATCGAGGTGGAGCCGTTGGACTCCATGATTTCGCAGGTGAGGCGAATGGCGTAAGGGAATTCTTTGACCGGCACCATCGGTTCGATGGAACGTTCGGCCAGTGCGCCATGGCCGATTTCGCGCCGGCCAGGACCGCTGATTCGCCCGGTTTCTCCGACGGAGAAGTTTGGGAAGTTGTAGTGCAGGATAAATTGCTTTTCTGTGGCGCCACCGGTGTAGGAATCGAATTCCTGTGATTCTTCGGTTGTGCCGAGAGTAGCGAGGACGACAGCCTGGGTTTCACCGCGGCTGAAAAGCGCGGAACCGTGAACGCGCGGGATAAGCCCGGCTTCAGAAATGATCGGGCGAACGGTATCGAAATCACGGCCATCGAGTCGCTTGCCGTCTTTCATGATCAGCTTACGAACGGCTTCCTTCTGGATGTAATAGAACGCGTCCTTAAGAACGAATTCGGTGACCTTCTCTTCGCCGAACTTCTCGACCAGTTTCTTGCCGACCTCTTCGGTGACGGCTTTGACCGCGGATTCGCGGGCGAGTTTGCCGGGGGTGAGCAGGGCAGGGACCATACGGTCGCCAGCGAGTTTCTTCGCCGCTTCGAGGATGTCGTCCGGCACGACATTGATCGTGATCTGGCGTTTCTTTTTGCCACCGGCTTTTGCGAGTTCTTCCTGGGCAGCGATGATCGGCTGGCAGGCTTCCTGAGCGAAAACGAGAGCGGCATTGAAATCGGCCTCGGTGATCTCATTCGCCGAGCCCTCATACATGACGATGTCACGCTTGTTGCCGACGTAGATCAGGTCGAGATCGCTCTCGGCCATTTGAGCATGCGTGGGGTTGGCGACGAATTGTCCATTCACGCGACCCACGCGCACTGCACCGAGCGGCCCTTCCCAGGGGATGTCGCTTACGGTGAGTGCCGCGGAAGCGCCAATGATTCCGATGATGTCGGGATCGTTCTCGCCGTCCGCGCTGAGCAGGATGCTCTGCACCTGCACTTCGTTGTACCAACCCTTGGGGAAGAGCGGGCGAATCGGACGATCGATCAGGCGGCTGGTGAGAATTTCCTTCTCAGTCGGCCGGCCTTCACGTTTGAAATAACCGCCGGGGAACTTGCCCGCAGCCGCGGCTTTTTCGCGATAGTCGACTGTGAGCGGGAAGAAATCCTGCCCCGGTTTAGCGTTTGTCGCAGCGACAGCCGCGACTAAAACGATTGTTTCACCCAGTTGAACTGTAACGGCGCCGTCGGCTTGTTTTGCCAGTTTGCCCGTTTCGATAGAGATGGTTCCAGTTCCAACCTGGAACGATACTTTTTCTGCCATATTTCCAATGAACATTGCCCATTGGCCCGGAGGAACTTCAGTGAGCCCTGTTGAAACTTTTTAAACAGGCGCTGAATGAAATTTCCCAGGTGCCAATGGGACTTTGTTTTTTAAACGCGCTTCTAAAAAAGCCTCGGAACCGGTTCGCGTCTTCTCCCGTTCCACGCTCGGAGCCTTGTTTCCGTTCAAAGCCATCGAGCAGGGAGACCCTATGCCTCCCTGGCTAACCGAAAATTCTCTAATTACTTGCGGAGCTTGAGCTTGCGAGTGACGGCGACGTAGCGGCTGTTGTCAGTCTTGTGAAGATAATCCAGCAAGCGACGGCGCTGGCCGACCATTTGCAGCAATCCACGGCGTGAGCTGTGATCTTTATTGTTCTTTTGCAGATGCTCAGTGAGGTGATTGATCCGTTGCGTGAGCAAAGCAATTTGAACGTCGGCGCTCCCCGTATCGCGGTCGTGCACCTTGAACGCTTCAATTGTTTTGTCCTTGAGTTCCATACTGTCCGTTTTCAAATTAATAGAATTCCGCAGTCTAGGGCTTCTCCGGATGACTGTAAAGAAATTATTCGAAGGAAATCGGGCTTTTTAAGGCGTCCCACGCAAAAGTCGGAGGCGACGTTGGCAATTCTCGTGGGACACGCGGAACAAGGTGGGACAAAGTTTGAGGCGGAAAATGCGAAATCAAGGACTTACGCCGAAAAAGACAACATTCTTCCGGGAAAATCTTTCGGTTCGAGGTACAGGCATCTCGACCGGATAAGTAGGGAATGTCGATCAAGTATGAATTCCGAAATCCGAAGTCAGAATGAAAACGGCGCGGTTCGGGTGTGAAGCCACTTTGGCGAATAGATGGTCATGGCGCAAACTTTATGTTTTGTTTGCCTTCGGTGGGACGACGCCGACAAAAACCGGCGAGGGCGCCTGTCCCGTGAGCGGGAGTGCAGAGGAATCTTCCGAGATTACTTTGCAATCACGCCGGCCCGAAGGGTTATGGGCGTGAATAGATCAGAAAAAACTGAAAAACGCAAGTGCGCGGTTAAGGTGAATCTGATGCTGATTTTGCTTTGGGAACTGATCAGAATGCAGTATGCGAGGCGGCGCGGCAGTGACTTGAGCGAGCAAAGAGCCTCGTCCGAATATGGCTCGGCAAAGGCAGTGTGTCGCGTACCTTCCGAAAGGCGCCAGACGAAATGAAACCGAGTATCCCGGATTACGAGTTATTTGAACGTGTCGGTGCGGGTGCCTACGGAGAAGTCTGGCTCGCCAAAAATGTATTAGGGCTTATGAGGGCGGTGAAGGTGGTTTATCGCGGACGGTTTTCGGAGGAACGTCCATTCGATCGCGAATTTGAGGGAATTACACAATTTGAACCGATTTCCCGCAGCCATCGGAGTCAATTGGCAATTTTCCATGTAGGGCTGAGTGAGGCAGAGGGATATTTTTATTACGTCATGGAGTTGGCGGACAACGCCGCGATGGATGGACTGAGTGGGAATGAGTTCAATTCGAAGCACCTTCAGGTGGGCTCTTACAGGCCGAGGACGTTGAGGTCGGAAATCGAGGAGAAGGGGAGGCTAGCTGTTGCGGAATGCGTTGAAATCGGCTTATCGCTGGCAAAAGCATTAGAGCACTTGCATGAACAGGGACTGGTGCACCGGGATATAAAGCCTTCAAACGTGGTATTCGTCGCAGGAGTGCCAAAGTTGGGAGATATTGGGCTTGTCACGAGCGCGGGAGATACTCAGTCGATCGTGGGAACGGAAGGGTACATTCCGCCCGAGGGACCTGGAACGGTGCAGGCGGATATCTATAGCCTGGGCAAGGTGCTCTATGAAGTCAGCACAGGAATGGATCGGCGGCGTTTTCCAGAATTGCCTGAAGCCTTTCGTAGCTCTCCACAGGATACTGCGTTTCGCGAATTCAATCGCATCTTGTTGGGAGCGTGCGCGCGGGACGTTCGAAGTCGATACCAGTCAAGCGCCGAGGTGATCGAAGATTTAGCGCGGGTGCAGGAGGGTAATTCGCTTAAACGTGCTCACGTCCTCCGGCAAGTTAGAACCACTTTCAGGCGCCGCTGGAAGATCGCCACGGCAAGCGCGATCTTAATGGCTGGAGCGCTCCTCGGAACGACGCGAAGTGAATTTGAGCGTTTCCGTGCGGCAGATATCGAAGTTCCAAACCTGGTGGCGCAGGGCGATCAGTGTGCTTTGAACGAAACGCCAGAACGGCAGGCACAAGCTTTGCAGTATTATGAGGAGGCGCTGCGATTAGATCCGCTATTTGTCCCCGCACTGATCGGAAGATTCAGAGTACGCCTTGGCGAACATAGTGGGACGAACGCTCGACATGAGAATACTTTGGAGAAGATGCGTGAGAGTGAGGCTGAGTTGAGGCGTGCTGCGCCGGCCCTGGCGGAGTCTCGAATCGCACACTCAACCGTTCTCTGGTTTGGGCATGACCGCGCAGGAGCATTGCGGGAAGGCGAGTTGGCCGCGCACAGTAGGGCAGCCTCTCTCAAGGGGCGCACCATGGTGCACGTTATCTACGGGTGGTATTTGCTCAATATTGGCGAGCCCGATCGCGCGCTCCGGGAATTTCAATTTGCCGAGAGGGATGATCCGACTGATCCCGGTTTGCAAAGACACATGGCTCAACCTTACTTGATGAAGCACGATTTCCCGCGAGCTATTGCGAAATATGACGAGGCGTTAAAGCGTGAGCCACGGCAGTTTTGGGCGCGTTTCTGTAAAGGTGCGGTCTACGAGCATCTCGAAGATTTTCCGAACGCGATGAAGGAATACCGGGCGGCTGATTTGCTCGCCGGCAGAGATCAGGCCGGAGTGGAGAAATATTATGAACAACTGAACAAAGCCTGGCAGGAACGCGGAAGAAACGGATATTGGCAAGCGAAGCTTGATAAGGCGCTCGAGAGCGCCAAAGACCTTCACGGAATCGCTGTTTTTTACGAGCGCCTTGGGCAACATGACGAAGCATATCGATGGTTGCAACGAGCCTGCGACGCGGGGCAGGTGGAAGGACTTTGGGCTGATCTCTGCTGGGACCACAATGACGAGCGGTTCAAGAAAATTGCCGCGCAAGTGGGATTAAAGCCGTGAGAGGCGTTCTTCAGGGCGTCCAACTTAATCGGTAGAAGGTTCGACCATTTGAAGGGAGAGAGGGAAGCCGGTTCTCCGTACCGTAACGAGCAGTAAACAGAGTCTCGGTTTGCCAATGGCTCAAATCGAAGCTTCGCTCCAAGACGTAATCACGACCGGGTTGGAGATGGTTAACTGAGAACGCGAGTGTCCCTTCCGGGGTGACGGTTGCTTCGAGTTCCTCCAGAACGGCCGTTGTAATCGCCTCGCGCGTCCATTGCTCGATAAGCCGGTGGACCTTCGTTGTGGGATGGAACTGGTCCCAAAAAATGTAGCTCGCCCCAGGGCCATTGAAGCTCTTGTCTTTAAGGAGGCGGTCGTCGAGCACATCTATATCAGTTTTGGTAAAACCAAACTCTGTAGCGCGCGCGATTAAATCGTTTAGTTGTGAGAAAATATCCACGAAGGTAACACGCACATCTCTGTGGGTTTTGGCGAACATGTCGAACGTCTCTCGGAAAGCCGCGTTGTAGAGGCGTTTAAATTCGCTATAATTCGAAAGGCCAATGGCATCGGTGCCGAAATAATCGATTTCGGGGAATTTACCTGGGAGCTTGCTCATGTCGAAAATGTTCTGCACCACGATTTGGCGCGCCCCGGCTGCATAAAGCTGGCTAACGACGTTCGACTCGTTGAGGGTTAAGGCGGGGATAATCTGCGGCCAGTTTAAGCGGTTGGTAACAGCGGGCGGCGGCTCATCGGAATCGAGCCAGAGAAAAAATAACGAGAGCTCAGGCTTAGAGGGCACTTTCATTCTTTTAATCTGCGCCTGCATGTCCAAAGCGCCCGCTCCGCAGAAGGCGTAATTATTCGTCGCTACGTAGCTGAGTCCGAGATTCGTCGAAATGAATTCTGGCCAAAGGGGACCGTTTGAGGCACGGCCCTGGTAGTACTCCGTAGGATGAAGTGGCCAGTAGCAGGAGCTGAATTGTGAACCGGGCGGCAGGACACCGCGGGTGTCGGTCCAACTGAATCCGAAGAAATAGAGAGAATTGAACGGTGTGATTTTCAATGCAGCCACTTTGCTGGTGATGGAACCTGAGTCGTTCGAAACGATGACGTCGTAGCTCCCGGCAACTGTCCGCTGAACATTGGTCAGAGTAAGCGCCGAGTTCGTGTTACCTGGGAGCAGGGTCTGTTCGAAACGCCACGGATAAGTGGGTGGTATGTCGTTACTGGTTGCGCTCAGGGAAAATGTGGCGTCGGCAAAGAGGCTGGCAGTTTGATCGCGAGGTTGACGCGTAATGACGGGCTGAGCGTTGGTAGAGAACAGACGAAACGTAAGGCAAAGTATGATGAGGCCAAAAAGTTTTTGCATACGAGGGGTTGAACCCTGTTACCGGCTTATTCTTTCAGGAATTTTGAAAGAATTTCGCAAATCGAGGGTTAAACGTTCATGATGCAAGGTAATATGAGCGCCGGACACACATCCCTGGAAACGAGACCGAGCCTGCTCCGCCGGCTAAAGACACGTGATGACCCATTGAGCTGGGAAGAGTTTTACGACACGTACGGCGGATTAATCCGGCATTTTGCGGCGCGAGCAGGGTTGAATGAACACGAAGCAGATGAGGTGGTGCAGGAAACGGCAATCGGCGTTTCACGGCGGCTGCCGGAGTTTCTTTACGATCCTAAGGTTTGCCGGTTCAAGACCTGGCTGCTGAACCTTGTGCGCTGGCGTATAGACCGCCAGTTACGACGACGCCAATGGAGCGCAAAAAGGACCGGGGATCTTTCGGAGGGCACGACAGAAAAAATGGAGCGAATTCCTGATCCGGCGGTGCCGGAGTTCGGCGGCGAATGGGACGCGGAATGGGAGAGGAACCTGGTGCGGCAGGCTTTGGAAAGGCTGCGCCAATCGGTTGAAGAAAGTCATTACCAAGCCTTCGACTTGCTTGTCATGAAAGAATGGTCGCCCAAGGAGGTAGCGCAAACTCTAGGAATGAGCACTGCTCGGATTTATCTCATTAAGCATCGAATCTCGATCGCACTGAAAAAGGAGGTGCGTCGGTTGGAAAAATTGGGGGAAGAGCGTTTGAGAAAGCGGAGTAGAGGCACTCGCGCATCGTAGGGCCGATGCGTCCAAACGGATTCGAAAAGTTGACGCCTGCATCGCGCGGCGATACATTTTTCCAGCATGATCTCCGGATTTCGGTGCAGCGAAACCGAACGGCTGTGGATGGATGGCCAATCGCGCCGGTGGTCTAACATTGCGCGGGCTGCCTTGAAGAAACTCGCGATGCTTGAAGCCGCTGAGCGCCTGGAAGATCTTCGGGCGCCTCCCGGAAACCGGCTTGAACAATTGAAGGGTGAACGCAAAGGCCAGCACAGCATCCGGATCAACGATCAGTGGCGGCTCTGTTTTCGATGGCAGGATGAAAAAGCGCACGATGTCGAAATCGTGGATTATCACTGAAAAGTTATGAAGAGAACCGTTCCTTTGGGAGCAGCAATGGTCACACCGGGCGAGATTCTGGCGGAAGAATTTCTGGAGCCGATGAAGCTTAGCGAACGCGAACTAGCCCGCCGGATGAGGGTGAATTCGATGCGGGTTAACGAGATCATCCGCGGAAAAAGGGCGATCACTGCGGACAGCGCGCTTCGGTTGGCGAAGGTTCTCGGGACGAGCGCAAAATTCTGGATGAATCTGCAAATCAATTACGATCTGGCCCTGGCGGTGATTGCCCAGGAAGAAGCGGCTTGAATGCGCGCAGCGAGTTTGCCGCTCTGTTTTGGAATCAAGGCGATCGCGCTCTGTGACTGCTGCGGCTCTGAGTTTTGGGGAATCAGAGGAAACGGCGCAATCGTGGATGGTCCCTGCGAGGTAGTTGCAAGGAGAGTCAGCCGCAAGCTTGTAGTGGCTCAGTTTCGGGAGCCCAGAACATGCGCCCGCTGAACGCGGGCGGACTGTCACAGCGCGACAGTCTCCACCTGGTGGTGCTTTTCGCGCTGCGAAAAGCCGCGCGCGTCCAGCGCGCGCTGGATGTGCTCCGGTAACTGAGGGATTACCGCAAGCTCACGCTTACGGCTACGAATAACTTTCCTAAAGGGATGCGGCTACATTTGTTGGCAAAGGGGCTTGCCGATTTCCCAGTGGTGGCCGAAGGGATCGACGACGCGGCCGACGCGCCAGCCCCATTGGTCGGCGACGGGCCAGACTTCTTTTGCGCCGGCGGTGATGGCGCGGGCGAAGGCGGTGTCGGGATCGGCGACGGTGAGGATGATGCGGGTGGTGCTGCCGGAGAGGGTTTCGGGGCTGAAGTTGTCGTGGCTGGGGGATTCGTCGGCCAGCCAGAATTCTGCGCCTTCGATGGAAAGGCGGGCGACGACGTCGCCGCTTTCGCTGGTGATGCGAAAGAGTTCGGTCGCGCCGAAAGCGGCCTTGTAGAAGTCTATCGCGGCTGAACCGCGGCGGACGTTCAGGAGCGGGGCAATGGATGTTTTGGGTGTTTCCGTAGGTTCCTTTACGACACGGCGGCGAGTTACGGAGTTGCGGGTTTTTGTTGGTCGCCCATTAGGCGGAGGGTGCCGAAGTTGCTTTTGTGAGTCCGTGTGTGGGGGGCGCCGGCCCACCATTGTTCGTGATGGAAGTTGCCGAAATTACCGCGTCCCGCTTCCCGTGTATCGATGTCACCGAGAGCGATGTTCAGGCCGACGTCCTTTGGGCCCAGGCTGGGGGAGTAAAATTTGTGTGGCTCAATTTCGACGCAGGGATCGAAGCGGATGGCCCATTCGATGACGTAACCATGCCCGCTGGGTTTGGGTTTGGCGGCGGCACGTTGGGCGCCTTTGAGAATCCAGTTCTGGTAGTTTTTCCAGGCGGTTTGGCTGGTGCGTGGTTCGCCTTCGAGCAGGCCGCCCTGGCCGATGCCGCCGAGACGCGATTTGGTGAGGTTGCAAACCATTTGCCACGACGAACCGTCGCCGGTTACATCTTCGTCGCCGGTCCATTTGTTGGAGGCGTTGAGAAGGAGTTCCATCTCGTCGCCGAACCAGGGATAGCCATCGCGAGAAAGTTCGTGGGCTTTGGAATTCTCTTTCGGGAGCCAGCGTTCGGTGTCGATGCCGTAGAGGATGTCGTCGGTGATTTCAAAGGCGAAGTAGAGCCAGTCTTTGTCGTGTTTGACCCAACCGCGCAATGCGGAGTCGGAGTCGCTTTTGACTTCGGAAAACTCAGGGGTCCAATCCTGGACTCCGCGAATTTCGCTGGCATCTCTCCACTCATCCGGAGAGAGGACACCGTCGATCCGGGGCGTGCCTCCAAACCATGAATGGAGCAGAGGCTTGCGGATCGGCGCCGTAATTTCGGCTGCTGAAAGAGAGAGTGAGATCAGGATCAACAGAGCTAAAGCTGGAAATCGGCGGTTCAAGGCAAGCATTCTAAGGATTTATGGCAGCTCGTAAAGGGTGCGGCTTTTGTGGCGCTTGAAGGTGTGATCTTAAGTGAGAGGGATATGACTAAGGTTAGCTCGGAGCTTATAGCGTGAGGCAAACGAGCCCGCAGGGTTCGAACGTGCAATAGCTCCGGGTGCAACCCGGAGTCCCAAAAATTAGTACCGCGCTTAACCGCGGATGCGGTTGAACTGTGCGTCGTTCTTTACATTTAACCGCTTCCGCGGTTATTGATCCGTTTGATTCACGACCCTCCGGGTTGCACCCGGAGCTCCTGCACATTGAAACCCTTCGGGTTTCAAAAGCGAACGCCATTTGGTGCTCCCGAGCGCCCCGCGCCGTGGCCGCGAACAGATTGTCCCTCAGTTGGAATCGCACCCTGCGCTTGCGCGTGTCTTGACCCTCTGACCAATAGCAGATTGAATCCGAGGTCATGCAGATGAAAGTAATACCCGGGTTCTTCGTTTTTCTGATAGCGCTGAGTGCGTTCCCGGCAAGGTTGCCGCGCATCGATCAGGCGATGCAGGAGATGATCGACAAAAATGAGATTGCCGGCGCGGTGACGGTGGTTGCGGCGAAGAGCAAGACTTTGCATTTGCAGACGCATGGTTTGGCCGACGCGGCGGCAGGGAAGCCGATGGAGCCGGACACGATCTTTTGGATTGCGTCCATGACAAAGCCGGTGACGGCCGCGGCGGTTTTGATGTTGCAGGATGAAGGGAAACTGAAGGTGAGTGACCCGGTAGCGAAGTACATTCCGGAATTCGCGAATCTAAAAACTCCTTCGGGCAAGCCGGCGAATCTGACGATCATGCAGATTTTGACGCACATATCGGGCCTGGGCGAAGCGCCCGCTGCGGATGCCCAAAAGGCGCACACGCTGGCGGACCTGGCGCCGCTTTGGCTGGCAGCGCCGATGCAATATGAGCCGGGAGAGAAATGGAGATATACGCAAAGTGGAATTAACGCCGCAGCGCGGATCGTGGAGGTGGTAAGCGGAATGACGTTCGACGCGTTTCTGCAAAAGCGGCTTTTTGATCCGCTCGGGATGAAGGATACCACTTTTTATCCCACAGAAGCACAGCGGGCGCGGTTGGTAACGGCTTACGCGAAGAATAAAGAGTCGGGAACGCTTGAAGCCGTTCCGCCTCGTCCCGAGTTTGGTCCGAAGGATCGTCCGCCGCAGGGCAATGGA
Organism: Limisphaerales bacterium; assembly: GCA_044226545.1. GTDB lineage: Bacteria > Verrucomicrobiota > Verrucomicrobiia > Limisphaerales > SXQI01 > DASVNK01. The sequence continues at coordinate 79,884 of JBGAGW010000025.1, forward strand.
GGACTGTATTCTACCGCGCCGGATTACGCACGGTTCTGCCAAATGCTGCTGAATAACGGCAAGTTCAAAGGGCGCCGGTATCTTTCGAAAGAGGCGATTGAATTTATAAAGACGCCGCAGACCGGTGATTTGCCAACGGGCTTCTTTCAAAATGATACGTATGGAAATCGCGGGATGAATTATGGATGGGGCCTTGGCACGTGCGTTCTGAAAACACCGCACGAAGGGGTGGCGGCGACGCTTTCGCCTGGAAGTTTTGGTCACGGGGGAGCGTGGGGAACGCAGGCGTGGATCGATCCCGTCGTGGGAGTCGCGTATATTTTGATGGTTCAGCGCTCGAACTTTCCGAACAGCGATGCGAGCGACGTTCGTCGCGCTTTTCAGGATGCGGCCGCGAGTGCGCTGGTAAAGAAATAGTCGATCACTGCGACCTTAGCACGGAAGAAACTGAACCACGAAAGGACGCGAATGAACACCAATGAAGACAAATGCAGACCTGGAGTGGTTTTCATTAGTGTAATTCGTGTCCATTCGTGGTTTCTCCTTTTCGTTAACAGGATGATGAATTTGAGTCTCGTTACCTCGACTGCTACGTAAAGGGATGAATTGTTTTGTTACAGGCGCGTCGGGTTTTGTCGGCGCGAATCTCGTTCATGAATTGGAGGCGCGCGGGCATGCGGTGAAGGCGCTGTTGCGGAAGTCGAGTGATTTACGGGGATTGCGTGGGGCGCAATATGAGTTTGTGGAGGGCGACCTTTCGGATCGGAAGTTTCTGGTTAAGGCAATGCGCGGGTGCGATTGGTGCTTTCACGTCGCGGCGAGTTATTACCTGTGGATGCGTGACTACGGGCCGATGTACGCGGCGAATGTGGAAGGGACGCGCAATGTTCTGATGGCTGCGGCGGAAGCGGGTTGCTCGCGCATCGTCTACACGAGCACCGTGGGTTGCGTGGGTTTGCCGCGGAACCTGGGCGGAAAAATCACGCCGACGAACGAAGAGTGTTACGCAACGCTCGAGCAGATGAGCAACCACTACAAGCGATCGAAGTGGCAGGCGGAGCAGGTGGCATTGGAATTGGCGGCGCAGGGCTTGCCGATTATGATTGTGAATCCCAGTGCGCCGATTGGGCCGCGCGATGTGAAGGCGACGCCCACAGGACAGGTCATCGTTGATTTTTTAAATCGCAAAATGCCGGCGTATCTCGACACCGGGTTGAATTGGGTGCATGTGCGCGACGTTTGCGCGGGTGAGATTCTCGCGGCGGAAAAAGGACGCGTCGGGCATCGTTATATATTGGGCAACGCGGAGGGAAATTGGACGATGCAGGAGGCTTTCGCGGTCCTTGAGGAAATCACCGGGGTGCCCGCTCCACGGCTCCGCGTGCCGTATGGCGTCGCACTGATGGCAGCCTACGTGAATGAAGCGATGGCACGCGTGACGGGCAAACCGCCCAAAGCTCCTCTGGGCGGAGTCAAGATGGCGAGATACAAAATGTTTTTCGATCCGTCGAAAGCGATCCAGGAATTGGGGATGCCGCAAACGCCGCCGCGCCAGGCGTTGATGGACGCGGTGGAGTGGTTTCGGGCGCACGGGTACGTGCGCGCGTAACACGAACGTAACCGTTCCTCACCGGCGAGTGTCACTCTGCATTGTCGGTTTGGAGTTGCACGATCGCACTTCAAACCGCGCAAATTATGCCTGATTTTCGTGCCTCGGTGGTGTTGGTCGCATTTCTTGGACTCGGCGGAACGAGCGGATTCGCACAACCGGATTTCGATGGGCCGCCTCCTGGTTTTGGTCCGGGTGGCGGCGGTTTCGGCCGTGGTCCGGGTGGACCCGGCATGCAACAGGAGCGGAAAATCATTTCCCGTTTCGATAAAGATGGGGATGGTCGTTTGAATGGCGAGGAACGGAAAGCCGCGCGCGAATGGTTGAAGACGGAGAATTCGGGCGAAGGGCGCAGGTTTGGGCGTCGCGGCCCTGGCAATGAACAACCAGCAACACCGGGACGCAAACTCGCGCCGGCGGATGTGAAGAATTACCCGGATGCGCCGCTTTACGATCCCATGACGCTGCGCACGTTCTTTCTCGAGTTCGCAGAGCCGGATTGGGAAAAGGAATTGCAGGAGTTTCACAATACTGATGTGGAGGTGCCTGCGAAATTAACGGTGGACGGGAAAACATACGCGGATGTGGGGGTGCATTTCCGCGGAATGTCTTCCTACATGATGGTGAGCGGAGGGCACAAACGGTCGCTGAATCTGTCGCTCGATTTTGCGCACAAAGACCAGAAGATCGGCGGGTATCGCACGTTGAATCTCATGAACTCGCATGAGGACCCGACTTTCTTGCGCGCGGTCCTCTCGTACCAGATTGAACGCGATTACATCCCGGCACCCAAAGCGAATTTCGCGCGTGTGGTGATCAATGGCGAGAGCTGGGGGCTTTATGTGAATGTTCAGCAGTTCAATAAGGATTTCACCAAAGATTTTTATGGCAGCACTAAAGGCGCTCGTTGGAAGGTCCGCGGCAGTCCCGGCGGCCGTGGCAGCCTGGCATATCTCGGAGACAATCCTGCCGACTACAAGAGCATTTACACGATCAAGACGAAGGATGATCCGAAGCGTTGGGCCGACTTTATCAAGCTCTGCAAAGTGTTAAATCAGACTCCGCCGGACAAACTTCAGGCAGCACTAGAACCGATTTTTGATATCGACGGCGCGCTTAAGTTCATCGCGCTGGATAATGCCCTGATCAACAACGACGGGTATTGGATTCGGACCAGCGATTACTCGATTTACGAGGACGAGAAAGGCAAGTTTCATGTCATTCCGCAGGATTCGAATGAAACCTTCGCCCGGCCGGGTGGGCCGGGATTTGGCGGGGGTGGTCCGGGAGGTCGCGGTGGATTTGGGCCGGGCATGATGCTCGCGAACCAAATGCTTTCGCAGGCCGACAAGAACGAAGACCGAAAGCTGAGCCATCAGGAATTTTCGGCGTTAGCCGATAACTGGTTCGATAAGCTGGATTCAGGCAAAGCCGGCAAGCTGAACGACGAACAGTTCTCCGAACATTTCGTCGATCTCTTGCCTCCTCCGCCGGGTTTTGACGGGCCGGGTGGAGGTCGTGGTTTCGGGCCGGGACGTTTTATTGGTCCGAATTTTTTCCGAGTTGCTGATGGGGACAAGGATGGGTCTGTAACGCGCTCCGAATTCAAGCAGACCTTTGAAAACTGGTTCGCAAAATGGGACAGCGGAAAAACCGGTAGCATCGACGAAGAAAAACTCCGCGCCGGGTTAGGTGAAGTGTTCCCAGGGCGGGGACCTGGAGGTCCGGGTGGCCCCGGCGGGCCGGGCGGACGGGGCGGCGGACCGCAAATCAAAGGTGTAGAACTCGATCCGCTCTATGCGGTGAACGATGCAACCAAGCCGCTCATTTCGAAACTGCTCGCCGTCCCCGAATTACGCGCACGGTATCTCGCGTATGTGCGCGATATTGCTGAGAAATGGCTGGATTGGGAAAAGCTCGGCCCGATCACGCAGCAATACGTTTCATTGATTCAGGATGACGTGAAAGCCGACACGCGCAAACTCGATTCCACCGAAGATTTCTTCAAAGGTGTGACCAGCGACACCCAAGGAAGCGGTTTCGGGCCGGGTGGTGGCGGAACAATTGGCCTGAAGAGTTTCGCGGATCAACGCCGCAAATATCTTCTGGAGCATCCGGAAGTGAAGGGGACCGGGAAATAGAGTGAAAGCAGATTCGTTCTAGAACTCTGAAGCCCCTCAGCTATACTCTGTTTGTGCGACAAACACTTGAAAGCCGCGTTGAGGATCTGGAACGCCGTGTCGAAGCCCTTGCACAGGCGAGTTCGGGCGTGCGCCTCAAAAATCCCTGGCGCACCTATGGGGCTTTTAAGGATGACGCGGAGTTTGAAGAGGCGACTCGCCTGGGCCGCGAATATCGCCGACAGCAAACGGTAGAAAAAGAGATTGCTGGTTCTTGATACAGATCACTTTTCCGAGTGGCAACGAGACTCTGCTGCCGGGCGGCGCTTGCGGGGCCGTTTCGAATTAGCTACACCGGAACTTGCTCTCACTGTCGTCACCGTCGAGGAGCAACTCCGAGGTTGGCTAGCTGAGATCGGTCGCGAACGAGATGTTCATCGCCAGATCGGTGCCTACGGAAAGCTACAACGCCAAGTCGATGTTTTTGCCGACTGGCTGGTCTTGCCCTGGGAGACGGAATCGGCAAATCTGTTTCTCGAACTCCGGCGGAAAGGCATCCGAATTGGAACGCTCGATCTAAAAATCGCCTGATTGTCCTTATGCACAACGCCATCCTCCTCACGCGCAATGCGACTGATTTCCAGGAAGTTCCTCGACTACGGTTTGAGGATTGGACGACGTAAACTGCGCTTCGAACATTTTTACGCTTGCATGGAGCGCGCGATGGAGTTCCACCACAAGTCGTGGAGTTGGTCCAGAGGCCACTCGAATTCCCGCTGCTCCACTTTTACTGAAAGCGTTGTTCCGCCGGCCTTGCCGAGCTCTGTTACACGCAAGCCGAGGGCTTCAGCCGTCTTGGTTATCTTTTGGGAGTCGTGTGACGAAACCGATATTATGATCCGTGATTGAGTTTCTCCGTAAAGAAGCGCATCGAGACGAGTCTTGCCCGAGAGATTGATTTGCGCGCCGATGAGCTTCGGAGTCTCGCGTGCAACGTGATGAGAGATGCAGCATTCTGCGAGCGCGACGAGCAAACCGCCTTCGCTGCAATCGTGAGCACTCTTGATTCCGCCTGTCACGATTAACTGCCGAAGACCGTCGTGCAGGCGTTTCTCCTTTTGAAGATCGATGCGTGGCGGTGTGCCTGTCTTCAGATTGTGAATACGTTGGAGATAAGCTGAGCCGCCGAGACCCTGAAGTGGATCATTCGTATCCACCACATCGCCAAGAAGCAGAATGACATCGCCCTCATCCTTGAACCATTGGGTCGTGATGTGTTCGCGTTTGGCGATTTGTCCGACAACCGCCACGGTAGGCGTTGGGTCGATCGGGCCGCTTGGATTTTGGTTGTAGAGACTGACGTTGCCGCCAGTAACCGGGGCTTCAAACGCCCGACAAGCTTCGGCCAAACCTTCGACTGACTTGCGCAGTTGATAAAAGATTTCCGGGTTATGCGGATTGCCGAAATTTAAATTATCCGTTGCGCCGAGCGGCACTGCTCCGGAACAGGCGAGATTGCGGCAAGCTTCCGCAACCGCGATTTTCCCGCCCTCGTACGGATCAAGATAAACGTAGGTCGCGTTGCAATCGACGGAGACGGCGATGAATTTTGAAATCGGCTTCCCATTTTGATTCGCCTGAGGCAGCGAATCGTTTTTAATATGAAGCACTGCAGCGTCGGAACCGGGCGGCACAATCGTGCCGTCGCGGACCATGTGGTCGTATTGACGATAAACCCAATTCTTTGACGCAATGGAAGGCCAGGCGAGCAGGTCCTTGAGACCCGGAACCGGATCTTTCAAATCTGGCACGCTGGCCAGAGTGAATTCGCGAACTTTTCTTAGATAAGCCGGTTCGCGAGACTCTCGTTGGTAAACCGGCGCGTCATTCGCCAGTTTCGCCGCAGGAATATCAGCCACGATGTTGCCGTGATTCTTGACCACCATGCGACCGGTGTCGGTCACAAACCCTACTTCGGCCCAGGGCAGATCCCATTTATCGAAAATCTTCTGTACTTCAGCTTCGCGTCCGCGATGAACGATGATGAGCATGCGTTCCTGCGATTCGCTCAACATGATCTCGTAAGGCGACATGTTTGGCGCGCGTTGTGGAACTTTGCTCAGTTCGATTTCAATGCCGGTGCCTGCGCGAGCTGCTGTTTCGCAGGTCGAGCAGGTTAACCCGGCCGCGCCCATGTCCTGGATGCCCGCGACTGCGCCGGTGGCCAGCAATTCGAGGCAGGCTTCGAGGACCAGCTTTTCCATGAACGGATCGCCCACTTGAACCGCGCCCCGTTGTTGCTCAGCCGATTCCTCGGTCAGATCCTGCGAAGCGAAGGCCGCGCCTGCGAGACCGTCACGGCCGGTTGCAGGCCCGACGTAAAAGACAGGATTGCCAATGCCTTTAGCTGCGCCGCGCGCGATTTGTTCATGGCGCAGAACGCCGAGGCAAAACGCGTTTACCAATGGATTCCCCTCGTAGCACTTATCAAAATAAACTTCGCCGGCAATCGTCGGAATACCGAAACAGTTTCCGTAATGCGCAATTCCGCCAACCACACCCGCAAAAAGGCGACGCACTTCGGGATTACTCAGTTCGCCAAAGCGCAGTGAATTCACCGCGCAGATTGGCCGCGCCCCCATCGTGAAGATGTCCCGGATAATTCCGCCCACGCCAGTCGCCGCACCCTGAAATGGCTCAACGGCACTCGGATGATTGTGCGACTCAATTTTGAACGCAATCGCCAGCCCGTCGCCGATATCGATGATGCCGGCGTTCTCTTCACCGGCACCGACCAGGATTTTCGGCGACTTTGTGGGGAATAGCTTGAGCACAGGCCGCGTATTCTTGTAGGAGCAATGCTCACTCCACATGACCGAGAAAATTCCCAGCTCAGTGTAAGTCGGATCGCGTCCGAGGATTTCCTTCACGCGTCCGAATTCATCGGGCGTGAGGTTGTGCTTCTGGACCAATTCAGGCGTAATTGCAGGTTCAACCATCGCGTTGCTCCCCGTTCAGGGGGAGCTGAATAAGAATCGCCGTCCGCCAAAAAGTCAAATACGCACGACGCGTCGTTTGACCCGTTGTGCGGCTGTCATCTTTCGATAGGACATCTGTCCGCTGTCGCTCGACTTGTTGAACGCCGGTCAAATATGGAAGGTCTAAGCAACAAAGGGACCCTCGAAATGGTTACAAGGTATGAAAGTTCTGGACAGCTTTCCCACAGGACGGAGGAATCGCGATGGCCCTGAGTAGTCGAACACCGCGCCGGTGGTTTCCTTTCGCGCTGTTCCTGGTGGCCACGCTTTCTTTGCAGTGGCCGGCAAAAACCGAGAATACCGCTGAGGAAGTCGGCCTTGAACTGCAAAAGGACAGCTTTTGCGCGCTGGAATGGTCCATTGCCGAATTCAAATGGAACTTCAACCGGCAGTTCAATGAATTGCTCTTCGAGGCGCAACTGGCTCAGCGAGCAAACGGAAATCATCTCGATCCCGTTCAAATCGCCCAGGTATTGGAGAACGCTCTCGCGCAAGCGCGAAAAGCGATTGCTGTACAGGAGATGGAGGAATGTTTGCTCACCTTTTACCGTGCCGCAGGACTCACCAACAAATTCCAGACGTTGCGTAACGAACTGCAAACGAAAAATCCGGATCGGATCGTGCTCACGCCCGAACGGCGTTTTGTTGAACAGTTCGCAAAACATCAGGCAGATACAGGGCCGCACTTAGGGCGATGACGCGCAAACAAGTCATCATCCTGCTTTCGGTTGCTCTTTTTGCGCTCGCCTTCCGCTTCACCTTCGTTCCTGTTCTGATCAGCGGTGCAAGCATGGAGCCCACGCTCCATTCGGGCACCTTTCGTCTCATGGCCCGCCAGCACAGCGTCGTAGTGCCGCCACGCTTTGAGATTGTGCTTGCCCGAGCGGGTGGCGAGCTTCTGGTCAAGCGAGTAATAGCCTTTCCCGGCGAATGGGTTTCCATGACCAACGGTGTGGTCTTCATCAACGGCGCCGCGCTGACCGAGCCATTTCCGCTCAAGCGCGGTTCCTGGACCGTTCGGGCTGGCCCAATCTCCCCGGGTAAGGTCCTGCTGATTGGTGATAATCGCGAGCTACCCTTCCAATCGTTTTTCGTCGTGGGCTTGGATGCAATCGTTGCCTGGCTGCATTGAGGGGAAGCCATACGAATTGGGCCATCGCGTTTTGCGAGGGCGGCATTTTAGTTTGTGATGGGAGCTAATCTTTTCGGGCAAGTGTCGCATGCGTCGCTGTCATTTTTTCCCATTCGGCAGCGAGTTGACGCACTTTGGCCGGGTGCTTAGCAGCAAGATTCCTGGATTCGGAACGATCGCTCTTGAGATTGTATAGTTCCCACTGGGATTCCGCTCCGGCTGCGACGATTTTCCAGTCGGCTTTGCGCAGGGCGCGGTTTCCTTCGTGCTGCCACCAGATTACGTCGTGGTTTACTGATCCGTCCCTGGTGAACAGGGGAAGAAGGCTTTTACCGGGAGGAATCGGCACAGTCTGCCCCGCCAAGCTTTCGAGTCGTGTGGATCCCGCCGCAGCAAGAATTGTCGGCGTCAGGTCGATCACGTGTGCTGGGGTTCGACGCAGTTGGCCATGAGCTCGGAAGCCCTGCGGCCAGCGAACGATCAGTGGCGTGGAAATTCCGCCTTCGTGCACCCATGTTTTGTGGCGGCGGAATGGAGTGTTGGCCATGGTGGACCAGCCCGGACCGAGACTCAGGAAAGTTGCTCCGGTCCCGCAAACGGCATCGGGATTGTGGCCATCGCCCCGTACCATCATTTCCGCGCTCGCGCCGTTATCCGAAAGGAAGAGCACGAGTGTGTTGTCCCGGGCGCCCATGGCGTCGATCTGGTGAAGCACTCGGCCGATTTCTCGATCCATCCGATCGACCATCGCAGCGTGAACGGCCATTTTCGCCGCTTGGAATTCGCGCTGCGATTCCGTGAGATCGGTCCAGGGCAGGGGAAGGTTCACTTCATTCGGGCCGAGTTTTTTGATGGCCTCGGGAAACGCGTACGGCGGACCCACCTCGCGCTCCATGGGCGATAACGCGCTGCCACCGATACCCAACTTCCGCATCCGTTCCCACCGCTCCCTGCGCAGCACATCCCAGCCCTTCAGATATCTGTCGCGGTAGCAGGCAATGTCCTCCGCCGGTGCTTGCAGTGGGAAGTGCGGCGAGGTGAAGGCCAGGAACTCGAAGAAAGGCTGCCCTCCATATCTTTCAGCGTGTTCCCGCAAACATTTGATCGCGTGGTCTGCAATGGATGTGGTGGCGTAATAGCCGCTGGCCGGATCGGCCGGTGCGAGCGGTTTGTCATCTTCGGTGTGCTCGCGTGGAGCAAAATATCGATCATGATCGTTGAGACTGTACGAGTGGTCGAAACCGTTCTCCAGCGGCTTGCCGTCGAGGTGCCACTTGCCCGAATGGTAATTGCGGTAACCGCGCGCCTTCAGCATTTCGGGCAGCAACCTCGCCCAGCGCGGACGTGTGCCTTGCGCACCGCTTTTGACCCCTGGAACCGTGTCGCGCCGCACTTGCTGCGCGTAGTATCCGGTGAGAATCGCCGCGCGCGATGGCCAGCATCGCGCCGTGTTGTAAAACTGCGTGAAGCGCAGGCCGTCGCGCGCCAAAGCATCGAGATTCGGGGTGGCGATTTCGCCGCCGTAACACCCCGCGTCCGAATACCCCATGTCATCCGCGACGATCAGCAGGATGTTCGGCGCCGCTTCCGCGGCCTGCAGCGGCCAGGCAGTCCAGATCGACGCGATCAATAGAATGAGAGCCAGAGCATTCATGGGACGGACCTGGATTCTCGGGGTGCGAGCGGCGCCCGTCAATTTCAACTCCGAATATCATTGTCGCGCGCCGCGGAACGAATAAGATCGTGCTTAATCCGATGCTGAAGTCGATAACCAATCGCGAAGTCGATCCCCGTACCATCGCCTGGGAGGCGCTCGAACAAAGCGAGAGCCGCTATCGCACTTTGGTCGAGCACAGTCCGGTGGGCATCTGGCAAACCACTCCCGAGGGTGAAACGCTCTATCTCAACTCAGCCATGTGCGAGCTGTTCGAGATCGATGGGCCCGCGGATATGGCGGGAAAGACGTACAAGGATTTTTACACCCCGGAAAGCCTGGCGACGGTTCAGCGCGAGCATGCCAGGCGTCGGCGCGGTGAAGCGTCCAATTACGAAGTAGAAATTGTCGGTACGCGGGGCACGCGCCGCAACGTCACCATTCATGGAGCGCCCGTTTACGGCCCCGATGGAAAAGTCTGCAGCTTCATTGCGACCATTGTGGATGTGACAAAGGAGCGGATGTCACGGCATTTGATCGATGCGGCGCAGGAACAGGTCCGCCGCTTGAATGCAGAACTGGAGGAGCGCGTTCAACAACGGACGCGCGAATTGGAAGCGAGCAACGCTCAGCTTGAATCGTTTTGCTACACCGTTTCGCATGATCTTAAAGCGCCGCTCCGGGCGATCTGTTCCTTTGCGGAAATTCTCGAAGAAGACCTCACGACGGTCCTTCCTGAGGATCGAGTGCGCGGGGTGCGCGCCATCGCGACTTCCGCGCGGCGCATGGACGCTTTGCTGGCGGACTTGCTCGAATTTACGCGGATTTCACGGTGTGAATTGAAGCTGCGCCCGATCGATACCGGCGCTCTGCTCAAGAAAGTAGTCGCTGTTTCCGCTCAGCCGCACGTTTCGGTTTCTCTTGCCGAGCCGTTCCCGATGGTGCTCGCGCATGACGCGGCATTGGAACGCGTTTTTGCCAACCTGATTACCAACGCGCAAAAATTTATCCGCCCTGGCGTTTCGCCGGTCGTGCGTGTGTCGGCGGAAGCACGCAGCGGCCGGGTTCGCTTTAGCGTTGAGGACAATGGGATCGGGATCGCGCTGGAGCATCACGAACGAGTGTTCGGTGTTTTCGAGCGCTTGCATGCGCAGCATGAATATCCGGGCACCGGGGTAGGGCTCGCGATTGTGAAGACGTACATCGAGAAGATGAATGGAACCGTCGGGCTCGAATCGACCGTTGGCAGTGGCAGCCGCTTTTGGATCGAACTGGCGCAGGCCGCGTCCATGAGTTAGAAGCGTCGCGTGATTACGTTTCTTCGCGGAAAGCTGACCGACGTTCTGCCCACACAAATCACGGTCGATGTGGGTGGAGTCGGCTACGAGTTGTTGATTCCGCTCTCTTCCTTCAACAAGCTGCCGCAGCCCGGCCACGATTTACACATCCTGACCCATCTCGCCATTCGCGAAGACGCGCACGTGCTCTATGGTTTCATGACCGCGCAGGAACGCGACCTCTTCCGCATGCTCATCAACACCGTCAGCGGAATCGGCCCAAAGATCGCCTTGAATATCCTTAGCGGGATGAACGTAACCGCTTTTCGCGGCGCGGTAGCGAATGGAGATGTGAAGGCCCTCTCGCAAATCAACGGAGTCGGAAAAAAGACGGCCGAACGTATCGTCGTCGAATTGAAGGACAAAGTGGGTGCAGCCGGGGCGTGGGAAGCGAGCAGTGCGGAGCGGGCGCTTTCCCCGGCGGACCAGAAAATCAACGACGCCATTCTCGCGCTCATCGCGCTCGGCTTTAAACAAACGGATGCACACGACGCCGTGCGCGTCGCCGTGGAAAAACTGGGACCGGATGCCGGACCGGACGATCTGGTGCGCGCGAGTCTGCGGAGGTAAAGCATGCAGCCTGCAGAAGACTTCGAAATCAGTCCGGACATATCGCGCATCGACTGGAAGCGGGTGCATGCATGGTTGAGTTCGTCCTATTGGAGTCCCGGCATTTCGTTCGAACGCGTCCAGCGCGGCGCAGAAAATTCCGCCCTGGTTCTCGGCTCTTTCGTCGGGCCCGAACAGGTTGGCTATCTGCGGGTGGTCTCCGATAAATCGCGTTTCGCTTATATTTGCGATGTGTGGGTCGATCAGAATCATCGCGGCAAAGGAATCGCGCGGGCGATGGTCCAGTTCGCGCTCAATCATCCTGTTTTCACCACGGTGAATTGGTTGCTGGCGACGCTCGACGCGCATGGTGTTTACGCAAAACTCGGCTTCACCCCGCTGACAAACCAGGAGCGTTGGATGAGCAAGGGCCGCTTCTGCACTGGCTTGTAAGCACGGAATGAATCTGGAGAGCAGGAACTCAGGAAACGGGAGGGAGTCGTCGCTGCTCTTCCTGAGTTCCTGCTCTCCAGATTTTCTCTGTGCTTGAGTCCCGTCGCTTCGTTTGGTCAACTCCCGCATGCATTTGGGGTTGAGACTGGTTGCTTTGGTTCTCCTTTGTTTTTCCGCTACTGCCGCGGAGTTGAAAACACGTAACGTCGTTCTGATCATCAGTGATGGCTTTCGCTGGCAGGAGGTCTTCGGCGGCGCGGACCGCGAACTAATGTCCAAGGGTGTCAAGAATACCAACGAACTGGCGCGTGAGTTCTGGCGCGAAACACCCGAGGCGCGACGTGAAGCGTTGCTCCCGTTTCTTTGGACGGAGATCGCCCGCAACGGACAATTGCTCGGCAACCAGGCGAAAGGCAGCGTGGTGCGCGTCAGCAACGGAAAGAATTTTTCCTATCCTGGCTACAACGAAATCATCACGGGAATCGCTGACCCGCGCGTTGATAGCAACGCCAAGAAGCCGAATCCAAATACGAACGTGTTCGAATGGGTTAGTCAGCAACGCGGCTTCAACGGGAGAGTGTCGGTCATCGGCAGTTGGAATGTCTTTCCGTGGATTTTCAATGCAAGCCGCAGCCATTTGCCCATCTGGCCAGCGTGGGAAACGGAGTTCCTTCCCTGGGAGATCAAACTCCCTTCGTATATCCCCGCCATTTCGAATGACAGCACGCCGCTGTGGGAAGATGTCATTCAGGATGGCATTCTTTTTCACGCCGCTCTGCACCACTTCGAAACGGCGCGTCCCCGTCTGATGTTTGTCGGTTTTGGCGAGACGGACGAGTGGGCTCACTCAGGTCGTTACGATATGTATCTGCACGCGGCCCATCATGTGGACGGTTTCGTCCGCCGTTTGTGGGAGGCCGCTCAAGCCAAGCCCCAATATCGCAACAAGACAACGTTCATTATCACCGCCGACCACGGCCGCGGCAACGGCGACGAATGGACCGGCCATGGCGAAGGCACCAAAGGTTCCGACGGCGACTGGCTTGCCATCATCGGTCCGGATACACCGGCGCGAGGCGAACGGGCGAACACGCCTCCCTACACGCACTCGCAGATCGCCACCACGATCGCTGCTCTGCTCGGGCAGGATTTCAAGAAAGCTTCTCCGCGGAGTGGCGACCCGATTCATGAATTCCTTCATTAAGGTTGGTGGCTGGGCAGAGCTCGTTTGGCCGGTGAATGCGCGAATGCCTGGATGCGCAGGCGGACTTCGGCAAAATCCCAAAGGCGGTTCTCTCCTCCGTGGAGACATTGGACAAATTGGAAGATTGGCTTCTGGCGAAAATCCCTGGCGAGAAGAAGAAGCACGGACAATGGTCGCCAGCATCTCCGAGGGAAGACTGAGGCGGCGCGCGTGACGAAGATTTCGCGGAGGACGGAAGGATGACGGGATTTCGCTGAGGACGGTAAAGCGCCACGCTCTTACGAGACGTGGCTACGGACCGGCGGGCATGTGCACCGCGGGCGAGGGAATTCGTCGCGCCTTAACGTGGGTAACTGCAAGGGTTTTGGGCGCGCGCTGGACGCGCGCGGCTTCTCGCAGCGCGAGAAGCGCTACCCGGTTAGTTGGCGGCGACGGGGCGGACGGGGGCGGGGGCGAGACTGAGTTTGCGGTCGCGAAGGTATTTGTGGCACTCGACGCAACTGAAGGTCATTTTTGTGTAGGCGAGGGTGGCGGCGTCGAGATTTCCTTCGCGGGCGGCTTTGCGGAGTTTTTCGACGGTGCGGCGAAAGAGGGCGCTTTGTTCGACGTACTCGGGGGTGTCGTAGGCGCGCCAGGCGCCTTCGTTGCTGAGGGCGCTGAGTTTGGTGGCGTTTCCAGCGATCATGTCGAAGTCCGACAGTGCAATGCCTTCGAGGACGCTTTGGGCGTGATCGAGTTTTTTGCGCATGAGGTCATGGGTGGGAGTGACGTTCTGCGAGCGCGCGATAAGAACGAAAGCGGCGAGGAGCAGAGCGGCGAAGGAAAAGAGGGTTTTGGATTTCATATTAACTCCTCCAGTTATTGTTGAATTCGACAATTATATTTTCGCACTATCGGCGCGGCAGGCTGCGCGGAACTTGGCGAAAAGGGGGCGTAGGTTGGCGACGCCGCAAGTCGAGGGCAGTCGAGTTCAGTGCGGTTTCTCAACTTTCACACGGAAGAAAGCCTTGGCTTCACTGAGCACGGAGGTGACGTCGATTGATTCGGAAGTGTCTGAGCCCATGAACTGCAGGACGTCGCGCCAACCGGCAGAGTGGGAAATGGAATTGGTGTTCGCCTGGATGGTATAGCGCCGGACGTCGGAAGCGAACGGAAGGAGGAGTTCTTGTTTTGTCGTGTCCAGGCGCAGGGATAAGGCATCTGCGGCTTTTGTCGGATCTGTGCCGGCAACGTATTCCTGGTAGTTGGTGTAGCCGTCGCCATCCGGGTCGGCATTCGGATTTGTATCGGTGAGGTGATATTGCTGTTCCCAAAAATCGGGAATGCCATTGGCGTTCCTGTCGCTTGGATCGACGAAGAGGATGAGGCGGCGCTTGAGTTCGACATCGTGACCGTTGTTGAGCGGTTTGTCGGAGGGATCGTCGTAGCGGACGCCGAGGAGTTGAGGCGTGGAAGTGCTTTGGGCAATGGTGAAGCGCGCGACGCCGTTGGTCAGGCGCATCCAGGCGACCTGGCCGATTTGATCGATGGAGGCGCCGCCTTCGATGGGGTAATCGAAGCCGATCGATGCGCCTTCGAATTCGGCGGCGGAGTGGCCGGGGATGACATCGAGGAGTTCGGCGACGGGAACTTCCAGGGTGCATTTTTCGCCGATGACGCAGTAGTTGGTAACCACACCGTCGACGTAAACGGTGTGGTTGTTGGGATTGGCTTTTGCGCCGACAAGATAGCCGGTCTCGAAGGCGAGCTGGGTTCCGCAAAGAACAGGCCGGACGGTCTCTCTGGTTTCGGGATAGGTTTTGATGGGCTTGAGCGCTTCGGAAAGAGTGCCGGTGTCGCTTGTCACGAGCCAGGTTTCGGTGGATGTCATGGCCTGGCGGATACGAGTATTGGCGGAAGGGTTGCTGATGAAGGAGCGCAGGTCGGAGTCGGTGGCTATTTTGTCCATCAGCGGTTCGAGGACGGAACCCATGAGAACGGCGGTGGCGGGTAAGGTGTCGCTGGTTGAGACGTTGCGGAGAGCATCCTGAATTTGATCGATGGGATGACGGGCCGGGTCCGATATGCCATTGGAAATGACAATCGGCCAAAAGAGCGATGGCGCCGGTTGAGCGGGAGGGGCTATCCAGTCGCGGTCGAGTTCGACGGTGAATGGTAGAGTGATCGGAAGGAGGCTATAAGCCGCGGTAAAGCCCGCGGCCCACTGAATGCCCGGGACTAATTGATGAGTATGAGCCCGGCGGAAAAATCCTTGTTCAATCTCGAAGGCAATCGAAAGTTGCGACATGAGTCCCACGGGCGGCGTGCCCTCCGGATAGCCGATGGAGAATGAAACGCCCCAGAGATCGTCCGTGAGATAGGAGGCGCTGAGGGTGGAGCCGCCGTTTGGTGCTTGCAGGAACCCGTAGAAATATTTCATGCCCAGGTTCACATCCACGCCTGAATAGACGGCTTGCGCGGAGATCAGCGCCACATAGATCGCTTCGGGTGCGAAGAAGACGTTCCAGGAATATTTTTCTTTTTCCGGTGCGTAGCTTTCCGAAAAGCTCCCGATCCAGCCGATGTAGAAATTCCATCCGTTGAATGTGCCGATGGAGGAACTGCGCGTGCCGAGTTTGGGGGCGGCGAGTGTCGAGGTGAGGAGAAGGATGAAGAGAGTTCCTGTGACGAAGGCGCGCTGAATGATTCGCACGAAAGATAAGCGAGAGTGGATAGATGGTTTCATAATGCCTCTATTGTTGGGATGAGGGCGATGGTTAGAGCAAAGATCGCCCAATCTGACCGCGAGAGAGTGCGAAGCCCTGGTGATGGCAATTGCGGGAATAGCTTCGAATTAGCGGCTGCTGGTAATTGCAAAGACGACGTCGGCTCGCGGCGGAGTTCAAGCCCGGCCGCGCTGAGGATCATGCGCTTTTTACCGCCGACGTGGGTTCCAGTTGTATGAACGGCGCCATGAAAAGTGGCTCCATTCAAGTTCAACGGGAGGAAAACACCACTCCTCGCGATTTGTTCTGTCGCGACTATAGGTCCCTGGAGGTTGCCGGTAATAAGGTAATCCGTTTTGAGGTGGAGAATTTGTCCAAGCCAGCGGCGGTTTTTCCTGAACTGTCCGTTAACGAGGCTGGCGTCGCCGACCGTACCGCTGACGCTGGCGTCGGGATTGATTTGCAACGAAACAGGAAGGTTCGTTTGTTGACACCAGGTCACAATGATCCGCGCGCTGCCGGTCCATTGGCCGGTCATCGTTTCGGGAAGGGGCGCTCCTGCGGAACTGCTGGAATTAATTCCCAGGAGCAGAATTATCCCGAAGAGCACCGTTATCCCGATGGTCCACCGCAAGCGAGTTTTCATGCACAGGGCCCCTTTCTGTTTCGAGAATGGCCATGGTCGTCTTGAGAACCGTATCCGGGTTAAGAGAAATGCTGTCGATCCCTTGTTCGACGAGAAATTGGGCAAACTCGGGATAGTCGCTCGGGGCCTGGCCGCAGATGCCGATCTTACGCTTTTTGGCACGGCAGATGGCTATGACCTGCGCGATCATTTTTTTCACGGCGGCGTTTCGTTCGTCGAAGATCGGGGCGACGATTTCGCTGTCGCGATCGACGCCGAGAATGAGTTGGGTCAGATCGTTTGAGCCGATGCTGAAGCCGTCGAAAATTTCAGCGAATTCTTCAGCGAGAATGACGTTGCTTGGGATTTCGCACATGACGTAAAGCTCGAGGCCATTCATGCCGCGCTTCAGGCCGTGTTTTTCCATTTCGGCCTGAACGCGGCGGCCTTCCTGGACCGTGCGACAGAACGGGATCATCACTTTTAGGTTCGTGAGGCCCATTTCGTCGCGCACCTTGCGGACGGCGCGGCATTCGAGAGCGAAACCCGCCTGATAGCGCGGGTTGTAATAGCGGCTGGCGCCGCGGAAACCGAGCATTGGGTTTTCTTCCTCGGGTTCGTAGGGCGCGCCGCCGATCAGATTGGCGTATTCGTTCGTCTTGAAGTCGCTCAGGCGGAGAATGACGTCTTTTGGATAGAACGCGGCGGCGATCATAGCGACGCCTTGCGCGAGTTTATCGACGAAGAATTGGGGTTTATCGGTGTAGGTGGCGGTGAGTGCCTCAATTTGCCGTTTCACCGGGCCAGCGGCTGATTTGTCATAATCAATGAGCGCGAGCGGGTGGATTTTGATGTAGGTGGTGATGATGAACTCTTCGCGCGCGAGGCCGACACCGTCGTTCGGGACCAATGAGAGCGACAGTGCCTCCTCGGGATTGCCTACGTTCATCATCACTTTTGTTTTGGGTCGGTGGATATTTTTCAGTTCGATTCGTTGGAGTTCGAAGGGCAGCTTGCCTTCGTAAACGGAGCCAATATCACCTTCCGCACAGGAGACGGTGACGACCTGGCCAGTTTTTAGCGTTTCGGTGCCGTGTTCGGTGCCAACGATGGCCGGAACACCAAGTTCACGACTTACGATCGCGGCGTGGCAGGTGCGGCCGCCGCGATTGGTCACGATGGCGGCGGCTTTCTTCATGATCGGTTCCCAATCGGGATCGGTTTTATCGGTCACGAGGATTTCACCTTCCAGGAACTGATCGAGGAACTGGACGCTGTTGATGACGCGCACTGGGCCCGTCGCGATTTTCTCACCCACACTCCGTCCGCTGATCAACACCTTGCCGCGCTGCTTGAGATGGAAGGTTTCCATCACGTCGCTCTTGCGTTGGGATTGGACGGTTTCGGGCCTCGCCTGCAGAATGAAAAGGTCGCCGGTGTGGCCGTCTTTGGCCCACTCGATATCCATGGGAGTAAAACGGCCCTTCTTCGCCGAGTAGTGGTCCTCAATGATGCAGGCCCATTTGGCGAGTTGGAGAATGTCATCGTCACTGATGGCAAACTTTGCGCGCTCGGCGGGCGAGACCGGGACATTTTTCACCATTTTGCCACCACCAATGTCGTAGATGAGTTTGAATTCCTTTGTGCCAACGACTTTTTGGATGATGGGACGGTGCCCGGTCTTGAGTGTGGGCTTGAACACGTAGTATTCGTCCGGATTCACTGAACCCTGGACGATATTTTCGCCAAGACCATAGGCAGCGTTGATCAACACCGTGTCTCGAAAGCCAGTCTCCGTATC
>JBGAGW010000003.1:0-526613 GCA_044226545.1 Limisphaerales bacterium
TTAAACATGCTGTGCAACACAGTGCCTCCTGTCTTGCCTGAGTTCGTCCCGCCAACTCTCCAGTTGCGCCATGACGGTCTTGACGCGAGCGATCTGCTCGACAGTTTGAGCCTCAATGCGCGCCGCTGTGTCGTCGCCGCCTCGCGTTTCCGGCGACTGCATCGTGTTGAAGGTCGCGTGATTGTCTATGCGCTCTTCGAGCTTCTTCAGCACTTCGATGGCAGTCCGGACCTGGGTTGTAGTTGGGGTTCGCATAATCAGACATGGATGCCGTGCGAATTCCTGCGCGGCGGCAATTGCCGGTGATGTCTTTTGCGTGGTGGAATCCACTGCGCGTTTCGGGCTTGTTCCGCAGTGACCGGATGTGCCCACGGATCGCCGAACCCAAGCCGCATGGCCGTTTCCTCAGCGGCGATTTTCGTTGGGGCTTCGACTACAGTCCGCAAGGGATCACCAATCTCGCGGGCGTACTCACGGTCCGTGAAAAAGATGCCCCAAAGTTGGTTGCCGGATTTCAGAGTCGCCGTCGTGCTCATGCTCGTAGTTGAGCACAACCAATCCGAGTGACGGTGTATCAGCTACACAAGATACGCGGTCAGTCCTGGAAATGTCCTCTGTGTGGCCCGTAGATTTCTCAGTTTTGGACTTCGAAGATCCGCAATTCTGCCGACTGGTTGCCGCGATTGGGAACGGCCAGATAGAACTGATTCAATGCCGGGGAAAAGAATCCGGTGCGCGAACCAGCACGGGTCGCAATCTTCTCCTTTAACTCATACTTGTCCGGGCCATGTTGACTGAGGATGTCGATGAACCCCTCACCGCAGGAAAGGTACACCCGTTTGCGAGCAGAGTCGTAAAATAGGTCGTCGGTGTCTCCAGAAATCGCGATGTCGGCTAGATTTTTGCCGCTGACGGTATCGAACGCGACAAGTCGAGCAGGACTTCGACAACCAACAAACAGACGGTGATTGGATTCATCGAAGGCCATAGGAAAGTTGGCGCGGAATTTCTCCATCGGCCAAGTCGCGGTGACGGCCCGTGTCTCGCGGTCAATGACGGCGATTTGTTTGGCATCAGGCACGTTCACAAAAATGCGCGGCCCGTTCTGCTCCAACTGAAATGATTCCGGGTGCGCTTTCAGTTTGACGGTGCTGACTTGTTGCCAGCTTCCGGTGTCGATAGCCGCCAGCGCACCGTCGCCATAGCCGACGTAAATTCGATTTGCTTTGGCATCGAGCCGCACGTTGTCGGCATCGTCGAGTCCAGTGATGGTCTTGATGAGCTTGTAATTCGTGCCATCGAAGACTTTCACAGTGCCATCGTTGCCGTTTGCAACGACGATTTGATTTTGCTCTGGCAGGAACGCCACACCGGTCGGTTTGTGCAAACCGGTGACGGTGTGGAGACGCTTAGCTGCTGCTACGTCGATGACTTCGAGTGTGTCGTTACCAAGTGCGGCGACGAAAACTCGATGCGCGTTCGTATCAACCGCAAAGTGATCGAAACGGCCACTGACGCCAGGCAATGGAACGGTGGCTTTCAATACGAGCGATTCTGCGCCAAAGACCGACGTAGCACTGATAAAAAGAACGGCTGTCAGTATTTTCATCCTTTCCTCCGTGGAAACGGACCGAACTCCCATTTGAGACCGATGTATGCGCGAATGTCCGGTCCACCTTCGTTCCCTTCGCGCAGGCTTTTGCCGACTGCGGCGTGAATATTCAAATCGTCGCGCACGTAGTATTTGAAACCAATTTGTCCGGCCAATATGTTCGGTTCCCCGGGTGCTTCGCGGCTGACCCAATAGATTTCCGAGAGAAGTCGGAACTTTTTCGTAAGTTCGTATTCTTGCGCAGCGGAGACGAGCCACACATTGTCGTGCTCCTCCCGGACACCGCCATTGGTTGGTTCAGTGACAAAAGTATAGCCGACGTTGCCGATGAGTGTGAACCAGCCCCATGTCTTCTGCGTGCGCAATCGCAGGTCGTAGTCGAATTCGCCGCTGCCAAGTCTCCGGTTTTCATCGCCGGTCGGAAGCTTCAATTCGAACGAGCCGGCAATACCCGGCCAGCGCTCCGTCTCCTTGAGGAACATAAACTTCGTTCCGATCACCGAGTCGCTGACGCCGTATTCGTGATCCTGGCTAAGACCGGCAATTTCGAAAGTGAGTTCCTGCCGATCGCTGATGCCGTAAACCAGTTCACTGAATGGCAAAAGCCGGGAAGGATTTCCACTCTCGCTTTCCTGATAGCGCGCACCGAGATACCACTCGAACATCCGCTTGTCCGCCGTGGGCACATCACCCGTCACGAGCGGTGGCGGAGCTGGAACGCGGATGACCGTGCAAAGCAACACGACAACAGCGAGCAGGGCGCGGTTCATCAACGTGCGCTCTCGCCTTAGCGACTCACTTTTCCTGTCTTCCCGTCCACGACGAGGTGAACGCTCTTCCCTTCTGCCGCAACCAGCACGTCGTACACAGCGCTGCCGTCCTTAACGGATGGGATCACCGAGTAAACCGTTCCTTTCTGAGCGGCCTCGGCTTTTTTGATGGCGTCAACAAGCGTGAGCTTGGATAGCTGCACCAACGTCAACTGCATCGCGGAACGAGTCAGGTGCTTCTTGTCTTCAAACACTTCAGTCTCCGGTGTCCACGTGCCCTTGGCTGCGTCACCAATCAACTCGATCAGAACATTGTGCTCGGCATCCTTGTTGAGTCCGGCTTTGGCCGTATAGACACTCAACATCAGTGTGTCGCCTTTCATCTCAAACTTGGCAGAAATCCCGACACCATTTTCTTTTTCGGACTGTTTGATGCCATCGGCCAAGGAGTGCTTGCTGTCTTTCAATCGGCCAAGGAGCGCGCCGTTGTCCTCAGCGGCGAACGAGGGA
The DNA here is from genome assembly GCA_044226545.1 of Limisphaerales bacterium. Lineage (GTDB taxonomy): Bacteria > Verrucomicrobiota > Verrucomicrobiia > Limisphaerales > SXQI01 > DASVNK01. Next base: position 2,893 of record JBGAGW010000003.1, read on the forward strand.
AACGCGACGACCGCCAAGAACAGCGTGAATAGTGCGAGGCCAGCACGGATGCCGTTGAACAATTTAATTGATGCTTTCATGAGTTGTCCTTTCATTGAGCCGCGACTGCCTTCGTTGATTGTTTCGGAGCGGGTTCTTCTGAACCCGTCACCGCTCTGTGACCAGCCGCTTCCCAGGCGATGAGGCCGCCTTCGAGATTCATCACAGATTGGAAACCCAGTTCATCGAGGATCGCGGAGGCGCGTGCGCCTCGAATTCCCACGTGGCAATTCACCACGACGAGTTCGGTTTTGTCCAACCGACCGGCTTTCTGCGCGAAGTCCGGCGAGTTGACATCCAGATTTATCGCGCCAGGGACATGCCCGAGCGCAAATTCCGTCGGGGTGCAAACATCAATCACCACTGCACCACCAACTCGTGCGCACTCGTAGTCATCGGGGCTGACGTTGAAGGCAACACCCTTTTGCACCTGGAGCGCGCGTTTCACCGACAGCGCGAGCTTCTCCGCTGGCCCGCGACCCCAATAATGAAGAAACAGAATGCGTGGCTCTTCGTGCGTCATGTGATGATGAATCGCAACGATGTTGATTTTTTCGTTGCGCAAACTCTTTAGGACGGACTGCAACTCATCTTCGAGCACCGCGAAATCGCCATCCACCACAGCGTCGTCGTCCGAGCCAGCGAACGCGGCCCATGTGTTCACGCCCATCTCTTTGGTAGCTTCGCAGCCGCACGGCATTTTCGCTTTGCGGCCCACAACGAACTTGAACATGCCGTTGTTCGCCTGTCCCTTGCCGAGAATGGTTTCGATATTCGCCGCTGTGATCGCGTTCTGGTTCGGCACGGGTGTGCCAAACATCTTTGCAGGCTGGGCGTTCGCCGCGCGGATTTCTTTTGATGCCGCAAGAGCTTTCTTCACAGCACTCGCCATCTTTTCCGTAGCCCCTTCGCCCTCGATGTGCATGAAAAAGACTTTCGGATCATCGTAGAAGAAGTGGTTGTGAAGGGCCGTCACCTTGAGGCCGCCTTCGAGAGCGGCGCTCATCACGGGATTCACCTCATCCTGAAACAACACGAGGTCGCCCATGACCATGACTTCCTCCTTTTTGCCGTCCACAAACCCGGCCCATGACGTAAGCCCCATGAACGGAGGCATAGTCCACCCATCCACATTCACTTTCACGTCATTGCGCGGCGATGTGACCTTGAACACGCCTTCGGCGGCGGTCCATGTTCCTTTGATCCCGGTGACTTGGTCAATTCGGTTAGTGTCTAGTGCTGCGTGAACTGCAAACGGCAGTGCCACAGCGATGAGTGTCTGAAACAGTATGCGTCTTTTCATTATTACTTGCCTCCAAAAGTGAAATCGTCGAACAGCGTCACGCTGTCAGCTTTCGTCCACACGCCGACCATTCCAGCGTCGGCAAACGTTTTGTCGTCCCACTCCAGTGCCTTCTTGCCATCGAACGTGACGATGAAATGGTCGTCCTTGAAATCCACGTGGAGCGTGTGCCACTCGCCGGACGCGACTTTCGTGTTCGTCCGCTTCTTCTCAGTGCGCTTGCCCTTGATGGTGTGGTAAATGGTCACGTTGTCTTCGAGCGCGTTGGCGCGGGCGATGTAGTAATTGTCCGAGTCTTTCGCTCGCCAGATCACGCCACCGGCTCGATCTTCTTTGCCCGAGATCGGCTTGAACTTCACTTCAACGAAGCCATCTTTAACACTCGTCTCATTCTTCAAGCACAGGGGATAAGTGGCTTCGCCGGATTGCTTGAGCACGTTCGGTTTGCTCGGCGCGGTGTCGTCCTTCTCGATGGTCCACTTCGCTTCACCCTTTCCGGTTTTCGTCGCGGTCCAGCCGGGCGGGGCTGCGCCGGTTTTAGCGTCATCGAAGTTGATGGTCTGCGACAAAGCGATGCTACATGTCAGACTTGCCACAATAAGGACTGTGCTGAGTCTCTTCATATTTTGGCCGGTGCGTTCAGTTTTTCTTTTCGTCCTGTTTCGCGCGCCAGCCGACAATGCTCCCGTCAGGCAGGCGCACAAAATCACCTTCCTCGCCTGATTTCTTTAGTCGCGCTCCGCTGCCATCCAGATAAAGCCTTGTTGTTTTGAAGTCATCAATCACTACCGGGACGGTCACCGATCTGAACTTCGCCGCATTGGCGACGACCGTGTAAAAACCGGCCGGCAAACCAACCGCCGAAGGTTCTTCTCCGAAGTTGCCTTCTTGATTCGGCACTGACATCAGAAGTTTCCCTTCGCTGTAAATCTTGTAGTTGGAGTGAACCGTGTAATCCGAATCGCCGACTGATTTCGTTTCCTGTTCGGAAAAAACGACGAGATGGCCTTGCGGTTTTCGAGTAGCCCGTTCGAGGACCGGCGTCGGGCCGATTGGTTCTTGGACGACAATACTTTCGCGTGGCGCGATGCACCCGGACATCAGCACGGCCAGCCAAAGCGGCCAGAACAATCTTCTGCACTTCAACAGCAATTGCATGGTGTGGCGAGTTTAAGGCAGAGGTTTACCGGAAAATACTGAATCTCTCCTTAATATTTCTTCAGACGGGGAAGCCTCCTGGCGAACGCAGCCGTGATTGCGCGCTTTGAGCGAGAATTCTCACTCATATCGCAACGCCTCAATTGGATCGAGCCGCGAAGCTTTCCACGCGGGATAGAATCCGAAAACAATTCCAACTGTGCACGAAACCGCCACCGACGCGAGGATGGCCGGCAGCGACACCAATGTTGGCCAGTGGAGGAGTGTGGTAATGGCAATCGAAATTCCACGCCCAAGCAGAATCCCTGTTACACCGCCAGCCAGACATAGCACCACGGCTTCAATGAGAAACTGGCGGAGAATGTCGCGGGCGCGCGCGCCCACCGCCATGCGTATGCCGATTTCGCGCGTCCGCTCGGTCACGCTCACAAGCATGATGTTCATGATGCCAACTCCGCCAACGATAAGGGAAATGAGCGCTACGACGAGCAGCAGATTCGTCATCACCTGGCTGGTCGCCGCGAATGTCTCCGAGATTTCCGTGTGATCGCGAATCTTGAAATCATCGGGCGCGCCTGTGCGTATCTGATGCCGATCACGCAGCACAGCGGTGACTTGGCGGATTGCCAGCGAAATGTTTTGCGGCGCACCGGCGGCGACCCATACATCGTCGAGGTCGGTAAAGCGTACGAGTTGCGGCATGTCCGCCGCCTGGCTGGCGGACTGCGGCGGATACAGTGGCGATTGTTGGCTGGGATAGACCTGGCTGCGCGCGCTGGCTGAACCCGCCGAGGACGAGGCTGTCGCTGTCTGATTTCCCTGCCTTTGACCGGTGACGCGAAATTTGATCGTGGTCAGCGGTGCGAGCAGGAAATCATCTTGGTCTTGGCCCATCACGTTTGCCCCTTTGCGTGCGAGAATACCGACGACTTTCAAACCGACGCCGCGCAGGCGGATTTCCCTGCCGAGCGGCGATTCCATGCCGAATAACTTTTCGGCAACGGTCCTGCCGATGAGGCATACCGCCGCCGAACTGCGCACATCCTCCATCGTAAATGGGTCGCCTTCCTCTACGGGCCAGTTGCGCACGGCGAGATATTCCGGTGTCGTTCCCAGGATTCGTCCCACGCGCCAGTTTTTGTTGCCGTAAATGACCTGTCCCCAACAGTCCACACTCGGGGCAACATTTTGCAAAGCACCGCACTCGTTGCGGAGCGCGTCTGAGTCTTCCATTGTAAGTGTAGCGCGTCCGCCGCCGCCGGAGCTAACGCCGCCCACCGAAACGTCAGCGGGATCAATCTGAATCACGCTCGCGCCGAGGCTCGCAATGGCTTGTCGTATGGAGCGCGAAGATCCGCCGCCGATTTCCATCATGGCAATCACGGCCGCGATTCCGATGACAATGCCCAAGCAGGTGAGGGCCGAACGCATCGCATTGCATCGCAGCGCGCGCAACGCCATACGCGCAGTGCGTGCCGCGTGCTTGAATTGACCAACCTTTCTGTGCAGCGGGACCCCGGAGGGTGGCGGCAGGCTCGCCGTTCCGGTGCGATTTGCGAGCTGCGATTGCGCGGGCGGCCCTTCGTCCACGATCACGCCATCCTTCATGCGAATGATTCGCTGCGCGTGTCGTGCGACGTTTTCATCGTGAGTGACGATGATGATGGTTAATCCGTCCTCCTCGTTCAGCAGTTGCAACATTTGCAGCACTTCTTCAGTCGTGCGTGAGTCGAGATTGCCGGTAGGCTCGTCGGCGAGGAGTAATCGCGGGCGGTTGATGAGCGATCGGGCAATAGCCACGCGCTGCTGCTGGCCGCCGGACAATGCGGCTGGCTCATGATCCATTCGGTCCGCCAAACCGACGAGCCGGAGCATTTTCTCCGCACGACTCAGACTGTCAGCGTCCGAAGGATGCGTGGATGAATAATCAAGCGGCATCCGTGCATTGTTCAATGCGCTTGTGCGAGTGAGCAGGTTGAAGTTTTGAAATACAAAACCGAGCTTTGTGTGACGCAGGTTGGCGCGCTCATCGGAGGAGAGTGCTGAAATCTCTCTGCCTTCAAACTGGTAGCTGCCGGAGGTGGGCCGGTCCAGACAGCCGAGAATGTTCATGAGCGTGCTCTTGCCCGAACCGCTCGTGCCCACAAGCGCGACCAATTCGCCGCGCTGAATCGTAAGCGAAACGCCTCGCAGCACAGGAATCTCCAGAGTGCCGCGCCGGTAGCTCTTGCACAGATTCTCCAGTCGGATGAGTTCCATCGCTTGCTCAACGTCGGATAACTTTCGGCAAAAACGGATTCTTTACATCCGTCGGTGACGAAGCGGCGGTTTCGCCGGTAACCACTTCCAAGCCCTCGCGCAATTCGTCCGCGGCGACCGCTGTATTCGCGCCATCGGAAGTTCCGGTCGTAACTTCGACGGACCTAACAAATATACCTTCTTTCAGCCAGAGCGTTCGATGCGATGATTTCTGCCCGCTGTTTCTCTTCAACGGCCCACCGGATGCATCGCCGGGTGGAGGATCGTTCAGATTATTCGGGCGTGTGTCGAACGCGATTTGCGCGAGTGAGGATGGCGTCCAGCGCAACGCTGCATTCGGCACGAGGAATACGTTCGTTTGGTGACTCAATACAAAGCGAACATTCGCCGTAAGGTAAGGGAGGAGCAGTTTTTCCGCGTTATCAATGTTGATCTCCACCGTGTAGAGCACGACGTTCTGCGTCATCGTCGCGTTGAGTCGGACCTTGCCGACCTTGCCTTCAAACTCGCGACCCGGAAACGCATCCACGGTGAAGGCGACGGGCGTGCCGGGTTTGATGCGGCCCACGTCGGCTTCGTTGACTGCCGCCCAAATCTGCATCTTGGTCAAGTCGCGAGCGATGAGGAACAAGCTCGGCGCGTTGAGGCTCGCAACGACCGTCTGGCCGATGTTGACGCGGCGGTCAATGATGACGCCGCTAACGGGTGAGTTGATGGTGCAGAAATCCAGATTGCGCTGCGCCTTTTCCAAATCCGCCTTCGCCTGAGCGACACCCGAATTGGCGACGGAAACATTGGCCTTGGCGACTTCGTAATTCGCCTTGGCGGTGTCGTAGTCCACCTGCGAGATCAGTTTGCTGGCGAACAGTTCCTGAGAGCGTTTCCAATCGGCGGCGGCTTGGTCCAACTTCGCGCTCATCTGCTCGACGTTCGCGGCGGCGCTCAATTCCCGCGCTTCGGCGACCGAGAGATCGGCGGCATAAACCGACTCGTCAATTCTCGCGAGCAACGCGCCCGCCTCGACCTCGGAACGGTAGTCCACTGTATTGCCCTCGTTGTCCCTCCCGAGGGCGGCGATGCGCCCTGCAACCTGCGCGCCCACGTCCACCACTTCCAACGGCTCAATCGTGCCCGTTGCGCCAATCGTTGCTGCCACGTCGCCGCGCTTGACGACAGCGGTAGTGAAGGAGAGTGCCCCGCCGTTTCGCGCGCGCCACCAGCACCACGCGCCTGCTCCGCCAGCCAGAGCGACGATGGCAATTGCGATAGTTGTTTTCTTAAGGAGGCGGTTCGCCCTCATTTAACGGATAAAACGTAGATGACTTGTGCCGCCCTTCTTAACGAGAGTTCCCTCGGTTGTGACGGTCTCAGCATTTTATCGAGAAACACTTTTTTGCCATGCTTATGGTTTTTGAGTCCCATTCAGCACGTACACTTCGTCTTTTCGGTGACGAGTCCCATCGGATTGTCCGCTTTCGCGCAGCAAGTGGCGCACTGCTCGTGGTCCGCGCCGCGATCTGCGCCTTCGAGGAAACACCAGAGGTCAACGACTTCTCCCTTCACCTTCACCGTTTCGCCCTTCGGTTGAGCGAATGGGACGAGAACTCCCAAACTAAAGAGCAAAAGTTGTCCAAGCATTGCCGCATCATCTTTGGCTGTATATTCAGCTTTCTTTTCATCTCAGAGCGCATCGGGGAGAAAATGTCTGGAAAGGATTGGATTGGCGGCGACTATTTGGTCTGAGTGTCCAACGCCGATTTAACCGCTTTAGCCAACGTTCCCGCCGGGCCTCTGCCCCAATAATGGAGGAATAGAATTCGCGGATTCTCGTGCGTCATGTGGCTGTGAATCGCGACGATATTCACACCCGAAGCCCGAAGGCTTTTGAGCACAACCTGCAATTCGTCTTCAAGCACCGCGAAGTCACCGTCCACGACCGCATCGTCATCCGTTCCAGCGAACGCCGCCCACGTGTTCACGCCCATTTCTTTCGTGGCGTCGCAGCCGCAGGGCATTTTGGCTTTGCGCCCAACGACAAACTTGAACATGCCGTTGTTCGCCTGTCCTTTGCCGAGGACCATCTCCATGGCTGCCGCCGAAATTGCGTTCTCGTTCGGCATCGGTTTGCCGAATGATTTCGCAGGCTGCGGATTTGCCGTCCGGACTTCCTTCGAGGCCGCGAGGGCTTTTTTCACTCCGTTCGCCATCGCTTCCGCCGTACCTTCGCCTTCAATGTGCATGAAATAGACCTTCGGTTCATCGAAGAAGAAATGATTGTGTAGGGCGGTGACTTTGAGCCCATTGTCCAACAGCGCGCTCATCACGGGATTGACCTCATCTTGAAAGAGCACAAGGTCGCCCATCACCATCGCCTCGGCTGTCTTGCCGTCCACGAACCCGGCCCAGCTTGTGAGTCCCATAAATGGCGGCATTTTCCAACCGTCCACGGTGACGGGCAGGTCGATGCGCGGCAACGTGACTTTGAACACGCCTTCAGCGGCCGTCCATGTGCCCGAAAGGCCGGTGATTTGTGCGATGCGATTCGTGTCGAGTGCCGCACTTGCCGTCAGCGGCAACGCAACGGTGATTGTCACTATTTGAACGATTCTGCTGAACTTTATTGTCTTCATACTTTTTTAGATTGTTTAAATCCTCACTTGCTTCCGAAGGCGAAGTCGTCGAACAACGTCACACTGTCGGCCTTTGTCCAAACGCCGACCGCGCCCGCGTCGGTAAACGTTTCGTCCACCACCTCGAAAAGTCTCTTCCCGTTAAAGGAAACGGCAAACAGTTTTCCTGAGAACTCGACTCGTAGGGTGCTCCATTTCCCCTTGGGAACTTTGGTGTCAACGCCGTAGCCGAACATCCGATCCTTAGCCTGCAAGGACGAACGCTTGCCGTTGACGGTCTTGTAAAGGACTACGTTGTCCTCAAGCGCGTTGGCCCGGACGATGTAGTAGTTATCCGCATCTTTGAACCGGAACACGATGCCGCCTGCTTGGTCCTCTTTGCCGGAGATGGGTTTAAACTTCACTTCCGCGAAACCGTCTTTTATGTGCTCGTCCGTTTTCGCCGCCCAACAGAAAGTTGCCTCGCCGGATTGCTTCAGCACTTTGCCGCGCGATGGTGCACTGTCGTCAGCGACAACTTCCCATTTAGCCGCACCCTTGCCGGTGACGCCCGAGTCCCAGCCCTTGGGAAGGCCACCGGCGTTCGTGCCGTCAAAAGTAATTTTTATTTCATCAGCGGTCGCATTCGCCAACACAGAAAGGGCGATTGAAACCATCGCTGCCTTGACCATGTTCTTCATGCTCATCAATACAGTTTAGAGGCTGCTCCGCCGCTTGTTACTTAAGAATCTCTTAACCTTTCTTCAGTTCGTGACGGAGTTGTTTTTCATGTCTGCATATTCATGTGGTTGCGGCGTCGGCCTTCCAGCGGACCGGCGTCAGATCATGCGCCGCAGCAGGAATTCCACTTTTGATCGTGCTTCCTCGCGTTTGAGTTCAAGTATCACTTTCTCGCCCGGTTTGGATCTGAGAGTCTGACGGATAGTTTTCATTTTTGTTGTCGCGCAAGTTTGTCCATTGACGGAAATAATCCGGTCACCTGACTTCACTCCAGCGTTGGCCGCGGGGCTGCCGTCATCGACGGAATGCACCAAGGTATTACCGTCCTCTCGTAACAAGTGCATCCCACTCATGTCTTCCTCCTCCAGAGCGGCAAAGCGGCTTCCGGGTCGCAGATAGAGCGTTTGCCTGGGAAAATCGAACACGACCTCATGTTTCCTAAAGAAGCCAAGTCCTAATGCGGATGGAGCAGTTTCGTAAGCGCTGAGAGCACACACAATATTTGAGTAATCGTGAGATTCTATCTCGAAGCTCGCCAGTCGAGCCGACATGCTCTGGGTCACTTTCTTCTCAGGACCAGCCAGAAGCACTTGATGCACGGGGGCTCTTGCGCCGGGCGGAAAGACGGTTTCCCAATCTGCTTTTTTGAGGGAGATGGTACTGCTGTCGCCAAGGTCGAGGAGCAATTCGAGAGTCTTGCACTTGTTAATCACCACCGGAATCTGGAAATGGCTTTGATTTGATGGGCTCATGTGAATGCGCCAGACGCTGGTGTGCATTTGTGATGAGACTTCATTTCCAATCTTCAGCACTAATTGGTCAAAATCTAACTGAACCACATGGCGCTTCAGGAACGCCATTCCGAGGATGCCATCGCATGACTCGCCGGTAATCATGCGCAACATTTTCAAGTCAGTGCAGAAGACCTCGTTCACTGGCAGCCGCGTGTTCCCGACTGCGATTTGCGGACAACGATAAAAGTCGCGTCCATCCCACTGTCGAACACGTGCGCCCAGCAAATCACGATAGCGCACATCCAGAGCTGTGGCCGACGTGCCAGTGTCCACGAGAAAATAGTTCGTCTGTCCAAACATTCTCACCGGGACGCGGAGTGACACGTCATCGTCCAACAAAGGCAATGTGATTGGCTCAGGCAATGTCTCTTGCGCAAACACCAGCGTCCCACCGATCAAAAAACTGAGAGCGATGGTGGTTCGCTTTATGAATCGCACGCGCCTCATCTCTCGGTTTTGGGTAGCGCCGCACCCTCATTAGGTCCGCCAGTTGCGAGTGAACCGCCCAAGGCTTTCAGCAGAAGGTATTGGGCCTTGTTAAATTCGGCGACTGCGCTCAGGTAATCAGAACGGGCGCGAGTCAATTCCTGTTGGGCTTGGATGTCTTCGAGCACCGCGCCGACACCGAATTGCTTGCGTTCGCGCGTCAATCGCAGAGTCTCGGAAGCCGTGGCAAGGTTTTGTTTGGTCGTACCGAGTTGGTCGAGCAGCGAGTCCGCGCGCGCGCGACCCTCGACTACTTGCCGAGTAATTTCGTCCTGCACCTTCTCGACATTGAGCTTAGCGGTTTCAAGGCGCGCTTTGCTCGCATGAACACGGCCGAAATCAAACAAGCCGCCAGGGCCAATTCTCCAGCCGAGCCCGACAAAATAATCTTCTGACTGGCCGAAGTTTCCGGTGCTTCCATTTTTCCCGCCGCCGAGTCCGCCGACAAATGTCTGCGCGCCCAGTGATGGAATCAGCGGTCCGTAAACTGCCCCATTCTTTGCGGCGCGCGCGGCGGTGACTAAAGACTGGTTTTGTTTCAGTTCAGGACGCGACCGGAGCGCCTGTTGCACTAGCAAAGCCAAAGGCATGTTTGTTTCGGTGAGCGTCAGCGGCACAAGGTCGCTGTCTTGTGGAATCAACTCCACGCTGGAATCCAGATGCAGGATTTGCGCGAGTCGCGCGGAGGCGACGCGTTTCTGTTCCAGCGCCTGACGCAGCGTGATTAAATAGCGTTCGGTTTGCGTTTGCACCCGCAGTTCGTCGCCTTTGAACGCAAGGCCAACGCCAACCGCCTCGTGAAGTTGTCTCTGGTAGTCTTGGGAAATGTTCAGGGACTCCTTGATCACGTCCGCGAGGGCTTTGGCTTTGGCGAGCTCATAATAACCCTGTGCCGCTGCGAGCGCGGAATCCTGGCGTTGTAATTCCAAGGCGTGGTCGGCTGCGTTCATCAGTTGTTTGGCCGCAAGCGATTTGTAAATCGCATCTCCAAAATCCACTTGTGCCGCCAGCGCGCCACCGACGGTGTACGATTGCTTATCGGCGTCAATGATGTTGCCGACGACATCTTGAATTTGGCCCTCGTGGCGGCGGTAAGCAGCGCCGGGTGAAATCGATGGAAGAAAGAGTTGGACGGCACTTTCATGGTTGGCTTTGGCTTCCTTGAGTCGCTGCTGCGCGATTTGAATATCCAGGTTCTGCGCGTTTGCCAGCCGCAAGGCGGTCGGCAGGTCAATAAGATAAGCGTTGTTGGTCTTTGAATCTGTGGAGGACGCCAACCCCTGCGCGTGTAATGGCAGCGAAATGCAAATTGCGACTCCACAAACATACCATGAAGCGCGACGCGCCAAGAACCAGCGCCTCATTTGGCCTCCACTTGCACGGGTTGGCCGTCGCTCAAAGATCGTTTGCCGACAAATATCACCGGCTGATCAGATTTCACTCCACTGACAATCTCGACGTTCGCACCGTCGTTGAAACCCGTCTTGACCGGCGTCTTCTTCGCTTTGTTGTCATTGATTGTAAAAACAAACGCGCCTGCCCTCTCTGTCACCAACGCATCGGCTGGAACAAGAAGCGCGTCTTCCTTTCGCTCGATGCCGATTTTCACGATGGCATACATGCCTGGTCGAAGTTCCAGCTTGGGATTCGGCAGTTCGATCTCAGCCAACATCGTCTTGGTCGCTTCCTCCAGCGTGTAGGAGAAGCGCGTGACCTTTCCTTCGAAAGTGCGACCGGGCAGCCCATCCACGGTCAACTTGACCGGCTGGTCTGTCGCAACGAGCGATGATTCCAGTTCGGGGACAGCGACCTGAAGGCGCACTCGATTAAAATCCGTGAGGGTCACAATCGCCGCGTTTTGTGCGGCGCTGCCCGATGTCGCTGCGGGAATGAACGCGCCGGCATCAACCATGCGCTTGCTGATGATACCGGAGAACGGTGCGGTGATTTTTGTGAAACCGAGCAACGTTTCGGTGCGCTCCAGGCTGGCTTTGGCGACATCCAATTTGCCTTTGGCGTTGTCCACGGTTTGCGGAACGACCAAATCCGGCAGCTTCTTTTGCGATTCGCTCAGTCTTTTGTAGTCGAGTTCTGCAACTTCAACTTCCGCTTTGTATCTTGTTTCGTCGGCAAGCAATTCAGGCACTTCGATGTCCGCAATCAAATCGCCTTCTTTAACGGGGTCGCCCTTGTCCACGTTGATTTTCTTCAAATAGCCCGCGACCTTCGCGTAAAGCGTCGCTTGTTGATACGGCTTGACCTCGCCCGGCAGCGTAACGTTTCGCGTAATTGGGCCGCGCTTGGGCTGGACAACTTGCACGGCGATTGGCGTGGCGGCTGCCTCTTTGGCTGGTTCAGCAGCGGGCGGTTTGCAGCCCGAAATGATTCCTTGTCCGACCAATGCTATAACAATAAGGGCAACGCCCGCTGGGTATTTGTTCATGCGTTGTGAATTTCGGCTAACTCTCAAAAGCTATTTCTCTTTGGTATCCTCGGTCGCAGCCCACCCCACGACAAATCCGTCGGGCAGTCGCACGAAGTCAGCAGCGTTGGTTCGCGGCCCTTGATAGAGCTTGCTGCCGTCCAAGCGAAGCTCCGTCGTCTTACCTGCTTCGATGGCGACGGGCACTGTCACAGTCCCGGACGCGATGGCTTTCGCCGCTACGGTGTAGTTGCCCGGTGCGAGCCCCACAGTGGCGGGGTCTTCGATGAAAGTGCCGACCCAATTGTTGACGTATTTCAACTGCTTCCCATCTGCGCCGTAGATTCTATAATCAGAGTGATGAGGACCGGAGTCGGGGTCTGAGCTTCCACCGCCGAGAGCAGAATAAACAACCAACCGGCCTTCAGGTGACCTCGTTCCGGTGTCAAACGGCGCAGGACCAACGGCAGTTTGAAGAACAAGAGAGCGATTGAAAGCGCAGCCTGATGCAAAGGCCATTACTGCAATGCAAACGAAATAATTGGTGTGTCTCATAAACTCTCCTTTACGTTTCGGCTCTCGGTTGAGGAGTGGCTGAACTTCTCCTGTTAGGATCATCGGGATCAAGTGACGCCGAACGCCGATGAGCACGACCTTGCACGATGGCGAACACGGAAGGCAGCACGAGCAATGTGGCTAACGTGGCGACAGCCAGACCGCCAACGACAGCGCGGCCAAGCGGCGCTGTTTGTTGTCCTCCTTCACCCAAGCCCAACGCCATCGGCATCATGCCAGCGATCATGGCAAGGCTCGTCATCAAGATCGGGCGCAAGCGGCTTTGAGCGCCATCAACCGCTGCTGCATCTGCTGCTGCTCCGCCGACACGACTGCGCTCCGCAAAAGTGACGAGGAGAATCGCATTTGCCACTGCAACACCAACGGCCATGATCGCGCCCATGAAAGATTGAATATTGAGCGTCGTTCCAGTCAGCCACAGCGCCAGCACGACACCGGCAATCACGGCCGGAACGGTGGACACGATGATCACTGACAATTTCACCGACTGGAAATTCGCGGCCAAGAGCAGGAAGATGACGACCACCGCGAGCAGGAGACCGGTTTGCAGACCATTCAACATTTGCTGCATTGGCACAACTTGGCCGCGAACAGCGACATTGACTCTGGGCGGCGGATTCCCAAGTTCTTTGATCGCGCTTCTGACTTGTTGTGCGACCGTTCCCAAATCCGCGCCGCCAATGTTGGCAGTCACGGTTATCATTCGTTGCATGTTGTAGCGTTCATACTGGCCGGGAGTGGTGCCTTCGGTGACGCTGGCGATGTTGCGAAGCAGAATCGCCTGGCCGTTTCGGTAAGTGACCGGGATGTTTTGGGCTTCTTCAACAGAGTTCATGAAGCTCTGAGGAATTTGGACTTGGATTTGGTAAGCAACTCCGCTGTTCGGATCGGCCCAAAAGTTCGGCACGACAAACCGGCTCGACGAAGTAGCGGCGACGAGGGAACGCGACACTTCCGCCACCTTCACTCCCATTATACCGGCACGCTCCCGGTTTATATTCACGTCCACGGTTGGATAATCCAGCGCTTGTCCGAATTGCACGTCGCGCAAGCTGGAAACGTGCTGGAGCTTGTCCCTGACTTTCTCCGCGAACTCGCGATTAGCTGCCAGATTCGGACCGCTGACGGCCACTTCAATCGGCGTGGGCGCGCCGAGGCTCATCACCCGGCTAACGATGTCGCTCGGCTCGAACGAGACGCTTACTCCTGGTAGTTGAGCCGCGAATTTTTTCCGCAGCCGTTCTTTGAGTTCTTCGATCCGAATCGGCGTGCCGGGCTTTAATTGGACTTGAACGACCCCTTCCTCTGAGCCGCCATTCCAGAGGTAAATCAAGTTGATGGGATAACTCGACGGATGAACTCCTACGAAGCCGAGTGTGATTTCGACGTTGTTTGTGCCAACTTCGTTCTTGATGATGTCCAACGCTTGCAATGCGATGGCTTCAGTCCCGTCAACGTGCGTTCCTGTCGGCGTGCGCAAGCGCACCTGAAGCTGGCCGGCATCCACTTTGGGAAAGATTTCTGTCCCCAGGCGTTGCCCGACGAGCCCAATAACCAAAAACGCGACTACCACGTAAATGACAACGATCGCCCAGCGTACGCGGACTACGCTTTGCAGCATTTTTATGTAACGCCCCTGGAATCTCACGAATTGTCCTTCGTGTCCCCGTTCGACCTTATTCTCGAATCCGCGCAGAAACCAAACCGATAGGATTGGCACCAAGGTCGTGGACAAGAGATAGGAAGCTACCATCGAAAAGCCCACGGCCAGCGAGAGTGGAAGGAACATCGCTTTGGCAGCGCCAGCCATGAATAGTGTAGGCACAAACACAGCCAGGACACAGAACATCGCCAGCAGTCGCGGTATCGTCGTCTCCGTCGTCGCATCCTTGGCGGCGCGATCAAGCGTGCCGCCACGTGTTAGATGTGTATGAATATTCTCGATGCAGACAGTCGCTTCATCCACGAGAATTCCAACTGCCAAAGCTAAGCCCCCTAGTGTCATGATGTTAACGGTCTGCTTGGAAATCCAGAGCGCGAGAATGGCGGCCATCAGGGAAAGGGGAATGTTGATGACTACGATCAGCGCGCTACGCCAGTCTCGCAGAAAGAGCAGGATCATCAAACCGGTAAGGATCGCCCCCAAGCCGCCTTCTAACATTAATCCGCGAATCGCTCGCGTGACATAAGGGGACTGGTCAAACTCGTAGCTGACCTTTACGTCGCCCGGCACGACGCTCTGGAACTTGGGAATGTTTTCTTTGACAAGATTGACGACGGAGAGCGTCGAGGCGTCTGATCGTTTAGTGACCGGGATATAAACGGTTCGCCGACCGTTCACCAGCGCGTAGCTGGTGATGATGTCGGATGCGTCCCGCACCTCGCCGACATCGCGTAGAAAAACTGCGGGATAAACGCCCGTGCGAATCGGCACGCTTTCCAGGTCCTTGATGTTTCTCACGACCGAATTGAGCGGCACCATCGGATACCTCCCCTTGATGGGCATGTTGCCAGACGGGCTGATGATGTTCGCAGCAGTGATGGCCGCGACGATTTCGTCGGGTGCCATGTTATAGGCACGCAAGCGGTCCGGCTTCACGTTGATGACAATGCTGCGCGCACTCCCGCCAAACGGCGGCGGCGCAGACACGCCCGGCAACGTGGCAAACAAGGGACGAACGAGATTCAGCGCTGCGTCTTGCATTTCGCCGACCGAGCGCGTCTCGCTGGAAAAAACCAAGTTACCAACCGGTACGCTGCCGGCGTCGAACCGCATGATGAATGGCGGCACCGTGCCTGGCGGCATGAAAGCGCGCGCGCGGTTCACGTAGGCGACCGTCTCAGACATCGCCTGAGACATGTCGGTGCCGGGGTAGAATTGGAGTTTGATGATGGACGCCCCTTGAATTGACTTCGATTCGACATGCTCAATCCCGGTGATGTAGAGGAAGTGGTACTCGTAATAATAAGTCAGGTAGCCCTCCATTTGGGCCGGGTCCATGCCGCCGAAAGGTTGTGCGACGTAGATGGTGGGAATGCCCAACGTCGGAAAAATGTCACGAGGCATCTGCCGCAGCGCCAGGACAGAGCCAAGGGCCACGGCAATTACCGCCACCAGAATCGTGAGTGGGCGGCGCAACGCAGGTTGAACGAGGTTCACGCCTAAACGCTACTCGGCAACCCACGTGTCGGGATACTGAATCTTCGTTAAGGATTCATTCAGAAATCGATGGATCGCTTGTTTATAACCGCAGCAAATACAAACCAACCAGGGCCATTACGATTCCCAACAGGCGCGGCAGTGAAGCGCTCTCTTTGAAAAAGAAGATGCCAGCGATGGCCATGATTGCCGCGCCGCCTGCGAGAATCATCGGCACAGCGGACAGTGGTCCGCCTTTCTGAAACAACACGAAGACGAGAATAGTGCCCGCGCCGACGCAGATGCCGGTGAGCACAGAATAAAACACGCCGGGCGCGGACGAGGTTTGATTCCATGTCCCTCCAAAACGTAGCCACGCCAGATAGAGCAAGATTGTCAGCGCGGCACTTGCTTCGACGACGAAGCCGCCAAGTCCGTCGCCGATTCTCTCGGCGGCGAGCTTCGTGAAGATTTGATGCGCGCCGTAGAGCACCGCTGTGCCGACGGCATACCAAAACCAAGCTGACATAGTTTGTTTTCCTTTCATGAGGAAGACGGAAGCGCGATGCGGAAAGTGCTGCCTTTGCCAAATTCGCTCTCCAACTCGATGTGTCCGCCTTGATGCTCGACGGACCATTTGGCAATCGCGAGGCCCAAGCCGTGGCCGCCTTCGGCGCGGGAGCGGGCTTTGTCCACTCGATAGAAGCGCTCGAAGATTTTCTGCTGATGCTCGGGTAGTATTCCAAGACCTTGGTCGGCGACCTCAATAATGGCCTCACCACCGCGCTCGGCAGTTCGTATGGTGATGCGCGTCTGAGGCAGCGAATACCGGACGGCATTGTGGACGATGTTCATCAACGCCTGCCGAACGAGAAGCCGGTCGGCCATCACGGTGACATCGTCGTTGCCCGTTAGTTCGATAGTCTGGTGGTTTTCCGCCGCGATGACGTTCAAGTTATCGCGCACCTCGCAAACCACTTCAGCGAGGTTCACCAATTCGGGCTTTGTGGAAATCTTTCTACCCTCCATGCGAGCCAGCGTGAGCAACGATTCGATGAGGTCATTCAGATGCTGAGCTTCCTCCAACATGCTGCCAATCGTTTCACGAAGCGCGACCGCGTTATCGCCGCCTTGTCGCAATGCGACTTCGCCTACGGCGCGCAACGCGGTGAGCGGCGTACGCAATTCGTGAGAAGCATCTGCGGTGAAGCGTTTCAACTCAGAAAAGGAATTTTCGAGACGCTGAAGGGTTTCGTTGAACACAGCCGCAAGTTGACCGAGTTCATCATGCGGATTTGGATTGGGAAGGCGTTCGCCGAGAGATTCGGAAGAGATTTTCCTCGCTTGCTCGGCCATTGCCGCCACAGGCTTCAACGAACGCCGCGCGACCAGATACCCGCCGAGCGCAGCCAAAGCCACAGCCAATGGCGCGGCCAGAACGAACACTTCCACGATCTCTCGAAGTGTGTGACGAACGTTGGTTTCATCGCGGAATATTCGCAAGATGACACCGCGCTCACGCACACGGCCCGGACGTTCCATGAGCCGCACGTGCAGCCCTGGTTCTAGCTCGACAGTTCGAAAGCGCAGGGACAATTCCGCTGGAGCTGGCAGTGGACTTTTGATGTCAGCTTCGCGCACCGGCCAATGGCGAACGAGAAGTTGCTTGTCCTCGGACCAAACCTCGAACCACGCGGACAATCGTGCAAAGCCTTCGTCGCCGTGAGCGCCCTGGACCAGCCAACGAATTTTGCCGGAAACATCGGCGTCCAGTTGGGCTTCAAGCAAATCGAAATCAATTCGGAGTTGGCGGTCGAGTTCAGCGCCCAAGCGATGTTCAACCACCTCGTACGCGACCCATGCGAACACAGCGAGGACTACTGAGGTCGCCGCCGCGTACCACAGCGTTAGTCGCAGTTTCAGGGTGCGTCGTTTCCACCAGTTCTTCATGGTTCTTCTCGGAGGACGAAGCCGACGCCGCGTACTGTGTGGATCAGTTTAATGCGGTGACCTTCGTCGATCTTCCGCCGCAGGTGAGCGACATGCACATCAATGACGTTGTCGAGCGGTGTGGCTCGATTGGTCTCCCGCCAAACGTCTTTAGCGAGCATTTGACGAGTGACGGTTTGACCGTGGTAACGAAGCAAGCAAGCCAGCAGTTCAAATTCGCGCGGAGTCACCGCGATTTCGTGAGCGCCTCGTTTCACGCGACGGTTCTCTACATCGAGCACAAGGTCGCCGATTTGCTTTCGGAGCGTGTCAGTTTCGCCGGCTCGACGCAACAATGCACGAACCCTTGCCAGCAGTTCAGCGAAAGCGAAGGGCTTCACGAGGTAATCGTCTGCGCCGGCGTCAAGTCCCAACACGCGATCTTCAATGGCATCACGGGCGGTGAGCAACAGCACAGGCGTCTTCGTTCCGTGTGCACGAATGGTTTTCAAAATCTCGATTCCGGACCGACCCGGCAGCATCCAATCGAGGACAACGAGATCGAATGTCTCCGCATTAAGTTGGAAAAATCCATCTTCACCGGTTCTGGCAATAGCAGCATCATATCCCTCGCCACGCAGACCCGTCCGGATGGCGTTGGCGGTTTTGCTATCGTCTTCGATGACCAAAATCTTCGGCACGTTGCACAAGTATCGCTGTTCCGGCCCGCGACGGCGAGATTCCAATTCTTAAGGAAAGTTAAGGCGACAGATTTTCTGAAAGAGCGATACTTGGCCTTCCGTAGTAGCTGAAGGGGCAGCGTTGTACCCCGTTGAAACCGACATGGACTGCAAACGAAAGGACTGATTATGCCAGGCACATTGCCGAGATTGTATCCGTCAGCGAATCCGAGCGACACGGTGGAAGTTCAGGACACGACGCTTGGACTCGACATTATTTCCCGATACCACTGCAACACATGGGAGGAAGTTGTCGCGAACGGCGGCGCACCTTTCGATGTGATTGTCATCGGTGCTGGAATGTTCGGCGCGTATTGCGCGGAAAAGATTTTCCGCTATGGCGAAAAAAGTTTGCTGCGCGTTCTCGTACTCGACGCCGGCGGATTCTTGGTTTCGGAACACGCGCAGAATCTCAGCCCGATGGACATTGTCGCGCCAGGCGTTGCGCTCGTGCGGAACAATGCGGAAGACCCCGGCCCACGCAATCGGGTTTGGGGTTCGCCGTGGCACAGCAGCCAGACGTTCACGGGCTTGGCCTATTGTCTTGGCGGACGCTCGATTCATTGGGGCGGTTGGTCGCCGCAGCTTACCGCTGAAGACTTCGCAAATTGGCCGAATGATATTCGCGATTATCTGACGGTGAAAAAGTCCGGCACAGGCATCAAGACTCCGGCGGGCACACCAAAAAACAATTATGAAGAGGTCGAGCAGGAGATTGGTGTCTTTGACAAGACGGATTACATCTCCGGCAAGCTATTCGAGGCGATCTTCAACAAGAGCAAGGAAGTCAAAGACTCGACGGATAACAAAATCAAGATCGCGACTATTAAGGATGTCGAAGAAGCGCCGTTGGCGGTTCAAGCCGCCGCGCCGCGCTCCGGCCTTTTCAGCTTCGACAAGTATAGCAGCGTTCCGATTTTGTTCAGTGCGATCCGCGAGCAAGCCAACGGTCCGAACTCAGCGCGACGAATCTTTGTAGTGCCGCGAGCGCACGTAATCCGACTCAAACGCGACGGCAATCGTGTCACTGAAATTGAAGTTTCGATCAACGGCCAGCGGCAGACAATTTCGAAAAACGATGTCATGTCGCCTGACGGGATCGTGGTGCTCGCGCAAGGCACGATTGAAACGACTCGGCTCGCAATGGAATCGTTCGGCACGCCGAAAATGGGGCGCAACTTGATGGCCCATCTGCGCAGCAATCTCACTTGTCGCATCAAACGCAGTGCACTCCAGAAAGCGATTGATACAACGAAGCCGGATTATACGTTGCCGACGGAGCTTGAAGCGGCTGCTCTCCTCGTTCGCGGATCGAACGGCGCTGGACGTTATCATTTCCAAATAACCGCTGCTGCCGTTGGACCGAGCAGCACTAATCCCGAAGACGTGATGTTCCGTGCGATTCCTGACATCGAGTTGTTAGGCCGAATGCAGGCGAACCAGAATCCTGATTGGGTCACAATCACGATTCGTGGCATCGGCGAGATGACTGGTGACAAGAACGCCGATCCGTCCGCTCCCGACGCTGGAACAAAGAGTTGGGTGAACCTCGCGTTCGACGTGCCGGATCAACGCGACGAGTTCCAGGCGCGCCGTGCATGGGTGAATCTTGTAAAGAACAATGCTGACGACACGCTTTGGACAGCGATGGACGACGCAGCCGTCAAACTCGCACGTCGGCTGGCGAATGTGAAAGACCCGAACACAACGAGTCCTGATTTGGAGTTTCTTGTGCCCGGCGCGAATCCGCCTTGGCAGCAGAATCCGCCGCCGAAATTCCAGGACAATATAGGAACGACGCATCATGAAGCGGGAACGCTCTGGATGGGAAACAGTGTTGCGGACTCCGTGACCGACTTTGACAGTAAGTTTCATCATATTGACAATGCCTACGTCGCCGGGCCTGCGGTCTTCCCGGCAATCGGTTCAGCAAATCCTTCGCTGACCGCGCTCACGCTCGCCCGCAAGACTGCGGCCGCAATCGTGGACAAGCTGACACCGAAAGTTGAGGCGGGCTTCGCTCCTCTCTTCGACGGCACGCTCAACGGATGGAAGATGACCGGACCAGGCCAGTTCATCGTCATCGCCAAATCAATTCTGGAAAGCGACGGCGGGCCGGGCCTGCTTTGGTTCTCGCAAAAGGAATTCGATAATTTCGAGCTGCGTTTGGATTGGCGGGTCAGCAATATCACCGATAATTCCGGTGTTTACCTGCGCATTCCACAATTGAATGGAGACTTCCGGCCAGCGGATAGCCAGGGCTACGAAGTGCAAATTGACGAACGCGGGATTGACGAGAATGGAAATCCCGGCAGTGCATTGCATCGCACCGGCGCGATTTACAAACTCGCGGCAAGCGCTTCGCTCGCCTCGAACCCAGCGGGTGCGTGGAATCATTACGAAATCGTTGCGAACGGGAACAACATCAGCGTGAAGCTCAACGGAATGCCCGTTGCTGAATTGCAAAACGGCACGCGCCGAGCAAAAGGTTTCATCGCGTTGCAAAACCATCATCCCGGTTCGAAAGTGCAATTCCGCAACATCCGCATTAAAGCGTGATACTGTGAAACTCCTGCATGAAGTGGATTACTCGCGAAAAGGTGAAGGTGGACCGCGTTGCGTGTCCTTGGCTCATCAAAAAGTTTATAGACCCGCAGGCCGAATTCATTTTTGCGCCTGCGGATCAAGTCGCAGCGAAGTCTCGCGAACTCGGCGCAACCCCATTCGACATTGACGGCTGCGAACTTGGTCATCACGGCGAGGATGTTTCCTTCGAATCCATTCTGAAGAAATACAAACTCACCGAGCCAGCCCTCCTGCTGCTCGGTGAAATTGTTCGCGCAGCCGATTCGCATCCGTCGAAACCGCACGCGGCAGGGGAAGGTTTGCGCTGGATAGCCTTCGGATTCAGCGCACTTGGCTTGAGCGATCATGAGATTCTGGACAAGGAGTTCATCGTTTACGACGCGCTCTATGCCGAGTGCAAACGAAGAGCGTCCACCACTTAACTTTTATGGATCAACAAACCATCTTTCTAAATGCGCTGCGGCACGTTGCGAACCTTTGTGCGGTCGCCGCGATGACCGCACCAAAAAGCGGCGGTCAGCTTTTTCTAAAAGGGGGAACACCGTTTATCGAAACGGTCATTGTCGAGGACAAGCCGACGCTGAAACGGCTGGCGGAATGGCTACGCGAGCGCGGGCAGAAACACAAAGAGGCGATTTGGTTTCGGGACGCAGACACGGCGGAGAAACTCGACTTGGTGTTGTTCGTTGGTCTCGCGGAGTGGTATCCACCGCAATATGATTGCGGCGCGTGCGGCTACGGAACATGCGCGGAATTCCTGCAAGCGCGACCTTCCTATAGTGACGAGAAATCCTCTGCATGGGAATTTGCCGGTCCAGTCTGTCAACTCCGGTGCATTGACCTCGGCATCGCCGTCGGTTCAGCCGCCAAGACCGCCAGCCTCAACAATGTGGACACACGATGCCAGACACGCATCGCGTCCGCTGCCCGGCATCTGAAAATCATCAAAGCGGACGTTGCTGTTGCGCTCTCAATGAGCGTGAGTCACAAGAATATCTTCTTCGATAAGAAAATGCCGGAGGTCAAATTCTCCGCGTGAGTCGCTGGCGCAGCATTGCCGATTTTCTCGCACTGCGCCGCAACACCTCGTTGCTCCTCGTCGCGCTCGTACTCGCGCTGACCGGTGAAAAGCTTTGGCTCGGCTTCGCGCCCAAGTATCTCGAAACGCTCGGTGCGGGCGTGTTCGTAATTGGGCTGTTCGACGCGCTGCAAACTCTGCTCGGCGCAGTGTACGCCTATCCCGGGGGTTGGCTGACGGACCGTTGGGGTCAGCGACGATCACTCCTTCTTTTCAACGGGCTTTCCTTGGCGGGCTACATTCTGGTTCTTGTCTGGCAGCACTGGCTTGCTCTGGTTATCGGTGTGTTTCTGTTTCTCGCGTGGAGCGGATTCTCGCTGCCGACGACCTTCGCCGTTGTCGCGACATCGTTGGAGAAACGACAACACACGATGGGCGTTGGCGTGCAATCGATGGTGCGGCGTATTCCGATGATGGTCGGCCCGCTCATCGGTGGTTGGACCATCACGCGCTTTGGATGGGAGCAAGGCGTTCGCTATGCGTTGCTTGGCTGTATCGCGTTGAGCACGGCGACAGCGGTGTTCCAATGGTTCATGGCCGAACCAGTGCCGGAGGCACGAACGAGCAATGACACTTCTGACGTTAGTTTTTTCGGAGTGGTGAAGTTATTTAATCCGACGCTTCGTGAACTGTTGGTAAGCGACATCCTCATCCGCTTCTGTGAACGACTCCCTTATGCCTTCGTCATTCTGTGGGCGATGAATCATGCGAGAGTGAGCGCTGAACAGTTCGGCGTGCTCACGGCCATCGAGATGATAACGGCCATGTTCTGCTACATCCCCGTTGCCCATCTCGCCGACAAGCACGGGCAGAGGCCATTCGTGTTCGCGACGTTCATTTTCTTCACCCTGTTTCCGGTGTCGCTGTTGTTCGCCGATAACTTCGCCTGGCTCGCAGTCGCATTCGCGGTGCGCGGCTTGAAGGAATTTGGCGAACCGGCACGCAAGGCCCTCATCATCGCGCAAGCCCCCCCAGAACTGCGCGCCCGCACCTACGGCGCTTACTATTTGATTCGCGACTGCATCGTCACCACCGGCTCATTTGTCGGCGCGTGGCTCTGGAGTATCAGCCCCCAGGCGAACTTCATTGGCGCGGCGGCCTGTGGTGCAGCAGGAACAGTTTGGTTTTGGCGCTGTGTTCTCAATCACGGACGGCGCAAATAAACGGTGTATCACATACACAAACTTTTGCCGTGGGTCGCATAACGTCATGTAAGTGGTCACGGCGAAGACGCAATACAACCTCAAGAATGCGCGCGAATACTTTGAGGAACATCTCTGCGTCGGTGACTACTATGATGAGGGGCAGCGCGTCAGTGGCGAATGGGTTGGGTTGGCTGCGGAACGGCTTGGGTTGTCCGGTAAAGTCCGGGCCGATGACTTTCTGCGGCTGTGCGAGAATCAAGACCCGGCTACTGGCGAGACACTGACCCAACGGCTGAACACGACGCGGATCGGGGATGGCGAGAACACGGCCAATCGGCGGATTTTCTACGACTTTACCTTTTCGCCTCCGAAGTCTGTGTCCCTGGCGGCGTTCCTCGGCAGAGATGAGCGGATTCTCGAAGCACACGCACGGGCGGTAAAGACGGCGTTACGCGAATTCGAGGCGTTTGCCGCGACACGCGTTCGGACAGGTGGCGCACAGAACGATCGGCTCACTGGCAATTTTGCAGCGGCTCTCTTCGCGCATGACACGTCTCGCGCTCTCGACCCACACCTGCACACGCACTGCATTGTTTTCAATGCGACCTTTGATCCAGTTGAGAATCGCTGGAAAGCCTTGCAAAACTACGAGCTGTTGCGTGCCCGGAAGTTCGCTGAGAACGCCTATTATCACGAACTCGCTCGCGAACTGCGTAGCTTCGGCTATCAGATTCGCAACCGGGCGCGTGGTGATTTCCAAATTGAGGGAGTCTCGGACGAACTGTGCGAGCGATTCTCGAAACGACGGGCGGAGATTGACAAGGCTCTGGCAAAACTCTTGGAGGAGAAACCGGAGCTTGTCGGCGGCGATGTGATGACCACACGTCGTTTGCTGGCGACAGCGGAGCGCGCACGAAAGCAGAAGGATTTAAGCCACCCCGAACTGCTCTCTTTGTGGGAATCGCAATTGACACGAGCGGAGCGTGAGGAAATCAGCGGCCTCCGCAATCAGTCCCGCCAAAGACCATCTGATGACATACGGATGTCCGTGGACGACGCTGTGCAATGGGCAGAGGAGCATCTGTTCGACCGCAACTCCGTCGTGCTTGAATGTCAGGTGTGGCAGGAGGCTCTTGGACGTGCGCGAGGTGAGAGCTTTTCGGTCCAAGAGCTGATGGAATTCACTCGCGAGCGTGGCTACATCCGCGAGGAAGCGCGACCTGGTGAAGTGACGATGCGCGACGTGTTGCTTCGCGAATGGGAAATTGTCCAAACCGCGAAGGAAGGCGTCGCGGCCTGTCATCCGCTCGTGGCGAATCCGCGTCCTGCGAATCCCAAGTTGGATGACGAACAGCGCAAAGCTCTCGATGGTCTGTCGTCTTCCACGAATGCGATTACCGCTTTTCGTGGCGGCGCAGGCACTGGCAAGAGTTTCGTTCTCCGGGAACTCGTCGAGCAGCTACAACACGCCGGGCAACCTGTCGTCGTCCTCGCGCCGCAGCGTCAACAAGTCGTGGACATGGAGAAGGCGGGATTGCCGTCGCCGTCCACGGTTGCGAATTTTCTCCGAAAGGGCGAACTCGCCGTTGGCGCGATCGTGGTGGTGGACGAGGCGGGGCAGATTGGTGGACGGCAGATGCTCGAATTGCTGCGCCTCGCTCGCGAACGCAATGCGCGGGTGATTCTTTCCGGCGACACACGACAGCACGGGGCAGTCGAGGCTTCGGATGCCCTGCTGGCCATCGAGCGCCATGCCGGCGTAAAGCCGATTGAGCTTCACAAGGTTCGTCGGCAAGACCCATCACTCGGACGGAACTTCAATGAGCGCAAACGAATCAAGCAGTATCGGGAAGCGGTCGAATCGGCTTCGGCTGGCAAGGTTGGTGAATCGTTTGAAAGGCTCGATAAGATGGGCGCGGTTGTGGCCTGCGGTTTGGGCGATCAAGCGGACAAACTCGCCGACGAATTTCTGCATCTCGCCGAACAGAGCGCCTCGGCTGTGGTGGTCTCGCAGACCTGGGCTGAGGTCCATCGCGTTAATGCTCGCGTACGGGATGCGCTGAAGGCGAAGGGACTGCTCGGCGCGAATGATGTGACCATTGACGTGTTGGACAAACTCGACCTCACCAATGCGCAGAAGCGCGATCAACGGTTTTATCCAAAAGAAGCCGTCGTGGTTTTCAACCAGAAGATCCGCGGGGCCGAGCCGGGCACGAAGGGAAAGCTCTCCGGCATCGTGAAGGCTGGGTTGTTGATAGAAGTGGGCGGCCGGTTCGTAACGGTCTCGAACAAAATGCTCGACCGAATTTCGATTTGCTTGCCGCGCGAATGTCAGGTGTCAACAGGCGACCGTTTGCATCTCAAGGCGAATCGTAAGCTGGCATCAGGCGGTCGCGTCACGAATGGCGAGTTGGTCACGGTGAAGGCTGTTCGTCCAGATGGCGAAGTTGAGCTGGCGGATGGCCGCATTCTGGATTCGAGCTTTCGCGAATTCCTCCCCGGATACGCCGTCACCTCTTACGGCTCGCAGGGCAAGACTGTGGATTACGTTCTTTTCTCCGACTCGACCATCAAGGCCGCGACGAACTCCCAGCAATGGTACGTCACGATTTCTCGTGGACGGCGCGGCATTCGCATCTTCACGCCGGATAAGGAGCAACTGCGTGAGAACGTCACGCGCTCCGGCCACAGGCCGTTGGCCCTCGAACTCGCTGGTCGCTTCACGCCTCGACGTGGCGTTCGACTTTGGGATCGACTCCACAGTTACATGCTGCGCTTTGGTCGCCGGGCTGCGGATCATTTCTGCCGGCTCAAACTTTCTCGACGTCGTCATCAACCAGTTGAAACCCATGAGCACAAAAACACCCGAATGTTGGGCGAGCGACCCGAACGCTCGCGCAGTCAAAATCGAATTGTCGGCTGAGCAAAGCCTGCTGCTGCCCTTTGACCAATTTGCCTTCTCCGAACTCAAGAGCGAGGGGAAGGCACAACAACTCCGCTTGGTCTTCGCCACGCACGAAGTTTTGCTGCGCGGTCATTCCTTGCGACGCGTCGAAACCGCCGTGCAGCGTATGGAATTGTCACTCCTCGCGACGTTGCCGAGCAATCAGCGATCCTTAGTCACGGAAGGTCAGCCAGTGATTCTTGAAATCATCGCAACGGAGGCGAATGACGACAGCAAGAAAGCTTTGGCGACGTAGTGAACCGCGTCGTCCGTCACAATGTTGGAGGAGACTGTCCCGTGGAGATGATTTGCAGATTGAGCAATTGTGGATTGAGAACAACGACACCTCCGTCCGCCCTACGGCTGGGAAAGTAAATGCCGCTTGCATTGCCAGCGGTGTAGAGAGATTTGAGGCATTCGATGACGAATTGAGATTTCAAATATTGCCCTGTGTTGAGGTCGCGGTCCGCGTGGATTGCCGCCAGATATTCCTCTGGCAGTTTGTTCATGTTCCAAACAGGAGTGTCCTGACCCAAGCGCGAATACTCGTAAATCGTCGGGCCAGAAGGTGGCCTTTCGGCGACGGACACGCCAAAGGATGTTCCATACCAATTCCCGCTCTCACCCTGCTGTTTGTAACTGCCTTCAGCCGTAGAGACGAAGCCCGTCCAATACTTGGTGGGCGCTACGGGAACGACACGACAAATACCGCTTCCTGATGGAAGCGAGTCCAATAAACTGTTTCCGCTGGCTTTCAGCCAGCCCGATACGAGGTTGCAATAATTATCCATACTATCCTTTACACAGACTTCGGGTCGGAATTGACGGAAGGAGCATTTTTTCTGTGATTTATTTTTTCACAAGTCGTGAAAATAAGTGTATGCGCCTTGAGGCGAAAAGGCCCTTGGGAACTGCCAGCAAAGGCTTGCTGGCCTAGCTATAAAAATAGCCGAGATTTCGAAGACTCGTGTGGTTGGGATGTCCCATTACAATATGGTCGAGAACTTCGATTTTCAAAAGCTGACCCGCTCGAATGAGATCACGGGTGATTTTAATATCCGCCTCGGATGGACTCGGATCACCACTCGGATGATTGTGCGCGATGATGATTGCAGCGGCACTCGCCATGACTGCCAATCGAAAAACTTCCCTGGGATGACAAAGGATCGTATCCATCGTTCCAATGGACACCAAGTAGTGCCCTTTGATGCGCCGACGAGTGTTGAGGATGAAAACCACCAGACATTCACATTCAGGATTGAAGTATGGATGATCGGGAATATGCGCTTTCCAATAGGCGGCTGCCTGGTCCGGTGTTTCGCATTGTTGCATGGTGTCCGGTGTCGGACATTCTCGAAGTGAAACGATTTTCCATTCCTGCGGTTGAGCCGGGAATTTGACTGGCTTGACGATTTTGTTATCGGGTTGCGGAGCGATTGCGGGGCATCCATTGGAGATGAGATTTTCTGTCGTGTTCATTTTTCGCGTTTCGTTCTGAAGGAGCGGGACTGCTCTCTTCACCTCCGCCCCGGGAGAGCAGCCCCGCTCCAAACGAACGCACCCGCGTGTGACCGCGCCCGTGACGCGGAGCACAGCAACTGAGTGACGGCAGGCGCAAACTTTCCTCCTCCGTCCGCCTGCCGGCACGATGTTGCGCGGAGCACGCAGAAGCGCGGGCACACGCGGGTGAACACGACAGAAAACCTCATCAGCGGATGCCGAGTGGTGTCACAACAGCGCCTTGATGAGGAAGGTCATTTGACCCTGATAACACGGAGTCTTTTTTGCAAAGGGAGTGCCAGTGAAAGTGCCAGTGAACGGGTAATATACGGGTACTTGGTGAGTAGCGGATTGGTACTGTGTGCGCAATGTCGAGTGCTTGACTCGCACGCAAAAACGCCTGAATCTATTGACGTTCGTTAGTTATGAGGCAGCGTGCCTCTGGTGGTGAGGTGGTAGTAACGGAGTAGTCGAAATTGCGATTCCCGTTCGATTCCGACCCTCGCCTCCAGTTTCATGTGAATGCGGTCGAAGAGCTTGCGCGGGAGAAGAGCGCAAGTGTCAGTGAAACTGTCAGTGTTCGGGAGCAAAATTTGACCGCTCGCCAAAGGTTCCTGAAGTTCTCTGCCTCTATTCTCCTTCTCCTCGCTAACGGAGTTCACGATGCACGGAAAGAAAGCGTGAATATGAAACGCCGCTTCATTCTGTTTCTGAGGGGAAGCACCTTTTACGTCGAGGACACCGTCTCCAAAAAGCAAACGAGCCTTTCCACCAAAGACCGGGCAACCGCTGAGCGTCTTATCCATGCCAAAAACGAGGCTGAGCAGCAGCCCGCCGTTAACCTCCAAATCGCTCGCGCGTATCTCGCGGCGAGTGATCCGCAAATCGCGACTCGCTCCTGGCAGTTCGTTATGGACGGCGCACTGGTCGGATGCGCGGCTGCCACCTTTTTGGCGAGGGCGCGCGGCGCAAGTTTCAGTTTTCGCGATCGTTGCGTGATTATCACAGGAGGTTCTCGCGGACTCGGCTTGGTTCTGGCCCGCCAGTTGGCCGCAGAAGGGGCACGGATTGCGTTGCTGTCGCGGGATAAGGCCGAACTGGATCGAGCGGGCGATGAGCTAACTCACCGACTGGTCGTCGGTTTGCCCGCGAAATTCGCGGTGCTGCTCAACGAGTAGATGCCCGAAACAAATGGCTGATTTGCTGGCGGCAACCAACCAGGTACTTCCGGCTCCGAACGCATCAAGTCGCAGGCGCGCGTTTCATGGCTCTAAAAGTGAATCCGCCTCAAGTCGGTCCGCCCCTGACGGCTCTTTCACGAAAAGCAGCTGCAAAAAACAACGAATAAGAGGTGGGCGTTACACGTACAGGGCAATGGGGCGAACGCCGCATGGTGCGGCGGCGGGGTTTCGGGTCAAATGGAGCAAGGGAGTTTAAAAGTGTGGCGCAGATATTTTCGCGGCGTGCCAATCACATTGCGCGAGCAAGTATTGGAGTTGTGTTGTTACTGATTGGGGGAACTGGTTACGGCGTTTGGGCGGTGTGGTGGTCGCCCTACATGACGCGTCAGTACGTCCCGCTGGATCAACCCGTTCCGTTCAGCCACCAGCACCACGTGGCCGGGTTGGGTATCGATTGCCGCTACTGCCATACCACGGTCGAATTTTCGAATACTGCCGGTATGCCTCCGACGGAAACGTGCATGACTTGCCACTCCCAGGTATGGACCGAAGCTCCGGTGTTGCAGCCGGTGCGTGACAGTTGGGTCACTGGAGAACCGATCCGCTGGAATCGGGTACACGACACACCAGCCTTCGTCTTCTTTAACCACGGCATTCATGTACAGAAGGGCATTGGCTGCAGCACCTGCCATGGCCGGGTCGATCAGATGCCGCTGGTCTGGAAAGAGCACACCCTCTGGATGAAATGGTGCCTGGACTGCCACAAGAATCCTGCACAGCAGATTCGGCCGAAAGAAGAGGTGTTTAACATGAGCTACGAGCCGCCTCGGAATCAGGCGGAGTTAGGCGGTGAACTAGTGAAAAAGTACAACGTTCATACTGAACAGCTCACCGATTGCAGCATGTGTCACCGATGAGCACTCAGGGAATAAAGCCACGCGTCTGGCGTAGTGTTGAAGAGTCTTCGCACACACCACAAACGGGCGCGCCGATCGAGAGCGAGTTTCCGTCGGAGTCCCTGACGCTGGTCGATGAGATGAAACGTCGCAGCTTTCTCAAATTGCTCGGCGCAACGATGGCCGCCGCGGGCGTGACGAGTTGCACCCGGCAACCAATCGAGCAGATCGTGCCTTACGTGCGTGAACCGCAGGAACTGGTTCCAGGCGAGCCTTTATACTTCGCTACAGCCATGCCACTGGGGGGGTACGGGACCGGGATTCTGGTGAAGAGCCGCGAAGGGCGGCCCATCAAGGCAGACGGAAATCCGGATCACCCGGCGAGTGGACGTGGTTCGAGCGTTTGGATTCAGGCGTGCCTGCTTGATCTATACAATCCCGAACGTGCGAAGGCAGTCGAGCAATTCGGGGCGCCGAGTTCGTACGCACAATTCGAAAGCTGGCTTCACGAGCGACTCCGCGAGCAGAACGAACGAAAAGGTGCCGGGCTGCGAATTCTAACCGGATGCGTGACATCACCTACCCTTGCGTTACAAATAAGAACAATTCGCGAGCGATTTCCTGAAGCGCGCTGGCATCAGTGGGAACCGATAAACTGGGACAATGCGCTCGAAGGGGCACGACTGGCGTTCGGAGAACAAGTGGCAACACGTTACGAAATCTCGAAAGCGGCTGTTATAGCCTCTTTCGAATCGGACTTTCTTTATACCCATCCTGAGAGATTACGTTATACCCGCGAGTTTACAGACGGCCGGCGCGTGTTGGCCCGTAAAACAGCAATGAATCGCCTCTACGCCGTCGAGAGCAGTCCGACGGTTACCGGTTCAATGGCGGACAACCGGTTGCCGCTTGCGCCGAGCAAAGTCGAGAAGGCCTTGCGCTATGTCGCGCGACAGCTTGGTATTCGCCTGAATGCTCAGGAGGAGGTGGTGCATCCATCCGTGAAAAGATTTCTGGATGCGCTTGTGGCCGATTTACAGAACGCACGAGGAAAGTCCCTTGTTATTGTGGGCGAGTATATGGCGCCGGAGTGCCATGCACTTGGCGAGGCCATCAATCAGCAACTCGGGAATGTCGGAACCACGATTACACACCTCGCTCCAGCTCAAGCCGAACCGGTGGTGCAGGTCAATTCTCTCCGCGAACTCGCGGAAGCTATGGATCGCGGCGCCGTTGATTTACTCCTGATTATGGCCGGTAATCCGGTGTATGATGCGCCCGCCGACCTCGAGTTCGGCCACCGTTTGCAACGAGTCAAACACGCAGTCCATCTCACGCTTTTTCCCAACGAAACGTCCCGCCGTTGCGAATGGCAGATCCCTCAAACGCATTTTCTCGAGGCGTGGAGTGATATCCGTTCCTTTGATGGTACGGCTACCATCATGCAGCCGCTGATCGCGCCGCTGTTCGCCGGGAAGTCGGAACATGAGTTTTTAGAGATGCTCGCTCAGTCGCAGTCTTCGCGGAGCGGATATGAGTTGGTGCGGGCGTTCTGGCGCGAAAAGGGGTTGCGGGATGATTTTGAAACGAGCTGGCGTGTAGCAGTCCATGACGGAATCGTGAAGGGAAGTGCCTCCCCACCAAAGAGGGTTCAGATGCGGGGAGACTTTGTGGTTCAACCTACGCCGGCAGAAAGCAACGAAGTTCTCGAAATTACCTTTCGACCGGATCCTCACTTATGGGACGGGCGCTTTGCCCAGAATCCCTGGCTCCAGGAGACACCGAAACCGTTGAGTAAGCTCGTTTGGGATAATGCGGCCCTGGTCAGTCCGACTCTCGCGAAGCAGCGGCAACTGGAAACCGGCGACATTGTTGCCATTTCCAATGGGAACCAGACGATAGAGATTCCAGCGTTCATAATGGCGGGTCAGGCGGAGAATGCTATCACACTTCCCCTCGGCTACGGGCAAGAAACCCACAACGGCGGATTCAATGTTTACCCTGCGCGTCGTGCGGAATCACTTTGGCAAGCCCACGCTGGCGGTCTTCGCAAGATCGGACGTCGTTATGATCTCGTCACGACACAAACACATCATCGCACGCACGACGAAGACCGGCAGGTCTGTCGGGAGACGACTCTCAATGACTTCCTGCGCAATCCGAACCTCGTGAAGGAAGAAAGCGAATCGCCCGGCCTGCAGGAAACGCTCTATAACCCCCACGATTACGACTATCCACTCAAATGGGGCATGGCCATAGACCTTACGTCCTGTACCGGCTGCAATGCCTGTGTAGTTGCGTGCAATATCGAGAATAACATTCCGATTGTGGGCAAGAAGCAAGTCGCCATCAATCGCGAGATGCTCTGGCTTCGTATTGATACGTACTTTAGCGGAGAGCTTGATCGACCGAACTTCACTCATCAGCCCGTTCCTTGCATGCATTGCGAAAACGCGCCATGCGAATATGTGTGTCCGGTCGCTGCAACTCTTCATGATCACGAAGGGCTAAACCTTCAAGTCTACAATCGATGCATTGGGACCCGCTATTGCTCGAATAACTGCCCCTACAAGGTTCGCCGTTTCAACTTCCTTCGTTACTCGAACTACGAATCCGAACTGGGCGCGCTCGGGCACAATCCGGAGGTTACGGTCCGCTGGCGCGGCGTCATGGAGAAGTGTACGTATTGCATCCAGCGCATCTCAGCCGCCCGCATTCGATCCAAGGAGGAGAATCGGCCTATCCACGACGGCGAAGTCAAAACGGCGTGTCAGGAGGCCTGCCCGGCCGGAGCAATCGTCTTTGGCATTATGACGGACGAAAATGCGGAAGTCGCAAAAGCTAAGCGTCACTCGCTCGACTTTTCGATGCTGGGCCAACTGAACACACGACCTCGAACTACGTACGCGGCAAAGTTGCGAAACCCTGGTCCGGAGGCAGAATCTTAATGCCGGCAGTCGTGGCACAACCTGATTCCAAGGCCGAGCCGAAAGCGCGTGATGAGCGTTTCGTGCTCGGGTTTCCGACTCGCCTGCTCGGAGCGGAACAGACCTACGAATCCATTGGTGATCGGATCGGCGGTATCGTCCTCAAGCATCCACGACCCGGATTCTGGTGGAGCGGGTTCCTGATTTCATTCGGCGGGGTGGGTCTCTTCCTCATCGCGGTCGGGTATCTCCTTTTTAAGGGCGTGGGGATTTGGGGCATTAATATCCCGGTCGCGTGGGGGTTTGCCATTGTCAATTTCGTCTGGTGGATCGGAATCGGCCATGCCGGGACTTTCATCTCGGCAATCCTGCTTCTTTTAAACCAGAAGTGGCGCAGTTCCATTAATCGACTCACGGAAGCCATGACTCTGTTTGCGGTCACCTGCGCGGGCATCTTTCCGTTGCTGCACCTGGGCAGACCTTGGCTGTTCTACTGGATCATTCCCTACCCCGATATGATGGGGCTGTGGCCGCAATTTAGAAGCGCTCTGGTCTGGGACCTATTTGCTGTAAGCACTTATTTCACTGTTTCACTGCTGTTTTGGTATCTCGGGCTAATTCCGGACCTGGCCTCGATGCGCGAACAAGCCCGCTCGCCACGTTATAAGAAACTCTTCGGATTTTTGGCGCTCGGGTGGCGCGGCTCCGCGGTGCATTGGGATCGCCAACAGATGGCCTACCTGATCCTTGCGGGGCTCGCAACGCCTCTGGTTTTGTCCGTGCACAGCGTCGTCAGCTTCGATTTTGCGACTGCTCTCGTACCGGGCTGGCATTCAACAATATTCCCGCCGTACTTCGTCGCCGGAGCGATCTATTCCGGATTCGCGATGGTCATCAACATCGTCGTTCCCATCCGCAAGCATTACCGACTCGAACCGTTCGTCACGAAACGTCACCTGAACAACATGGGGTGCGTGCTGCTCGCCACAGGTTGGATGATAGCGTACGGATATATCATGGAGGCTTTCATGGCATGGTACAGCGGCGATCCATTCGAGCGTTATATGATGCACAACCGCGCCTTTGGGCCGTATGGCTGGATCTTCTGGATTCTGATGTTTTTAAACGTGGTCGTCCCCCAGGCTCTCTGGTCGAGACGCGTGCGCACGAGCGCTTGGTGGCTGTTTGCCGTCGCCGCCTGTGTAAATCTCGGGATGTGGGTTGAACGCTTCGTGATCGTGGTTACAAGTCTGCACCGCGATTTTGTTCCTTCGAGCTGGGGTATGTTTATTCCGACCGTTTGGGACTGGGCTACGCTGCTTGGGACAATCGGTCTGTTCCTCGCATTATTGTTCCTGTTTATCCGGTTTCTGCCGATGATCTCGATCTCGGAGGTGCGGGAACTGATCGCTCGCAACGAGCGAACGCGTGTATGAAACCCGGTTCCCACCTGCACGGATTGCTTGCGGCCTTCGAAGATGAGACCGCGCTCCTCGAAGCTGCCGCGCGCGCGCACGCCAGTGGGTATCGGAATATGGACGCCTATTCGCCTTTTCCGGTCGAAGGGCTGACTGACGCGCTCGGACGGAAGCCTCGGGCTGTTCCATTTTTGTTCCTGGCAGGCGGAGTAATTGGCTGTCTGGGGGGCTACTTTTTACAGTGGTACTCGATGGGGGTGGACTACCCGCTGAATATTGGAGGAAAGCCGTTGAATAGCTGGCCAATGTTTATCCCTATCACCTTTGAGTTAACGGTGCTGTGCAGCGCACTTGCGGGCTTTTTCGGAATTATGCTGCTGAATCGCTTTCCTCAGCCGTATCATCCGGTGTTCAACGTCGCGGAATTCCGGGAGCATGCATCCAGGGATCGCTTCTTTCTTTGTATCGAGGCGAGCGATCCGCGGTTCGATCCAACTCAGACACGCGAGTTCCTCGCCGGACTGAACTCATATTGTATCGAGGAGGTGCCAGCGTGAACCGAGTTCTACTGCTCGTGGCATTCCTTGGACTTAGTGGTTGCCGGTTGGAGATGCATGATCAACCGAAACGCCAGGCATATCAATCGAGCCGCTTCTTTAAGAATGGCGCCTCCTCGCGCCCACTTTTGCCTGGAACCGTAGCCCGTGGCAAACTTCAAACGAACCTCGTTTATTTTACCGGTCTGCAAGGGACAAATCTTGTGACCGACCTTCCAGCCACAATCACTCGAGAGGTTCTCGAACGAGGTCGCGAGCGTTTCGATATTTACTGCTCGGTGTGCCATGGACTGACGGGCGACGGGAACGGGATGATTGTTCAGCGCGGGTTTCCGCCTCCTCCCTCTTTTAACACAGATCGATTGCGCCATGCGCCGGTCGGGCATTTCTACCGAGTTATTACCGACGGATACGGAGTTATGTTCCCTTACGCGGCCCGCGTTGCGCCGGACGATCGTTGGGCTATAGCTGCCTATATTCGCGCCCTTCAACTCAGTGCGACTACGCAAGTCACGGATCTGTCTTCGGACGCTCGAACGCAGTTGGAAAGGAGCGTTAAATGATTCGCCATCTAGAGCGTTGGCAAGCGCGCTTTCTCGCGGTCGGAGCGATCGCACTGATCCTTTCGTTTATCGGCGCCTTTCTAAATCCCAAACAGTTCTTTGTATCCTATCTCTTTTCGTATCTCTTTTGGCTGGGATTGCCAGCGGGGTGCATCCTCGTCGCGATGATCCACTATTTAACCGGGGGGCAATGGGGGCATCCGATCCGTCGCTTTTTGGAAGCCGGCTTTTCAACCATGCCCCTCTTCGCCATCCTTTTCATGCCGATCTTCTTCGGACTATCGCAACTCTATCCCTGGGCGCAGGCCGGCGAACTTCACGAAAAAATTCTAAAAAGGGAGCCGTACCTTGGGAAGCCCTTCTTTATTACGCGGGCGCTTCTTATTCTTGGAATTTGGATATTCTTTGCCATGCGCCTCCGAAAGTGGTCTCTCAGGCAGGACGAGACTCAAGATGCGGGTCCAACCAAAAATCTGTCCGCGCTTAGCGGTCCGGGATTGGTGATTGTGCCGCTTACAGCCACTTTCGCATATATTGACTGGATTATGTCCACTGAGCCACGCTGGTACTCGACTATTTTCGCGATTGTCGTTCTCGCAGGACAGGTTTTGGTTGCATATGCGTTTGCTGTTATTCTTCTCAAATTGTTCGAGCGCTTACCGCCGCTGGCGGCGATCGTAACCCCCAAGCACTATCATCAGTTGGGCAACCTGTTATTGACCTTCGTCATGTTCTGGACGTACGTCGGTTTTAGTCAGTTGCTGATCATTTACTCAGGGAACAAGCCGGACGAAATAAAGTGGTATCTACACAGGATCGCCGGAGGCTGGCGATATATCCTCGCCGCGATCGCATTTTTCCATTTTTTCCTGCCATTCATGCTGCTGCTCCTGCGCGGATTTAAACGAAGAAGCGCGTTGCTGGCGGGATTGGCTTGCGTCATTCTGGTAATTCACCTGCTGTATGCCTACTGGCTCGTCGGACCGTCCATTTTCCCAGACGGAATTCATCTCAACTGGCTGAACTTTGTCGTTCCAATCGGTTTTGGGGGACTTTGGCTAGCTGCGTTCCTTTGGTTTTTACAGCGCGCGCCATTATTGGCATTAAACGATGCGCGCATCAGAGAGGAGATGGCTCATGCGGAAGCATAGCCGCACTTCGGATGGCAAGCCAGGCCGCCGCTATGTCGAAGCACTCGGCGGGCTTGTAATGGTTGGGTCATTAGCTTGGGCCTTTCTACGTCCGAAACGGTCAACTGAAGCCATCACTGTCGGTGACGTTCACCAGAACCGTGCTGAACGCGACGGCAATTTCAAGCCACAGGCCACGATTGAACAGGCGAACGATCACGAGGGCTCCCATATTTACGTGCCGGGGTTGGTTGCATTCCTGATATGCATGGCAGTCAGTGCCTTTATGCTCCACGCCGGCTTATGGGGATGGCTCAAGACGTTACGCGGGCAAAGTTCGGTCGACGCGGCCACTGCATACGATTATCATCGGAATCCTGCTTCACCGACCGCACGGGGCTTTCCGGTCTTGCAAGTCGCACCACAAAAGGATTGGAAGACTTTTTACGGAGAGCAACGTCGCATCCTCACTTCCTATAGTTGGATAAATCCAACGGCTGGGGTCGTGCGCGTTCCGATCGACGTAGCGATGCGCCGAATCGTCGCGACGGGAATTCCTCAATGGGGATCGAACAAATCGATCTCTCCACTGGAGCTGCAACAATCCCGAGCCGAGGAACCGAAGAAATGAGATCTATAAAGTCTATCATCATTTTTCTTCTGTTCGCGGCCCCGATACTCGGCGGAAGCCCGCAAGCAATCACTCAACTAACGTTCGACCAGAACATCAATCAGCAGCTCACGTTAGGTCTGACTTTTCGCGATGAGCATAAGAAGGCCGTTTCGCTTCAGCAATGCATCACAGGCGGACCTGCGCTCCTGATGCTTGGGTATTATGAGTGTCCGATGCTTTGTAACCTGGTTCTAAACGGAATTGTCGAAAGCCTTCAGGAAATCAAACCAGGTGCAGATAGTTCTGCGCGGTTAATCTTTGTATCCATCGACCCTCGAGAGACACCGGAATTGGCGGCAGCCAAGAAAAAGACTTACGTGAAGAGGTTCGGGCGTGGTGGAGCCGACGAGCGATGGCATTTCCTTTGCGGAACGCCGGAAAGCGTGGAGCAACTCGCGCGCGAAGTCGGATTTAAACACGCTTACGACGAGACCCACAAGCAGTTCGTCCATCCGAGCGGAATCGTAATTCTTACGCCGCAAGGCCGGATCTCGCGATACTTCTTCGGCGTTAGTTATCCGAGCAACGAACTGCAGACTGCTCTTGCCGCTGCGGCGCAGCAGAAACCGGGGTCGCCGATCCAATCGCTGCTGATCCTCTGTTCACGATTCGTGCCATTAACCGGTAAATTCAGTGGCATCGTTATGCTCGCGGTCCGGGGAGTGGCGGTTGCAACGGTGTTATTGCTCATCGGGATCGCTCTTTTCGCTCGCCGGGCACGGGAAGGAGGAGGCGCTTGAGTTTTCCGCTCTTTCCTCCGCAAGCTTCGACCACCGCGCGACACGTCGACCTGCTCTATTTTGCGCTTCTTGGAATCTGCGGCGCCGTTTTAGTCGGCTGGCTTCTCGTCATGCTCATCTTCCTGTTCAAGTATCGCCGCGGAAAGCCCGCGCAGCGCGCCCGTTCCCCTCTACCGACCACCCCATTCGAACTAACGTGGACATTCGTCC
Source organism: Limisphaerales bacterium (assembly GCA_044226545.1). Lineage (GTDB taxonomy): Bacteria > Verrucomicrobiota > Verrucomicrobiia > Limisphaerales > SXQI01 > DASVNK01. Next base: position 40,636 of record JBGAGW010000003.1, read on the forward strand.
CACTCTTGATTTTCATGGGACTTTTTACCTGGGGAGCGGTCCTTTACAACGACGAACAAACGATCCCCCGGGCGGCCCTTGAGATAAACGTCGTTGGAAAACAATGGATGTGGAAGCTTCAACATGAAAATGGCCGTCGGGAAATTAACGAATTGCACGTCCCGGTCGGCCAGGTGGTTAAGTTGATCCTCGCCTCCCAGGACGTAATTCACAGCTTTTATATCCCAGCCTTTCGCATCAAACAGGATGTAGTTCCGGGCCGCTTCACGACTGAGTGGTTTAAGGCGACCAAGCCGGGCATCTACCATATTTTCTGTGCGGAATACTGCGGAAAGGATCACTCTCGCATGCGGGGCCGGATCATCGTCATGGATCCAGCCGAGTATCAGGACTGGCTGACCCGGGGAAAGGACGTTCCGCTCGCGCAAGCCGGCGAGACCTTATTCCGTTCCCTGGGCTGCAGCGGATGCCATCTGGGAAGCGCTGTGGTCCGGGCGCCGCCGTTGCAGGGACTTTATGGCCACGCTGTTCCTCTTCAGAGCGGAAGAGTCATCGTTGCGGATGAAGCGTATCTCCGGGATTCCATCCTGCAACCCGAAAGGGATATCGCTGCCGGATATCAGCCTGTAATGCCCTCCTATTTCAACCGCATTTCCGAAGAGGACCTATTCCTTATAATCTCGAATTTAAAGAGACTCGGATCTGAAACGCCGGAGGTGCCACGATGAAAACTGTTCAACACCATCCCGCCGTCGCCGAGGCCTCCTACCCGCCGACGTCCCCCGCGCCACTACCAGATACAAGCGCGTGCGAAGAAAACTACCTGAGCATCGAGTATGGCCTGGCAAGTTGGCTCTTTACCAAAGATCATAAGCGCATTGGGATTCTATTCCTCTGGTCGATCACGTTCTTCTTTGCTATTGCCGCCGTTGCGGCTGCCCTTATGCGGCTCGAGCTGATCACGCCGGAAGGAGACCTGGTCCTGTCGCAAACCTACAACAAGCTCTTCACGCTGCACGGCGTTTTGATGGTATGGTTTTTCCTGATTCCATCGATCCCCTCCGTTCTCGGGAACTTTGTTATCCCGATGATGATCGGTGCGCGCGATGTGGCGTTTCCGCGATTGAATCTTTTGAGTTGGTACCTGTTCAACATTGGCGGGGCGCTGGCTCTATACGCGATTTTGGTTGGCGGAGTGGACACCGGCTGGACCTTCTATACTCCGTTCAGTACCGCATTCTCCAACACGCACGTGATTACCATGGTGACGGGCATTTTCATCACCGGCTTCTCCTCAATTCTTACGGGCCTCAACTTTATTGTAACCATTCATAAGATGCGTGCGCCGGGTTTGACCTTTTTCAAGCTTCCCCTGTTTATCTGGTCAATGTATGCGACCAGCATCATCATGGTTTTGGCGACTCCTGAATTGGCCATCACCTTACTGACGCTCGCAGTGGAACGCATTTGGAAAGTCGGCATTTTTGATCCGGCGCTCGGTGGGGACCCAATTCTCTTTCAGCATATGTTTTGGTTCTACTCCCATCCGGCGGTTTACATTATGATACTGCCGGGAATGGGCGTAATAAGTGAGACGATCACCTGCTTTTCGCGCAAGCCGATCTTCGGTTACACCTTCGTTGCTTTCTCGAGTTTGGCGATCGCTTTCCTGGGCTTTCTCGTTTGGGGGCACCACATGTTCGTTTCCAGCCAATCGGTGTATGCGAGTCTGATCTTCTCAATCTTAAGCTTCCTGGTCGCCGTTCCCTCAGCCATCAAGGTATTCAACTGGACCGCCACACTCTACAAAGGCTCGATTTCGTTTGATACCCCTATGCTTTATACGCTTGGATTCATCGGCCTGTTCACAGTAGGCGGACTGACCGGCCTGTTCCTGGCCGCTGTCGCCGTCGACGTTCATGTGACCGACACCTATTTCGTTATTGCCCACTTCCATTATATTATGGTGGGCGGCATGGTAACAGCGTTTATGGGAGGCTTGCATTACTGGTGGCCGAAGATCACTGGCCGGATGTATCCCGAAAAACTCGGTAAGCTCGCGGCCATCGTCACTTATATTGGCTTTAACCTCACATTTTTTCCCCAGTTCGTCATGGGCTACCTGGGCATGCCACGGCGATACTGGTCCTATCCAGAGGAATTCCAGATTTACCATGTCCTCTCGAGCGCGGGAGCGTCGATTCTCGGCGTTGGCTACATCCTCCCGCTGGTCTATTTCATCTGGTCTCTTCGACACGGCTCGTGGAGCGGCCCTAACCCATGGAAAGCCACCGGGCTTGAGTGGCAAACCACTTCTCCGCCGCCGAAACACAATTTTCGAAAAACCCCAATCGTGACCGCCCCGCCGTACCAATACGATCCAGAAAAGACCGAAAAGGAGGTTGTGCCAAGTGCCCGCTACTGAGTCCATTCTTGCAGAACAGTTCGACTCGCTTGAACAGCAGGAGCAGACCGCGACGGTTGGAATGTGGGTCTTCATCGCTACGGAGATCCTCTTTTTTGGCGGCCTGTTCACGGCATACACTGTTTACCGGACCACCTATCCTCACGAATTTGCGATCGGAAGCGAACACAGCAATGTCATGCTTGGCACCGTCAACACTGCTATTCTGCTCACGAGCAGCTTTTTTATGGCATTTGCGGTGCGTAGTGCGAAGGTGGGGCGCAATTTGGCCACGCTCGGCTTTCTCGGCTGCACCCTGATTCTAGCGCTGGCCTTTCTCGCCTTTAAAGGTCTGGAGTATAGCGAGCATATTTCCGAAGGTCTTTTTCCGGGCCGATTTTTCCGATCTGATCTTCCACCGCAAGTGGAATTGTTCTTCTGGCTTTACTTCGTTATGACCGGCTTACACGCCTTCCACGTTTTGATCGGGTTTTGCGTCCTCTCCGTGATCGCTCTTATGGCGCTCGCCGGAAAATTTTCCAGGGAATACTCGAATCCGGTCGAGGTGGCTGGGTTATACTGGCACTTCGTTGATATCGTCTGGGTATTTCTTTATCCGCTTTTTTACCTGATTCACAAATGAGTGCGCCTGTTTCAACCAAAACCTATACCTGGGTCTGGGTGGCATTACTCGGACTTCTGTTTGCCACCTGGGCCTTCTCGAAGGCGGACTTGAAGCCGTTCAACGTTGTCATCTCTCTGACCATTGCCGTGGTGAAAATGCTTCTGATAATCCTCTTCTTTATGCATGCGCGTTATAGTGAACGCCTGGTCTGGGTCGTTGCTGGCGCTGGATTTGTTTGGCTCTTTATCTTGATGGAGTTCACGCTGAGCGACTATCTGACCCGCGGCTATTCGTGGTCGCAGTGATTGTCTGGCGCCTGCTTCAATGCCGCTCTTCCTATCGTTTACGACGGCATGGCTCAGGGAGGGGCGCTCTTTCTTTTTCACGTTGCAGGACGGCAGGTCTGTTCCACGGATTTGCTGTTCAAAGAGCCAACATCGAAGAGAAAGCCCGTGCATGCCGGAGAAAATCGCTACCCCGAAGAACCGCCTCCCGGTGCGCCGGGCGGCGGCTGCGTTATTGCGTCGTCTCCTGCCCTTTCGGCGTGATCGATCGCCGCGAAAAACCTAAACAGAAACCCAAACCCGAGCGGCGCTCTCCCGGGAAAAGACGACGCGTTCAAATGCACCTTCTGCTATGACCGGCAGATCAGCGGCCTCACTCCGCCTCCCCCAAGATCTGTCCCACGGAGTCGATTCGTTTCGGACCGCTCGATCAAATGCGCAAGGAAGCCAAAGATCGCGCCGCGACCCTCATTTCCGAGAGCCTCACCGACGCGCAGATTTATGACCCCACCGAAACCTCGGTTAAAGGTGCGCACGCCCTTTTCCTTCTTCTCGACCAGCCGCGCGCCTACAACTTCCCGCCTCGCCCGGAGGTCCATTGATTAGGTAAGAGCGAAGCAACTGATTATCGGGCGCTGACATCTTCACTATCTTAACACCCGCCAAAAGAGAAAACGGACTTTGAATGCGGGACAGTCAGGCGGTGCGTTTCACGACTGAGTTTACTCGAAGGCAAACGGACCCGTAGATTAAACAAAAGTCTTCGCCCCCTCCAGAAATTCGGCTATGATGTCACTCAATGACACTGAGTCAAATTTCAGTGTCACCGGAATTCCCGGCGTGCCCGAAGAGGAACCGAACTTCTTCAGACCCGCTCAAACCCCGGTGGCACACAGCTGAACGGAGTTTTCGCGCTTCCGGTAGTAGTGTATTGCTCCTTCGACCCGCGTCCGTCCGAGAACTCTAGTAAGGCAGTCGAGACTCTTGTACCTCGAAACGAATTTTTCCTTACAACTGAACGTCGCCTGTCGCGAAATAACTCGTTGGACTTCGCCGAACGCCCTCAGGATGCTCGTCCCACCTGGTCTCGCGTGTCCCGCGGTTTTCCCGTGGCAAAATGTCGACTTTTTCTTTGTAAGTCCTTGATTTCGCATTTTTCCCCTCAAACTTTCGGCTCCTTTGTGCCGCCTCCGCCCCACGAGCAACCACTCGCGCCCCTTCTCCAATTCGTGATCATTCGTGCAATTGGTGTCAAGAAAGGGGCGCCTCCCGCGACCCGAGGATTCCGAAAAACAAATGATTTTCCGATCCACAAAAAACGTCTAAGTTTGCGTTTAGCCTTTATGCGCCGCGTTACACCATGGTTTTGTGCGATTTCCTCTGCTGTTCTCGTTCACAGCACAGCCTCCGGCGCACCCGTCGACTTCCAGCGCGAAATACGTCCGATCCTCAGCCAGAATTGTTTCCTTTGTCATGGTCCGGACGAAAAGGATCGAAAAGCGGGATTGCGCCTCGACATCCGGGCCGAGGCCCTGAAACCCGCGAAGTCGGGGCAAAAGGCGATTGTTCCCGGCCAACCCGATAAAAGCGAGTTGATCGCCCGCATCGTTCATTCGGACCAGGACGAGCGGATGCCTCCCACCAAGTCCGGCAAAAAGCTCAGCGAGAACGAAATTGATCTGCTGAAACGTTGGGTTTCCGAAGGCGCGCCCTATGCCAATCACTGGGCTTACGTCAAACCGGAACGCCCTCCGCTTCCCGAAGTCCAACACAAGGACTGGGTGCGGAACGGCATCGACTATTTCATCATCGATCGGCTCGAACATGAGGGATTGGAGCCCCAGCCAGAAGCAGACCGGCACACCTTGGTTCGCCGCGTGAGTCTGGATTTAACCGGACTGCCCCCAACGCCCGCGGATGTGAACGCCTTCGTTTCCGATCCGCGCAGCGACGCCTACGAAGCCCTCGTCGACCGCTTGCTGGACAGCCAATCCTACGGCGAACATTGGGCGCGGTTGTGGCTCGACCTGGCGCGCTACGCCGATTCGGCCGGTTACGCCGACGATCCCCTCCGCACCATTTGGGGCTACCGCGACTACGTCATTGAGTCCTTCAACAAAAACAAACCTTTCAACCAGTTTACTATTGAGCAGATCGCGGGGGATCTCCTGCCCGATCCGACCGAAGAACAACTGGTCGCAACTGCCTTCCATCGCAACACCATGACCAATAGCGAAGGCGGCACCAACGACGAAGAGTTCCGAAGCGCGGCAATTGTCGATAGGGTCAATACCACGATGACCGTTTGGATGGGCACCTCCATCGCCTGCGCCCAATGCCATACCCACAAGTACGATCCCATCACTCAGGAAGAGTATTTCAAATTCTACGCCCTGCTCAACAACACCGAGGACGCCGACCGACCGGATGAAAGTCCGACCCTCAAGCTTTTCACCCGGCAACAAAAGAAACAACGAGGAGATTGGGACACCCAAATCGCCAGCCTGAACAAAAAGCTATCCACCGCGACGCCGGAACTGACCAAAGGTTTTGAGAAATGGGACGGCGATTTCCCGCGCACCTCGGATTGGCAAACGCTCAAACCGGCGAAGGGCTCTTTCAAACGTGAACTCCCCACGGAAATCAAAGATGAAACCGTGAGCGTCAAGGATGGTCCCGCATCCGAATCCTACTCGCTTGAATTTCAGATCGAAGCGAAACCCTTCACCGCGTTGCGCCTGCAAACTCTGGGCGAAAAGAAAGATGATTCCCAGCTCACACGCGTGTCCGCCACTGTGATTCCGCCAAAAGCCACAGTGGGGGCGCGCTTCGTCCGCATCGAAATTTCCGGCAAGGAGAAGATTCTTTCCCTGGCCGAGGTGCAGGTTTTCAGCGGGCGAGAAAATATCGCCGCGACCGGCGACGCCACGCAGAGCAGCACCGATCTGGATTCACCGGCGAAGCTCGCCATCGACGGCAATACTGAAGGTGACTTCAAAGCAAAGTCCGTCACTCACACAAAAACTTCGGACAACCCCTGGTGGGAGCTCGACCTCAAAGCGACTCAGGAAATCAACCGGATCGTTATTTGGAACCGCACCGACAGCAGCTTGCAGAAGCGCTTAACCGATTTTCGCATCCTGCTGTTAAACGACAAGCATGAGCCGGTTTGGGACCGCGACGTGAAAGACGCCCCCAATCCAAGCCTTGCCTTAACCATTGATCCGGCTCGTGTGCTGAAGTTTGTCGGTGCCTACTCCGAATCATCCGTTCCGAACACCGATGCGGCCAATTTGCTGAACGAAAAATCGGACTCGAAAAGGGGCTGGGCGTCCGCTTCGCCGGAAGATGGCGGAGTGACTCTTTTGTTGGACAAAACGTTTCAGCCCGATTCGGGCTCCAAACTCATCGTCCACATCGAGCGTAGCTCGCCGCGTGACCAGAAAATGAGTTTCCGCGTGGCTCTAACGGACGACGCAAAACTCCCGAGATACGCTCGCGTTAGCTCCTCCACCCTTGCGCTTCTTTCCGGTTGCGCCTGCACACGTTCGGAAGATGATACAAAGAACCTGACCGAATATTACCTGCGGAACATCGCGCCCGAGTTGCAGCCCGAGCGCGATCAACTCGCGGACCTGAAGAAGAAGCTCGATTCGATGCAACCGTACACCGTGCCCGTCATGCACGAGTTAAACGGCGAAGCCCGCCGCAAAACGCACCTCCAGTATCGCGGCAACTACGCCGACCTTGGCAAAGAAGTGCAGGAAGGCGTGCCGGCGGCATTCAATTCTTTGCCGAAAGATCTCCCGGCAAATCGTCTCGCTCTGGCCAAATGGCTGGTCGATCCAAACAATCCTCTGACCGCGCGCGTCATCGCCAACCGCTTCTGGGAACAGATTTTTGGAATCGGCATTGTCCGCACCGCTGAGGAATTCGGCTCGCAGGGCGAACTGCCATCCCATCCCGAACTCCTCGATTACCTCGCGACCGAATTCATCGCGCAAAAATGGGACGTGAAGCGATTCCTGAAAATGCTCGTCACTTCCGCTGCGTATCGCCAGTCGTCGCGCGTCACACCGGAACTCGCGGAGCGCGATCCGGACAATCGTTTGCTCGCGCGCGGTCCTCGTTTCCGTCTGCCTGCCGAATCCGTGCGCGATCAGGCTTTATTCGTCGCTGGCTTGTTGAGCCCAAAGGTCAAAGGGCCTTCCGTTCGTCCAATGCGCCCGACAAGTGGCTTGAGCGCGGCCTTCGGCAGTTCCGTTGATTGGAAAACAAGCGAAGGTGAAGATCGTTTTCGGCGCGCTCTCTACACGGAATGGCGGCGAACCAGCCCCTACCCTTCCATGACCACCTTCGACGCACCGAACCGAGAGGTGTGCACCATTCGCCGTAATCGCACCAACACTCCGCTTCAGGCTCTCGTCACGTTGAACGATCCCGTCTATATCGAAGCCGCCCAGGGACTCGCTCGCCGAATGATGAAAGGCGGATCGAGTGTCTCGGACCGCATTCGCTGCGGTTTTGAAATTTGTGTCGCGCGCGAACCGAGCGAAAAAGAAATCAATCGCCTCTCGGTCCTTTTCGGCGAGTCGCTTACTGATTACGGAAAATCACCCGAAAAATCGAAGCAGATGGCCAGTCTCGACGGCAAGGACCAACCCGAAGTGGTGGAACTCGCAGCATGGACGACCGTGGCCAATGTTCTTTTGAATCTCGACGAAACCTTGATGAAACGATGAACCCTGCAGTCGAACGCCTTCAACACATCACCCGTCGTCAATTCCTGCGCACGTCAGGCCAGCTCAGTCTTGGAGCGATCGCCTTGCAAGGATTGCTCGCGCGCCCCAGCGAAGCCGTCAATGCGATCAACCCGCTCGCGCCACACAACCCGCATTATCGGCCCAAGGCGAAAAACATCATTTACCTCCACATGAGCGGCGCGCCCCCGCACCTCGACATCTTCGATTACAAGCCGGAGTTGGTGAAACGCACCGGCCAGTTTTGTCCCGATGAATTCACAAAGGGCAAGAAGTTCGCCTTCACCTCTGGCACTCCGCGCCTGCTCGGCACCCCCCGAACCTTCGCCCAATACGGCCCCGGAGGCATCTGGATGTCCGATGCTGTTCCAAACTTCCACACCATCGCGGATGAAATGTGCGTCATCCGTTCGATGACCACTGATCAATTCAATCACGCCCCCGCCGAACTCCTTTTGTTCACCGGTTCCGCGCGCCAGGGTCGTCCTTCGTTCGGCTCATGGGTCACATACGGCCTCGGCTCCGAAAACGAAAACCTGCCCGGCTTCGTCGTCCTGATTTCCAGCGGTGTTCAACCCAGCGCCGGCCAAAGCGGCTGGGGCAGTGGCTTTCTCCCCTCCGTTTTCCAGGGCGTGCAATGCCGCTCCAAAGGCGAGCCGGTTCTCTACGTCACCGATCCTCCCGGCATGGATCGTAACCTCCGCCGCCGCACTCTTGATGCGCTTCGCGACCTGAACGAAATGCAAGCCGCCGAACTGGGCCATCCTGAAACCACCACCCGCATCGCCCAATACGAGCTCGCTTACCGCATGCAGGTCTCCGTCCCGGAAGTGATGGACATTTCGCGCGAACCACAATCACTCATCGAGGATTACGGTGCAAAACCTGGCGAAGCCAGCTTCGCTAACAACTGCCTTCTCGCCCGTCGCCTCGTCGAACAGGGCGTCCGTTACGTGCAGTTATTCGATTGGGGCTGGGATTTCCACGGCACCAGCGAAACTGAAGACATCCGCGGCGGCCTCACGAAAAAATTCGCCCGCACCGACAAACCCGTCGCCGCACTGATCCGCGACCTCCGCGAACGCGGTCTCCTCGATGAAACGCTCATCGTCTGGGGCGGCGAATTCGGTCGGACTCCCTTCCGCGAAGGCCGCACCGCCGAAGGCAAAATCCTCGGTCGTGACCACTACCCCGATTGCTTCTCCCTTTTTCTTGCTGGCGGCGGAATCAAACGCGGCTTCCAATACGGCGAAACCGACGAACTCGGCTTCTCCGTCGTCGAAAACAAAGTCCACGTTCACGACCTCCAGGCCACCATCCTGCACCTCCTCGGCCTGAACCACGAACGCCTTACATTCCGTTTCCAGGGCCGGGACTACCGCCTCACCGATGTCCACGGCCAGGTCGTGAAGGACATTTTGGCTTAGCGAACCCGTCCCGGCTCCCGCCGGCCCGTCCCTTTGACACCGGTCAGGTTGTCCCCAAGCTCCGCACGCTCCTTTTCAAGGAGCGCTTGCAGCCGTGTCACAACCTCCGGATGTTTCGCGGCCACATTCTTATTCTCTCCGACATCCTTCTCCAGATCATAGAGCGCAAGATCCGTTTTCAGCATTACGTATTTCGAAGGGATACCATTCGTCCCGCCCGGACGCCCATTGAGCGAACGATACTCCTGCGGCACATAAAGTTTCCAGCGTCCCTGGCGCACCGCGAGAAGGTCATTGGCATTGTAGTAAAAGAAGTAGGCTTCCTGCGGCGACTTCGCCCCGCGCTCCCCTGCGATGAGCGGCCAAATATTTATGCCATCGATTTTGTGCAACGGAAGTTCTGCTCCTGTGAGATAAGCTATAGTCGGAAGAAGATCGATCGTCATCGCCGGTTCGGCGGTGACCGTGCGAGCCGGAATTCTTCCCGGCCACGACATGATGCAGGGCACGCGCACGCCGCCCTCCCACACGGTGCCTTTCCCCTCGCGAAGCCGTCCAGGGGAACCCGAGTGGTTTCCGTACGAGAGCCACGGCCCGTTGTCGCTCGTGAAGACGAAGAATGTATCCCGGTCTAGTTTATTTCTCTGAAGCGCCGCGATGATCTCACCGACGGACCAATCGAGTTCTTCCATCACATCGCCGTAAAGGCCGCTCCTGGCCTTTCCCTTAAACTTGTCGGACACAAAGAGCGGAACGTGAGGCATACTGTGCGCGAGATACAAAAAGAACGGACGCTCTCGATTGCGCTCGATAAATTGGACGGCGCGCTCCGTGTAGGCGGTGCTGAGCCGAGATTGATCCGGATTCAATGCAACTATGTTTTCCCCATCGAATAACGGCAGATCCGGATAGGTTCCTTTGCGAGCCTCCGGGTGGTTCGGCCACATATCATTCGAGTAAGGCAGGCCGTAAAACTCATCGAACCCATGCCGCAACGGGGAGAATTCCGGTTGCCAACCCAGATGCCATTTCCCGAAAACCGCTGTGGCGTAGTTTTTCTGTTTGAGCATTTGGGCGATCGTCACCTCGTTAGAAGAAATGCCAATCCTGGACGAGTGATCGATCGCACCGGGGAGTCCAATCCGATTCGGATAACAACCAGTCAAAAGCGCCGCGCGAGAGGCGGTACAAACAGGCTGCGCCACATAGAAACTGGTGAAACGCCGTCCTCCGTGCGCGAGCCGGTCCAGGTTCGGAGTTTTGAAACCGCGGGCTCCGAACACTCCGACATCCGCATACCCGGCGTCATCCAAAAATACGATCACTACGTTCGGGAGGCGCACGGTTGTCGCCCCAATGCCGGATTGGCCAAAAAAGAGAGCAGACAGAAGTATATAACTCCAAACATTCATCTCGATGGGTCAGCCTTCGGCTCAGCGCGCGATTGAGAACGCAAAGCCCTTCAAATATTCAGTCTCCGGAATTGTGGGTATGATCGGATGGTCCGGGGACTGGCTGTAGCTGGCGATTTTGCGCAAGACGCGGCGAGCATCAAATGCGGCTTCGAGGATGACCTGTTCAAACGTTTGAGCGTCTACATGGTGGGAGCAACAGAATGTTGCCAGAACACCGCTACGTTTAAGCAATTTTAACGCGCGCAGGTGAATTTCTTTGTAGCCGCGCAGCGCATCGGGAACAGAAGCGCGATTCTTTGTGAAGGAGGGTGGATCGAGGATGATCAAGTCGTAACGAGGAACAACTTTCTCATTCGGTGAAGTTGTTGTTTGAGCTTTCAACCAATCAAAAACGTTGGCGGTTTCGAAACTGCAGATATCCCCGAGTCCATTCTCTTTGGCATTTTGGGCGGCCGCGGCCACGGCTTCGGCACTTTGATCCAGGCCGTGAACGTGTGTCGCGCCCGCACGCGCGGCGTGGAGGCTGAATCCGCCGAGGAAACAAAAGGCGTCGAGGACGTTGGCGCCTTTCGCGTATTTCGCGACTGCCTCATAGTTAACCTGCTGGTCGAGATAGTAGCCGGTTTTGTGGCCGCCAAGCAGTTCGAGGGAGAACTTCAAGCCGTTCAGGCGAATCGAGGTACGCTCTTCCAATGTGCCAAAGACCACGCCGCGGGATTCCGGCAAGCCTTCGAACTTACGGGAGCCGATGTCATTCCGTTCAACAATCGCACGCGGGCTGAGAAGTTTTTTGAGAATCTCGATGATCTCAGCCTTGCGGCTTTCCATTCCGAGCGACGAGGTCTGGAAGGCGAGGACATCTTCATATTTGTCGACAATCAGACCACTGAGGAAATCGCTCTCAGCATTTACCACCCGGAAAGAAGTGGCTCCGGGCAACGCTCGATGGCGAAGTTCAAGGGCCGCGCGAATCTTCTCCTCAAGATATGAAGCGTTCAGTTCAATTCGGTCATTGTCGAGCAAACGAACGACGATTTTCGACTTCGCGTTGTAAAATCCGACGCCCAGCAAACGCTGACGATGGTCTTTGACCTGGACCACGCTTCCATCTTCAGCCGGGGCGGTCAGGCGCAGGACGGAACTGGCGTAGACCCATGGATGCCCGGCGACGATTCGGTCTGCTTCCCCCGGTTTCAGAATAACAGTCGGTAGACTCTCAGCCATATTGTAAACAGTTCCGTGCAGTGTAGCTGAACTGAGCGCGCTTGCCACTCAACACCCAATTTCTTTATACAAGCGGCATGAAGTCACTTTTCGTTTTCGCGCTATGCGCAGGGCTCAGTTGCGCGGCTGGTGAACGCTGGTCTACGGAGAAAGCGCAAGCTTGGGGAAAGCAGATGCCGTGGCTGGTGGGCTGCAATTTCGGCCCAAGCAGCGCAATCAATCAACTCGAGATGTGGCAGGCCGATACCTTTGATCCAGCGGCCATTGACCGCGAACTCGGCTGGGCCGAGACCCTTGGTTTTAATAGCGTACGCGTGTTCCTGCACGATCTCCTTTGGCAGCAGGACTCGGCGGGCTTTCTCGACCGAATGAATCGTTTTCTTGAAATCGCCGACAAACACCACATCGGGACAATGTTTGTCCTGTTCGACGCGGTTTGGGATCCGCATCCGCATCTCGGAAAGCAGCGCGAGCCGAAGCCGCACGTGCACAATTCCGGATGGGTCCAGAGCCCTGGACTAACGGTATTGAAAAATCCGCATCGCCACGCGAGTCTTGAACCTTACGTGACCGGCGTTCTGTCACGATTCAAGAACGACAAACGCGTTCATGCCTGGGATCTCTTCAACGAACCAGACAATCCGAATACGAGCGCTTACGGCAAAATTGAAGCCGAGAATAAAGCCGAGATCGCTCTGACACTTTTGAAGAAAACCTACGATTGGGCGCGTGCGGTTGATCCGAGCCAACCACTCACGATGGGTGTTTGGATTGGTAACTGGGGTGATCCGGAGAAGCTCAAGCCGATTGAGCGCTACATGCTCGATCATTCCGATGTCATCTCATTTCACAATTACGCCGAACTGGATGAGATGAAGAAGTGCGTAGAGAACCTCCGCCGCTACAACCGTCCAATTCTCTGCACGGAATACATGGCGCGGCCTCGCGGGAGCACTTTCGACCCGATTCTTGGATATCTCAAAGATCAACACGTCGCCGCCTACAACTGGGGCTTTGTCGCTGGCAAGACACAGACGATTTATCCCTGGGATACATGGAAAACCAATTACACAGAGGAACCGAAAATCTGGTTCCACGACATTTTCCGCCAGGACGGCAGTTCGTTCGATCCCAAGGAGGTCGAATATATCAAGAGTGTGACGGGTGCGAAAAAGCCATAGTTCACCTCCATTCGGCTGCAAAGGGTCAGAAGCAGAGCCGCAACCGTGAGGGAGCGTGCCGAATCGGCATTTCCTTGTTTTCAAACCGCTCCCTCACGGTCGCGGCTCCGTTCGTCATACCCAGCAGTGAGCCTCCGTTTGAAACTATTCAACGCGATTCGGAGACGAGATAACGCTTCACGAAATCTTCGTTCAGCGTGAGGCCGAGTCCCGGACGGTCCGGCACTTCAATAAAGCCGTCAGGGCCTGCTTGAAACTTCTCATGCGTGAGTTCATGCCGCATCGGAGAGTCATCCACACTGTCTTCAAAAATGAACGCATCGCGGCAGGTGCTGAGCCAATGCAATGAAGCGGCCACAGTGATTGGGCTGGTGTAGCAGTGATTGCAAAGCCGCGCGTTGATCTCTTCGACACGAGCGCGAATAAAGGCTGAATCGGTGAACCCACAGCGCGATGGGTCGACCTGGTAAATGTCAAACGCATGACGATCAATGTAGGGACGGAACGATTCGCGACCACATTCCGCTTCACCCGCCGCGATGGGAATGGGAGAACGATCACGGAGCCAGACGTAGCCATCGACATCCCAAGGACGGAGCGGTTCTTCGAGCCAGCCGGGGTTGAATTCGGCAAATTGATGAGCCCGTTTCAAAGCAGTGCGCGCATCCCAAACACAACCGGCATCGATCAGCACAGTGTTTTCCGCCCCAACACCTTCGCGAGCACCGCGGACCAGTTCGATATCGAGCTTCTCGTTTTGTCCCATCGGTTCCCAACCAAATTTCACAGCCTTGTAGCCGCGTGAAATCCATTTGCGGGCGATATCCCGGGTTTCTGCCCCATCCCGACCGAAGAGAATGCTAGCGTAAGCTCTGATGCGGCTGTGGTGTTTGCCGCCGAGCAGCGTATGCACCGGCAATCCGAACTTCTTTCCTTTGAGATCCCAGAGAGCCATATCAACCGCGCTCATGGCGGCAATGGTAACGGAGGTGCGACCGAAATATTGCGTCCGGCGCAGGACCTTTTGCCAAAGCCGTTCGGTTTCGAGCGCGTTCTCGCCAACGAGGATTTCCCGCAGACCGCTGGCGATGTTATGGCTGAACGGGGCATCGACGATGGCCTTGATGACCTCAGGAGAAGCGTCCGCCTCCCCTACCCCTTCGAGTCCATCCTTGTCCCGGACGCGAACCAGGACGACATCCTGGCTGCTGGCGGTTTTCGCGACGACTTTCTGCAATCGAAGCACCTGGCAAATGATCTGGTCGATCTTCATGAGATTCGGGACAGGAGATTAAACCCGACTTGGAATTTTTGCAGCGCCGGAAAATATCGAAAGGTTTTCTGGTTTCCCCTACCCTCCTCGGGATTCAGGGGATTATGACGCCGAACAAATTCAAACAAGCTGTGCTGGCACGTCGGCCGCAAATCGGTTTGTGGTGCAGCCTTGCCAGTAACATCGTCGCCGAACTGATCGCGGGCTCGGGATTCGATTGGATCCTGATCGATACAGAACATGCGCCGACCGAAGTGCCGATCGTGTTGAGCCAGTTGCAGGGCGTGGTGGGTGGCACTGCCGAACCGGTAGTTCGCCCCGCGTGGAATGACACGGTATTGATCAAACGCCTGCTCGATATCGGCGCTCAGAATCTTCTTGTTCCCTACGTGCAAACACCTGAGGAAGCGCGAGCAGCAGTCGCAGCAACCCGCTATCCACCCCAAGGGGTACGCGGAGTGGCCGGGACGCACCGAGCGAGCAAATTCGGCCGCGTGAAAAATTACGCAAAAGAGGCTGGCGATCAGATTTGCGTCCTGGTGCAGATCGAAACCCGGCTGGGGTTGCAAAATCTTGAAGCGATTGCCGCAGTCGAAGGGGTGGATGGCTTGTTCATCAGGCCGAGTGACCTGGCCGCCGCTCTCGGCCATCTTGGTGAGAACGGTCATCCGGAAGTTCGAGGCGCGATTGATGACGCCCTAAAAAGAATTGCGAAAACGGGAAAGGCGTCCGGAATTCTTGCGCCCATCGAAGCAGATGCGAAGCACTATCTTGAGCTTGGTTGCACCGTGCTCGCGGTGGGGAGCGACGCCGGGTTGCTGGTTCGCTCGAGCGAACAATTAGCGACCCGATTTAAAGCTCCCAAATAAGCCCTTTGCGTCAATGCGGCAGATTCGGGTGAAAGAGCTATTGCCCTTGCCTTCGTCGCGTTGAATGGAACCTTTGAACGTCCACTCCGAGTGGAGTTGATACTGACCGCCCTGCAAGTTTAGGAACCTGGGCGGTCTTTTGCTTGGGCGACTCCGAAGCGGGCGAGCAGTTCTTCGACGATCCCACACAACTCCCCGTACGAACCGGGCTTGACAATGTAACTGGCGGCGCCCAGCGCAACGGCGAGTTCCACATCCTCAGGCAACGGCGACGAGGAAAGAATGACGACCGGAACGCTTTTCAGTTCCGGCATGGCACCGATCCAGCGAAGGGCGTCGAACCCGCCGGCTTTCGGCATGCAGAGGTCGAGCAGAACAAAGGCGGGCAGGCAACGTCCGATAATCGCATCGCGGAGGCAGCACATGAGAGCGTCGCCATCGGGGGTGTGAACAAGACAATCTTCAGCCTTCAGTTTGCGGAGGGCGGCGCGCATCAGGACGACGGTCCCTGGCTCATCCTCGGCGTAGATGAAGTACGGGTGTGTAGGAAAATTTTCACGAGTTGTCGGTACAGGTTCGGACGTCGATGTTCGCACAATTGTTTGGTAGCTGGGAATTTTCGCCGCTGAAACAACGCACGGAAAGAGCCGTTTGGCAAGGGCGTTTGTATCTAGGAAAGGTACGAAGACGTCATTTGTTTCGGTCGGAGCGCGGGCTGATCGGCGGCAGGTAGAGACGCTCGTTTTTTCTCCGCCAGTATTGGCCTGTGCGTTGGAGCTCCGCCGCGCTTGTGAATTCATAGTCGAAGCTGATGGCGCGAACAAAACGTGGAGGTTTATCGGGAAAGGGGTTGTGGGCGACGAGTTCCGAAACGGACGCAGAGCCCTCCAGCAACCGAACACAAAATTGAATAAACCAGCGGTTTTGCTGATAGGTGCCAAGTGCGGCGAACCACATCTGCCAGTCGAGGCGCGGCTGGTGCGGAGCATTGAAACGAGGAGCGCGGTCCGGAGCGCCGGGTTTGTATTTGAATCCGTAGTCGCTCCAGTTTTCGCCGTCATTGCTGCCCTGGACGATGATCTCTGGGCGCGTTTTGGTCATGACGGCGAACAGGACGTAGCTGTTGACGCTCCGAAACGGCTCGATGGCACGATAGATAAACAAAACCGGGCCGGGCCAATCATGCTTGAGACCAAGCGCGGAAAAGAAGGTGACGCAGCTAACAACTGCAATCACCACCGCAATCGGTGCGAACAGGACAGATCGCGCTATTTCAGGTCTGTAACGCCAAACGCTTAAGCATGGCAGAGAAGGAGTTTTTTCCTGCCAGGGCAAAAGGGAATCGTCCAGTAGCAGGACAGAAAGAACAACGGTAAGCAAATTGAAGTAGCCGTAATTGCCGGTGATGGCGATTCCAATTTGAAGCGCAACGAAGCCGCTGAAGGCGGTCATGCGCATCCAACGTCTGCCGAACACCAGAAATGGCAAAGCCAGTTCGATGATGTACATCATCGCTGTTTGGAACTTCAGAACCGCCTCGGGCAATTTGGCGGCGTACCACGCGAGCAATGTAGGCAATGGCTGCGTTTCGAAATGGTAGTGCAATGCGGAGAGATCTCGCCACGCAGAATCGCCGCTCAGCAGCTTGACCATTCCGGAGAGGAACATAAAGCGAAAGAGCAGCCACCGGAAAAAGAACAAGACGATGGGTCGATGCGCCGACTCTGACGATTTGAGACGCCAGCGGACAGGTGCGAGAAACATGGCCAGGAACCCCGTTTCCAGGAGCAGGCTTTCCCATTGGAAGGACATGAAATCCTGCCCTGCCACTGTAAGGGACAGCCACAGCAACCAAAGCAGAGGAACCATCAAACTCGGAACGACTCCCAGCACGAGGGCAATACCGCAAATCGTTCCCGCGGCGCATTGGGCGGTCACCCACTGGTCGCTCGGGCTCCACCAGCAGAGGGTCGGAAGCAAATGCCAGCGTTCGACGCCGTGGATTTGTTCGCCCGCCGCTTGCATTAACTCGGCGATGGGCAGAATCCCGCGGCTGCCAATGAGACCATCGATCTGAGTCCAGAGTGAAACAAAGGCACACAAGTACACAACGCCGAGCAGGCGCAGAAAAAGAGTGGTGGTCGCGGCATAACTTGCAGGCGGACCGAAAAGGCGTGAGATGGCAAGCCGGTTTCGCGCGATTCCGCGATAAGTCCACTCCGCCGCATGATTGAATCCAGGCACGTGTCTGTACGCCCAGAGCCAATGACGTTTGGCTGGCGCATACGCGAGCATGCGGAAAACCGCTTGCGCACCGACGCTTACCGAGCCGTCGGAATCCACGAACACACTCGCGCGTTGATAAGCCGCCTGTTCGATCTCCGGGAATCGTTCGTCGGAGGCAGTGTGGAATTCCACGGCATCGCCCACCACAGCGCGCCAGCGATCGACCCAGCCTCTGCAAAAACCACATTCGCCATCAAAGATGAAGACGGGCTTCGCTGGTACGTTCTGCACGGTCATCACTTATCGCGCTCTTTTCGCGATTTGTTCGTAGGCCTCAAGCGAACGCTGATACTCATCCATCAGCGATTGTGGGGTGACCGTTTTACTGCGGGCGATTTCGTCTTTGACCCGCTCGACGAGCCAATCGATTTGGGCACGGCGGGGACGAATGGGCTCTCCTGCGATTTCGAAATGCCAGGGAGCAGTGTGAGCAAAGCGGAAACGGCCGTTCGGCCGTTTTTCAAAACACCGCCATGCAACCCACGAAGTCGCAGAAGGCGCAAACTGTGCTGTTGCTCTGTTTTCAAATGCACCGGACGCGGTCTTGGTGTTTTGCGGTTCAGTTCGTTGCCATACCTCGCCGTTCACTATCAATTCAAGCGATTCGAGCGGATGCTCGCTCGTGACCGAGCAATCCAAGCCGTAACTCGCCATTTGTTTGAAGGTCGCGCCGGGCCACTGGCCGTTGGCTCGAGCCAAAATCATCGGCCCGGTAGTGACAAAACTTCGGCCAGCGGAGAGCCCCCGCATCCAGGCGTCGAAGCTGAACGGCTCATCAAGGTGAACGTAAACGCGGCTGAAGCCGAGCGGGACGGGGTGGACGCCGTTGGCTGTGCCGGCGGCCGGACGCAAGTTGAAGCCGCAGTTCAGGAGTGCGTAGTAAGTTTGGAATCCGTAGAAGGTCCAATCGCGTTCATCGTCGGTGCCCGTCCCCAGAAGTCCCATCCACTTGCCGGCGGGAATCGCCCAGTTACGCACGGCGTATTCAGTTTCCCAATGATGATTGTTGGCGAGTTCGAAGAGATCGACGTTCAAGACAGGCACGAGGGCGACCGACCAGGGCCAGTTATGTTTTTCCAGATCGAGCAAGGCCCCCTCTCTTCGCGCGTGTTCGGCGACAGCGCTGAGCGGAATCGCTGGTTCAGAAAAGCGCGTCTTGTGATTTACAATTAAAAGGGCTCCGAGCATGTGGTTGTTGTTGCCGGTGCGGAAGATTTCGTACTCCGTATTCCGTGGGGTCCACGCGTGCGTTTCATCGATCGAAACGGGTCCTTCCCCAAAATTGCCGTGAAACCCCTGCGTACTGGCCGTTGGTGCAACGGTGGACGTTGTGGTCCAATCAACCATGGGTAGGCCGATGTTCAGATCTTCAGCGAGCATCACATTGGGCAACTCGGCTGGATTGCGGTGGTTGTGCGTGTCGCCGGAGAACCAGCCGCGCTCGTTCATATTGATCCAGCGTCTCAAGCGAAAGGTTTGCTTCGGCATTCCTTTCTCAACGAGAATGTCGCGCGTTACTGGGAAGAACTCCTTTCCGTGCTCGATGCTTACCGTGTATTTGCCGGGCACCAATTCCACTCGAAACGGATCGGCCGAAAGCGTCGTGTGCATTTCCACCGAATTTGTGTTGGCACCGTTGCGACGCTCGTAACGAATGGCCGAACCGCCAGCACTCTTCGGAAAACGCCAACCGCCCTGCTGATCGCGGATGTAAATTCGCGCGGGGAGTTTTCGTCCCGTTGCGTCGTCTAAAATCTCGGCTTCCAGAAGCACTTCGCGACGCTCGGATTTGCGCTTTTCGATGATTTGCGTGGGATTCTGCGGTGCAGCGCTGACGTCCACATAACGGGCGAGATCGCGCAGAGCGACGACCTGAAAACTGTTTGTCTGCAAATAGCGCATGTATTCCGCAAAGCGTTCTGTCGGGGTGTTCACCCACGGATGTTCGCGATCAGGAACGCCGTGAAATTGAATGATCGCGACCTTGCCGTCTCGCGCCTGGTCGACGGCGCGTTTGAAATCCTCCAAGGTCCAGTCGGGGCGTGCATCGCCCGCGGAGGGAATTAGGAGAGCACTGTCCTTACCGGGCTCATACGCAAAACCATTTCCCCATTCATATGAGTGTTCAGGAGCGCCACCACGACGCGCAAATTGGAATTTCAGCTCGCGCAAAAGAGGCAAGACGTCCGGTTCAATCGAATTTCCCGGATATCCGAAACTGACAGGCCGTGGAATTCCATATTGGGCGCAGCGCGCATTGATCGCCTCGACCTGCTCGCGCAATTGGCCAACGTTTCGGGCCGAAACACCCACGTGATTGCGCGTATGATTGCCAATCTCGAAACCGTCCTCGTTCAGTTCGCGGATTTGATCCCAGGTCATATAATCGGTCTTATTTGTCGGGAAGGAAAAGCCTTCGCTAATGAAGAATGTAGCGCCGAAGCCGAGTCGTTTCAGAATGGGCCGCACCACCGAGTATTGGGAGGCGACCGAATCGTCGAACGTGAGAACAACCAGTTTGTCAGGAATCGGCTCCAGAGCCAGCATCCGACTCACAAGCACAAACAAAAGAAATACGCTGCTGAAAGTTCTGGTGTTCACTCCAAACATTATAAAAAGGGGTTTGAGAGGAGCAATGTAAGATTGGAAGAGATTTGTTTTGGGTCGTCGTTCCGACTTGGCGCAGAGAGGCGATTCTGGTCTGTTTGGCGTCGATGCCGATCGCTCCTAACCCCTCCGCCCCCGTTATTCTGGTGATCGCGGATGATTTAACGGGAGCGAATGACGCGGGCGTCCAGTTTGCGGCCGCGGGCATTCGGAGCGTCGTCCATGCGAATCACCATTTAGAGAGGCTTCCGGAAAATTATCCAGCGGTGGTCATTAACACGGAGAGCCGGCACGTCCCGCCGATGCAAGCGGCGGAATGGGTCCGGAAGATCGCTCTTGTTGGAATGAAGTCTGGAGTGAAGTGCTTCTATAAGAAAACCGACTCCACATTGCGCGGGAATATCGGAGCGGAACTGGAGGCGGTCCTCACAGCCACCGGGGCTCCCTATATTCCATTTGTGCCGGCGTTACCAGACCTTGGGCGAACGACGCGCGAGGGGGTTCACTATGTGCACGGCACCGCGATTGCCGAAACAGGCTTCGCACGCGATCCGCTGAATCCGATTCGGCATAGCCGAGTGGACCAGGTGCTCGCCGCGCATGTTTGGAAGGGACCGATCACCCTGGTCAAATCACCGACCGATGGAACCTCGGGTATTGCCGTGGTGGATTGCGAGAGCAATGCGGAGTTAGCTGCTATCGCAAGGACGCTGGTAACTGAGGACAAGACGTTGGTGGCCTCAGGCTCGGTCGGGCTGTTGCGATATTTAATCGAAGATCTCCCGATTAACTCGGAACCACTCAAACCTCCGAAACCGCGCCTGCCCATTTTGCTGGTGAACGGAAGCGTTAACGAACGGGCCCTGGAGCAAATTGAAAAAGGAGCAAAACACTTTTCGATCGTCCGATTAACGCCAGAAAGTCTGATCGGCGGGACCGCGCATCTGACGATACCCTCAGGCGGGAATCTGCTTCTCTGCAGCATTTCCAAACGGGAGGAACTACAAGCTTACAACGACCTCGCCTGGAGCCGCGGAATCTCGGAAAAGCAGTTGCACCTCCATGTGGCGGAGCACACCGGAAATATTGTGCGGCAGATTCTGGCTGCGGGGGTTCATCGCACAATTGTAGTCTTCGGAGGAGATACGCTGGCCGGTATTGCTCGGGCAAACCATTGGAACGCGTTCGAACCGTTGGGGGAGATGGAACCTGGCATATCTATCTCCATGCCAATGGGAAGCGACTTGACTGTAATCAGCAAAGCAGGCGGGTTTGGGGATGCAGAAGTGGTGCCGCGAATCGTTCATTTCGTGGAAACTCACCAAAATCGAGCAGGGCTTGGGCAAAATATGTGAGTGATTTTCACGGCGGCGGCGTATAAGCTTACGACTATGAAGAAATTACTGGGTTTTGTTGCTGCGAGTTTGGTCCTGACCTATGTCGCGTCGCCCCTCGGCGGCTTCGCGGCAGATAAAAGGACGGAGAAAGCCAAGGCGTATCCGCTGGATAAATGCATCGTTTCCGACGAGAAGCTGGGCGAAATGGGCGAACCGTTCGCGTTTGTGCACAACGGGCAGGAAATCAAGTTGTGCTGCAAGTCCTGCCAGAAAGATTTCAAAAAAGATCCAGCCAAATATCTGAAGAAGCTGGAAAAGACCGATAAGAAGTAAGCGCCTGTTTAAGTCGCCGTGAAATTATTTTGGACCATTCTGATGACGCTGCTGCTGGCGGTTTTGCCAGCGGCAGGTTCGTTCGCCGAACCCGGCGGACGGACGGATGGTTCATGCTCCAATTGCGCGTGCTGTGTGCAACCACGGAGTTCATCGCCGACCCAAACCGCGCCGCTTTCGGCGCCAGCTCGTTCCATCTCCGTGGAACGGTTTGCCCGGCAAGAAATTCTTACCGTAGTGCCGGCGCCACAGTTTAAACGTATTGAATCTTCGGGAGGTCTTTTAGCCCGCAATACTTCCCGCCCCAGCCTGCCGCTCTTTGAGCAATTCTGCTCGCTCTTGATCTGAGAATACTCTCTCCCCGCCCGTAGTGTGCCTGTTCCCAGGCCGAGTGTGTCCTTCGATGGCGAAGGTTTTCCGAGAGAGTATGAAGATTTCCTCAATTTTATTGATTGTTTGTCTGGCACGGTTTCTTGCGGCCGAGGAACCGGTGGTGGTCCTGACTCCACATCTAATTAACGAACTGGCAGAAGAAGCGCGCACGAACAACGCCGCGCTTTGGGCCAATCGCGCGCGAGTCGTCGCCGCGGAAGAGAACGCCAGGACCATTCCACTCTGGCGTGATCCCGAAATCATGGCGGGAGGCATGGCCGCCGAGCAGGAAATGCGCGCGGAAGATGGGGACTTGATTTACGGCGTCCAACAGTCCCTCCCAGTTTTTGGCAAGGAGAAAGCGATGCGTAATGCGGCAAAGAGCGAGATCGGAGTTGAACAAGCTGACCTGGAATACCAATTCCAGACACTCCGTAAAGCGCTCGCCCAGGCCCTGTTCAATGCCGCGCTGGCGGATGAAGTGCTCGTTCTCTCGCGGCAGGATCTCGCATGGCTCGAAACTTTGGCGGCCGCGGTCGAGCAGCGTTACCAGGCGGGCGATGCCTCGCAGGTAGACGTCCTCCGCGTGCAGAATGAGCGTTCGAAACGGGCTGAGATGATTCGCTCGGACGAGAACATGCGCCACTCTGCTTACGTGAATGTGAACCGGCTTTTGAACCGCAATCTCATGTCGGGCTGGGCGCGGATGCAACTCCCGCCCATTCCGGGACCGGTTCCCTTTACCGAGCGGTTGCTTGGTTACGCCTCCAAGTTCGATCCCAAACTCCGAATGATGCAGAAGCAGGTTGAGCGCGCGGAAGCGATGGTGGATTCATCGCGCAAAGGAAGGCGTCCCGACTTAGCGGCGGCGGTGGAAGGCCGAAACTACGTTCGGACCGGTGAGGGACGATCCGCGGAGTTCGTGCTAAAAATGACGATTCCATGGGTCAACAACGACAAATACAAAGCCGCGATCCGCCGCGATGAGGCGCGCGTAAAAGAACTCGAAAACCAGATCGAGGACTACATCCACGGCCTGCGCGCGGAGGTTCATCATCTCGCGGCGCGTGTCGACAACGCACGCCGTGAGGCTTTGCTCTATCGCGATCAAATCATTCCGCGGAGTGAACAGGCGCTACGTTCGGCGGAAGCGGCGTGGGAGGCCAGTCGCGACGCATTTCGTGATGTGCTTGACGCCCGTCGCATGCTGATTGATGCACGCACGATGTATGTCCGCGCCGTTGCCGAGCAATACAGTGCAATGTCCGAACTGATTCTTTGCTGCGGCATCGGCGATCTCGAAGCACTCGAAATGCTCGGCAAGGAAGATCATCCCGAAATTTCAGAATCCACCTTAACTCCGGCTCAACCATGAAAAAGCTCGTTATTGCCATTCTTCTGATCGCAGTCGCAGGAACTGTGGGTTGGTATTTCGGCCAGCGAAGCCACGTCCATCAGGAGTCCAACGGAAACGGCCGCAAAGTGGCCTACTACCAGAGCCCAATGCATCCGTGGATCAAGTCCGATAAGCCGGGGAACTGCACGATCTGCGGGATGAAACTGACGCCCGTCTACGAAGGGGACAAGGGCCTCGATATCGAAGGCAACATCGTCACGCTCAGCTCCAACGCGATCAATGTCCTGCACGTGCAGACGGCGCCGGCCGAACTGCGCTCCATCGAACGCGAACTGAAGGTGGCTGGAAAAATTGAAGCGCAGGAGAGTCGTTACAAAATGCTGGCTGCATATGTCGATGGACGGATCGAGAAACTCTTCGTCAATTATGTCGGGGCGGAAGTGCAGCAAGGTCAGCCGCTCGCGGTCCTTTACAGCCCTTCTCTCCTCACTGCCGAACGGGAATATCTCACCGCGTTGTCGCAGACGAACCTGGCCGCGTCGGCGCAACTCGCACCCGAGCACGAGCGGCTCGTGGAGGGGGCGCGAATGCGCTTGCGCCGACTCGGGTTAACAGATCAGCAAATTGCAGAAATCCGAACCAGCGGTGCGACGAATCTCACGACGCAAATCGTCGCACCGATCGGAGGGACCGTCATCGCACGTGCCGTCGTTGAAGGACAATATGTGAAGGAGGGAGAGAAGCTGCTCGAAATCGCGGACCTGTCGCAGATGTGGTTTCGGTTCGACGTCTATGAGCAGGATCTTCTTTCGATTCAATTGGGCCAAACCGTGCGCGTGACGAGCCCTGCACTCGGCGACAAAGTTTTCGACGGGCCGATCACGTTTATCGACCCGAACATTAATGAAATGTCGCGTAGCGCTCGCGTTCGTGTCGAATTGCAAAACCCGGTTTTTCGGGAAAATGGGCGGGACCGGCGCGTTCTTTACAACGGCCTGTACGCGAATGGTTCGATTCAACTGCGGAGCGAACCGGTTTTGGCGGTAGACCGGAACGCGGTTTTGGATCCAGGCGATCAAGCGCGGGTGTATATCGATAAGACCGGCGGTGCTTATGAAATGCGTCCAGTGACGCTCGGCGCGCGCGGCGAAAAACTCGTCGAAATCCGAGAGGGACTCAGCCCCGGCGAGCAGGTGGTCATCGCGGGCAACCTGCTTCTGGACAGCCAGGCGCAAATCAATCAAGCGGGAAAGCCACATGAACCAACCACGGCTCAAAGCGAGTTTACAAGCCACGCACCGGATCAGAACCGAGTCGTCGCTGAGTTTGTCGCAACCGCGAACAAACTGGCGGAAGCTCTCGCCAGCGATAATCGCGATGCTTTCAACCAGCAGATCAGTGCCGTTCCTGATCAAGCCAAGCAACTGCAGGCGACCTTCGCGACAACTCCTCATCTGTCTGAGTTGGCGGGTGCCGTCGTAAAAAATGCGGAATTGAAACAGGCGCAGAATTTGGTGATCGCCCGATCCGAATTCCTGCCGTTCAGCATGGCGGTTTCCGAATTCGCGCAGGCCTTTCGCAAGCACGGCGGAACAGTTCCAGCCAAAGTGGTGAAGTGTCCGATGTATCCGGAAGCGGGCAAGAGCGCGTATTGGGTTCAGGCGCCAGGGCCAGTGCGCAATCCGTTCTTCGGTTCGGAAATGCTCGACTGCGGCGTGGAGGTGAAGTGAGCCATGATCAATCGGATTATCGAATGGTCGCTGCGCAACCGCTTCCTGGTTTCGTGCGGTGTGTTCTTCATTATCGGGTTTGGCATTTGGTCGATTTATCGCACGCCTGTTGATGCCATACCGGACTTGAGTGAAAATCAGGTGATCGTCTTCGCCGATTGGCCAGGGCGCAGTCCGCAGGAAGTAGAAGATCAGGTCACCTACCCTCTGTCGGTGAATTTGCAGGGACTTGCCGGAGTAAAGGCGGTGCGCGCGAACTCGATGTTCGGGTTCACGCTCATCACTGTAATCTTCTACGATGAGGTCGATAACTATTTCGCGCGGACACGAGTTCTTGAGCGGCTGAATTACCTCGGTGACATTCTGCCCGCAGGTGTTGCGCCCAAGCTCGGGCCGGATGCCACTGGACTGGGCTGGGTCTACCAGTACTACTTCGACATCGATCCACGCACTGCGCCCCAGGGCGGTTACGATCTCGGGCAACTCCGCTCCCTGCAGGATTGGTTTGTGCGCTACCAGCTCAACTCCGTCCCCGGCGTTGCTGAAGTCGCGAGCATCGGCGGCTTCGTGCGGCAATACCAGATTGAGTTCTCTTCGACGAAAATGCGTTCCGCGGGTGTGTCGATCCAGGACGCGATCATGGCGGTCGAGCAAAGTAACCTGAACGTCGGCGGGAAAGTTCTGGAAGAAAATGGAATGGAGTTCGTCGTGCGCGGCGTCGGATTGGTTCAGAACGCGAGCGACCTGGAGAAGATTGTTCTCAAGGAGGTAAATGGCACACCTATCTACGTGAAGGACGTAGCGGCGGTGCAACTCGGTGGCGATTTCCGCCGCGGCGCGCTCGACGTTGACGGACGTGAGGTGGTCGGCGGCATCGTGGTTATGCGCACCGGCATGAACGCGATGGAAGTGATTCGCGCGGTCAAAGAGAAAATCCGACAGATCACGCCCAGCCTTCCGCCGGGGGTGCGAATCCGTTCATTTTATGATCGGAGCGAGTTGATCGACCGCACGATCGGCACACTGAAGCATGCGCTCACGGAGGAAGTCATTCTGGTCACGCTCGCGCACATTATTTTCCTCTGGCATTTCCGCAGCATCCTGATTGTCACCATTCCCCTGCCTCTCTCGATTTTGGTTTCGTTCATCCTCATGCGTTATTTCGGGATCACTTCGAATATCATGTCTCTCAGTGGGATCGCGATTGCCATTGGCGTGCTGGTAGATGCGGCCATCGTCATGACAGAGAATGTGATTCGACACTGCGAGCGCGCCGAACATGAACGTGGCCGGATTTTGACAAAGCAAGAGCGCTGGCAGGTCACACTCGAAGCCTCGCGCCAGGTGGGGAGACCGATCTTCTTCGCGATGGTTATTATCATTTTGGCATTCGTTCCCGTCTTTGCGCTGGGTGGTCAGGCCGGAAAACTCTTCCATCCGCTCGCCTTCACAAAAACATTCGCAATGATTGGCTCGACATTGCTGGCAGTGACAATTGTTCCCGTGCTCGGCGCCGCGCTCGTCAAAGGGCCGTTCCATTCGGAAGAGCACAACGTCGTGATGAAGACGTTGCTTGGTATTTATGACCCGGTCCTCGATTGGGCCTTGCGCTTCCGCAAACTGGTGATCGCCTTGGCCGCAATCCTTCTCTCCGTTGCGGTCGTAACCGCTTTCGGTTTGCCACGACCGATTGTCGACTGGCTCGAGACACGAAATTTCCCCAGGACGGCGCGGTTTGCTCGCGGCATGGGCAGCGAATTCATGCCTCCCCTCAACGAGGGCACCCTGCTCTTCATGCCTCTTCTTCTGCCGAGTACCTCGTTGCCTGAAGTAAAACGGATCATGGCCTGGCAGGACCGGGTCATGAAAGAAACGCCTGAAGTCATTTCGGTGGCCGGCAAACTCGGCCGCTCCGAAACCGCCACGGACCCCGCCCCCGTCGAGATGATCGAAACCACCATCATGCTAAAGCCGCCTGAACAATGGCGTCCGGGCATGACCAAAGAAGGCCTGATCGCGGAGCTCAGCGCCAAACTTGCGAACGTTCCCGGTTACGTCCCCGGCTTTCTGCAACCGATTGAAGGCCGCATCCTGATGATCAGCACCGGCATTCGCGCACAAGTTGGAATTAAGATTCTCGGAGATAATCTCGATGCACTGCAGAAGAAGGCGTTCGAAGTTGAGAAGGTCGTGCAGAAAGTTCGCGGCGCGACGGGCGTGGCACCTTCGCGCGTCCAGGGAAAGCCTTATCTTGAAGTGCAGGTCGACCGCGCGGCCATGGCTCGGTACGGTTTGCGCGCGCAACAGGTGCTCGAAGCTGTTGAGATCGGGATCGGCGGACGCAACGTCAGCACGACGATTGAAGGAAGACAGCGGCTTCCGATTCAAGTGCGCTTGCAACGCTCCGAACGCGAAGACATCCAGGATCTCGACGAAATCCTCGTCGCCACTCCGGCGGGCAAGTTCATCCCGCTCGGCCAGCTCGCGCACATTAAAAAAGTCCTCGGCCCCAGCGAAATCGCGAGTGAAAATGGGCGTCTCCGCGTCTTCGTCCAAACCAACGTTCAGGACCGCGACCTCGGCGGGTTCGTCCGCGAACTCATGGAACGAATTCAAAAGGAAGTCGACCTTCCGAACGGCATGACGATCGAGTACAGCGGCGAGTACGAAAACCAGATCAAAGCCCAACGAACTCTCTCCATCATCGTGCCCTCGGTCCTCTTTATCATCTTCCTCCTCCTTTACATTGTTTATGGGAACGTGAAAGAAGCCGCCCACGTTATCCTGGCAGTTCCATTCGCTTTGACCGGCGGCGTCTTCCTCCAGTACCTCCTCGGCTACAACTTCAGCGTCGCCGTCTGGGTCGGCTACATTGCCCTCTTCGGCACCGCCATCCAAACCGGCGTCGTCATGGTCGTGTACCTCGAAGAGATGCTCGAAAAACGCCGACTTGAACGCGGCCCCGCTTTCACCCGCGCCGATCTCATCCAGGCCATCAAAGACGGCGCCCGCCTCCGCCTCCGCCCCAAAGTCATGACCGTCGCCACGATCGTCGCGAGCCTCCTCCCCATCATGTGGAGCACCCGGCCGGGCGCGGAAGTCATGAAACCTTTGGCCACACCAGTGATTGGGGGAATGTTGAGTAGCCTGATTCACATTTTGATTGTCACACCAGTGATCTTCGCCTGGTTGCGTGAACGAGACATGCGCAGTGACGCTGAAATTCCGAGCGTCTCGGGAGAAAGCAAAGCAACATAAGGCCGAAGAACTAGCTAAGTAACTGCCAAGGACCGTTCACGCCGACCTGCGGAGAGTGCGGAGAAAATGGGGCGGGTTCTGCCCAAGTCAAGGAGGGTTATTTAAATTGTCCGAGCTTTCCGCCGACGATACAGTCGCCTGCATAGACCTTCAGGAGTATGTGAGGATCGCCCGGCAGGAACCCGGCGCTGCGGTTTTTGATCATCGGGCTGCGCATGGTCACACCCGAGCGACTTTCGACGTTGATTTCCTCGTGGCCAAAGAAATTCGGGACGAGTGGCGGCGAAGACTGCTGGAGCGTGGATTTCAGGTGATTTCGGAGACTTCAGCTTTCGCACAATTTTCTCCACCGGATCAGTCTACCGGTTTGGATTTAATGTTTGTCGCCAAACCTTCGTTTGAGCAGTTCTGGCTTCGGCAGAATCGAAGGAATTCGGAACAGCAACCGCTCAAGTTCCTGCGTTGGATCACTTGCTGGCCTTGAAGCTGCACGTGCTCAAACAAGGTTTAGGCCATCGCACTTTCAAAGACGCAGAAGATGTGGAAATGTTGGTGCGACGAAATCACCTAATCTCGTGGCGGAGATTAGTTTAGCGGGGTAAGCGGCAGGTAGGCGACGAGTCGATAGAAGAAAAGGCTCGAAGGATTTGTCTCGAGGTGAACTGTCACTTCAGATCCGGTTCCGACAATGGGCGCGGCGGCGGAGGGAGACCAGATTCCGGAACCGAAAGCGCCATGCTGTTCGATGCGGTAAATGCGGTCCTTCTTTGTGGGGAAACGGAGGTCGTTTCCCTGGAGTGACACGGTCAAACGAAGCGGGCCGAGGTGATCGGCAGCGTCGAAAGGATCTGTGCCTGAAAGGTATTCCTCCAGGTCGTTGTGGCCGTCGTGATCGGCATCACCGGTTGCGGAAAGGGTGGTCAGGTTACCGGCAAATTCGATTTCCCAGGCGTCGGGCAATCCGTCGTCGTCTGAGTCCGGCAATCCGGGAAGTGAATCGATTCGGAGAAAGTCAGAACCGCTGGAGATGGAAATCCAGCCGGCATTGGCCGACCAGGCCGAGCCGGACAGTTTGCCGGTCGTCCAATCGACGCGCGGCTTTCCGGCGGAGGCGAAGTTGATCCAACCGATGTTTGCGCTGTAAGCGAAGCCATTCAGATCGCCGGAAGAGGCGACGTTGACGCCGAAATCGGTGGCTGAGTTGTTTTGATAGGATTTTCCATTGGCGGGGCTGCCGGAACCGAGATTAATCCAACCAATGGAACTGCCGTAAATGTAGCCGGAGCAATAGTACTGGCTGACGAGGGCGCCCGTTTGCGGGGTTGGACGCCAGTTGATCGGGTCGACATTATCGGTGGCGCTCACCGCGTGACCCGGATCGATATTTGAATCGGCTGCCGCCGGGAGAAGGGCCAAAGCAGCGAAGAGTAGCAACCGCCCGCGCATGGCAATTAGTAGATGAAGTTGCTCATCGGATGGATCGTATCGGCACCATCAAAGGTGGTAACGACCGGCCCCATCATCTGATCGCCGACAGTGAAGAAATTCAGCGAGTTGTTGGTCGCGGTGTTTTTGACGATGAAATTGCCTTCCACCTCGATGGTGAGTCCGCGATCGTTGGAGGTGACGGTGTTTTCCTGGATGACGTTATCGGTTCCGCGGACGTGAATGCCGGAAGCGGTTTTGAGGTTCGCGTTAAGCGTCGCGTTGTTGCGACTAACGACGCATTGATCGGTCACGGAGATACCGTCATTGCCGTTTTTCTGCACCGAACAGTCGCGAACGGTGCTGCCTCTCGCCACCGCGATGCCGCCCGCGCCGTTGGAATCGCCTTTGCAACCGGCGACATGGGCGTTGTTGCCGGTAAAAATTCCGATGAAAGCGTTTCCGGTGACGGAACAATCGATCAGGGTAGAGCCGTCGATCAGGTTGATACCGTTTTGCCCGTTCCAACTCGCGTTGGCTCGGGTGATGGAGGAAATATTCCCTGAGTTGATGCCGTGGCCGCGATTCGCATTCGCGGTACAATCGGTTATGTGAACGCCCGTCCCGCCATTGATCCCGAACCCGGAGTTGTCGGTGGAGGTGACACCGATGACCTTGGAATAATCTCCCACTGAGATGCCGGAGAAATCGTTGCGGGCGGCACTGCTCTCGCGAACGGTGCATTTCTGGCCTGCCTCAATTCCGTTGCCGGCGTTGGCTGCTGCCTGGCAATTCACCACAGTGCTATTTAAGCCAACCACAATCCCGCTGGAGCTGTTCTCACTCGCGGTGCAGTTACTGACGAGACTGTCAGCACCGACGCTGATGCCGCCATCGCCGCACTTGGAAACACGAATGGAATCGACTTGAAGATGGGTGGCGGAAGCTGCCGCGATCCCAACGCTCACAGATGTGATCGCGCCGTTGCGGATGGAGACACCGGTCCGACCGGACGCGACCGATATTCCGGCGAGGCTTGTGTCTGTTCCGCTAATGACGAAGCCGCTAAGATCGAGCGAGACATTATCGGCGTCAACGGTGATGCCCGCCTGGCTGCCGGGAACGAAGAGATTCGTCCCGACGTAATAGGAGCCCGGTGCGCTGATTTTGAACGGTAATTTTTCGATGACAGTCCGCGGTTCAATCTGTCCGAGTGTTTTCATGCTCGGCGCAGGACCGCTGGGGGGTGTCAGGCTGCCTTGCGCGAACGCTGCGATAGAGATGAAAGATGAAACCAGGAGGGTTTTGGAGTTAACAATCATGTTATTTTGAAAATTATTTGAGACTGGAAGCGCTCAGGCGTAGACGCTCAGAATCGGTGTTCTGAGGAACAGGCAGCGAGGTCCAATCTTTACTGCTCTGACTTTTTAATTTCCATGCTTCGGCATGTCCATCGGCGAAAGAAAGAGTGAACGTCCCATCGTGACGAGAAGCCGGCGCATCAAACAGGCCTCGGCCTTCCATATCGATTACGAACCAGCCTTCGTTAATGCTTTTCTCATGTTCATCGACAAAGACGACTGCTTGTGAAGGAGCAGGTGAAACGATATCGGTGTCTTTGCGGAAAACGCGGTATTTATCCTCACCGGGGAGAGCGACACCGCCCATCCAGGAATTGATGCTATAGCTGCGGATGCGCGGGGTGGCGCCAGTGCGGCTTTTGTCGGAAGGGCAACGATAAACAGGCGCTGAACCGTTGTAGGGCCAAAGCGTCCCGAGTTTGAGGCAATTCACGTTGGTGGAATCGAGAACCCCAGCTTCGACCTGCCCGAAAGCCGGATTGTCGTCGACCGTACCACGGACCCAGGCGTTTGTGTTCACGCCCCCAAAATTCTGGGCAAAATAACTCTCCGGGAGCTGGCCATTGTGATCCTGCGTATAGGAGGCCCAGCAAAGGCTCAGTTGCTTGATATTGCTTAGGCAGCTAATGCGATGAGATTTGCCCTTCGCCTTGGCAAGCGCCGGCAACAGAAGGCCAGAAAGGATTCCAATGATCGCGATGACGACCAACAATTCGACCAATGTAAATCCACCGATGCGCGTCCTGCGCTGACTGCTTTGAGCGTTCATGACTTCGAGCGAACAAAATTCTCGCAGTCAAGCGGAGCAACTGGTGTGCCGTTCAACGGTTTGCGACAAATCTGCAGCCGGTTGCAGTGTATCAGGAAGTTCTGCAACTCCTTGATGATAGAACATGTAGGACGGCGAATATTTTCTTGTGCTTAATACCCAATTCGCGCGGATTCTCACCCTGCAGTGTCCACGAACCGGCCCGCAGAGAATAAAGGTCGGGTAAGATTTGCCTCAGTCCGGCGCGAGCAATTTGAGATCGCTCACGAAGCGGGCGAAATCGCGAACGCGCTGGTTTTCATCGGGCATTCGTAAGAGGGAAGAGGGGTGCACCGTGATCAAGCCGGGAATTCCGAAAGGAGTAGTAAGAAAGGAGCCGCGACTTTCGTTGATGGGCAGCGAAGTGTCGAAAACGGAGCGGGTGGCGGTCGCGCCCAGGCATACGATCAGTTTAGGACGGATGAGGTCAATCTCCGCGACAAGCCAGGGACGGCAGGCCGCGATGTCGCGAGAATTTGGCGTTTGGTGGATGCGACGTTTGCCGCGCGGTTCCCACTTGAAGTGTTTAACCGCGTTCGTCACGTAAAAGTCCTCGCGGTTGATGCCCGCTGCGGTGAGCGCGCTTTGCAGCACCTCTCCTGCCGGGCCGACGAAGGGTTTGCCAGTGCGATCTTCCTGATCCCCGGGCTGCTCGCCGACCAGCATGATTGAGGCGTGCAAGGGCCCTTCGCCGAATACGGTGCAGCTCGCATTTCGCCAGAGCGGACAGGCCCGGCAGGTCGCGGCCGCGCTTCGAAGGGCAGGAATATCGCTTACCAAGGGAGGTTGAGCGATGGCGTATTCCGTCTCGTCGCTTTTTCGAACTGCGCTTGCGTGGAGCATGTAGTCAGTCCGACGCGGTGCCTCGCGGAGCAGCGGCTCGATGATGGCGGCTTCGGGCAGGTTCTTCCAATTGCGCTTGAGGAGTTGCGCCTGCATCGCTTTTGGTTTGAGCCGAGCGGGATTGAAGATTTTCGAATAGTACGTCAGCCAGAGAGGCTCTATCCTGTCTTCCTTTGGCGCCTCGGAGCGAGGCACTCCCGTCGTGAAACTTAGTTCCGAACCGCTCCAATGCATGCAGCGCTTCGGCGTCAGAATGGACCAGCGCATGTTCGCAAAACGGCCGACAAAAAAGTCTGAGTTCCGCTCGACCGTGTCGTGTTCCGGTTCGTACCAGGCGACGAACCACGGACCGTCTTCTGTCTGGACTTCGCGGAAACGGAGGAATGCCGTCATACGGTAGGCATCTTTCGTTACTTCCTTTTCATGATGTGTGAGCGCAATGACATCTGCATCGACAGGATTGCAGAGTAGATCGTATTCGCCATGCGTGATGCGCCAAAGAATTGAGTAGAGCAGCCGCCATTTATTGGGATTACTGTGCAACGAGGCGGTGTGCGCTCTCTCCAAAAATTCTCGCGGGACAACCAGCTTGGCCGATGGATTCGGGGTGACCGCCTCGCCGAGCGAAAGCAGCGGTTGTTCGGCGCCTTCTTCGATCCAGGCAATTTCTTCCGGCCGGATTTCCCGGGCGAGAGCAGCTCGCGCGGCGTTTTTCCAACCGGCGAAATCTGAGGTAAAAACGATCTGCTGCATGCAACTAAAGTTCGCCGGTAATGACGCTTTGATCCCGGGCGGAAAAGAAATCGAGCTGTTCATCGGGCGGCGCAAAGCGCGAACGCAAGGCGTCACTCTCGAGTTCGCCTGGTTTCGGATGATGGTCCGCTGTTTCGATAAACGGCAGCGCCTTCTTCAGCGAAACACGAATGCGCACAAGGTCCGCCAGCCGAATGGCCGACCAACGGCGGGCCTGCAGGATGCGGTCCACATTTTTGACGCCGAAACCGGGAACTCGTAGCAAAAGGTGCTTGGGAGCTTTGTTTACATTCACCGGAAACCAGTGGCGGTTGCGCAGTGCCCAGGCGAGTTTCGGATCAAGCGCGAGGTCGAGATTAGGCTGCGACTCGGAAGTAATTTCTCCCGCTTTAAAACCGTAGAAGCGCATCAACCAATCGGCCTGGTAAAGGCGATTTTCACGCACCAGCGGCGGAGCGATCAATGGAAGCTTGCTGGAAGAGTCGGGAATCGGCGAGAAAGCCGAATAATAAACGCGGCGCAACTTAAATTGCCGGTAAAGGGTCGACGAGCGCTCGATGATCGTGCGATCTGGTACAGGCGTTACGCCAACGATCATTTGGGTACTTTGTCCGGCCGCGGCGAAAGTGGATGCTTTCGGACTCTCTTTTAGCTCCGCGGCTGAGGCAGCAATGCGCTCGTGAATGGACTGCATTGCCGATTCGATTCGCGTTAAATTTTTTTCAGGAGCGAATTGTTGGAGTTCGGCGTTGGTGGGTAGCTCTATGTTGATGCTGATGCGGTCTGCGTAGCGCCCCGCTTCGTCAATCAAAGCCTGGCTGGCTTCCGGAATGGTCTTGAGATGAATGTAACCTTTAAACTCATGCTCGACGCGCAGCTTCTTCGCGACCGCAACGACCTGCTCCATCGTGTAATCGGGATTGCGAATAATTCCCGAGCTGAGAAACAATCCTTCAATGTAATTGCGGCGGTAGAAATCCAGCGTCAGATTTACGACTTCGTCGGGAGTGAAGCGCGCGCGCTCGACGCTACTGGACACCCGATTTACGCAGTAAAGGCAATCGTAGATGCAATAGTTTGTCAGAAGAATCTTCAGAAGGGAGACGCAACGACCGTCTGGCGTAAAGCTGTGACAAATCCCCATTCCGGTAGCGGAGCCGATCCCTTTCGAATTCCGCGAATCCCGGCGTGTTGATCCGTTACTGGCGCACGAGGCGTCGTATTTCGCTGCGTCGGCGAGGATTGCCAATTTGCGCTCCAGCTCCATCGAAGGTCGCACAAAATAGCTTATCAACGACGATTTCGAAAGGGATGTTCCTCACTTTCTTCGTGGGCGAGGCGTGCTACTCTCGAGCCGGAGGTCATCATGCAGGAAACGCGAATGGAACGGGATTCGATGGGGGAAATGGCAGTGCCGAAAGAGGCACTTTT
This sequence comes from Limisphaerales bacterium, assembly GCA_044226545.1. Lineage (GTDB taxonomy): Bacteria > Verrucomicrobiota > Verrucomicrobiia > Limisphaerales > SXQI01 > DASVNK01. The sequence continues at coordinate 75,999 of JBGAGW010000003.1, forward strand.
CGGAGCGCAAACCGCCAGAGCAGTCGAGAACTTTCCGATCAGCGGCCTGCGTTTCCCGCGCGAATTCGTCTGGGCTCTTGGATTGATCAAAAAAGAGGCGGCGCGAGTGAACGGGGAACTCGACGCGATTCCTTCCAATATCGCGGGCGCCATCGCGCGCGCTGCTGAGGAGGTGCAGGACGGCCAATGGGACTCGCAGTTCGTCGTCGACATTTTTCAGACCGGTTCTGGCACGTCGACGAACATGAATGCGAACGAAGTGATCGCCACTCGTGCGCGAGCGTTGTTGAACGGTCAAAAGGTTCATCCGAACGATCACGTGAACCACGGCCAATCGAGTAACGATGTCATTCCCAGCGCCATACATCTTGCGGCGTTCCACAGCATTTGGCAGTGGCTTACGCCCGCATTGCGCGAACTCGCGGCAGAATTGGATCGAAAGACCAATGAGTTTTGGGAGATTCTAAAAATCGGTAGAACGCATTTGCAGGACGCCACGCCAATTCGGCTCGGCCAGGAGTTCAGCGGCTACGCCAGCCAGGTGAAGCATGGACTGGAGCGGTTGAAGATGATCGAACCGCATCTCGGCGAATTGGCGCTCGGCGGGACTGCTGTAGGGACGGGCATCAATACGCATCCAGAATTCGCGCGAAGGGTAATCGCTGGGATGGCGCAAGAAACCGGTTTGCCGTTACGTGAAGCGGAGAATCACTTCGAAGCTCAAGGATCAAAGGACGCCTGCGTCGAGGTCAGCGGAATCTTGAAAACGATCGCGATTAGTCTGGTGAAAATCGCCAACGATGTTCGCTTCCTGGGGTCCGGTCCGCGCCTCGGTTACGGCGAATTGATCCTTCCTGCGACACAGCCAGGTTCATCGATCATGCCTGGCAAAGTAAACCCGGTTATGTGTGAAATGCTGATGCAAGTTGGGGCGCAAGTTATCGGCAACGACGCGGCGATCACCTTTGCTGCCAGTCACGGCAACTTCGAACTGAACGTCATGATGCCGGTGATCGCACACAATCTGCTCCAATCCGTTTCGTTGCTGGCACACGGCGCCCAGACGTTCGCTCGGCGTTGTGTCTCCGGATTACAAGCGAACAGGGAACGTTGCGAAGGGACGATCGAGCAAAGTCTGGCCATGTGCACCGTTTTGGCTCCGTTGATTGGCTACGACAAAGCCGCCGAAATTGCGAAAAGGGCTCATGAGACCGGAAGGACAGTGAGAGAGATCGCTCGTGAGATGTCTGGGTTGGAGGAAGGGGCTCTGGTGAAACGCCTTGATCCGGCTACTCAAGTATGAGCGATTCGAGGGTCATTCATCTGCGGCAAGGGGATTCAGCCAACTGATTTCCGAAAAGCGCTGAAAATCACGGTCTGTGCTGCAAAGCGTGCCGCCGTTTTCGATTGCCAATGCCGCCAAATGAAGGTCAGAAATGAAATTTCCGCTCGTTTGATATTTCGAGAGCAGCTTGCCTAGTTCAATCCAGTGATCAGCGAAGCCGATCGGCTCATCTCCGGAAAGTTTTTGATCGAGCCACCCCACCGCTTCGTCATGTTGAGGCGCAGCTTCGTTGACCGATCAGAAGCATTGGTCCGATCAAGCGATGTCTAGCAATTCTCCGATATTGTCATAATTCAAGTGAGGGTACACGCCCATGTCCTCTGAAACAGTGCGGAAAGGCCGGCGCTTCGGCTTAACCGCCGTCAGCGCATCAACGCCTGCAAGAACAGCGCGATTCAAAGCTTCCTTGAAGGTCAGGTTCTCGCTTCGCATCAGCGTTCGCAAGCGGCGGTGTAGATCTGAGTCTGGAGTAACCGTTGTGCGCACTGTCTGATGCTGGGGCACGGTATAGTTGCCGTCAAAATCCTACCCTACCCATCCTTAAACTCACTCTGGGACATCCAAGGCTGGGTTGCGGTCGAAAAAAGCCTTCGGAAGGAGGCGGAAACCGGTCCGGGCTGTGGGCATGACGGGAAATTCTTCGGGGCGAGGGACGTGGGTCATACCCAGAGTGTACCAAATGACAACGTCTTCGTTGTGAATGGATTCGTTGTCGCGCGTCCAGGTTTCGAGGTTATCCGCGCGAGATACCTGGTTTGGATATTCGCCCCCGGCAAACAGCTCGCTCGCATGGTAACGAGTTGTATGGAAGGGATGATTCACGAATCCCAAAAGCTTGCGAGGCGGCGTCCTATCGTCGAGCAAGGGAACGGCATTGCCACCCGGTTCGAGGATGTATGCGGGGTAATGACCGAGAGATGTCTGAAAGTTCGGGTTAAAGACCGCCCAATGGCGATGGGTCGCAGGTGAAAGTGAACGTGTCGATTCAGATTCGCGGCTAAAGACGGTTGAGACCGCTTCCCATGCGTTTCGGTAAGGGTTTTCGCGCCGGCCACGAATTAGCTGCGTATTTATTTCCTTAACGGAATTCCGGGGACCATCGACGTCGAAATCAAGCCGGAGCTTGAGAAAGTGTTGATGATTCACGGCGATAGTGTTGCGGGCGACGAGAGTTCCGTAACGCTCATCACCACTCAGCGGTTGACGCCCCGGCTTGACCGTTCCAGAACGGCAGGCGGAGCAAGTCTCAACGTCCGAACCGGCCATGAGCAGGATGCCGGTCATTCCTGCTTCGAATTCAATAACGCCATCCTGGTGAAAGATCCAACTGAGGCGATAATCGTAGTTGCCAACGGTCGCGACGAAGAAAATGACCAGGTCGCGCGAAAGGCGGCCGATCGTATCCCCGGCGGCTGAGGTGTGGCTCCAAAGGCTATCGTTTGGGCGTTCGTAGATACCGACTCGCTTGAGCGCATTGGTCACAGCGCCGTCGTCGGAGCAGGCGGCGACATCGAAGAGACTCGCGTGGGAAGGCGCAGTCTGGCCCGGGACCAGCGGATAGGCGGAATGGCCGAGTCCGTATTCCCCTTCGTCCACCGCGTTGCGCCAGAACCAGGTTTGAGAAGGCGAGCCGTAGGGAACAAGCATTTCGGAAATGCTGGCGCGGTGCAGAATGGAACGTTCACGGTGGCCATCGAGATAGCGGACCTTGTGAAGAACCAAACCTTCGCGCGCGTTCAAAGACCATGCGAAACGCCAGCGGTCCCAGCTCACTTCAAAATCCCTCGCTTCGAAGCTGGGACCTTCGGGCTGGCTGATGGAAAGTGGTTTGAGCGCGGGTCGCGCCGGTCCTCGAACTTCTGGATTGAAAAAGTCAGAGGATTCGCGCGGAACAGTCCGCACGCCGGTGTCGATTACCTGGAGAACCTTCTGTTCATCGATATCGACGACGATCTCGACCCCTTCGATGGGCGGGCCTTGATCGTTCTTCTGATTACCGCGGTAGTAAGTGGTCACGCGGGAATAGCGATGCGCCTTGACCTCTCTGGCAGCTTCGACACCGCCTGCCCAGGCGACGATGAAAACGTCGGCAAAGTTAGTGATACCGCGCCGGCGCATCGCTTCCTGCCATGCCGGATTGGCGCGCACGGTATCCATCGTCGCGTACCACTCACCGCTCGTCATGAGTGGCTGGCCATTGGTGATCAATCGATTTTGGCGTAGCGAAGATGCCGTCAGGTCGATTATGGTTTCGGTGCTGCGCCGTGACGCGTGATCGATGATGGCGACGCGCGCGACTCGCGGAGCATCGGCGACCTCCGATTTGTCGGGTTCCAGCAACGCCATCGATGCGATTGCCGCGCCGGCCGGAAGCAAACCGTTTTTCTTGAGAACCGAAACGGCCGCCTCCATTTCTGAAGCAGAAAGAGGAGCCAGAAAATTCGACGCGTGGGTGGAGGTCAGGATCAGGAGCAAGGAGGCGACTATCTGAATGCTGGTTTGGCGCATGACGGCGTGAAGTGTTGTTAATGATGAGCAGCCGTCAATCTTCAAATGGCTTTTAAACCCGGGTTTCTTACTTCTCTCCGATACAGTAGAGAAATTGTTCGCCCCGCAGGTAGAGTTCTTTGTCGATCACTGCGGCGGAGGCGCTGAAAGAATCGTTCAGCTTGTTGATGGCGAGGGTGGAGTTGTCGCCGGTGGATTTCAGTACAACCGTCACGCCATCGCGTGCGGTCACGTAGATTCGTTCGGCGGCGGCGACCGGTGAGGAGAAGATGAAGTCGCGGATTCCGTCAATGCGTAGGAGGTCGCCACGGAATTTGCCGGTCAGTGGATCGATCCGGGCGAGGACGTTCTGGTTGTGGCGAATGACGTAAAGGGTATCTCCATACAGAAGCGGGGAGGAAACGTATGGGGTGTTGCGTTTCAATGACCAAAGGAGGTGATCGGTTTTGGTGAGATCACCAGTCGCGCCCGAGAGACGAATCGCGACCATGGACTGCTGATAGTAGCTGTTGCCGGCGATCAGAATGCCTTGCGTGTAGATGGGAGACGCGACGACATTTTCGGTGAGGCCGGCACATTCCCAAAGTTGTTTTCCAGTCTCGAGGTCGTAACCGCGGACGCGTTTGGTCGCACTGACCAGGACCTGCGGCTTGCCATCGACCTCAATGATGAGCGGGGTGGACCATGATGTTTTTTCATCGCGGGGCGTTTTCCAGAGCTGGCGGCCGATTCGTTTATCAAAGGCGAAGAGGAAGGAGTCGCCTTCGTGATCCCAGTTCACAACCAGAGTATCACGATATAAAGCAGGAGAGCTCCCTTCACCGTGCGCATGCAACGTTTGCATTTTACCGAGATCCTTCTGCCACTGGATTTCGCCTTTAAGGTTGAGAGCGTAGAGCCCGCGCGAGCCGATGAACGCGTATAACCTCTCTCCGTCTGTGACTGGCGAATTGGAAAGCGGGCTTCCTGTCACGTGTCCTCCTTCGTGTGGGAATTGTTCGCGAAGAAGCGTCTGCCATAGAGTGCGTCCATCGATGCGCGAAAGGGCCATGGCGAGGTATTGAAAGCGATGGGTCACGGGAATGCTGTCGTGAACGCCGGGAGCGGAATCGTAAACAGGCTTTTCCTCGGGGCCGACCGGTGTAGCGGCGAGAACGAAAACTGCGTTGTTCAGCACGATCGGTGATGAGTGGCCTTTGCCCGGAAGCGCGACTTTCCAACGAATATTCTCTGTTTCACTCCAGCGGGTGGGAGGATCGGCGTAAGGAGCAACGCCATTGGCGGAGGGTCCGCGCCACTGAGGCCAGGAGTGATCGAGAGCGATCGGCTTATTGGTTTGTGCCTCACTTCGAACAAGGGAGGAAAGAAAAGCCAGGACAACGCTGGTTCGATGCAAAAAGCGCGTCCAGGATCGGTTCGGCATCCGCCTAGTTTACACGATTCGGTCGAAGAGACGAGTTCGATGCGCGCTGCGTTTCGCTGATCGCACCCGGCGGATAGAATTTTTCGTAGAACTCCAGGTCGAGATGACCAGCCTGAAAACCAAGCACCGTGCGGAAAGGTGGCATAAGCGCCGGGAATCGTCCGTAACGATTCCAAATGTATTCGCAATAGGCGGTGACGGCCGCAATCGCGCGATCGCTGACTTCGTTCACTTTCTTGATGACCAACGAATCTTTCCACGGTTGCGGACCTTCACCTCCGCGAAAGATCCCTTTTGACCCGAACTTATGTTGGACAACCGCTTCGACCGCGGCTCGCATGGAAGAGAAATGCGGCGGGGAATAGGACTTCAGGATCGATTGACCATCGCGTTCCAGCCCGATCGGCATTGGCACTTCGCTATCGCGACCGAGCAATTTCATGCCGATGGCCGCGAGGCCACGCACACCCAAATATTTCGAAGCGGGCATGCGCTCCATCGTGAAACCCAGTGCCTCGAACCAGGCGAAGTCGTGATTCGCGAAGTTTGGGAACCCGCCGAGGCCGAGTGTTTGCGCCATCAGTCCGAGGTTTTGGAGCATCATCCCTTGTTCAACTGTAACGAACTCGGTGACAAGTCTCTCAATCAAAGAGATCGTGGCCACTTTCCCTTCGGCGGGATTATCGGAGAGATGGCCACCTTTACTCTTCGCGAATTTGGCGAGGCCAGCCGGCCCGAACCCGGCGCGTTCGTCGAGAACATACACGCCGGTCGACTCATTCAGGATTTCGAGCAGGCCGTTAATGTACATGAAAGTGAGTTCGTTCACCGGCAAATAAAACGAAGTGCCCGGCGCATGAACTGACCAGCGGTTGGCGTTGATATTGTAGATTGGTTCTGATCTGGTGATGGTTCGCTTGTTCGAAATTCGCATACGCATGCGCTCAGCGGCCCTGGTGAAGTCGTCTTTTGTTGCGTCCTCGATTAACGCCGGCAGGTCTTTTGCAGGCATGTCCTGAGGGCGTCGATATAGGTAAGTTCCGGAATCGTTTGTCACGATCAGACTCACCGTTTGTATCCCGTCACCGCTCGCAATGGTGCGACCGATCAGTCCCGCCATGATGTTCCCGCCGCCGGTCGGTGCGTAGCTCAAATCCGCCAGAGCACACCCGGTGACACCGCACGCGGCAAAAGCCATCAGAGCCTCCTCCTTTTCATTAAGAGGTACGGGCGCAAAGCGGCTTCTGTGCGCGAGTGGTCCTTCCTCCATCGACATGCCGAGGCAAAAGCGGCGGGAGCGGCGGTCCTTGAGAGCGTCAACCAAAGGATACGTAGCGAAGTTCGGGTTCATATCGGAGAAAAAAGCGTGATATGAAATGCGCGTTCAACCAGCCAGATCGCGGCGACGCAGGCGATGCCTACCGAACCCGCACGAACCGCGCACCAGCGATAAAACCACGATTCGCGCAAGAGAAAGGCAATCGGCAGAAACGTGAGGACGATGCAGAGTTGGCCGAGTTCGACACCGATATTGAACCCGGCCAGTGAAATGGCGAGCGATGCGGCGCCGGACGGAAGATCAGCCAGCGCACTTGCAAAACCGAACCCGTGCACCAGGCCGAAGCCCAATGCGACCAACCACGAGCGTTCCGTCCAAAGCGGCCAAAGGTTATTGAGAGCTGCAACAATAACGGAAAACGCGATCACGCTTTCAACAAGCGGCGACGGTAGGACCACAATGCGTAACGCCGCGATCGCAAGAGTGATGGAATGTGCGACGGTGAACGCCGTGACGATCTTCGCTATCGAAATAAAAGCTGCCCGAAAGCTTCCGACCGCTTCCCAACCTCGGTGAGTGCGCCGCCAAACAGCGGGCAGCATGAGCGCGAGCAAAAAGCAGATGTGGTCAATTCCTTCGAAAATGTGGAAAATCCCGACGCGAACAAAGTTCGTGAAGGCTGGTCCAGATGTCGTCGCTTCGAGCAGATCGAAGGTTCGGCGGTCCTTCGTCAGTACCGCCGTGCGATCCTGAAATGAGACAATACATTGGTGCCCACCGTCATAATCAAAACCGAAGTTGTACTCGAGCGTCACCGCTTCACCCGCAGGGAGACGAGATTGCCAAACCAGGACCAACATCGCACCGGCGGGCCGTTTGTTAATCAGCGCGTCACGAAAAGTAATCGGCGACTCGCTCGTTCCGGCGCGGACTTTTACGCGAGGCAGGGCGTAGTCGCGAATCGCTGGCAATTTTTGTTTTATCTCGCCCCATGTCACCTCGCCGTCAATGTTGTCGTCGAGCCTGATCTTGAATTCCAGGTCGGCGATTGGAATTTCCCACCGTCCTTGCAAGACGCCGTTCGTTTGATCAAGAAAAAGGTAGGCAGTGCTGTTCTGGTGAGCCTTCACCGAGGCAACCGCTAAGAGGCAGCCGATTAACAAGCGGACGATCATGGCTGTGAGACGGTGGTGCCGCCGGAGCGCGGTCGGTTCCCGACCGCAGCGCTCAGGATCGCCGGTGCCGCTGCGACCGAGGGACCGGTCGTCCGCATGAATGGGTCGAGACGACGATCTTCCATCTTTGTGGTTGCAAGCCACGTCATCACCGGCTCGATCACTGGGGGCCTTTTACATGCCGCAGCGGACCGCAAAATAATCAGGGCATCCATTGGCTCCTTCTGCTTGTCCCAGTTTCGCGACGCGCTCTCCAGAGCCGCTTCGGGATCGTGCAAGAGTTCTAATTGGAGCATGGCAAGTTCGCGCCAGTGACCGCTCGTCTTGAGCTGCTCGACAAACGCGGTAGCCTGTTCGCGGCTGGCGTTCATAGCGAGAAATCGCCGAGTTAGCAATGCTTCAGAGGTGCTGACGCTTTCAATCTTCAATACGACTTCTCCGCCTCGACCCGTCGCCAAAAGTAAATCGCAGTAAGCGGCAAGCGTGTAGGAATCGGCCGGCTCAAGCTCAAGTGACTTGCGGAAGCGTGACTCTGCAATTTGTGGATCACCTCGCCGCACGGCCATTTCCCCAAGTCCACACCAGGCAAATGCCTGCTCTGGGGTACTCGCCCCGGCATTAATCGCACGTTCGAGTGCGAGTTCGCTCTTCTCCAAATTTCCGTTAAGGCTCGCAATGGTCAGCGCGATGGTCAGTCCGCGCAGTGTGGAGGTGAGCCGCAGATTCTTGGCAAAAATTCTTTTGGCCTCATCATACCTTCCCTGGGTTGTGAGAATCGAAGCGGTCAACAACGCTGCTTCTTTGTTGGCCGGTGCCAATCTGCGCACCTCATTCAGTTGCTGAATGGCCGCATCGAATTCGTGTTTGTGCTGACTGACAACCGCGGTCAGGAAGAGCAGTTCCGGATTTGTCCTGCCCGGAATCGCGCTCAATAATTCCTCCGCGTAGCGGACGAACGCCGGGTCAGAGGTGTGTTGCGCGATCTGGAGATATTCGCGAGCGAGGGCGATCGGCGTTTCGGAAATCTGCGGGCGCGACGACCTTTGGAGGGCGATCAAAGATTTCGGCAACCGCGCGACGACGACTGACTCGTTGGCCGGTCTATACGGTTCCGCACCGATGGTAAAAGACAGGCAAGCAAGGATGGCGTGCACCGCAATCTTCATTCTCTCTCATTACGTCGGCGGGAACCTGTTTGGATGCACTGTTTTGATTTCATTAAATCGAAAACAGATCGAGCCTCGTATATAGTTGAACAATGAAACCGAGACTGTTGGTCACGCTCGTTGGGGCACTGGTGTTGGCGGGTTGTTCGACGATGCGATTCGGAAAATCGGCGAATGCCGTTGCCCACATCAAGTCACTCGATGGCAGTGCCGAAATCGCCCGCGGAACGGATGGAAAATGGGAACCGGCTCGTCTTTGGGAGAATCTGCATACGGGAGACCGCGCCCGCACAGAACCTCACGGCCAAATTGATTTCAGTCTCGGAAAATACGGAGGTGTTCTGACTTTGATGCCCGAGTCGACAATTACTTTCGAGCAACTGGGACCGACGTCAGACGATTCAAAAATTGTCGCGGTGATTAACCTCGTCGAAGGCCGGGTCGTCGGAGATACGTTGAAACTTCCTCCCGGGATCCGCATTCAAATCAAAACGGCGAATGGAGTGCACGAAATCCCGTGAAGGGTTTCGGAGCCTGATGGTGAAGGCAGTAAGAGTTTCGGCGCTTCAGTTCAGTTAAAGCGCGAGAAAGCTAGCATATCCAGACGCTCCTGCGCCTGGCGTGAGACATTCATGAGCACCATGCTCACGATGTAACCGGTGTGGCGGTTACCGTGGCAGGCGACGACGACACCGTGGCAGTGAACCTTTTTGCCGCTGCCGCAAACCAGATCGATTGTCATTTCGGTCCAGAGGGTAAGCGCCTTGTCCGTGCGAAATTCCAGGCCGTTCTTCCGAATGCAGACGTTTTGGAAAGGCAGGGATACTTGCGTCCGATTTTCTTTGAGGCCGATAGGCTCGAAAATCCCAGAGGTGTCTAGTTTGCTAGTACTCATATGGACTACACGAGCAACCTATCATACAAAGTCCGACCGTCAACGAGCAGTGCTCCGGTCCTTCCTGAGGCTGCGATTTCCGCTTCGGCTAAACCCGGGAGAGCCTCCTGCTCCCAAGGGCAGTTCCGGCGAAACCTTATTTGAAAAGTGCGCCGCAGAATCCAACATTTTGGAAAGTCAATGAGCTGGTTGAACCGCTTCATCAACCTAGGGTGAGAGCGGTTCCTGAAAAGAGGAGATACAACGAATGAAACAAAACAAAGCAGCGCAAGCCCACGTGGAAAATCTCAAGCGCGAACTTGAGGATGTGCGCCGGGCCTCGCTCGTCGCCACGCGGCGTGGTGATTTCATGCGCGTTGCTCGTCTCAACTCGCAAGCCCAAGGTCTGAGCAGAGCACTTGCCGAAGCGGAAGGAATCATTTCAATCGATTTATTCTGAAGCGGCCCAATTATGATAATTGCCGGGCGGACGTATTCGTTCGCCCGGTTACTTGTTCAATCTTCCGGTTTCGATTCTCGTGTCGTGAGATCTCGCAGGGAATCCCGCAAATTCTTTCCTTCGTAAAGCAGCGCGTAGACCTCGTCGATGATCGGAGTTTGCACGTTCATCTTTCGCGCGAGTTTGTACGCCGAGCGGGCGGTTGGATATCCTTCCACAATATGCGATGTCGCCAGGATCTTCTCGACGGACTCGCCGCGCGCGAGGCGCTCGCCGAACCGACGGTTGCGACTCAGTTGCGAGAAACAGGTGAGGGTCAGATCGCCTAGGCCACTTAAGCCTGAGAACGTTTCCGGTTGCGCGCCGCACGCGACGCCGAGTCGGCGCATTTCAGCGAGAGCGCGCGTAACCAAAGCTGCCTTGCTCGAATCGCCGAAGCCAAGTGCGTCTCCGAGACCGGCCGCCAACGCGATCACGTTCTTGAGCGCGCCACCCAGTTCGACTCCGATCAAATCGGTCGTGCTGTAGACGCGAAAGGTAGGACGATGCAGGATCGATTGCGCGAGTTTAGCCACAGATTCCTCGCGACTCGCCGCGACAATGGCGACTGGAAAATTCTGGGCCACCTCAATCGCAAAAGTCGGGCCGGAGAGCGCCGCGGTTGGCGCATTTGGAGCGCAACTTTCCAATACCTGCGCCATCGTCTTCCCGGTTTCGTACTCGATTCCTTTGGTGACGCTGACGATCGGACGATCCACGTGCGTCAGGTGCGACGCCACCTCGCGAAAGGCTTTCGACGGGACGGCCATCATGACAACATCCGCCTTATCGAAGGCCGCACTCATTTCCGGGATGAAATGCCAACCGCCCTTGAGATCAATTCCGGGCAAGTACCGTTCGTTTCGGCTCGTGCGCTCCATCTCGCGTAGCTGCTCCGGCCGATGTCCCCAAAGGAACACGTCGTGTCCGTTCTCGCTAAGAATTACGCCCAGAGCGGTACCCCAGGCTCCTGCGCCGAGAATCGCGACGTTCATGCGCTCTCCTTTTTTGTGCCGAACCGATGTTCAGTGCCAGCCCGCAAACGTTGGATGTTCGTTCGATGTTTGTAGATTGCCAGAAGGCTGAATGAGGTGCAGAGGCCGATCAGCGGAGCACTCCCCCCGACCGCCCAAACCGCAATCGGCAGAACGAGCGCCGCGATAACGGAGGCGAGCGAAACATATCGGCTGATTGCAAAGACGATGAGCCACGCGCCGAGAGTGATGAGCAGACCGAACGGCACCAATGCCACAACGACGCCGGCGCTGGTAGCGATCCCTTTACCGCCTTTGAAGCGCAACCAGCAGGTGTAGTTGTGACCGAGAATCGCAAATAGACCGGCCACCATCGAATGATACTCGCGCGTCTCGGGCGTAACGCCGAAGAGCAAAAATCTCGTTGGAAAGAAACCTTTCACCGCGTCGATCAGGAGCACGGCGACTCCGGCGGTCTTGCCGAGCGTGCGGAAGACATTCGTTGCGCCGATATTGCCACTGCCGGTCGTTCGGATATCGATCCCGCGCGCCCGGCCAAACAAATAGCCGGTCGGAATCGAGCCGATAAAATACGCGACAATGGCTGTCAGCAAATAGCCTGTCATGCGGCGCGAGATTTAGGCAGGTCGCAGCCCGCGCGACAAGCTTCCTTCCGGTGAAACGGAACATGTGGGTCTTCTCCCAAGATCTGTTCAATACCACGAACGTGCTGCGAACGAGGACCGCAGCGCCCGCGTTGCTCGCTGCGGACTCCAAGTTTCGAACGGACCTTTTGCACGAACCCTTCCTTCAAGTAGCGTATCCGCGATGACTTTGGAGGAACTCCATTCGAATGAAGAGTTGCGCTTGCGCGAATTTCCCGTTGCGCGGGAGAAGATCTATTTGGCTCACGCAGGGGTCTGTGCCCTTCCGCGTCGCGAGCAAGAGGCGATTTGCAAATATGCCGAGGGTTCCACGCGCGCAGATCAGGAATGCGTGCTCCCTCCTTCGTGGTTGCGCGAAACTCGCCAGCTCGCAGCCGATTTTCTGAGTGTCAAAATGGAAGAAGTCGCCTTCGTCGGTCCAACTTCGCTCGCGTTGAGTTTTGTTGCGGAAGGCCTTTCCTTTCGGCGAAACCAAAACATTCTCATCTACCGCGACGATTACCCCTCGAACGTCTACCCCTGGATGACTCTTTCCGATCGCGGGGTCGAAGTGCGATACTTGAACATCCGCGAGTACGGCTGCATTCGAACACGCGATGTGATCGGGCAAGTGGATGAGAACACGCGACTGGTGGCGCTGCCTTCGTGTCATTTCCTCGCCGGCTATCGCCTGGATCTTGATGAGATCGGAAAATTCCTGCGGAGCCGTGGTATTCTCTTTTGCGTTGATGCGATTCAAACGCTTGGCGCTTTTCCGACTAGCCTCGACTACGTCGATTTCGCTGCCGCGGACGCGCACAAATGGCTGCTCGGCCCCTGTGCCGGCGGACTAATGTATGTTCGGCAAGAAGTTCAGGAACAATTGCGGCCCACCACGCACGGATGGCACAACATTCGCAACCCGAATTTCGTCGCTCAGGACGAAATCGAATATAAACCAGATGCCCGTCGGTACGAAGCCGGATCCCAAAACCTGCTCGGCGTTGTCGGGATGCGCGCCTCACTTGAGCTTCTGCGCGAGATAGGCATCGAAAACATCGCGTGCGATCTGCAGCGCAAACGGGCATGGCTCGTTCCCGAATTGCAGAGGAAAGGCTACACCGTTCTGAATGCCAATCCTTCGCCGAAAAACATCGGTCCGATGATTACTTTCTTCAAACCGAACGTGGACATGGGTGAACTACACGCGCAACTCGAAGCGAGCAACATCGTCACTTCACTACGAAGCGATCGCAGGAAACAGTCTTACATTCGAATCGCGCCTCATTTCTACAATACACACGCGGAGCTGCAAAAAACCGTCGATCTGCTCTGAGCGGTTTAGCCTGAGAGCGAGCTAAAGCAGCGAGACCGAATCGTGGTCCAGCAGTAACGTGCAATGCTTCTGCTTGCGAAGAATCGAAGCCGGGCAGGCCGTGCTAATCGGTCCTTTTAATGCATTTTTCACCGCCTCTGCTTTCCGCTTTTCAGGCGCAATGCAGATCATCCGCCGGGCGGAACACAACGCGGGAATCGTGAGTGTGTAGGCAAACGGAGGGACTGCTTCCAAATTTGGGAAGTGCCCTTCTTTCACCTGCTGCATTTTGCAGGGATCATCCAGCTTCACCAATTTGATCAAGTGCTTCTCTTCAAAACGGGCTACCGGCGGATCGTTGAAAGCGATGTGGCCATTTTCCCCAACACCGAGACAACAAAGGTCGATCGGCTGCGCGCGTAAAAGATTTGTGTAACGCTCGATTTCGTCCAGAGGGAGATCCGCATCGCCTTCGATGTAATTAAACACTTTCGGCCGGACCAACGTCTCGACCCGTTCGCGCAAGTAGTAACGAAAACTCGCTTTGTGTCCCGCGTTAATGCCGAGATACTCATCCATGTGGAACAGCGTCACCTTGCCCCAATCCACTCCTTCGAGCGCGACAAGCTTTTTCAAGAATTGAATCTGAGAATTGCCCGTGGCGAGGATGACGGCGGCGGAACCCTTTTCTTTGATGGCGGCCCGTAACAGGCCGTTCACTTCCAATGCGGCATCGGACGCGAGATCATCCAGCGTGCCATACACGCGAACATCGAGGTCATCTGCTTGAAACTTTCGCGCGGCTCGCGACCACGCACCACTTGACTGTGACTGCATCGTTCGCGAGACGCTACACGCGACACGACGACTCGCAAGTTTTTAGGCAATCTCGTCGTAACCCTCTGCAAAATGTTTTGAAGCGAGGGCGCACCAATTTTCCCGGAACGGATCGGGTGCGGGCTCGCGTTGCACCTGCGCCACTGCTTCGTCCACCTGTTGCGATGTGTCCTCATGCCAACGCTGAACTTGCGCTCGCGAAGCCCACTCGTTTTGGACGATTTCCTTCTCCGCGAGTTGTAGACAATCGCGCCCAAGGGGGGAGCTCTTTAGCTTCGGATCGATGTAGGACGCGTCGTCGTGCTCGCCGTGCCCGCAGAGCCGCAATAGATTTGCAACCACAAGCTGAGGCCCGCCACCTGAACGTGCGTTTTGCACTGCCGTCCGAAGCGTTTTCAGACAGGCTTGCAGATCGGTTCCATCGACCGAGTGCCCCGCAATTCCATAGCCCTCGGCGCGCTGGACCAAAGAATGACAGGCAAACTGCCGTGTGTTGGGGGTTGAGTAGGCGTATTGATTGTCCGCCACGATCACCACGAGCGGAAGTCGCTCGACTGCGGCCTGATTCAGCGCTTCATGAAACGCTCCAGTTGAAGTTCCTCCTTCACCAATACAGGCCGCGCCTACGACGTCCGGAATCCCTTTCATCCGCCTCGCCATCAACGCTCCGTTCACAACAGAAATAGTGGCGCCCAGATGACTGATCATTGCGAAGTAACCATCCCGCGGACGGCCGCGATGCACGTTGCCATCCCGGCCCCGCATTGGGCCGAGACTTGATCCAAGACAGTTGCGAAGCGCTTCCTGAACCGTTTCCCCGAAAGCAAGCCGCCCTGCCCCATCGCGAATCAAAGGAGAGAAAATATCCCCCTTACGCAACGCGAGTCCGATGGAAACACTCAACGCCTCCTGCCCTTTGCCGAGATACACTCCACCGCCGGGAATTTTTCCCGCCCGATAAAGGCTCGCCAGCTTTTCGTCGAGCGTCCGGGCCAAAAGCATCCACCGAAATGCCTGCAAATAAAGGTCCTTCTCGCTCTCAGCCTCGGCCGGCCGCGTCAGGACAGTTTTAACCATAGTTGTAGTTCCGCAAAATATGCGTTCGGCACAATATCACGCAAATGTTTCTTTGCAGCTAGCTCCGGCCTGTAGTCCTCAGAATCAGATCAACCGTGGGTCAAAAGCAAATGCGAGCGGTTTTCCAATTCGGATCCTTTTGAAATCGGGATGGTCCGGGTTAAGTAGCAGGTTATTTTCTTGCGGAACGATTACGCTTGGTACGCACAATATCGGAGAGAGTAGACCCCGCACCCATTGATCTCCAATTATCCTGGTTGAGGTAGGCGGCGGCTCTATTCGCCAGTCTTCAGGCAAAACGCCTTCGTGGAAGCGAAGCAGGGTTTCATCGAATTCGAGGTGGAAAAGCTTATACCGATAGGATTCGCGAGGATTTAAATGGACCAGCGTTTCGAGCGTTGCAAGGGAAACGCTGGCGCTTGCATAAACCATTCGGACACCCCGGGAATTCCAGCGACCGCCAAATTTCGCTGCGCCTTCTCCACTAAAACCGCTCCTGACATGCTCCTCGCGAACGATGCGCCATCCTTCGCGCATCAGCTATACACGCCGTACTCAATTCTGCCGAGCAGGTCTTCCACTTCGCGGGCACCGACTTCCGTCTCGGCATAGTCCAGTGGCATTGCTCCGCCGAGGCCAAATTGCGGACTACCCAGCCAACGACGGGCTGCATCCTGGCTCTCCATCACTTCAACCGCGCGTCCGAACAATCGCGCATACCGAAATACGCGGTCGGATTCATCCTGCGTGAGATAGCCCTCTTTTTTCCGACGGTGCAAGGTAGCCGGTGACATACCGAGTTTTGGAGCAAGCTTCTCTATTGGAACGTTCAGGCTGACCCGCAGTTGCTCCAGTTCTGCGATAGGTAGGCCCGCGCGGATCGATTCAATCACTATCTGAACGGGCGGCTGTGCACCGCGCCCTCCGCCGCCGCCAATAATTTCCGCAACAGAAGCCCTTCGATACGACCTCTCTTCTCGTTCTGGTTTCGGCAGCACCTTCACTTGATAGATATCCTACTCTCATTTGAGAGCCTCGTCCAGACCTCTATTTCTGAGGTTATCGCAGCTTCAGGTCCACCTCCGCCCGGCGAAAGGGGCCCGGAACGATCAAGCCAAGTCGCACTGGGGCGCCTCGTTTTTTGGAGTTCAAATACTTCGCGAAAGTAACGATCGAGTCAGCAATCTGTCCGTCGATTGCTTCGATGATCAAACCTTGCTGAAAGCCCGCCGCGTCTGCGGGACTGCCGCGTTCGATTTCGGTGACCACGAAGCCAGTGGTGATAGCCAGGCCTAGCCGCGCGACATCCTGGGCGGTGAGTTGGCGAACGCCAATACCGAGCTTCTGCTTTATGAGCTTCGCGTTGAAAACCGTGTTCTCGGGGAGCAACTTTACTGAAGCGCTGCGAACGGCTCCGGCGCGTTGTAACTGTAGAAGGACCTCCTTTTTGTCGCTCGCCCGAATGATCTCACGGTTCAGCATAAAAACGCTTTTCGGGGTGAGGCCATTGACGCGCGCGACAATGTCTCCCTCACGCACGCCCGCTTTTTCGGCAGGACTGCCAGCGCCGACGTCAGTCACTGCAATTCCGTTGGTTGTCGATTTGAATTGAGCCCCGAACCAAAGCGCACGCAGCGTCTCTGGCGTGAAAATTTCGCCGAGCGCTTCAGTTACACGCTTCACCGGGATCGCGAAGCCGATCCCCTGCCCTTCCTTGAAAATCGCTACGTTCAGTCCGATCAAATTTGCATCAAGATTTACCAGCGGACCGCCACTGTTTCCGGGATTGATCGCGGCGTCGGTTTGCAACCAATCCTCCATTTCCAGCATTCCCTCCTGCGGACTGCTCCGGCGCGTTTTCGCGCTCAAAATTCCTTTGCTCACCGATCCGCCCAGCCCAAACGGATTGCCGAGTGCAATGACTGTTTCGCCGAGGAGCAAATCATCATCAGCCGCAAACTGAACTGGCACGAACTTGTCCCCCGGCTTTGCTCGAATCTTGAGCAAAGCGACATCGCTCTTGCGGGTGCCAATCACCAGGTCCGCCGGGTAGCTGCGCTTATCCGACAAGGTTACCATTATTTCCGTCGCGTCCTCCACCACGTGAACGTTGGTCAGCACATAACCCTCTTCATCAATGATCACGCCCGAACCCGCGCTGTATTGCGGCGGCAATTCCTGGTAGAATGGCGACCAATTATCGCGCCACCAGTTGAAGAAAAAGCCACGCTGCCGCTGAACCGTTTTACTGCTGATGTTGACCACGCTCAGCATGACCTTTTCCACCGCACGCACTGTTTCGTCACGCCGCCCCTCGGTCGTGGCGCGCGCAGTCAGCGTAAAAAAGAGAGCAAAAGCTAAAGCGATTCGACTCCAAAAAAGATTCATGTTCTTCCGAACCCGCGGTCCGCAAAGGGAAGATAGATAACTGCTTGTCGCGAATCCAGTGAAGGCCAAAAAAGTCCTATTTACCTAAATCGGCGCGGTTTCTGCTTCAAGGTTCTTCGTTAGCAGTCTCTTATGTTTGAATGGCGCACTTTTGGGCACGCCTCGCGTGCAGCAAGGGAGGGTTTTGCACCTCGTTCGACACCAATCCACCCGGACCAAAGAACAGAATATGCTCTCCGTCAAGCTATTATGAATCAAACGAAGACCCTCAAGGTTCGATCGTTCCTTTTTGTTGTCGCGGCTTTGCTTCTCAGCGGCGGAGTCCGCGCCCAGGTCGTGATCAGCGAATTCATGGCCGATAATAAGAAAACGGTCGTTGATCAAGATGGCGCTTTCTCAGATTGGATTGAGATTTATAACGCCAGCACCGCTAGTGTGAACCTCGCCGGCTGGGCGCTGACCGACGACCCCACACGCCAGGCGCGTTGGACCTTCCCCAGCACGAACCTCGCGGCTAAGGGTTATATGGTGATCTTCGCTTCCGGGACGAGCCGAACTTTGCTCGGCCAGTCGCTTCACACCGATTTCAAACTGAGTGCGAATGGCGAATATCTCGCCCTGCTCACTCCCAACGGGACCGTTGCTTCGGAATTCAACCCGTTCGCTCAGCAGTACGCGGACATTTCTTATGGCGTTGCGCAAAACGTAAGTACCAACACGCTCCTCGCTTCCATCGCTCCGGTGAAAGTGTTGATTCCAAGCAGTGGCGCGCTTGGAACTACCTGGACGCAGACCGGCTTCAACGACGCAGCCTGGACCAGCGGCACCACTGGTGTGGGCTATGAAACATCCGTTCCCGGATTCGCCGTCCGCAATTTCAAGGCCAACATCAGCGTCGGCAGCCTCGCCGCCGCGCAAGGCGTGATTACCAGTCCCTCACAACAAAGCGCGGTTTACACAGAAAACGCTCCCGTCATCAACTACGTCAACACCGGCACAGGTGCGAATTACGCCAATGATCGCACCTTTCCTGGATTCACCATCAATTCTGACGTGGAAGATTTCGTCGTCGAAGCAACCGCCACCGTTACGATCCCGGCCGCTGGCAATTGGACTTTCGGCGTGAACAGCGACGATGGGTTCATTCTGACTGTTGGAAACTTCTCGATGTCCTATCCCGACCCGCGCGGTCCGGGCGATACGCTCCAAACGTTTAATTTCCCAGCAGCGGGTGACTACGCCCTCAAATTGGTCTTTTACGAACGCGGCGGCGGTTCCGAAGTCGAACTCTATGCCGGTCAGGGCAGCTTCACCGCATGGAACGCAACTAATTTTCGACTGGTCGGCGATACAGCGGCCGGGGGCTTGGCAGTTCGCTCACAACCTGTCTCCGGAGGGTCCGGAACCGGCAGTTACAAGACCTACATCAAGACCGACGTCCAGGCGCAAATGAGCGGGGTGAATGCATCCGCCTACCTGCGCGTGCCTTTCAGCGTTTCGAATCCCGGTGCGCTCCAATCGCTCACTCTTCGGATGATGTATGATGACGGTTTCATCGCCTACGTGAACGGCCAGGAGGTCGCGCGGCGCAATGCACCCGCTTCCGCACAATGGAACTCAGCCGCGACCGCCGCCCACCCCAACGCCCAAGCCTACGTTTTTGAAGACATCAACATTTCCGATTTTCTCAGCTCGCTTCAGGCCGGGAACAACGTGCTCGCCATCCAGGGCTTGAACCAAAGCGCCTCCGACAGTGATTTCCTGATCGTGCCACAACTGGTCGAATATCAAGTAAGCAATACCTCCACCAACTACTTTTCAACCGCCACTCCGGGCGGACCGAATGGCGGCGGCTTCATCGCTTTCGTCGCTGACACCAAATTCAGTGTCGATCACGGATTCTTCACGAATGCGTTTAGCCTCGATATCACGACCGCCACCACAGGAGCCACAATCAAGTACACGACGGATGGTTCGACCCCCTCTCTCTCCAACGGCAGTACCTACTCCGGACCAATCGCGATCAACAAAACCACCGTCATTCGCGCTGCGGCGTTCAAGACGGGCTTCCAGCCTTCAAACGTGGATACCAAAACTTACATCTTCCTCGCGGATGTCATCCGCCAGTCGCCCAACAACGAAGTGCCCGCTGGCTGGCCCAGCACCTGGGGCGGGAACGTGGTTGATTACGGCATGGACCCCAACGTGGTGAACAATTCGCTCTATAGCGGAACGATCATCAATGACATGAAGACGATTCCCTCTTTCTCCATTGTCACTGATCTCCCCAACCTCTTCGACTCCGCCAACGGGATCTATGCCAACCCCAGCGGTGACGGTTTCGCCTGGGAACGCCCTGCTTCGGTCGAACTCATTTACCCAGACGGCAGCAAAGGTTTTCATGCTCGCATCGGTTTGCGCGTCCGCGGCGGATACAGCCGTAGCACAAGCAATCCGAAACACGCATTCCGCTTTTTCTTCCGGCAGGAGTATGGGCAGTCCAAGTTGAAATTCCCGATGTTCGCGAGCCAGAACGGCACAGACGAATTCAACGGCTTTGACCTGCGCACCTTTCAGAATTACTCGTGGAGTTTCGGTGGAGACTCGCGCGGCATTTTCATGCGGGACCAATTCTCGCGCGATACCCAAATCGACATGGGGCAACCCGGCGAACGCGGCGATTACTATCACCTCTATATCGATGGCCAATATTGGGGCCTCTACAACACTGACGAGCGCCCCGAAGCCTCCTACGCCGCCTCTTATTTCGGCGGCGAGCCTGAGGAATATGACGTGATCAAAGTCGATCCGGGCCGCGGCTACAACATTTTCGCAACGGACGGCACCATGGACGCCTGGACGCGTCTATGGCAAGCGGCGGTCAACGGCTTCGCATCCGATGCCGCCTACCAAAAGGTGCAGGGAAATAATCCAGACGGCACACGCAATCCCGCGTACGAAGTACTGCTCGATGTCGATAACCTGATCGATTACATGCTCGTGATTTTCTACGGCGGCAATCTCGACGCGCCGATCTCGAACTTTCTCGGCAACACCTCTCCGAATAACTGGTTCGGTTTCCGCCACACCAACGGCTTGAGCGGCTTCCGCTTCGTCGCGCACGATTCCGAACACACCTTGCTCGATGTAAATCAAAACCGCGTCGGCCCTTACCCGGCGGGCGATCCGAGCACGGGCGGCGGGCTGCTCAAGAGCAATCCCCAATATATTTTCCAGCAGCTTTGGCAGAATACCGAATTCAAAATGCACCTGGCCGACCGCGTGCAGAAGCATTTCTTCAACGGCGGGGCTCTCAGCCCGCAGGCTGCACTGGCACGCTTCAATAAACGCAAGAACGAAATTGATCGAGCGGTGGTTGCCGAGTCCGCCCGTTGGGGCGATGCCAAAACCGAGCCACCTCTCGGTCGGTCCCAATGGCTCTCCGAGGTCAATCGCGTCGTCACCAGTTTCATTCCACAGCGCACCGGCATCGTTCTCAATCAACTCAAGGCACAAAGCCTTTACCCCAGCGTTACAGCACCTTCGTTCAATCAATTCGGCGGAAACGTCGCGAGCGGTTTTCAGCTCGCCATCACCGCTCCGGCAGGAACGATTTACTACACCCGTGACGGTTCCGATCCGCGGCTGCGGGGTGGCGCTGTCGCCTCGACCGCGCTCACCTACGGAAGCCCGATCGCACTCACACAAAGCACCCGCGTCAAAGCGCGCGCGTTGAACGGGGGCATCTGGAGCGCTCTTATCGATGCCACTTTCTACGTAACGCAAACCTATACAGACGTCCTGATCACCGAGATCATGTATCACCCGCCCACCACCGCTAATTATGACGGCGACGCGTTCGAGTTCATCGAATTGAAGAATGTCGGCAACAGCGCCCGCGAACTGAGTGGAGCTAATTTTGGCACCGGCATCGATTTCACTTTTCCCGTCGGCACTTTCATCGCACCGGGCCAGTTCCTAGTCCTCGTTTCTGATCCAGTCGCCTTCGCCAGTAAATATCCCGGCGTGCCCATCGCCGGAACGTATAACAAGAAGCTCTCGAACGGCGGCGAGGCGGTTTCACTCCTGCACGTGACCGGCACACCGATCTTCTCGGTGCAGTATGATTCGCAAGCCCCATGGCCCGTGGCGGCCGATGGTGGCGGATTCTCTCTCGTCCCTATAAATCCAAATCTGAATCCAGATCCGAACAACGCGGTGAATTGGCGCGCCAGCGCAACGGTCGGTGGCTCGCCGGGCGCGGACGACGCCGCCCCGAACGTTCTGCCGGTGTATATCAACGAAGCCCTCACCCACACCGATCTGCCTCAGGTTGATTCGATAGAACTCTACAACCCGAATTCGAGCGCCGTCAGCATCGCCAACTGGTACCTCACCGATAGCCGAAGCCAGCCGTTGAAATTCCGTATCCCCGCGGGCGACTCGCGCGCGACCATTCCAGCCAAAGGATACGTCGTCTTCACCGAAAACGATTGGAACGCGAATCCGAATGCCCCCAACAGCTTCCGCCTCGATTCTCACGGTGAGGAGGTCTACCTCTACTCCACTGACGCAAACGGCAGCCTTACCGGCTTCAGCGACGGTTTCGCGTTCGACGCTTCGGCCAATGGAGTGACGTACGGCCGTTACATCACCAGCACCGGAGCCGCTCAGTACCCGGCGCAGATCTCAAATTCCCTCGGCGGCGCGAACGCCGGGCCGCGCGTTGGACCTGTTGTCATCAACGAAATTCAATATCATCCCGCTGTCGGCGGAGATGAATACGTGGAACTCAAAAACATCACTGGTTCCCCTGTGAAACTCTACGATCCGCTTTACCCGACGAATACCTGGAAGCTGAAGGGGGTCGGTTTCGATTTCCCGATGAATACGGAGATCCCAGCGAACGGCTTGATCATGCTGACCGCTGGTGATCCAATCGCCTTCCGCACAAAGTACAGCATTCCAGCGGCAGTCCCCGTGCTCGGCCCTTACACTGGAGTGCTCCAGGATAACGGCGAAACACTGTCACTGGAGCGTCCCGACACGCCGGATCTCGACACCAACACAGGCACCTACTTCGTACCGTACGTGGCCATCGACGTGGTCGATTACAGCAGCCAATCGCCCTGGCCGGCCGCTGCCAACGGCGCAGGTTCATCCCTCGAACGCTTGCAATCCGCTGCTTACGGCAACGATCCGATCAACTGGCGCGCTAGCCCCGGCGCACCTTCTCCAGGGGTCGACAATATCGGTAATCGTCCGCCACTCGTCAGCGCAGGGAACGATGTAGCGATGGCGGTCACCAATATTCCTATCACTCTTTCGCTCTCGGGCTCTGCCACCGACGATGGCTTCCCGAACGGCGTCCTGACCGCAAGTTGGAGTCAGGTAAATGGCCCCGGCACCGTGTCTTTTGGCAACACAAGTCAACCCGCCACCAGTGCTACTTTCCCCGCGCTCGGCACCTACGTCCTTCGACTCAGCGCCACCGACGGGGCGCTCCAGGCCGCCGCCACCGTTACCATCACCCTCTCGCAAGCTACCGTTCCTCTGACCTTCATTCCAAAAGGTGCCGTTTGGAAATATCTCGATGACGGGTCAAACCAGGGCACCGCCTGGCGCGCCAAAACCTTCATTGATACGGCCTGGAAATCGGGTACCGCCGAACTCGGCTACGGCGATTCGAGCGAAGGCCGTCCCGAAATTACCGTCATCAGCTACGGAGCCGACGCGAACAGCAAATACGTGACGACCTATTTCCGCCGCGCTTTCAACATCACCGGCGCGTCTTCCGTAAAAAATCTTTCGGTAAATCTGATGCGCGACGACGGCGCGGTCGTTTACCTCAACGGCACCGAAGTGTTCCGCGACAACAAGCCCGCCGATACCATCGACTTTTCTACGCTGGCCATCAACGCAGTCGGGGGAACCGACGAATCTACCTTCTATTCGCAACCCGCCAACCCCGCTCTCCTCGTCGAAGGCGTCAACGTTCTCGCCGTCGAAATCCACCAATCCAGCCGCACCAGCAGCGACCTCAGCTTCGATCTCGAACTGACCGGCGACGGTATTCCCGGCAACACTCCGCCTGTCAACCAGCCACCGGTCGTCAGCGCTGGTGCAAATCAAACCATCACCCTCCCGGCCAGCGCCCAAATCAGCGGCACAATCACCGATGACGGGCTTCCGAATCCGCCCTCCCAGGTTACCGTCTCATGGTCGAAAGTCAGCGGCCCAGGCACCGTCACTTTCAATCCGGCCAACGCCGCAAGCACCCGCGCGAGCTTCACCTCCGCGGGCACATACGTCCTCCGACTTACCGCGAGTGATGGCGCGTCGCAGACGACCAGTGATGTCACGATGGGTGTCCTTGATCCACCGCCGCAAAATACGGCCCCAGTCGTAAGCGCGGGCACAACTCAAACCATCCTACTACCCGCAGCCGCACAACTAAGCGCGAGTGCCATTGACGACGGCCTGCCTAATCCGCCGGGACAGCTTTCCTGGATCTGGTCCAAAGTGAGCGGACCCGGCACGGTTGCCTTCGCCAACGCCAATGCGGCAACGACCACGGCGACCTTTTCGGCTCCGGGCACTTACGTGCTGCGGGCGACAGCGAATGACAGCGCGCTGCAAGGCAGTGGCGACTTTACCGTTCGCGCGGTGCAAAACAGCGCGCCGGTCGTGAATGCAGGCGCAAATCAAACCATCACTCTCCCTGCCAGTGCGCAACTCGCCGGCTCTGTCTCTGATGACGGCCTGCCTAATCCACCCGCCACCCTTGCCGTAGTGTGGTCGAAATTGAGCGGCCCGGGGAACGTAACTTTCAGCACTCCAACCGCTGCAGCCACGAGTGCCAGCTTCAGCGCGCCCGGCACGTACGTGCTGCGGCTCTCCGCAACGGATGGCGCTTTGCAATCTACCAGCGACGTCACCATCTCAGCGGTGCAGAACGCAGCTCCGCTTGTAAGTGCAGGAGCAAACCAAACAGCGGGTTTCCCAACCACCGTTCAGTTGAAAGGAACTGTCACCGATGACGGACTTCCGAATCCTCCAGGCACCACCACAACGATCTGGTCAAAAGTGAGTGGCCCCGGCAACGTCACCTTTGCTAACGCAAATTCTTTGAACAGTACGGCGACCTTCGCGGCGGCCGGCACGTACGTCCTGCGCCTGACCGCGAGCGACAGCGCGTTGCAGGCGACCAGCGACGTCACAATCACTCTCGTCCAAAATACAGCTCCGGTTGTGAACGCCGGAGCGAACCAAACCATCACCCTCCCGGCCAACGCTCAACTCAACGGCTCTGCCACGGATGACGGCTATCCCAACCCGCCTGGGTCTCTCGCCATCACGTGGTCAAAAATCAGCGGCCCTGGAACAGTTGCTTTCGGCGACGCCTCCGCCGCCGCCACCACCGCCACGTTTTCATCCGCCGGCACTTACATGCTTCGTTTGACGGCGGGTGACGGTGCGCTGCAATCGACCAGCGATGTCACAATAACGGTTCTCCAGAACCTGGCACCGGTCGTCAGTGCCGGCGCCAATCAAACCATCGCCATTCCCTCCAGCGTGCGCCTCCTGGGATCTGTAACGGATGACGGTCTGCCCAACCCGCCCGGAACGACCACCGTCACCTGGTCCAAGGTCAGCGGGCCGGCCGAAGTCACTTTTGCTGACGCAAATTCCGCTGTAACTACCGCGACTTTTGCGGATATCGGGACGTTTGTTCTTCGCCTAACCGGTTCTGACGGCGCCCTGCAATCGACGAGTGACGTGACGATCACCGTCATGGAAAATGGTGCGCCGATCGTAAATGCCGGTGCGAACCAATCGATTACTTTGCCTTCGGCCGCCCAACTCACCGGCACTGTCACGGACGACGGCTTCCCGATCCCCGCCCAGATAACATCCACGTGGACCAAGATGAGCGGCCCCGGAACGGTGACCTTCCTTAACCCGAATTCGCCCGCTACCACCGCGTCCTTCTCCGGAGCGGGAACCTACCTTCTCCGCCTCACCGCAACAGACGGCGCTCTTCAAAGCACCGATGAAGTTACCATTACCGTCCAGGATGGCACCACGCAACCGCTGCACATCGAAACGGTTGGCATCACAGTCACTGGGCAAAACCCGACTCTCGAATTCTCGTTCAAGACCACCCCATTCGTTAGCTATACGATTCAGTACCGGGATAACCTGGCTGGCGGTACATGGCAGAAACTCCGCGACGTTTCGGCTAGCGACTCCGCCCAGATGATGAACGTGAGTGACCCGAACATCGGCCAGGTCGCCAAACGCTATTATCGTATCGTCACGCCTCAGCAATAAACGTGACAACGCCGCAGTCTAAAATAGACCGCGGCCTCAGCCTTCGTCTGCAAGATCAGAATATGATCTTCCCGAGGATATCCTGCTTTGCGACTTTGCAGAAAACGGAAGCGGACCGGTTGTCACCGATTACAAAGTATTCGTCGGTTCCGAGTCGAACAGGATCCATTTCCCAGGGAATGAATTTCATGGCGAATTCATCGGCCAGACGGTGATCGTTGATACGAATCGCCCCGTTCCATATTGTCACGGCCTCTCCCGGAAGTGCGACGATGCGTTTGAGTAACAATTCGCCATCAACCTTCAGTGCAATCACATCACCTCGTTGCGGCGGATGTTTCTTTGTGTAAGAGATTCGATTCACCAAATTGAGTGAGCCGTTTCTGTAAGTGGGCGACATGCTCGAACCAATGATCTGGATGGGCACCAGCAGTTGGTGAAAGAACGTAACGGTAACCACACACCAAATCAGAACCCGGCACAGCGTGCGATGCGGTCGAGGACCAAAAACAAAATTCCGTATTTGTGCGCTATCGAGATGAAATTGTGGAACCGAAACCCCGCCAGCCTTGATCGCTTCCATAAGTTTGTCGTTCTCCTCCCACCACACTATTTCACCACTCGGGCAGAACAATCGCGGGGTTCCCCGATTGGCAGTTCGGAGCGAACTGCATCACCTGATCCCGCAGCCGCTCAGGCCCGGTCGTTCGAAATGGTAGTCGAGCGGCGATTAAAGGCCTGAAAGCGCCGCAAAAAGCGCTTTCTTTTCAGCAACTTAGGTGCAGCGAGGCCGAAGCCCGTCCGGCATCCTACAAGCAATGAAACGGGCGTTGTTCATCGTCGAACCAAGCCAGCCCACGAGTGAACTCTCACTCGTGGTCAGCCCGGTGCACGGATATCTTCCGCACCGCACGATGACTCCCCGTTTGCGCCCGGTCTTCGGGAAGCTTGAACTTCCCTGGACCGATCCGAAAAGCGGACTGCAATGTCAGGTTCCCGCTGCCATCTGGTCCTCTCGCGTCCCCCGCGAGTGCTTCACGAACTGGGCGCTCATGCTTTCTTGCACGCAGAACTGTTGAGGTTTGGTGTATCGCATAGGGAATCAGGTGGTTGTTGGAGATGAGTGTCTCCAACTCCACCTGAGGATTTTTTTGGTCGCCACCGTGACCTTGAACTTTTCTCCGATTCGCACACCCTCCACCCAAAAAATTTCGCCGTTTCGCGCGACACCGACCAGGCGCTCTCGGCGTTCTCCGGGTGGTATTTTTAGATTCGTAAAGATGTCCTGAAGCTTGATTGTTTCTCCGCTGCCGATCGGCTGGAAACGATCTCCCGGTTGCCAGCGTCGGAGAACAATCTCTTCGCCTACAGCATCCGCATCAAAGTACTCGACACTCTCCTCCTTTCCGCCGCGCCTTTCCACGAAGGCCCATGAGATCATGTGGGTATCGATCTTAGTTTCGCCCGGTGAAGCCAGAGAGACTGGACTTTCCCATTCATCGAAGCCACGCGACTGCTCCTGCTTTTCACAAAGCATACCGAGTGCATCTCGCAAAATCGCTCGGCGCGGCGAGACAGTGAAGGCCTCCCCGGCTGAAGTACGTAAGTCCTCAATTAATTCGAAGTTTGGCTTCACCTTCATTTTCAGAAGTTGAAGGCGCACAATCTCACGTTGCAGTGCTGGGTGAACTGTTTGGAAGTCCGGGCCTCCGCTCTCCAGCCAATCGCGACCCGCTTGAGCCAGTAAATCTTTCTCAGCAGCCAGAACCTCCGCCACGCGTATGGTGATCGACCGCAACTGCGGTTGATATTGCTCCAGCACCGGAAGAATCTCGTGGCGAACTCGATTCCTCTGATAGTTCACATCCACATTCGAAAGATCCTCTCGAAAGGCAATGCCTGAACTTTTCGCATAGTCGGCGATCTCGTCCTTTGCAACGTTCAAAAGGGGGCGCACCAAAGCAACTCGCGCGTCGTCCGCTGATTGGCGCTTCCAACGCATTCCCCCCAAGCCCGCCCCCAAATCTCCGCGCAAAGCCCGAAGCCAGAACGTTTCAACCTGATCGTCGGCATGGTGCGCGAGTCCAACAACAAAAGAATTTTTGCCAACCGCCATCTGCGCGAGAAAACGATGGCGCAACGCTCGTCCCGCCATTTCGGTAGACATCCGCTCCCTTTTTGCTAATTCGACGACATCGCCTCGTTCAACAAGAAAAGGCAGGCCGAGTTTTTGGGCTGTTTCGCGCACAAATTGTTCGTCCGCTTCACTCGCCTCACCACGGAGCTGGTGATTGAAATGCGCCACCTCCAGTTCCCAGCCGTGCGGGCCGCGCAACTCGCAAAGGACGTGCAACAACACCATCGAGTCCATCCCTCCGGAAACAGCCACGATGATCCGCGCGCCGAAAGTGAAGAGTTTCTGCCGGGCGATGTTCTCCTCGACTTGCTTGACCAGGTTCACAACCCGCTTCAATGCGCTACGAGAGACTTCACCTGCTCGTCGAGCGGGGCCGTTCCGCGTCGAAACAAACGGTAGCTTTGCGCACGGGACATCGTCTCACCGCGTCTCAGCGTTTGTAAGGGCCCGAGCATTTCGAGTTCGACGTAGGCGTTCGGATTCGGATTCGTATAGATCTCCGCGCTGCTCCCCTCATCCGGAAAATCGCCCGAACTTTCCCGTGGAGCATGAATCGCCAAAATCCACTTGTTGTTGGCCCAGATCAGATCGCCCGCATACGAACCGATTTTCGTGCTGACCTTTGGCGACCGTGTGCAACTCACCCACGGCGCATTGAACTGCAGATTCGCCGGAAGAATCTCCGATTGTTTGTTGTAACCGGTTGGAAACGGCGAATTCTTCGGCACTGGCATGTAAACCTTTTCCGGGTCCGACAATTGAGTAATAACCCAAATCCCGACACGAATCGGAGCACCCTCGATCTTGTGGTAAACTGTTTCAATCTTCAGTTCGGCTTCGCTTGTTGAGAGAGTAATGCGTCGTTCCGTTCGGATTCCGTAGCTCGGATCAATTTTGGACCTAACTACAAGGGTGTCGCCCTGAACTTCCGCTTCGATTGGCATGGAATCAAAAGCCTTGGGGGGAGGCCATCCACGACCGGTGATTTTTGCCCATTCGCTTTGCGGTGACGGCCACGTTTTATCCCCTCCGAAGTTTATCCATTCTGATGTTTGCGAATCAGGGTTTTTCCCATCGAGCGCGTGATTTTCCCAAAAAGGGCCATCTTTTTCGCCCGCGAACCGGAACTGCATCACCCTCCCGATAGCCGGGACCACCACCGCCTCGACGGTCCCGTTCCTCAACGTAAATGCCTCTTGCCAACCGTTATAGGGTGCCTTTGTGATGGTAACGGCAGCATGGCAGGCGAAATGAAGAGCCGCCGCTAGATATGCGACACACCAACCGGCAGTGCGGGTTATTCCTGGCTTTAGGAGCATTCTCCGACCTTACTCTGGGTCCGGCCCTCGGAAAGCGAAAAACACTGGCCCACATCCTGCTTCACAATTGTGTAATCAACTATGATCCGCACCAAAACATCGGCAAAAGTGTCGAACAGGCGCGAATCCCCTTTTACCTTTCGGCGTATCCAGGATCGTGAGTTGTATCAACCTTTCCAAGACTCTGACCCTCAAGCTCGCATCCGTTATCGGATCAGAATTCATTCGCTCGGCGGAAATCAAAGTTAGTCTCGTTCAGCAAACGGCGGTTCGGAGCGAAACCGCCGTTTGCCTTTTTATTAAGCGGCTAAATTCAGGAATCGTTTGGCCATCTCAGGCCCTTTGCCTTCGTCCTCGTGCTTGAAAAAGATGAAGACATCGCCCCATCCTTTCTCGCGGATTCGTTTGTTCCATTCTTTCAGTTCGGCATCGCCATAATCCGGCCGTCTCAATCGCAAATAGCCCCAATCCGCCGTCGATTCAAACGGCACTCCCACGCCATCCTCGGCTTCGGCGATGCAAAGCGCGGCTTGATGCTCTCGCAGCAATTCGAACAGTTCAGAGTCAAACCACGACTCGTGTCGAAACTCCATCGCCACCCGCCGTTCGCGCGGCATCTTCGCGAGAAAATCGCGCAAACGCGGGATATCCTTCTTCAAATAAGGCGGTGTCTGGAAGAGAATCGGCCCGAGTTGATCGTTGAGCACACTCACCACCTTGAGTAAATAAGCCACCGAATCGTCCGTGTCCTTCAGCCGCTGGAAATGAGTGATCTTCTGCGAGCCCTTGATCACAAACTTGAAATTAGCCGGCACTTCCTTCGCCCAACCTTCAAGCACCGAAGGCTTCGGCATGCGATAAAAAGTATTGTTGATCTCGACCGAATTGAAGCGCTCCCCGTAATAACGAAGCATTTCCTTTTCAGGCAGATCCTCCGGATAGAACTTACCCTTCCACTCCTTATACGAATAGCCGCTCGTCCCGACGTACAGGTTCATGCGCGCAGGCTAGTAAGGGTGCGCAACCACGGCAAGGTTCATATAGAGTGCGGTGACAGAGCGCAGCGCGGACCCCGCTTTTGGTCGGCCCGCAGTTACGCTATGCAGTTGCCCGCGCAGCACTCACTGCTGAGTAACCACCACCAACCGATCCAAATCTGGCGTGACGTTCTGGACTGTGCCGTCAGGCCACTTCACTTCGAGTGAGTCGACCTGGGTCTCTTTTCCGAGACCAACGGTGATGGGCAGTTCCGATTGCGAAAGGTAACTCCGTGTCGGCGTGACCTCCCGCGATACATCCTTTCCTTTGACGCGTGCGTGGACCCACGCACCAAGGGCATCGCGATTCGCTTTGGCGCCGACCAGTTTGAGGCGAATGAAATGGTTTCCAAGATTCTGGTCATTTCGGAGGAGAAGCGGACGCCCTCCCGTTTGGGTCAGGATGACGTCGAGATCGCCATCACCATCTATGTCCGCATAAGCTGACCCGCGACCGACAATCGGTGTAAAAAGATCAGCGCCCGCCTTTGAAGAATCTGCCGGAGCGAAACAGCCACTCTTCGTCGGACCGCAGTTCCAAAAGAGCTGCGCTGCCTGACGGTATTGCTGGCTTTTCTGAATTTTGCTGATCTCCTCTTCGAGATGCCCGTTCGCGCTTAGAATATCGAGACGTCCATCCAGGTCGTAGTCGAAAAAGAAAACGCCGAACTTCAAAGGAAGACGACTCGGAGCTCCAATTCCCTCGGTGAGCGCTTCGTCCGTAAAAAGAACTTCCTTCGTTCCAGGCGAAGCAACATAGAGCGCAGTCATTTCATTCGCGAAATTCCCGATCACCACCCCGAGCGCGTTATCATCGCGATACCGCGCGGCATCGATGCCCATCGCCCCGCGGGTCGCACCAAAACTGTCGAATGCGATCCCGGAACGTCCGCCCATTTCCTTAAACGTCCCATCCTTCTGATTCACGAAGAGGAAATTTTGCACCGTATCGTTCGCGACAATCAGGTCGGTCCAACCATCTCCATTCACATCAATCGCAGCAACGCCTAGCGTTTTCGCGGAAGGCACACCAGTCGCCGGATTCTTAATTTGGATGCCCGCACCCTGGGATATATCAGTGAATTTCCCGTTGCCGTCATTGCGATAGAGATATGGAAACGTTCCCTGAAAATCTTTCGGCTGCCCGTACGCGCGACCGATCCCGACAAGTTTCCATCCTACCTGCGAATCAATTTCCGGCGACCAGCGGACGTAATTGCCCACGAACAAATCAAGGTCACCGTCGTTATCGAAATCAAACCAGGTCGCGCAGGTGCTCCATTCCTTCTCGTCACCCGCCACTCCAGCCTCCGCGGTGATCTCCTTGAATTTCCCGTTCCCAAGGTTTTTAAAGAGATGGTTTTTACCAACCGCAGTGATGAACACATCCACCAGGCCATCGTTATCGAAATCGCCAAATGCGGGCGCCATCCCAAAGATCGGCACTTCCAATCCGGAGCCAGCGGTTACATCTTTGAAATTGCCCTTACCATCATTCTGGTAAAGGACCGCCGTCGTCGGCTGCTTCCCCGCCGGGGCTTTGTCCGGCCAGTAGGTGCAATTCACGAGCAAGAGATCCTGGTCACCATCATTATCAAAATCGAAGAAGCCCACACCTCCGCCCATCGTTTCCGGCAGCAGTTTGTCGCCCGCAGCACCATTGTTGTGAACAAAATTGATTCCGGCAGCCGTAGTAATGTCAGTGAATTTAACCTTGGGC
Organism: Limisphaerales bacterium; assembly: GCA_044226545.1. GTDB lineage: Bacteria > Verrucomicrobiota > Verrucomicrobiia > Limisphaerales > SXQI01 > DASVNK01. The sequence continues at coordinate 108,050 of JBGAGW010000003.1, forward strand.
ACTTCCACCCCGGAGAACGACTGAGTCACCGGCGCTTCGATCTGGGTGATTTTCGGCGGTGGCGGCGCCGGTTTCCTTTTTAGAAGGAAGAACAAGCCACCGCCCGTAATGGCGAGCAGGATCAATACTAGCCCGGACCAGCGAAACGCTTTGCCGATAATCGCGTCGTCGTAATGGGCTATCTCTTCGCCGTCATCAGGCTTCTGCGGGGCGGGATTCATTTAGTTTTTCTGCGTAAGTTCGCGCGGCCCTTTCTCAAGCCCAAACGCGCCTTTTCGTTGCAAATCGTAAATCACAATCGATTGCGCCGCGTGATCCGCCGCCGGATTATTCGCACGCTGGATCGCTATGGCGCGATCGCGAGCGTTGTCGTCCGGGCGGTAGCGCTCGTGCAGCTTGCGGTGTTCGTCCGCTAGATTCTGATCGCCAAGCTGCCCGTAAATCAGCGCGAGATTGTAATGCGCAGTCACATTTTCCGGATCGATTTCCAAAGTACGTTTGAAGCGCTCAATCGCCTTCTTCAGAAAATCCTCCTGCTTCGCTTTATCCCCCCGCTCCAGCTTCGATCGCTCGAAGTAGGTCTGACCGAGTTCATTGATCACTTCGTAATCGAGACTGAAATCGAACTGCCGATCGTCCAATTCTGGATAGCGATCTTCCAGAACACTGCGAAATTGTTTAATCGCTTCGTCGAGATAGCCGTTTTGCTTGTTCACCAGACCGGTGAACCATGCCACACTCCACCGCGGTGCGGCGGGCGTGAACTTCACTGCTCGATCTAACGCCGCGACTGCATCATCCAACCGGCCCTCCTTCAGATAAACGCGCGCGAGGTTGAGCGGACCATCCGAACGCCCCAACTTCTCCACCTCCTTGAACGCCGTTTCCGCCTGAATCAGTTCACCCTTTTCGCTCCCGGAGCTACCCTCCAGGAATAGAGCAATCCCATAGTCGTTCCAACGCTGCCAGGGATCGATCGTAGAAACGGGATTCTCCACTCTCGCGGTAAGCCCTTCGATCGGGAACGTGATCTTATCCGATGCAATCGTCGTGATCGGCAGATCATTCGTGTAGGTCTTGCCCATCACATACTGCATATAGATCGTGTCGAACTTGCGATACTGCAGATTCATTTCCACTTGCAACGGCTCCGAAATATTTTCTGGAACGGTGAATTCAAAATGAACCACCTGTGCAGCCCCCGGCGGAATCTGATGATTGTAGAGCGGCGTGAAAATATCCTGCGGATTCCGCCGGTCGATCCGATTTCCGTTTCGGTCCAGCATGTAGACATTCAGGAAATGCGACCATGGATCGACCGAGTTATGGTCGCCCAATCCGCCGGACCTCCCGATCACCCTGCCGCCGCTCGCGAGCTTTCCATCCACCCAAATTTCATTCGAATCAACCGTACCTTGCGTAAACGGGTGCCCCAGCTTCAGGGTCCGAATGACGACTTCGAGCAAATACTTCTTCCCAGGCTTCAACGCCGGCACCTGCGGACGCAACGGCGCCAATAGCGGTGAATCAACAGCCCCACCCTCTTTCACGCCGAACAAATCCATGCGCAGCGTGCCCTTCAGAAAATCCTGATGCGCTTTCACCGTCGCTGCATCGCCGCGCATATGCGCAATGCCAGTGTTGGCCGATGGGAACAGGTGATTGTGAATCGCAAGATTCTTGTTCGTGCTGATTAGCTTCTTCGCACCGAAGTCATCCGAAATCTGCGCCGGCATGTGGCAGCCGTTGCAATTCAACTGCGCTTTCGGCGGATAATAAAAGCTGCGCGCATTGTGCCCAGAAACACCGCTCAGCAAATAGGTGTCGTAAGAATTCTGTCCGCGCAGGAACTCCTTGTACTTGTTCAGCTCATACGGAATACTCACCTTGTGACACGTCGAGCAAAACTCCGCGCTCTTGTGCAAATCCTTCAGGAATGTCTTCTTGTGAAACTCCGGCTTCGCCTTCACGAGCTGATTATTCACGAATTGCATGAATTTGTTCGTGCTGAACGCAAACGGATAGTGAATGGGCTCCTCGATCGTATAATCTGCATTCCCGCGCGGACTTTGAATGTGCGTAATCGAATGACACGCCGTGCAAGTAATCCCGGCCTGCGACGTCGGATGATTCACGTCGTCGAATTTCGGATCATCGAATGCCCCGCTGAAAAACGGCACGACATCATGACAACCCGCGCACCACCGCGCCGCCTTCACATTCCCGTCGCGTTCCAATGCCACCTTGCGCGTTTCGCGCACGCTGAACAGATAAGGCTTGTTATTGAACGAACTGAAATGATGTGCGCTATGGAACCACCCTTGATAAGCGTCCTTATGACACTTCAGACAATAGTCATCCATCATCATCGTCCGTGCCGGAATGAAATTTCCTGTCGCCGTGCGCGCAAGCGAAGGCTCGAAATACTTCGTCCCCTCCTTCGGTCCCGCCACGTTCCATTTCCGCGGATCCTGCGCATGCAGCAGCACCATCGCGATCACAATCACCGCCACGGCCCCCGCCCAGCTCAACCCCACCTTCCACTTGATGCGCGGCCCCGCCAGCCGATGCAAAATATACAGCCAGATCGTGAGCAACGGCGTAATCACATGCGCCCAATACGAGACCGACCGCAGATTCGGGTCCTTGATCGCGAACCCACCGACGCGCATCAACGCCACGCCCGAGAACAGTAGAATCAAGCTGACAACGAGCAGCGCATAGCCGACGCGCACCGCCCGTTTGTTCGGACGATTGTAACTATTCTTCGTGTGCGCAATCCCGAAAACAATGACCGGTAAAAGCAGGATCAGCCCCAGCACCAGATGCGCGAGAAACATCATCTGGTAAAAATAATTCTGATAGAGGTAACCCGTGACCGACTCCAGCACCGTGATGCTCAGCAAATACGCCGAATTCGCTCCAGTCACCGCCACCAACCCAAAAATCACATACAACAAAAGCCGCAATCGCGGTCCCACCGCGCGCACATATTTGCGCTTCGGCGGATTGGCAGGCGAGGGCGAAGGCTGACCGGCATCCATACTAGCTTCGGGGTTAAGCGCGTAAGATACCGGCACACCCGCTCATTGCGGGACAACTGGGGTGAACCGGCCCGCTCTGGGGCGAACTGCTGGTTTTGCGGGGCAAATTGCGACTCGTTCCGAAGATTGCTCGCACTCAATTAACATGCCACAAACAGGCGTGCCGATTTTTACACCCGCTGCCGCGTTACGGAATCTCCGTTTGTGGCTCCTTCGGTTTTGGCGGGCTGGCGCGTTGATCGCGATTGTCTTTCTTATCCACTCCCAATCACGATGGCTCGCCGCGCATCATCGCACCGACATCTCCCTCTCGCGGGCCAAAAAATTCTTTCCCGCTGCCGATCAAGTCCGCCTGCGTGACCCCGCTCGCGGCCTCCATTACGTCACCGATTCGCGCCAGAATATTCTCGGCATTCTCCTCACCACTTCACCCGACACGGATGATATCATCGGCTACTCCGGCCCCAACAACCTTCTCATCGCGCTCGGCACCAATGGCGTGGTGGCCGGTGTCGAACTCCTCAATTCCGGCGACACCCGCGAGCATGTCAAAATGATCCTGCGCGACCCCGAGTTCATGCGCTCTTTCATCGGCTGGAAACCGGGCGAAGCGCCACCTAAAATCGCCGCAGTCGCCGGCGCCACACTCACCAGTTACGCTATCGCCGAAAGCCTGCAAAAACGCCTCGTCGGCGCGGCCGCCTCCATGCGCTTTCCCGAACCGATCACGCTGAATGAAGCCCGCGATCTTTTCACCAATACAGTTTCGCTGACCGCGGAAGGTCGCCGGCTGCGCGCGCTCGATTCTTCCGGCGCAACGCTCGGCTTTCTGGCCCGAACCTCACCCGAAGCCGACAACATTTCCGGGTACCGCGGCCCGACCGAAGCCCTCGTCGCTCTCGCGCCAGATGGCCAGACCATCACCGCTGTTCATCTCCGCAAAAGCTACGACACCGAGTCCTACGTCAACCAGGTGCGCGGCGACCAGCAATTCCTGAACATGTTCATCGGCCAGAAAATCGATTCCCTCGCCCGCCACGATTACCGGCACGAAAAAATCGAGGGCTTAGCCGGCGCAACCCTCACCGCCCGCGCCGTCGCCCAGGGAATCCAAAAACGTTTCGCCGCCGACACCGGCGCACCACCCCCCCCGGTGAAATGGCGAGCCGAACCGCGCGATTGGGGCGCGGTGGGCATTGTTACCGGCGCATTGGTCATGGCCTTCACCCGTCTGCGTGGCAATCGCTGGGCGCGCTTCGTCTGGCAAGCGATTCTCATCGGCTACGTCGGCATCGCGAGCACTTATCTCCTTTCTCTTAGTCTTTTCGGCGGCTGGTCCAGTAACGGCATCGCCTTCAAGAACGCCTCCGGCCTCGTCTTCATCGCCGCCGCCGCCTTCGTCGTCCCGCTGCTCACCCGCCGCCAAATCTACTGCCACCAAATTTGCCCCCACGGCGCCGCCCAACAATGGCTCGGGGCAATCGGCAAACGCTTTCGCCTTCTGCGCAATCCACTTTCCGGAAAATTTCTAAATGCTTTCGAACTCCTCCCCCTCCTCCTCCTGCTCTTCGCCCTCGCAATTCTCCTCCTCGCCTGGCCCATCCCGCTCGCCAACCTCGAAGCGTTCGATTCCTGGTCCTGGCGCGCTGCCGGTTGGATCAGCATCGCCATCGCCGCTGTGGGATTGATCGCCTCCCTCTTCGTTCCGCAGGCTTACTGCCGCTACGGCTGTCCTACCGGCGCACTGTTGAATTTCGTCCGCTCTTCCGGCTCTGTCGATCGTTGGAGCGCGCGCGATTGGACCGCCATCGCTCTTCTCGCCGCTGCGGTTACAACGGTCGCCGCCACCCGCCACGCCGCGCCCGCCGAACCGGAACTACCCAGCACCACCTTGCGCGGCGAAGCGATGGGCTCGAGCTGGACGGTTAAACTCCGCGACGAAATCGCCGACACTAACGCCGTCCAAAAACTCATCGCCCAACAATTCGAATGGGCCGAACAAATGACCTCCCACTGGCGTTCCAATACCGACCTCAGCATCTTCAACCGCACCCCAACTACCAACCCGGTCGCCGTTCCCTGGCCCGTCCTTTCCCTCGCCCGCCGCTCCGCCGAAATCAGCCGCGCCACCGACGGCGCGTTCGACATCACCGTCGGCTCAATCGTCAAACTCTGGGGATTCGGCCCCGCCCCGCGCCGCGACACCCCACCCACCACCAACGAAATCGACGCCCTCCGCCCCGCCGTCGGCTGGCAAAAAGTCGAACTGCTCGACGGCCAGCTCCGCAAACAACATCCCGCTCTCCAGATCGACCTCTCCGCCATCGCGACCGGTTGGGCTATCGACCAGGTCGCCGACAAACTCCAAAACCGCGGCTACACCAACTACCTTATCGAAGCCGGCGGCGAACTCCGCGCCAGCGGCATCTGGAAAATCGCGATCGAACACCCCTCCCGCACCTGCACCCTTACCAACGAATCCATCGGCACCTCCGGGACCTACCGCCAAAACTTCAAATCGGCCGGCCACGAATACTCCCACCTCATCGACCCACGCACCGCCCGCCCCATCAGCCACAACACCGTCGCCGTCAGCGTCCGCGCCGCGGACTGCGCCACCGCCGACGCTTGGGCGGCCGCCCTCAACGTCATGGGGGCCGATACCGGCTGGGTTCTGGCCGAAAAACTCTCCCTCGCCGCCCAGTTCACCATCCTAAAACCCAACGGCACGCTCGAAGTCCGCACCACCGCAACCTGGAACGCCCCAAAAACCCCATCTCCCAAGCCGTAGCCGCACAGCTTCAGCTTGCGGCCCCTTTCCCCTACGCCCCAGACTAGTAAACACTCACCTGCCGACGATGAGCTCGACCTCGTAACAGTGCTGCTCTATACGACAGCTCTTCGCGGGAACCGTGGGAAAATTTCGATTTCTAAATTCTTTCCCTTAAACCTGGCGCTTTTCGCCTCCAGCAAATCCAAACCGTCGCAACCGTGAAATTAGACATGGAGACGCGGAGCTCGCGAAGAAGCGAAAGCAGGACCACCGGCGTCTCTCTTCCGCAATTCGATCGGACGATGGAAAGAGAGGAATTTGAGTTACACCTTGGCCCCTCAGAACATCAGACCACGCCGTGTTGGGCGAACCAGGCCAGCATCCGCTTCCACCCATCCTCCGCCGCTTCCTTTCGGTAGCTGGGACGGTAATCGGCGTGAAACGCGTGCGGCGCATCGGGATAGACGTGGATCTGAGATTCCTTGTCTTTGCCTGCGGCCTTGAGAGCTGCGTTCAGTTTGTCGACTGCGGTTTGCGGAATACCCTGGTCTTTGCCGCCGTAAAGGCCGAGCACAGGGGCGTGCAATTGTCCGGCGATGTCGATGGGTGTCTTCGGTTGGGCCGGTGGATTTGCGTTTAAGCCGCCATACCAGGCCACACCCGCTTTGATTCGTGGATTGTCCGCGGTGTACATCCAGGTGGTCCGACCACCCCGGCAGAATCCGGTAATACCCAGGCGCGCGAGGTCGGCCTTCGGTTGTTTCCCCGCCCATTCGAGGGCGACATCAAGGTCCGCGAAGCATTGTTCGTCTGTCAGTTTATTGGCTCCGGCCATCACGTCCTTGATCTCCGGCAGTTTGGTCAGGTCACCAATGCGGGTGTAAGGCTCCACCACCAGGGCGAAATAGCCAGCTTTGGCCAGACGTCGGGCGACATCCTTGATGTGTTCATGCGCACCCCAGATCTCCGGGATAACCAGCACCGTGGCAAATTTTCCAGCACGCTGCGGGGCCGCAAAATAAACGGCGATCGGAGTGCCATCGCGAGCCGTGACCTTGGTATCTCCAACGTCCAACCCCTCCGCCGGGGTCACGATCATGGTTTGGGCGCAGACAGGTCGAACCGAAAGAGCAATGCCAGCCGCCGCGGCGGCCACAAGGAACTCCCGGCGAGACGATTGAGAACTAAATGGAGTGGTCATATGAACGATCGGAGAATTCATGAATGTTCGGGCCAATTCAATCTTGAATCGACGATCGGATCAAATGGCTGTGATGGACGCTTGCCTTTCCTTACTTCCCTCCTTACCTTCTTTGCGTGAAAGCAACGGTCACAACCAAAGGGCAAATTACCATTCCTTCGGCAATCCGCCGGAAGCTTAACCTCCGTCCAGGAACCGTTCTCGAATTTGATGAGGCGACCGATTATCTGAAAGCGGTCAAGCGCGTTGATCGGCGAGCGATAAGATCAGTCATTGGCATCGCCAAGGAAGAACTATCCGGAAAGGCGCCCGCTGAATGGCTGGACTTTCTGCGAGGCCCCGCCGAGTTACCACCGCGCGGGCAATGATCACTGCGGTCGACACTTCGGCATTGATCGCGATTGCCAAGGGAGAGCGAGACGCAGTCGCCTGGGCCGAACTTTTGGAACGGACGCGGCGGACCGGGGAATTAGTCGTCTGCGACATCGTTGCCGCCGAATACTATGCGCTTTTGCTGAACGATGAAAAGTTCGAGCGAACTCTTGTGCACCTTGGTCTCGTCTTCAGCCCATGCCTGACGAGCGCTGCGAAATCGGCAGGAGCCATTTTTCGGAAGTATCGAGATGAAGGCGGTCCGCGGGAGCATCTTATTCCCGATTTCCTGATTGGCGCACATGCGTTGAAACAAGCCGATCAAATCGCCGCGAAGGATCGGGGCTATTTTCGACGCTACTTTCCTCAACTCAGAGTAATCCATCCATGACGGTTGTAATCGGGAAAGCAGAGCCATATCTACGGTTTGAACCTCTCTTATTAGATTTTGGTGGCCACGCTGCTTTCGGAAGCGCAGGAAAGGGAAACTTTGGAACTCAGAACTTTTGTCCGCTTGACTTTCCGCTTATGGGCGACCCCTTTCCTTTCTGACCCCTTTCAGTGGAAACACGGGCGTTTTTGGTGGAAAGCGGGCAAGTTTCGACACGAAATGGGGTTCCGACTCCTGCGACCTTTGCGCGCACAAAAAACTTTATTGACTTTGCTTCGTCTGACAAAATAATTACGGTTAATCACGCTGATCATGCCTCGTACACGCAGTATGTAGGTGTTGGATTAGTGTTGATAACTCTCGCGGTTTGAAAATCATGAATGCACAACAGAACGAAACAGACAGTTCGGCAGGGAAATTCGCCTCAAACAAAGAGGTGCCAAAGTCCGTTACATCGCCAACGGAAGAACCACAACGGCCGCTCGAAGACTATGGAACCTTGGTTCGTCTTGCCATGGACGCAGCACGCAAAATCGCCTGGCAAAACTCCTATATGAGATAGCATTATGTGCATGGCCGTATACGCTCCGGAGCCGTCCGCTAGCATCAGCTTAGAATTTGTATTCGAGCGAATTTTTCTCAAGCGAAACGGCACCACAGTTATTACGGTCGATTGCCTTATCAGGAACGAAGGCACCGAACCAATTTCGCGCCTTCGTTTCACATTTCCTTACGTCTTCGTCGATATCGAGAACGCCAAAAGCCGAAAACTCAAGGACGCTCCCGCTATTTTTTCGGGTTTTCGAACACAGCAGATGGCCCATTTCAAGGTCTTATCCGAGGACCTTTTGAACCCTTCGAGTCCGTCTAATTGGATTTACGATTGTGTACCGTACGCACAGCTAAGCTATGGAGGAAAGGGAACAATCGAGATCCAACGAATGGGCCAAGTCTCTACAGCGCCTCAAACACTGAACGGATATGTAAAGCGGAACTGGACTATTGAATCTCCCCGAGAGGACATGGTTGATCCCTGGATGTGGTTTATCTTAACAGTTAATAAGATCGTACTTGTTGATTTGGTAAGTCCACCCTATGAGCAAACCGAGGTCCTTTATCCAAAGGAAAACACGTGGGTGAGACTTGAAATCACTTTGCCTCCAACCGGCATTAACGCGCACTCACGCTTGAGTCGTATCCTTTCTCAATCCGTGGAATTTACGGAGCGATTTTCCTCTCCGGAGGTTATTCGACGGGAAGCCGAAAAGCAGCTGTCTGCATTTAAGGTGAACGGCCTCACAAAAGACCCGCAGATTCTCCGCGCTTTACATGAAGGGAATAAAAAGTGCCCGGGCGAACTTCCCCACTCTTACAACAAAGTTCCGGTGAAGGATTGGCGAATTTTTCTTTATCGGGAATACGGCATAGTCGTTGAAAAAGTTGACCCCCAACAACCGTTACCGTGTCGTCCGCCGAACCCTGAAGGGCATTACGAACTGCCACTCGATGCCTACCCAGCAATCTCCCGGATTGGTTGGGCGCCTACTTGGGTTTATCGTCTCTTTCGAAGGAAAAAGAAAAGAATTGCAGTGTGCAATGAATACTGGATCGGCAGCGACCACAACTGCAGCGATCCAAACGGCTATAGCATCACTCTTACCTCACGGATCGCGAACGACCTTCTTTTCTGGATTGGGTTCCTTACAGGGGTGCTTGCATTGCTGCTTTCGGTACTGCACTTCCTTGCTGATCAGTTTCATATCCTGGACCGAATGAAGGCGGACGAAAAGCCTCCAGCGCTGCGTGTCGCGCCGCGGTCTGGGCTGCCGTTATCAAGGCCGAAAGAGTTTCATCAGACAAATTCAGCAGTCGTTCCCCAGTCTGTGCAAAATCCATAAATCCTTATCGGCCTTTGTACAGCCAACCTGAGTTTCGTTTTACCGGTGGCGACTATTGATCAAGCCTAGGAATTTCCACCCGTTGTCCCTAAGGCCGCACTTTAATCGGCCGTGCGGGCGCCGCGTTGATATTGAGTGGCCATGATGGCGATGACGCTCATCGTTATCAGGAGAAACAGGTCCGCAATGCCATTTCGCAAAGCCAGATATGAAAGCTGAAGATACGTATCTTAAATTCGTGCGGTGGGAGCTGGAAGACAATCTTTACGTTGGCTATTGTCCTGATCTTTTTCCGTGGGGTGGGGTTTGTCATGGCGAGTCGGAAGAGGATGCGTTCCGAATGCTTTGTGAGTTGGTGCGAGAGGAAGTGGATGATCTTCGAAGGCTGGAAGCCATTGCCGCCGAGTGTCACGCGGGCAATGCGAGACGCGATTCTGGCGCAGGGGTCATAGACGATCTGCTGCGAGGGAAGCGCAGGCTGAAGCGCTGCGGCTACAACGGGGCGGAGTTAAGGAAGAAAAGGCTAGCAGATCATGTTGGTCCCGTGGGGACCAAATCCGCGTGTGGCCTGGAGAGCGGTCATTTCTGGGGTATATTTTCCGTCTTCAAATGCCACGATTAAGGGCGTTTCTTCCGTCAGCGCACCGGTGAAGCTGAGCGAAGCAGAGCAGAGGGAGAACAGGGCTGGCTTGCTCTTGATCGGCACCACGTCGCGGATGGTGACGAGCTTGAACCCTGCGTCAGTCACGAGTTTTATACAGCGGGTCTTTTGTTGCGCGGGAAAGCAAAACACAAACAAGCCATCCGCTGTTATGTGCCGTTGGGCAGCGCGCGCGTAATCGCCAATATCGCCTTTCAGTTCGAAGCGCGCGTGAGCCTTTTGTGAGTCTTCCGGCAACGAGCCTGTCCCGATCGGAAAGTAGGGAGGACTGCCCGTAATCAGCGGAGACCGTTCACCTAAATCGAGGTTCCGAAGATCACCGTGAATGGCGCGGACACACTCATTGAGTCCATTGCCCGCGATGTTTTCCGTCAGCAGTCTGTAACTGATTTCCTGAGACTCGACACACGTTAACTCCGCTCCCGGGCCGAGTGCCCAAAGGACGGCCAGACCGACCGTTCCAATGCCCGTGCCCAGATCGAGCGTCTTCCTGACCGGCGGCGTTTTCTGCAGCGCATACCATGCGGTCGTGGCGTCATCGATACCGTGGCGATGTCCGTTTCTGCGCTGGAAGATTCGGTAAGGCCCAACCAAGCCCGAAACAAATAGTTCCTCACCCAGCTCTTGCTCCAGAGAGGGGAGTCGCGAGGCGAAACGCTGATAAATGGTTGAGGCGATGACGGCGGCAACCTGAGATAAAACACTCGTTTCAGCCAGTGGATTCCACCGACGGATTCCGTAGCGGATCCCATAACGCCTTTGGCTTCCCAAGGCCTGCCACGATCTGGAGGCCGGCGGCAACGGTTGGGCTGAGTTCCGTTTCCCCGTTGGGGAAATTTGTCGGGGGCGCCCGACTCGACAGACGGGGCGCCTGTCCTACCCGGGGAGAGGGTAGTCGAAAAGCTCGGCGGGAGCCTCGCTCCACCGACGTCTTCGCGGGTGAAAGGCTGCGTTGAGCGGTTGAAGAGCATTGGTGGGCTACTGCGCGCTTTCATCAGGTTTCCTGGAAATGCCGCGCAAAATACGCGAGCTTGTTTCTGATTTGAAACATGCAGGTTTTATGTGGTGCCCGGTGGAAAGGGATCGCACAGGAAGTTCCGCCACGTCAAACTGGCCGGCGCACTGATATTGAGTGGCCATGATGGCGACGACGCGCATCGTTATCAGGAGAAACAAGTCCGCAACGCCATTCGGCAAAGCAGATATGAAAGCTGAAGATACGTATCTTAAATTCATCCGCTGGGAGCCGGAAGACAATCTTTACGTCGGATATTGTCCTGATCTTTTTCCGTGGGGCGGTGTTTGTCATGGCAAGTCCGAAGAGGATGCGTTCCGAACACTTTGTGAGCTGGTGCGGGAGGAAGTGGAGGATCTTCGGAAGGCTGGGAAACCGTTACCGCCGAGTGTTACACGGGCAATGCGCGACGCAATTTTGGCGTAGAGGTCCACAGACGCAAGACCTATCCCCCAACCCCCTTTCCAGGAGAAAGGGGGCAGGTTTTTTCTAAACGGACTACCCCGGGCTGAAGCCACGGGGTTATTTTCGTATCATCCCTCACGGGATTTAACCCAAGGTGGCCGCTCGGCGCTGACGCTGTTTTCCGCCTTCGCAACGCTACGGCGCGACAAGCCGGCGCCAACCTGGGGCTGAGTTCCGTTTCCCCGTTGGGGAAGGAAGGGCGTGCGGAACCGTACGGCTAGCAGATCACGTTGGTGCCGTCGGGACCAAAGCCGCGTGTGGCCTGTAGAGTGGTCATTTCGGGCGTGTACTTTCCGTCTTCAAATGCCACGATTAAGGGCGTTTCTTCTGTGACCGCACCGGTGAAGCTGAGCGAAGCAGAATAAAGGGAGAACAGGGCCGGCTTGTTCTTGATCGGCACCACGTCGCGGATGGTGATGAGTTTGAATCCTGCATCAGTCACGAGTTTGATGCAGCGGTTTTTCTGTTGCGCGGGAAAGCAAAACACAAACAAGCCATCCTCTATAATGTGGCGTTGGGCGGCGCGCGCGTAATCGCCGATATCGCCTTTCAGTTCGAAGCGCGCGTGGGCTTTTTGTGAGTCCTCTGGCAACGAGCCTGTCCCAATCGGAAAGTAGGGAGGACTGCCCGTAATCAGCGGAAACCGTTCACCTAAATCGAGGTTCCGAAGATCACCGTGAATAGCCCGGACAGACTCATTGAGTCCGTTGCCCACGATGTTTTCCGTCAGCAGTCTGTAACTGATTTCCTGAGACTCGACACAGGTTAACTTCGCTCCCGGGCCGAGTGCCCAAAGGACGGCCAGCCCGACTGTTCCAATGCCCGTGCCCAGATCGAGCGTCTTCTTGACCGGCGGCGTTTTCTGCAGCGCATACCATGCGGTCGTGGCGTCATCGATACCGTGGCGGTGTCCGTTTCTGCGCTGGAAGATTCGGTATGGCCCAACCAAGCCCGAAACAAACAGTTCCTCACCCAGCTCTTGCTCAAGAGAGGGGAGTCGCGAGGCGAAACGCTGATGAATCGTTGAAGCCATGACGGTGCCAACGTGAGTTAAAACACTCGCTTCAGCCAGTGGATTCCGTAGGGGAGCGGGAGCCGTAACGAGCTGAGAACGCTCGCAACCTGAAGGATTGCGGCTACAGGTGCGTTCGCGCCTTGTCTCCAAAATGCCGGAAAATTCGTGAAATTCGTTTCGAAATATGCAATTCCTTTCGACCATGAACTTCGCCTTTGCCCGTCACGTTCTGAAAGCGCTCGCTCTATCCGCCTGCCTACTCTCCGCGACCGCCCAGACGATTGTCTACTCCCCTCCCCGCTTTGCCGACTCCGACCGACTGCTAAGACTTCAGCCGGTGTTGCCGGAAATCGACCGCGTTTTCCGTGAGCAGGCGGAGAAGGAAAAGTTTCCGGGGCTCGTTTACGGGATTGTGCTTGATGGCACGCTCATTCACACTGGCGCAGTCGGCTTCGCCAATCTGGAACTGAAAGTTCCGGCGGGAGCGGACATCGCCTTCCGGATCGCGTCGATGAGCAAGAGTTTCATCACCCTCTCGATCTTCAAATTGCGCGACGATGGCAAATTGCATCTCGACGATCCGGTTTGGAAGTACGTGCCAGAGTTCCGCAAGGTCCGTCCGCCGACGAAAGATTCGCCTGAGGTCACCGTTCGCAACTTAATGTCCATGGCGGGCGGTTTGCCCGAAGATAATCCGTGGGGCGATCGGCAGATGGGCATCAGCAAGGAAGCATTGCGCGATTTTGTGAAGGAGGGATTGTCGTTTTCGAATCCCCCCGGCCAGGAGTACGAATATAGTAATCTCGGTTTTGTTCTGCTGGGGCAGGTCGTTACCAAAGCGGCAAGGATGCCATTCCAGCGCTACATCGCCGAAAACATCTTTCGCCCGCTCGGGATGAATCACACCGGTTGGGAATACGCGAATTACAGGCCTGACAAATTCGCCCTCGGCTATCGCTGGGAACACGAAGCATGGAAACTCGAACCCATTTTGCATGATGGTGACGGCGCTGCGTGCGGCGGAATTATCACGACGATCGACGATTTCGCGAAGTATGTGGCCATGCACCTTGACGCGTGGCCGGCGCGCGACGATGCCGAGACCGGCCCGGTGCGGCGTTCTACTTTGCGCGAACTCCACAAGCCGCTCACTTTCCGCTCTTTGAATCCGACCCCGCAGGTTTCCTTTTACGGTTACGGACTCGGCTGGACAGTGGATGGCCGGGGCGTTGTGGCTTTGGCGCATTCGGGCGGGCTGCCTGGCTACGGCAGCTACTATCGGTTCCTGCCGAATTATGGCCTCGGCATTATTGGGTTTGCCAATCGCACTTATGCGTCGGTCAATCCTCCGGTCGAGAAGGCTATCAACCTTCTTCTCGAAAAGGGGGGATTACAGCCTCGCGAGGTAACCACCTCGCCCATTCTCCAAACGCGCAAGGATCAGGTGGCCGACTGGATCGTTTCGTGGGATGAAAAACTTGGAGAGCAAATCGCAGCCGAGAATTTCTTCCTCGATAAATCACGCGAAGATTGGGTGACGATTACTGGGGAGGTGTTCGCGAAGGCCGGCAAAATCACAGCGGTCGGGCCGATGCATCCGTTCAACCAACTGCGCGGACGTTTCGAAATGCAGGCGGAGCATGGGGTGGTGAACGTGTTCTTTACCCTGACGCCCGAAAAGGAGCCAAAAGTTCAGGAACTGAACGTCTCTTTCGCGGCGAAAAACTGACTCACGCCACCGCAGCGGGCTTTTGACCTTCGAGCATGAAGTCGAGGTAATAAATCAGCCTGTCCTTCATCTCTTTGCGCGGAACGATTGCGTCGATCAGGCCATGTTCCAGCAGGAACTCGGCGGTTTGAAATCCGGCAGGTAGTTCGGACTGCGTCGTGTCTTTAATCACGCGCGGCCCGGCGAAACCAATCATCGCGCCCGGCTCCGCCAGGTTCAAATCGCCCACGCTCGCGAAACTGGCCATGACCCCGGCGTAAGTCGGATGGGTCAAAATGCTGATGTAAGGCAGCCGGTTCTTCGCATGATACGAAAGCGCCGCGCAGGTCTTCGCCATTTGCATGAGGCTGAACATTCCCTCATACATGCGCGCGCCGCCGCTCGTGGAAATGATAATGACCGGTAAGTTTTTCGCAGTGCCCGCTTCGATCAGTCGCGTGAGCTTTTCGCCGACGACCGACCCCATCGAACCGCCCAGAAAACTGAAATCCATTACACCCAGGGCAACCTTGTGATGCCCCAGTTTTCCAATGCCGGTAATTACCGCGTCCTTAAAGGAAGTGGATTTCTGGTAGCTCTCGATCTTTTCCGGATACCCGGGAAATTTCAGCGGGTTTTCGCTCGAAAGATCCGCGTCCATCTCCTGGAAAGAGCAGGTTTCGACCAGGGAATGAATTCGTTCGCGAGCGCCGATCGGAAAATGATGATGACAATGCTGGCAAACCTTCAGGTTCTCATCCAGCTCCTTGTCATAAAGCATGGTCGAGCATTTCGGACATTTCACCCAAAGGCCCTCGGGAATCTCTTTCTTGCGCGACTTGGAGGAAGAGAGTTTCGGTTTCTTCGCGAAGCTGGTCGAGGTGTTGGTCGGGGGCGGCGGCGTCACCGCCGGTTCCACACTTTCCAGACCCAACGATTTCTTCGTGAACGATGTCGTCGCCATTTTTTTCAGCACAAGCGATGAATAGGTGGTCATCCCGTAAATGGGACTAATGTTTCAACGGCGTAACCGTTCGCACTCTCCAAGGACAGAACTCAACTCGCAATTCCATCGTGGGCGAGAGTTTACTACTTAAGGACTCCGCGAGCAACAGTCCAAACGTCCACCACCGATGCGCCGTTCTGCATCAAGAGCTTAGCGCATGCATTCGCCGTCGCACCCGTCGTCAAAACATCGTCCACCAGAACGATCCGAGCGCCGTCGAGCGTGTGACGATGCTTAAACTGGAACGCGCGCTTTACGTTTTCGGCACGTTGGGCGCGCGTCAGGCGCGTCTGGGTGCGAGTGCGCTCGGTGCGCCGAAGCAGATTTGTTTTGACCGGGATATTCGTCGCTTTACTCAGCGCCTTCGCCAGACGAAGCGATTGATTAAACGAGCGGGAACGGAGTTTCATCCAGTGCAGCGGAGTCGGTACAATCCAGTCCCACTCTTCGCCGGCCAAAACCGGAACCGCCGGGCGCACGAGGAGATCAACCAGGAACGGCTCGAACCAGGCCGCCTGGTTGTATTTGTAGCGATGAATCACATCCTGTACGAGCCCGCTCAGCCTCACCGCCGCGCGCGCCGAACGAAAATGGAATTGTTCGTCGCGACAATTACTGCATTCAAAAGCGCCGGTAATCTCACCGTCGAACGGCAGCCCACAGCACTTGCAGTACGGCGCAACAATGAACTGAACGCCGTCACGTTTGCTCCAGCACTGCGCGCAAACATAACCTTCGCGCGCCGTGGCTTTCTCTTCCCGGCAGATCTGACATACGTCGGGATAAAACAGCGCGAGGAATCGATCGAGCGCACCAAACCATTGTTGGATGCTAGTCATTCGCTTTGCACTGACTTCGGTAGAATTCTTTTTATGGCGAAGATGATGGCCACGAGCAGAAATGCCGTCGCCCAGCCATCCACCAGTTTACTGCTCCCCCACACCCAGGTGTTCGCCGCATCGACGGTTTTCGTCGCGAAGCCGACCGATTTCACCCCAAAGATCAGGGCAGCATGCAGGGCGATCGGAAATAAAAGCGTCTTGGTCCTCTCGTACCCGAGCGCCAATAAAATGCCCGTGAGAGTGAGATTCAGAAAACCAGGAAACAACGCTTTCCATTCCGTAAAACCGCTCAGCATCTGTGCAAGCGTAATCAACCCTGAATTCCATTCCACGATCCCAGTGCTCTTCGGCTGCGCGAGAAAGTGGACGATTCCGAAAAATGCACTACTCAAAATCGCCGCGGCCCAAAAAGAGTAACGTCGCCGCAACGCGCCAAAGAGCGCGCCGCGAAAGAGCAACTCCTCGAGACATCCCACCAACAGCGCGACGGGAATGGTGTTTCGAATATGTCGCTCGAGCTGTTGGGAGGTGCGCTCTGGATCCAGCACGCGCGCACCGAACGAAAACGCCAGGGCTGTCGCTATCGCGATCGCCGCCAATCCCCAACCAAGTCCCTGCGCCGCTTCCACCCAATCGCGCCGTTGAAATCGCAATCCGAGTTCCCGCGCGGAACGAAACCGCAGCGCTTTGACAAAAATTGGAAGTCCAACGACGGCCAGCAACAAAAGCGAGCGGCCGACGTAACGGTGAAATGGCTGTTGCGCCAGACGATCGAAGTGACGGCTATTTTCCGCCAGAAATTGCGCGGTCGCATGGAATCTGGGTGCGATCAGCGCCGCCCCGACAAAAACCGCCAGCAAGTACAGAATCACCACCGCGAGAGGATCAACCGGCTTGCTTTTGTATCTCTCGGCTGGGTTGTTTGCTTCAGGAAGCGCGGGAGTTGCCAACGGCGGTGCCGCCTGTTCGGACGGAACAGGAGAAGGGATCGGCTCGTTTTCCGCCGGGTTGCTCATCGCGAAGAAGAAATCAGCGGATACTTTGGCGCTCAAGTCTTTTTCTCGTCCTTGAACCTTGGGCTCCCCTATAAAGTGGAAATACTGTGTGAAAATAGCGGAACAAACCGGTTCAGAAAGGCCCGAGCGCTTGATTATCCGCTGCTATTCTTGCTCGTAGTTCTGGGCGCCCTTCAAATCGCGGGGGGTTTTCGTCTGTTTCAATCGGTGCGCAACTCCGATGGTCACGACTCCGCCCAAGCCTCTAGGTTACGGTCTCTGGAGGGTTAAGCCCCCCCGGCATTCTGTTTCGGGGGCGGTCGTGGCCAATCGTTTTGCTGAAGGATTGCGGTTACATACGCCGAGTGTTTTCGGGATTGCGGAGGCCGCGCTGAAGGAGGCGTTCGAGCAGCATCACGGGCATTGCGGTGTGTGTGTGTTTATGCCGAATCATCTGCATCTGATCGTTTCGGGTCGTGACGCGGAAAGCGATCTGCTGGCGATGGTGAGTATCTTCAAACAGAAAACGGCATTTCGAGTTCGGCAAGCGGGCGTTGCGTTCGCGTGGCAGAAGGATTTTTACGATCATATAATTCGCAAGACGGAGGATTACGGCGCTCAGGTGCGTTATTTGTTGCGGAACCCGGTGCGGCGCGGGCTGGCCGAACGGTGGGAGGATTGGCCGTATAAAGGTGTGCTCGGTCAGACGTGGGAGCAGCTTGTCGCGGCGATCAGTGCGTACTAACGGTGGGTGTGTGCATTGGCGGAGCCGATCCTGTAGCCGCAATCCTTCAGGTTGCGGTTTTTTGGAAGAGGGCGCCGTTCAAGTGTGTGAATGCAGGCGTGAAGGGAATGGTTCCGCAACCTGAAGGATTGCGGCTACAGGATCGCGGCGACGTGGACTGCGCAATGTTTGTAGCTGGGTTGGCGGGAGTGGGGGTCGAAGGTCGGGCGGGTGAGTTCGTTTACGGCGGGGTAGTGCATCGGGATGAATACCTGGCCGGGTGGGATTGTGGGGGTGATGAAGGCGCGGGCGGTGATGGTCGCGCGGGCGGAGGTGATGCGGACGCGCGTGTTGGGATAGATGGAGAGAGCGCGGGCGTCGGCGGGGTTGATTTCGATGTAGCAGTCGGCGGGGGCGAGGGCGCGGAGGATGTCGCTTTTATTGGTGCGGGTGCCGGTGTGCCATTGGGCGGAGCTGCCGCGGCCCGTGAGCAGGGTGAGGGGGAATTCGGGGGTTGTGGGTTCGGGAGGTGGTTCGGGGGCGGAGTAGATGAAGCGGGCGCGGCGGTCGGGGGTGTAGAATTGGCCGTCGGTGAAGAGACGGCGTTCCTGGGAGGGAAGGGTTGAGGGTTGAGGGTTGAGGGTTGAGAGGGGGGAGAGTTCGGGAGTGAACGGAGCCGCGACCGTGAGGGAGCGTTCGGGATGTGGTTGTGCGGAGGCGCTCCCTGCCGGTCGCGGCTTTGTTGGGGCGACGGGGCAGGGCCATTGGATGCCGCCGGCGAGGTCGAGCATTTGGTAGTCGCGGATGGCGGTGATGTCGCACGGGGTGTCGCGGGAGAGTTCTTTCAGGATTTGGAAGGTGGCTTCGGGGGTGGTCCAGCGGGCGAACATTTCGCCGCAACCCCAGTATTCGGCGATGAGTTTGAAGATGTGGAAATCGGCGAGGGCCTGGCCCGGGGCGCGATGGACTTTTTTGGTGAGGCCGATGCGGCGCTCGGAGTTGATCATGGTGCCTTCTTTTTCGCCCCAGCCAGCGGCGGGAAGGTAAAGGTGAGCGAGGCGGGCGGTTTCGGTGGTGGGGTAGAGGTCCTGGACGACGAGGAAGTCGAGTTTGGCCAGGGCGGCGCTGATGGCGGATTGGTTGATCCAGGAATGGGCGGTGTTGGTGGCGATGATCCAGAGGGCGCGGATCTGGCCGGTGTTGATGGCGTCGATGATTTGGTCGTAGGCGAAATTCGCGGTGGTGGGGATGACGGTTTCGGGGATGTGGAGGATGTGGGCGACTTTGGCGCGGTGGGCGGGATTGGCGAAGTCGTGGCCGCCGATGAGGCTGGTGATGTTGGAGTAGAGGCGGGAGCCCATGGCGTTGCACTGGCCGGTGATGCTGTTCGCGCCGGTGCCGGGTCGGCCGATGTTGCCCGTCATGATGGCGAGGTTGATGATGGCCTGGGCGGTGCGGGTGGCTTCGTGGCTTTGGTTGACGCCCATGGTCCACCAGAAGGAGACGCGTTGGCCGCGGGCGATGGTGTCGGCGAGTTTTTCGAGCGAGGCGGCACTTTGGCCGGTGGCGGTGGAGACGCGGTCGAGGGTGAAGGGTCGGAGGAATTGGGCAAAGTCGTCGAAGCCGGTGGTGTGGGCGTCAATGAAGGGGCGGTTGATGGCTCCCCGGGTGATGAGGAGTTGCGCGAGGCCGTAGAGGAGGGTGAGGTCGCTTTTGGGGAGGAGCGGGTAATGTTGGGTGGCGCTGGCGGCGGTTTCGGTGTGGCGCGGGTCGATGACGATGATTTCGGGGCTGTGCGGGTTGCGCATGACGCGCTGCCACATGATGGGGTGGGCGATGCAGGGATTGGCGCCGATGAAAACGAGGACGTCGCTTTGTTCGAAATCGGCGTAGGTGAAGGGCGGTGCGTCGAAGCCGAAGGATTGTTTGTAGGCGACGTGGGTGGTGGCCATGCATTGGCGGGTGTTGCTGTCGCAATGGATGCCGCCCATGCCGAATTTGTAGAGGCAACCGAGCAGGGCCATTTCCTCGGTGCAGATCTGGCCGGTGCTAAGGAAGGCGATGGATTCGGGGCCGTGGTCGCGCTGGATGGTTTTGAGGCGGGTACAGAATTCGCGGAGGGCATGGTGCCAGTCGACGGGGCGAAGGTTGCCGGAGGGGTCGCGCAGGAGTGGAGTGGTGCCGCGGTCGGGTGCGGCGAGGGGTGTGAGCGCTTCCCAACCTTTGGGGCACGCCATGCCGAGGTTGACGGGGTATTCGGGGTCGGCGGTCAGATTGACCGCTTCGCCATCGCGGAGATGAACGTTTAGCGCGCAGCCGGTCGAACAAAAACCACAGACGGTTCTAACTACTTTGTCCGGGACTCTGCTTGCGGGCACTCGCCCCAAACCGAATTTCGCCGGTTGCAATACTAAATCGCACGTGAGCGGACCGTCGGTCTGGCGAAGGTTTAAGTTGACGTCGCTAAGGGAGAGTTTCACGGGCTGAACGCTCCAGGCATGCGAGGAGCAGGTGTGCCGACAAAAAAGATCCAGCGGTCAAGGACCTGGGCGGAAATGGTGGAGATAGCGGCGATTAGACCGCAGTAGCACCCGAGCTCCGCATAGTTAAATATTGCCAGGATCGAAAAGACCGTTGACAAGAGAAAGAGCGCTATCATGGCGGGCCGGGACCTGCGCGCGAGACGGAAGATGGGAGACCTGGACATGACGAGCGTGGAGAATCTCCAGGAGAAAAGTCCTGTGCGGATGACGGTCGCTGCGGTGGCAAGGGTGGGAGCCAGGATTGGAGCAAACAAGCCGGAGATTGCGCCGGCTAGGGTCGGGCCGAGAAGGAAGGCGGTTCCAAAGAAGGCTGGAATTACCGATTTGGGCGACCATCCGGGACGCTTTGTATCGATATAGATCATCGCGGAGGTGAAAACGGAGGCCAATCCAACGGCTGTCGTTGCGAGCGTCAGGAAGAGGCTCTGCGGAGAAACTAGAACTGCCGTCGTGCAAAGTGCGTAAAGCGAAAAAGCCAAAATCTCACGGCTCATCCAGGAACGGCGCCAGCCCAGGAAGACACGCCATGCTTTCAGCGGCCGGCCTAGATGAAAGACGCTCGTCGCGAGGCCGACTAGCAGAGCGCTCGCAGCAGCCAAAGAAATTTCGGTAGCAGGCTTGCCGGTTAAGATGAGAATTGAAGAAACCAAATGAAGTCCAACGGCCGTTTGCGTCAGGACCAGCATCCAAATCAGCGGCCAGTGCGCATGCTCCAGCCGGAGAGAATCGGTGCAAGCAGAGCGGATGCGCGACGGAGAGTTCTTCGCGGAAATGTATCTCGTGGTTGGGACTGTGTAGGAGGAAGGAAAGGCTCCTGCGATCATGCGCGCGTCGGGAAGAACAGAGGCTGTGCGAATCTCATCCTGGTCCACGATTTCAATGCGAATCGCTTCGTGTGGGCAAGCCTGTGCACAGGCCGGCGCTTCACCGACGGCAAGGCGGCTGTGGCACATATCGCACTTGCGGACGATTCCTTTCGCCTTGGAATATTTCGGGACGTCGTACGGGCACTTCAGCACGCAATATTGGCAGCCAATGCATTGATCATCGAGGTGCCGTACAATTCCTGTCGTTGCGTCCTTCTCGTAAGCGAGAACCGGACATCCGCTCGCGCAAGCTGGATCGGCGCAATGATGACAGGAGGAAGTAATGGTCTGCAGGTACGGAGCGTCTTCGCCAATAATCGTGCCGACGCTGCGCCACATTTCACCTTCCTCCAATCCGTTCAGGGAATGGCAGGCGCTCACGCATGCTTTGCACGCCGAGCAACGGTCCATGTCCACCACGAAGGCGTATTGTTCGCCGGGCTGAGGACGAGTAAGCGGAATCAGGTTGCGATAATTTGCGCGGGTATCGCGCGCGGTTTCGTGAAAATTCGAGAAGCGTTCGACCGCAGACATGTCCCGCTGGTCGGCAAGGGCAAGGTCTATGATGGAAAAGTCGTTTGAGTAAGGCGCAGTCACGGCGTCTCGCTGAAAAGCTCTTGGAGGCGGCGCAGATCGTGGCGGCGAGTGAATTCCTGGAAGGTTTCATGGCCCTGGCGCTGTTTGAGATAAACCAGGAGAATCCGCTCGAGCGTTTTCGGCAGCTCACTCGCGATCACGCCGGTAAATACCTGGCGGCCGACTTCCTGATGCCTCCCGAAACCTCCGCCTATAAAAACGTGATAGGCATCTAAACTCTCTCCCGCAAGTTTGGTTTTGGTCCCAAGGCAACCTATGTCTCCCATATAGTGTTGCGCGCACGAATTGGGACAGCCGGTCAGGTGAATATTTACTGGTTGGTCGAGTGGAACGCGCTTTTCGAGCCATTTCACCAGATCGAGCGCATGCTGTTTCGTGTTAGCCTGGGCGAATTTGCAGTAGCTATTCCCGGTGCAAGCGATTACCCCGCTGGCAACGTTCGACTGACGCACAGCACAACCCATTTTCTCTAACGCACGCTTGACGGTCGGAACAAATGCGTCCGGAATGTTGGGTAGAATAAAATTTTGCCAGACGGTTAGACGGATCTCGCCCGAGCCGTAGAGGTCGCTTAATTCGGCGAGGCGCAACATTTGCTTGGGTGTGATCTGCCCTACCGGAAGACTGGCGCCGACGTAGTTCATTCCGCGTTGCTTTTGCGGGTAATCTCCGACGTGGGAGTGCTTCAATTCCTGCGCGGCCCAGCGCAGTTTAGTCGGATCCAAAGGTGACTGGCGCAGTTTCAATCCGAGTTTTTTCTCTGTGTGCTCCAGATATTCGTCCAAAGACATCTTTTCCAGCAGATGCTTCAGTCGCGCCTTCTTTCGATCGGTGCGGCAACCATGCTCGATAAAAACATGCACGAGCGCACAAGTGACTTTGACGATATCCGACGGAGGAACTGCTACACCGAGATCGCGCGCAAACGCTTTGTGACCAGTGGCGCCACCGAGGACGACTCGGAACAATACTTCGTTCCCCTCGCGATACGCTTTCAGACCAATATCGTTGGTATCTTCGACAGAGCCGATTAACCCGCCGCCATCAAAAGCGATGTTGAACTTGCGGGGAAGATCGTAGAACACTCGATCATTGATAATGATCTGTGCCAATTCGTTTAAGAAAGGGAGGGTATCGATCAGCTCAACGGGATCGATGCCGGCGGTCGGGTTTGTCGTTAGATTGCGGATGTTATCCGCACCGGCACCACGGGTATGCAGGCCAACAGATTGAATGCGCCGAAGCACCTCAGGTGCGTTTCGTGGCTCGATCAGGCGGATTTGCAGATTTGCGCGCGTTGTGATTTGGACGTAGCCGGTGGTAAGTTCCTGCGCGATACGGGCCAACTCACGAAGTTGGAAACTCTTCAGGACTCCACCAGGAATTCGAAGGCGGGCCATGAAGGCGTCCTTAACGGGTGTGAGGAAAAAGAGTCCGTTCCATTTGAAGCGGAAGATGTCTTCCTTCTCTGGCGCTTTGTTCGTCGCCGCGTTGTCGAGTAAGTGCACATAGGCATCCAGAGGATGCAAGTCGCGTTTTACACGCTCCTCGAAGGTAAGATCGCCCTCTTCGGGCTTGGGCTCGACATCCGAAAAGCTCTTCCCGCGAACCGCGATTCCGGCGAAAAGACCGGATATATATTCGCGTTGCTCGGGACTGAAGGTTGGAGGATTGGATCTTTCTGACAAAACAGTCTCCATCAATAAACGTCTCGTTGGTAGCGTTTCTCGCTCTTGAGTTGCGCTATATATGCCTTTGCGTCGTCCGGTGATTTGCCTCCACCGGTTTCGATGACTTTGTGCAATGCTTCATCGACATCTTTGGCCATGCGCGAAGCGTCACCGCAAACATAGAAGTGGGCGCCTTCTTCGAGCCAGGTCCAAAGCTCGCGAGCGTTCTCCAGCATTCGGTGTTGCACATAGAGCTTAGCCGCCTGGTCGCGCGAGAAAGCCAAATCAAGTTTTGTGAGGTGGCCCGACTGCTGCCATTGAAGGATTTGTTCTTCGTAAAGAAAATCGACGCTGCGTGTTTGGTCGCCAAAGAAAAGCCAATTCTTACCTTTCGCACCGATAGCCTCGCGCTCTTCGAGAAACGCACGGAAGGGGGCGATGCCAGTGCCCGGCCCGACCATGATCATTGGCAGCGAAGGATTCGTTGGTGGCTTGAAACCATGGGACGGTTGCACGAATACGGCTGCGGTCTCGCATAGATCGGCGAGATATGTGGAGCACACTCCCTTACGTTTACGCCCGAACGAGTCGTATCGAACGGTTCCAACGGTCAGATGGACTTCTCCGGGGTAAGCTTTGGGGCTGGAAGAAATCGAGTAGAGACGAGGCGAAAGCTTTCGGAGCAAGCGGACTAGTTCTTGCGCGGACAAGGGTGCAGGTAAGAAGCGCAGAATATCGACGACATCACGACCATAAAGCCACTTCTTCAACTCACTAGCTTTCTCCGGGGCGAGCAGGGAGGCGTATTCGCAACCCGGTGTTCTGTGCGCAATCTCGGCCAAAAGTTCGCTGGAAGGGCGCACAATATCGATGCTCTTCAGTAAGAACTCCCGCAGGGTGCCCTGTTTCCCGCCGAATTCGACCTCATCGTCACCATTGCACTTTGCGGCGTCCAGAAGTGTGTCCACCAGCGCGGGACAGTTTTGCGGCACAATTCCAAGGGCGTCGCCGACTTCGTAGGTCAGGCCGCTCCCGCTCAAAGAGAACTCATAGTGCCGCACTTCTTTGGCGGAACCGGGTTTATTCAGGAGAACATTCCGCAGAAGAGGCGCAGGAAATGGGTTGGTTTTGCTATAGCCTTTGATCTCCGGCTCGAGTTCTTTCTGTGTAGAACCCTTTACAACCGGGCCATTAGCCGGCTTCAGTTGTGACCAAAGCTGGTCGGACCACTCTTTCGCGGTGGGCTCGTAATCCACATCGCACTCTCCCCGAGGAATGACGCGTTGTGCGCCTAACTGTTCCAGACGCGCGTCAAATTTCTTAGAAGCACCGCAAAAATCGGAGTAATTCCGGTCACCGAGACCTAATACGGCGTAGCGAAGGTGCTCAAAGCGTGGCGCGGCGTCCCCACTGATCCATTTCCAGAAGTCGGCGGCGTTATCCGGAGGTTCACCATCGCCCCACGTGCTGGAGATGATGATCACGTGCTTCGCAGTTGGAATGTCGGCCTTTGCATAATCGTTCAAGGCGTACACCTTCGGAGCAAAACCGCGCGATTGGCCCTCTTTCGCGAGACGCTTTGCCAGGTTCTCCGCTGTTCCCGTCTGAGAGCCGAACATGATGAGCAAGGGTTCTCCTGTCGGGGCGATGGATGCAGGCTCGGGCTGCTGGTTTGCAAACGGCGCCTGGGCGAAAAGACCGGCCAGAAAGCCGTTGAGCCACGCGCGCTGTTCCAACGTGAACGGCGCGCTCTCCGGGATGTATGGAATTCGGGCGGTCTCCATTAGAAGCTGATCGTCGCCTGGAAATAGAAGTAGTCGGCATCGCGCGCCCCGAATGCGGGGGCGGAGAGCGATTGCTTGATGTAATCGCCCGAGAAGAAGTGACCGTAGCCAGCTTCCAGCAACGCCCAGCGCGTGACGGAGTACCCCGCCACCAGGTCGATTTCGTTGCCTACGAAATTGCTATAGCTTGGGTTGATCCCATAGCCCGTCCCTGGTGTAGCACCAATTCCGCCGCGGGCGGTCCCGGCAGCGGTGTAGAAGTTGTCATGGGTATCCGCGAGCCAGAAGGAATGGCCTTCGAGTGAGACACTGACCTGTTTGTGCGGCTTGGCTTGTAGAATAGCCCGGACGTTATGGATATTCTGCAACGAAAAGAAATCCATATAGCCATAAAATTTGTGATTCGTTGGAAAAAGGTTATCAAACGTTTCGTGGACGCCGTCCTTGGGGTCGCTATCGCCCGTAGAATAAGAATACTCGAGGCCCAGGCGTGGAGTCGCCCATAGGTCGTTGAAGGTATAGCCACCTTGCAATACGGCCATGTAGGCGCGTTGATCCAGGCGCTCCGAGTTAACCCCAAGTCGAAGGTCTTTGTAGTTACCAAATTGTCCGGCGGTCTCCAACGTGTAATCCCAGTTCCCCAACTCTCCTGGTTTGGATTTAAGACGGAAGCCAACGGTAAAAATATCGCGGGCCGTCGGCTGCGGAAGTTGCGGCCTCGGTTCAGCCGCGATCGCCTGTGCGCCCGAGTTGCGCGAGAGGAAATACACCTCGAGCGAATTCTTCGGGATTACTGGCGAGGTCGCGTAGATGCCCGAGAAATAATCGTAATCATTGCTAACGTTGAACTTCTCGTCTTCCGGAATCACTGGACGCATCCCGAACAGATCCGCAGCGAACCACTCATTTTGCCAGCGCAGCTTCGCGCCATCAAAGACCCGACCAATATTGTTCCAACCGAAGGCGCCAATGAGACGTTCTTCGCCATAGATCATTTCCTGGCGGCCTAGCTTTAGCGAGACCGGAAACTCTTTGTGATTCCCAACCGTGACGTAGGCCTGATGAAGATCAATTGTATCGGATTCAGGTCCGCTGCCCTCATAACGCGCGGTTCCGGCGACCGGTGGATTATTGGCGTAGGCGGCACGTTCGTCAGCCCATTCGACGCTGCTGCGCCCTTCGGCGTAGATATTGAACCACTTGTCCGTATAACCCAGGTGGAACCGAAGCCGGTCCATAAAATATTGGTTCACCACATCAGCGCCGTGATCGCGGAAATCCATGGAACCGGGCACGCCCGCAATACCGAAGCCGCTCTTATCCTCGAAACGGATGCGGTTGTTCCCGCCGATGTCCCATTGGTTAAGATAGGGATCCTCCTTGCGGAGGTATTCGTTCACAAAGCCCGGGAAGGGCGAGGGAGGAGGCGGAGGCGCATATTGCGCCTGCACGCCGCAGGCGCCCAAGAGAACGGAGCTAATCGATACTTTGGTGATGGTTGATTTCATTGTTGTGTGTTTTACGCGGCGTTCAGGACCGCTTCGGCGGTTTTTGTAGCAGAAGCGGCTTTAAACGACACGTGAGCATGTTCTTCCAAAAATTCGATGAGATGGGCGCGCAACTTGTAATATTCCGGATCTTCCAGGAGCGCTTTGCGATCGCGCGGTCTGACAAATGGGACTTCAAGGACATCACCGACGCGAGCCGCGGGTCCGTTGGTCATCATCACGACGCGATCGGCGAGAAAGAGCGCTTCGTCTACGTCATGCGTAACCATGAGAGCGGTCTTGCGGTCCTTGCGCCAGAGATCCAGCAAGACCTGTTGCAATTCCATGCGAGTCAGCGAGTCGAGCATTCCGAACGGCTCATCGAGGAGGAGCATCTTCGGGGATAAGGCGAAGGCGCGAGCAATGCCGACCCGTTGGCGCATGCCTTGTGAAAGTTCGCCCGGCCTCTTGTGCATTGCGTCGGCGAGACCGACAATTGAGAGATAGTATTCGACAATCTGTCGGCGTTCTTCACGGCTGGCGGTATAGAACACCTGGTTTACCCCGAGCATTACGTTTTCATAGGCGCTCATCCAGGGAAGGAGGCAGGGAGATTGAAAAACAATTCCACGATCTGGCCCGGGACCAACCAATTCCTTTCCAGCGAGAACAATGCCTCCTTCTGTGAGGTCGCTGAGTCCAGCGACGATCGAGAGAACCGTGGACTTGCCGCAGCCGGAATGGCCAATCAGACAGACAAATTCGCCCTTTTTTATGCGCAGGTTGAAATCCTTGACGATGATGGCCTCGCCCTTAGGTGACGGATACGACTTTTTCAGATCGGTTATTTCCAGATAGTCACTCACGCTTCCACCTCCACCCTTTGCACCTCTCGGCGGCGGATCGGGCCTTTACGAGTTCGCCGATCCGGTTTGGTAGAAAGATCCTCGGGCTCGATATCCGGTAGAACGAGCCTGCGCGTAACAGTCGTTTGTTTTTTGGCTCCTTCACCGAGCAGGTAATCGATCACTTCCTTGCGAATGCGCTTGAAGCCGAGATCGTGGTTGATCGCTTTGCGGTCGCGTGGGCGTGGGAGATTCACAGGAATGCGCGGGCCGAGAGTTGCCTCCGGACCCGCGGAAAGAGGAATGATGTAATCGGCGAGAAGAATCCCTTCGTCCACGTCATTGGTGATTAGCACCACAGTCCGCCGGTCTTCCTGCCAAATGCGCGAGATCTCATCCTGCACTGTCGCGCGCGTTAGAGCGTCCAGAGCACTTAACGGCTCATCCAGCAACAGGACCTTTGGTTCGATCGCGAGTGCCCTCGCCACCGAGACACGCTGACGCATTCCGCCCGAAAGCTCTTTGGGTTTTTTGTCTTTTGCCGGTGTTAAATTGACCATGGCGATGTATTTGTTTACCTGCTCGGCTTTGCGGTCGTCCGACCAATCAGGAAACACCTGTGCAACCGCCAAATGAATGTTTTCATAAACGGTCAGCCACGGGAGCAGAGAATAGTTCTGAAAGACGACGCCACGATCTGGTCCCGGACCGGAAACAGGCTCTCCATTGAGGGTCAAAGTCCCGAAATCCGGTCGGATGAGGCCCGCGATGAGCGAAATCAGAGTTGTTTTTCCCGCCCCGGAGTAACCTACAATTGCGACAAAATCACCTTCATCGATTTCCAGATTGATATTGTTCAGGACCCGGGAAATACCGGTATTTCCGGGGTACCCTTTGCTGACGCTGTTGATTTCGAGGAAGGCCATGTTATGCCGTTTTGAATTTTCCCTCGACCATGCTCATGAGCCGGTCCAAAGCAAAGCCCACCAAGCCAATCGTCACGATACAAAGAATAATGTGCTCGTAGATCAGGCTGTTATATTCCTGCCATAGAAAGCCACCTACACCGGGCCGACCGGTGAGCATTTCGGCGGCGACAATCACCAACCACGCGATTCCCAGGCTCAAACGAAAGCCAGTGAACATGTAGGGCAGTGCTGAGGGAATTAGCACTTTGAACAGCGTCTTCGAACGCGACAGCTTAAGAACCTTCGCAACGTTCAAGTAGTCTTGCGGGATAGCACGGACTCCGACGGCGGTGTTCAGAACTGTTGGCCACATCGCGCAAATCGCAATCGTGAACAACGCTCCCAGTTCAGAAGCTTGCTTGCCGGCGCCGAGGAACAAGACCAAACCAAGCGGCAACCAGGCCAACGGCGAGACAGGCCTGAGAATTTGAATGATCGGGTCGAAAGTTTTGGTAAACGCCGGCGACAGGCCCAGCATGAAACCAATTGGCGTGCCGATAATCAGCGCCAGCAGATAGCCTTTTGCCACAAGCGTAAGTGAGTACCAGGTGAACCGTAGAATCCCCTGGTCCATTTCACCGCGTTTGGCGAAAGGTTCGAGAATGTAACTTTTGCTCGCTGTCCAGGTTTTCAGGGGCGACGGCAATTCCTTCGCCCACGTCCGCGATGAGACTTGCCAGAGCAACACCACGACGGCGATACCAATCAGAGGCAGAACCAACCAATCGAACTTAAATCGTTTCATTTGGATTAGGACTTGACGCTATGGATGGTGAAGCTCTTAGCGTAAGCTTCGAGGTCCCCGGTCGGGTCAAAAACTTTGCCGTCGAAGAGCGTCTCCTTGTCGTTATTCAATCCACTGTGCGCATAACCGATTTCCTTCATCGCCTCTTCGTAGATATCCGGACGCATCACTTGCTTGCTGATGCCTTCATAGTCTGGAGCTCCTCTTACCAAACCCCAACGGCGGAACTGCGTTAGGAACCATTTACAATACTTCGGTTGGGGATAGTTGCAGTTACGCCCGCTGAATATCATGTAGTTGGGATCTTCGATCTTCCGTCCATCGCCATAATCGTAATGTCCCTGCAATCTTCCCAAAATCGTTCCTGGTTCACAGTTGATATAGGTAGCCTTAGATACGATCGCGCATTGCTCCGGTCGATTGTTTAAGTCATCCAACCAGACGCTCGCTTCATGCAAGGCCTTGAGGACTGCTTTAACGGTCTTCGGGTTTTTATCCGCAAACTCACCCAGAAACGCGCAGACTTTCTCGGGATGATCTTTCCACATGTCCTGGGTTGAGACGGAGGTGAAACCAATCCCATCATTGATCGCTCGCGCATTCCACGGTTCTCCCACGCAAAAGCCATCCATCTTTCCAATTTTCATATTAGCCACCATTTGCGCAGGAGGAACCACGATGAGGCTAACGTCCTTGTCCGGATGGATGCCGCCGGAGGCCAGGTAGTATCTCATCCACATGGCGTGTGTTCCGGGCGGAAAAGTCATGGCAAAAGTCATCGGCTCGCCAAGCTTCTGCGCTTTTTCGACGAACGGCTTTAGTGCTTTGGGATCGGCGCCTACTTTCCCTTTCAACTCTGCTTTGAGAGAAATGGCCTGTCCGTTCCTGTTCAGCAGCCAGGGAATGATCATTGGCTTCTTTGGTGATCCCGCCAGGCCCATCGTCGAGGCAATCGGCATACCGATCAGCATGTGCGTAGCCTGAATGTCGCCACTGGAAAGTGAATCGCGAATTGCCGCCCAATTTGCGCCTTTCATCACAACGGAATCGATACCGTATTTCTTAAAGAGTCCCTTTTCGTGAGCAATCACGATGGGGGAGCAATCGGTCAGTGCTATCATTCCGAATTTCATTGCGCTGGTCTCGGGTGCGTCGCTGGCGTAGACGCCGCCATTCCAGCCTTTCGGCAGTCCGCCAAGCACCGCCGTTGCTCCGAAAGCTTTCGCTGAACTCTGCAGAAAGCTGCGACGACTAAGCGGCCGTAAGTTGTTTTTCATGGTCATAACGATCAGATGCGGATAAATGCGCCTCGATGGCGCGTTGATAAATGTCGGAACGAAAAACTTTGCGGGCGAGATGCTGGTTCAGCGCGGAAGGTTCAGCGCAAGCACCGGTCGCACGCACCAGATCCATCGTCCATGCCGCGCGAGCGAGAGTTGGCTCATTGGCTCCGGCGCGGTGGAAGATGCAGAACTCTTCAAGCACAACAGACTTCTTGTGCCCAAAAAGGAAAGGCCCGTTGAGGCCCGCACGAATTGCCTTCTCCGCAGTGCCGACGTATTCGGAAAGAGCGAGAATCGCCGCCACCTCCTCAGTATTCGCGCTCGCGTCGCAATAAACACAAGCCTCCAACAGAGCCGCAACAAGCGCTTGATGTTCCGCATCGTACCGTTGAGCGAAATCGCTGCGTACCATCAACACCTTTTCCGGATGGTCGCCGTCGATGTCTTTACTAGTTGCGACCACCCAGCCTGAACCGGCCGCGACCGCCACGGAGTTCCATGGTTCACCGACACAAAAGCCATCGAGATTTCCTCGCGATAAGTTCGCCTCCATCTGAGAAGGCGGGAGTACCACGATACGCACCTGTGTTTCAGCGATATCGTGCGCGCGAAACCATTTGCGCAGAAGGTGATGATGAGATGAGAAACGATTAACGACTCCGAACGTGAGCAAACGGTCATGACGCACGCGATTGATCTCATCTCGCAGAGTGTCACCATCCCTCACTCCCCTTTTCCAAAGGTGTTCCGAGAGCGTAATTGCGTTTCCATTTAGGTTGATTACCAGACCGGTCAGGCAATCCGTGCGCACCGAACCTAAACCGAGCGTGGCGGTGAGTGGCATCGACGCGAGCGCGTGGGCCGCATCCAACTCGCGATAGATGATTTTGTCCCTAACGGTTGCCCAACCGAGCTCACGCTGTAGCGAAACCGTTAAACCGTGTTTCGCGAAGAACCCTTTTTCCTGCGCAATCACGAAAGGGGCGCAGTCATTCAACGGCACAAAGCCTATCCGCAAGGTTCTCCTGCGGGAGATCGTAAAGGTTGATTGCGCTTCTATAACCATCTCTTCCTGCTGCGCCCTTCAGCGTTTGGCATGCCAGCCGGAAAAAATGGATCGATTCGTGCTAAGAATCGTTCGCGTAGAAAAAATGAGCTCCACTCATATATGAATTTTCCCTTTGATCTGCGGCAGCTTCGTGCGTTTAGCGCGCTCGCCTGCACAGGCAGCTTTACGCAAACCGCGCGCGAGCTGCACCTCACTCAATCCGGTGTGAGCCACTCCATGAAGGCACTTGAGCGGGAGACAGGTTGTCGTCTTTTAGACAGGCTGGGCAAAAAGGCCATCCTGACTCAGGCTGGCGAACAGCTTCTGCAGCACGCGGAGCGAATCCTCGAAGAAGTTGATCGGGCGCGGGATTCGTTGACCAACCTAGGTAAATGGGGACGGGGCCGCCTGCGCATCGGCTCAAGCATTACAGCCTGTCAGTATGTGATTCCCGCGGTGTTGCGTGAATTCAAAGAGAGCTTTCCCGAGCACGCGATCTCCATTGAGCCGGGCGATACACGCGATCTTGTCGAATCCCTTCTCCACCGCCGGGTCGATCTGGCGCTTTGCATCGAGCCGGGAAAAGAAAATCAACTTGAAAGCCACCGCCTGTTCACTGACGAACTGGTCTTCATCGTCTCCGCGTTGCATCCCTGGGCACAATCAAAGAAGGTCGTTCGCTCCGAAATTCCGCGTCAGAATTACATCCTCTACCGGAAGAGCAGCGTAACGAGCACACTCATTGAGGATTACTTCCGCGAAGAAGATGTAGTGCTGAACACCGTCATCGAAGTCGGCAGCATGGAAGCCACCAAGGAACTCGTGAAACTCGGACTCGGTATTAGCATTCTCGCTCCCTGGATTGCGCGCAAAGAGCTCGAAGAGGGTTCTCTGGTCCAGTTACCGCTTGGCGGCCGGACCTTATCACGCCACTGGAGCATTCTGCACTGGCAGAATAAGCGGTTGAACCTTGCCGAAGAAACCTTTATGGGCCTCTGCCGCGGTTTCTGTCAAAGCCACCTAAAAAATTGATCGCTGGCGCGCTGCGTTCGGTCTTCTGTGGCCAGGCGACCCCAATTTCCCTCGGAGTTCCGAAACTGATCCCCGCTTACGCCTCCCTTGCCAACCGCTGTTGGTTTCTTAAATTTTGGGGCGATGCCGATTTACGAATTTGCGTGTCCGAAATGCCGGAAGATTTACAGTTTTTTGTCGAAACGGGTAAATCCGTCGCACTCGCCGACCTGCCCGAAGTGCGGCAATAAAAAATTGTCGAAGCAGATGAGCCGGTTTGCCATGACGAAAGGTCTGGCGGAAACACCCGCGGGTGGTGGCGGCGGCGATGCGATGGGTGAGGGTGAGCCGCCAATGCCGGATTTCGATGATCCGAAGGTGGCTCGAGCCATGAGTGAACTGGAGCGGGATATGGATTCGCTGGATGAGAATAATCCGAAGCACATGGCTTACATGATGAAGAAAATGAAGGAGGTCATGCCTGCGGGGACGATGCCGAAGGAGATGGATGAAGCGATCAAACGCCTCGAGAAAGGGGAGGATCCGGAAAAGATCGAGGAGGATATGGGCGACATCCTCGGGATGGGAGAGGACGGAGATGAGATGGGAGGGCCAGGTGGTTATGGAGGAGGCGGGTATTCCAAGGACGGGGGCCTGTACGAATACTGATTCACAGCGCTGTAGCGCAAGCCATAAGGTTGCGGCTGTTCGACTGCCGGACGGCTGTGATGCCGTAGAGACCTACGAGATGAATTTGGAAATCAGGAATTCAGGAATTCAAAAGAACGAAGGGCGCAACCTGATGACGTGCGGCTACAAGGCGCGGTTGTGAAGACGGTGTTGCCTTCTTATTCGCGGGAGGAGTTGAAGTCGGTCCTGATTTCAGAGGCGAAGATCAAGCGGCGGGTAGGTGAATTGGCGGCGGAGATTCAGAAAGATTATAGCGGGCGCGAGCTGGTAATGATCGCGCTGCTGAATGGGACGGTGTTGTTCCTGGCAGATTTGGTTCGGAATCTGGAGTTGCCCTTGCGGCTGGATTTTATCGGGGTGTCGAGCTACGGGAGTGGCACGACATCCGGGACATTGTCGTTCACGAAGGAGTTGAAGTTGGACGTGCGACAGCGGGATGTGTTGCTGGTGGATGATATTTTGGATACGGGACGAACTTTGAAGCTGGTGACGGATAAATTGCTGGAACTGCAGCCGGCGAGTTTGAAGCGGTGCGTCCTGCTGGATAAGGAGGCGCGACGGATAGAGAAGATCAGCGCGGAATACGTAGGTTTTCAGATTCCGGATGAGTTCGTGGTGGGTTACGGATTGGATTTTGCGGAGCGTTACCGGAACTTGCCGTTCATCGCAGTCTTGCAGGAGCACGTGTATGCCGGGCCACGAGCAAACCAGCGAGCGCGCGCAGAGGCGCCAAACCTGAAACGATAATGCGGTCGGTCGAAATACAAGATGTTATGAGTCGAGACCGAGTTCGGCGATGACTTCGCCATCCTGGGAGCGGGTGATTTCGAAGTGGAAGCTCTCGGCGAGGCGTAGCATTTCGCGATTTTCAGGGAGGATGATGGCGCGGAGCAGGTCCAGCTTTTCGGCGCGGGCGACTTCGATGATGCGGCGTGTGAGTTCGCTGCCGAGGCCCTGGTTGTGCCATTGATCGGTAACGATGATGGCGAATTCGGCTTCGTTCGTGCCGAAAATTTTTGAGATGCGAGCGACGCCGAGGATTTCGTGATCGGCGGAGCCGGGCACCTGGCGTTCGAGGACGAGAGCGATTTCGCGGTCGTAATCGTTGAAGCAGATGCGGGCGAGGCGTTCGTGGGAGATGCGTTCTTCGAGTTTGAGCATGCCGAAGTAGCGGTAGTAGACGCTGTTCTGGGAGAGGCCGTGATGGAACTGGATCATGAGGGGTTCGTCCTCGGGGCGAATGGGGCGAACGACCGCGGGGGAATGGTCCTTCAGTTTGATGGTATGGGTGTACTGGGATGGGTATGGGCGGATGGCAACGGTGGGGAGTTTCGCTTCGGTGGTTTCGGCGGAGTGGAGGACGATTCGGGCATCGAGTGCGACGATGTCTTTGGCGGAGGCGAGCAACGGGTTGATGTCGATTTCCTTGATCCAGCGTTGTTCGACGATGAGGTAGCTGAAACGGACGAGGAGTTCGTCGAGGGCGGCGAGATCGACGGGGGGGCGGCCGCGCACGCCTTTGAGGGCTTCGTAGATTTTCGTGTTTTCGATGATGCGGCGAGCGAGTGTGGTGTTGAGCGGAGGGAGGCCGAGGGAACGGTCCTTGAATACTTCGACGAGTTGACCGCCGGTGCCGAAGAGCATGACGGGGCCGAATTGCGGATCGAGCGAGCTGCCGAGAATGAGTTCGTAGCCGTCGCGGGTGTTGATCATGGGCTCGACGGTGACGCCCTGGAAATGTTCGGCACCGGCGCGCTCGGTGACGGAGTGCTGGATTTGTTCGTAGGCGCGGCGCGCTTCTTCGGCGCTGCGGATATTCACGAGCACGCCGCCGACATCGGTTTTGTGCGTGATGGTTTGGGAGTGGAGCTTGAGCACAACGGGATAACCGAACCGTTCGGCCGCCTGGAGGGCTTCTTCCACTTTGTGCGCAACCCGGGTTTGGACGGTGGGAATGCCGTAGCTTTGCAGGACCTGGTGCGACTCGACTTCGGTCAGAACGGTGCGTCCGGCGCTGCGAGCGTCGGCGATGATTTGAGAAGCTTTGCGCGGGTGATGATCGACGGTGCTGCCGCCGGGAACGGTCGGGGTTTCGTAGATGCTGCGGAGGTTTTCGCTGTAGCGCCACATGTAGACAAAGGCGCGCGCCGCCTGATCGGGGTAATTGAAGGACGGAATTTGCGCGTTGGTGAGGATGCGGCGGCCTTCTTCCACGTTCACGCCGCCCATCCAACTGCCAAGAATCGGTTTCGTTGTTTTGGCGAAGGGTTCGAGGGCCTTGGCGGTTTCGGTCGGTTCCGTCATGTCCTGGGGTGTGAGGATGACCAGGGTTCCATCTGAATTCGGCTCTTTTTGCAGGATGTCGAGCGCCTGGCCGTAACGATCCGCTTTGGCGTCGCCGAGAACATCGACGGGATTGTTGTGGCTCCAGAAAGGGGGAAGGAGTTCGTTGAATTTTTGGAAAGTGGTTTCGGAGAGTTCGGCCAATTTGCCGCCCTGACGAACGAGCATATCGGTGGCGAGCGCGCCAGGACCGCCAGCGTTGGTAAGAATGCCGAGACGCGGGCCGGACGGGCGGGGTTGTTTGGCGAGGACGTCCGCCATGTCGAAAAGTTCTTCGATAGTGCGGACGCGCAGAACCCCGACGCGGCGGAAGGCGGCATCAAGCACGTCGTTGCTGCCGGTAAGAGAACCGGTGTGCGAGATGACAGCGCGGGCGGCGGCTTCGGTTTCGCCGACTTTGATGACGATGATTGGTTTGCTGAGGGCGACTTCGCGGGCGGCGGAGAGAAAGGCGCGCGCGTTGCCGATGGTTTCCATGTAGCAGACGATGCTTTTGGTGTGAGGATCGTCGCCGAGGTAATGAATGAGATCGCCCCAGCTCACATCGAGCATGGAGCCGATTGAGACGAAGGCACTGAAACCGACGTTGGCTTCGAAGCTCCAATCGAGAATGGCGGTGCAGAGAGCTCCGCTTTGGCTGATGAAACCGATGTTGCCGGGTTTGGCCATGCCTTTCGCGAAGGTGGCGTTCAGGCCGGAGTGCGGCCCCATGATGCCGAGACAGTTCGGGCCGATGATGCGCATCTGTGCCTTTTGGGCTTCGTGCAGAACTTCGCGTTCAAGTTGGGCACCAGCGGACCCTATTTCCTTGAACCCGGCAGAAATGATGACGGTGTTCTCGATGTCGGCATCGGCGCATTGGCGAATCACGTCAGGGACAGACTGCGCCGGAGTGACGACTACCGCGAGGTCTACTTTCTGCGGCACGGCGGCGATACTGGGATAGGCTTTGTGGCCGTGAATGGTCGGGCGTTTGGGATTGACCGGGTAGAGGCGGCCTTTGAACCCGCTCGAAGCGAGGTTCTGGAAAACGGTGCTGCCTACGGCGCCCGCGGTTTCGGTCGCGCCGATGACGGCCACGACGTCTGGATGAAAAAATTTGTAAAGGGGCCGATTCACGGAGTGTCCGCGTCTCTTTTCGCGGCGCTTATGAGCTAAAATTGACATACGCTGAGCAAGAAAATACTCCTGCGCAGTGTGAACGCTCGCCGGATTTTGGTCGAGATTAGCTGTTCCTTGTTACTTGCGTTTCAAGTTTGGGAGAAACGCGGTTAAAAGGCCGATCAGCGGCAGGAAGGCGCAGACTTTCACAACGAAAAAGACGCTGGTCGCGTCGGCCAAACGTCCGAGCACCGCAGAGCCAATGCCGGCCATGCCGAAAGCGGTTCCGAAAAAGAGACCTGCGACGAGTCCGACATTGCCGGGCAGGAGTTCTGTGGCGTAAACCAGGATCGCCGGGAAGGCCGAGGACATGATGAACGCGGTGATCACGCTGAGCACTGCGGTCCAGAACAAGTTTGCATGCGGCAACATCAATGAGAAAGGAGCCATCCCGAGGATGGATATCCAGATGACGGCTTTGCGTCCAATCCGATCGCCAACGTGGCCTCCAACCAAAGTGCCGACCGCGGTGGCGAATAAGAAGGCGAACAGATAGATCTGCGATTGTTGAATGGAGACACCAAACTTCTGAATCAAGTAGAAGGTGTAGTAGTTCGTCATCGAGGCCAGATAAAAGAATTTCGAAAAGATCAAGGCCAGTAACACGCAGATCGAAAGAGCGATGGTTCTACGGGGCAGAATGGTATGCACCGCGCCTGCGGACGACTTTTTGCGTTCATTTAAATGCGCGGCATACCATTTGCCCACGCGTGAGAGGACGAGCATTCCGGCAAAGGCGAGCGCGGTGAAGACGAGGATGTAATGCTGTCCACGCGGGACGATGATCCACGCCGCGAGGAGTGGGCCAAGGGACGTGCCTGCATTTCCACCGACTTGGAAAACGGATTGCGCGAACCCGTGCCGCCCACCTGAAGCGAGGCGTGCCATACGCGAAGATTCGGGATGAAAAACTGCTGAGCCGAGTCCGATTGTTCCGGCGGCGAGCAACACCACGGAATAGGCAGGAGCCAACGCCAGGAGAATGAGACCGGTTAAGGTCAATCCCATCCCGGCCACCAGCGAGTAAGGCTTTGGCTTCTTGTCGGTATAGAGCCCGACTACTGGTTGGAAGACCGACCCGCACATCTGAAAGGTGAGCGTGATCAGACCAATCTGCGTGAAAGTCAGGTTGAAAGACTGCTTGAGCAGCGGATAGAGAGCCGGAATCAGCGCCTGGATCGCATCGTTCAGGAGGTGCGAGAAACTCAGCGCGAAAAGAATTCCCATCGCGGAATTCTGGGCTCCTGCGGTTATCGGCGGCGCAGCGACTGCAGCTCTTGTGCTCATGTTGAAAACAAAAAGCCCTGCTCTCTTTCGGGAGCAGGGCGGTAAAAAAGTTCAATCTCTCGATTAACCGCGCGCTCCTCCTATGGGCCATCCAATCAGCCCTGCCAGAGGGGCAACGCTCAGGTTGCAAATGACGGAAATGCCTCGATCAAGCATGCCATTGGCACGCTGCAAGGCGCTGTTTTTCCTCTCATTGACACGCAACACTGGTAAACTCGTAGCGTCTAGGCCCAGCGCTGTCAACGACGTCCGTCCAAAAAAACTATCTTGTCCTTAGTTCGCGGTCAGCTGCTGAGTCCGGCAACTTCGCGTCAAGCGCCGCCAGCGCCAGAGGCACTTCCACCTCCACTCGCGTGCCCTGCCCTGCCGCACTGTGAATCCGGATCGTCCCGCGATGCAACTCCACACATCGCTTCACAATGACGAGTCCAAGCCCAGTGCCGGCGATATTCCCCACATTTCGTCCCCGCTGGAACGCATTGAACAGCCACTTCTGATCTTCTTCAGGGATGCCAATCCCGCTATCGGTGACCTCGAATCGCACTTTGGTAGCCAATCGCACTACCAGGAATTTTACCGCTGCGCCTTCAACCGAATACTTCACCGCGTTGGTGAGAAGATTCGTCAGAATGTGCCGCAGCAACCGTTCATCCAGAAAGGCCTCGCCCACTTCAGCGTCCACCGTCAACTCAATCGGACACCGCCGATTCGTCGCGGACAAAACCTCATCCACCAAGCGCCGACAGAGCGCCGGTAAATCGAGCGCCTGAGGATCGAGCGTCAACTTACCGGCTTCCACCCGGCTCAGCAGCAGCACCTCCTCCATCAGATTCGCCATTCGCCGCGTATTCTTCTGAATGGATTGCAGATGCTCGCCTCGCTCGGATCTTTCCAACTGATCGAAGTAAGCCTGCAGAATCTCCGAAGATGACATGATAATGCCCAGCGGGGTGCGAAACTCATGCGACACCATCGAAACAAAGTTTGTTTTCAGCGCGCTCAACTCCTTCTCGCGCGCCAGCGAACGCAACAACTCCGCTTCGGCTTTCTTGCGTTCGGTAATATCCACAATAACCGCCTGAATAATGGGCCGCCCGCTCATCTGAATACGGGTAAGCGTCACCTCCAAAGGCACCTCCTTCCCGCTGGCGCTTCGCGCGATCCACTCGAATTGTGCGGTGCCTCGCTCCATGCATTGGGTGATGAACCTGCGGGATAATTGTTCCGCGGGCTCGCCACCCATCTGCACGGCGGCGGAGGTTTCCGCCGGATGCTTCCCGACGACCTGCTCCGCGCGATCGTAGCCGAGGATGCGTAGCGCCGCCGGATTCACCTCCAGGAACTGCTGTTCGTCGTGGAGCATTACACCCTGGCTGGTTGCCTCGAAAAGCGCGCGATGCTTCTCCTCCGACTCGCGCAACGCCTGCTCCGCCCGTTTTCGTTCGATGGCCAGGGCGATCTGTTCCGCCACGAACGACAGAATCTGTTTCTCCTCTTCGCCGTACGCTTTCTCATTCTCGTGATCGCGCAGGGCCATAATGCCGAAAATTCGCCCGCCGATAGCCAGCGGCACCCCGAGCCAGACAGCCGCCGCGATACCGCTTACGACGCGCCATTCGCTGTGCGGGTCCAGCATCGTTGCTCGGGTAGCGAGGAGCGCTCTGCCGGTACGCAAGACGTATCCGCTCAGGCCCTCGTTCATCAGTCGGGGCGGCGGAGTCGTATCGATCTTGTCCACGTGATAATCGAAATGATACAGCCCGGTCTCTGCGTGATGCAGCGCGAGATAAAAATTTTCCGCCGGCATCAACGTCCTGATAATGGAATGAATTCGTTCGTAGAGACTCTCCAGATCACGCGCTGTGTGCACTGCTTCGGAAATCTGATAGGTCGCGCGCTGGACTTTCTCCCGCCGCCGCCGCTCCGTAGTATCTATAATACTGGCCCGGACCAACGTTCGTTCGCCCGGGAGGCGCACCAATCGAATCTCACAAGGCACCTCCGTCCCATCCGGTCGGCTATGCAGCCATTCGAACACCGGGGTGTCGCCTCTTTTTACTCGGCTGATCTGCTCCCCCACGCACTCCACAGTCCTTCGCCCATCCTGTTGAAATTCCGGGCTGACATCGGCCGGGGTTAATCCCAATAAGGTTTCGCGATCTCGCCCGAACAGACGCGTCGCGTTCTCGTTTACCGTCACGAACTTCCCATTCTCCGCATCGAAAACCACAATCGCTTCCGGCGCGTGCTCCACCAGCGTGCGCAGACGGGCCTCACTCGCCTGCAACTCCGCGGTCCGCTCAATGATCCGTCGTTCCAGGTCCTGATTGAGCCGGCGCACCTCGTCCTGCGCCTTCTTTCGCTCCGTGATATCCGAAATCACGCCGACATGATAATCCAGCCGATGTGTTGCCGGGTCGAAAATGGCAATGCTATTGGCCATCGCCCAAAACGTGGTTCCATTTTTCCGCTTATAGACGATCTCCTCGCTCAGGAACTGCCCCGTTTTCTCAAGCTGGGAGATTAACCGTTTCCGATCCTCGACGTTCGCGTAAAGATTTTCGCGCGGCACACTCCGCAAATCCTCCATTGACTCGTAACCGAACATCTTCAAATAGGCCTTGTTCGCGAAGATCAAGCCGCGGTCCGGGCTGCTCCGATAAATGCCTTCCGAAATATTATCCAGCACGGAACTGAGAAGCTGTTGATTCTCACGCAACGCCTGCTCCGCTCGATGCCGCTCCGTAACGTCCCGCGCGATGGTCACAATCAACGGCTGCCTTGCCACCTGTACCGCTGTCATCGACGCCTCCGTCATGATCACCTGCCCATCCGCCCGTTTGTTGCGCCATTCGAAGCGATGGGTCCCATTCCGAATCGCCTGCTTCACCATCTCGGCCGCCTTTGGGATCGAGGGCTCACCATCGGGCTGGAACTCGGTCGAAATCCCTCCCGGTTCTATCCGCAGAAATTCCTCCTTCGAGCGATAGCCCATCAATCGAACAGTCGCTTCATTGCAATCGATAAACTTCACCCCCTGGGTCGGGTCCATCAGCAAAATTGCGTCGGCGCTCCGCTCAAACAACAACCGAAACTTCGTCTCACTCTCGCGAAGCGCCTCAAACGCCCGCTTCAACTCCTCGTTGGCGTCCTCCATCTTCCGTCGGTGCTGCGTCTGCTGCCACCAGGTGAAAAACAGCATGAAAATCGCCAACCCGACCGTCAGCACCGGCCAATGCGCACCGGTTGAAGCGTCCTCTGTCGCAGCCGCAAACACTGAGAACGACAAACCGAAAGTATCAGGATAGAGATTCAAGACGGCAGTGCTTTTACGAACACGACAAAACCCTACTGGCCATCGTAACCTGCGGCAAGACGGCTCCATTCTCCGTCAGGCACCGGCCGCGCCATTCCCCTAACGCTTTTTGCGACAGCCGCCCCGTTTTAGCTTCGCGCCTCCTCGAAACCCTTGACGCGCTCCAGCCAACACTCCTAGTGTCTGCGAACTTTTTGTTGTGAACATTCACGAGTTTCAAGCGAAACAATTGCTCGGCAAGAACGGTGTCGCCGTGCCGAACGGAACGATCTGCACTACCGCTGAGGAAGTGCGCGCCGCGGCTGAAAAACTGACCAGTGCTCCGGTGATCGTCGTTAAATCCCAGATTCACGCGGGCGGACGCGGCAAGGGGACGTTCAAAAATGGTTACAAGGGTGGGGTCAAAGTGGTGAAGACCGCGGCCGAAGCCTTCGAAGCAGCGCGCAACATGCTCGGCCAGGTGCTCGTAACCAAACAGACCGGCCCGGAAGGACGCCTTGTGTCCAAAGTGCTGGTTGATCCGGGTGCTAACATCAAAAAAGAATATTATCTCGCCGTACTGCTCGACCGCGCCGTCGCTCGTCCAGTGATCATGGCCAGCACCGAAGGTGGAATGGACATCGAAGAGGTGGCGGCCAAGACACCCGAGAAGATCGTGAAAGAATGGGTCGATCCGGCCGTGGGCCTCATGCCATATCAAACACGGAAAATCGCCGCAGCACTCGGGTTGCGCGGCGATCTGCTTGGCCAGGCTGCCAAATTGATTGCCGGCGTTTACAAAACCTGGTGGGAATGCGATGCCTCGCTCGTCGAAATTAACCCTCTTGCCGTGATCGAGGAGAATGGGAAAGAAATGCTCCGAGTGGTCGATGCGAAAATCGGCCTCGATGACAACGCGCTCTACCGCCATCCCGATATCCAGGCCATGCGCGACCTCGGCGAAGAGGCTCCGCTCGAGATCGAAGCCAGCAAGCACAATCTCAATTATATCAAGCTCGACGGAAACATCGCTTGTCTCGTCAATGGCGCCGGTCTCGCCATGGCGACGATGGATATCATCCAGCATTTCGGCGGCAGCCCCGCGAACTTCCTCGACGTGGGCGGCGGCGCGAGCAAGGAACAGGTCACCGCAGCATTCAAAATCATCCTGAGCGACCCCAACGTGAAGGGAATTCTCGTCAATATCTTCGGCGGAATCATGGACTGCAACGTCATCGCCACCGGCATTGTCGATGCGGCCCGCGAAACAAACCTTTCCATTCCGCTGGTCGTCCGCCTCGAAGGCAATAACGTCGTCATGGGCAAACAAACCCTCGCCGCCTCCGGCCTGAAACTCACGTCCGCAGACACCATGGCCGACGCCGCCCAAAAAGTGGTCCAAGCAGTTGGCGCGAAGTAAAGCTGGGTATGGATGCCAAAACGATTGCCGAATTGAACGTCCGCCCGGAGCGGCGCGTACCGCCGCTGGCCGCATGGCAGGCCGATTTCGACGGTGACCTTGACATGTCTCTCTTGGATTTTGACCTCTCGCAGACACCTTGGGAACGGATCTCCGAAAAGACAAAACGCTCCGTCTGCTGAGGAGTGCGCAACAGCCCTGTTTGAAACAGTTTGTACGATTACTAGGAATTTTTGATACCAATGGCCATTCTACTAAAAACCGACACGAAGATCCTGGTGCAGGGGATCACAGGCAGCTTTGGGGCTCGCCACACGCAATTGAGTCTTGCTTACGGCACGAAGGTCGTGGCCGGAGTGACGCCCGGCAAAGGCGGACAGAAGTTTGAGGACAAAGTTCCTATTTTCGATACCGTCGCCGAAGCAGCCCGCCAAACCGGTGCAACCGCCTCAGCGATTTTTGTTCCGCCGCCATTTGCGGCGGACGCCATTCTCGAAGGTGTTGATGCCGGCCTGGACCTGGTCGTTTGCATCACCGAGGGCATTCCGGTGAATGACATGATTCGCGTGAAGCGCGCAATGCAAGGGCGCAAGACGCGGTTGATCGGCCCGAATTGTCCCGGCGTGGTGACGCCCGGCGAAGGAAAAGATTCTCACGGCGGGTGCCGCATCGGCATCGCACCGGGCTACATTCATAAGAAGGGGAACATCGGAGTCGTTTCGCGTAGCGGCACGCTGACGTACGAAGCCGTCTGGCAGCTGACCAGTCGCGGCGTGGGCCAATCCACATG
This sequence comes from Limisphaerales bacterium, assembly GCA_044226545.1. GTDB lineage: Bacteria > Verrucomicrobiota > Verrucomicrobiia > Limisphaerales > SXQI01 > DASVNK01. Next base: position 151,993 of record JBGAGW010000003.1, read on the forward strand.
CGTGGGCATTGGCGGCGATCCGGTGAACGGCACATCTCATCTCGATGTGATCAAGATGTTTAACGATGATCCTGAAACCAAGGGCATCATCATGATTGGCGAAATTGGCGGTTCCGCGGAAGAAGAAGCCGCTGAATGGATCAAAGCGCATTGCAAAAAGCCGGTAGCCGGATTCATCGCGGGAGCGACGGCCCCCCCGGGACGCCGCATGGGCCACGCGGGCGCAATCGTGAGCGGCGGCAAGGGCACGGCAGCCGCGAAGATTGACGCGTTCAAAGCAGCGGGAATCGGCGTCGCAACCACCCCCACTGAGATGGCGGAGACGCTTTTGAAAATGATGTAGTGATTCCAAAAGCCGCAGCGCTTTATAATCGTCGTACGCTTGCGCGGATGCGTCTTGATATCCAAAGTAAGAACCGGCTGAGAGTGGTTCAGCCACACTGAAACAAACGCTATGACAGCTCTCTTTGGATATGTTTATGGAGACCCGAGCTACTGGCTTTTCCTTCTGCCGGGACTTCTCCTCGGCATTTACGCGCAGTTTCGCTTAACCGCCGCCTACGGGAAATACAGTAAAGTGGGGTTGGCGGTCGGCATGTCCGGCGCGGAAGCAGCCCGCACCATTCTGGATCGGGCTGGACTTGATAACATGGCCGTCGAAATGGTTCCTGGACATCTCACTGACCACTATGATCCTTTAAAAAAGGCGCTGTTCCTTTCCGAAGAGAACTATTACGGCCGGAGCATCGCAGCCGTGGGCGTAGCAGCTCATGAAGCGGGCCACGCGCTTCAGCACAAAGCAGCCTATGCTCCCTTGCACATTCGCATGGCGATGGTTCCCGTTACAAACTTTGCGACCCAGGCATCGTTCTTCCTCTTCTTTGGCGGAATTTTTCTTGGGCTCGTAAAGATGGCCCTGCTCGCCATCGTGGTCTATGGGATCGTCACGGCGTTCCAACTGGTGACCCTGCCTGTGGAATACGACGCCAGCCGGCGTGCGAAAGAGCAGTTGCTCAGCCTGGGCATCGTCCAGCGAAACGAGGCTGGTGCCGTGAGCAGCGTACTCAATGCCGCCGCTCTGACCTACGTTGCAGCCATGGTTTCGTCCCTGCTCCAACTGCTCTATTGGATTAGCATCCTTCGCGGAAACGACCGCAATCGCTAAGCCTTTCATCTCCCTTTTGCAGGCGCGGGGTAATCGGCCCGCGCCTTTTTCACCGTTCGGGTTTTCCCGCAACGGGAACGATGGAGAAATTCCGTTTTTGGTCCCCCTCCCTTGCTGCGCCATTTTGACTGCCCTAAGCTCGGTTCAACAAGACAAGATTTTATGCCGGTAAAAGACAATCTAAACAGGGTTAAAGCGGCGGCGATGCACCGGAAAGAAGTTAATGGTCCGGACGAGACCAAAGGACGATCAGGTGCACACAGGCGCGCGGTGGGAGAAGATACTCAACATCCGCGCGCGCACTTTGACGAGGAACAGCAGGAACAACCGCGCAGTAAGCGTCATCACAGGGACGAGGCGGAAGACACAACGGTAAAGCCAGCCGGTGAAGAGCCGGAAGCAACTGTGGCCCGCGAGATGGAAGCCCCCGAAAGCGATGAAGCAGAACCGTCGCCGGAAGATCTGCAGGCAGAAGAGGCGACCGTCCAGGCTGCGGCCGGGATGGTCCCGCGCGATGAAGACGCCGGAGTGCCTGCTAAGGAACGTGGCAGCTACGATGCAGATACAGCGATCAAATTATATCTTCGAGAGATTGGACAGGTAAAACTGCTTACGCCACAGGAAGAAATCGAGTTGGCAGCCAAGATCAAGCGTGGCGACAAAAAAGCGCGCGAGGACATGATCAAAGCGAATTTGCGCCTGGTTGTGAAAATTGCCCATGACTACGAAGGACTTGGCTTGCCGCTGCTCGATCTGATCAACGAGGGGAACATCGGATTAATGAAAGCGGTGGAACGGTTCGATCCCGCGAAAGGCGGCAAGCTCTCGACTTACGGTTCGTGGTGGATCAAGCAATCGATTAAACGCGCTCTGGCCAATCAGTCTAAAACGATTCGTTTGCCCGTCCATCTGGTAGACAAAATTTCCAAGATGCGCCGCACCGCCATGCGTTTGCAGGAGGAGTTCGGCCGTGAACCGACCGATGACGAATTGGGCGAGGAGCTCGGCATCACCGCCTCGCGCGTCGCACAACTTCGCACCGCTGCGATTCGTCCCGCCTCGCTCGACGCTCCAATCGGGGATGACGAGTCGAATAACTTCGCGGAGGTGGTGCAGGATGAAAATGCCTTCACGCCCTACGAAGAACTCGAAGACAAAACCGTCACGCGCATGTTGCAGGAGATGATCAAGACGCTTGATCCCAGAGAGGCGACTATCCTGCGCTATCGGTTTGGCCTGGACGGCGGCCCAGAGAAGACACTCGAGGATGTCGGGCAAAAATTTGGCGTCACACGCGAACGTGTCCGTCAGATCCAAAATATCGCGCTTTCTAAACTGCGCCGCATGATCGAAAAACTCGAGGCTGTGCAAAAGTAAATCGCCAGTAGATCGCATTCGAATCAGCGTTCAGTTCCTCCACTGAGCACCCGCCACCTTCGCCCCTTTCCAATGGCCTGGAGGTGGCAACTTCTTTCTCGCTGGGGATAAGTAATCTTCTTTTTACGGCGTCGCTCAGTGGAGTCTCTTCGGCTGAAACACCGGTCACTTCAATAAGCCTATCGATCGCGCGCTGAACTCTTCGTTGACTGGGACTTTAGTGGCAGTGCCCGACGGGAACCGTTTTGGCTATGAACACTCCTATGAGCGTCACGCGCCCTGCGACAAGGATCGCGGTGCGCGTCGAAACTACAAACTGAGACTGAAATTATGCCACTGTTAAACGTTAAGTTAATCGAGGGAGTTTTCACACAGAAACAGAAGCAAGACATGGTCAGGAAACTGACCGACACGATGGTTTCCATCGAGGGTGAGAATATGAGGCCCGTCACCTGGGTCGTGATCGAAGAGGTCAAAAGCGGCGAATGGGGAGTGGGCGGCAATATGCTGACCACAGCGGATGTTCACGCCATGGCCGCGGGGAAAAAGGGATAGACAAGGAACCCTCCACAGCGACGCGGCTCTCGGGTCCGCTCGCTGTGTCACCGATTCACATTAATATGCTGGAACTCCGGCCCACTTGCGAAAACTGTAATCTGCCCCTGCCTCCGCACTCGTTGGAAGCGATGATCTGCTCCTTTGAGTGCACTTTTTGCCGCAACTGCGTGGAACACATCCTCGACAATGTCTGTCCGAACTGCGGTGGCGGCTTCTCAACACGGCCAATCCGCCCTCGAAATGACTGGAAGAACGGCGACTATCTAGGTGCCTATCCGGCAAGTTCAAATGTGAAGCATCGGCCCGTTGACCTGACACTGCACCGCCGCACCAGCGCGATCATCAAAGCAATCCCACCCGACCGCCGATAGCAGCTTGCCCGTTAAAATTTCAATCGATACCTCAATGACCTCCTTAATAAAACCGATTCTGAATACAGCGATCTCCGCGACATTCCTTCTGCTATCTTTCCGACAGATATCCGCAGACGTTTTGTCGCTTCGCACTCCCTTGAAGACCCCACGCCAGGGGCATACCGCGACTCTCCTGCCTAATGGTCTGGTCCTTCTCGCCGGCGGAGTCTCAACTGCCGACGCAGTGACCAACAGCGCTGAAATCTACAATCCAGCGACCGGCATTAGCACCGCCACGAGTTCCTTGATGGAAGGACGTTGGGAGCAAACCAGCGTGCTCCTCCAAAACGGCACGCTTCTCGTGGCAGGCGGACACACTCTGACGAATACACTTGCCAGCGCCGAAATATATTTACCTCAGGAAGGCAACTGGACCTCCACAGCCCCCATGCTCGCCGCCCGCTTTCTCCATACCGCAACGCTTCTCGCCAATGGCAAGGTCCTGGTGGCTGGGGGAACAGATCGAAGCGAAGCAGCAATCAATTCCTGCGAGCTCTATGACCCCGCAACGCAGAGATGGACGGTGACGGGGCCTCTTCAATCCGCTCGCTTCCGGCACACCGCCACGCTCTTGTCGAACGGCAAAGTGCTCGTCGCGGGCGGCTTCGGCACTGGTCAGCCACTTTCGAGCACCGAACTCTATGACCCGCAAACAGGAGTTTGGACTTCCGGTCCCTCATTGAACGCAGCGAGAGTCGCTCCGAGCGCGACACTTCTCCTTGATGGCCGAGTCCTGGTGGCGGGTGGTTTGGACAATGGCGCCAACGCGCTCTCCAGCTCGGAACTGTACGATCCAAATTCACTCACCTGGACCACCGTTGGCGCACTGAACGAGGGACGAGCGATCCACACTGCGACCTTGCTCCGGAACGGAAACGTTCTCGCTGCAGGCGGGGTCTCGTTAGCGGCGTTGTCATCTGTTGAAGTCTACGACTCGCTTACGCGGACATGGACTACGACAAATTCCCTTGCGACCAACCTCTGGCGGCATACCGCCACTCTGCTCAACGACGGCTCGGTCCTTATTGCCGGAGGACTGGACCTTGATGGCCACGCTTCCCCGCTCACGCAAATATTCACAAACGCCCCTTCGCCCGAAGTTTCTCTTCCCGATCCCGGATTGAACGCAGCAATTCGCGCGGCTCTGCAAAAGCCAAACGGTCCGCTGACGCAAGATGATCTTCTCAGCCTGACGAAGCTCGATGCCAGCCAGAGGAACATCACAGATCTCACCGGTTTGGAGATAGGACGACACCTGCTCGATCTTAATTTGAGATCGAATCAGTTGAGTCATCTCACCGTTCCGCGCGAACTGAGCAATTTGAAAACAATCGATTTCTCTTTTAATCCGCTCGGCGCGTGCATCTTCCCGGAAGCGCTCAGCAATTTGAACAGTATAACGATTCAATCCGGACAGCTCACAAACGTCACGCTCCCATCCGCTCTTACCTTAATTCTAACACTCGACCTCGGTGAAAACCGCTTAGCCGGTTTCACTCTGCCGCCCAATCTGGTGGGACTCGGCTACCTCAGTTTGAGCAATAACCAACTCCGCGACATCTCCTTTCCCGCCAGCTTGCGGGAGCTGGATAACTTGAACCTGGGCAACAATGCCCTTCCGACGTTCACTCTCCCGAATGACTTGAACTACATTTTCTATCTGGACGTTGGTTTCAATGCGCTGACCAACTGCACGTTGCCCTCAGGTTTGAGCCATCTGGATGAACTTCGTCTCCAGGGAAATGCGCTCGCCAATATGAATCTTCCTGCCGGGTTGACGAAACTCACGATATTGGATCTTTCACAGAATCTCCTGACGAATGTCTTTTTGCCGCCAGACACGACGAATCTGATCGATCTGAATCTTTTCTATAATCAGCTCTCCAGTATTCAATTGCCGGAACCCCTTCCCTGGTTGACAGAACTTAACCTCGATTTCAACCAATTCGCCGCCATTCAATTTCCGGCTGTCTTGCCACGATTGGAGCTCCTGCATCTGCGCTCCAACCGCTTTGCGGATTTCGAGCTCCCAGCCCATCTCACCGCACTTACCTATCTTGACGTGAGCGAAAACCCCTTCCTGTCACATATCACACTCCCGGCCGGATTGAACCATCTGCAATACCTGCGACTCTCAAAGGACAACCTGCGCGATCTTGAGTTGCCGCGAGGGTTAACGAACCTGACTGGGCTAAACCTGACGGAGAACCAGCTCACAAACCTCCATTTGCCCAACGACCTGATTCACCTCGACACTCTGAACCTCGATGGCAACCGCCTTGAGAATCTCACATTACCGAACGGCCTCACCAAGCTGACCGGCCTCTTTTTGACCTTCAATCAACTGACAAATCTCACGCTCCCGCCCGACATGCGGCAATTGCAAGACCTCGGTTTCATCGGAAATCCGCTGAGTTCACTGGTGTTGCCGGAACAACTCGCCTTAACAACGCTGGCGGACGAAGTCGATGCCATCCGTGCGCAAGGCACAGCCATCTTCACCTATCCGCTCGACGTTGAGCTCAGTTCCGCGAAATATGCGACCACCTTCAGGTTCACGATTCACGGACCTCCCGGAATCTACACAGTATCCGGCTCTGAGGATTTTAAGGCATGGTCAACCCTGGGGAGCGTCACGAACGTTTTTGGCAGCACAGGATTTGCCGACATCTCTACAAATCCGCCGGTTCACAGATTTTACACTTCTACGTTGCAAACTTCGAGCAACGTTGGCGAATGAATTCCAAACTGTGATCCTGCGCGCCTTATTTCGCCACCACTCGCCAATAGCGCGCATTCGCATTGCGAGTCGAGCGAAAACGGGTGACCAATTTGCCCTCACCGATGATGGTTTCGTCGTCGGTCCAATGTTCCAAGTCAGGAGAATACTGCACCACGTAGGTTGCGCCTACGTGGCCGAAAAACTCCAGTTCCACGGCGACATAGATGCTCAGAGTCGTCCCCCCGCGCGGCAAATCGAAATTGACACTTTGCACCGTTTGTCCAGCCACAAGATCAACCGTTCGGCTTTTGGTTTGATACCCGGAAGCAGAGGCTTCCACAAAGGCGAGCCCGGCCGGAACCCCGGTGATTGTATACTCGCCTTTCGCGTCCGAAACCGCTTCGCGATCAAACGCGCGCACGGTTGCACCCGGAATCGGCAGATGGGACGTGGCGTCATTGACCGTCCCGGTAATCGTTCCGACCGGGAGAACTCCCACCCGGTTAACCAGCAGTTTAACAAAATCAATCGCGTAGCCATCTCCTGCCCCTGTGGTCAGATCGTCGATCTTCAGCACCACACGACCGGTAGCGATCTGACTGAGCAACCGCGGCGGTACTGGAACGCTGATTAGTTTTCCGATCGGACCGGTTTGCACCAGGCTGTTTATAATTGCTTCCAATTCGGGGAATGATTGGTCGTTGAGCGTAACCGTATAGACCGCGCCCCAACTCGGCGCCTGAAAATCATCCACAAAAATCTGGAATGCCGCATCGATCACCGTGAGCCCCTGCGCATCGAACTGTAAAGTAATCGGTTGAACCGCATTTCCCGGACGTATCGTGCTCTGCGTATAACCGTCCGCTCCTCTGGGCGGCGGGCCATTGTAACTCGTAATCACCATGATCCGATCCGTGCCCGCAGGGTCATCGGGATTCACCGCCCACGGAAAAGCGTGTCCCGGCGTGCTGCTGCCCGAAAATGGATCGAAGTTCTGCGGAAAGCCGAATCCGAGATTATCGATGTCTCCCACTCTCGCCATCAGCGCCGCCTCCGGTGTATTCTTCAGAACCACCTGTGTGGCGGACCAATTGCCGTCCGTCGTGGTAATTGTCGCCGCAATGGCGACGCGAAGAAAAACCGCAAACCCAAAAAGGATAAACCATTTGCTTTTCATAGATTCTAAATCAATCCGGACCCGTCCGGGCCGTTGCACTTACCGATCTTTGCCCAGAATTACGCCTTTTCTCGGAAACTGCAATCTGATCGATCATGCATGAAGGCACCACCAGCACAGGGCACGGAGCACGGCGAAGGACATTTTCAGCAATGCTTCCCAGCCAGAAGTGCTTGAGCCCTGAATAGCCGTGCGTCGCCATGACGATCAGATCCACATGGAACTCGCGAGCATATTTTACGATTTCATGCACCACACCGCCCTCCAGCAGAACTGTCTTCACCTTAAGGTCTCGAGGAAGCTTCGTTTGCCGCAACTCCATGAGTTGAGAGTTCGCTTTCTCAACCTGTTTCTTCAAGGTGAAAACCAGTCCGACATGACTGATATCCGCTGGCAAGACCTCCGGAACGACGTGGAGAAGCGTGAGATGTGATTGAAAAACACGCGCGAATTGAACGGCAATATCAAAGGTCCTGCGGGAGAATTCCGAAAAACCGGTCGTGAGGAGGATTCTCTTGAATCCCGCACGTTTTGGTCGGATCGCTTTCCTCCTCGCCGACTTCATGACCCAACTTCGATCCAAAAGAACAAAACCACCACGCGAGTCTTGGCGAATACTCATCCTTCCTTGAACGGCGCGCCGCCGCATACGACTCATTTCAGGCTCGCATCGGGAGAGGAGTGGATTGCAATCTGCCGGCAACGACATGAAAGCAGCACCTGGTCACCTTGCCCGGAAAATCGAAGATGCAGTTGCCTCTGTGCACGTGGACGACATTCACACGCACCTTTACGATCCAGCCTTCGGTGATTTGTTGCTTTGGGGCGTCGATGATCTGCTCACCTATCATTATCTGATTGCCGAAACCTTTCGGTTCACTGCGATGCCCTACGAAAAGTATTGGACGCTTTCCAAAACAGAACAGGCCGACTTAATCTGGGATCAGCTCTTCATCACTCATTCTCCGCTATCCGAAGCTTGTCGTGGAATCTTGACCACACTTCATCGGCTCGGGCTCGACGTGAAAAAGCGCGACCTCCCGGCTCTGCGGAAATGGTTCGCTCAATGGAAACCCGCGGACTACACCACGCGCTGCATGGAACTGGCAGGCGTGCGATCAATCTGCATGACCAATTCGCCGTTTGACGATTTGGAGCGGCCAACCTGGGAGCGTGGCTTCAGGCGAGAAGAACGTTTCAGAGCCGCTTTGCGAATTGATCCGCTTATTCTCTCCTGGAACAATACGCTGGGCCGCGTTTTGGAATGGGGTTACAAGGTTAAACCGGACCTCACAGCGAAAACCATTTCCGAAGTGAGGCGCTTCCTCGCCGACTGGACCAGGCGAATCCAGGCCGAGTTCGTGATGGTTTCCCTTCCGCCCGAATTCATCTATCCGGATTCCAGCAATGGCGCCCGCCTTATTGAAGACGCGATCCTACCGCACTGCCGAGAATTCAACCTTCCGTTTGCTCTCATGCCCGGGGTTCGCCGCGCGGTAAATCCGGAGTTGAAGCTGGCCGGCGACGGTCTCGCGCTCAGCAATCTCGACGCCCTGCAAAACCTTTGCGCCGCGAACCCGAAGAACAAGTTTCTCTGCACCATCTTGCCCCGCGAAAACCAACATCAACTTTGCGTGCTCGCGCGGAAATTTCGCAATCTGCACATCTTCGGCTGCTGGTGGTTCATGAACATTCCCAGCTTAATTGATGAAATCACACGAATGCGGATTGAACTGCTTGGCCCGAGTTTCACCGCGCAACATTCTGACGCGCGCGTGCTCGACCAGATCATTTACAAGTGGGATCACTCGCGCAAAGTGATCGGCCGCGTTCTGGTGCAAAAGTATCAAGACCTGGCCGCCACCGGCTGGAATCCCACGAGCAAGGAAATAGAGCGGGATGTGACGGCGCTCTTTGGCGGCTCCTACCGCGAGTTCCTCGCGCTGAATCTCTAAAACCGGATGTAGATAGCCTTCAAATACTCCGCCTCTGGGAAGGCGGCGTGATGATCGATCGGCTCGTGCGTTTCCTTTAGCACTTTGAACTTTCGCCGCGTGCGTGACGCTTCGCGTTTGACCGTTTCAAAAAACTCCTCCGCTCGGATGTGAGCTGAGCACGAGCAGCAGACCGCAATTCCGTCAGGACGAGTCAAAACAAAACCGTTCTGCGCGAGTGATTCATAAGCTTTCAGCGCGGCCGGTCGATCGGCTTGCCGTTTGGCCAAAGATGGCGGGTCGAGAATAACAAGATCAAAACTGTCTCGCCGCCGTTGCGCCAGCCAGTCGAAGACATCGGCCTGAACGAGCTGATGATCGCAACGAGCAACGCGTTCTGCGTTCAGTGCAAAGTTTCGCTTCGAGCTCTCGAGAGCGTGCGCACTGATATCCACGTCCATTACAGAAGTTGCGCCACAGCGCGCCGCATAAAGGGAGAAACCACCAGAGAAGCTGAATGCATTCAGCACTTTTTTCCCTCGCGCCAGCGACCCCACCATCCGTCGATTTTCGCGTTGATCGAGAAAGAAACCTGTTTTTTGGCCGCGTACCACATCGGCCTCGAGCTTCAGACCCGTTTCCAGAAATTGGATCGGAGCATCTGGTACAGTCCCGGCGAGTGCACTGCCATCTTCCCTCCCGTGACGCTTCGCCTCGTCCGCGATATTTCGACTGAGCCGAAGAATGATCCTTTGGGACGCGAGTTCCGCTCGAATCAAAGAGACTATCTCCTCAAGATGATTGAACCAGACGGATGAATACAGTTTCAGAACGAGCGTGTCGTGATAACGATCAAGCACCAGCGCAGGAAAACCGTCGCTTTCGCCATTGATCCAGCGTCCCCCAGTTGTCTCGGTATCGAAAACCGTCGCCCTCAAACGCACTGATTCACGCAAACGATCACGCCACCAGTCCGCATTGATATTCGCGGCTTTGCCACGATGAATAACACGCACACGAATTGGCGAATCGGGATCGTAGAGCCCAATCGCGAGAAATTGATCTTTCTTATCGAAAACAATGGCCAGCTCACCGGCTGCGCCTTCCCTATTTTGCTCGCGAATGCTTTGGTCGTATATCCACGGATGACCGGCGCGCACCTGCGCTTCCGCGGCTGGACGCAAACGAAGGTGGAGGCGCCCGGGTTTAGTTTTCAGGAAGGAAATTCGAAGCGACAAACTGGATCGCCTGCCGCGAATCGCTGATGAGGTTCTTCAACTCGGTTTCCAACGGCTCGTCCAGCCTGGCCACGAGATCCTGCACCTGCGTCATCGAGACTTTCGGCAGCGTAACATCGGTCGGACTCGCTTCCTGTTGCGATTCCACCACCGTCGGAGTCTGAGGAAGATGAACGTCACGAGGTAATAGCTGACTCAACGCCAGGGCAATACAACCGGTGGCAGCCAGCGCCAGAACGAAACGCGGCCATGGAATCCGAGTGTCCGCCTGCGGCCGGTCAACCCGAGCTGGCAAACTATCCATCACACGCTCTGTGAAACCGACACGCGGTTTGAAGCGCGGACGTTCTGAACGCAATCTCTGTTCGAGGAGGGTATGTTCATTCCTCTCGTTCATGGTCTCACCTGTAATTTAGAGGTTTTGAAATCCGACGCAAGGGCGGTGTCCTTGACGGGTGCGATTCGAACTAAGGGGATTTGGAGTGCGGCGGGAAGCGGAGCGCCACGCCGCTTTTGAAGTTCTTCAACGAAAAGGGTGCTCGAAAAGCGGTGTCGCCGCTTCGCTCTGCCACCGCACTCCAAATTTGGATCACCTGCGTTTTTTCGAGCCGGATCGAAGCTGCCCCGCACTCTAAAATCGCACCCGTCAGTGAGCGCGCCTCGACCGTCTGCAAAACGCATTGTAACCGTGAAAGGGTTGCCGCTGCGGGCCGGGGCGGCCCGTAGTCCGGAGCGCGACCCGTCCCGGGTGGCTGCGGCCTCGAACTTCCGAGATCGTCTCTTAGTCCTTGTCATCGAAACTTCTCCAAATTGCATTTTTTAGCCAGAGCCGTCCGTGCGCGGTGAAGATTCACTCGAACAGTCACCGCATTCCCGCCCGTAATTTTGGCGATTTCCTTCAACGAAAAACCCTCGCCATAAAACAACCAGAGCACCTCGAAGAGGCTGGGTTTGAGTGTACGGGCAATCGTCCAAACAGACTCGATCTGATGCGAGTCAATCCGTTCCTCGGGCGCAGGAAGAATCTCTTCGAGCTCTTCGATCGGTTGATTCGGCTTGCGTCTGCGCAAACAGGTGAAGGCGGTGTTCTTAGCAATCGCATAAAGCCAGGTGGTAAATCGGGCGCGCCGGTCGAACGAATGCAGATGTCGATACGCTTTGATAAATGTTTCCTGCGCCACGTCCTCGGCATCTTCCGCATTTCCCACGAGCTGCACCAGATAAGTGAAAAGGCGATCCTTGCATTGATCGACAATCTTTTCGAACGAAACAACGCAGCCCGCCTGCGCGCGGTCGGCGAGCTGCTCGAGCGATTCGGTCCCCTGCTCCACTTCCAGAATCACAAATCCTACTGTTCCTTCTCCTGCTTTGGCTTTTCCTGATTCTCGGCGCTGGGCGGCGGTTCCACCGGTTCCTCGGCGTGAGCTGGTTTCTTCTTCTTCATCTTGGCCTTATTCTTTGGCGCTGCGTGCGGACGGTGATGGTCAGCCGATTCTTCCTTGATCTTCTGGATGGTCTTGTCCACCGGATACTCGAGATTCACCATCACATCGGGACCGTCAGAGGCGATCTTGATTCCAGAGGCCAGCCGCGTGATTTCTTCGTCCTGCTGGCTGAGACTCGCCAAAGCGACGACCCCTTGCAGAACCTGCTGGATCCGCGTCGTGGCCATATCATTCCTGCCCTGGAAAACAAGGTTCACAAACATGTTCTTGTCGCGCTCCCCCAGACAAAGTCGTCCGCCTGTGGCTTCCTTGAGGATCTGGGCCTGCGGTGGAACTCCCATGTTGCCCATGAAGCCATCCGCGATCGCCGCGGTAAAATAGCTCTTCGGTGCTTCGCTGAAGTTTTTGAACCCGCTGCCCTTCGCAAGACTATCTGCCTTGCCCTGCACCACTTCGTGCGCGCGTTCGATCTGCTCGCGTGATTTCGCGACGAACAGGGTATGGCCCGCCGGCGCAAAATAAATGGTCTTGCTGAAGCTGTAGAATGGGATCGGGTCTTTATCCACCAGGAGGAACGGAGTATTGGTGCCCTGGGCGGCCAAAAACATTCCTGCGACCGTATCGAGATCCTTCTTGGGATCGGCGGTGGTCGTCAGCATGAGCACTCCCTCCGGCCCTTTATCAATCGAAGCGCCGTAAGCGGTAATCGACATGATGTTCGAAATGTTCATCGAGAGGTTCGCGTGCTTCAGTTGGTCGTTGTTTTCCAACTGCGGCTTCACGAACTCGTTCATCACATACTCACCAAAAGCGCTGTTGCGCAGGCCTTCGACGTCGATATGCACGAGCCACTTCGCATCACTCGCCACCTTTGTTTTATCCAACGGTCCAGCGACCGCTGCGAACGAAGCAGCCAACAGGCAGCCGCTCTTCAGAAGATTGTGTGTCCACATACTTGTATCGATTCTGAAGGTAGGTCGCACCAGCCTCGCATAATGTTGCACAATTCTTAAGTTTCCCCCAGGTGGACTAAGCGGACTAACCTTTCTTCATGGAGAGCGTCAACGTTCATCAGGCGAAAACAAACCTTTCCCGGTTATTGGCATCGGTCGAGAAGAAAAAGGAACGGGTGGAACTGGCCAGTTGTTACAACCGACGAACGCTTTGAGAGCTACGGGATCCAGCTGATCTCCTAGCTCTCCGCACCTTACTTCAATGCAATCCACCAGATCGTCGCGGGTTCGAGCGGTGTATCCGCATTTTCCCAGGCGTTATCAAGGCCGCGAGAGATCAAACGAGCTGCTTGCGTCTTTCCCTGCTTTTCCAGGGCGGCTTGAAGGCCATAAAGAGAACGTCCCCCGCGCCGGTGCTGTTCCAGATCTTTACGGAAAACTTTTTCGGCTTCCTGATATTTTCCGGCAGTCAGAAGAACACCGCCCAAGGCCTCGCGGGTGAAAAGGTACCAGTCAGGCGGTTCCATGTAGCGCAGGTTGTCTTCTACAGGCAATGCTTCCTCCAACAACTGCACGGCCTTTTGCGTGTCCCCACTGTTCACCGCCAGACGAGCTCCGATCTGCTTTTCGCAAATCGTGAAGATGTCCGCGGCTTTATTGAAAGGGCCAAAGCCGGCATCGGACGGCAGACTTTCACGCAACTTAACCAGCGCATTCAGTTCATTTTGCGCCTCGGTTTCCTGTTTCTTTGCCGCAAAAGCCATGCCGCGAGCGTAACGCCAAATGCCGGTGTGGAGATGGAATTTTTCTTCGGGCTGCGGCAGGGCGAGAATGTCGTCCCATTTTCGAAATGCGACGAGGACCTGCTCGAGGGTAGGAAGAAAAGCTTCCAGTTCAGGGACCTGTGCAGCCATTGGTTTTACGTGAGCGAGAAGACGCTCCGCATAACGCCGGGCTGAGGCATAGCGTCCCTGCATCGTATGAGCTACCGCGGCGAAATGCATGTTATGGCTCGTATAGAGCGCTGGATAAAACCCTTGGATGCCGCAGGCCTGAATGAAATCGAGATCAACCTCGCTCGCGACCTCATTGCGGCGTGCGGCAGCAGCGTAGTCTCCGACCCGGATGTAGATATGCGCGGGCATATGGATGAGATGACCCGCAGCGGGCGCGTACCGCTCGAGTCGTTCAGCCGAAGGCAAAGCCCGTTCCGGGAACGGCGACGCTTCCACCGCGTGAATGTAGTAATGGTTGGCGCCCGGGTGCATCGGATCGCGTTTTAGTATCGATTCGAGCACCTCGATGACCTGCAAAGTGCCTTCGGCGGGTTTGCCATCGGCGCTCCAAAGCTGCCACGGCTTGAGATCCATCATCGACTCGGCGTAAAGCGCCGCGGCATCCAGGTCGTCCGGATATTTCTCGGAAAGCCGGCCCATCGCTTCGCTGTATTTGTGATCGAGCGCGCGAAGGTCGGCTCCCGGTTCAATCGAATAACGGACCGCCAGCGCCGCGATGTAATCACGTTCCGGCTCCGACGCGAAACTGCTCATCGCGACCGCCTTTTGCGTCGCGTCGTACGCAGCTTTCTCCGCCTCCGGGCTGATCGGAGCGTTGATGTTCGGTCCCAGTGCGAGCCCTATTCCCCATTGAGCCATCGCAAGGTTCGGATCGTAGCCGAGCGCCCGTTTAAAAGAACGGATTGCGGCATCGTGATTAAAACCGAATACGAAAGTAAGCCCCTGGTTAAAAAACTTCTGGGCCATCTCATTTGTCGTGCTGACCGGGTGATGCAGATCGCCCATCTTCGGCAGAAGCGAAATGGCGCTCGGCTCGCCGGCTCCAATCGGCAAGGAAAGGAGCAATGATCCGATTATCAATGAAAGCTTTTTCATAAACACTCTTTGTTAGTAGCGTTAATTACCGCCTTGCTGGAACGTTGTCACGTGCTGAGGCCTGCCACTAAAGTCCCAGCACGCGTCTGCCCGTCTTATACTCTGCCGTTGACAACCGATTCGGGTTACCCACACTGCGCACATGAAAATTCTCGCTTTGGTTGCGGCCTGTCTCACCTGCGTTTTGATTCAAGCGGCTCTCGCGCCGGTCTATTCGATAAAAATGAAATCGCTCGAAGGAAAACCTTTTTCACTCGAGGACTACAAAGGCAAAGTCGTTTTGCTGGTGAACGTGGCCTCGAAGTGTGGTTATACCCCGCAATATAAAGGTCTTCAGGCTCTCCAGGAAAAGTACCAGGGGAAAGGTTTCACCGTCGTCGGCGTCCCATGCAACGATTTCGGCGCTCAGGAACCGGGCACCGGCGAAGAAATCCGCAAGTTTTGCACCGATAATTACAACGTGACCTTCCCGCTCACGGAAAAGGTCCACGTGAAAGGAGCGGAACAACACCCGCTTTACGCACGCCTCACCGGCAAGGACTCTGAATTTCCCGGCGACATCAAATGGAACTTCGGCAAGTTTCTTATTGGCCGCGACGGCAAAATTCTCAAGCGCTTCGATTCGGGAACGACACCGGAATCGGCTGAACTCAACGGCGCGATTGAGTCGGCTCTGGCGGCAAAATAACCTCTAATTCTTGTGCCTGTGTTCGATGCTTTGAAGCTCGGTGGGGTTGTGGTTGTGGGGCTGATCCTGCTGGTCGGCTTCATCGTCGTCCTCAATTTTTTCAGCGTCTGGATTCGCGCTCTCTTCTCTGGCGCTCGTGTCACTTTCACGGAACTGATCGCTCTCCGGCTCCGCAACGTGCCGGTTGGACTGGTCGTCGATAACCGCATCACCGCGGTCAAGTCGGGTTTGGCGGTTACGATTGACGATCTTTCCACTCACTACCTCGCGGGCGGCAACGTCGAAATGGTGGTTCTCGCGCTGATCGCGGCGCAGAAAGCCGGCATCCACCTCGAGTTTGACCGCGCTTGCGCGATCGATCTCGCCACGAAGGGAACTGGAAAAACGGTTCTCGAAGCGGTCAAGACTTCCGTCAACCCGAAGGTGATCGACTGTCCTGCTCCCAGCAGCGGCAAAACCACAATCGACGCCGTCGCGAAAGACGGCATCGTGATTCGCGCCAGAGCGCGCGTCACCGTCCGCACCAACCTCGAACGGTTCGTCGGCGGTGCAACCGAGGAAACGATTATCGCTCGCGTCGGCGAAGGCATCGTTTCGACGATTGGTTCTGCGGACAGCTACAAGGATGTGCTCGAAAATCCTGACCGCATTTCGAAAACGGTTTTGGACAAGGCGCTCGACAGCAACACGGCGTTCGAAATCCTTTCCATCGATATCGCGGACGTCGATGTCGGAGAAAACGTCGGCGCTAAACTCCAGGCGGAGCAAGCCGAAGCGAACAAGCTCATCGCGCAGGCGCAAGCAGAAGTCCGGCGTGCTGCCGCCGTCGCGCTCGAACAGGAAATGAGCGCTCGTGTGCAGGAGATGCGTTCGCGCGTCGTCGAAGCCGAAGCGCAAATCCCGATGGCGATGGCCGAGGCATTCCGCTCGGGCCATTTGGGCATCATGGACTATTACCGGATGCGGAACGTCCAGGCCGACACAACGATGCGCGAAAGCATCGCGACACCACAGCAAACAGGCGCAACTACCAATCCCGTAGGATAGAATTCAGGTATGGAATGGGAGAAGCTGATCTTCCTGATCATCGTCGTGCTGGGATCCGCTATTTCCACCTATTTCCAGAACAAAAAAAAGCGCGAGGACGAAGAATTGGAAAGAGGCGCGTCGGGTCCCAAACGCACCGGAGGCGAACCGCCCATTCCACATTGGCCAAAGACTGGCCGTGATTGGCAGGAGGAACTGCGCCGCGTCTTGCAGGGAAAACTCGAACCACCACCGACGCATCAGGAAACTCTGCCGCCCAGGACGAGCCCACCACGCGGAGTCGTTACGGTTCCGCCTCCGATCGTTCGAACCAAAGTAGTTCTACCGGCGGCGCCGAGAACGCCACCAGAACCCTCCGAAGGCGATGTTAATTTTCCAAGCCCTCTGAAACAATCATCGACTGCGTATGCACGCGCCTCGCAGCTCGCGGGACGGGTCGAATCCAGACTTCAAGCCATCGATGCACAAACTGCAACGCACAAACCGGCAGGACCACTTCGCCGCACCCGTCCCTCAGGCGCAGCGGTTGCCCGGCGCTGGACGCGTAACCGCGAGTCACTCCGCGAAGCTTTCATCGCTTCGCTCATTTTCGCGCCGCCGACCGGGTTGCGCGATTAAGGGAGCTTCACCGGCTTGCCGGTCGCTGCAGATTGGTCCGCGGCGAAAATGATTTCGTGCGTTTTCGCCGCTTCCCTCAAACTGGTAAGCGGCATCTCCTTGCCTTTATCCAGCGCGTCGAAGAACGCTTGAAACTGGGTTTGATACGGATGATCCGAAACATCGCCCGAATCGAGCGGCTTCATCGAAATCTCGCTCCACTTCGCTTTGTTCAGCCCCGGAATGCGCATCGAGTGGAATTTGTTGTCGAGCAGCGACCCTTCACTCCCCACCAAATGAACGTGAAAATAGTATGGTTGCAAACAATCGATGATCGATGCGGTCTTCCCGACCCGGCCGTCCTCGAATCTTAGGATGGTCACACTGCTGGTTGGATATTCGTATTGTTTGAAATTCTTGTTTTGTGAGCCGGTTGAAAGACTCGAAACGCTTTCGACGTCCGAGCCCATGCAGAGGAGAAGCGCATCCAGCGCGTGACAACCTGCGGACAGGAGACTGCTGCCGCCTGCATCCTTTCGAGTATTCCAGCGAAACTGGCCGTACCACGGACCGATGCCGTGATAGTAATCGATCTCACCGTAGTGGATCGAGCCAAGCAGGCCTTGATCGATCAGTGCTTTGGTCGCCAGAAACTGGCTGGAATAGCGACACTCAAAACAAACGCAGGTTTTAACGCCCGCGCTTTCAACCGCCGTTACCACCCGGCGAAGATCCTTCACGTTCAGCGCCAGCGGCTTTTCGATGATTAGATGCTTCCCTGCCTTTGCGGCTGCTATGGCTTGATGCGCGTGGTCGTAGGGGTAACTACAGATGGAGACGATATCCACATCGCTCTCCAGGAACTTCGCCAGATCTGTGTAAGTCTTGATGTCGCTGCCGTGCTGCTTTGAAACCGCCAGCCCGTCGAGCGCGCGGGAGGAATAGACCGCGCGCACTTCTCCCTGAGATGTCGCGTTAATCGCCGCGATGTGCGCCCCTGCGACCCAACCATACCCAATCACGCCGACTTTGTATCTCTTCATCGGGCGAGATGATTTGCAGAAGAATCAAGCGAAAGCGACCTCGAATTAAAGGTGGTTCTCGTAGCTCAACACCTTGGCGTCGTCATCAAGGGTTAGCCCGCGGACGGCCCACGGAGCGCATTTGTTTCGGCCTTGCGCTCGCGGATGAACGATCCGCCAGGCTTGGACACGCCAGTTGTGCTTCTGCCGTTCTACGACGCACGCCACTTCCGTCCAGCCATCCATTTGAGCGACCGCGCGCAAGGTCGACTCAATCACGAGTTTTTCCTGGAGATTTCTGGGAGGAGGAGGCCACAGTTCATCGCTGCTGCATCCACCGAGGAATGCAACGAATGCAACCAGAACGCTGCACGTCGCGATAAGCGGCCGCATGTACGCTTATCGGAGTTTCTGATCGCGCGCTTTAACGATGCATTCTATTCCTTTGGCGGAGCTGGAATCTCTTCAGTCTTCTTTTCCATTTCCGCCTTATAAAGCTGGGGGAAGTAGCGTTTCATCAACTCCGGATTGCGCCTGTAGAAAGAGAGTGGATCGTGGCCTGCATTTTCCTGAGACTGGGTCGAGGCACGCATGACTCGTTGCCGTGGGTCCATGCCGACAGGAGTGGCTTGTCTGAACTCCGCCAAAGACGCACGAAGCTCCCTATTCTCCGACTGTAACCGCGTGTTCTCGGCTCTCAGTTGGCCCGCTTCACTTGCGAGCCCAGCCTGATTGAGCCCTGCCAATTGCTCTTCCAACTGCGAAACTCTGGCGCCAAGTTCCGCATTTTCACGATGGACCGAGCGTTGGTTGAGGAACAGTCCGAAGGCGAGCAACACCACGATAGCGAAAGCCACGACGCGTGAGTTCATAATTCTATGACAGCGCGACCGCCCGTGGCGTTCACTGGCGCTTACGCGTTTTGATCGCCAGGGCGAGCCAGAATATCGCGCAAATGAAAAGTGCGAGCGGCAGGATCAAAACGGCTTTTTGCAAACTCTTCCAACTGTCTGACAGACGTCCTACTATCTCCGGAGACCACATGTCGCCGAATAAATGAATGACGAAGATCGATGCCGCCATGGCACTGGATCGCAGGTTCACCGGCACTGCTTCGATGATGAGCGTATTGATCGGCCCCGTGGAGAGGAACAGCAGGAACATCGCTACCGCAAGGCAACCCATCGCCGCGCCGCGCCCGGCGACCATGAACGCTGCAGCCGAAACCGGCACCGCTGCGAGCACGGACAATCCAAGAGTCCAGGCATATCCCGCCGGATTTCGCTTTTGCCAGGCGGTGGCGGCAAATCCTCCGAGCATCGTTCCGAGCAGACCAGCGACCACAAGCACCCCTCCGAAGAAGGTGGCAGCGGACGGCTCAGGCACTCCGTGGATTCGGTGCAAAAAGGTGGGACCCCAAAGCGCGAACGCGCCGAGTGCGAATGTGTAGGCTGTGTAACCCAACAGAACCAGGACATAATCCGGAATCCGGAAGAGGCTCAGAAAGTCTTTCACCGTTGGCTTCGTCGTGGCCGCACCATCGACTGCGTCCAACCCTCCGCGTTTCGGTTCTGCAAACGGGAGAAGAGCCATGGCGAGTAGCAAGCCGGGAGCGCCCGCCCAGATGAACGCATGCCGCCAGCCGAACTCTGAAGAGATCATTCCGCCCAGAATATTTCCGAGTGCAGCGCCGACCGGAATTGCGGCGTAGAAAATGGTTAGCGCGTTGTTCCGCTTTTCTTTTCCGAAAGTGTCGGAGATGTAGCTCGGGCTGATCGTGGCGTAACTCGCCTCGCCAACACCGACCAAAACGCGATAGGCAAGCAACATTCCCAAGCCTGCGGCGAAGCCGGTGAGGACTGTTCCGAGACTCCAGATGAAAATGCCAGCAGCGATCAGCCATTTTCGTGCCCCCCGATCTCCCAAATATCCGAAAAAAGGTGAGGTGACGAAATAACCGATCATGAACGCGGTCACGATTCGACCCGCATCGCCGTCGTTGATTTTCAACTCGCTCTGAAGCGATGGGAGCACGGCGGAGAGAACGTAGCGGTCGAGGTAGTTGAACAGATTTAGCCCGGTCAGAATGAAAAGGGTCCAGAACGGAGAGAGCTTTCGCCCCTTCCTTGCTGGTTCATCCGCCGCCGCAATCTCACGGTTCATCCTGCCGCGAGGCTAAGCGAGCACTGGCCCCGCGGTCAGTGAAAATTTTCAAAGAATGGTTCTATCCGAGTCCGAGCCATTTTGGGTTGTTGAATGTTCCGTCGAACTGATGGCTGGTCTTAAATAATTCGAATTTGCCGGACTGCGCCGATTCAGCGGTGCGCGCAAGCAATTTGTTCACTTGCTCCTGGTCCATCGGTTTGAACGAGCGAATCGCCTCGAAGGCCTGATCAAGGCGTTGCATGCTGTCGATCCCGTTGATCACAACGGAGGTCGGGAGGTTCAGGGCGTAGTGCAGGCACTCGATGGCGTTCACCTTTTGGCTCTGTAGAATAATACCGCTGCCGAGCGGTTTCATACCGAGAACGCCGATGCCTTCTTTCACAAGAACCGGAACGACTTCGTGCGCGAAACTTCGGAAGTGCGCATCCATCACATTCAACGGCATTTGCACAGCGTCGAAATGGAAATTCTTTGAGCGCGCCGTTTCCAACATCTTGAGATGTATCTTCGGATCTTTGTGGCCGGTGAACCCGATGTAGCGAATTTTGCCAGCTTTCTTCGCTTCCTGGAGAGCCTCGATGGCACCGCCTTCGTGGAAAACGCGCTCGGGATCTTCCGGACGAATCATCTCGTGTTGCTGCATCAAATCGATGTGATCGGTTTGGAGGCGTTTTAGACATTCATCGATCTGTTTGGCGGCCGAGGCTTTGGTTTGGCCGTCGATTTTAGTCATGAGAAAGACTTTCTTGCGATAGCCCTCCTGGAGCGCTTTGCCCATCCACTCTTCGCTTTTGCCATCATGGTAGTCCCAACAGTTGTCCATGAAGGTGATACCGCGATCAATGGCGGTGCGAATCACTCGGATGCTTTCGTCGAGGGTGGGAATGCTGCCGATGTGGTACCCGCCCAGCCCGATAGCTGAAACCTTCTCGCCGGTCTTTCCCAGCGTGCGATAAATCATTTCACCTTCGCGCGTTTGCGCCCAGGTCAATGGTGCACTTAATGCGACGCCCGTGGCGACAGTTGCTTTCAGGAAATCACGACGGCTGACTTCGGACCAATTCACATGCGGCAATGCGTTCATTTTCTCTCCTCCTCTGTGGCTATTCTCTGCCTCTCCTGAAAGTTGCGCAATGGGTGGTGGGGAAGGGTTTCGTTGGGCGAGGCGGGCGGATTACAATGGCGCTTCGCGTTCTATCACCGCTTAATGAACGCTCAAAGTATCCATTCGAGCAACGAAACGCCCTTGCGCGGTAGCTTAAGCCTCACCAGAACCGCACCCTCTCCGCGTTCCACCTGAGGCGCTGGGACATTGGCCAACCTTCCGGTCTCTTCCAGGATTCTGTACTGCTCCTTACTCGGATTCTGCGGAGAACCCATCGCGATCCACGCGGTGAAAGCATTGCTGTGTGTTTCGTCGATCCGAAAATGTTGCAGAGATCCTTCTTTTCCGCTCAGACCACTGATCGATATCTCTACCGCGGCCTCGGGCCCTGGGACATCATCATCGTGATAATGCCAGAGCAGCACACTGAGCTTCGATCCACTCCGGGTGGCGAGCGCGCCGACATCTGCTTGTTCACGGACGCCGCGTTGCACGATCTGGTCCAACCCGATCGCGTGATCGCTTGCGCAACTGACCCGGTTGCCTCCCATTCGACTGAACATGCGGAACACATTCAGGACCGGTTTATCGATCCCGTTGCTGGCCAGGGAACGGAATCCGGCGAAGTACGGTTGATCTTCAAACTCGAACGCCCAGGTCAGCGCCCCCTGAAGATAGACTTGATGTTTCTCTGCCAATTCCCACTTCCGCGCGAAACTTGCCACGGTGTAGCTCGAATACATCGTGCCATTCCGATAGGCAAGAGCTGGTCCCTGACAAGCCGCACAACCCTCTGGATCCGACTCGCCGATGATTACCGGCTTCCCCTTCAGCTCCGGGTAAGAGGCCACGATTCGAAATCCCTCTTCGATCGTCCGCAGTTGCGCCGCGATACCCATCCGGACGTGTCCGTTTGTGTTGATCGGCGCTCCCTTCGCGTGAAACGAAACGAAGTCCAGCGGCGTACCCACTCGGCCCGTCGCGTAGTTCGTTCCCCGCAGGCAATGTTCGAGAAAGTCGCGCGTGAATTTTCCGCCGCTGCCCGCAGTGTCCGCGCCTCCCACGCGCGCTTTGGGAAAAGCCCGGCGGACTGCTTCAATCGCGTAATCATGCAGCTTATGAAACTCGGCGGGCGTTCCTCGCCAGTAGCCGATGTTCGGTTCGTTCCAGACCTCCCAAAACCATGACTCCACCTCCGCCGCGCCATACCGGTCGAGGCAATGCCGGGTCCACTGATAAACAAGTTCCGCCCACTTTGCGTAATCTTTTGGCGGATAAGCCCAACCGGTGTAGATTTCTTCGTACTTCGCAGTGGGCGTCCAGCGATGTTGATATGGGTCCGGGTTAACTGAGAGTTCGCGCGGCATGAACCCAACTTGCACGTACGGCCGAACACCGCGCTCAAGATACGTATCAAAAATTTTATCCAGGATCGTCCAGCTATAAACCGCATGTCCTTCGGCGTCTTCGCTGTATGCTCCCGTAGATCCCCACTTTAGCGCGGGTGTGCCGTCTCCGGAGGTCAACAAATTATGCGCGCGGAAATAGACATTCTGCGGAGAAAGCGCTCCAAGTTCCCCGACCAGTTTCTGACCATGCTTCATGTAGGCATAGTTCGGCTCATCCGCGCCGAAGAAGCGCCAGATCGGCTTCCATTCACCCACCGTCTGCGAAGCATCGACCGTAACGTGAACTGGAAAGGACTCCTGCCCGTAAACGGTCCATCCAAACAGGAGGGAAACTAACAATGTGCGTAGCGTTTTCATCCCTGAAGAGCGCCCGGCCTGGTTCTGCCAACAATCACCTGTGACTCCATTCTCCCCATCGGAGCATTGTAACTTTCCGATGCTGAGGAGGATACCACAATGTACCTGAGCTTTATGCCTGGTTGCGGTCATCACGCCTTCGCTTCCGCTTGCGCGGCCGCTTGTCAGGATTCGCGGCGTAGTAAATCTCGCGCACGACAAGACCTACCAGCACCAGCGCGACCGCGCCGAACACTAACACGACCGCGAGGTGTCGCGGTTCAATCTGCTTGGAGAGAGCCACCGGGGCGGCAGTCTAGTGAGTGTTCCCTAAATTGCCATAGGATTTTTCGTGGCCCGCCGTGACATTTCGGGTCGAGCCTTTTCCAATCGTTTGATGAGCCGCAGAATCTATCGAACGCGCGCGTTCAGCCTGATCGAGCTGATGTGCGTGATCACTATTATTCTCATCCTCGTCAGCATGATGATGCCCGCGATGTGGAAAGCCCTCAAGAAAGCGCGGGGGCTGAACGACCATCTCAGCGGCGGACTGAGCATGTCGTTCGATGACATGGTTTCGAATTATCTGGTCAGGAATTATACCAGCTACCGGGCGGCGCACCCTAACCATGGGAAGCTCAACCGCAATTCATTCATCCGCGAACTTCATCTGAGTTCTGCAGCGGAGGAATGGCTCAAGCTAAGTTCCGTAGAGTATCGGCCGTTCGCGGCGAGCGATCCTCCCGAACAACCGATCATCATTGTCTACCCGTCATCCGGCGGAGGCAGCGGAGAAGTCACGGCGGTGATTACCCTTGCGCAATTGCTGGGCAAGTAACCCGTCCGTTCCTTTAGCCAGAATGCCGGCGCTCGCCGATTCTTTGCGCCGGATGGACCTCCATCACAGAATATTTTCCTCAGGAGAATGAAGAGAATTCACTTGCTAATCATTTCGAAAAACAGCACCCAAAGACCCCGACAGTTCGTTCGTTATGGACAATAAAAGACACCTCCTCTCTGGAGCCGCGCTGATGTGCGGCGTTCTCACTTCCGGGCAGGCCCTCGCCGCCGGAATAGCACTTCCCGCCGACTTCGCCGTACCGGCTAATTCGGTTTCGGATCGCGGATTCACCGTGCGAACGGTGCAAGCGCCGCAGGACCCGCCTCTCGCCAACAATCTCGTTCGTGCGCTGCATCAATTAAACGGAACACTCATCGACACCAGCGGCGTGGCCGTCGTCAACGAAGCGCTCCCTGGCACTGCTCCCGGCGGCGCGTATTTCACGGACACGGTGAACTTCGAAAAAGATGCCAGCCCATTCGACCTGATTGATATCGATCAAACGGTCCTCGCCAGTTTCACTCCTGAAGCTTTTCCTGGAATTCCTGGAACTGGCGGACACACCGATAATTTCACCACCGAAGTGATCGGCTACCTTGATCTGCCCGCGGGCGACACCACTTTTGGCGTGAGTGTCGGCACGGACCGCACCGACGTGAATAATGACGATTCAGTCTCGGTGTTCACGGGCGATAATCCGCACGACTATTTCGGGCTAAAGCTCGCCGACTTTCAGCGTTCCGCCCCACCCTTCGTCTCGAATACACACACCGAAAGCCAATTCACTCTGAACGCGCCGACCGCGGGAATTTATCCCATTCGTCTGGTGCAGTGGCAAACCAGTCTTGGTTCGAGCCTCACCTTTTACACGGTTAACAATGATACCGGCGAGCGCATTCTGGTGAATGATGCAAACGATACCCGCGCCATCAAGTCCTATCGCGCCAGCACGGCGGCCGACGCAAATGCGCCGTACATTGCGGAGATCAGCCCGCTGGCCGGTTCCGAAGGGATCAGTGGCGCCGCTCCCATCCAGGCCCTGATCGTGGACGGCGCGGCCACCGTTGCGACGTCCGACGTGAAGTTGTTTCTAAATGACACCGCGGTTGTTCCGCAAACGCTCACAAAGGCCGGCGGCAAAATCACCCTCAGTTATTCGCCGAACGCGAGCCGCACGGATAAGAACAATCAGGTTCGGATTGAATACAAGGATTCCGCGGGTGTTTCGCACATCAATAGCTGGTCCTTCGGAATCACCCCGGCTTCCGGCAGTTCCACTGTGGTGACCGGCCAGTGGGACTTCGAGAAAGGGGACCTGAGCGCGACAGTCGGCCAGGCACTGCAGTATCTCGATGGACCCAATGGCCTGACTGCCGCCGGCACTCAATTTGGCACTACTACCGCGTTGGGCGTCACCGATATCAACGGCAAGCCTGCCCACGTCATGCACGTGCCCGGGGATCTCAAGCGCGAAATCGGTTACATCATGACGCACGGGATTGCTCCCAACGGCGGCGGCACTCGCGTCAACCAATACACTCTCATTATGGACGTAATGGTCGGCACCACCGGTCCCGGCGCAGCATCGCTGCTCCAAATCAGCTCCGTTAACAACACCGACGATGGCGACCTCTTCTGGCAGGGCAACAATTTCGGCCAGGGCGGCGGCGGCTACAACGGCACCGGCGCTTTCACTCCGGGCGAATGGCATCGCGTCATTGCGGCCTACGATGAAGCGGCGAATCCGCCTGTCGTAACCAAGTACGTGGATGGAATCAAACAGGATGACTGGACCGCCAATCAGGGCCTCGATAACGACCGTCGCGCCCTGAAACCAACTGCCATCCTTTTCGGCGATGGCGACCAGGACGAACGGCGCGAAATGTGGGTTAACTCAATCCAGATTCGCTCCGGCAAGTTGAGCGATGCCGAGATGGTGCTCCTCGGTGGGCCTTCGGCTGACGGAATTCCGGCGACAATCCCGCAAAGCACCGTCACCGGACAATGGGACTTCGATCGTGGCGATCTTTCTGCGACCATCGGAAAGCCTCTCGCCTATCTCGACGGCGAAGATGGCCTGGCCAAAGCGGGCACCGCTTTCGGGACTACAACTGAACTGAGCGTCGCGCAGATCAATGGCGAAGATGCCAAGGTCATGCACGTCCCAGGCGACCTGAAGCGCGAGATCGGCTACATCATGGATCATGGCATCAAGCCGAACGGCGGCGGCACACGAGTCAATCAATACACCCTCATCATGGACGTGATGGTCGGCACTACCGGTCCGGGCGCCGCTTCCCTGCTGCAGATCAGCTCCCTGAACAACACCGATGATGGCGACCTGTTCTGGCAAGGAAACAACTTCGGCCAGGGCGGCGGCGGCTACAACGGCACTGGTGCCTTTACTCCTGGTGAATGGCATCGTGTCGTGGCTGCTTACGACGAAGCCGCCAATCCCCCGGTCGTCACCAAGTTTGTCGACGGCATCAAACAGGATGACTGGACTGCTAATCAAAGCCTCGATAACGACCGCCGCGCCCTCAAACCCACCGCGATTCTTTTCGGCGATGGCGATCAGGACGAACGTCGCGAGATGTGGGTCAACAGCATCCAAATCCGCGCCGGCAAACTGAGCGACGCCGAAATCGTGCTGCTCGGCGGCCCTTCGGCGAAAGGCATACCTGTTGCAGTTCCGAAGAGCACGGTGAGTGGCCAGTGGGACTTCGATCGTGCCGATCTTTCCGCCACCATCGGCAAGCCGCTCACCTATCTCGACGGAGCAGACGGTGTCACAAAGGCCGGAACAGTCTTCGGCAGCACCACCGATCTTGGCATCGCGGATATCGGCGGCAAGCCGGCCAAAGTCATGTATGTCCCCGGCGATTTGAATCGTGCGATCGGTTACGTCATGGATCACGGCATCGCCCCCAATGGCGGCGGTACCCGAGTGAACCAATACACCCTCATCATGGACATTATGGTCGGATCGACCGGTCCGGGAGCAGCGTCGCTACTCCAAATCAGTTCCCTGAACAACACCGACGACGGCGATCTTTTCTGGCAGGGCAACAACTTCGGCCAAGGCGCTAATGGATACAACGGTACGGGCGCATTCACCGCCGGCGAATGGCACCGCATCGCCGCGGCTTACGACGAAGCAGCCAATCCCCCGGTTGTCACCAAGTTTGTCGACGGCATCAAACAGGACGATTGGACGGCGAATCAGAGTCTCGATAATGACCGCCGTGCTTTGAAGCCCACAGCGGTCCTCTTCGGCGATGGCGACCAGGACGAACGGCGCGAAATGTGGATCAACAGTATCCAGATTCGCGCTGGCAAACTCAGCGATGCCGAACTCACGGCTCTGGGCACCCCGACTGCGGACGGAATCCCTGTTCTTCTCAGTGTCACCGCGCCTCCTCCGAGCGCGCAACCGACACTCACGATCGCCCGTGACGCCGCCGGAGTGAAAATCTCGTGGGAAGCCGACATCCCCGGTTACACCCTTCAAACCACTACAACTTTGGCTGGAGGCCAGTGGACTGCCGTGGCAGGCGTCTCCAACAATACGATCATCGTTCCTACCGCTGGAAACGGTACGTTCTATCGCCTGATCAAACAGTAAGCGCATTGTTCTTCACGAGGCCGCAGCGTCGAAAGCTGCGGCCTTTTTTTATTCTCCGAGGTCTCCCCTCAGCCCCGCCCTGAAGCACCGTCCCGCAATTCGGCGACCCTTTGACGACGTACAGCCACTAATTGCGCCGGGAGATGTTAAATCGAGAGTGCCTCATGCGGCGAAATGGGAAGGCACCAAGAGCTTGGAAGTTCTGGCAAAGCAAGCCCACGCGGCAAATAAGGATCACTATGCAAAAACTCGCTATTTTAATCGGAGGGCTGATGTTCGTCGCCGGTTGCTCAAGCACGAGCAACAATCGCACAACTTCAAGCACAGACACGACCGGCATACCGGGCAACACATCCACTTACGGGACCACCGGAACGCCTTACTACGGCACGACCAGCACCACGGGAACAGGAGCTTATGGTTCATCCACCGGCGCGTACGGTTCAACTACTGGAGCTGCTGGAACACCGAGCTCCAACACATACAATACACCTGGCGTGTCCGGCGCGAGCACCTCCACGGGAGGTGGCAGTGGCGCCACGGACTGGGACCGGACCGGAGCCCGAGGTGGTTCACAAAATCTAAACGCGAGTGGATCGGCCGGGGGAACGCTTTCGGGCAGTTCGACCAGCGCGACTCCTGGTGCAATAAACCAAAGCAGCACCGCAGTCGGCGGTGCTGGTTCCCGTTACTCGACTGACACCGCGACGCAACCTTCGACCAACCTCGGAGCGCAAGGCACTTCCGGGGCCGCCGCGGAGCCGCAAAGCCAGCCGCCCACCTCCTTCGGCCAGGGCTCTCGCACCGATCAATCCAATCCTGATCTGTCGCGTTCCTCGAGTTCGCAAGGCAGTTCCGGAACAACGACGAGTGGTTCACAGGCGGGCAGCCCTGCAAATACAAGCACGATTGACAGCAGCACAGGGTCGCTGGATCGACAGTCCAACCGCTCCAGTTCGAGCACCAATAGCGTCAGCTCAACAAGCCCGCCAAATAACTCCCAGCGCAGCAGCTCTGGTTCAGGCCAGCAAAGCGGCCTCGGCAATGGGCAGAGCGCTTCCGGGGTCGGCTCGCCGGGAGCCAGCAGTTCAGGGATTGGAACCGGTAGTTCTTACGATACCAACAAAGTGAATCGTAGCAGCAGCGGAACGTTGCAGAACAACACCAGTTCCAGCAGCACGGGAAACAATAGCGACCCGAGTTCCACAACGCCGAATAACACTTCAAGCAACTCGCAATAATTTCAGCAGAGCTCGCATCGGTGACTCCGTAGGGTGCCTTTTGGGGCGCCGTTCTTTATTGCGCCATTTGTATTCGAAAGAATCCACTGGCGCTTCCCTGTAGCGAAATGTCGGACGAAAGAGTGTTCCCCGCCGAGCTCCGCGCTTCTCCGATGTTCGTCCACGCTCCCGTGCCAAGACTCTCGCGGAACTGAAGTTGATAGGACTTCCCGGGCGCCGTATTCCAGGTGACGTGCAGTTTGCCCTCCGTTGTGATCGTTACCGGTTGTATCAAAAAATTCGCGCTCTTCGGGTCGGTGCCGGCAAGGAATTCCTCCAGATTCGTAAGGCCGTCGGTGTCGGGATCATCGGCCGGGCCTGCGTTCAAATTTCCGAAATGCGTAATTTCCCATCCATCGTCCAGGCCATCACTATCTGCATCAGCCGTGGACGAAGAAGGAACGCGCGCGAGAAAAACGTCGGAGACAACATTTAGATCATTCGGCACCAGATTGGATGCCGAACTCTGAAACACGACCATCTGTCCGTCACCTGAAAGTGACGGGTCTCCAGAACCGAAGTTACCAGGCGTTCCATCTTTCCCCTGACTGACCAATGTCAATCCTTTGGACAGGCGGTCGTACAAATAAACTTGATTAAATCCACTCGCGTTGTTGGTACCGATGATAGGACTCGTTGTCGTAAAAGCCAAATAACGACCGTCCTCGCTCAGCACAAGCCCGCTTTTCAAACGAAAGAGTGGATCCGGATTTGGAAAATCAACGAGTGTAGATAACCCGGTCGAGATTTCGTAGGTATAGAGGTTTTGAGCACTGCTAGCTTCACGTTTAAGGTACGCTATCACTTTTCCGTCACCACTGATCGCGACGAACCCGGCGTTGGTTGAAACAAGATTCGAACGGTTTTGAGTAAAGGAGTAAAGATAGGCAGAGCTGATCGCTCCCGGTCCAGTACCGGGCTTATAAAAGAGCACAGATGAATCATCCCAAGGCATCGGTGCGCCAGAGTCTCCGGGGCCGCCTAACTGCAAAGTTTTTCCGGTTTGCCAGTCTACCATTACCAAACCATTTGCATATATCCTCACATACTTTCCACCGGGCGATATTCCTTCGAATACTTGAGGACGAATGTTCGACGCTTGTTTTGTCTCGCCAGTTTCAAGGTCGCGCACGTATGTTTCATTAACCGACCCACCTGGCCAAAACGCCAGGTATTTTCCATCCGCACTCAAGTTGCCCTCATTCGCCGCCACAGTGCCACCCGTCGGCAAGACATTGGCAACCATGTTCGTGCCAGTCATGCGGTCGTATACAAGAATATTTCGCGCCGAGGTCGACGTCACGTTGCTCGTGGTAGTGAACGCCACCCGCCGTCCATCTGAACTCATCGCGAGGAACAATGATGGGCTGGTGAACGGATGAATCCCGTCCGGCGAAACGCTCACGAGCCGCGTTTCCCCAGTGCGCAGGTCGCGCAAAAACACGTCCGACTCACTATTCTCGTCATTCGGTACGAGGTCCGACGCACTGCTGGTGAACGCAACCCAATTCCCATCTGCGCTAATTGCCCCCGGCTTCACATCGCTCAAAGCATCACCCGTTGCCGAGAGCGAGCTCGGTAGAGCGACCGAAAGGAGCACCGGCGCTTCCTGTCCCGAGGTGGAAACGACGAAAACGTCATTCGCATGTTTGTCATCGGAAGACACCAGGTCGGTCGCATACGAAGTGAATCCTGCTCTCGAACCATCGCCGCTCAAAGCTGGGAACAGGATATCGTAATTCGCGCCTGCGGTGCGGCTGTAATTCGGAGTAAGCAACGCCAATGCGCCTGTTTCGACATTGAAACTGTAAAGCTGCGAAGTGCCCGTGATTGGTGTCTCCACGAGGTTGGTGTCCGCGCTTTCGAATAAAACCATCTTCCCGCTCTCGGAGATCACCGGATTTCCGTTGCTCGACGGAGTGGACGCCGAGATTGTGTTCGTCCCGCCAGAGATTCTGCGCGTGAGCCCGTCCGCCACCGTGTACAGGTAAATTTGCCTGTTCAACGCATACCCAATGACACTGCCATCTGCACTCTGCGAGAAACTTTCAAAATCCTGCGCCGCCGTGACCGCCCCAGGCGGGGCGGGTACCTCGCTCAACGTTCTGCTAAGGGTCGAATAAAAATGGAGCCAAACAACATTCGGCGTCGTTAAAAGTTTCGACGCTAAAAAACTCAATTGCGACCCATCGCCATTCAAAACGGGGTGTGAAACGTTGCGGCCGGCGGCGATGGTTGCGCTTCGCGAAATCCAAAAATTGGTCCGCAGAACCATGTCGCGAAGGAAGAGCTGCGGCTCGATCCCCGCCGTGACAAGCGGTGAAACTAGATCGCGCGCACTGCTGATGAATGCAACATAGCGTCCATCTTCGCTCACCGTCGCCTGGAACAGCCCCAAACCCGAGTCGGTCGACGCAGCCGAAGCGGTATTCCTCGAATTGAATGTGACCAGGGTGTTCGTTCCCGCTTCCCGATCAAGAAGATACAGGTCGGGCGAACTGTTGGTGTCAAAAGGCGAAAGAGTGTCAGAAGCGGATTCGAAAAGGACGAAACGACCATTCCGCGTCATGATCGACGCTCCGGAATCTTCCTCGGCGCCGGCGCTGACCCGAGTCGTTTTTCCCGTTTCGTGATCATAAACAAAAACATCATTGGCGTCGTTGTCATCATCAGCAACCAGATCGCTGGCATCACTTTCAAACAAGATCAGCTTTCCGTCGGCCGAAATGCCGGCCGGGAGTGAATCTCCATTCGCACTCGCACCGTTCGTGTTTCGAGAAATCAAGGTGGTGACACCGCTGTTGAGGTCCTTGAGGAAAACATCGATCTTCACGCCGTTGTTGTCGTTCGTGGCCAAGCCATTTCCGCTGCTGCTGAACAACACCCACCTTCCGTCCGCACTCAAGAGAGTTCCTGCGGAGTCTCCAAATACGTGCGCGATGTTTGTATACGGTCTGGAAACCACTTCGATTTGCGGCACCGCAGGAGCTGCCGAAAGGCTGACAAGGCGAACTGCGGTAAAAGTTAAAATCAGCAAAACTTTACCCATAGCTGTGCAGGCAGAATTTCAATTTTTCCATCCGTAAACAAGTCCCGCGAGAGAGGACAGACGTCATTCCAGCAATGACAACACCCGTCAGCCGTCCGACGCGTTGCATCAAGATTGACGAACAAACAAGCTTGGCCCTAAATAGCGCCCATTGAGTCAGCAGGTTGATCTTGGAATATGGCAGCGCCTCACCCATTTGGTGATTGGCCTAATTATCCTCGCCTGCCTGCTCGGCGTTTTCTTTTGGTATCTTCCCGTCTTCCAACAAAACGAGCGCCTGCGTGAGCGAATCCTCGTGCTCCAAAACGAAGTAAAAGCGGAGGAACAGAAACAAAAGTTGCTGGATGCGGCCGTTCGCAACCTGCGCGAAGACCCCAAAACAGTGGAACGGCTCGCCCGCGAAAAACTCGGCTATGCCAAGCCAGGGGAAACAGTAATTTACTTCTCCCCTGCCCCAACCGCGCCTTAACTGCTTTTCACGCGAACACCGAGTTCCTTCAGCCGCGAAAGTTGTTCGGTTTTGGCCTTCTCGCTCAGCGGGTTCCCTTTGAGATAAAGATTCAGAAACGGTGCGAAACGTTTTTCTTTATCCTCCTCCACCATCTTCACGAGTGGGCCAAGATCCTCGATCTTGTTATTTTCGAGGAAAAGGTAATACAGACTGTTGCAGCCATTCAGCCCACTCAAATCCGAAATTTCGTTGTTGCTCAGGTGGAGGCTGTTCAAACCACGCAGTTTTCCGAGTCCTTCAATCGAGCGAATTTGATTTTTCTCCAGGTAGAGCGAGGAAAGCTTCTTCAGATTGATCAGCGGCGAAACGTCCGAAATGTAATTCGTCGAAAGATAAAGCGCGGACATATTGGTGAGGCCGGCGAGCGGCTTCAGATCGCGCACGCGATTGGCCGAAAGCTCAAGATATTGCAGCGCCTTGATCGACCCAAGCGGAGTGATGTCCTCGATTTCGTTTCGACCTACGTTCAGGAATTGCAAACGATCCATTCCCTTGAGCGGCGAGACATCGCTGATGTCGTTGCGGCCCGCTTCGAGTGAGGCAAGACTCTCGCACTTTTCCAAGCCCGCCAGGCTGCTGATCCCCATGTTCCCAGCTTGAATAATCGAAATATTGATCAAATCCGATTCAACGAGCGGTTTGTCATTATCACGCTTTTCGTAAACTGCTTTGCGAACCGCCTTCTCCAAACTCTTGTCAGGAAAAAGCTCCTTGGGTTTGTCATCAGCGGCCAAAACCGTGAATGCCGAGCAAAACAAAAACCACAAAATCACACCATTTTTCATAGCATCAGCAAAGTCATTAACGCTTAGAGGGTTCGCAAAAGACATTTATTCGAAGCGCACGAAAGGTCAAACAAACTCCACCGGTTATGGCTCAATCCTCCGGAGTGCGTCCGTCCTCGGACGCAGCGGCTACGAAATTCAGCAACTCCGTTTCGCCGTGCTCCCTTCCATTTTTTGGATTTTCGTAGCCGCTGCGCCGGAGGACGGGGCGCACTCCCTGCAATTCAGATCACCTCCAATAAACGACTAACTTTTGCTACCAATTCAGAAGGTCAACATCGCCGCGCGTTCCTGAAGCTGGGCCTGCCATTTTTCGAGGAAGCCTAACGTCGCTGCGGCCTCTTGCAGAGTCTTGGTTTCAGCGGAGCCGAGCGTCCGCAAAGTCGTTTCAACCCGCTCGAGGCGGTTCCGAACTTCGGCCTGCAGTTCCTGAATTGCATCGACACACGGCAGAGCTTTTTCAAACAACTGCACCTTGAGTATCGGGGAGCTTGCCGCGGCCTTCTCCTTGAGCAGCGCATCGGAATTGCGCGTTACCTCGGCGATCCTCGAGAACAAATCCAGAGCGATGGGCGGGATCGCCTGAACGTGTTCTGGTTTTGGGACGCCTTGCAGTTCGAGCAGATGCAGGATGCGGGAACGGTTGTTCCGCAAAATCTGGTACGATTCGTTAAGACCTCGAAACGCTTCCTCAGCCTTTTCTTTTTCCTCCGTTGCTTTGTCCGGATGCGCATTAGACGAGAGCCCGAGGAACCGTTCCTTTAAAGTTTCAGGATCGAGCCATGAATTGTGCGGGACGCCTAATCTCGCGAAATGGTCGATCACAGGTCAGGCGCTGAAACTCTCGCCGCAGGAACATGTGGTCGCTGCGTTGGGGTTGGTCACTTTGAAACCACCGCCTTGCAGAGCATCGACGTAGTCCAACTCGGAGCCGGTGACATAAAGAGCGCTCTTAGGATCGACCACCACCCGGATGCCGCTGGACTCAACCAGGATGTCACGATTCGCGGGGGCGTCCTGCAGATCCATCTTGTACTGAAGGCCGGAACAACCACCTCCGATGACGGCCACACGCAGGACACCACTGGGGCGGCCTTGCTTCGTCAGCAGCGAGCCAACTTTCTGGGCAGCGTTCGGACTGACCTTGATCAGTCGCTCGTCGCCCACACGGAAGCCCGGAGTTGCACTCGCACCTGTCGCGCTCGCCGCTGCATTCACCTTGCCAGCTATCATCGCCGATAACGTACAAGTGCAGCGGGCGAGCGTCAACGCACCGAGTTACGGTGTCAGGGTGCCGAATAACCGACACTGAACGTTGCACCAGTGAGACTCGGCGAGGAAAGTCGCGGTTGCTCACCTGCTCCCCCGCCATTTGTTCTCAGCCGGAAGAAACGCGCACCGCTGTTTCCAATCGCAGCCGTGATCGTCTTTTTCGTTTCGTCAACGATTGCGGACGGATCCACCGCATACGGACCAGCAGCATTGGCCGAGGATTCAACCACCAGACTCGGTCCGGCCACGGCCAAATACGCCTTCACTGCGTTTGGTGAATTGGGATCATTGATCAAAGTCTTTTCGCCCGTATTGGGATCTTCGGAAAACCACTCCACATACGAACTGCCACCGCGCTCATACCAAACCATACGGAATGGATAAAGGCCCGCTTGGGGCACGACGAAATCAAAACGTTGATCGGCACTGCCATTCCGGAACGCGAGTGGAATGCTGGTCTTGTCCGTTGTCGATGTGCCTGAACGGACGCTGAAACCGTCGTCACTGATCACGCCAAAGCGGTGCACTCCCGCGGTCAGCTCGAGATACCCCTGAATCTCCATCGCGAAGTCGTGCGTCCCGTTGATATCTGGATCCAGACCGGGAACCGGTTCATCGCCGGGAATTTGTCCGCCATCGCCCCCCACCCCGTTGAAGTTGATCACCTGCGCGACCGTGTTCGTATCGACGAACTTCGCGATGGTTGAATTTGGCGAAAGCTGATCCTCCGCGCGAGCCAGGCTGTTCTCCAACGCGCCCAGATCGACGGGCGCTTGCACCACGCGCACTTTGAAGCCGCGGTCGCCCGGCGTCCCGCTGGCCCGATTCGCCGGGTCCAATCCATTATAGGTGAGCGTGAAACTCCATTCGTTCGTCTGCAGCACGTTATCCGAATCGGCGAACTCCAAACGGCCAGTCACCGCCGAACCGGACGGTGGCAGTGGCGCAATATTGTAGGCCAAGGACGCGCCGTCCGCCGTGGGCGTGACCGTCGCGGGCGCGAGCTGGCCATTCACGAACAATTTGATCGAGTTCGTGTCCACCTTCGTATCTCGGTTGAGAATCGTTGCCGAAATCGCCGGACTCACTGAATCAATAGTGCTTCCGCCGCTCGGACTCAGAGTGGCAACGGTTGGCCGTTGCACGCCGGATTGAGATGAAGGAACGAAAATCAGATAGTTTTGATAACGCGCTCCGTCGCCAGGGTCGGCCGTGACCTGGCGCAAACGCAACGTCGTCGGGCCGGAGAGTTGCAGGATCGCTTTATTCACGCCGCTGCCATCGGTCAGTGCAAAGTTGCGATATTGGAATCCGCTCACCGTACCGTGGAACGAGCCGAGCACCTTCGTCGACTGGCCCGGCTGCTTTGGATCGCTCGTCACTTGCTCGAGCACACTGTCGCCGGTCGCCATATTGGCGAGCGCCTCGCGGAGATAAACTTCATACGAACCCGCCGGAAAAGTTCGCGTATAGTTGAGCCATTCGTTCGCCGCGATGTCGCCGATATCGTAATCGAGCGCGCCTGAACCCGCCGCTGCCACATACTTTGCGCGTGCATTGTCGCGCGTCGGCTGCATACGGACGGGGTCCAATTGGCGGTACGGTGTGTCGTCTCCCGCCGGAGCAGTTCGTGTGTCAGAGAAGTCCACGTCCGCCACACCGGATTGCATGCTGTACGAGTCCGCCTGCGGTCCCGAACCTTCCGGCAACAGCGCCGGATTATCAATGAACGAGCCGCCGTCGAAATTATAATCCTCCAACTCAATCACAAGATTGCTCTCGGAAAACGTATCGAAATAGATTGTTTTGCTCGTAGTCGCACCGTCGGCATCTTCCGCATTCAGAACGGCGGTGTAATTCGCATTGGCCACCAGCCCGCTCAAACTTGCGGTCCGTGTATTGCCGCTACCGGTCACAGTTAACCCATTAGCTGATGTGAACTTCGTCCCATTTAATGTTACGGAAAGCTTGTCATTGCTCAGCGGTTTGTCGTCGGTGACGGCGAAGGACACTTGAGTGGCAACCGGCAAAAAACTCGCGAACTCCGCGGGCTGAACGTTAGAGAAAACCGGCGGAAGATTTGCGGCCACAGGCGGCGAAAACACAATCGCGTTGTCGTACGTGACGGTATACGGATCCTCGACTGCTTTGGAATCATAGTCCGCGTAACAGAACAATGTGAAGTAACCACTGGCGATATACGGAGCAGCCGGACTGTCCGTGCCGGCGACGAGCACGTCGGCGGCCGGCGTATCGATGACGGTCTTTTGCCAAAGCACAGCGTTGTTGTTGTCCTTATCGAGCACCTTCGCTTCCATAATCACGCTGCCGTTCTTTGCCGTAAGAGCGAGATCCAGGGTGACGTTCTCGTTTTTCAAAGCGGCCGCAGCACCGGCATCGGCTACGAAATATTTATTGATCCCTTTGGTGATTAAAATGTCCGTCGTGGATTTTGCCAGGCTATAACCTGCGAGTGTGCCGGGCGAATTCCCGATCGGCAGAAATCCAAGCACCGCAAACGAATCCTTCGCGCCGCCCGCCACGAGATCGACCGAAAATTCGACACGCTCGCCTTCGGTCAGCGCAAATTCGCGAGATGTCTTCTGACTCGCGCTAAAGAGCCCTTGCTTTGCCTGCACCAACACCGCGCCAGGGATCTCGAACTTGAACTGGCTGTTTTGCTCGACCGGCAAGCCTATCCCCGGGACGAAAGTGAAATCGGTCCAACTCGTTTTGCTGTTGTCATTGAAGTCGTCGAGCAAGGTCATGTCCGTCACATACACTTCCGCATTGTCATATGTGACGGTGTACGGATCCTCGACAGCCTTCGAATCGTAATCGGCGTAACAAAACAGCGTGAAATAACCACTCGTGATGTAGGGAGTGGCCGGACTGTCCGAACCCGCAACCAAAACGTCCGCCGCGGGCGTATCCACAACCGTCTTCTCCCAAAGCACCGCATTGTTGTTCTCCTTGTCGAGAACCTTTGCGTTGATCGTCACGTTGCCGTTCAACGCGGTGAGCGACAGCACCAGGGTCACGTTTTCATTCTTCACCTCTGCGGTCGCTCCAGAATCGGCAACGAAATACTTATTAATTCCCTTGGTGATCAGAACGTCCGTCGTCGATTTCGCCAGGCTGTAACCGGCCAAAGTCCCGGGCGAATTGCCTGTCGGCAGGAATCCAAGCACCGCGAAGGAATCTTTTGCGCCCCCTTTGATCAGATCGACTCGAAACTCCACTCGCCTCCCCTCTTTCAACTCAATGGTATCGGAGACTTTCTGGCTCGCGGTGAAAAGTCCCTGCTTGGCTTGCACCAAAACGGCGCCCGGGATTTCGAACTTGAAGTGCCCGTTCTCCTCCACCGGCAAACCCACACCGGGAACGAACGTGAAATCCGTCCAGCTCGTTTTCGAGTTATCATCGAAGTTATCGAGGACTCTCGCCTGAAGGCTCAAAACCATTACAAACGCGGACGCCAACATCCGCAGACGTGAAACACTGCATTTCATAGGGTAGTTGGAGGATTGTGTACCAGGCATGCCCGCCAGTTCAAGCATACGCTTCCTCCATTTAACCCCAAACCCGAATCAGCGTCTGCCAGAAGCAGGTTGAAACCCCTGCGAACCGCACGCGCTACTTACACCCTTTGCACTGGAAATCCACGGTTGACGAAAATCGGCCCTTTGCTACGGTGTTCCACGAAATGAGTTACTGGACCCGATTTAGCAGCGAGAGCTTCTGGGGCTACTTTAGCCTCTTTAGCTGCCTCCTGCGTATCGGGAACTGGTAAGAAATAAGAATTTAACCCGAGCCGCAGGTCGATCCGCCTGCGGCTTTTTTATTACGCCACGGCGGAACCTGAGAAAGAAATATGATCGTTGTACTTAAGCCACAAATTACAAAAAAACAGGAGCAAGCCGTGCTCAAGGAAATCAAAAAACTGGGATACCGTCCTCACGTGATGCGCGGCGTCGAGCGCACCGTGGTCGGCGCGATTGGCGACGAGCGCACACACAATTCCCTTGAGACCCTCACCGCCTGGCCTCAGGTCGAGCAGGTCATGCCCGTGCAAAAACGCTATAAGCTCGTCAGCCGCGAGGCGCACAAGGCCAACTCGCGGATCAAGCTGGATAACGGCGTCGTCATCGGCGGCGAAGAATTTGTCGTCATGGCGGGACCCTGCTCCGTCGAGAGCGAAGCGCAATTGATGATGACCGCCAAAGCAGTGAAAGCAGCCGGCGCAAAAGTCCTGCGTGGCGGTGCTTTCAAGCCGCGAACCTCCCCCTACGAATTTCAAGGTCTCGGCGAGAAAGGCCTCAAGCTTCTGGCCAAAGCACGCAAGGAAACGGGCTTGGCCATCATCACCGAATTGCTTTCCCAGGACCACGCCGAGATGGTCGCTGAGTATGCCGACATTCTGCAAATTGGAACGCGCAACGCCCAAAACTTCCAGTTGCTCATTGCGGCCGCACAAACTGGTCGCCCTGTCCTCCTCAAGCGCGGCCTCTCGATGAAAATCGAGGAGTGGCTGCTCGCCGGCGAATACATTCTGGCGAACAACAATCCAAACCTCTTGTTCTGCGAACGCGGCATTCGGACCTTTGAGACCTACACGCGCAACACGCTCGATCTCGCCACCATCCCGATCATAAAACAGGAGTCCCATTGCCCCATCGTTATCGATCCGAGCCAAGGTTGCGGTCGCGCAGACCTCGTCATGGCCATGTGCAAAGGCGCCGCAGCACTCGGAGCAGATTCCCTTCTCATCGAGGTCCATCCCAATCCCGCTGAAGCCTGGAGCGACGGTGCCCAGCAGGTCGGACTGGACCGTTTCACCCAACTCATGCAAGAATTGAAGCCTTTCATCCACGCCGCCGGGCGAAAAGCCAGTTGGTAATGCCGCAATAGCGCCCTTCGGCTCCGTGCTCGCGTCCCGCCGAGCACGTGGTGTGCTTGATTTCACAAGAAGGCTACGGCGGCGAATCCCTTCAGGGACGAGCCGCCAGATGCCATTCAGGAAAGAACGCAACCGCCTTTCAGGGACTTGGACTGTTTTTCGAAATATCCAATCGGGCTACGCTTCAAGAGGATTATGAAAGCGGGCGCAAAGCGGTGGTTTGAGCTGTTTAAAAATGCCGGGGCCGATTGGTCAAATGATAAGGCGCCGCAACTCGGAGCGGCGCTTGCTTTCTACACGATATTTTCCCTCGCACCCTTGCTGACGATCGTCATCAGTATTGCGTCTCTCTGGTTTAGCGAGAACGCCAGCGGCCAGATCTTTAATCAGCTCGGCTCGGTCATTGGCATGGATACCGCAGCAAATCTGCAAAAGATGCTGGTTCAGGATTCCAGTCAAAAAGCCTCCGGCATCTTCACCACCATCTCCGCTGGGGTGATGTTGGTGCTCGGCGCTACGGGTGTTTTCACACAGTTGCAGGATGCGCTGAACGAAATTTGGGAAGTCAAAATGAAGTCC
This sequence comes from Limisphaerales bacterium, assembly GCA_044226545.1. Taxonomy (GTDB): domain Bacteria; phylum Verrucomicrobiota; class Verrucomicrobiia; order Limisphaerales; family SXQI01; genus DASVNK01. Next base: position 192,079 of record JBGAGW010000003.1, read on the forward strand.
GGCCAGGGAATCATGGGCTTTATTCGTCACCGCCTGCTTTCATTCGCGATGGTCCTGGGAATCGCGTTCCTGCTTCTGGTTTCGCTTCTGTTAAGCACCGCGATGGCCGCCATCGGTCGATATTTCAGCAACATGATGGGCGATTCGAGCTGGCTTTTCGAATTGCTGAACAACGTAATTTCATTTGGCCTGATCTCTCTGCTCTTCGCCATGATGTTCAAGTATGTCCCGGACGCAGAGGTAAGCTGGAAGGATGTATGGTTCGGTGCCGTTTTCACCGCGGCGCTCTTTACCGTCGGTAAGTTCGGCCTTGGAATGTATCTCGGGAAAAGCTCCGTCGTGTCGACGTACAAAGCCGCCGGAGCACTGCTGATCGTACTACTTTGGGTTTACTACAGTGCGCAGATTCTCTTTTTCGGCGCTGAACTCACTCAACAGTACGCCCAGATGCACGGTCGTGAAGTCAAGCCGTCCCCTCACGCCGAGCCGGATGAAGTTAAAGCCTGCCAGACGAAAGTGGCCGAAGCACAGAAAGAGCAAAAGGCGAAGCCGAAATCCACCTGGGCGCCGCAGCCCGGTTACGCCATGGGTTCGGCAATGGGAGCAGTGGCCGGTCATGTTCGCCAGCGTCACTCGAAAAAAGTCTGGGGCAGCCTGATTCTGCTCGGAATCATCCTGTATCCGATCCAAAAGAAGCTCTCGACCGCCAAAACGCTGCTGAAGCTTTAAAATTCCGCTTTCACCCGGTTCGACACGCGACGATGATAGCGGCATGGCGGGTTTAATCGCGATTGTTGGTCGGCCGAATGTCGGGAAGTCGGCGTTGTTTAACCGGATTGTCGGGAAACGTATCGCTATTGTTCATGATCAACCCGGTGTCACGCGTGACCGTGTCGCCGCCGAAGCCGAATTCCGTGGGCACAAGTTCACATTGGTGGACACTGGGGGAATCGGCCTGCTTCGGGGCGAAAAGGCGACAGACATCATTACACAGGCAGCTCTCGAACAGGTCCAACTCGCCATCGAGGCAGCGGACGTCATTATCCTAACGGTGAACGCCCAGGAGGGAATCGTTCCGCTCGATCGCGAAGTGGCCGAGCGTCTTCGCCAAACCGCAAAGCCGGTGATTGTCGCCGCGAATAAAGTCGATAATCGCAGGCTGGAGCCCGCCGCCGCAGAATTTTCGGAACTCGGCTTCGAAAAAATTTTTCCCCTCACAGCGATTCATGGCGAAGGGATCGACGAACTCATGCGGGAGGCCGTGAGACGTCTGCCACCTATCACGGAAGAAACATCGACTCCCGAACAGAACTTGGGCGAATGCCCCCTCCGGCTGGCGATTGTCGGGCGCCCGAACGTCGGAAAATCGTCGATTATCAATGCTCTCACCCGCTCCCAGCGCGTCGTGGTCAGCCCGATTCCTGGGACAACGCGCGATGCGATCGATGTTCCCTTCGAAGTGGAAACCGACGGAGTGCGGCAGAAATACATTCTGATCGATACGGCTGGAGTCCGTCAGGAGCGGCGGATTGATGACTCAATTGAGTTCTACAGCGTGAAACGCACCGATGAATCCATCGCGCGCGCGGATCTTGTTGTTTTCGTCCTCGATGCAGAAGCGGGCATCACCGGGCAGGACAAAAAAATCGGCGGCAAGATCGTCGAGGAAAATCGCGCCTGCATCGTGGTCGTGAATAAGTGGGACCTGGTCGACGAACCGGTGCGCGAAGCGCGGAAGAAAGAGATTGAGCGTCGCAATAAGGGCGAACGAAAAGAGGGCGAGAAACAAATGAGCACCCTGGGCGAATTTGGGAAATGGGTTCAGGAGAACCTGTTCTTCCTCGATTACGCTCCGGTCATCTTCACATCTGCGAAATCCGGTTTCCACCTGGACCGGTTGCTGGAAGCGGTGCGTTACGTAACCGATCAACTCAAGCAGAAGATTCCAACATCGCTGCTCAACCGCGCGCTCCGCGACGCGATTGAACAGCGGCAACCAGTCAGTGCGATGGGACACCGCTTGAAATTCTTCTATGCCACGCAGGTCAAACAAGCGCCGCCGACCTTCACCCTCTTCGTCAATCGGGATGAACTTTTCTCGCCGCCGTATCAAAAATATCTCGCCGGTCAGATGCGCAAAGCGTTCGGATATGAAGGCTGCCCGCTGATCCTGATTCCGAAACCGCGGCCCAAAACGATTGAACCGGTTCGCAAGCGCCTGCTCGCCGCGCGAGCGCGAAAGGACCGCCCGCAGGGAAAGCGCCGGGAGAACAGACGCACGCGGCGTTAAAGGTTCTCCGAATTGAAAGTGTCCCCCTGGCGGATGTCGTCCGTCTCAAAGCCTTTCTTAAACCAACGGACCCGTTGGGCGGAGGTGCCGTGCGTGAACGCGTCGGGCACGACATAACCCTGCGATTGTTTTTGTAAGCGGTCGTCGCCGATGGCACTGGCGGCGGTCAGTGCCTGCTCAATGTCCCCAGGTTGAATAACGCTGCCTTTTCCGTTCGCTGCGCTTTGCTGTGCCTCATATCGAGCCCACATCCCCGCCAAAAAATCGGCCTGTAATTCCAAGCGCACACTCAGAGCATTTTGAGACGATTTGCTGAGGCGGGCGCGTTGCGCATCGACCTTATCTGTAATACCCAGGAGATGCTGCACGTGATGGCCGACTTCATGCGCAATCACATACGCGGAAGCGAATTCTCCCCCGGCGTGAAAACGGTTTTGCAGCTCGTTAAAGAAAGATACATCCAAATAGACCTGGCTGTCCGCAGGACAATAGAATGGCCCCGTGGCGGCGCTGGCGAAACCGCAGCCACTTTGGGTCGCCCCGTCGAACAGAACAAGTTTCGGATCGGTATATGTGGAGCCCAACCGGCTGAAAGTTCGCCCCCAGAAGTCTTCCGTATCCGCCAAAATGGTGCGGACAAACCGGGTGGTGTTGTCATCGGCCGGCACTTGCCGAGCGGCCGGAGCAGGGTTTTGCTGCACTTGTTGCAATACCTGGAGCGGGTTGCCGCCCAAAAGGTAAACGATGAGCATCAGGACTAAAGTCCCGATCCCGCCGACAACCGTTTTGCCGCCCATCCCGCGCCGATCCTCCACGTTCGCACTCTCTCGTCGATCCTGCCAAAGCATATCAATCCTTAATTTCTTTTCTCTTCGCTCATGCGCTTCTGATTACTACTTCCCCCCCGCACGATAACGAAGATAGTAAATCTTCCCGTTTTAGGGAAAACGGGAATGCCCCTGCTTTGCTCCTAAGATTTTTCGCCAGGACTAACGAGACGAGGAGGTAAACTCCCTAAGCCTCCAGAACTCACTCCGTTAGCAGAAGGACACGAAAGAACCGAGTTGGCGACGTCACGGGAGCGGCGTCGGATGCTGTGCCCTCCGATTCGGGAAGGTCTTGCCGGAGATCGAACCACTTTGCGCTGGAGGTGCTCTCCTTGAATTGGACTTTATACTTTCTCCCGGGAATGGCATCCCACGAGAAACTTGCACCGGCGAGGTTTGCCGTGAAGTGGTCGATACGCGGCGGAATGTTCGTGCTTCCCCACAGCCGCAAGAGTTTGCTTCCGCCGACGAAGTAATGCTCGCCTTGCACTGCCAAGGCGTATCCCGCAGCATCTTCCGCCTGAAAGGAGTTGTCGAATGTCCCGTTTGCATTCAGGCGAATCATACTGTGATGTTTTAGTCCGTTGACCTCGACTGCAAACTCTCCGGTGACGAGAATTTGCCCTTTACTTCCCACCGCGAGAGCATGCACCACTCCTTCTGTTGCGCTGATGCCTCGTGCAAAGGAACTGTCTATGGATCCGTTCCACAGCAGACGTTTGAATGCACCTGGAAAACCGCCTCCGATCAATATGCCGTATTGCGGGGAAGCTCCGTCGGTCGCAAGGTATGGGGCCTTCTGAAAGGCCACTGCGGCAATCGGAGTGTTCGTCATTGGAAAGTTGAAGCTAGGATCCAGCGTGCCATTGGGATTCAGTCGGACGATGCCTTCGCGGTGAACACCGTTGACCGATGTGAAAAAACCTCCCACGAGAATCGTACCCTCCGGTTGGAGCACCACCGATCGGACCTGGCAGCCCTCTCCTGTCACGGTGCATTGGAAATTGGCATCCAGGGAACCATCGGAATTGAGCCGCGCGATATTGCTCCTACGGGCTCCATTCACGCGGTTGAAGGTTCCGCCGATAATGATTCTGCCATCCTCCTGCTCCGCAGTGCAAAACACACCCAGATAAGGCCCCTCATCGACAGACGCGGTGAAAGTGGTGTCCAGCGAACCGTCGGGTTGTAACCGCGCGATCGACTTTCGGATTTGGCCCTGGACCTGACTGAAGTTGCCACCCACGAGTATTTTCGAATCAGACTGTAGAGCAAGCGTGTAAACGCCCGGCTGATAGGGATTGACCCATCCCCCAATTCCGTTACGGCCGAGTTTGAATTCGCGATCGATCGTGCCGTCGCTGTCGAGTCGCGCGAGGTAATGCTGGGCCGAATCGTTGATGGAAGAAAATTCGCCTCCGACAAGCAGCTTCCCATCGGCTTGTGCCAGAACTGCGCGCACAGCACCCTGAGGCCCAGGTGCTGGATTTCGGAATATTAGATCAAGACTTCCGTCCGTGTTAAGTCGTGCAATGGTTTGCCTGTTGAGGCCGTCATTCGTCTCGAGAGTGACAATAAGAATTTTGCCATCGTCCTGGAGCACCATATTCGAAACTTGCATAAGAGAGGGAAGTTTCTCCTGGAAATCTTTGTCGACCGTCCCGTCGCTATTAAGCCGGGCCAATCCTTGCGGATGATTCGCGTCTCGAAGAGTAAATTGGCCAGTGATTAGAATCTTCCCGTCGGGCAGGGGGGCGCTTATGACAATAGTTTCGGTGGGATCGTCCAAGGGGTCCTGAAACGCGAGATCTGGTAGCCCATCACTGCCAAGGCGCAAGAGAACAGGGCGTTTAAGCGCGCTGAATTTCGGAATAATCCCGGCGATCAGAAGTTTTCCGTCGGGCAGCATGAAGATCGAATCAATGCGCGCATCTTGCATGAACGCCAGTTCGCTCGGATAGGTTATGTCCAAGGTGCCATTCGGCAGCAGCCTTCGTATACCGGAGCCGATCGTGCCGTCGGGCCTGCTAAATCTTCCAGCAACGATTAATTTGTCATCATTCTGAATCGCTACCGCGCTTACGGAAAGAGGGACATCCGAGTTACCAAGGTTTGCGACGAAGTTTGTGTCAAGGCTGCCGTCGCCGTTCACTCGCACGATGGGTGGGGACGGCAGGAAATTGATCGTGGCGAAGTTTCCGGCAAGCAGAATCTTGCCTTCCATCTGCGTCAACGTGGCGTTAACCTGCGCTGCTCTGCATTCCAAGTTACGCCAGGGAGCACAGCCAGGAGGGTGTAAGGTATCGGCGAATATGTCGGGAAAATTGGAATCCCCACTCGCGTCAGCGTTCAATCGGAGGAGGGTCTCGCCGCCGTTTCCCATGATCATAAGCTTTCCGTCAGGCAGCGGTAGGATGGAACGAGCTTCTCCGACGCCTCCAGCGGATCCGAAGGTGTAATCCGTGGAGCCGTCAGGGTTCAGTCGCGCCAGGCCGTTTCGTAATGCGCCGCGCACAGCATGGAAAGATCCTCCGATCAGGATTTTTCCGTCGGATTGAACGGCGATTGACCAAATCTCTCCGTCAATACCGCCTGGGCTGAGGAATGAATAATCGACATCACCCGCCTGGGGTGGAGTAACGTCAAGGGAGACTTCCTGGCTGGTGGCTTTTCCTTCACTATTCGACACGACCACCGAATAGCTGGCTGCATCCTTGAATTTGGCTTGGCTCAGGATGAGTTGATAACCATTGGCGCCTGGGATGGGCAGACCGTTCTTTTGCCATTGGTATGCAAGAGGCGGCGTTCCGCTGGCGACCACACTTAATGCAGCGTCCTGGTAAAGGAGAATAGACTGGGAACTCGGCTGGGTGTCGATGACGGGCGAAACCGCAAACAAGGATGCCGCCAGAAACGTGAGCGACCATCCGGCGGCCAAAGCTAAGACGTATCTCATAAAAAAGTTGGGCGTTCGTTGCCTAAATCAAGCATGCGCTATTTGCGGCCAGATCGCGCCAACGCGCTACGCTACGGCTTGTTTTTCGGGCTCGCTTCGAGAGAGTCACTGATTAGGATGAAGAGCGGTCATGAGCGACGTTACGAAAATTCTCGAACGCGCGCGGAACGGCGATCCTCAAGCCGCAAATGACCTGATTCCACTCGTTTACCAGGAACTGCGCAACCTAGCCGCAGCGAAAATGGCCAGAGAAGCCGGCGACCATACGCTTCAGCCGACCGCGCTGGTCCACGAGGCCTGGCTGCGTCTGGGTGGTGACCAACAGCCCGTTTGGCAAAATCGTGCCCACTTTTTCGGAGCGGCGGCGGAAGCGATGCGACGCATTCTGGTCGATCGGGCGCGCCGCAAAGGACGGCTCAAGCGCGGGAGCGGCGTGGAACCGGAATCCATCGACGACTGTGAAATAGAACTGACCGCTCCGGCCGAGGAAGTTCTACAGGTGGATTCAGCGCTGGAGAATCTTGCCGCGGAAGATCCGGAGGCGGCGGAGGTGGTGAAACTTCGATATTTCGTGGGCTTGCCTGTGCCAAAAGTCGCAGAGATCCTGGGGATGTCCCCGCGCAGCGTCGATCGGATTTGGGCTTTCGCCCGCGTGCGATTAAAGCAACTGATCGCTAATAGCTGAATTTTTTTGGCGTGACCTGCATCAGGAGAGCGCATGAGCCAGTAGTGAACGAGACCATCACACGTTCAGCCCGGCGCCAACGGGACCTTTTTCTGGAGGCCATCGAGTCTCCTGACCAAGAGTCCCGAACGGCTTTTCTGGCGGCTTCGTGCGGAAATGAGCCTGAACTGCGGCACGCAATTGAAAAGATGGTCGAGGACCACTTTGCCGCCGATAAGTTCATGACTGGGCCGGCAGTTCGCGAACTAAGTGAACTTGAGCAACCAGAAGTCGTAGGGCCTTACAAGTTGTCGCGGCGGCTCGGCGAAGGGGGTTGTGGCGTTGTTTATCTCGCGGAGCAAAAAGAACCTATTCGGCGGCAGGTCGCTCTGAAGATCGTCAAGGCCGGAATGGATACCGCGAGCGTCGTGGCCCGGTTTCAAGCGGAACGGCAGGCGCTGGCGCTGATGGATCATCCGAATATCGCGAAGGTGCTGGATGCCGGCGCGACCCCCAATGGTCGCCCTTACTTTGTAATGCAGTTGGTGGAAGGGCTGCCGATTACGGAGCATTGCCGAACCCATCATTGCTCCCAACCGGAGCGTCTGAGGCTCTTTCTCCAAGTTTGCGACGCGGTGCAACATGCCCATCTAAAAGGCATCATTCATCGGGATTTGAAGCCCTCAAATATCCTCGTGACGCAGCGCGCCGAGGGGGCGGTCGCGCAGGTGATCGATTTTGGAATCGCCAAGGCCATCCAGGGCCGACTGACGGATAAGACGGTCTTTACGTCGTTTGAGCAGTTTATCGGAACTCCGGCCTATATGAGTCCGGAGCAAGCTCTGGTCACGAGCGACGACATTGATACGCGAAGCGACATCTACTCTCTCGGCGTCCTCTTGTATGAACTGCTCAGCGGGAAACCACCTTTCAACAACCAGGAGCTGCTTACCGCGGGTCTCGACGAAATGCGGCGCATCATCCGCGAAGTCGAACCTCGCCGGCCTTCCCTTGCGAAAAGTGCGGAATCGACAAGGGCCAGGGTTGATCCGGACCTTGATTGGATTGTCATGAAGTGTCTGGAAAAGGATCGTTCCCGGCGATACCAGACCGCGAACACATTGGCGGAGGAGGTTCGACGATTTTTGCGCGGAGAACCAATCAACGCCCGCCCTCCGAGCGCGGCCTATCGCATGGAGAAGTTCGTGCATCGGCACCGCGTGCAGGTGGCGGCCGCTCTCTTTTCCGTAGCGGTGTTGGTTGTGGCGACGGTGATTAGCGCGTCGCAGGCGATTCGAGCTCGGCAGGAACGGGCCCGGGCCGAACAGCGCTTAAACCAGGTTCTCAAACTGATGGAGACTGCTTATCGGCGCGTCTCTCCGGGCATCAGCGATATTATCGGAACCACCACAGTCCGTGCGGAGATGATGGAATCTACGAAGGGAATCATCGACCAAATGCGCCAGGAGAAGAATCCCTCGCCGGAGGTTAGAAGTTTATTAGCCGCATACTACCTGCAGCTTTCTTACATTCGCGGTTGGCTCGGTTATGCGGGCGGTATGGGACAATTCAGGGAAGGGCTTGAAGCAGCGCAGGAGGCCATTCGGCTCGCCCACCCAGTTTCTTCGGCAGCGATGACGGAAGAGCAAATGGCCACGACGATGTGGGCCGAGATGAGCGCCTGTTTTGGTGCTCTAGGGTTGCTCCGTTATGACGAAGCACTGGAGCATGTGGCGCGAATGGCCCAATTGAGTGAAGACCTTAAGGGGAGCACAAAGCAGTGGGTCGCGCAAGACGGCCGTATGTTGGGTGTTTGGGCTCGGCAATTGCGGGCCTGGATTTTACTCGAGACGGGCAGGGCGAAAGAGGCACTGGACGAAGGGGTGGGCGCAACTTTACCCGCCATGCGTCAGGCCGCTGCCGGTAATCAACAGACGCCGCTCTGGGATCTGGATTCTGAACTGGAGCTGCTCGGGCTCGCCCGGTTGGACCTGGGAGATTACGATCGTGCCGCAGAGTGCCGGCGGGAGCGCCTGGCAAATATCGAAGCCGCTCGAATGAGGTGGCCGAACCACGCTGGCTGGCTCGCTAATCTCGTGCACGCCCGCGCGGACATGGGCGAGTCCCTTATTATCGAGGGCAAGATTGAGGAGGCGGACAAACTTTTTCTCAAAGCGCGAGATTTAGTCAATACATTGCAGTTGGCAGAGCCCGCGAACGCCGGCGTTTTGATGCTACAGGTGCGCATCCTGCGTGTGAAAGCGTCGGGCTACATCCATTTAGCCAATAATTCGAGGGCTGACCCCGCTGTTCAACGCTCGCGCCTGACTACGGCGGAGAAATTACTGGCTGAGGCAGAGACGCGCATCTCCGAATCCAGGAATGAGCAGTTGAAAGAATACGTTCGGTACGGGGTGAACCGCGTCCGGGTGAGACTTCGCAACGCCGAGGAATCTCTCGTTAGATCCAAAGAGTAAGTTTTAATTAATTAGGAAGGGCGAAAAATGAGAAAGCGCGGCTTTACACTCATCGAACTGCTCGTCGTGATCGCAATCATTGCGATCCTTGCAGGTATGCTGCTACCGGCGTTGGCCAAAGGCAAGCTGAAGGCCCAGGGCATTCAATGCATGAACAATCATAAGCAACTCACTCTGGCGTGGAAAATCTATACGGATGATTTCAACGACAACCTGCCTTTCGCTGACGGCACCTCTTCGCGCGTTTATTTGAGTGGTATTATGAATTATGTTCCGCAAAATCGGTCGAATTGGGATCCCGCTCAGGATATTCAAAAGTCGCTTCTTTGGCCGTATCTAAAGAGCGCCGCTCCTTTCAAGTGCCCGGCGGATCGCTCCGTGGTCACGCCCGATTCAGGACCATACAAAGGCAAGCCAGTTCCGCGAGTGCGCAGCATGTCCCTTGGTTTTTGGCTGGGCGGTTGGGATGGCGGAGATATTACGCCGACTGAGAACGGTGGCTGGGGTCCGTATTCGGGCGGCGGATGGCGGATCTATCTAAAGTTCGGGGATTTGATGGACCCAGGTCCCGCGCGCACGATGACCTTCATTGATGTTCGCGAGGATGGCATCACAAGTCCAAGTTTCGGGGTGGATATGACCGGTTATCCTGACAAGCCTGAAACCATCGGCTTTCTCTGGGATTATCCGGCCAGCTACCATCATCGTGCGGGCGGGGCCTCGTTCGCGGACGGTCATTCCGAAACCAAGCGCTGGCAGGATGATCGCACCGTGCGGCCCATTCTAAAAGGAGCGTACTGGAGAATCAGTTATCGTACTCCCAACAATCCCGACGTCGTCTGGCTACAAGAGCGTGCGACGCGCAGAGTGCGTTAGACGTGACAAGCGCGCATCATCGAGAATATCTCCAATCGGGATGGCTCTCGTAAGCCAGCGTTCCATGAACCAGTGCAAAAAGTCCGGGATCGAGTTTCTTTAATTGTTCGCGAGTTTTCATTGGCGGAATGCCTGCGTCAAAGTAAGCGGCGAGACCGGCTGCCCAATAATCGGCGCGATCTTTGTCGTGTATCTCTTTTAGTTTTTCATCAAAGCGGATGTCCAGGCGCTGCACGCGTAATTCGTATTGTTGGACGTCGCGGCGTTTGTCCCAGTCAGGATCGATTGGGCGAGTGGCGGTGATGTCGTAGAATGCCTTGCCAAAAACGCGGACGGTGTCAGCCGGATTATCTTCGCGCACGGTTAACAGCTTTGTTTGGTCTGCCGGAAGCTTTTCGTGCAGTGCCACAACGGCCAGTTTCCAACCGTCGTTGATTAACGTTTTGAGAATGTCGTGACGATAGGCGAACACCTTCCGGATGGTTTCGTTCGCTTTAAGCAAAGATTCGTTTGAAGCGTCGCGGCCGATGACGGGGAATTCGCGAGCCCAGGTGAATTTCGTGTAGTAGGGATCGATGTGGAACTTCGCGGGTGGAGCGGTGACGTTGGGAAGTTTTTGGACCCAGGTGTAATGCCAGTCGTTCTCCGGACTGAGTTTGAAGGTGGTGTGGACCAGGTCGTAACTTTCGGGATCGTACTGTTTTAACTGCTCACGGGTGCCGATTGGGCCGTGGTTCCAGTTGTTGACGCGGTTGCAATCGAAATAACTCTGGCAGATTTCCGCCCAGAATTCACCGGGATCACCAGCGGCGTAGGTGTTTTTCCAAAGGCCGTGATCAAGGGCGTGGCGGTAAGTGGCGTTGCGGCGGTCCGTCCACGTCGGATCGATGGAGCGGAGGGCGCGATCGATGGTGTGGCAGAATTCGTGAACGCCGATGCTTTCGTCGTCGTAACGGTCCAATGGGAGGCTGAGTAAATTCTCTTCACCGAAGCTGGTAGGCCGTCCGCCGGTGCCGCGGACGCGTTCGTTCCAATACGCCGGATTGCGCTGGTGCGAGTATTCGGGAATGTCGCAGTAGAGTTGGTCTTTGCCGATCACGATGAGATACATGCGATCCTTGCGCATCGCTTCGACGATATCGGGACGCCCAGCGAGGAGATGAGTAACGATCCAGTGGGTGCGTTTGAGGGCTTGGTCCGCGACTTCCGGAGAGGCGACCACGGGCATGCCGAGGATATCGAGATACTTGCTGTAGAAAGTGCGGGCGGGAGCGCGGTCGGCTTCGCTTACGAATTCGAAAAATGAATCGGGAGGAGTGGTGACGCGCGGTTGTGCGGAGCTGGACAGAACTGCCAAAGTTGCGAGTAAGCAGGCTCGTAGCGTGCGTTCAACCAGGGCTATCAAATCTCGCGCTGCACGCGCACGCGCGGGGCGGGAAAGCCGGGGCGGCTCTCCGACCCGGAAGAGCACACATGAATTGGGGCGACTCGATTCCATCAGTTTCTTGCTTCGACGTTGTGGTTTGGAATGGATTCGCCCTTTAGGTGACGGACGAAGAAGTCCTCCATGCGGTGTTGGACGTATGCGGTGGCGGGGCCACGCACCCCGTGATCAGCGCCAGGAACGATGAGGTAGTCAAAATCCTTCTTTGCCTTGATCAAAGCGTCGGCGAACCGATAGGTGGACTCGGGCGGGACGTTGGTGTCGAGTTCGCCCACTATCAGGAAAAGTGCTCCCTGCAATCGACCGGCGTTGTCGATATTGGAGCTTTCCGAATATTGCGGGCCGACAGGGTAGCCCATCCACTGTTCGTTCCACGAGGATTTATCCATACGGTTGTCATGGCAGCCGCAGTTCGCAATGGCGGCCTTGTAGAACTCCGGGTGGAACAGAACCGCAGCCGCGGCATTTTGCCCGCCCGCCGAGGTACCGTAGACCCCGACACGCGAGAGGTCCAGGTAAGGATACTTCTTCGCGACCGCTTTCATCCAGAGGATGCGATCCTCAAAACCCGCATCCTTTAAGTTGTGCCAGCAGACATCATGGAACGGTTTGGAACGGTTGGCTGTGCCCATGCCGTCGATCTTGACGACGACGAAGCCGAGCCTTGTCCAGGAATCGTAACGCGAACCGGCGCTAAACCGCTTGGGAACGAAGGAGCCCTGGGGGCCGGCGTAGATGTCTTCGAGCACTGGATATTTTCTGCTCACATCCAAATCGCGGGGGCGGCAGATGATTCCCCAGATGTCAGTCTTTCCGTCGCGTCCTTTGGCTGAGAAAACCTCGGGCGCGTCCCAGCCGCTGGCCCGCAATTCCGTGATGTCTGCCTCCTCCAATTTGCAAACCAGTTCTCCATCCGAAACGCGGCGCAATTCATTGACCGGAGGCGCATCCACTCGCGAGTAGGTGTCGATGATATATTTGCGGTCAGGGGAGAATTCGATGGAGTGGTTTCCGTTGCCACGGGTTAGCCACAGCAGGCCCGAGCCATCAAGATTGACACGGCCGAAATGAACAAGATACGGATCCTGCTCCGAAAAGACGCCGCTGGCCTTGAACCAGATCTGCCGAGTACTTTCGTCAATCTTGTCGATGCCGCGCAGAACCCACTCACCCTCAGTGATCGGCTTCATCGATCCCGAAATTGCGTCAACGAGGTATAGTTGGCGCCAACCACTCCGTTCCGAGACATAGATGATCTCATCCGAATGTTTGAGCCAATTGACGAGATTCAGGGTCAACGTCTCCGTGTGAGCGGTCCAGATAAACGTTTCGGAGCGCTCATCGATCAGGTCCCTGACGGAGCCATCGTATGGGTTCACTTCAATGACTCGCAGTCGTTGATGGCCCCGATCGACCTGTTCGTAGGTAAAGCGGCTGGAATCTCGCCGCCAATGAATACGTGGCGGCTCCCATTCGTGTTCGTAAAGGTCGACCTGCGGTTTGATCTTCTTCCGCGCCTCAACATCGAAAACATTCAGTTCGTAGCTGGCGAATTTGTCGCCCGGCAACGCATAGGGCCGCGACCGAAGTTTGGCTCGACCGCCATCCTTGGGCGATGACTCCACGAGGCAGACTTCCTTGCGATCGCCGGGTGTGATGCGAAACGCAACAAGAGTTTTAGAATCTGGGGACCATGACCAGCGACCGTATTGGACGTTTTCAGCCCCGTCCTGCGTTAGTTGGATTTCCTTCTCTTCACCTGCTGGCTTAAGGAAAATATTCCCATCGCGAACCCGTGCAGTCCATTTACCGTCTAAAGATTGAGCCGAACGTGCCCCATCGTCTTCCGCGTTGTGCTTTTCCGGCTCAAGGGAGACGACCTCATCGGTCGAAGCATCGGAAGGCGGTTTTTCTACCGATTCGCGCGTGCCTCGTTCTGCGTCGACCAACACAGTCTCTTTGCCACCGCCTGGCAGTTCGTTTTGGTACCAGAACTTCGTGTTCTGAGCGAACCAGTGAGGCGCGACGCGGTCTTTAAAGAGGCGCGGATGTTCCTCCGCCGCGATCGTGAAGATCGAACCAACGAGAACTGCTACGAACGAATATTTGAAAAAAGAATTAGGCAAGTAACCTCCTGCTGAGCGACAAATAAATAGCAAATCTCCGGGCGCTTGGCCGCAAAAATGTTTAGGACGAACGTCTGAATATTCAGAGAACCAGCACGCAATTCGCGAAAGTTGAGAGTCATGAACGGTAACGAGGGTAATTAGTGGCGCCTCGCCTTGCCTCCTATTAGCATCTCCACTGACGGCAAGCTGAACGATACCGGCGAATCTTTCTCTCTTCCGGGTCCTGACGATTTCATCCTTAAAGTTGCAGCCGTCCCACGCTCGAAGTGGGTTTGGCTGTGACCCGGACCTACGGCGTCCCGGGCGCGGGCACCTCCCTTGTTTCCTTCAGCATCCCCGGACTGCAGCTCCTCGACTCAGTAAAGCAAAAGTCGGCCAGCGAAGTGTCAGTCACAGTTTCATGCGGGGGACACAAAGTTTATGTCCGTAATGGCGACGCGATACAAGGCTTCACGCTGGATTCGGGAACAGGAGTGCTCGGCCACGCTCCGTTCCTCACGATCGCGGGGGTTTCCATTGCGCATCTATTCACCTTTTACGGCAGTGCTCTCGGCATTTCCCAGGATGGCGGCCGCCTGTTTGCATCAGAACCAGCCGGGCGGTCCTCTTCCGGAGCCCCATCAAAAATCACCTACTTTGATGCTCTGACCGGGGCTCGAGTGGGCGCCGCCCAAATCAATGGACTGGTCAATCCAACTCTGGTCGGAGGCTTTTCCTGCGGCGCAGTTGGGTTTGGTTTGAACATTCGCCATCCAGCTTTCGGGCTCAGTCAAATTTCCTGGTCCGGCGTATTCGGGCAGAAGTATGAGTTGCAAAAATCGCAAAACCTCGTCACGTGGGAGAAACTGCTGGAGTTTCAGATGAGCGCCGCGCCTGAACCTTTCACGGATGTGGAATGCAAAACGACTTCAGTGCGCTTCTACCGGCTCAAGTTTGATTCCTTAAAACTGGAACGCCCCTATCAATCGCCGAGGCTGATCCCAAGAGCGCGGGAGGTCATCACGAGCTTTCCATCCGGAGGAACTGTTTTTAAGCGGCCGACCGCTTCGCCAAGATCGACCGATCCAACCGAAGGCCCCACAAACGCTACCATTCTGCCGAACTGACCTTCTGCGACCAATTCCACCGCCATGGCGCCGAACATCGAGCAGAGGGCGCGGTCGAATGGAGTCGGGCTGCCGCCACGCTGAAGATGGCCAAGCACGCAACTCCGTGTTTCTTTGCCGGTTCGGCGTTCGAGTTCGCTCGCCACAACAGCCCCGATGCCGCCCAGACGCGCCTCGCGATTTGCTTCCTGCCCGGCGGAAGTCACGAAATCGGCATTTTGCTCCCGGGCGCCCTCCGCAACGACCACCAGAGTGAATGCTTTCCCACGCGCTTCCCGCTGGCGTATTTTCTCGCATACCCGGTCATAGCTAAAAGGAATCTCCGGAATCAGGATGACATCCGCGCCGCCGGCCACGCCTGCGTAGAGAGCGATCCATCCGGCGTAACGCCCCATCAATTCCAGAACCATCACCCGTTTGTGGCTCTCGGCCGTCGTGTGCAAGCGATCAAGCGCATCGGTGGCGCACGCGACGGCGGAGTCGAAACCAAACGTAAGGATCGTTCCGGCAAGATCGTTATCGATCGTCTTTGGCACACCTACAACAGGCACGCCGCGCTCGTGCATCTGTTTTGCAATGCTCAGCGATCCGTCCCCACCAATAGACACCAGCGCGGAAATGCCCAAAGCCTGCATTCCGCTTTTCACGCCATCCAACAATTCCTTGGGAAGGTCGCGGTTGTCGCCATGACCCGTTTTTGAGGAGAACTTGCCGCGGTTGGCGGTGCCGAGGATTGTTCCGCCGCGAGTGAGCAAGCCACTCAGAGCGTTGTAGTCCAGCGGCATCGTTTGTCGCGGTTCGAACAGTCCTTCATAGCCACCGAGAATCCCCACCGTTTCCCATTCACGCATTCTCGCAGCTTTGGCCACCGCACGGATCACTGCGTTTAAACCCGGGCAGTCTCCACCGCCTGTGACAATTCCAATCTTCTTCATTCTGCGTATCAGAGAGTCTTGCCTGAACAGTCTGAAGGTGCCAGCAAATCCCAGCGGCTTTGAACAAGCTCTTGCGAGTTTCACAAAAACGGCAATGATTCGGACATGACTCCAGAATGTAATCCGGTCGGCTGGTTTGAAATTTACGTGGACGACATGGCACGGGCGCAGCGTTTTTATGAAGCCGTGTTTGAAGTAAAACTCCAGGCCTTGGATAGCCCCGTCATTCAGATGCTTGCGTTTCCGATGAAGCACAACGTCCCCGGCTGCCCAGGCGCGCTCGTCAAAATGCCGGGCGGCGGAAGGCCGACGGGTAACGCGGTGGTTATCTACTTCAGTTGCGGGGATTGCGCGGTGGAAGCGGAGCGAGCGGCGAAGAGTGGCGGCAAGATCTTTAAAGAGAAATTTTCCATTGGCCAATATGGTTTCATCTCGCTGGTGCACGACACGGAAGGGAATATGATCGGCCTGCACTCACGCCAATAGTTCGCTTCAAGTTCTCACATGACTACACAGCTCAATCGGAGGGAGATGATCAAGGGGAGCGTCGCGTTGGCTGCCGTCGCCTTCGCGCAATACCCGCTCTCCCTCTTCGGCGGCCCGCCCGCCGAAGAAAGCGGAGTTTTGCTTCCGTTCCTCGACGCTCAGCCTCCGGTGAAACAGCAAACGCGCTGGGAGGATCTGACGAATTGGTACACAAAGACGGAAGACCTCTACGTCGTTAAGCATTACAATGTGCCGACGTTGAAGGCCGAAGATCATCTGCTGGAGATTTCAGGCCTGGTGAAGAAGCCGAAGAAGCTGACGCTCGAGGGCATTAAAGCCCGCAGGCGTAAAACCATCACCGCCACTCTCGAATGCGGCGGCAATGGAAACGGTCCCGGCTTCATGGGAGCAATTGGCAATGTGAAATGGACCGGGACGCCGCTCGTGGATCTGCTGGAAGAATGCGCACCACTCAAGCGCGGGATTGAAGTGGTTTTTTTCGGCGCGGACGAACGGATCGAGAAAATCCGCGAGAAGGATTACCTCCAAAACTTTGCCCGAAGCCTGCACATCAACGACGCACGCCGCGAGGATCTTTTGCTCTGTTATGAACTTAACGGCGAGCCGCTGCCGAAAGAGCACGGTTTTCCATTACGCCTTGTGGTTCCCGGCTGGTTCGGGATCAGTTGGGTCAAGTGGCTCAATCGAATCGAGGTGCTCGATCGCCGTTACATGAGTAAATATATGGCGCAGGAGTATGTGACCCTCCGCGGGGAAGAGCGTCCGGACAAAACAATCTGGCGCCTGACCAGTGTGGGCCCGATGGACATTAAGTCCATCGTCGCGCGCGCGGTGAAACTGCCCGACGACACGATTCGCCTGACCGGTGCGGCCTGGGGAGATGGCACACCGATTAAGAACGTCGAAGTGAAGATTGATGATGGTCCCTGGATACCGGCGAAGATCGATCGCTCCCCCCGCGATCGCTACACGTGGCGTTTTTTCACGTTCGATTGGAAGAACCCAACACCTGGCGAACATCAGGTTGTTTCCCGCGCCACTGACGCCGAAGATCGCGTGCAACCAGCCGCCGACGAACCCGCGATCGCGTTAAAAAAGACATACTGGGAAGCGAATCAGCAGTGGCCGCGAAAGCTCAGGGTCTAGATCTCAGACCCAACCCCGGGTTTCTCAGTCTCTTCTCCTCACTTAGGGTTTACGCAGACGAAAGAACGCGGCGGAATTGCTCGCGGGCAAGGTTACCAAATTTGTGCCGGTGCTAACCGCTGACCAATTCCCCTTCCCGAGGGAGGTCGAGCTTTCCAGGGTCATTCCGATGTAATTCGTGGGATACGCGATTCGCAGCAGCGAGTCGGCACGCTCGACAGCCAAAACAGGAGGGATCCGAACAGCGGTCAGACGCAGTGCCTGCCGCCCCTCAGCGACGTTGACCACATCCCCGCGAAAGTGCAGACCATTGCCCCAGAGCGGGCCGCGCACCAGCAAGTTGTTCGTCGTGATATTGGTCGCTGTTACAACATCAAACACCGAGCCTTCGGCTGGTCCCTCCGTCGGCTGACCAGTCGCCATATTAAAAAAGCCGAATGCGATGACGCCGCCCAATTCCGCGCGACCGTTTACGATCAGATGATCGTATTGGAGGGGTGTGTTGTTGGTCCCGGTGATGGCGATCATCAAAGCGGTTCCGGGATCTTGATGATAGTTGCCGTTGATCGTCATAACCCCGGCAGAAACCGAGGCCGTGTTGAGCGCTCGAACGCCGATCGGGCGTGATGCACCGTTGGGTCCGATGAGTGAAGCACCGTTCGGAGGGATGAGCCCTCCCTGCCCGGTAGATAGGACTGTACCGCCGTTCGGAGAAATCAATGCCGATCCTGCCGGTTCCGCTAAAGCCGCTGCGGCGCTGATCTGCTGAGCAGAGGCCGCGTCAAACTGGATGGATCCGCCATCGTTACTGATCAAACTATTTCCGTCATTACTGATAATACTCGCTCCGTCATTCGAAATCATGGGAAGCGCGGGGACGCCGTAAATGCCGACATCGCCATTGATCGTCCCTTTCAAGACAAGGTCCGCATTCGGTCCAATATTCAACCCAGGAACGGTGAGCGATTCGCCCTCGCCAACCGTCACATCGATCGTGGCTTGACCGATCGCATAAAAGGTCATCGCTTCCGCAAGGATGCGAGAGCCGCCCACGAAATCACCCAGCGCGAAATGGACATTCGCGACACCGATCGCTTCAGCCAGGATCATCCCGGGGGTTTTTGCCGGTTCTTCCAGGCTTTGCAAACTATACTTCCCGCTCATCGCCTGCGTTTTCTTAACGACAGGCAGCGCCTCCTGCACTCTAATCGGACCTAAGAGAGCCGAGACTCTATCCGGATAATTTGCTGCCGAAGCAATTGCTCGAAAATAGAGATTTCCCGCAGGAATATCCGACAGGCTGAGGCTCCAGAGATCGCCATGGCGGGTCATTCCTCCTCCACCCGGAAGATCGCTCCAGGATGATTCTACCTCAGGTGTCGCGCTACTCTGCACGCGGAGGCCAACGAAATCGGAAGGCTCCTGAATGGTAAACGTCCATGGCACACCGGTCCGCGCCGGAGCTGTGGTGCTGTAAGAGAAATTTCCGAAAGGCGAAATGCCGGGCAAGATCGTAAGGGGCCCGATCACGGTCGAAACCTGGTCAGGAAAGCCGGGGGCCGACGCAATCGCCCGAAAATACTCGGTACCCGAGGGTAGGTCGATCGCGGTGGTTGTCCAGGTGTTATCCAGGCGAGACATCTGTGACCCCGTCGGCAGGTCCGTCCAGCTCCCCTCAACCGTCGGAGTCGTCGAGGACTGCACGCGCACCCGCAAATCGGAGAGCACCGCCGATTCTGTAGCCGTGAACTGAAACAAGTTGCTCGTGCGAATCGGCGAAGACGTTCGATAGGAAAATGATGTAATTGGCGTCAATTGCGGCCCTGCGCCGCCTTGCGTTACGGTCACGTCGAAGGACCCCTCATTGCTGGCCCAATTCGCTCGGTCGAGCACTCCGAGGTATAACCGTTTCGCGCCGGCGGGAACAACGAAGCTCTGCCTGGTTCCGGCGGTGGTCTTGCCGTCGCCGATAAAGAACATCTGACGCAACGCCGGGGATTGCGTCGCAAAATTTCGTTGCGGCGATGTGGTAAAATCAAGATCGGGCGGAGTATCTGTCGCTGAAATCGGATCGCTATCGTCCAGGAAAACGCCTAGCAGAGCGTTGGCAGGCGTCTCAATGACTCCGGAGATATGAGTGACAGCGCCATGAGTGATGGGAAAATCCTCGGTGCCGTCCGGTCCTGAATCGAGGCCTGGATTAAACGCCACGGATCCCGCGGCAGAGAACTCCAGCCGATCACCGGGTGCAAAGTCGGTGAAGAGCGCGGGGCGGTCCCCATCCGGTTGAAAAGGATTAGCCGTGATGAGCCAGGGATTTTGCTTTCCGGAGACAGTGAAGTTGGCAGCGTCGAGACGATGCGTGAGCCCGATCATTGCGGTGCAAAGAACAAAAAGGTTCCTCATGCGTGGATGTGTGCGTAATGTTTGGAAGCTAATCATCCGCGTGACGACCGGATAGTCAAGAGACCTGCCGCTAAGTATTAGATCGATGAGACTTGCCCTTTAGTCGGATTCCACTTTAACTACGCCGCTGGCAGGAAGAACGATGTTTCCAGACAATCACATTTTGGTGGTCGAAGATGATTTCGATCAGTTCCGGTTGATGGAAGAGGGTTTCCGACGCGGTAAAGTAGCTAACCCTCTTACACACGTGACCACTGCGGCGGAGGCGATCGCCTGCCTAAACGGCGACGGGCATTATGCGGACCGCGAGAAGTATCCCCTGCCCTGCTTGATTCTGCTCGATCTCAAACTTCCCGGTGAAAGCGGCTTTGCAGTCCTCGAATGGGTGCGCAAACATCCAAAGCTGGCAAAGCTCCCCGTAGTGGTCCTCACTGTGTCGCACCACAGCGACGATCTGGAAAGGGCCTATCAGCTCGGCGCGAACTCATATCTCGTAAAGCCGTTCGAGCTCCTCGATTTTCAGGCACTCATCAAGTCGATTAATTCGTACTGGGTTCTTCTCGCTCAGAAGCCCAGGCTTTAATTTCGTTCAATCCGCACGCGAAAGAACCTTGCGCCCTGGCCTTCAGGAGACATTGGCCAGGTGAAAGCGCCGGCGGAGACTTGATTGGTTTGGAAAGACTGCCAGGTCACCGGCTCCTTTAAGTTCGTTGCACGTTCGAGGATAATCTTAGCGGCGATTTCGCTGGTCCCGTGAATTCCGATCACACCCGAAGGACTGCTTGTAATGTGAATTCTGGCGGCTTGCGCGCTGCCGATCGGATCGGGCGGTATGTTAGTCCTCAAAGCGACTCCCGTATTCATCAGGCTTGCGTCCGGGTTAGTCGGCGACTGACAAGTTACGGGCTTCTGTTCTGATGCCCATTCCCACTGAATCTGATAGTCTTTGGACCAGAAAAGGTTTCGGCGTCCATCTTCGAGAGTCATCTCGGCCTGGTCGCCATTGTCCATCTCGACAAACAAGAGGTTCTCCGCATAAATATGTAGAATATCCTGCTGCCCGCTCGGAGGTGCGATGCGGTAAGCACCCCACGAAGTGGTGACATCCTCGATGGTTTCCGGGTAAGTGACTCCGGCGAGATGGTTCTTGAACCGCACCATCACGCGACCAGTGGGTAAGAAATGCCATTCCCGCGTGTTCACCACCGGCCAACTCTTGAGTGTGCCATTTTCATTGAAGACCACGGAACTCGCAATCAGTCGACGATATAGTTGGTAGCCGCCAAAGACCGTGGCATCTGGGAAAATACGGGTTGGAAACGGATCGGAGGGAATATCTCCGGTCGGCACCTGCACCGCGTTCGGATTGCGCCGGGCGATCGGGATTCGATTTAACCATTGTCCGTCGATGAGCGCCTCCGCTGTATCGGCAGCAAATGACTGACTAATCGAAGCGTCCACGCTGCCGAGATTCACTACATAAGTGCTCGGCGCATTCACCCCTCCGTAGATGGTTAGCGTATTGCCATAGAAATCCATTCCGAGGGTCTGTGCCAGGACGAAACGCGAATCATAGATCAAAGTGCGTGCTGCCATATCCGCGGAATACAGTCCATAGTCCTGCGACACGAATCCGCCCGAGCATCGCTTCAGCCGAAACTGCCCGTCGTCGCGAAAGACCAACTCGGCCGATTGTCCGGGCGTATTCGCCGTCCATAAACCGAGGACCGACCCTCGTTCACCTTTTAAGGCCACCGGGTCGGTTGTCTTCTGTATGACTTCCACTTGCGAGCTCGGGACCTTCCGCGCCACCACCATCCGATTCAGATCGCCGATCAGGAACAAATCCCCGTCATAGAGATCGAGTTCAAAGCCGCGGGCCGCGCCGAGGCCTGAATAGGGCGCCAGCGTCACTTTGTCAGTGGCCACCCTATACTCACCGCGCTCAACTTCGCTGGGCGCTCCGGCTGTTCCGGATTTTGCTATATACCGACCATCGGGCCGAAACGTAAATTGCATCCAACCGTCTGGATCATTCACTTCCCACACACCCACGTACCAGCCCGACGTGGCCCGTTCTGCCTGTGCCTGGTGAACCTTCTCCAAGACTGGAGCATCACTGCCATCGCGTTTGCGAGCGATGGTAATCGATTGTGAAAAAGAGGTAAGATCGATGAACTGCAACTCGCCATCATAAAAGTCTAACTCACGCTCGCGTTCGACCTTGCCGAACTCGCCATTGCTCTTGGCATAGAGCCCCTGCCCCACAAACGGCAGTAAGCGAATCGTGCGATCCTGCAGTGCGTAACGCCCTCGCACCAGGCCGGCCAGGAATTCTGTATCTTCCTTCGCGCTGTAGTGACCATCCGGTCGAAACGTGAGATCGACAGTGTGGACTGCATCGCGCACTTCCCACGTTCCCACCTGCCAATTGGTCCTGCTCAAAAACGCCTCGGCCTCTGCTGATTTCGCCCTCACGAGCGGCTCAGAGCCTGCCACTTTCCGGAATGTCTCGGCGCGCCCGAACGTGCCACTGCTATCAATCAAGGTTAGATCGTCGCCAAAAAAATCGACTTCATACTCCTTCGCACTGCCGCCATAAGGATGGATTGTCAGCACGCTTGCGTTCAGCGCATACCGCCCGCGAATAAATTGCGGTGGAAACTGATCGTTCTCTGACGAGCTCTTCAAAACATAATAACCACCCGGTCGAAATGTATACTCCTCCTTGCCAGCGAAGGTGATCGACCGCTCCCAGATTCCAATCACATCTCCTTTGGCTTTCTCCCGCACGAGCACATCTTCGCGCGAGCCGATTTTGAAAACGTAAGTCTGGACAATCTGCAAATCCGCCTGGGTCAATTCTAATGCATTCCCATTTATATCGAATTGATAAGCCTGGCTCGATGGGTCTCCAAGATAATCGTAAGGCCATAAAACCAGCGTTTGCCCAACCACTTCGTAGGTGCCGTGATCGCTTGAAGAAAATCCAAATTCCGAATCTGCACTCTTTCTGTCGATTTGATACTTCCCGTCCGAACGGAATAGATATTCCGTAGTTTGGAATCCTTCATCCAGAATCCAAATTCCCACCAGCCGATCATCCGCCAGGCTGGTCGCTAGAATTCCTGATAGAATCCCTATGTGGAAGAAACGGGACAACAAGTTTACTGAATGTTTTAGTGCGTTCACGGTAGTTGGAACAGAGGGCTGGTTGCGCCCTCTGAGCCTGTGATCATAGCAAAGCGCGTCCGTTGGAAAATTCCACTAAAGGGTGATTCGATCGGGTGGGCGCTCGGAAATCCCGAGTCTAACGCTTTAAATCGTGACGGGCGGCGCGTGTCGGAAGAGGAAGACGTATCCAGAACCGGCTCCCAGCGCCGGGTTTGGATTCAAGGCCAACTTGGCCGCCCATGCGTTCGACACCTTTCCGCACAATTGCGAGACCCAGGCCGGTGCCCGGGTAATCGTCAGCGCCGTGGAGCCGTTCAAATACACGGAAGATGCGCGACTGGTTTTCAGGAGCGATGCCGATGCCGTTATCTTTAATCCAAATGATGGCGTGGCCATCCTGCTGTTCCGCCCAAAGTTTGACCTCCGGCTTGTGCCCGGCGGCAACGAATTTTGTGCCGTTGCCGATCAGGTTGGCCAGAACTTGCGTGAGGGTGGTGGAATGACCCGTCACCGCTGGCAGGGGCTGTTTAACTTCCACGGAAGCGCCGCGGATCTTCAGGTCCTGCTCCAACTGTGCGAGGGCGTCGAACACCGCGTTCTCGACCGAAACTGGCGAAAGATCGAGTGTCGTGTGCCCGAGGCGGCTGTAAACGAGCAGATCGTGCACGAGCAGGTCCATGCGCTCGGCCGCGTTTACGATCCGTGTGGCGCATTCCTTGCCCATTTCATCAAGTTTGGAGCCGTAGTCTTCCAAAAGGACATTCGCGAAGCCTTGCATCGCGCGAATGGGCGCGCGCAAGTCATGCGAGACGGAGAAAGAAAATGCCTCCAACGCCGAGTTCGATTCCTGCAACGCCTCCTCCGCTCGTTTGCGCGTCACGATTTCAGCTTGCAGATCAGAGTTGGCGGATTCGAGCTGAGTGGCGCGTTGGCCCAGATCGGCGTTCAGCTTATTGATTTCTCTTTCCGCACGACGCCGTTCCGTGATGTCTCGCGCGAACAGGTAGAGCAGCTCTTCGGCAGCGTATGGCGCGACGGTCCAGGCAAAGCAACGATACGATCCATTCGCACAAGTCAATTGCGCTTCGAAGTTGACGGGACGCTGATCGGCTATGGCTTCTCTCATCGCGCGCCGGGCAATCAACTCCTCCGACTGATCCATGCGGCTCCAAAAGGGCTGTGCTTTAAGTTCTCCTTCGGAAAGTTCAAGAACCCGAAGCCACGCCGGGTTCAACTCTTTAAACTCGCCGTTGAAATCAGTAATCGCGAGGAGATCGATGGAAAGCGTGAAAAAGCGGTTTTGCTTCGTTTGCAGTTCGATCCGTTTGGAAACCTCGTTAAGCTGGCGCGCATGTTCGCGCTCTTCCATTCGACGAAGCTGTTCTGCCTGGCTTTTCGCTTCTTCGGTTTTTTTGAGCAGTTCAACGAAAACGCTGACTTTGCTGCGCAGGACGTCGGGGATAACAGGGGTAAAAATGTAGTCCACCGCCCCCAGCGCATAGCCCTTGAACAAGTGCGTATCGGACGTGCTGATCGCGCTGACAAAAATAATGGGAATATGTTCAGTACTCTTCCGCTGCCGAATCATTTGGGCGGTTTCGAACCCGTTTAATCCCGGCATGTTCACATCGAGAAGAATGACCGCGAATTCCTGTTTCAGAAGCAGGCGCAACGCTTCTTCGCCCGAACGGGCTTTGATCAAATTCTGGCCCAATTCCGACAGGACCGCTTCGAGGGCCACGAGGTTCTCGGGAGTGTCATCCACCATCAGGATATTTGCTTTGCGATCCTCGTGCCGAGGATTGTCGTCCGAAGGGGGGGTAACACCGAAGGCTGGCACGGGCGGTTCGACAGGTTTAAAATCAACGGCTAGCATCGACATACCTCAGCCAATTTTCCGGTACAGGTTGTATTCCTGATCCAGTTCTTCGTAACACTTTGCGGTCGGCGCGCTTTCCAATGTCTCACCCTGAGTGAGCCCGAGTATTCCGAACAAAATCAAGCTTTCATGTATTAAATCGTGCGCGCGCTCCTGGGTCTTGAGATCGAAAAACTTGATCGGATTGCGGCAAAACACCGCGTTGCATTCGTTGAATGACCCGTCCGTGCCCAGGTTATGGCGGGAAAAAACCATGTTGCGACGAAGATATGTGTCGAACATTCCTTGCGAACCTCCACCGGAAAAATAGTCCGCCAGTGAACGGCGTCCACCGCTCTTCATATAAATCTTCTGATACTTATCGAGCTGATCGAGCGGGAAAATCCCCTGATAACAGTCCTGGATAAAACTTTCGTTCACGTCGGTTCCGTAGATGGTGCTTTTCTCGTGAAGCCCTTCCTCCGCGAGGATGATCGACAGGCAGTACGTCTCGAACACAGAGTTGCAACCAATCTGCCAGATCCGCACAAATGGATACGTCCGCAAGATGGGAACAATATCGAGCCGAAATTTCTGTAGAAATCCGGCGCTATACGGAACAAAGGGCGGCAGCACCGTCTTGAGAAAACGTTCCAGCGCCTCGGCATCATGCAGCAGCCGTTCCTGCAACCCCGAGACGTTCCGGACTTTTTCCTTCCGGACCGCCTCCCAGATTCGTTTGCGGACAGGCGCAGTCGAACCTTGCTGGAGATCGATCCCGTGCAGGCGGTTCAAGGCCTGCAGCAGAAGCTCAATCTCCAGATTCTCAAGGTCCGGGATATTGCGCTCGCGCTGCCTCATGGCTTAGCGATGCAGCCAGACGCGCAGCAGCGACATTAACTGGTCGGTATCGACCGGCTTTGAAATGTAATCCGACGCCCCGGCTTCAATGCACTTCTCACGGTCTCCCTTCATCGCCTTCGCGGTGAGAGCGAGGATCGGCAGTTCCTTGAACTTGGGAACTTTCCGGATTTCCTGGATTGTATCGTATCCATCCATTTCCGGCATCATGATGTCCATCAGCACAACGTTGATGTCATCATTAGCACGCAAGACCTCGATGGCGTCTTTACCGTTCTCCGCCGAATGGACCACCATATTGTGGCGTTCCAGCAGGCTCGTCATCGCGAAGATGTTTCGAATGTCATCGTCAACCACCAGGACCTTCTTGCTCGAAAGCATTTCGTCGGTCTTGTGCAGCTTCTCGAGTATCTTGCGCTGCGGCTCCGGCATCTTGGCCTGCACGCGATGCAGGAAAAGCGAGGTTTCATCCAACAAACGTTCCGGTGAGCGAACATCTTTCACGATAATCGTCTTGGCCATGCGCTTGAGCTGAGTCTCTTCCTTTTTCGTCAGGTCGCGGCCGGTATAAACAATGATTGGCAACGAACGGAGGCTCGGCTCCTTCTTGATCTCTTCCATCAACTGGAAGCCAGTCATGTCAGGCAAACCGAGATCGAGAACCATGCAATCGAAATGGCCATCCTTTAATTTCTCCAGTGCATCCTGCGCGGTGGAAACGCCGGTGATCTGCACATCCGTCTCGCCAATCAACTCCGCGATGCTGCTGCGCTGCACGTCATCATCCTCAACGATCAGCAAGCTCTTCACCTGCCGTTCAATGTACTGGCGGATTTCGTTGAAGGCATCGTCCAGGCTCTGCTTTTGAACCGGCTTCGTAATGAACGCCAGCGCGCCTTGTTGCAGGCCGCGTTCACGCTCCTCGTCCGCGGTAATGATCTGGACCGGGATGTGACGCGTATTCGGATCATCTTTCAGACGATCCAGAACTTTCCAGCCTTCCATGTCCGGCAAACCAAGGTCGAGCGTGATCGCGTCGGGCTTGTGTTCGCGCGCCATCGCCAGCGCGGTGCTGCCGCGCCCCGTCACCAATCCTTTGAAACCGTGTTCATGCGCCATATCGAGCAGATAACTGGCGAACTTGGTGTCGTCTTCCACGATCATCACGACGCGATCGCCTGGACTGATGTTATGCCGATCGTCGTTCGCGTCGTTATCCGTCATGGCTACAGAGATTGGCGTGTCGAGGACCGCAGGGGTGACGACCTCCCGGCGTGGCGCTTCGATCCACTGCACGGTCGTGGTCGTGCGTTTCGGGGTGCTGCGGGCGAGCGCGGTTGTTTGAGGCAGATACAATGTAAAGGTGCTCCCCTGCCCTGGCGTGCTCACCAACCGGATTTCTCCGCCGAGCAACCGGGCAATTTCCCGGCTGATTGCCAAACCGAGTCCAGTACCACCGAAACGGCGGCTGGTCGAACCATCAGCCTGCTGGAACGCTTCGAAGATAATCTGCTGTTTCTCGCTTGGAATGCCGATGCCGGTATCTCGAACTGAGAAGCCCACCACCATGTCCGCCGCGTTCAGGTTCTGGTTCTCCGTGGACCAGCCTGAAGTGGCCACAAACATCTCGAGCGCCACTTCGCCGTGTTCTGTAAATTTGAACGCGTTTGAGAGCAGGTTTTTAAGCACCTGTTGCAAGCGTTTCGTGTCCGTCTGGATCGATTTGGGGAAAGTGCTGTCCAGGCGAATATTGAATTCGAGCTTCTTGGATTCGGCCACGTGCCGGAAGGTCCGGTCGATGTAGTCCTGCAGATTAAGCATCGGCAGTTCGCCCAGATCGATCGTGACCGTTCCCGACTCGATCTTGGAAAGATCGAGAATGTCATTAATCAGCGTGAGCAGATCGATACCGGCCCCGTGAATCGTCTTGGCGAACTCGACCTGTTTCGGAGAAAGGTTTCCATCCGGGTTTTCGGCCAACTGATTCGCCAGAATGAGCAAACTGTTGAGCGGTGTGCGCAACTCGTGCGACATGTTCGCGAGGAATTCGCTCTTGTATTTGGAAGTGAGCGCAAGCTGCGAAGCTTTTTCTTCGAGCGCCTGCCGAGCTTGTTCGACTTCGCGGTTCTTGCGGGCGACTTCTTCGTTCTGGAGCACAAGCAGTTTCGCTTTCTCTTCCAGCTCCGCATTCGTCTGTTGGAGTTCCTCCTGCTGCGCCTGCAACTCGCGAGCCAACGATTGCGACTGTTTGAGGAGATCCTCTGTGCGCATGTTCGCTTCGAGCGTGTTGAGCACGATACCGATTGATTCGGTAAGCTGATCAAGAAACGCCAGGTGCGTCGGGCTGAATTTCTCGAACGAAGCCAGTTCCATGACCGCCTTCACTGCGCCCTCAAACACGATCGGCAGCACAATGATGTTATTCGGCTTCGATTCGCCTAGTCCGGAAGTAATCTGGATGTAGTTCTCCGGAACATTGGTCAGGAGAATACGTTCCTTTTCCAGCGCGCATTGGCCAACCAGGCCTTCGCCGAGGCGGAAGCGGTTATCAACATTCTTCCGTTCACGGTACGCATAACTCGCGAGCAATTTCAGGAACGCATCGCCTTCTTTCGGAGCCGCGTCCATAAGATAGAACACGCCTTGATGCGCACCAACCACCGGCGCGAGTTCGGAGAGGATGAGTTTGCCCACCGTGAGCAGGTCTTTTTGTCCCTGCAACATACGGGAGAACTTCGCGAGATTGGTCTTCAGCCAGTCCTGTTCGGAGTTCTTCAACGTCGTATCGCGCAGGTTGCGGATCATTTCGTTGATGTTGTCCTTGAGCGCCGCCACTTCCCCGCGCGCATCCACCTGAATCGTCCGGTTATAATCACCGCGAGTCACGGCCGTCGCCACTTCCGCAATCGCGCGGACCTGCGTCGTCAGATTGGCCGCGAGCTGATTCACGTTGTCCGTGAGATCTTTCCAAGTACCCGCTGCGCCGGGCACTGAAGCTTGTCCACCCAGTTTCCCTTCGACCCCGACTTCGCGCGCGACCGTGGTCACCTGATCAGCGAAGGTCGCTAGCGTGTCGATCATCGAGTTGATCGTGTCAGCAAGCGCCGCAATTTCGCCCTTTGCCTCGACAGTCAGTTTGCGTTGCAAGTCGCCGTTCGCGACCGCAGTCACCACTTTCGCGATACCGCGCACTTGCGAGGTCAGGTTGGAGGCCATGCTGTTCACGTTATCCGTGAGGTCCTTCCAAATTCCGGAAACGCCTTTTACAACCGCCTGGCCACCGAGTTTTCCTTCCGTGCCGACTTCGCGTGCTACGCGGCTAACTTCCGATGCAAACGAGCTGAGTTGGTCCACCATCGTGTTGATGGTTTCTTTCAGTTCAAGAATTTCCCCACGCACGTCCACCGTGATTTTCTTGGAGAGATCGCCGTTGGCCACCGCTGTAGTTACCGCCGCAATGTTACGAACCTGCGCGGTGAGATTCGAAGCCATGGAATTGACCGAGTCGGTGAGATCCTTCCACACGCCGGCCACGCCTTTAACGACAGCTTGCCCGCCGAGCTTTCCTTCAGTGCCAACTTCGCGCGCGACACGAGTCACTTCGGAAGCGAACGAGCTGAGTTGATCCACCATCGTGTTGACGGTGTTCTTCAGTTCAAGGATTTCCCCCTTCACGTCGACCGTGATCTTCTTTGAAAGATCGCCATTCGCGACGGCTTTGGTTACGTCGGCGATGTTACGGACTTGTGCAGTCAGGTTACCCGCCATCGAGTTCACCGAATCCGTGAGGTCCTTCCAGGTTCCGGCAACACCGCGCACATCTGCCTGCCCACCGAGCTTTCCTTCCGTGCCGACCTCGCGTGCTACACGTGTGACCTCGGACGCGAACGAGCGGAGCTGATCCACCATTGTGTTGATCGTTTCCTTCAGTTCGAGAATCTCACCTTGCACGTCGACCGTGATCTTCTTCGAAAGGTCACCGTTTGCGACCGCCGTAGTCACTTCGGCGATGTTACGAACCTGAGCGGTCAGGTTACCCGCCATGAAGTTCACCGAGTCAGTCAAATCCTTCCAGGTTCCGGCCACACCTCGCACTTCCGCTTGTCCACCGAGTTTTCCTTCGGTCCCGACTTCACGCGCGACACGAGTCACTTCCGAGGCGAACGAGCTGAGTTGGTCCACCATCGTATTGACGGTGTTTTTGAGCTCCAGAATTTCGCCCTTTACGTCGACTGTAATCTTCTTGGAGAGGTCGCCATTCGCGACGGCTTTCGTCACGTCGGCGATGTTACGAACCTGAGCGGTAAGATTCGAAGCCATCGAATTCACCGAATCAGTCAGGTCCTTCCAGGTACCCGCCACTCCTTTGACATCAGCCTGACCGCCGAGCTTTCCTTCGGAGCCCACTTCGCGCGCCACACGGGTCACTTCCGCAGCGAACGAGCTGAGCTGGTCCACCATCACGTTGACCGTGTTCTTCAGTTCCAGAATTTCCCCCTTTACGTCCACCGTGATCTTGCGGGAGAGGTCACCGTTCGCCACAGCCTTGGTCACATCCGCAATGTTTCGAACTTGCGCGGTCAGGTTGGAAGCCATCGAGTTCACCGAATCAGTGAGGTCCTTCCATACGCCGGCCACGCCTTTCACATCCGCCTGGCCGCCAAGTTTTCCTTCGGTGCCGACTTCGCGTGCCACGCGAGTCACTTCAGCCGCGAAGGAGCTGAGCTGATCCACCATCGTATTGATGGTGTTCTTCAGCTCGAGGATCTCGCCTTTCACGTCGACTGTGATTTTCTTTGAGAGGTCGCCGTTCGCCACCGCGGTGGTCACTGCCGCGATGTTACGGACCTGCGCGGTCAAGTTACCAGCCATGAAGTTCACCGAATCGGTGAGGTCCTTCCATGTTCCGGCCACGCCTTTTACGTCCGCCTGGCCACCAAGTTTTCCTTCCGTACCGACTTCGCGGGCGACACGAGTCACTTCCGCCGCAAAGGAGCGAAGCTGGTCCACCATTGTATTGACCGTATTCTTCAGCTCCAGAATTTCGCCTTTGACGTCGACTGTGATCTTCTTGGATAGGTCGCCGTTCGCGACCGCGGTCGTCACTTCCGCGATGTTACGAACCTGCGCGGTCAAGTTACCGGCCATGAAGTTCACCGAGTCAGTCAGATCCTTCCAGGTACCGGCCACGCCTTTCACGTCCGCCTGGCCGCCGAGTTTTCCTTCGGTGCCGACTTCGCGCGCTACGCGAGTGACCTCCGAGGCGAACGAGCTGAGCTGATCCACCATCGTGTTAATGACGTTCTTGATCTGGAGGATTTCCCCGCGCGCTTCGACCGTGATCTTTTGCGTGAGGTCGCCGTCCGCTATGGCCGTCGCCACCTTCGACACGTCGCGTAATTGCACGGTCAGGTTCGACGCCATGAAATTCACGTTATCGGTCAAGTCCTTCCACACACCCGCGACGCCCTTCACCTGGGCCTGGCCACCAAGCTTGCCTTCCGTGCCGACTTCGCGCGCCACACGGCTTACTTCCGCTGCAAACGACGAAAGCTGATCCACCATCGTATTAACGACGTTCTTGATCTGCAGAATCTCGCCGCGCACATCGACCGTGATCTTCTGCGTCAAGTCGCCGCTCGCAATCGCGGTCGCGACCTTCGATACGTCGCGAAGCTGAACCGTCAGATTCGACGCCATGAAGTTGACGTTATCGGTCAGGTCCTTCCACACGCCGGCCACGCCTTTTACCTGGGCCTGTCCACCGAGCTTCCCTTCCGTTCCCACTTCGCGCGCCACGCGTGTCACTTCCGCCGCAAACGATGAAAGCTGGTCCACCATCGTATTAACGGTGTTCTTCAGTTCGAGAATTTCGCCTTTGACATCGACCGTGATTTTCTTCGAAAGGTCGCCGTTCGCCACCGCCGTGGTCACCGCCGCGATGTTACGCACCTGCGCCGTCAGGTTCGAGGCCATGTAGTTCACCGAATCGGTCAAATCCTTCCACGTGCCCGAGACACCTTCGACGCGCGCCTGGCCACCCAGCTTACCTTCAGTACCGACTTCCCGCGCCACACGAGTCACTTCGGAGGCGAACGAACGAAGCTGGTCCACCATCGTGTTAATCGTCACCTTCAACTCTAGGAACTCGCCTTTCACGTCCACCGTGATCTTCTTGGACAAGTCCCCTTTCGCAATCGCCGTTGCCACTTTGGCGATGTTGCGCACCTGCCCCGTCAAGTTACCCGCCATCAGGTTCACCGAATCGGTCAAGTCTTTCCAAGTGCCCGCCACACCACGCACACGCGCCTGACCACCCAGCTTTCCTTCCGTGCCGACCTCGCGCGCCACACGAGTCACTTCCGATGCAAAGCTTCCGAGCTGCTTCACCATCGTATTAACCGTCGTCGCCGTCCGTTTGAACTCACCCTTCAGCGCACGCCCTGTAATTTGCGTCGCCATCTTCTGCGAAAGATCGCCGTTCGCCACCGCACCGATCACGCGCGCCGTTTCGTTCAGCGGCCACACAAGATCGGAGATCAACATGTTGATCGACTCTTCCCACCCCGCCCAATCCCCACGCACCGTTTCACCAAGACTCACCCGTTCGTCGATTCGGCCTTCGCGACCCACCACCCGGCTGATTCGCTCAAGCTCATCCGACATACTCTCGTTCATTTCCGCGATGGAGTTGAAAGAGTCCGCAATCTTCGCATTGATTCCGCGCCAGGTGCTCGGCAACCGCACCGAGAAATCGCCCCGCTTGAATCCGTTCAGGGCGTTCAACAGCACCTCGCGGTCGATGTCGGTATCCACGTCGCTCTCAACTCCGGCGGGCAAGGACACTCGTCTGCGCTGCGGCTTGCTTTTTCGCGCTTTTGTTTGCGCGCCGTTGGGGTGGGCTGTTTCCAGCGTGGAACTAATATGCTCGGCCATAACAGGTGGTGGTGGTTGCTGCCTGGGAGAACGCCCCGAAATCCAATCGCTCCCAGCCCGAGCTGAGGCGCAATTTGCCTTCGGCAAGCGTTGTAAAATTCAAGGTTGACGCAGTATATAGGTGGAACACCGGCCTTCAATACTGCCCCTAGATGAATCGGCGCTCAGGAATTCCCCGATGAACCACGGTACCATTGCGCAGCTTGAAAAACCTCACTTCCGGTGCGACTTTAACCTCTTCCTTATGGCTAAAGGCACCATAGTTTTGGTAACCGTCGTCCTCTTATCGATCGGCACCCCTGCCTACTCCCAACCTGCCCTTCGTCCCTACCGAAACGACCGTCTTCTGATCGTTCCTAAAGCGGAGACCAGGGCGAAACTGGACAGGACCCGCAAAAGCCGAGGTCACAAACTCCACTCACATTTCCCCGAACTCGGAGTCGATGTCCTTGAACTCGATGGGCGGACCGACCCCGCCATTCTCGCAAAAGAATACCTGGCCGAAGATCTCGTCGCTTTCGCCGAACCCGATTACCGCATTTATGCCAGTGATTTGCCGAACGATCCCGGGTTTACCCAGTGTTGGGGACTTAACAACCTTGGCGTCAGCGGCGGCCTCACTAATGCCGACATTCGGGCCGAAGTCGGCTGGACCTCACACCACTCAGCCGAAAATGTCATTGTCGCCGTGATCGATTCCGGCGTCCGCTACACCCACGAAGATTTGGCCGCTAACATGTGGCACAACCCAGGCGAAATCCCGGACAACGGCAAAGACGATGATGGCAACGGCATCATCGACGATGTTTACGGCTTCAACGCTTTTGATCGGACGAACGATCCCTTTGACGATTGCGGCCACGGCACTCACGTCGCTGGAACCATTGGTGCGGTCGGAAACAACGGCAAAGGCATTGCGGGTGTTTGCTGGAACGTCAAGATAATGGCCCTCAAATTTATGACTTCGGACGGTTGGGGTGACACGTCCGATGCCATCGCCTGCATCGACTATGCCCGCAAGAAAGGCGCGAAGGTGATTAACGCGAGCTGGGGCAGTCCCGACAGCAGCGTCGCCCTGCGTACCGCGATCAACTCCGCACGAGCCGCCGGAATCATCTTCGTCGTAGCCGCGGGTAACGAATTCACCGATAACGACCTCACACCCAGCTACCCAGCCAATATTAAACTCGACAACATCATCTCCGTTGCGGCCATCAACCGTCGCGGGCAATTCGACTCGTCCTACTCAAATTGGGGCCGAACCACGGTGGACCTCGCCGCACCTGGCACAGACATCTACTCCACCGCCTATCGCTCCGATGAGGATTACGAATACATGACCGGTACGTCCATGGCCACCCCCCACGTCACCGGCGCCATCGCCCTTCTTCGCGCCGCCTACCCGGCCGAGAGCTACACCAATATCATCAAGCGCCTCTACGGGGGTGTGACTAAAGCACCGTCGCTCACCGGGAAATGCGTGACCGGCGGTTATCTGAATATGGGCAACCTCTTTCCTCCTGCCACTCCTGGCATTGCAGCAATCAAGCTCACGCCCACGGGCGACATCCAACTTGAACTGGCCAGCACCTCACAGATTCTTGAAACCTCGACCAACCTCATCACCTGGGAACCGCTCTCCGGTGCCAGACAAATCAGTGCCAACGTGCAGCTCACCTCCGAGAATGGTTCTCGTCGCTTCTACCGCGTCCGCCAACCCTGAGCGCGCAGCCACCTCGTTGTAAATCCACGCCCCTTCTTTACAATGCACCCCATGGCCCGCAGTCAAAACATTGCCGGGACAAATCACAACGCCCACGCCCAACCCGGTGCGGCGAACCTCCCGCCATCAGAACCGCCGCGCGTTTCCTACACACGCTGGCGACGAATAATGTTGGCAGCTATTCTCTTCGTAGCGCTCGCCTTTCTTTTCACCGCCGCGCGCCAGAAATCCCCCTGGCGCGTTTCCTTCGACTTCAGCAACTGGCGTATCTATGCGAGCGAGGCAATTGAATTCCATCAGGGCGGACTCAAAGTGCACAGCACCAAAAAACATTTTATCGGCCCCATCATCATCTCCTCCGAACGAACATGGAACGCAGAGCAGGCCCGTCCGGTCATCGAGAGCGCCTTCTGATCCCGCCGCAGAACGTGACGGCCCCTGACCAACCGGCTCCGCGCGGAGGAGTTCCAACGATCGCAAGCACGATTCAGCTTCAGTTATTCCGTAGACAAGCCATCCAGCCAGACGTTGAACGGCTCCGCGCCCCATGAGTCGAGGGAGATGCTGATGGCGCTGATACTTTCGAGCTGCAGCTCCCCGATAACTTTCCGTTCCCACTTTTCATCGCCGGCGAGCGGAATTCGTATCGGCATCCAAAGCCAGCGCCCCTCACTGAAAGGAGGATCGTTGAGCAAGTTACCCTCTTTCACCGGCTTGAATTCGATCTGTCCATCACGCCCAAACAAGCGCACCACCGGACCGGCATTCTGAAAACCAGGCAGATTCGGATTCTCAACTTTGATCCAAAAGTGAATCGCCTTCTTCCTGGAAAAATCCCATGAAGCGTTCCGGGCAGCGGGATAAATCGCGGTCGCATAAGCGCCGGGATACGGGTTCGGAGAAAGCCGCAGAGAACGCGTCCCGACGAGAGCACGGGTGTCATCCTCGAAAATCATTCGTGCCTGGCCGTTGTTCCCTTCCAGCTCAAAGCCCCATTCCCCCGCATTGCCCTCCGTACCCAATTCCCGCTCGACGGGTGCCACCACGATCAGGTCGCGCCAAGCCAGGCTCGCGAGTGAACCGTTTTCCACCGTCAGCCCGACACGGTAAAAGCCAGGCTGTTGGAAAACCTTTTCCAGCACCGTGCTCGTCCCCGCCTCACCATCAAGATACCAGTGGACATGCCCCTTGCTACCCGACGCGTCGAATCGGACCAGTTCGCCCACGCGCGCTACTTCGGGGCCGAGAAGATTGGCCGTAGGCGAGCGGAGATCAGTTCCCGAGAGCTCGAGGAGATCAGAAACATTCGTCAGGTAGTTCCCTTGCGCGTTATTCCTCGAGGCGTTCGCGGCCAGCCTAATTGCGTTGCCCCACCGACCCCAAATGCCAAACCGATTATTCTCGATTACATTTTGTTGTACGACCCAATGTTCGGTCTTCCATTTTGCTCCCTTGGATCCCACGTCGCCGCGAAATGCGATGCCCGCGCCGTTGTTATGATGCGTGTGATTCCCATCGATCAGCGTGTGGCTCGAGGGCCCCCCCACGATGACAATCCCCCCGTGACTAAAGCCTGGCTCTGGCGCATTGTGATTCCCATTCGTCAGACCGTTATAAGCCGCCTCATTCCCGATCAAAACAGTGTGATCGCTGCCACCGAGCCAGAAGCCGTAGCTGCCATAGTTCGCCTTGTTGCGAATAAAGGTGTTTCCCGGACTCCACGACTCGACGCAATTGTTGTTCGCGTAAGAGGTATCATTCTCGACGAATATGTTTCCGGTCGAAACCCATCGATTGAGTGGGCGGATGAAAATACCATCGCCACCGTAGGTGACGTCATTACGAAACCAGTAGTTATCGTTCGAACCCGTTTCAATCAGAACGCCAGTGGAATCCCGCGCATGCACCTCGCCCGCGGCGCGATCAATGCGAATTCCGTAGGAGAGGTTGTTCCGCAGAAATCGATTTCGTGACGAGTGCCACAAGCTGATGGCGGTGTTTGAGCAATGCGAAAAGTCGTTTTCCTCGATCAAGTTTTCGTCGGAGTCGATCAACCGCAGCGCGTCCCAATTCCGCGCCGCAACATTCCTTTCGATGACGCTCAGGCGAACGCGTTCGCAAAGAATCCCGCCACGGGGCGGCAACTCGCCCCAGCCGTGTGCCGGGTTATGGTAGTTGTCCGAAAAATCGCATTGCTTCACCAAAATTGCGGAGCAATCGCGCATCACAAGACCATTGGCAAAGCCACGAACCCGAAAGTTCTTTAATGTGACGTCGGCCACGCCTTCGAGCAGCAGACCGACGCCCGCATCCTCCAGCGACTTCAGATCGTTTGCCCGTCCGTTCCCCTGCAAGATGGCGCCGCCTCCATCGATCGTAATGTGACTCGCCCTCACAATCAGTCGCATCTCGTTCGTTCCGGGTGGCACACGAAAATCGTTCGTAATGACGATTTCCTGCACCGCGCCGAGCGTGGAAACCACAGCTCCGATTAGAATAATGAGACTTTTCGCACGCACGGGACAATTACCGCAGTTGAATCAGGTCACGTCAATCGCCGCAAATGGTCGTATCAGCCTCTTCCAGACCGCTCTCTCATAAGGGCGAAGACAGAAACCTGGGAATGCGATTGACCGAATACAACCGGGGACTTTCTTCTTTCCAACCGAATGTTCTGTTAGAATGCTTACTCCCATGGACAACTATTCTCACTTCTCTCGTGAAGAGTTGATCGCTGAACTCCAAAAGCTGAACGCCCAGGCGCCCGCCCTCGCCCGGACAGCGGAGCGGATGGAAGCCACCCTCAATGAATTGCGCGATATCAAAGCCGCGCTGGACGCACACTCCATCGTGGCGATCACCGACGCGGCTGGAAATATCACCTACGTGAACCAGAAGTTCTGCGAGATTTCCAGGTATTCGCGTGAGGAACTGCTCGGACAGAACCACCGCATTATCAATTCCGCTTACCATCCAAAATCTTTTTTTGCCGAGCTCTGGAAAACCATCGCGCAAGGCAAGATCTGGCACGGAGAAATCAAAAATCGCGCGAAAGACGGGAACTACTACTGGGTGGACACCACGATTTTTCCTTTCGTGAATAAAGCCGGCAAACCGGTCCAATATATCGCCATCCGCACGGACATTACCTCCCGCAAGGCCAACGAAGAGCAACTCGCGCAATACGCCCAGGAGGTGGCCGAAAAAAACAAGGAACTCGAGACGGTGGTCTACGTCGCTTCGCACGATCTTCGTTCGCCGCTCGTGAATGTGCAGGGCTTTAGCAAAGAACTCGGCCGCGCCTGCGAACAGGTGAAAAAGAAGATTGCTGAAGCGCCCGGAACCACCATCGATAAAAAAGAACTTCTAATCCTCCTCGCCGAAGATGTTCCCGAAGCCCTCAAATTTATTCAGGCGGGGGTTTCCAAAATGGATAAATTGCTCGCCGGCTTTTTGCGTTTCTCACGCCTTGGCCGCGCCGCCTTGAACCCGCAGGTTCTCGATATGAACGCGATGCTGCGGGAGATCGCCATCACCGTCGATTTTCAGCTCAAGCAAAAGAATGCGTCGCTCGTCATCGAGGAACTGCCCACCGCCGTCGCGGATGCCACTCAGCTTGGCCAGGTCTTCTCCAACCTCATCGACAACGCTCTCAAATACCTTGATCCGGCTCGGCCCGGTCGGATCCGAGTGAGCGGTCGAATTGAAAATTCGCGGGCCATCTTTGCCGTCGAGGATAACGGCATCGGCATCGCGCCCGAGCACCAGGGAAAAATCTTTGAAATCTTCCATCGACTCGATCCGTCAGGAACCGAGGGCGAAGGATTGGGCCTGACCATCGCCCAACGAATACTCGAACGCCAGGGCGGTAAGATATGGGTCGAATCCGAACCGGGCCATGGCAGCAAGTTCTTCGTCTCACTTCCTCGCGAAATTCGAGACGAGGGAAGCTGAGCGCAAAAGTTTGGGCTCGCAGCGAGTTATCGGAACGGTTGCCTTAGCCCTTCATAAGCGAATTGATAACAGATTTCATGCACGCGACGCGAGCGAAATCCTCTGGACGAAAGAGCGGCAAGCCGTTCAATTGGGCGCCACCAAATGGCCGATCCGCAGCCAAATCCGCTCGTGACCGTCGTTGTTCTCAACTACAACGGCGCAAAGTGGATTCGTCAATGTCTCGAATCGGTCTCCAAACAGACGATTCCCGAGAAAATCGAGCTGATCGTGGCGGACAACAAGTCAACTGACGGATCGGACACTACGGCAGAAAGTCTATTGCAAGGACATTCTAACGCCCGGTTTGTGCAACTCGGCGCCAATTACGGTTTCGCGGACGGCAACAATCGGGCGGCCCAAATCGCTCGCGGAAAATATCTGTTCTTTATGAACAACGACGCCTGGATGGAGCCGGAGTGTCTGCAATACCTGATTGAGGAAGTAGAAGACGCGAACGCGGCCGCTGGAACGCCCTACGTTATGAACTGGGCAGACAACGAATACCAGTGGGTCTACGTGCACGGCTACGATCTGTTTGGTTTACCGAGTTTTCGCATCCCTCCGGCAAGAACAGAGCAGTTGTTTATGCCTCCCGGCTGTTCCTACTTGATAAAGCGCGATTTGTTTCACCGCATCGGAGGATTCGATCCGCGCTACTTTATGTATGCGGAGGAATTTGATCTCTCCTGGCGAATTTGGATTGCGGGAGAGTCTTCGGTGGTAGTTCGGAAAGCTCGAATACATCACCGCGGTGCAGCGGATGTGAACCCGCACGGAGGGGAGCGCGTAGTGACCTATCAAACGAGCGAGTCAAAGCGCTATTATACCAATCGAAACTGTCTGATCACTTTATTGAAAGATTGCGAACACGTTCTACTGTTCATAGTGCCATTGCAGGTGTTGCTCCTCCTGCTTGAGGCTGCCGTTGCCATGGTTCTAATCCGACGTTGGTCGTTTGTGCGAAAGTCATATCTTGGTGCCATTCGAGATGCGTTCGGCGATTGGCATTCAATCGCGCAAGGGCGGGAAGAAGTGTCCCGGTTTCGGCAACGCGGCGATTTCGCGATGCTGCGCTTCCTCAAGCTTCGCATGAATCGCTGGGACGAACTCATGCAAACCGTCCGGATGGGAATTCCAAAGGTGGCAGGACGCTAATTACCTCGTCTCGATATAGTAAAACGATTTGGGCGCAGGCCGGTTCGTGTCGATGACGGTTGCCGGTGTGGTCCCAAAACTCAAAAAGTCGGTAACCGGAACCGCGATCGAGGAATCAACGCTTGGCTTCCGCATGACTCTGTATTGCCGGTTTGTTACGGTGGTCCAGGTAATCTTTGGGACAAGCTCCACATCAACCCGGAAACCAGAACCCGCATCGAGCGGATTCGTCCCAGCAACAAATTCCTGAAAATTCGTCGAACCATCGTTGTCCGGATCAGCTTCCGCGGCAACGCGTGGATCGGTAAGATACCCCTCGCCAAAAAATTGACGCCTCCATGCGGCTGTGATGCCGTCGTCGATCGCGTACACCCGTTGATAGGAGAGGTTCGAAATCGAGGAGATTGGAACTCTGCCAATGAAAGCCCGTGCACGAACCGTTATCGCATTTGTAATCGTGATCTGCTCAATGTAAGCCGTTGAATCAATAGTCGGTTCGGAACCATCGAGCGTGTAGCGAAGGGTTGAATTAGCGGCCGCCGTCGTGAGACGCACCCTGACCACATTTGTGAAGAGCGCATCCGATGGGTTTATCTGTGCCAGTGCGGGATATGCGACAGAGCTCGCGTCGAGCGGATCTGTTCCAGCGAGATACTCCTGAAAGTTGTTTGCTCCGTCGTGATCGGGATCAGCAATTGCGACCACCCGAGGGTCTGCGCGAAAGCCGGAGCCGAACCATTGGCTGCGCCAGTTGTCTGGTATTTCGTGATTTTTCGCGTAGTTGATTGCATCGAAAAAGGCATCCACACCGGAAATGCCAGTTGAAAGGCGAACACGTTCAAGAAGCACACCACCTGCAGTCTGATTGGTGCCACCGAAAACCAATTGAACGTTGCCAGCGGACGAGAGTTCAACTGTTTCGTTTGTCTGACTGATTCCGTGATCGGCGATGAGCGACACGACTGAATTCGAAACGGCGATCGCGATATGATGTGTCGCGCCTGAAGTCACGGGAAGAGTCAGCGATTTCTCCCCCGCGGTCAGCGTAGCCTGCTGGTCGGCAAAGTCGTAAGCGACAGTGAGAGGGTTCGTTCCCGGAGAACTTCTGAATGTGGCCAGGGAAGCAATGCCGTTCGTTAGGTCCGAACCAATCGAGATGGCCGC
This sequence comes from Limisphaerales bacterium, assembly GCA_044226545.1. Taxonomy (GTDB): domain Bacteria; phylum Verrucomicrobiota; class Verrucomicrobiia; order Limisphaerales; family SXQI01; genus DASVNK01. The sequence continues at coordinate 232,709 of JBGAGW010000003.1, forward strand.
CTCCAGAACGAAATTAGTGGACAAAAGATTGGTCAGCACCGGAGAGATGACTTGTGCGCTCCCCACATTGATCGCGAGCTCACCGTCCGCATAAAGATTTGCCACTACCGGATAGTTGGTTCCGACAATCGATCCCGGGTTCGCAGCCCCGATGGACCAATCGCGGACTTGCTTCGCATTCGACTGCAATTCTTCGAAGGTATAATCGAGCAGAACGGGCGAAGGGCCGAACGCCTCCAATTCGATAATGCGCGGTCCATCGAATCCGCGCCCCGCATTCCATTGAACAAATTCCGCCCGAAAAAACTGGGCGTCGAGGGGAGGAATACTTGTTGAGATCAGGTCCAGACCGCCCGGCCCGATGAAGGTGTAAGGATGTGTTGGGGTATACGTGTAGATCGTCACAAACGGATCCGCCGCGCGGAGCTTGGCCTGGAGGACGAATTTCGCCATTTCACGCTCGTTACTGAAAACTGGACCGTCGCCTGCCGCGGACAGTGAGAACGAGGTGACCGTTACCGGATTTGGAGTCTGCCATTGAATAAAGTGGACGAAACCATCGGGACGATCGTCCGAAAAGACGGTCGCGCCCGCTTCAATGGAAGAGTTGGCGCCGAACATGTCTTCCGCGGTAAAGCCACCCCGGATTCCGCTTGTCTGTGTGATTGTGATGCCGTTAGAGATATCCCAGAGATTGGGACGCGAATTAGCCGATTGCAACGTAACGACGAAAAAGAACAGCGCAGGCGCCAGAAACCCTAAGCGAGCCATATTAGGTGGGAACAACGTGCCAAAATACATGATGAAGTGTCAACGTTAAAGGAATGTCGTGAGTAAAACCCATCTTTACAATAGCAAGCTCGGCAAAGTCCGGTGGTTTGTGAAGCGGTTCGGTGCGAAAGAGGTTGCCCTGAAGCCGCTGCGAACGGTTTTCGCTCCTCTGATCGTTTCCCGGTTAAAGCCGAGATCATTCCAATTTCGCGGCCGTGAAATGCCGCTCCTTTATCACCGCTACAATATGACCTGGGCATCGGAACGGTGCGTCGAGGTACCGATTGCAAGGTATTATCTCGAATCTGCCGCACCGGATAAGACGTTGGAGGTGGGAAACGTGCTCTCGCATTACGGACCAGTTCGGCACGAAATCATCGACAAGTTTGAGATAGGAGCCGGAGTAATCAACGAGGACATCACGTCGTTTCGACCCAACAAGAGTTTCGACCTGATTCTCTCAATCTCCACATTTGAGCACATTGGTTTCGATGATGAGGCCGAGGGCAGGTCAGCAGATAAAATCTTGTCAGCAATTGGGACGTGTCGTGCGCTGTTGGCATCTGCGGGTAGATTGGTGATCACGGTGCCGATTAGTTACAACCCCGAGCTGAACGAATTAATAAATACCGGCAAGCTTGGTGCGAAAAGTGAAAGCTTTCTTAAGATGTACGGGCGGCAGGATTGGCGAGAATGCCCGAAGGAGGAGGCGATGCGCTGTAAGTACAAGAAGCCTTTTCCTTACGCAAATGCCGTGCTGGTGGCGGAGTTTGGAGCTCCGCCCTGAATGCCACGCGCGGGCCGAAACCCACGGTCCGCTAGACGAGTTTGCCTTCTCTTAGTTCGGCGGTTTTTTGGAGTTTGGAAGCGAGGTCCAGGGCGTGGGTGACGACGATGAGGGTGAGGTGCTGCTCGCGGTTTAGATCGACGAGCAGTTGGGCGAGGTTCGCGGCGGAGGCGCGGTCGAGCGCGCCGGTGGGTTCGTCGGCGAGGAGGAGCTTCGGCTGATTAATCAGTGCGCGCACGACTGCGACTCGCTGGCGTTCGCCGCCGGAGAGTTGGCCGGGGCGGTGTTCAAGACGCGCGGCCAGGCCGACGCGGTCGAGGAGTTTGCGGGCTCGATCTGGGGCTGAAGCGCGGAGAGTGCGATCTTTGGAGGCTAAAGTGGGGACGAGGACGTTCTCGAGGACGGTGCATTGAGGCAAAAGGTGGTGCCCCTGGAAGATGAAACCGATCTGGCGGTTGCGAAGGTCGGCGAGCGCGAGGTCGTCGAGGTTGATGAGGTCCTGGCCATCGAGCCGGATTGTGCCGCTGGTGGGACGGTCGAGGGTGCCGATGATGTTCAGGAGGGTGCTTTTCCCGGAACCCGACGGGCCAATGATGGCGAGGGAATCGCCGGGCGCGAGTTCGAGGTTTACACCACTGAGGATGGAAAGCGTGGCGTCGTTTGCGCCAGCGTAGCTCTTGGTGATGTTTTGGAGGGTGAGAAGAGGCATGATTTAACCACGAATGGACGCAAATTTACAGGAATGACGGAAAGGTTGGAACCACGAATAGACACGAATAAACACGAATAACAGCGCGGCGGCACAGCATTCGTCGCCTTTGCTGAATTCGCGTTCATTCGTGTTCATTAGTAGTTTTAAATTAATTTTCAAGGGCGCGAGCGATGATTGGAACCCAACGTTGGTACCCGGCATTGTTGAGGTGGAGATTGTCCGGCTTGTAGAACGCCGGATCGGGTTGAGCATCTTTGTCGAGGGTGGCGGGCCAGATATTGATGAATTTTAGGTCCTTGTGGCGGGCGCAATAACGGCGGATGAGTTCGTTGGCGCGGCGCTCCTGAGGGGAGAGGTGCCAACGAATCGGGGAGGGCTTGATCGAGATGAAATAGATCGGCGTTTTTGGGAGGCTCGAGTGGATTTTGCTCACGAATGTCTTGAACGCTTCGAAAGTTTCTTCAGGCGAGTCGCCTCTTGCGATGTCGTTTTCCCCCGCATAGAGAACGATTTTTGAGGGGCGATACGGAATGATGATCCGGTCAGCGAACGCCGTCGCATCGGGAATGTGCGAACCGCCGAAGCCGCGTCGGATGGTGGTGAACTGAGGAAAGGACTCGGCAAGATTCGTCCAAAAGCGGATACTGGAGCTGCCCACAAAGAGAACGGCGTCCTTCGGTGGCGGATTGGTGCGGTCACTCGCTTCGAACGCGCGGATTTCATTTTCGAATTGGGCGGAGTCGCGGTTCGCGGCGTGAAGCGCGAAGGAAAACAGAGCCGCTAAGAATATGAGTCGGACCGGTTGCACGGAATGAATGGTGCCAAGGGTTAAGGAGCATGACAACGGGGGATTCATTGAAGATTCAATATTGCACATTTTTCATCTGACATGGCTGAGCCGGGGACGGTAGAGTTGGGCTATGAGCCCGATCCAAAACGCGCGATGAAGCGGCGCGGTGTCATTTTGATTCTGCTGAGTTTGTTTCTGTATGGAAGCGGCACAGCAATCTTTTCTGCGAAAATCGAGGAACAAGCGCATTGGTCCTTCCAGCCGGTCAAGCGGCCGCCCGTGCCGGCAGGTGGGAATCCGATCGACGCCTTCGTCAGTTCGAAACTTAAAGAACATGGACTTTCGCGAAACGGCGCGGCAACGCCGCGTGAGCTGATTCGTCGAGCGTACTTCGACTTGATCGGGTTGCCGCCTTCTCTGGAAGAGGTGAGCGCGTTTGAGGACGATTCGTCGGTCGAGGCGTTCGGACGTGTAGTCGATCGATTGCTGGCCTCGCCGCAATATGGAGAGCGATGGGGACGGCATTGGCTGGACCTGGTGCGCTTCGCGCAGAGCAATGGATACGAGCGAGATGGTGAAAAGCTTTTAGCCTGGCGTTACCGGGACTATGTGATCAAGGCCTTCAACGAGGACAAACCGTATGACCGGTTTGTGATGGAGCAGATCGCGGGGGACGAATTGCCGGATGGCACGGCGGATGCGATCAGCGCGACCGGGTTTCAGCGGCTCGGAGTTTTTGATGACGAACCGGACGACAAGCGGATGGCCGAGTTCGATGCCTTGGATGACGTGGTGTCGACGACTGGAACAACCTTCCTGGGCCTGACGCTTGGCTGCGCGCGGTGTCATGATCACAAGTTCGATCCCATTCCCCAGACCGATTACTACTCGCTCCTGGCCTTCTTTCGCGGGGTGCGGCATTTCGAAAGCGCGCCACCCGCGTTCGATTCTCCCGGATTTTCACCGCTGGGTTCCGCACAGGAAATTCGGCATTGGCGCGCCTGGAAAGAAGCGCGCTTGAAGTCGCTGGAACAACAACGGAGCACATCCCTGGATGAAAAGAAGCGCAAGCAGATCGAAGCGGAAATCAAAAAAGCGAAAGAAGATGTTCCCTACGAATGGACCCTGGCTGTGCGCGAGAGCGGAAAGGAATGCCCAGCGACCCACGTTCTGGCGCGCGGGAACGCTTCCGCCCCCCGGGGAGAAGTTCAGCCGGCCTTTCCGCAATGTCTGACAAACCGAAAACCAACGTTTCATGAGCAAACGGCAGATGCTGTATCGAGCGGCCGACGTAGCGTTCTCGCGGAGTGGATTGCGAGCGCCGAGAATCCACTAACGTCGCGCGTGGTGGTGAATCGCATCTGGCAGCATCACTTCGGCCAGGGGCTCGTCAAGACCACGACCGATTTCGGTCGGGCGGGATCGGGACCTTCGCACCCCGAATTGCTGGATTGGCTGGCCGCCGAATTTGTCGACCAGGGTTGGTCTCTGAAGAGAATGCACAAGCTAATCATGACGAGCGCCACTTATCGCCAATCGTCCCACGTGTCCAATGACCGAGCGGCGACTATTGATCCGGACAATCGGTTGCTCTGGCGGCAAAATATGCGTCGGCTTGAAGCCGAAGCGTTGCGCGATACTGTCCTCGCAATTTCCGGCGCGTTGAATACAAAGATGTCCGGACGCGGCTTTTTTCCGCATCTCGCAGGAGAAGTATTGGCAGGCCAGTCGCGGCCGGGATTGGATTGGGATGTCTCGAGCGAAGCGGAGCAATCACGGAGAAGTGTTTATGCGTTCGTCCGGCGGACGATGGGTGTGCCGCTTTTCGAAGCGTTCGATTACAGCAATACCACCTCTCCGCTCCCCGAGCGGGCCGTGACGACGGTTGCACCGCAAGCACTCATGTTGCTGAACGATTCGTTCATGCAAAAGCAATCCGCGGGATTTGCAGAGCGCCTCTGCCGGGAAACCACTTGCGGAGCGCAAATAACAAAAGCCTACGCAATTGCGTTCAACCGCAAGCCTTCAGTAAGGGAAATGCAAACCGCGCTGGCATTTCTCGAAAAGAACGAGCGCAGCTTTGACGCCCTCGGTGGGCGAATGACGTTCCAACTGGATGTCCCGAACGCACTTTCAACCGAGTATTTCGAGAAGCTTTCGCCAAACCAGTACTATGCAGGGCCTGGAAGTGGCTGGAGTTATTATCGCGGTGAGTGGGCTCCGCCCTATGAAGGGATACGCGTCGCGGTGCGTGAACAAGCGCCGTTCGCGCTGTGTGACCAGATTCAGTTTCAGAACGGCACGATTGAGACAGATGTGTTGCTCGCAAAATCGACAGAGTCCGCCGGGCTGCTCTTTCGCGCCAAAGCGGAAAAGGAAAAAGTCCACGGTTACGAAGTAGTGCTGCTTCCAAAAAGTGGACGAATTGAATTGCGCCGGCACAGCGAGAAAATGCAAATGCTGGCTGCAAACAGAGCGGCGCTTAAAACTGGAACGACTCAACACCTCACCATTTGCGCCGATGACGGATATCTCCGAGTTTCACTCGATGCGCACGTGGTTTTGGAGACGACCGATCAAAACCCGATCGATCCAGTTGGAATGTTCGGTATCCGGGCGTGGGGCGGCCCGGTGAGCTTGGAAAACATTCAACTTACCACCGGCGAAGGGAAAAATTTGGTTCAGGCCGAAAACAAGACGTCGAAGCAGCGAGCGCTTGAGTCGTTTTGTCTTCTGCTCCTGAATTTGAATGAACTGATGTACGTCGATTAATCATGATCTTCCGAAAAACATCGTCCCTTTGCCCCGGAACGCGCCGGGAGTTTCTCTGGCAGAGCGGCGCTGGCTTTGCGGGCGTGGCACTGGCGGCACTTTTAGAAGGCGACGGTTTCTTCGCCCGTGCGGCGGAGGCGGCGATTCCACCGAAACTTCCCTCGCCTCGGAGCAAGGTGAAGTCATGCATCTTCCTCTTCATGTATGGCGGGCCATCGCAAATGGATTTGTTCGATTACAAGCCCGCCTTGCAGAAGGCCGATGGTAAAACAGTAAATTTGGAGCTACGCCGAAACGACGTGAAACCCGGCACGCTGCTCGGCAGCAAACGCGAGTGGGCGCAACATGGCCAATCCGGCCTTTGGTGTTCAGATGCCCTGCCGCACCTCTCACGCCACATGGACAAGCTCGCGATCATCAAATCGCTCTACGCCGATTCCTTCGCGCACGGTTCCGCGATGATTCAAATGAACAGCGGCCGGATTATCCAAGGTTATCCCTCGCTTGGTTCATGGCTGCATTACGGACTCGGGACCTTGAACCAGAATCTTCCCGGTTACGTCGTAATGCTTGATCCGCGCGGCGGTCCAATCAGCGGCGCGGCGAATTGGTCGAGCGGTTTTATGCCTGCGGCGCATCAAGGCACTGTCTTTCGCGCCAGCGGCCAACCCATTCTCAATCTCGAACCGCCTCCCGGCTATACGCCCGAGATCCAGCATGACCTCATTGAGACGGCGAACGCCCTCAATGCGGAACATCTCGCCAGTCATCCCGGCTACACCGAATTGCAGGCGCGGATCGCCAGTTACGAACTCGCCTTCCAACTTCAAACAACCGCGCCGGAAGCGCTTGATCTATCACAGGAAAGCCCCGCCACAATTGAGATGTACGGGATTAACCAACCAAAGACGGAACACCCTCTCGCCCTGGGTCCCGCGCCGTTCGGTCGTCAATGCCTCATCGCGCGACGCCTGGTCGAACGCGGAGTTCGCTTTATCCAGATTTACCACGGCGGCGGCCACCAACAGCAAAACTGGGACGCGCACAACGGTGTGGAAGAAAATCTCCAGATACACTGTCCCGAAATTGATCAACCAATCGCGGCGTTATTGACTGATCTGGAGCGTCGCGGCCTGCTTGAAGAAACGCTTATCGTCTGGGGCGGCGAATTTGGACGGCAACCCGTCGGCCAGGGCGATAAAGGAGGCCGTGACCACAATCCGAAAGGATTTACCTACTTCCTTGCTGGCGGCGGCGTGCGCGGCGGCACTTCCTACGGCGAAACGGATGAACTTGGCCACGAAGCGGTAGTCGATCGCCATCATATTCGCGATCTACACGCAACGATTCTGCACTTGATGGGGCTGGATCCAAACCGCCTCAGTTTTTTCTACGGCGGTCTCGACCAGAAGCTCGTGGGGGTGCAGGGCGCGGATGTGATCGATCGAATTCTCGCCTGAGATTTCGCTCTCTATAGCGTCACTGGCTTTGAATCAATCTTGCTCGAAGCTAAACAAGCTTCCATCACCTGTTGCGTCTTCATCGCAATGTCAGGCCACGATGAATCCAGTTTTCCAGAAAGGACAAGCTCGGCGAAATTGCGGAACAAGTTGGTTTCCTGCGAAGTCCGATGGCTATTGCTGTATTCTTTTACAGAAACCCGCTGAGCGTGCGGCTCCATATTGAAGTTACAGCAGCGAACTTCGAAATTTGGGTGACTCAATTCAAAAGCCACATCGTTCCCGAAGAATGGCAGCACGAAATCATCGAGACGCACCAGGCCTTTGCTGCCGCTGATGTGAGCCCACTGCTCCGTCTCCGTCACGAACGAACAGTAGAAGCTCGATGATACTCCATTTGCGAAAAACAATTCCCCCGAGAATTCGGTCGGGACGGCTTCCTTTCCATCGCCGGCAGAGCCTAACACCCGGCCTGTCACGCGCTGCGGCAATTGGCCATTCATCACCCAGAGCGCAAGGCGAATACAGTACCACCCGAGATCGCCGAGACAGCCAAAGGGTTCAAGCGAATTGCTGGTGCGAATGTTGTTCGCGAAGAATTCTTCGTCGCCGACGAAGCTGAAGGCTGAGGTGATGCGGCGAAGCTGCCCCAGTTCATTATCCAGCACTTCACGCAACTTCGGGAGACGCGCGCTGTGCATGAACATCACGCCATCCATGAATTGAAGCTTCTCGCGTTCGCACGCGTGGATCATCTCCTTGAGCTCCCCGACGTTTCGGGCACACGGCTTCTCGCAAAGAACATGTTTGCCCGCTTCGGCCGCACGAAGGACCCAACCTTTGCGAATCCCGGTGGGAAGCGGAATGTAAACTGCATCAATATTCGGGTCGCGTAGAAGGGCGTCATAATTTCCGTAAGCACTGGCCGGTGCCTCCATCGGCGCGTCCGCCTGACTTTCATTAATGAACTGTTTCGCCCGCGCGAGATCGCGGCTGGCGACGGCGACGACCGTGCCATTTCCGGAATTGCGAATGGCCTGCCAATTTTTCCGGGCGATATTGGCCGCGCCCATGATTCCCCATCGGACTTTTTTCATCGTGTCGGGGAAAGGCTTACCGAAAAACTCAGCCCGGCTCAACGCGCAAAATTCTCGGCGCGCACAAGCTGCTTGTCCGGTCCGAATACCAGGCGAAGATATTGATCGGGGAACTGATGCACGTCATAGGTGATCGCCCCGGAACGCCAATAGCCGTGGGAAGTTCCATACGAAATCCCGCGTGACCTCAACCACTCGGCAACCGTGGTTCCATCGGTGAGGGTCGCACTTCGGTCAGGGACACCCAGTTCCGTAATCGCATCGTCGTAGCTGTAGTGACCGACTCGTGTATTCCAATCGGTGCGCGGGGTGGCACAACCGACCGAGAGAAAAGCGAAAGCTAAAATTGCGAGAACGAATCTCATGATATTATCTACGCGATTGCTAACGGACACACAAATGGCGCCCTTTTTTTAAAGCACTCGGAGGGCTTACGTCTGACCTCCTGGATGCGGCTCTTCCAACTCCGTTATTCTGACCCGCTTCCGATCACGGCACTCTTCAATGTACTTTCGGAGGTTCTCGCGCACCCCTCGAGCTCCGTGAATGGCATGAAGATAGACGGTGGGAGTGGTCACATCATTAGTCCGAATTTCGATGGTGCCCAGGCCAAGCATCCGCAGGGAGAGTGGCTCCACGAGACTGGTATCGTTGGCGCGATATAACTCCACCTCGTCGGTGCGCTTCGTAAAGATTCCTCGCCGAATACGAATGCGTTCGCTGGTGATCTCGTAATGCGTCGCTTTCACCAAAGCAATCGTGACAAGGATGAAGAGAAATGCCAGACCCGCGACCAGACCTCCGCCGATCATGGCGGCCGGTTGTTGACGAAACGCAATCATCACCGCCGCACCGGCCAGCAAAACCAAAAATGCCAGGAACAGCGGGCCAAAACGGGTCACCACTGAAGGTGAACCCCTGAACACTGTTGCTTCCTCGCTCATCCTGGTTTTCTTAGCACGGCCCTTTCGATTTGGCGACTCGCGAATGAGGCCGGGTTTATCGAGCAGAGTTATTGGAGTGGCATATTGAAAGGACTCGTTACCGCGGTAACGTTTCTCGGCACAATGCTCTGGCTGATCTACAAAGTGGGCAAGGGATTCGGCGAGATCGATTCCGCTGAACTGGCTCGACACCCGGAAGCCTGAGCCCAAATCGTCCTTAGCTGGCGAGCACTGCGGCATGGAGCGCCTTGATATAGCCGATGCTGTAGGCCCATCCGGTCCGCGAGCCACCCACCATCAACGGCACGTGGTCGGCGATCAGCGCGCCACGAAAATCCACTTCGTGCAGGGTGCGCATGAGTTTGAGCATGTCGGTGTAGCCGTTGTCGACGAACGTTTCGACGAATCGAGGAATCGGGCCCGTGACGTTGCGGAAGTGGATCTTCCAGAGTTTGTCCATTTTGGCGAAGGCGCGAGCGGCTTCAAACACGTCACGGCCCATTCCTTTGCCGCCTTCCATCCACGTGCCGGCGCAGAGACAAACGCCGATGTTCGGACTGTTCGCGATTTCGAGGGCGCGCACGTAGCCATCGAAGTTTCCGAAGATGCAGCGAGGGACACCGCCGAGTTCAGGCACAGGGGGATCGTCGGGGTGAATGCCAATGCGCATCCCGAGCTCTTCGGCAACGGGGACAACCTGCTTGATAAAATAGGTGTAATTCTCCCAGAGTTCTTCTTTGCTAAATTTTCGTCCGTGCGTGAGCGGGCCTTTGAAGGTTTTACCGGCCCACGTGCCCTCGGGGTTTTTGGCCATGTCGAATGCGCGAGCAACCGCGCCGCCGCGTGTCGTTTCGCGAGCACTGCTCCATATGCCGTTCCCCATGTGCGCGTAGGTGGTGTAATAAATCCCGGCCTTGGCGAGATTGCGCAGGAAGGTTTTATACTCTTCGATCTTTTCGTCGCGACCCGGGAGGTTCAGCGTCACCTCTTGCATGTTGTGAACGTTGCTGTTCCCGATATTCCAGACTTTGAGATTCGCGGCTTCAACCCGCTGCTTGAGGCGAATAAAATTTTCGAATGTCGCGTCCGCGCCACCCGTTGGAATGTTGATGTATTCCACGCCGAGTTGCTGGGCAAATTGAAGGTCTTCGTCCGTCGCATTGGTCGAAATCTGAAGGGAGATTTTTATGCCGGGCGGAAGCGCTTCGAGCTTCTTTGTGGCAGCCGCGGAGCTGAAGGGATGAGTTACCACAGTCGCGGCTGCGGCAGTTGTGGCGAGCTTGATGAATTCGCGGCGGTCCAATGCAGTTGGTTGCATAAGCATTATTCTCTTTTTCGAAATTTGCGGTAGGCGAGGATGGGATCGATGGCGTGCCCTTTGAGACGGCGGACTTCCGCGACAATTGACGAAACATCGGCATCAAACGCCGATTTCAGCGCCCGTTCGGACATCGTCACGTCATTCCTGTTTTGGTACGCAGCGAGGCTCTTGCGATCTACGAGGAGAGCTTTGACGTAGGCTTTGTGGATCTCCATTGCGCTGCCGATCAGATCTTCAATCGGATCTTTAATATTGTGAGACTGATCGATCATGTAATCAGGCTCAAATTTCCTCGCGCTCGATTTTAACAGTGGGTCGAGAGCCGCATCGATCAGTTCGTTGAAGATAAGGAAAAGCTGGTACGGCTTGATCGAACCGGCGGAAAGATCGTCGTCCGCATATTTGAAATCGTTAAAATGGAATCCGCCCAGACGTCGGGCTGACACGAGCCGAGAGACCACCTGTTCGATGTTCGTGTTTGGCAAATGATGACCGAGATCGACGAGCACTTCGGCCTGCGGACCCAGTTCCTGGCAAACCATCAGCGCGGTGCCCCAATCATTGATCACGGTAGAGTAGAATGCGGGTTCAAATGGTTTGTATTCGACGAGCATGCGCCATTTCTCCGGGAGCACCTCATAGATGTTTTCGAGAGAGTCGATCGTGCGGTCGAGCGCGCGACGGAAGTTTTGCTGACCGGGAAAATTGGTTCCGTCGGCCAGCCAAATCACAAGCGCGTCACTCCCGAGCGCTTTGCCGAGTTCGATGCAATCGATGTTGTGCTCGATGGCCTGACGGCGGACGGCGGGATCAGTGTGGGAGAGTGAGCCGAATTTGTAGGAGTGCTGCTGGCCGGAATGATCCTCGAATGTGTTCGAGTTCATAGCGCCGAACTTAAGGCCAAGCTGGCGGGCGAGCTTGCGCGTGCGGGCGATGTTTTCCGGAAGATCCCACGGTATGTGCAGGGAAATGCGCGGCGTAACTCCGGTAAGATCGTTCACAAAGGCAGCCGCGAACATTTTTTGCTCGAGCGTTTGTGGCTCATCCTTGGCCGGAAAACGTCCGAACCGAGTTCCGCCCTGGCGAAAACCCCAGGAAGGTAGCGCGACCGAGAACCGGGCAGCATCGCGAATAATACGTGCGAAGCTCAAGCCGCGACGTTCCAGAATCGATCCGAGCGACGCAAGATCCTGAGCATGTGCAGCGCTCAGGTCAGAGTTGACCTGCTCGATGAAACTTTTATCGATCCGCGCGTCCCACATAACTCAAATACCGAAATCGTACTGATCGATGTTCTCTTTAGTGAAGCGGATCGGCTTGGACATGATCACGGTTTTGGGATCGTCTTTGCTGAGGGTGATCTTGCCGAAACCGGGGACCTCCATGCCATCCTCAATCTTCTTTCCTTCAACGAGCAACTTGGCAAGAGCGACGGTGAGGCTTCCGAGAGCGCGCGGGTCCCAAAGATAGAATGATTTCAACACGCCGTCTTTGATGTAAGGGCGCATGGTGTTCGGCGTCGAATTGCCCACCACGGCCACCTTGCCGATTTTACCAGCGCGTTTCACCGCTTCGGAGGCGCCGGGAACTGAGTTGGAATCGAAAGCGATGATGCCTTTGAGATTGGGATACGCGTTGAGTAGCGTTTGGACTTTTTCGCGAGCGAAATTTTCATCCTCCTTGGTCACTTCGGTGGCGACGAGTTTGAGATTCGGATATTTCTCTTTGGCGCGAGCCTCTGCATATCGACGCCAGGTGTTGAGATTCGCGGCATCGAGACTCGCAATCGCAATCGCCCACTCCCCTTCCCCACCCATTTGTTCGGCGAGGTCATCGATCAACATTTCGCCGAGTGTCTTCTCATCGCATTGGTTTACAAAAATATCGCGACCGCTTTCGGTGGCATCGCTATCCCAGGTGAGCACTTTGATTCCGGCTTGTTTCGCCTTCTCGACAAACCGGGTGATGGTCTTCGGCTGATTCGGGGCGACGCAAATCGCGTTCACCTTCTGCCGAATCCAGGTGTCGAAATACTTGTTCTGTTCCGATCCGCTCGGCTCACTTGGACCTTCATAAATAAGGGTGACACCGAGTTCCTTCGCCGTTTTCTCTGCGCCTTTCTGGCAGGCATTAAAGTAGGCGATGTTCACAAGCTTCGGAAGCATCGCAATAGTGATCACAGCGGGTTTCGCCTGGACCGCGGGTGTCGTCGAAGAGGCGCTCGGTCCGGGCGACTCCGGCGATTTACCACAACCCGCGCCGAAAGAGATCGCTGCGAAAAACGCGAATGCTCGCATGATGAGGTATCGGGCTTGCATGAACCGAAGGGTAGCGAGTTGCCTGCTGCTCAGAAAGTGTTTTTGCAAATTTCGTGACCGAAGGGCGAAGCTGCGTTAGACCAGAGCGATGTTTTCAACGAAACTTGCGATGCTTTGTTTGCTCTGGGCGACGATTTGCTCCCGGGCTGAGCAGAAGTTGAACGTTTTTATTTACAGCGAATACCTCCCGCCCGAGGTCGTGTCGGAGTTCGAGAAGCGTTTTGATTGCAAAGTCGTCATCGATTTTTACGAAGACTCCGAGGCGATGCTGGCCAAAGTGCAGGCCGGCGGCGCTTCTCTTTACGATATTGTCGTCCCGGCCGATTATATTCTTTCGGCAATGCTGAGCCAGAAGCTGCTTGCACCATTGCGCCTGGAGAATATTCCGAACATCAAAAATCTCGACGCCACTTTCAAAAGCCCTCCATTTGATCCCGGCAACAAATACTCGGTCGCCTATCAATGGGGAACTCTTGGGATTTACGCTCGTAAATCGGGCGGACCGATCGAACGCTCCTGGAGTGTGGTGTTCGACGAAACGAAGCAACCGGGGCCGTTCGTCCTCCTGGACAGCATGCGCGACACCATCGGCGCGGCTCTGAAGTATAAAGGCTGGAGCATGAACTCCGTGAACCCGACTCAACTGAAGGCGGCGCGTGACCTCGTTACCAGGGCCAAGAATCGTTCAGACGGCTTTCTGAATACAGTCGGTGGAAAGAACAAAGTGCTCGATAAAAGCGTGCGAGCCGCGATCGTCTTCAGTGGTGAAGCGGCACGAGCGATTGCCGATGATCCGGACACTTACTACTTCATCCCGAAGGAAGGCAGTGAGATCTGGGTGGATAATTTGAGCATTCTCGCGAAGGCGGAACATCGCGACCTCGCGGAGAAGTTTATCAACTTCATTCTCGAACCGGAGATCGGGGCAAAGATTTCGAACAAGTATCAATTTGCCACGCCGAACGCGGCCGCGAAAAAGCTGATCGATCCAAAACTGCTCGCCAACCCGGTGATCTATCCGCCGGAAGAAACAATGAAAAAGCTCGAATTTTTGAAGGACCTTGGCCGGGACACGAAGCTCTACGATCAGGTTTGGACTTCGATCAAATCGCGTTGATATGGAATCATTCAATCTCTGCACGGTACCGAGCACCGATCCCACACCCATTTATCGCTATCGCGACGGTCTTTATGCTGCCGATCTGCTCGGCTGCGCTCTCGTCTTTCTGGATCTATTCTCGTGGCTCGACCAAAAACCGAGCAGGGCCGACGAGATTTGCGAAAAATTCTCGATCACCGAGCGTCCAACAGACGTGATGCTGACGCTTTTCGTTGCGATGGGCTACTTGCAGCGCGACGATGCAAAAGTTGCGCTCACGCCAATGGCCCGCGAGCACCTGCTGAGCACGTCCCCGTGGTTCATCGGGCCTTACTATGCTTCACTAAAGGATCGTCCCGTTTGCAAAGACTTCCTTCAAGTATTGCGGACGGATAAGCCGGCGAACTGGGGCAGCTTCAAAAGCGAAAAGGATTGGGCTCGAGCTATGGAAGATCCGGCGTTCGCCGACAGTTTTACGGCGGCCATGGATTCGCGCGGCATTTTCCTGAGCCAGGCAGTGGCGAAGGCGGCTGACTTCTCGACCAACCGCCGACTCCTGGATATCGCGGGAGGTTCCGGCATCTACGCCTGCTCCATGACGGCCCATTATCCAAAGCTGCGGGCCGCCGTTTTCGAAAAAGCGCCGGTGCACAAAGTCACCTCAAACGCCATTGCGAAACGCAAATGTTCAGAAAAGGTCGAAGTAATCGAAGGTGATATGTTCGCGCAGGAATTGCCGCGCGGATTCGATCTTCATCTTTACTCCAACGTCCTCCACGATTGGGACGAGACCACTGTTGCAAAACTCATTCACAAATCCTTTAACGCGCTTGAACCCGGCGGAACGCTTATTATCCACGACGTGATTATCAACAAAGAGAAGAGCGGTCCTCTGCCGAACGCCGCGTATTCCGCCATGCTCATGCACGCCACCGAAGGAAAGTGCTACAGCGTTGGCGAATATTATTCTGCGTTGCGCCAGGCAGGATTCCGAGATTTCGCTTTCAAGAACACTGCGGCAGATCGGAGCATCATCACCGCGCAAAAGCCTGCTTGATGCAAACGCTTTTCGAAGTCGTCGCGGAAGACGAGGACTTCCTGGTCATCAACAAACCCGCTGGCCTTGTCTGCCACCCCACAAAAGGCGACGAGTTTTCCAGCCTGATCAGCCGGGTGCGCCTTTATCTCGGGACTAATTCAACACCGCACATGATCAACCGCCTCGACCGCGAAACGAGCGGAATCGTCATCGTCGCCAAACATCTCGAGGCCGCAGTTTACCTGCGTAAGCTTTGGGAAAGCCGTGAAGTCGAAAAAGAATATCTCGCCATTGTGCATGGTGAATTCCCGCGCGGAAAAATCGCGGTCAACGCTCCGCTCGGCAAAGACCCAAACAGCGCTGTGGCAATTAAAGACGCTGTGATGCCGGGCTGCACGGAAGCGGAAACGCACGCGTTTTTGCTACGTCACATTTCGCACGAAACCGGCCAACTCTCTCTCGTTCGTGTCGTGCTGCTCACCGGTCGT
Organism: Limisphaerales bacterium; assembly: GCA_044226545.1. Taxonomy (GTDB): domain Bacteria; phylum Verrucomicrobiota; class Verrucomicrobiia; order Limisphaerales; family SXQI01; genus DASVNK01. The sequence continues at coordinate 248,307 of JBGAGW010000003.1, forward strand.
AAACACCAAATCCGAATTCATCTCGCCCACATTGGTTATCCGATAGTCGGAGATAAGCTCTACGGCGGAGACGAGAACCTTTATCTCGCCTTCGTGAAAGGCTCCCTAACCGAAGAGCAAAAAAGGAGACTAATTACCGAGAATCAAGCACTGCACGCCGCCCGGGTATCCCTTGAATGGTTTGGCTCCTTTCGCACTTTTATTTGTACGGCGGAATCAGGGTTCTCGACTCTTTACGATCAAAAGCAAAAGGCCCGCCGAAGCGGGCCATGAGTTTCTCTGCAGGGGCGTTTAGTCGCACAACTCGCAGTTCGCATCTACGCGATCCCACGCTGCGCGGCTCGCCATTTTGGCCCGGTCCCATTCCAGACGCGATTTGCCTTTTGACCGCTCCCAATCGCGGCGGAGTTCCGGCTCCACATCGTCGTAAGTTTTTCCGGCTTTCCCGTAACGAGAGTAGCTCTCATAGCCACTGCGAAACGCCGGTTGGTAATCGTCGTAGGTATAGTTTCTTTCCACCCACGGCTGCGAGGTATAATTGTCGCGCCAGTAAGCGTCTTCCACCGTCGGGTTGACTGCTTCTGCTGCACCTTTGCCGGCCAGACCACCAGCGAGTGCTCCGGCCGCGAGGCCGACTGCCGCTCCAATCGGGCCACCCACTGCAGCACCAATGGCCGCTCCTGCCGCTCCGCCGCCGGTTGCGCCAACGCCCGTTCCGACGGGATGAGCGCCCGGTGTCCCGGTGATTGGATCGCGATTAGCATCGCGTGCAGGTGTTTCAGTTACTCGGTTTTCGGATACACGTTTTTCCTTCATAACAATCCCTTTCGTTAATGAAGAACGTTACTGCCGGACGTACGAAGTTATATCGGGGCAGCGCCCCGAAAAAGGAGCGCGTATTCCCGCAGCGGGAAGCAAGCTGTTCCTACCCTTTTATTGGGAGACGCTGAGTGCCGCAGTGGGAAAGGTGCGAAACGAGCTGAGAGAGGGTTCTTCAACCGCCGGTTCTGTGCTGGTGAGATCTGTGAATGAATAAAGCAATGGCGCGGGATTGGCAAAATGCCGCTGAATGGACGCGCCCGGTTGGAGCGTCATCGGATCGATCGTATTGCCTAAAAGGCCTGTTTCGCCTGCGGCTTCATGTTGGAGGTCTTGCGACAATTTGAAGCCCAACAGCATTAAGCCCGAAATCGCAAACGCATAAGCGCCCGCGAGCACGGGCTGCGCATCGAGTTTGCGAACGAGCCATTGCCACCAAGTAGAGTATTCATCGAGATCTTCGCGTTCCAGCCGCATCATGACCTTGTCGGGCAGATAGCTGAAATAGCCGGGCGGTGGCTTCTCGTGGCGCTTAAGCGCGAGCAAACGGCGAAGGTCTTTGAAATCGTCCGGCGATGAATTCATTCTATTTAAGATATTCCGTAAGATAACCCTGCAACTGCTGTCGAGCGTAAAAAAGGCGCGAACGAACAGTTCCGGTATTGCAGTCCATGATTTTACTGATCTCTTCATGCGAGAGGCCTTGCACGTCGTGCAAGGTGACCACCAACCTATGAACATCTGACAATTTCTGCATCGCCTCGTTCAATTTCTCCTGTAACTCCGTCAGCCCCATATCTCTGCGCGGCGTTTTGTCGGAGATGAACGTGACGAGGTCCGGGTCGTGCTCCGCGTTGAAATCGAGGTCATTCAGGCTCAGATGAATCTTGTTCTTGCGGCCTTTCAGAAAGTTGATCGTCTTGTTGACGGCGATCCGGTAAACCCACGTGAAGAAACTCGAATCCCCTTTGAAACTGTTGAGCGCCTTGTAGGCCTTGATGAACGTCTCCTGTGTGAGGTCATTGGCGTCCTCGTGATTGGACGTCATGTGATAAATCGTGGCGTAGACCCGTTCCTGGTATTTCTGCACCAGCGTGTCGAATGCCGAGTAGTCCCCGCCCTGTGCCTGCCGCACCAATACCCTGTCGTCCACCGTTGCGATTGTCGCCGGCGATTCCTCGCGAATCTTTAGGGACGCGGTCTCTATCATAAACGCCCACTCGTATAATGGAGCGGCAGACTGACCTTCAGTCTTCCTCTTTTAAACTCCAAGCGCACGAGTTTGTTGCGCCAGATAATCTCCCAAAGCCGCGAGCGCGTGAATACCACGTGCGCCCTTTGACTGTTCGAGTTCGCCCAGTACCTGTTGGGCTTGTTTAATGTATTGGGTTACTACTCTGCGCGTATCGCTTAGAGCATCGTACTTCTCCAACAGTTCAAAAATTCTTTCCAAATTTTCGGCTTCGAGGTTTTCAATGCAACTTTGTAGCATTTCCCGGTCCGAACTGCTGCCCTTCTCTAAAACCACGAGAATCGGCAACGTTAACTTCCCGGTGCTGAGATCTGTCCCCAAACTCTTCCCAGCTACCTCCTCATTTCCGAATAAATCCAGGCAATCGTCGTAAATCTGATAAGCCGTCCCCAAAGCCATTCCATAAGATCGCAACGCACTGCTCTCAGCCGGTGTTCCACCGCCTAATGCGCCGCCCAGCTCACACGAAAGCGCAAAAAGTTCACCGGTCTTCATTTCCAGAGCTTTGATGTATTCCTGCCGCTTCAGACCGTACTTGTGGCGTTGATTTGTTTGGAGAATTTCACCGGAACACACTGTATTCGTGGCCTTTGCAACCGCTCGGCAAACATCAGGCGTGGGAAAGCTCGCCGCCAACACAACCGAATGAGCGAAAAGACAATCCCCCACCAAAACCGAGACTTCATTCCCCCAGTTGGCGGCCAACGTCGGACGAGAACGCCGCAGCTCCGCTTCGTCCATGATGTCGTCATGAACGAGAGTCGCGAGGTGCACCATTTCAATAATGGTTGCCACCTTCACCAAACCCTCATTTACATGACCGACCGCCGCCCCACTCAATCCGACCAAAGCCGGTCGAAGCTGCTTCCCCTGATTGGTGAGCGCATAACGCGCATATTGCGCGATTTCCGCGTGAAAAGCGCTCACCTGCGAGGCGAGACTCTCCGCCACCTTGTCCAGAAACGGCCGAACAGGGTCGATAATCCGCTTCCAATCCGGAGCGGGTGGGATCGTTGCCACTTCAGCGCGGGTATTCCTTTCGGTCACCAACATTCCCGAGCACTGTAATGGACCGCTCGATTTTAAGTCAAACCTTCCGCGCTTAAAGATTCGTGCGATCCGACTCTTCGCCATATAAACTGCTGCCATTGATGTACCAGCCGCGCGCGCAGCCTCGCCAACCCCCAAACCTTGCAGCACGTGCAGATCGAAAAGCTGAAATTGCCGTGCGCTCACCTGCCGTTTCACTCGATCAATGGCCAATTGTCGCATGTGTTCGGTCCATTCCGCATCCCACATCTGTTCAAACGCAGGATCTTTTGCAGCGACACCCTGTGTTTGGCTATCCACTGCTTCAGGGTCTTCGTCATTCTCCGCGTCCGCGCTCTCGGCGGAAACCGCGCTTCTTTTGCGAAGCCTGAATTGATCCGTAATCCGCCAACGCGTTTGTTGATAGAGCCACTTGCGGAATGAACCCCGATTTCCAACATGCCGAAATTCCCCAATGTTTTTGGCGACCGCAATCAACACTTCCTGCGTTACGTCATCCGCTTCGGTCTCGCTCAGACCAGCCTTTCGGGCCACGTTGAGCACCAGCGGAGCGTAAGTGCCACCAAACCGATCCCAAGCGGTTTGCTCCTTCCAATCGGCCAGCCGGGCGAGCAAACTGGGGCGGGTGGCTAGAGATTCAGTCTTTTCGGCCGGCATAATCGTCATCGCATTGAAAACGCGCGAGAAGCGCTCGCTTTAACGCAAAAATCAATACTCGCTTCGAATTTCGTTAAGAAGGCTGAGCGAGGCGCGTTCTCATCATGAGACTATGAACGCCTGCAAATCCAACGCAACGAAGAAGCTTCGCTCTCGTGGATCCCAAACCTCTCACCGCAAATTCTCGGTCTTGCTGCTTGCCATTTTGGCTTTCAATGCACCCGTGCTCGGAGCAGATCTCGAGGTACTGCCGGCGACGATAGACGTCTCACAGCTTCCGTGGTGTCCTCCGCTTGTCCATCTGAGCTATCGAGGCCAGGAAGGATCTGTTGTTACCGGCCTTCGGCTGCGCGATGGAAAAAAGCTAATCACGGGGTGGTTCACGGAGGTGAATGGTGTCCGGCGTCCGGGTCTTGCGCGGCTCGATGCTACGCATGAGGTCGATGAAAGCTTCGCGCCTCCACTGGATCTCGAATTGCTAACCCATCAACTCTTTCCCCTGCGAGAGCTTCGTTCCGGTGCGTTGCTCGGCGTGGATTACGATGGTCGTTTGAATCGACTGCTGACTGATGGTACGCGCGATCCGGCCTTCTCTCCGCCCTTTACCAATGGTTTTTTGTGCGTGGCTGAGAGTGGAGACGAAACCTTGTGGGCGGTTAGATCAAATTCGGTTTTTCACTTAACGGCTGCTGGCACCTTGATCGATCGGACGACATTAGCCGTCGCGACATCGGGAGGTTTTACGGTTTTCGGCATTCAAGCGAATGGGAAGGTTTTGACCGAATATTTCGACCCCGATCTGGGACACGGCAATATTCACCGTTGGTTTCGCAACGGTGAAGACGATCCGTCGTTTCATCCCATCGACGGGTGGTTTTGGAGACCATCGTTCGTGCTGGCGAATGACCGGATTCTGCTGGGGGAACGCGTTCTTTTCGATTCGGATGGAAACCGTCTCAGCGATTATTCGGGCGTCGCTGTGGAGTGGAGAGGAGACACCGGGGATCGTTCCTCGACACGCATCGATGAAGAGACACTCTATATCGATGCGTGCTGCGCGGTGAGCCTCAATGGCATTCCAGTCGATCCTCGCCTTCGGAATTTCCCGCTCCTTTGGAAAGGCGGCCACTTACGAGGAGTCCAAATGAGTGCTTGGGTTCGCGGGCGTTTGTCTACCGATCTTTTGGAGGAACGCCCGTCCTTCACTTTTCCGTCTGATCCTGATATTGAACACGTTTTCATTGTCGTTTTTCGTCGCTTGGGTTCTACTGAAAACCTCGCCACGATTCGTTATACTTCGCTTCATAAATCTGGTTCAGAGACTTCTTATTTCGGTCAAGATGGCGTCCTTACATTTGGTCCGTTCGAACCAGAAAAAAGAATAGAGATACCGATCGCAGACGATTTCCAACCAGCCACGTTCGAAGTAATAGTAACCGAAGGGACCGGTTTTGATCTACTTCCCCAGCCGATGACGCTGAGTATCGGTTGTTGCGAAATCGACGCTGACCCTAGCCAAATCAAACGCTTGCACGATGGGCGGTTGCTAATCGGCGGTAATGGACAGGCATTCCTCCAATTTTCAGAAGATCTTAGAATCTGGCAAACGCTAACCAATCTCGGCGCGAGCGGCTTTTCAGAACGGGCAGTCTGGCTCGATTCCGCGGGCCAAAAGTCGCAAAAGGGCTTTTATCGTACAATCGCTCCCTAGCGACACAAAAGTTGTTAAACTCTCCTACGCTCGCTCGTTTCCAGTTGGATTGATATGAATACAATGAAACACTTCAAGAGTGGGTGGAAGTCCGCGTTCACGCTGATTGAGCTGTTGGTTGTCATCGCCATCATTGCGATCCTCGCGTCGTTGCTGCTGCCCGCGTTGGGCAAAGCTAAACAAAAGGCGCAAGGCATCGCGTGCATGTTCAACCACAAGCAGCTCACGCTCGCGTGGCGGCTCTATGGCGATGAAAACAACGACCAACTCCCGTATTCAAGCTACGACTCTCCACGCGCCTGGCTCCACGGCTATCTTGATTTTGCTCGAGACAACAGTTCCAACTGGGATGTCGAGCGGGATATTAAGAAAAGTTTGCTCTGGCCATACTGCGGCAATTCCACTGCCATTTTCAAATGTCCCGCAGATAAAAGCGTCATCCAGCCGGCATCCGGACCCTTGCGGGGAAAAACCGTTCCGCGCGTCCGCAGTATGTCCATGAACTACTATCTCGGCGGCAGGGACGGCGTTGACGCCTTTTTCAGCCCAAACTGGCGAATTTACTTGAATGCGGCGGATCTGAACGATCCTGGCCCGAGCTCCCTTTTTGTTTTTCTCGACGTGCGCGAAGACTGCATCAGCAATGGTTCGTTCTCTGCGGATATGTCCGGATGGCCGGACAAACCGCAACTAACCCGCTTCTTTCAGGATTTCCCCGCCAGTTATCACCATAGGGCGGGCGGATTTTCTCTCGCGGATGGGCACTCGGAAATCAGAAGATGGCAGGATCCGCGAACCTATCCTCCAGTCGTAAAAGGCGTTCGTACTATTCCGATAGTCGCCTCGCCGAACAATCGCGACATTGTTTGGATGCAGGAACGGTCGACCCGAAAGAAATGACCCGGCCTCCTACATCGGATGGGGTATCGAATGAAACGCTTGCTACTGGGTACGCTTATGCAAGCGATTGGGATAGTACTTATCAAGGCCGGTTCGGTGAAGGACTGCATCATAGCGAGGATCGTCCCAAAGCGGTTTCCAAAACGGCTCTACAATCGCGGTCAAGGCGAGAGGCTGGCGTTCATCCAAACCACGGTTCCACCACAAAAAAGCGTTGTCCATATCTCCTTTGAGCATGTAGAACCACGTCCAATCCATCGGAGGCATCCATGTCCCTGCCTTCTGTTTCGCGGCATCGCGCTGGATTTGATCTAACCACACCTCACAATACGCGTTTATCCCCGCGGAGCCACCTCCCACCTCGCGAAAGGCGTTGTGCGCGGCCGCCTCCGTAGCCCCTGTGTTGTTGACCAAAATGTGAAATCGTTCCCATTCGTCCATGGCCTGCTCGTAATTTCTCTGGGTCCATAGAATCTTGGCCAGGTAATAGCGGGGACTCGGCGAATTCGGAAGAATCTCCAGATATCGATTAATCTCGGCTATCGCGTCGTCGCTTCGATCGGTATAAAAAAGATAGACTGCGAGACTGACATCCTGGCTTAGCCATTCAGGATTGCTGCGCATTACCTGCTGAGTCAGTTCGAGAGCTTCTTTCGCTCGCCCTGTGGTGGCCAGAAAACTGGCCCATGCAAGCTGTTGCTGCGGACCGGGGTCGATTCTGAGTGCGCGCCGTAATTCTGTTTCCGTGCCTATCCAGTCCCACTCAAATGTCATTAGTACCGTAGCGAGAACCAAATGAGGCTCCGCCAGTGAGTTGTTTAGAGCCAATGCTTTAGTCGCTGCCTGACGAGCCTTGGGTTTGCAAATTTGCGGCGCTGTATTCTCCTTATTGTCCAGAGATAACCAGCACAATGCCAGTTTCGACCAGGCCTCGGCAAATTCAGGGTCCAAGGCGATCGCCGCTTGAAACCAATCGATCGCCCTCAAATAGCCTTCGGCAGTCTCGTCCCTGATGGCGGTCATTCCGTTCTGAAAAAGACCGGCCGCTTCTCGATTTCGCGTTCCGGTAGTTTTGAAAACGAAGTCGCGGAGGCGTGATGGTTTGGACTCGTAGAGTAGCCCGAGAGCCAACAAAGCCACAAGTACAGCCGACGAAGTGAACCACGCTGAGTTCTTTATATATTTACGCAGCACGCGCCGGCGTTTGATAGACACGCCGCTTCTCAGTGCCTTTAGGTCGGTCACCATCTCTTCCGCTGACGCATACCGGGTCCGGGCGTCTGTCGCGCACGCTTTCAGCAATATCTCGTTTAGTTCCAGCAGCCGCTGGTGATCCGACCGCGCTGCCACGTCCGCCGGCAGAGCGGGAAATTCATGACGATCCTTTCCAAAAGCGGCTTCGTACAGGACTTTGCCCAGCGCATAAATATCCGCACCCGCACTTCCCGGCCCTTCCGGTGCGATATACCCGGTGGTGCCGACAAGGGAACGCGCGTCATCTGTCGGTGCGACCAGGCCTGCGTCAGCCAGCTTCGGTTCACCGTCGATGAAAAGAATATTCGAAGGCTTTACATCGCGATGGACCAGTCCGTGTGCATGCAAATGCGATAGAGCGCCGGCTAGTTTTAAGGCCAAAACAATCCCTTCATCCGCCGAGAGCGCTCCCCGCGATTTCAATTCTGCCCTTAGAGTCCGCGGAACATAACAGTTCTCTGATTCGGAAACTGGTGCATCCTTGGAATTTGCTACTTGGCTTTTGGTTATTGGAACACATTCCGCCAACTCCATCACGTAATAGAAGCCTGCATTCTTTGGCAGCAGCCCCAGCGTGAGAATATCGACGAGGTTTTCATGATTTCGGGAAACCGGCTCAAACTTCTGCAATCCCCGAAACTCACGATCGAACGTCTCCACCGATGCGTGTTGATTCCGACGAACAATCTTGATGGCGCGCAGCGTCCCGATGGCATTGCGCGCGAGCCAAACCTCGCCATATGCACCGGCGGCGATGGGACGAATCAGTTCATGCTCCGGAATGAAGAATTCAGCGTCCTTGTCGGACGCGCTCCTTCCGGTCAATGGCATTCCCATCTTCTACCGGATCGCAGTTTTTTTAGTCAAACCTACAAACGAGAAGCGACTCCTCACCCCTCATTTATCCAGGCCGCGCGCCACGAACCAATCCTGCAACCGATCCGGCCAGGTTGTGACCGGCTCTTTCGTTTTTCGCAATCCATACCCATGGCCGCCTGTCGGATAGACATGCAACTCGAAAGGGACCTTCTCTTTCTTCAGCGCCGCCGCATAGGTCAGTGCGCTCTCCACGTGCACCGGGTCGTCTTCTGTTATGGCGATAAACGCCTGCGGCGAATTTGTCGTGATCGTGAGCTCGGAAGAAACGTGGGCGAAATCTTTATCCGCCGTGAGATATGCTGGATAAATGAGAATTGAGAAGTCGGGGAGGGCGGGTAAATCGTCCGCACTGTCGATCTTCGGATAGGTCCGTTCCGGTGACTGATTACTCACCACCGCGGCCAAGTGTCCGCCTGCTGAAAAACCGAGCACACCAATTCGCTTTGGGTCGATCTTCCATTCCGTTGCGTGTTCCCGAACAATTCCCATCGCGCGTTGCGCGTCCTGCAGAGGAGCGAGATGTTTCTCCTGATTCGGCCGTTTCGGAACTCGATATTTCAGCAAAATCCCAGTAACTCCCATGCGATTGAGCCGTTCACAAACTTCCGTCCCCTCCAAATCCAGCGCGAGGATGTGATAACCACCTCCAGGACACACCAACACTGCCGCACCGTTCGCTTTTTCCGCCGGCGCCGGATAAACAGTGATCGTCGGAGTTGAAACATTCCCCAAACGAATCAGCCGCTGACCGCCAACCTTGTCGTCTGAATCTTTGGTGATGTCCTTCTCCGGAGGAAGCTCCGTTTCGTTTCCGGGCGGCTTCCCGGGCCAAAGCTTGATCTCGATCGGTGCCGCGATCGCGTTCAGTATTGTTGCCGCCAGGAGGAGCGTAGTGCGCAAATGCATTCCGAATTCATACGGCAGCTCACAACGACTGAAAAGGACCAAAGGCGCCGATCACAGTCTTTGTTTTTGCTTAAGCCTGAATTCGCAGTGCTTCTCCCTTGGCGGCAACGCGCCGGGCGAAGCTCGCGACTCGGATGACAGCTCGCTTGTGCAGGCCGCGAGCGATGGCTTCGTGAGCATCGCGCGCTTCCACCTGGAAAGTAATTTGGCGGTCGTCCACTTGAATGATGCGCGTGGTGCAGGTGACGGTTGCGCCGGGAGGTGTGGGAGCGAGATGCCGAATTTCGATCTCCATACCGACGGTCCGCTCATCGGCATCGAGAAATGGATACATCGATTCACGGGCGGTCCGTTCGATGAGGCCGATCAGGCGCGGGGTGCTCAGGACTGCTGGCATCCCGTCGGAAGCGAAGTCAATCACATGTTCGGGACCCACAGTGAAGGTCAGTTGGCCAAGAGTGCCGATTGGAGGGCGGGATTTCATGTCTTAGCTCGGCCGTAACGATGCAGTCAGAAACCACGAATGAACACTAATGGACACGAATATGAAAGCAACCGGACTCTATTCTCACCCAATAGTGAATTTAGACGTAGGACCCCAGACAACCTGCCGCCCCTCCTATGGGTGTTCATTAGTATCCATTCGTGGTTTCAACCGAAAAGGCGCGAGAGATCGTAGGCAAGACGCTGGGCTGAATTCATCTGTGCGAAGTCCGGGGTGCCGTCTGAACGCTTTGGCCAATCCGCTGCAACGCTGCCATTATTTACGGTGGCAGTTTGTGTATCGCGTGAGGGAATGGAGGTGCTGGGTGCGCTGGCTCTTTTTGCCAAAGGATTGTTAGTGATGGTCACCGTTGAACTCTTGCTGGTGGAAGAGTCGTAACTCATTGCCTGGCTGGTGAGCTGTAAATCCTTCTCGAGTGGACGGTGGGGAGTGATTTTTTTCGCCTGCAGAACCGCGTGATAAGCAGCGACTGCTTCCTCAGGAGAGATGCGGCCTTCGACGATGAGACGGAGCATCTCAATAAATGCGAGCTGATGCTCAGCGTTGTTGATCTTGCGACCGAAGAGTGCGACGCGAGCGCCGTATTTTTGGGCGTCGTGGAGGAGTTTGAAGGCGTCGTAAGTGGTGCCAGCGCTACCGCCGAGAATCCCGACAACGAGGTTCGGATCGTACTGCGCGAGTTCCTCCATCGCGCGCGGGCCGTGATAGACGATCTTCAGGAAAACCGGTCGGCCGGATTCGGGCACTCCGGCGAGGGTCCGAATGATGTTATCGTTGATGAACTCACCCAGTTTTTCCGGCGGGATGCCGCTGTCGACGTTCGGGTCGAAGACCTCAAGAAAATGGCGAAATTTTTTTCGTTCGGCCTCTTCGCGAAAAGCTTTGTAGGAAAGAAGCGTTTCACGGTCCTGATCGAGATCGTTGACGAAGGTGACGGAATACAAACCGAGATTTGCACCCGGAACTTCCGCGGAAGTTCGGTCGCACTCGATCTGCCCACACTGGATGTGATCGATACTCGCGCTGCGAAATGGTTGGGCAGGCTCGGCCGTGTAGCATCCATGGCGGATGGCCCAGACATCGGTCGTGTCATTCGCTCGCGCCGCCGGTGTCACCAAAGAGTTTGCGAAGAGACCTTCCTTGATCGAAAGCTGCTCGTTGACATAGGCCGACATTAGCATGATGTCGACGAGCCCCTGGTGAACTACTTCGCGGATGATGTCGAGGAATTCGGGAAGATTACGATAGCCATATTCCCCGCGATTCCAGACCTCCGGGGAGAATTGCGCCACGCGAGCGCCATTACGCGAGAGATAGCTCCGGGGACCCGGAGCCCGAACACCAAAAGCCATGTCAGCATCCTTGGCGTCAGCGAGGACGAAGGCGCGGGACGAAGGGTTGGCGCGGATCTCAGCGAGTTTTGCGTCGAGAGACTTCATGACTACGCCTTAACGTTGGCCAAGGTGTCCTTGAGGGCACGGGCAGAATTTTGGAGCGCCATGTGCTCCTTGGGCCACAGTTTGATTTCGACATGCTTTTGGATGCCGGTGCGGCCGACAACGCTCGGAACGCTCAGGCATATGTCGCGGATGTCATACGCGCCCTGAACCAGAGAGGAAACCGGAAGAAGGGTCTGCTTGTTCAGCAGCACGGCATGGACGACTTCTCGGATCGCTACGCCAACAGCCCAACCGGCGCCCCCTTTGCGCTTGATAACTTCTGCACCGCTACCTTTGGTGCGTTCGAAAATCGTGTTCTGGAAGGAGGGTGTAAGCTCAGGCAAACCAGCCAGAGGCAGGCCGTTTACGGAGGCGCTCGACCAAACAGGCAACATTGAATCGCCGTGCTCGCCGAGAATGAGAGCCTTAACCTGAGTGGGCGCGAGCTTGAGTTCCTCCGCGATAAGGGAGCTAAAGCGAGAGGTGTCGAGCATCGTGCCGAGACCGTAAACCTGTTGCCACGGCAGGCCCAATCGCTTTGCGGCCAGATGCGTCAGGATATCGACTGGATTGGAGACGACAAAGATGTGCGCGTCTTTTTTGAAGCCCGCCGATTTGATGCTATCGAGAATCTGGACGAAGAGGCTGACGTTTCGATTGATCAGGTCCAGTCGAGATTCATCGGGCTTGCGCCGGAGACCAGCGGTGATAACGAATATATCACTGTTCGCAGCGCGCGAATAATCGCCAGCGTAGATTTTCTGGTCGCCGCAAAACGCACTGCCATGGAGCAAGTCCAGCGTCTCGCCCTGCGCCAAATCCTGGTTTGCATCGAGTATTTGAATCTCAGAAACCAACGCTCCACATTGCAGAGCAAAGGCCGCACAGGAACCGACGCGGCCACCGCCGCCAATGATAGTTACTTTCATTTATTGTTTCACTTTGCGGCCATTACCTGATCTGTAATCGCCTGAACAATGGCTTCAATTTGTGGGTCGAGCGCTGCGGCCGCAGGAGCGTCCTGCTTGGCCGGGATGGTGCAGGTCACGCCGGGACGCCAGTCTGAACTGTCGCAAAGCTCACATTCCTTCAGCCCGTGCCGTGGGTCGGGGATACCGAGGCTTTGCTTGATCTTCAAAAGGTCCTGGAGCTGCGGAGTCGTCATGTGTTGCGGAGGCGTGCCGAGTTGAGCAGCAATCAGGACGGTGTGGCAGTAGGCCTCGAGAATCTCCATCTTGAAGTAAGCATCCTCAACATTGTTATGACTCCAGGCGACGACGCCATGGTTGGCCATAAGGATGGTGTTGTGCTTGTCGACGAGGTCGGCGCAGAGCTTGCCCATCTCGGGCGTTCCCGGCGTGCGGTAAGGAGCTACCGCGACCGACGAGAACACTTCGTATTCCGGAATCATGCAGGGAGGCGGGACCCTTCCCGCAACAGCGAACGCGGTGCTATACGGCGGGTGGCAATGGACTGTCGCGACCGCGCGCGGTTGGCGCTGCATGATCTGCAGGTGCATCAGGATTTCACTGGTGCGCCTTTTCACGCCGCAAAGCTGATTGCCCTCGAAGTCCACGAGACACATGTCTTCGGGCTTCATGAAGCCTTTGCTCACGAGGGTGGGAGTGCAGATGGCAATATCCTCGCCAACGCGAATAGCGATGTTCCCTCCGTTACCATCCACATAGGCGCGTTGCCAAAGCCGACGGCCGACATCGCAGATTTGCAACTTTAAATCGTGTGCCTGCGGAGAATTAAAAAAGGCGTCGAGCTCGGCTTTTGGACTCTTGGAGTTAAGCGGTTTGGCAGGAGCAGAGGCAGGCGGAGGAGTTGAGGACTGTGCAGGTGTTCCGTTTCGACGATTATTGTCGTTTTGCCAGTCGCGAAGCAATTCGCGGGCGGACGGCGTGATGATGGCGTCCGCCGGAAGGCTGGCGGGATTGCCTCCACTGGCAATCAATTCTTCTACATCTCTGGCGCTAATGACGGATTTCATTTGGTAAATGGCGAAAAGAAAATTTCATCGACCAGCGCAGCGTTAATCGCGTCAACGGGCGTGGGTTTCTCAAATGGTTGCGCGGCTTCGCGGCCTTCGACATAGCCAATGGTCTGGCCGACACCACCACCCAGATCGTCATAAACGACCAGGCTAGGCTCCTTGCCGTTACCGAGCGGTTCTTGAACCCCCTTCTCGTAATGCTCGCGCGTGAACGGGGAGACAATTAGCCAACGTGCGCCCTGGAACGGCGGTGTTACCTGACTCAATGTGACTCGACCAATAACAGCGCCTAATTTCATACCGGCACCCCGGGTTCCTTGTCGTCGACGACACCCACAACCAGCCAACGCACGGGACTTTTGTCATCGCCGACCGTCTTTCGTGCGGTTAAACCATCCGAAGAAATGACCACGCGTTGGTGAATGCCCGCGCCATATTCATCGATAGCTACCTGCGGAGCGCCTTCCGGATCTCCTGCCGCATTGATTGGCTGGCAGATGAGAAGGCGCCACCCCTGCAAGCTGGGATGCTTGCGGGTAGCGACGACATTACCTTCAACGCGAGCTAGATACATGGGGAAAATCCGAAATCCGAAGACCGAAATCCGAAAAAAGACCGAAAGGAAACGTCTGAAATCATAGGTGCGGCGATCATGAGTTTCGCCAGATTGCGCCGCAGATAAGGTTTAGCTCCTTCGCTTCGCGCCACAGGGTGCGGGCCTCAGTTTTGAGGCTTTCTTCTGAAGCAGCTATCATTCGGAGGAAGAACATTGCCTCCTTTGATTCTTTGCGGCATGTGCTGATCTTGTGCTTGAAGTCTTTGCCGGAAACCGCATCGTCCGCTTCACAGTAATTTGCCCCGACGCTCGTCGCGGCACCTACAAGTTGGGAAATTAACCGAATATTCTCGGGGGTATGAGGGATCTTTTTTGCGAAACGGATAATGGCCTCTCCAAATTGCGCGGTGCGCTCAATTAAATCTCGCTTCGGACCTTCACCGTCTCGCAACACCAACGGACCATTCTCATTCAGTGTCCAAAAGGAGTCTCTTACCATCACGTCGTCGCTGACAACGGGCATTCGGTAATTCGGATTTAGGACTTCTTTCGGCATTCGGATCTCGGGCTTCGGATTTAGATCAATAAATCCGCAAATTATCGACCATGATGCAGCGGCGAACGCGGCAGAAGGTCTTGGGATTGGTGACACCTTCACCCGTCGGCGTGGCGATGGAATAACTGAGGTAGCCTTCACCGCCGAGGCCCAAACCGGCCATGCAAGGTCCGTTCTTGATGAACAAAGTAGTGTCGAGCGCACGACCCATCGCGGTGATGTTCTCCACATCGTGCGAATGGATGATGGCGGTGTGTTTGTAGGCGTGTTCGGCCTCGATCGAGTGTTGGATACCTTCTTCGATGCTCTTCACGCGAACGATTGGAAGGAAGGGCATCATCTGCTCTTCTTCAACAAAAGCGTGGTTTGCGTTCGTTTCCGCAAAGAGAAGTTGAGTCCCGGCCGGAATATTCACTCCGGCTGCTTTGGCCAGCACGGAGGGATCCTTGCCAATGAAATCCTTGTTCACCACGGCGTGGCCACAACCAGCGCCCTGCCCTTCCTTAAAGGTGAAGGCCGCTTTGGTCAGCGCGTCGAGTTGGGCCGAGTTCAGACGAACTGCGCCGTTCTTCTCCATTTCGGACATTAACTTGTCCGCGATGTTATCCAACGCGAAGACCTCTTTCTCGCCGATGCAGAGCAGATTATTATCGTAGGACGCGCCTTTGATAATCGCGCGAGCCGCGCGCTTCATGCAGGCGGTGTCGTCCACCAATACCGGAGGATTGCCGGGGCCCGCGCAGATCGCGCGTTTGCCACTTTGCATCGCAGCTTTCACGACGCCAGGTCCCCCAGTCACGCACAAGAGACGCACAGCCTCGTGTTTGCAGAGAGCATCAAAACTATCGAGCGAGGGCTTCTCGATAATGCAGGCGATATTCTCAATACCCGTTTCGCGGTGAATCGCTTCGTTGAAGACGCGCACAGCCGTTGCCGCACAACGCGCCGCCGCAGGATGCGGGTTAAAAACCACCGCGTTCCCAGCCGCGACAATATTTACAATATTGCCGCTGAGCGTTGGAATCGAATGGGTGGAAGGAGTGATCGCGGCCACGACGCCGAAAGGGGTATATTCCTCAAGAGTAATCCCGTGATCTCCACTGCGAGCATCGGGCCGAAGCCAGTCGACACCGGGGACAAGCTTTATGATTTGGAGCTTCTCGATTTTGTGGTCGAGCCGGCCAATTTTGGTTTCGTCCAGTTCGAGGCGGCCCCAAGCTTCGGCGTTTTTGTCAGCGAGAGTTTTTACGATTTCTTCGACTTTACGCCGGGCGGCGACACCCTTTTCGCGAAGCTGTTCAAAAGATTCCTGGGCAGCGACGCAAGCCTCGTTCGCATCCTGGAATACGCCGAATTTCCCGCGGAGCGCCGGTCCGGATGACTTACTCTTGCCGTTACATCCGCAATCTTGCTTAAGCACAGGGGCCGTACCACCGTTCAAGCGGGAGAGCACTTCTGCAACAACATCGCGGATTAAAGTTTCGTTTACCTGACTCATAGAGAAACCACTAATGGACACGAACGCACACGAATAATTGAACTTCTTTCATTAGTGTTAATTCGTGGTTTAAGTTCTAGCATTATAGATAGCCTTGCCGAGCACATCAACGGTATCAACAATTCCGATGATCACGGCATCAACGGGCGCTTCTTTGAGCCCTGGAGCCAGGCGCGCGGAGCTGCCCTGGCAGAAAAGGACCATTTCGCCTATGCCTGCGCCGAGGCTGTCTACAGCAACAATCGTGTTCGCGCCGGCGCGGAACCTGGAAGGATCCTTCTCATCCACAAGCTGCGGGCGCAAAATGAGGAGTTTTCGGCCCTCCATTCCCGGGTCCTTCTTAGTGGAGACCACCGCGCCTTCGACTTTAGCGAGGAACATAAGAGATTAACCACGAATTCGTGTCGATTCGCGGCTTTCTAATTACTTCTTCTTCGGGAGGATCTGCTCAACATCGTTATGCGGACGAGCGATCACGTGGACACTTACCAAATCGCCCTTGAGGGCTTTGACGGCTTGGGCGCCGGCATCTGTCGCGGCCTTGACCGCGGCAACATCACCAACGACCACGGCCGTCACAAGTGCGTTACCAACCTGGGTCATCGGGCCGGCGAGCTCCACATTCGCTGCTTTGAGCATCGCGTCGGTCGCCTCGACAAGGGCAACCAGGCCACGCGTTTCGATCATTCCAATTGCTTGTTGTGCCATAAGATTTTTGAGTATTAACGAGTTTTCTTTTCTAAAAGCCTTCGCACCTCGCGTGCGACTACTAGTTCTTCATTGGTCGGGATGACCATAATTTTCACCGCTGAGTTTGCGGGGCTAATCACAGCCTCCTGGGAGCGGGTTTCCGCGTTCAATGTGGCATCCAAACGAATCCCAAGATTATCCAGATTTGCGCAGATTGCTTCGCGCAGGTCAGGATTGTTTTCGCCAATTCCAGCGGTAAAGACGAGGGCATCCACGCCATTGAGTTGCGCGAGATAGGCACCAATCCAGTGCCGCGCGGACGCTACGAACACATCGAGCGCAAGCTTCGCCTTCTCGTTGCCCTGTGCCGCCGCCGTTCGAATGTCGCGGATATCGTTCGAGATCCCGCTGAGACCTTTCAATCCCGATTCTTTACAGAGCTGACGCTCTACCTCCTCGAGAGAAAGTCCGAGAGTTCGCATGACGAACGGCACAGCAAAGCTATCGAGATCTCCCACGCGATTGTTGTTCGGAAGTCCCGATTGCGGACTCATGCCGAGACTGTTGCCGATGGAAACGCCGTTAAGTATTCCGCTGATACTGGAACTCCCGCCCAAGTGACAGGAAATGACCCGGAAATCAGGCTTCTGCAGCGGACTCGCGCCGCGATCGAGATAAAGATTCTGCGCACGCCGCGCGACATCTTCACGGCCGAGCAATTGTGCGCTTCGTTCAGCAATGAATTTGTGGCTCGCTCCGTGGTAGCCCCATCGCCGCACACCCGCCTCGTTCCAACTGTCGGGCACCGCATAGCGCATGCTGGCTTCCGGAGCGAATTGATGGAAGGCAGTCTCGAACAGCCCAACGAGAGGCACGCTGGGCATTATTTTGGCGAAGAGCCGAATGCCCGCGATGTAAGGCGGATTGTGCGCAGGAGCGAGGCCATTGAATGCCTCCATCGCCTTGAGCACCGTCTCATCCAGGTACACGCAACCGGTCACGCCTTTGGCCGCTACCGTCTTAAACCCCACCGCCGCCAGGTCTTTTTCACTATTGATATGACCCGCGTCGCGCAGTTGAGCCAGGCACTCTTCGACAGCTTTCGGATAGTCACTCACGCGTTCGAACCCGCCCTTATGGAGCATCTGCTCCTGCTGGTTCGAAAGGTCGAACAGCCGCCACTTCAGCGACGTAGACCCAATATTTGCGACGAGGACCTTCACGCTAGATGGACTGGAGAGACCTTACTGCAGCCACTTGCCAAGACCAGCAAGCCCGTCATGCGGCCTGGGGATGACCTGTACACTGACGACTTGTCCCACCTGCGAGGCTGCGGTGGCACCTGCGTCCGTTGCTGCTTTCACGCTGGCGACATCGCCACGAAAAAAGGCGGTGACATATCCACTGCCGACTTTTTCCCAGCCGGTGAAACTGACGTTTGCCGCCTTGAGCGCCGCATCGGCAGCTTCGAACAGCGCGCAGAGCCCTTTGGTTTCGATCATTCCAATTGCTTGTTGAGCCATATAAATAAGTATTTAAGGGTTAACTATTTCTTCGCCACTGCCGGGGACTGTTGTGCGTCGCCCAGGAAAGTTCTGACGAGATCTTCATGCGCCCGCGCGATGACGTGCGCGGCGACCAATTCACCTACTTTTCCGGCGGCCTTGGCGCCGGCGTCGACTGCTGCCTTCACGCTCGCGACGTCGCCACGGCAAATAATTGTGATCAAACCGCCACCGATAGGGATAGTCTTGGCAATGCTTACATTTGCCGCTTTCGCCATCGCGTCCGTGGCTTCGACGCTGCCGGTGAAACCTTTGGTTTCGATCATTCCGATTGCTTCGCTCATATATGTATTAATTTATAAAAATTAGACCGCCAAAAACTTACTTCAGTAATTCACAAGGAGTCTCAGGCTGCAGATTGCATGCATTTCCTTCGTCGGTATCGATGTGGACTTCGAGTTTAAAACTGGGATCAACGCGCACGAGCATCTTGTCCAACGTGATGGCGCAAGGGCCGCCAATCTTCAACCGCATTTCGTCGCCCGCGTTCACTTTGTAGAATTCGGCATCAACCGGTCCCATGTGCACGTGGCGAAGCGCTCGTATGACTCCATGGCTCATCTCAAAAAAGCCGTTTGGCCCCATGAGCATACAACCGGGGGTGTCTTTGATGTTCCCTGAGATTCGCAGCGGTATGTCGAATCCAAGCGCGATTGAATCGGTGTAAGCCAGCTCAACCTGGTTCAAAGTGCGGCAAGGGCCAAGTATCCGGAGATTGGAAATAACGCGACTGCGCGGCCCGATCAAAGTGACTGCTTCTTTCGCCGCGAACTGGCCCTCCTGGTAAAGCCACTTGTGAACACCGAGCTGATGCCCCTTCCCGAAAAGCGCTTCGACCGCTTCCTGCGTGAGGTGGCAGTGACGAGCACTAACATTAACGACAAGAGGGTTCGGTGCCTGGGCGGCTGGCGGCAAAGGCTTGCCGAGACGCTGGTAAACCGTCTGCCGAACCAGATGTTCGACTACGGCCCGTGGAGCTTGGCTTGGTATGGCAGAAGCCATTCGTCGCGACATATTGGAAGAAATCGCGCAAGTGTCAACATAAATCTTTCAATATATCCCATTTATCTTGCACATTCTTCCAAAATCTATCATTTTAGTCCTAATGCGAGCCGAGGAACGCCAGAAATGGATCGAACAATACCTCGCCAAGGTGGAGTTCGCCTCATTGGACGAACTGGCTAAGCATGTCTCGGCCTCCCCCTCAACTGTGCGTCGCGACCTCAACCTTCTCGAAGGTTCTGGTCACATCCGGCGAACGCACGGCGGCGCCTGTTTAATCAATCTTCGGCCTGATGACTACATCTTCACTCAGCGCGAGACCGTCCAACTAACCGAAAAGGAGGAGATCGCTCGCTCATGTGCCAGCCTGATCCAACCCGGGCAGAATGTAATCATCGATGCGGGCACAACTGCCTTCCAGGTCGCCCGACACCTGGAAAAGGCCGGCAAGGGCTTGCACATCATTACCAATTCCCTCCCGGTGGCGAACCTCTTCGCCTCCACTCCCAATACGGAAGTGATTGTTTCGGGAGGTGTGATATACCCCAAACTCGGCGTTCTGGTGGGACCTCTCGCGGTCGAGCTATTTTCCAAAACACACGCGGATGTGGCCATTTTGAGTGGCGGCGGAATCACTTCCGAAGGGGTGACCAACTCCCACGCTCTCCTGATTGATATCCAGCGCGCGATGATCAACGCGGCCAGTCGAGTAATCTTTTGCTTCGATCATACGAAGATTGGCCGCCGGTCGGTGGCCCATCTCTGCGATCTCGCCAGTATCGATACGGTGGTAACGGATGCTGGCGCGCCACCCGATCTCCTGGATGCATTGCGCCGGGAAGGTCTCGAAGTTCTGGTCGCCGGCGAAAAAATTCTTTCCACTGAACCAGGAGTCACGCCTCAGAGTCTAGCGAAAGAAGAATCTTCCAATACGAAGAGCGCGAACGAGCCCTCCGGTGATCGCGTCACCCCTCCGGGTTCCAATCTAAGTGGTGGAATGAGCTGGGACTGAATTGAAGCGCAGGCCCCTCCCACAGCTCAGGCGGTGCGACTACTGGCCGATAATTGGGAGAGGCGGCATCGGAATGCCTTGTTTCTCAGCCGCAGCTCGATTCAAGTGCATACGCACGTACTGTTCGGCCGGATCCATCTCCGGTTGAGCCTGCGGAGTCACCCCCGCTCCGCCCGGCAAAGCTGCTCCGCCCGCATTCACAGTATTGTCCATACCTGCGCGGACGCGTCGCGATGGAATCGTTCGAGTTGCACTGGTTGTGGGGTAAGCGGGCGCTGTGCCAGGTTGAGTCGTGTTGTTGATCGGCTGCGCATGCACCGGAACCGGCGGGATTGCTCCGGGTTGACCCGGTAGCGGTTGCCCTGGCACAACCTGCCCAGGGACGCCAGGCATTCCCGGTGCTCCGGGCGTTCCCGGCTTGGGAGAGGCAGGCGGTGCAATTCCATGCGTTTGGAATGAAAGCATCATTTCACCTTCGTCTGTGTGAATGCGCACCTTGCGCCCCAAATCGTCGATGCTCAAAATCTTGATGCCATCCTTTTCAATCCCTTCAGAAAGCGCGTAGTAATTCGTGCTCTTGTTCTGCTCCTTCGTCATCAAATACGCCTGTTTCGGAATGCGCGGGAAACCGACCGATGTAATGCCAGTGAGGAAAAATTCGAGCTTCGGCTTTTCTTTTACGTTCGCTGTTGGATTGTTGGTCGGCGGTGGCGGAGGCGGCTTCAATCCGAACGGGTTCCTATCGATAATCGGCTGGTAATTGTCTTTCAGTTCCGCAAGCGGAATGGCCAGCGCCTTCCCTGCCCCTGAGAGCAGAAGGATCAAAACCGCACTTTTCAGAACCGAACGCATGCCACCACAATAATCCATTTCCTTTTCCTACACCAGAACTCCGTTTTGGTTCCGCGGTTGTCTACTCGGCCCACGCAAATTCGCCGTGCTCGACACTCCAATCATTCCCGAAATAACCTGCCACGCGGGCGCCTTTCGCTCCCTCCCGCAAGGCATCCACTCCGAAGACCGTGCAATCCGGAAATGCCACACCGGCGAGAAAATACGGAACTCGCTCCGTCAGCCGCATTCCCGCCAACCCGGTCCCGCTCACCACTCCCACGGAGGCCACGCGGCTTCCAAGCCGTGGGCGCAAAAACAAACACGCCAAATCCTCTCCGCGCACCTCGCGACCTCCAATTTTTACCGACCCGCGTCTTACCTGAATCGACCCTTTACCCAACAGCTCATCCCACGCACCATTACTGTCCGCGTTCCCGTACAGAATCACCCCGCGATCCGGATCCACCGCTGCGTCAAACTCCGAATCGGGCATTAAATCGACCGCCCCATTTCCGCGGTAAAGCCAACTCTCCGCATCGAATCGCGCTCTCGCGAAAGCCCACGCGTTCTCCTCTGGTGTTCCGCGGGTTCCGTAAACGAAAACCATCCGATGATTAAATGCCTCCTTGAACGGTCCATTCCGCAACGGCCCTTTGGCTGACAAATCCGCATCCTGCGCAATGGTCCAATGTCCCTCTCGTCTCTCCACTCGAAACTCTCCCCGATCGGCCCCTTCCATCGCGAGTTTGTCTCCGTCCAATTCCACGGAGATCTTCCCTTTCCCGTGAAAAACGGACGTCCTCAACGCCAGTCGCGCCACATTCTCCGTCGTGCCCGTAAACTTTCGGCCTCCCGAATCATACGAAATATCCACAGAACTCCGCGCCAGACAGTGCTCCTGCGCCTCGATCGTCACCCAATGATCCGAACTCGATACGCCCGGATTCGCTGTCGAGAATTGAATCTTCGTCACCATCGAGTCCGCTGGAATTCTGTGTCGCGCGAACAAATTGAAAATCGGCGGCCAATCCACACAAGGGCTGCCCCACCAATGTCCCGCCCCCGGTTGCTCGTGATACATAAAGTCGCGATGAAACTCGCTCAGCCGCTCCTTCATCTTCCGCGCTTCGGACACCGGCACGTTGTCATCCTTGTCCCCGTGCAAAATGTAAATGGCCTGTTGCAGATAATTACTCGCGAGCGCCAACGTATCGCTTCCGGTGCTCGCCCGTTGAATCAACTCTTCGACCTTGCTCGGATTCTCGCTTCGCCGCGCGCCACCGTATGACCAAAAGCTGATCCAGCCGGCGCTCGGCGCAATCGCCGCGAATCGATCCGGAAAGGTCACCCCCACCTGCCATGCGCCGTGACCTCCCATCGAGTGTCCCGTCAGATACGTCTGCGCGGGATCCGTTCCGAATTTTGCCTGCGCGAGATCCAGCACCTCGATCGCATCTCTCCGTCCCCAATCTTCCCAATCAAATCCATACGGCCGCCGATTCGTCGGCGCAACAAGGTAGCCCCACGATTTCGAAGCATACGCATCCGCCTGCCCCATCCCCTCCACACCCGCGCCATGCGTGGATAAAAACAATGCAGTCGACTGCCCCTTTCGTGGTAGCGGATTTGGCGGCACTACCGCGTAGTACTGGATGCTACCATCGATCTCGCTCCGGAACGTCTTTTTGTAATGATCCTCGGGCTTGCGAATTCGAATCGAGACCGTTCCGGTATCCAATTCCGCGTTCTGTCCGCTGCGCCGCAAGCTCAAGGCAAATTCGACCGAATTTGATGTGCTCCCGGTCGAAGGCCTTATCTTGAAAGCCACCTTGCGAACGGTCAGCGGCGCAATCGTTGGAATCCAGGTCTCCGTACTCGCACCATTTGGACTCGTCGCGAGCATGGTTAAATTGTTCGCGGCCTTATCCGTCGCGTTAATTACCGGGAGCGCGCACCATAAATCACCCGTTTCGCCGCGAACGATATCCGGCAACGTCGGATCGCGGCCGCTCAGGAACAGTGGGGCTTTTGGGGGACTTAGTTTCGCGTTCAATCGACCTCGTCCGACACTGAACAAAAGCTCATTTGTCCCCGCGTGCAGTGCGACCGGCAATTCGAGACTGCCGTTCGAATACGGATCGCCAGCCCTCGGTTGGCCGTTCACGTAAACCATGTTGTGACCCGACGCCTCCAGAATCCGCACCTCAGGCCCTTCCGTCACAACCGGCCAATAAACATACCCGCCGCGCAGTTCAGATCCGCTGAAGTTCCCATCCTTGTCCGCCGTGACCGCCTTCCAAACTCGATTCGTTCCATCCGCTCTCTCAACGCTTTCCCCCTCATGAGGCGCATGCCAATTCCCGCGAACAATGATCTCTTCAATCGCATCGGTATGAAACGCATTCCGCCCGGAGCGTCCCACCGAACCAATCGCCAGCCCTTCACGAAAAACCAGATCCTCCGCCACCGCACACCTTAACAACAAACCCGTGCTCAAAAGCACCAAACACCAACTCCTCATAAAAGACTCACTCTCCGCGCGCGACCGGACGATGCCGTGGAATCACCGATTTGAAATCGCCCAGCCAGGCCCAATGCGTCGGCTTGTTCAAGTCGACTTCCGCCA
Organism: Limisphaerales bacterium; assembly: GCA_044226545.1. Classification (GTDB taxonomy): domain Bacteria; phylum Verrucomicrobiota; class Verrucomicrobiia; order Limisphaerales; family SXQI01; genus DASVNK01. Next base: position 272,017 of record JBGAGW010000003.1, read on the forward strand.
CTGCCACCGTCCCCCACTCTTTCGCCTGTGCCAGCACATGACCATCATGGCCGACAATTCCGCTGATCATCCAATTCCGTGAGACATCCTCATATGTGCTGCTCACCACATAAACCTGATTTTCGCACGCGCGCGAACGCCCCTGCTCCGGATTACAACCCCACACCGGCCACGCAATCACTTCCGCCCCGCGATTACTCAACTCGCGCGCCACCTCCGGAAAAAATCCGTCATAACAAATCATCATGCCCACTTTCCCGAACGCCGTCTCAAACACCGGATAATCCGACCCCGCACTCATGCCGCGATCAAACTCTCCATCCGGCAAACAAACCTTCCGATACTTTCCTATCAACGTTCCTTCCGGCCCGATCAACACCGCTACGTTAAACAATTGATGACCATCCCGCTCAATCAACCCTGCCACGATGTGCAGATGATGCTTCTTCGCTAATTCTTCAAAATATTCAGTCGAGGGCCCCGGAATACTCTCCGCGCAATCCGCGTAAGTCGATCCCACGCCCGCATACGTCACCGTTTCTCCCAACACCACCAGATCCGCCTTCTGCCGCGCCGCCTGTCCAATCAAGGGCGCATACTGTTTGCACGCTTCCATCGGCGTCTTCGCCCCACGCGGTTTAAAATGCACCGCTGCCAGACGAACCTTGCGCGGCGCAGGCGCCTCCGTCTTCTCGAAACTCACATCGCTCCACTCCACCTGGGCATTCGGCGCCCACATCATGTGCAATTCCACAGTGGCCGAAGTCGCCCCGGCTGGCGCTTCGTACGTTCCGCCAATCTCCACCCACCACCCCCCACTCTCCCGCTTTGTCTCACCCGGATATTCCGGCTCCGCCGTCGCGGTTACACCGACAGAAAAATTCGTCACCACACCGTCGCGTCTCGGAACATCGTGCCCCGCTGCATCCTTCCAAACCACCCGCACCATCGCACTCCTCCGCGGCACCGCCACATCCTTCGTCCGTTGCCACGTCGAGAACCGATAAAACTCCCCGCCCGTGACCGCGTAATCCCTCTCCCACCACCCATGCAACCCCTCGCGCGAATCCGCGCTAATGACAAACGCCCCATGGCCCGTTTTGCCGCCCGTCTCCCTAAAATCAAAACTCGGCCGAATCTCCTCCCGCGGCGCAACCGACCTCCACCCCGGTGACAGCGACGCCCAACTCTCCACGACGCACAAAAATACCGAGCAAACAACAACGGCGACCGTTTTCATGGGTGCACCAATGGTGACACGTCGACCAACGCAATCAAGCGGCGACTGCAGCTCGGGTGCGATTCCGGTTTGCACCCATACCGGAACTAAAACGGGTAAACGCTGGTGACGTGGCGGCCGAATAAAGCCGCGAGGTCTAAAGAAAACAGCCCGCTGATTAATCGGCGGAAAGGAGGCGCAAGTGCCAACCGAGTCGCGGCAGGGACGATGTCTCGCCTCGCTTCCACCGCATCTCTGTTGTTAAAATCAACCTTCGGCTTTCCACCGAATCCATTAGGACTTAAGCTCTGCCATCGCCAATTTATTTAAATTCCTATTACGACTGGCGCCTATTGCTGTTGCGTGCGTCGGCGTTGTTGCCGCCGACACAAACTCGGCGCATTGGGCGTTTCAGCCCCTCGTCGCGCCGCCAGTTCCCGATTCAACCTTTTCCTCGCCACTGGATTCATTCGTTTCCACCGCGCTCGCGCGCAAGGACGCGAAGATTGCGCCGCAGGCAGACCGACGCATTTTGATTCGCCGTTTGAGTTTCGATCTTCTGGGGTTGCCGCCGAGGCCGGAAGAAGTCGCTGCGTTCCTCAAGGACGAACGGACCGATGCCTACGAGCGTTTGGTCGAAAATTTTCTGGCGTCGCCTGAATATGGCGAGCGCTGGGGACGGCATTGGCTGGACATAGTCGGCTATGCGGACTCGAACGGGTACTTCAACGCCGATTCGGATCGGCCGCTCGCCTGGAAGTATCGCGATTACGTGGTGCGCTCTCTCAATGCCGATAAGCCGCTGGACCGGTTCATTCAGGAACAACTCGCCGGGGATGAACTCGTCGGGTACGTCGCGAAAGGCGATGTTACTCCGGAGATGGTCGACCCGCTGATCGCGACGCATTTCTGGAGGAATGCGCCAGATGGGTCTGGCGAGAGTGACGGCAACCCGCTTGAAGTTAAGGTCGATAAATACGCCGTGCTCGAAGGTAATGTGCAGATTTTCGGATCGGCCTTCCTCGGAATGACTCTCCAGTGTGCGCGCTGCCATGACCATAAGTTCGAACCGTTCAAGCAGCAGGATTATTACGCGCTCGAGGCCATCATGCGCCCGGCCTTCGAGATCGATCATTGGCGCAAGCCAAATGAGCGGGTGATCGAGGTTGGCCTGAAATCCGAACGCGAGGCCCATGCGAAGCGAGTTGCCGAAATCGAACGTGATTTGAAAACGCTCCGTGAAAGCCTCGACGGATTAACTGTTCCCTTTCGCAAACAAGCGATCGAACAGAATCTCGCGACGTTGGATGAATCTCTACGCAAGCGAATCCAGAAGGCGCTTGATACGAAAGAAAAGGAACGCAGCGATGAAATAAAGGCGCTGCTGAAGACGAATCAGACGCTTGTGGAAGTCAGCGATGATTCATTGCGCTCGAAATTTCCGGCATTCGCCAACGCCGCGAAGCCGATCACTGACGAGATTGCACGACGCGAATCGGAAAAACCCGCGCCGCTCGAAAAAATCGCAGCGACTTTCGAAAGCGACGATCCGCCGCCAGCACACCATCTACTCCTTCGCGGCAATCACGCGAACGAAGGCAAAGAGATCGAACCGGCCATCCCGGTGATGTTCCAGAAAGGCGAGACAGATCGGTTTAGAGCGCGCTGCCAGACGTCCGGTCGTCGGCTGGCTCTTGCCCGCTGGGTGACAGCTCCGGATAACCCGATAGTCCCGCGAGTCCTGGCCAACCGGATCTGGCATTATCACTTCGGGTCGGGTCTGGTCCAAACCGTGGATAATCTCGGGAAGAGCGGCGCGCGACCCCCTGCGCCTGAATTGCTCGACTGGCTCGCCAGCGAGTTAATTCGTTCTGGCTGGAGCCTAAAGCATATTCACCGTCTCATCGTCACATCCGAGACCTGGAAGCAGAGTCTTAACCCCTCGTCCGATCACCCATTGAATCGTGCGACTTGCCAGCGATTGGACGCCGAATCATTGCGCGACGCCATGCTGGCGGTGAGCGGCGAACTCGACCGAACATTGGGCGGGAAATATGTTCCAACCAAAACCGATTCGCACGGACAGGTCGTGATTGATGAGAATCAGCCGGGCGCGACACGTCGATCTCTTTACCTGCAGCAGAAGCGCACAGCTCCGGTCGCCATGCTCTCAACCTTCGATGGTCCGGCTCACAACCCAGTCTGCGTGCAACGGGTCAGTTCAACCGTCCCGCTGCAATCACTTTCGCTGCTCAACTCTGAATTCGTGCATCTGCGTGCCCGCGCCTTTGCAAATCGCTTGCTGAACAATTGCAAAACCGGAACTCAGGAACGGGTGCATTATGCCTGCGAGCTGGCGTTCAGTCGTCCGGCGACTCAGGATGAACTCTCCGCAGCAAATGCATTCATTGAGGAACAGAGCGATATTTATAAAGGCCAACCGGACGCTTCCCTTCGAGTCTGGACCGACTTTTGCCAGATGATTCTCGCGAGCAACACCTTTTTGTATGTCGATTGATTCCAGTTTCTCTTTGAACCGTCGCGCTTTCCTCGCTCGTTCCGCGGGAAGTCTCGGTTCGATTGCGCTGGCGCATCTTATCGCTGGAAAAGCGCGCGCGATGGAAGCCGAGTCACCCCTCGCGCCGAAACGGCCACATTTCAAACCGCGTGCGAAATCAGTCATCTGTCTCTTCCAGCATGGAGGACCGAGCCAGATGGATCTTTTCGATCCCAAGCCCGAGCTGAACAAACGCGATGGCCAGGATCATCCGGGGCAGTTGGAAATTCATTTCGATAAGCAGGCCGGCAAGCTCCTGAAATCGCCCTATGAATTTCGGTCCTTCGGCCAATCCGGAATGGTTCTCTCGGAACTGCTCCCGCACACCGGAAAGATCGCGGACGAAATCACATTGATCCGCTCAATGACGACCGATTCAGTCGATCACGAATCGGCGTTGCGCATCATTCACAGCGGCAAATTCCAGGCGGGCCGCCCGGCTTGGGGTGCATGGGTCATTTACGGTCTGGGAACGGAACGCCAGGATTTGCCGGCCTACGTGGTGTTGAGCGACCCCGGCGGATTGCCGGTAGACGGCCTCCGAAACTGGACCTCCGGCTGGTTGCCCGCCGTCTACCAGGGAACTCAAATCCGGAGCGAAGGCACTCCAATCTTCAACCTCGAACCCCTCGCCGACGTGCCCGAAAATGCGCGCGCGAACCAGCGACATTTTCTGGACGCACTCAACCGCGCGCATCTGTCCGGCCATCCCGGGAATTCCGAACTCACCGCGCGCATTCGGAACTTCGAGATCGCCGCGAAAATGCAAACCTCTGTTCCGGATGTACTGGACCTCTCCAATGAACCCGACCATGTCAAAAAACTCTACGGCCTGGAGCACCCGAACAAAGCGACCGCAAATTACGCTCGCCGCTGCCTCATGGCACGCCGTCTTGTCGAACAGGGTGTTCGCTTTGTGCAAATATTCCTGAGCGGCCAACCCTGGGACACGCACGATAAAAACGCGGAACGCTTGCGCGGCTTGTGCGACATGACCGATCAGCCCAGCGCCGCCCTCGTGCTCGACTTGAAGCAGCGCGGGCTTCTGGACGACACCATCGTCTTGTGGACGGGCGAATTTGGGAGATTACCGGTTTCGCAAGGCAAGGATGGTCGCGATCACAATCGGCACGGCTTTTCCCTTTGGCTCGCTGGCGGCGGATTCAAAAAGGGCTACGTCCACGGAGCAACGGATGATTTCGGATACAAGTCAGTGGAAGATGTCGTGAGCGTCTACGATTTGCACGCAACACTCCTCCAGTCGCTCGGTTTGGATCACCGAAAGCTGACCTACCCGCATGAAGGGCGGGATGACAGCCTGACGGACGCAGTGATTACTGATGCAAAGCCGATTGAATCGCTGCTTGCGTAGCCGCACCCACAGCCGGATTGCTTTGCAGACTGGTAATTTTGCTCGTGGCGGTGCTTTGAGCACTGCTCAGGCTGCGCGAAGCACTCCAGTTGCCGCCCGAGACCTGCGGGTATTTCGACGAACTTTTGTAAGAATCAATCGTCGTTGCGCCTCTGCGCGCAGAATCGGCGACATTCACCGGTCCCCGCGTTCCGGGCGTCGACGGATTTTTGTAGGAATAAAAAGTCTTTGGAGCCGCACCGGCACCCCAGGTTGTTGATGTCCCCGGGCTTTTGTAGGAGTAGTAAGTCTTCGCCGGCGCGCTCGCGGTGCCCGCAGTGGGCGCCGCAGTAACGACGGTGGAAGTCTTCGGATTCCAATGCCCATCCTTCGCGTCAGCGCTAAAAACGCTGAGCGCAAAGAGGCTGACGGCACACTGGAACTTCATGTAGTTGAGCATTCGGCGGCGAGGGCGAATAGGCAAGTGGAAATTGCCGACTTCTTTGCGCTGGGTGTGAAACAAAAAAACTCTGACGACCGGGTGACGATCGTCAGAGTTGTGATGGAATTCTGAGACGCTTATTGGCTCACAACGCGGAAGAACTTGGCGGTGCCCGTTGTCCCGATCGTTTGCGGATTGGCCTGGCTCGCCGCAGCGGTGTATGGACCGTCGACCTTGTCAGCGCTTTGGAGGGTGCCTGTGCCTGTCCAGCTAACGGTGATCTGGTTGTTCGCCGCTTTAACGACAGAAAGGGTCGCTGCCTCGCCGACGGGCGGTGCGGAGACGGCGGGGCCTTCGTAGAAGGCGATGTTGTCGACGCCGAAGTACCAGCTCCCGGTGCCCAATTGAGCGAAACGGAGGCGGACATCAGATTTGCGACCAGCTTCTGGCAGGCTGAAGACCTCGATGCGTTTGTCGATGGTCGAATCGTCATTGATGCGAGGAGCGATGTAGTCAGCCAACGCCTGAGTGATCGGCGTCAGGAGTGCGTCTCCGTACTTGTCGCCCTTTTGCACGCCATTTACCGTCCAAGAAGCAGTGTCAGCATTCGCACCATTGAGTGTCGCGAGCGCGTCCACCGTTCCGTCCGGATTGTATTTAATGTCGCCACCGGAATCGGCGGTGTCGATGTAGATCACCACGGGCAGCCACGAAACGCCGCCGTCCACGGAGTACTCCACGGTGCCGGTGCTGTCCTGGTTTTGCTCATATAAGCTCGAGAAGGAAAGGAGCACGTTGGTAACCGCCGAGAGATTGAACGGCTTGGAAACGATGAATTGCACCTGATCGTCGTCGCGGGTGTCGGATTCGGCGTAAAGGAGATTGCCGCTGCTCATCATTTCGGTGGTCACATCCTGCCCGTTGAACTTCAATCCAGTGGGAAGATTGAAGATACGTGCTTTGAGTCCTTCGAGGCGAGTACGGTCAACGACGACCCAGCCTTTGTAGGTATCGGACCCGAGGTTATCCAGATCCTCTCCTGCGTCGACAGTGGTCGTGAAGTTGGTGGCAACCCAGCCGGTCGGGGCGGTACCTTCTGTGTAGGAGTCGAAGTTCTCGGTGATAACGGGAGTCGGGAGGACCAGGTTACGAACGTTACGCAAAGTCCACGCCTGGGTACGAGTATTGCCGGCCGAGTTTTTATAGGTGATCTCTGCGTTGTATTTGCTGTTGGGCAGGACGAGATCAGTTGGAGTGTAGGTAACGGTGACGGATTTTCCCGCGCGTGTTTTGGTAACCGTAACGGGCTTGCCATTAATGCTAAGCGCAATGGAGGCGTCATCCACTGTGACCGTGCCATCGGTAATGATGAGCGAAACAGCGGAGGCCGGCTGGTTGATCAGCCGGGGAACGGGGGGCGGAGTGACTGACTGGATATAAGGAAGGCTTCCGCCCACAAGAGCACGATAGGTTTTCAAACCGCCATTAGCAGTGTCGTTGAGCAGCACCTTGGTTCCATCGGCCTTGACGGTGAACCATTCGAGATTCGCGCCGCCACCTCCTTCGAACCAGATGGTGCGGAAGGCGTAGACACCGGCTTCCTGAGCTACAACACTGAAGAGCGTGTCTGCAGCGCCGCGTCCGGCGTCAAATTCTCCGAGAGGAATTGAGGCAAAGACGTCCAGCGGATTGCCGGCGGAAGTCCGAAAACCGTCATCACTGTTCACCCCCATGACGGTTACACCCGCGGGAAGTTCGATGTAGGTAATGACCTCCGCAGCGAGTCCGTCCGTGCTCCCATCAGTCGCGGGGACACCCGGCATTTGCTGGTCAGGAGTGAAATTTCCATTTTTGTTATCAGTGTCGTCCGAAGCGGCTTGCGTGAGATTAATGACCGTAGGAATCTCAAAATGAAGAGGCGCATTCGGTGTCGCTGGAGCGGCGGCCGCAGCCAGTGCGACTCCGCGGGCGGCCGGATCGGCATTGTTCGGCAAAAGATTACCGTCGGTGTCCTTGAGCAAGCCAGCGAGAGCGTCCTCGGCGCGTTGATTACTGGCGGTTGTGTTCCCGGAATTCGCAAAAATGTTCCAGACGAAGCCCGGCTTGGATGTGTCGGCGTTCACTTTTTGTGCTGGAGTGAGGATCCCGTAATTACCGACGGTGAAGCTCCAGGTGTTCGACTTGACGGTGGTCCCTTCAGTGTAGTTGAGCACAACTGTGTGCTTGGAGGCAGGCGCAAAGAGGGTTGTCGGAGTGTATCGGATGTTGGAAACCGACCCGTTCTTTGTTGCGGTGGCTCCCGTGGGCACATTATCCACCGTCAGAGTGACGCTGGACGCGGCGATGGGGGTAGAACCGTCATTTACGTCGGCACTGATCGAAGCATTTGGGAAAACACCTGTCTCATTGAGACCCGGACGAATGTTGGTCAGAAAGCCGACGGATGCGCCAGAGGTAACGGCACGATATGCTTTGATACCGCCGTTTGCGACGTCGTTGACGAGCACCTTGGTCCCGTCCGTCTTTTGCGTGAACCATTCCACGCTCGCGTCACTGCCGCCTTCGTTGTAAATGAGGCGCGCGGCGTAAAGACCGGCCTTCGTGATATTAAAGCGGAAGATCGAGTCCGCCGCACCACGCCCGGCATCAAATTCGCCGACAATTGTGCCGAAACGATCGGTGGGATTCGCTCCGCCAATCGTCACGCGGAATCCGTCATCGGAATTCACGCCCATGACAATTTCGCCCGCGGGAAGATCGAGCCAGGTGAGTGCTTCGGCGGCGATATTATCGGTACTTCCCCCTGTTCCGGGGATGCCCGGCATTTGTTCGTCCGGGGTGAAGTTGCCAGCGGAACCCTCCACTTGATTCAAATTGAGCACGCCGGGGAGAATGAATTCAATGGGAGCAGTTGCTGGATTTGGTGCGGTCGCCGGACCTGACGCGGCGCCTTGAGCGGCTGGGTCCGCCACGTTATCTCCGAGCGTTCCGGCCAACTGCGCCTCGGTCCGGGTCAGAGTGGTGGGCTGAGAACTCGCGACCTGGTGGACGTGCCAGAGAAAGCCAGGTTTTGATGTATCCGCTGCGCTCGAAGGGAGCGCTGCGGACTCGGGGATGGCCACTTGAGCCAAAGAAGAGGCCGAGGCAAGAGCAGCCAAGGCTGTAAGGACGCAGAACGACTGCATCCGTGCGTACTTTCTCACTCCGGCTCGTCGCCGGGAAGAATTTCGGGTTTTAGAGGGCTTCATAGTTTTGAAGCGCGAGCGTACATAAGCCCCCTAATGATTGCCAAGAGATTTAATTTGTTGCCTGACGGTCAGGAGGCGAACGATAGAAGACCAGATTGGCGACTCAAAGAAGGGGGCTGTCCGTTTTTAGGCGCTGCGACTGCGGGTCGGTCGCGTTCGGCAAGCACGTTGGAGAGCGAGCAGGGCGAGGGCGGTCATTCCGAGCAGAATTGGCGCGACGAAGAACCATCCAGATGCGAGATAAATTGTCTTATCGCCTTCGCTCCACATCCAGCCGACCTGCGGGAAGAAACGGAACGGACTCCAGCGTCCGAAACCAAGATAGCCGATGCTGAGCGCAACCAAAGCGAGGCTCACGGCCAGACCCGACCGTGGCGGTACATCTTCAATACTGATAAAGATTGCCCTGAGCGCGGCAGCCAGCGCGACGAACCACGCGATCGTCACAATAGCCAAATGAAGACTCACTGGATAGGTTGTTTCGGGTTTTGTAACAAAACCGCTCGCTCTTCGGCCCTGATCTTTTCGACATGAATCGCCGTTTGAATCAGGAATGTGAAAACGGCAGCCACACCGACCGCAGCAACGACGGGCACCGCAAACGAAATCGCGCGCGCACTGGGGCGCCATGTTCCGCAATTGGGGCAACGCGGAGCCGAGCTGATAACGAATTTGCGACACCCGTCGCAGCGGACGAGGTGCCATGGATGTCTGCACGAACCATGGGATCGCATATCGCTGTCTTATCAGACCGGAGTTTCGTCCGAAAGGACTAAACGATCGACAGTTCACCCATAATCTTCACCTTATCTATTGAAGAGGTGCCTCCGTCCTTGAGAGCTTCTCCCGGCATCGCGTAACCAGGAATGATGCGATTTAATTGGTCCTGGCTGGCACCTAGATGGTCGCGAATCAGTTTGCCCAGCACTGAGCGGTAATCGACGGCGCGCTGGAGATACCGGCCGCTTGCCCCGAACATCGAACCTTTGGCTGACGCCGGCCCGGGAACCCAGGGAATGCTGTCGTTGGGACTCGCGCCGAATACACCACTGCTGTTGCCTTTGCTGAACCCTTTGACCGCACCGCCGGCGACAAACATCACGTTCGCTTCGGCGTGGTCGGTCCCGTTGGTGCCATTTTCGATGCTGGTGCGACCGAACTCTGAAAGGGTGATGACGACGAGATCGTCCCATTTCACCTTGTCTGAGTATTTCGTGAAATATTTTCGCAACGCATACATGGCCCAACCGATCGAGCGTTGAAGATTGGCGTGGGTGCCGGTCACGCCACCCTGGTTACTGTGAGTATCAAAGCCGCCGATTTCAGTGCCGGCGATGATCGCATCCGTCTTGTTAAGGACCAATGCGGCGGCTTTGAGATCGTCGAAGAACCCATAAGAGCCGGTTGGCACAACGTATTTCGTCGCGGAATTGCCGTGAAGCGCATATCCGCCGTTGGTCGCGTTGGAATTCGGGAAAAGATTGTATGGAGCTGTATCGCCGTCCGTATTGGTATCGTCGGTATACGTGCCTTTGAAGTCGATATTCGCAAACACGTTGATGGTATCAGTCATGTTCTTGAACTGGAGTTCAAGCAGCTCGCGGTTGCGCTTCCAGGGGAATTCATACGAGTCCGCAGCCCGCAGGGCCGCGTCAGCTTTGCTTTGGCCGCTCGGACTGGGAATACCCAAAAGGCTGTAGCGATTCGGATCGCTCAAGTTAGTCAAGGCGGCCTTCGAACCGCGCAGGATCAAGGGCAGAGACGATTGGAACGAGACGGCTGTTAGAGGATTGGTGTTGGCGAGCCCGGACTCCACGATGGTCCGGTAGAAGATGCCGTCCTTGGAAACGTTGTTATTGGGATTGCCATTTTCCCAGTAATTCTGCGAATCGAAATGAGAACGGGACTGCTTTGGGTAGGCTACGCGATGGATGAGCGCGAGATCGCCCGAATTGTAGAGCGGAGAGAGGAATTTCAGCGAAGGATGAAGCGCGGCGAAACCGTTTCCCAAGCGGATGGCATAGGGATAACTAAAAGTCGCAGCCGTTGGATTCGTGTTAAGGGGATTGTCCGCGGCACCGAGGATCGTATAATCGGTTCCTGAATCTTTCGGAATCCCAATGTCGGGGCGGCTTGTGGCATACGCGGGATCCTCAATCGGGATCACGGAGTTAAGCCCGTCGTTCGCGCCGCGGAGAAAAATGAAGAGCAGTTTCTTTCCATTTTGCCCGAGTGCGCTGTCCGCCGCGAGTGCGCGCTTTGCGACCAGGGGAATATCCACCAGCGAGGCGAGCGCCGCGGCCACTCCGGCCCTGGAGGCGTAGCTCAGGAAATCGCGACGAGTCAGAATATTGAAGGACTTCATGATTATTGCTCCTGAAAACGTTGGAAGGTCATCAGCATCGCGACCATGCCCCGAACGCGCGTGTCGTAAGTCGTGCTGGTGTCGACCAGATTAGAAAATGCGGAGGAGGCGATTCCGTCATCCGCGGTGTTTAGATAACCTACAGCTCGCGAGTGATACTGATCCAAATTTGCTTTGCCTTCCGCCGGGAAAAGAATGTTAAGAAAATAACTCGCGACGACGTTCGCATCTTTCCAGGAGCTCTGGGGGAGCTTTGCTTTCAGAAGTTTCACCGGATCGCTCATGTTCACCAGTGCCGAGTCCGCCTTTCCACTTTCGGTCGGCTTCATCAAGAATGCCTGAACGAAACGCAGGCGTTCCATCAAAGTGCCGGCACTGATCCAAGGGGCAGCCGCTTCGGGATAGCCGTCCGGCGTATCGCGATCGAACAAACGCATCCGCCCCATGCGCGTCATGGGAGTGCGCAAGGAATATCCATCGGTCTCGGCGGTGTATGAACCGTCTGGCGCGAGGGAACGCAAAGCGCGAAGAGCGCTCACGGTAAATTCGAAAGGAGTTTTGACCTTCTGCATCGATGCACCCTGCGCCTTGAAAAGATCCGAGTGGAAGATGACGTCGAGGATTTTGCGGATTTGCCCTCTCGGTTCGTTTTCCTCCCAGGCGCGCATGCAGTCGCGAACGAGTTGGGCTTCGGGAGATAGATCCGGGCCGGTGTAGTCGTAAACGCCATGGACGAAATCATCGTGGACGAGCAACCGGCAGAGTTTCACAGAGATGTATTCCTGCGTGAAAGGCTGGTTTGCGAGGTGCGCGATCACCTCATACCCGTCCTGGATTCCGTTCGTACCGGACCGTGCCGGCAGGTTCAGTTCGTAGCTCTGGCCCGCGTAGGGCACACCAAAACGAGCCGGAACGGTTTTGCCGGGGAAAATGATTTTGTTACTGTTGTTGTGGTGTGTGGCGTCGTAATAGAATGACCACACACCAACGGCGTTGGCTGGTGTGGGTGGCTTTCCACCGGGCTGGTTTGTTCCCCCGATGCGCAAGGTAAAAGAGTTAGTGGCGAAAGGGTTAAACTCGTTGTTTTTTTCGACGAGCCGAATCGTCCAGCCAGTCCAGGCTCGAGACATGGTGGTGATGTCGCTCTGATCGTAGCCGTTATCCACACCGAAGGTGAACAGTTCGAGCAACTCACGCGCATAGTTTTCGTTCGCGACCTTTTTTCCATCCCCTCTGCTGTTCACCGTATCCAGGTAGAGAATCATGGCTGGGCTCTCGGCGCTGATCTTGAGCAGGTCGTAAAAAGTGCATTGCGGATTGAGCAGAGCTCTGCGCCAGCGATTGATCTCGCGGTATTCGGTGTTCGCGGCTTGCCAATCATTCTCCCCGTTATCGTAGTAAGCGTCGAAATAATCTCGCGATTTGGTTTCCTGAGTAACGAAGTGGTTCTCGAGGAATTGCAGAAGCACCTCGAGTAACTGCTTCTTTGATTGCACCGCATGCAGCGAGTGCCAGGCCATCAGGTCCGAGAGCGTACCCTGGCCATTGGCGAGGCGATTCGGCAATGCACCGGCAACGTTGTAAAGACCTGACGCCGGTTCCTCCGAGCTGGAAAGGCGCAAAATGACATTGCCAGACATATTCGTCCCCGGCTTGTACCAATAGCTCAACGTGTAGAACTGATTCGCCGTCAGTTTCAATCCATCCCGCCAAATGGAACTTGCCTTCGTGGTGCCCGCCGCAGTTGAGACGAGATGCAGCGAATGGGCTCCGTCATGCTTTACCTCGGTTGAAATGATAGAATTGGTGAGATTGGTCGAAACGTTCCAACCGGAGAGGCCAGATTCGAAATCGCCGTTCGGCAGGAGGTTCGCTCCCACCCCCGCGGTGGCGCCCAAGACCAACTTGATGTTGTCCAGGTAGCAGTCCCCTACTCCCGTACTGTAAATATAAAACGTACTCGACGTGGCGTACCCTGTGCAGGTGACATACTGCCACTCCCCAGCCGGAACCTCCTGGTCGACCAGCAGATCTTCTGAAATGTTTTCGGGAGCGAGTTGCTCCTGAATGTACGCTTCTGGTCCGATGCTCGCGACGCGTTCCAGTTCGTCCGGAGTTGGACCGTAGGCCAAGCGGTTCAGCAGGGTGGCGGAAAGAACTTCATTCGAATTCTTCGGCCGCATTTCGACGGCGAAATATTCATCTCCGGCCGTGCCAGTTTCTGTCCATTGATAGCCGCTGATCGCGCCAGAAGAACTTTCGGTGAATGGCTGCGTGAGGTTGGTGCTGCGAAGAATCTTAAACTGATCAACACCGGAAATGAGCGGAAGGGTAAGGACTTTTGTGTTGTTCGTAATCGTGAGCTCGATGCTGGAGTCGGAATCGGCGGCTCTAACGTGCGCAATCACCAAGGCAACCAAAACCAGCCGGACGCAAAGCCTCCGCAATATTTTCATAGTGTGAAAGACGGAACTTCCATAGCAGCTCCCATGCCGCAACGATGCGACGCTAAAGTAGTATGACAATATCACGAACGAATAGCGGTACGCACTTAATCTTCTCCATCCACCGCAGGAGTCAAAGAGCTCGACCTGAAAGAGACACGATGATAAGGCTAAATGCTTGTGAAAGCCTTGATTCCCACGATGTTGCTCTATGGCGCCGTCCTTAGCACGCCCCTCATCGGACAGATTAATCCGACCAATATTCTGCTGAAAGACTACAAACCGAAGTCGATCTTCAATATCCCGCAAACACGCGTGGAAAGGGCGCGTTTTCCAGTGATCGATGTGCATACACACACTTACGTCACGAACGAGGCTGGATTGGATCGTTGGGTCAAAACCATGGACGAGGTGAACCTCGAACGGTCCATCATTCTTTCGGGCGCCACTGGCAAGAAGCTCGATGAGATCGTCGCGCGCTTTTCAAAATACCCGTCTCGATTTCAGGTCTGGTGCGGGTTGAATACGACCAACTGTGATCAGCCGGGCTGGAGCGAGCAGGCTGTCGCGGAACTGATCCGTTGTCAGAAAGCCGGGGCGCGCGGTGTGGGAGAACTCTCGGACAAAGGCCGTGGTCTGAACGGCTCGCAGGCAATGCATTGCGACGATCCGCGGATGGATCCCTTCTTCGACAAATGCGCCGAACTCGGTTTGCCGGTTAATATCCACATTGGAGAAGACCAGTGGATGTACGAACCAATGGACGAGCATAACGACGGTCTGATGAACGGGTTCACCTGGAGAATTCCGGAAGACCCCGCCGTGCTTCGGCATGACGAGGTTTTAGCCACACTGGATCGGATGGTGGCGAAGCACCCGCGCACCACCATCATCGCGTGTCACCTCGCCAATTGTTGTGCGGACCTGACGAAATTCGCCGCCTTACTCGAGAAATATCCGAACCTTTACGGGGACATCGGCGCGCGGTTTTCGGAGTTAACTCCGATTCCGCGGACAGTGGGGAAATTCTTCGCGAAATATCAGGACCGCATTCTATATGGAACGGATAACACACCGAATCCAGAAATGTACCGCACGAGCTTTCGCATTCTTGAAACGGAGGACGAACATTTTTACCCGACGCACTTCTCGAAATATCACTGGCCATCGCACGCGTTCGCGCTGCCAGATGAAATACTGAAGAAAGTTTATCACGAGAATGCGCGGAGAATTTTGCGAATCGCGCCATAACGACGGTTCGAAGGCGGCAGGCACTGCCGCTCTTCGGTTTGCATTTCGACAGGACACTTCGGGCTTCGACTGTTAAATTAATCAGCATGCCATTGGACGATTTATTCGCGTCCACAGAGAGAGCGAAGGAGCCCGAGAAGCCGGAACGACAGTCTCCGCCCCCGCTGGCTGCCCGGATGAGGCCGCGGGGTTTAAACGAATACATCGGCCAGCAGCACATCCTCGCTCCCGGCCAACTTTTGCGACGAGCCATCGAGGCGGACCGGATTCAGTCGCTGATTTTTTATGGTCCCCCCGGAACCGGCAAGACTTCGCTCGCACAAATCATCGCGAACCAAACGAAATGCCGGTTCGAACGTCTGAGCGGTGTGGAATCGAATGTCGCCGATATGCGGCGGGTTCTTTCCGGGGCGCAAAACCGTTTAGAAAACAAGGGGCAATCCACTATTCTGTTCATCGACGAGATCCACCGGTTCAACAAAGCGCAACAGGATGTTTTGTTGCCGGATGTCGAAAGTGGAGTCGTGCGGCTCATCGGCGCAACCACGCACAATCCGTTTTTCTTCGTCAATTCTCCGCTCGTCTCGCGCTCGCAGATTTTCGAACTGCGTCCTCTTTTGGAGGAAGATTTGTTCAACCTGCTGAAGCGGGCGGTTGGGGACGAAGAGCGCGGCTTGGGCCATATGAAAATTCGCGCCGAGGAAGAGGCGCTCCATCATATCGCACGGATTGCAGATGGCGACGCCCGAAAAGCTCTCAATTCGCTGGAAATCGCGGCTTTGACCACCTCGCCGCAATCGGACGGGACCATCATCGTTGATCTCACCGCGGCGGAGCAAAGCATTCAAAAGAAAGCGATCGTCTACGACGGCGACGGCGATGCCCATTACGACACCATTTCGGCGTTCATCAAATCAATGCGCGGTAGCGATCCGGATGCAGCGCTCTATTGGCTGGCGAAGATGATTCACGCGGGCGAAGATCCCCGATTCATCTCGCGGCGCATTATGATCTGCGCTGCCGAAGACGTCGGACTCGCGGACCCGATGGCCCTCGTTCTCGCGACCGCAGCGCACAACGCTGCGGAGTTTGTCGGCTGGCCGGAAGCGCGCATTCCGCTCGCGGAAGCCACTGTTTACATCGCAACTGCAAACAAGAGCAATTCAGCGTACGCCGCGATCGACGCGGCGCTTGGCGATGTCCGCTCCGGCCGGACACTCCCTGTCCCGGAACATTTGCGCGACGCGCACTACAAAGGTGCAAAACGCCTCGGGCACGGTGAGGGGTATGAATACGCGCACGCCCATCCCGACCATTTTGTGGCGCAGGATTATCTGGGCGCCTCAAAGCGTTACTACGAACCGACGGATCAGGGTTCCGAAAAGAAAATCAAAGAGCGCGTTGAGAGGTGGCGGGCGGAATTTGAGAGAATGCGGCGAGAAGGCACGAAGGGTTAATCTACCGTCTATGGAAAAAGCGAGTATCCGAGGACTGCTTCGGAAAACGCTAAGCGCGATTTCCCCCGTTCATCGTGGCGAACTTTCAGCTCGCGCAGCAAACAACCTGGTACGGCAGCAGATTTGGCATGATTCGCATATGGTCCTTGGATATCTCGCGTTCAAAGACGAATTGGACTTATTCGCCTCTTTGGAAGATGCCTGGGCGAGTGGCAAGACAGTCGCTTTGCCACGCTACGTTCCGGAACGAAACGATTATTGCGCAGCCTTCACTTCGCCGGAGAAACGCGAGTTTGTGAAGGGAGCTTTTGGTGTTTTGGAGCCACCGTCGGACTCGCCGTTGATCCCTTTGAACCGGCTGGACTTGGTGTTGGTGCCTGGGTTAGCTTTTGACCGTCAAGGCAGGCGGCTGGGCAGGGGCAAAGGGTTTTATGACCGGTTGCTGGCCGAGGTGACAGGCATCAAGTGCGGTGTGGCGCTTGATGAACAGATCGTGGAGGAACTCCCTGAGGAGCCGCACGATATCGCAATGGATTTTATTTTGACACCCACCCGGTGGCTCGCCGCAAAACGCCCCCGGGCTGGAAGCTGAAAATGGAAATGCTCTTTGTCCAAGGCGCCGGGCTGATTCTGGCCGGCGCGGTTGCTGGTTACGGCATCTGGTGGTGGCGTGATCGCAACCTGCGCGGCGCGCTCAAACTGAAAGAAGAGAGCATCCTCGCAAATGCCCGGCGCGATGCAGAGAACCTCACTCGAGAGGCCCGTCTTCAGGCTAACGAAGAGACCCTCAAAATTCGCGAGGAAACTGAACGGAAGTTCGCCGAGCGCCGACAGGTTTTAGCGGAAGCCGAAGGCCGAATTGCGCAACGCGAAGCTTTGATTAACGCGCAACTCGCCAGCCTGACCGAGCAGGAACGCACCTTGCGCCAGCAACAGTCTTCCCTGGAGGATTATCGCCGGAAACTGGAGCGCGAGAAGGACGATCTCCACGACATGAAGCAGGAGACGCAAACGCTTTTGCAGCGGGTCGGCCGGCTAACCGAAAGTGAAGCCCGCGCGCAACTCATCAAGCAGGTCGAATCTTCGGCCATGAAGGATGCGGGAGATCTGGCTCGGCACATTTTGGATGATGCAAAAAATCGCGCGGAAGAACAGGCGCGCCGAATATTGAGTCTCGCGATCCAGCGCTACGCGAGTTCGCATACGTTTGAAACAACGACTGCAACATTGGCGCTCACCGGTGATGACATTAAAGGTCGTATCATCGGTCGCGAAGGCCGCAATATTCGAGCCTTCGAAGCGGCTACGGGTGTAACGGTGTTGATCGACGATACCCCCAACGCCGTAGTGCTCTCCGGATTCGATCCCGTCCGGCGCGAGATTGCGCGTGAAGCGATGTTACGCCTCATGCAGGACGGCCGCATTCATCCAACGCGCATCGAAGAAGTCGTGGCCGAAGTCAGCCGCGAAATGGATGAGAATATCGTGAAGTCGGGCGAAGATGCAGTGCTCGGTCTTGGACTCCCGCCCATGCATCCGGAAATTGCAAAACGGCTAGGGGCGCTCAAATTTCGTTACAGCTTTTCGCAGAATATCCTCAACCATTCAATTGAAGTCGCGCAACTGATGTCGCTCATGGCCGCGGAGATGGGACTCGATACAATCGCGGCGAAAAAATCGGGTTTGCTGCACGATATCGGTAAAGCGCTTGACCACGAAATCGAAGGGTCCCACGCAATTATCGGCGCTGATTTTATCAAACGCTATGGCGAGAGCGAAGATGTCGTGAACGCAGTCGCTTCCCATCACGACGAAGTGCCGCACATAAACCCTCTCGGTATCCTGGTGAGCGCGGCGGACGCGATCAGCGCGTCGCGCCCGGGTGCCCGTTCCGAGACAATGACGACTTATATCAAGCGCCTGGAAAACCTCGAACGAATTGGCAATTCGTTCCCGGGCGTCGAAAAAGCGTTCGCCGTGCAAGCGGGACGCGAACTTCGAGTTTTCGTTACTCCAAACGCTGTAAACGACGAGCAAGCATTCAACCTGGCGCGTCTCATCGTTCGCAAGATCGAGGACGAGCTTCAGTATCCGGGACAGATTCGAGTGACCGTCATTCGGGAGACGAAGTGCGTTGAATACGCGAAGTAGTTCTGAATTGCTCTAAAAGGGCGGCGCTGCAAGATGCACGCATGATTTCACAAACTGTCTGCGCTTGTCTCACAATGATTTCGCTCCGGGCAGGCCAGAGCGAGATTAACGGAAGAGAGAGTGTTGTTCTGGAATCGGCCTCGGCGCGTGTTGTGGTGGACCTCGCAGGCGGAGCAATCGGAGAGTTCAGATTCATAGACAGCCAGCTTAATCCCCTAAACTGGAACACACCGGGACCAAAGGACGGTTCAGTCCATGGATTCGGCCACTTTCTCTGCCTCGATCGCTGGGGCCCTCCTTCGGATGCGGAGGGTAAACTCGGCATGCCTTACCATGGCGAAGCGTCGAATGTCCGCTGGACGATTGAAAAGGATTCTCCTCGCGAAGCAGTGATGACTGCGCGGCTTCCGAAAGCCGGGCTTTGGGTTCGGCGCAGCGTCTCAATTTCACCAAAGGAAGCCGTATTCTTCGTGAAGGAAGACGTGGTGAACGAAAATGGGCTTGGGCGCGTGTTTAACATTGTCCAGCATCCCACGATCGCACCGCCTTTTCTGGATCAAAATACCGTCGTCGATTGCAACGGACGAAAAGGATTCGCCCAGGGCGGCCATCTCCCAACCCCAGAGGAACCCTCAACGGAGTGGCCGACAGCCCAAAAGAAAAATGGTCAATCAGTCGATATGCGTCATCTCACAAGCGATCCCGATCCGAACGTCGTTTCATTTGCTATCGAAGAACAATTCGGCTGGGTCACAGCGGCAAACGCGGCAAAAGGACTCTTGATCGGCTACGTCTGGCGCACCTCTGACTATCCCTGGGTCAGCTTGTGGCGCGACGTACGCGACGGAAAACCAGCAGCACGCGGATTAGAGTTTGGCAGCACGGGACTCCATCAACCGTTTCCCATTCTCACGAAGAAAGGGAGGATATGGGATCGTCCCCTATTTGAGTACATCGACGCAGGACAGAAAATATCGAAGAAATATTTGAGTTTCCTGCTAAAAATTCCTGCCGACTTCGAAGGGGTCGCCGCGATCGATGTCCAAGACCATCAACTCCGTGTGCGCGAAAGAAAAGGCGCGAATCCGCGTGAGTTCACGATCTCGCTCGCAGGTCCGGACGCACTATGAGTTTCGCCATTCGCGCGGCGACCCTGGAAGACATTCCTCAATTGCAAGAACTGATCGCGCAGTCTGCGCGTGCACTTGCGCGCGAACATTATAGCTCCGAACAGATCGAGGCCGCGCTCGGATCCGCTTGGGGAGTAGATACCCAACTCATTCGCGACAAAACCTATTTTGTCGTCGTGGAGAGCGGAGCGATCATCGCGTGCGGCGGCTGGAGCAAAAGAAAGGCTCTTTTTGGCGCCGACGCGATGGCCCGCGGCGAACCAGAACTGCTCGATCCGGCGCGCGACAGCGCACGCATTCGCGCGTTCTTTGTTCATCCCGCCTGGGCACGTCGCGGGATTGGCACCTCGCTCCTGCAAAAATGCGAGACGGAAGCAGGAGATGCTGGCTTCCGTTCGTTAGAACTGGTTGCCACACTGCCAGGGCAAAGGCTCTACGAACGATTCGGCTATCGTTCCCTGGGTGCACGTGAGTATCCCCTACCTAAAGGCCTGGCCATCACGTTTGTTCCGATGCGGAAGGACTTCCAGGCTGCACCCGCTTGATGGCAGCCTCGTAATCATTCGGCGAATCCATATCGATCGTCACAAGATGGTCATCCACGTTCATGAGCGAAGGCGGAACGCGAGTGTTCGCCAAAAAATCCCGGAACGTCGGCTGAGTCGTATTCGCGAGTTCTAGCAAGGCCGCGCGTGGCATGATGACGGGATGTTTCGGGCGTCCCCGGAAAGACGGCTGGCAAATGGCTTCCGGATTTAGTGAGGCTTGATCCAAGAGCGACTTGATCATCGTCGCAGGAATCTGCGGTTGATCGCCAAGGGCGAATGCAAAGTGCGAAAGGCTCGAGTCCCAACCGGACCAAAGTGCGGCGATTTGAATTGAACTAAACATTCCGTTTTCCGGGGATGGATTTATGATTCGATCCTTCCGAGAGAATCCGAGCCGGTCCAGTTCGGTATGCAAAGGATGCGGAGGTGGAGCGCACACGACGGCGAGGCGTGAAGCGCCCACTGAGCGCCAGACCGAGAGCAGATGACCTACAATGCTCGTGGTTCCCCAGGGCAATAGCAGCTTGGGTTGCCCCATGCGTGAGGAAGCGCCAGCGCCAAGAATAATCGCCCCGAAACGGAGGGAAGACATTACGAACGTGAGGTCAGAGAACGCTTCGGCGAAATGGCGGTAGCCGCTTCGCGCGAAATACGCCGTTCGGAGCGGTTTTGCACGAGTTGCGCCGCGATGCTCACCGCGATTTCATCCACACTGATCCCGCCAATCGCCAGACCGACCGGACAAGCCACCGTATCCAGTTGCTCCTCCGTAGCAATGCCCTCATCGACAAAATGGGAGAAGATGATCCGCTTTTTCCGTTTGCTTCCGATCATCCCGAGAAAGGCAAAGGGCTTCTTGATCCATTTCGAAAGGGCCATCGCATCATGCTGATGCCCGCGCGTCACGATCAGCCCGAGCGTGGGACTTTGGGGAAATGGTTCCTCCAAAAGCTTCTCCCAGTGATCCATGCGCAGGCGAGTCGAAGAGGGAAAGAAATCGTGATTTGTGAGCTCCGGGCGATCGTCGAAAACGGTGACCTCAA
The DNA here is from genome assembly GCA_044226545.1 of Limisphaerales bacterium. GTDB lineage: Bacteria > Verrucomicrobiota > Verrucomicrobiia > Limisphaerales > SXQI01 > DASVNK01. The sequence goes on from JBGAGW010000003.1 coordinate 293,223, forward strand.
AGTCGAGCTTTTCGGCCAGGGGCGCAACCGCACGAGCAATGTGTCCCGCCCCTGCGATCCAGAGGTGCTCGGGAGGTGAAACCGTTTCGCGATAAAGATAGTTCTTCTCCTCCCGCACCAGACCGACTGAATAATCCGAACGCACTTCCCACGTGATCGCTTTGTCCCGGCGCGCGAGCATTTGCCACAGATCGAGGGAATCGCGCGCATTCGGAAGGAGAATGCAACTCACCTTGCCGCCGCAAATCAGTCCATCGTCCCAACCAAAGTCATGGTCGAGGACCAATTCAAAGTGTGAGGGTTGGCCGGTTGCAAGGGCTTCAAAACCTCGCTTGCGCACCTCAGCCTCAAGGCAACCGCCGCCGAGCGTCCCGATGATTCGACCGTTGTCCAGAAAGAGCGCTTTGGCTCCCCGCTTCTGCGGCGTCGAGCCCTTGGATCCCGCGATGATGCCGAGCACGAACTTCGTCGGTTCGCGCGAGGCGGCAGCGAGTTGGTGGTAAAAATTCTCGGCCATGCAGCAACCACTCAGAGAGATACTAAAAAACCACGAATGAACACGAATGGAGACGAATCATTTGATAAAAGTGAGCGTGCTTCAAGCCGACCTCGTTCATCAAACGGTGAGTGCTTTAAATCGCGCGCGCACCGAAACAATGCCGTTTTCATTCGTGTTTATTCGTGTCGATTGGTGGTTAAATGAATAGTTACGGCTAAGCAGCGCGAATCTTTTCGTTGCGAATCGGCATCGAGCGAATCCGCGCACCTGTGGCATGAAAGATGGCATTTGCTATGGCCGGCGCAATCCCAATTATCGGCGTCTCACCCGCCCCCACCGCGGCCAGGTCCTTGCGATCCAACAAAATTGTGGTGATTCGCGGCACATCGCGAAAGCGCGGCACCTGATATTTGGAGAAACGCGCGTTCAGCATTTTACCATCGTTGAACCGCATCTCCTCTCGCATCGCGCCGCCAAGACCTTGAATAATCGCACCTTCCACCTGTGCTCTGAGATTACGCGGATTGTGAATCGGTCCGCATTCGAAAGCTTCGACGACTTCGATCACCTTGTAAACGCCGTCGGCCGTGAGATCAACCTGCACGCAACAGGCAACGACCGAGCCCTTTTCCGTTCCGCACGCAAGCCCGACGCCGCTGGTCCCGGAGTGCAGTTTCCACCGGTCGTTCCAGCCGAATTTTTCTGCAGCCGCAGTGAGCACATTACGAATTCGTTCGTTCTTCAAATGCTTCAGGCGGAATGAAAGCGGATTCTCGTCCGCGACGGCGGCAAGTTCATCCATCATCGATTCGCGCGCGAAATTGTTGGCGGTCGATGCCAGCGCGCGATACGAACCGCCGCGCAAAGGCGCATCGGAATTCTTAAACTCGGTGCTCGCATTCGCGATATCGTACGGGCTTTCCAATGCCGATCCTCCTGAGTTGATGTTGATGTGCTCCCAGGAAGAGATTTTGTTATCGGGACCAAGCGACGCTTTAACGGGCAGAACGCCGGCCGGGCGAAAGTACGCCCAGGTAAATTCCTCTTCGCGTGTCCAACGCAGATGCACTGCTTTTCCGGCGTCCTTCGCGAGCCGGGCTGCTTCAATGGCGCATTCGCCACTATGCTTGCCACCGAAACCGCCTCCCGTATCCGGCACAATCACGCGAACACGTTCGACGGGGATCGAGAATGCCCGTGCCAGCCCATCCCGAACACCGCCAGGTTGCTGTGTGCCGGTCCAAACCGTCAGTTTTCCATCCTCCCACTCAGCAACAGCCGCGCGCGGCTCCATCGGTGCATGTTGAATGTAAGCAACGGTGTAAACAGCGCTGAACTCCCGTCCGCCGGCGCTGCTCGCCTCGCCTTTTTTGTTAGCGCGCCCATTCTGTGCGTGCTTTTGCAGATAATCGAAAAGCTCATCGCTAGAAGGATGTGGCGCGCTGCTCCACTCCGCCGTTTTCGCGATCTCATCGCGCACCTTCTCCGCGAGAAACGAATTCTTCGCGGCCACGCCTACAAAACTTCCATCCCGAACAACAACGATTCCCTGCGGCTTGCGAGCGGATTCCAAATCAACTTTCGTCAGCTCGCTCCTGAACGCCGGAGCACGCAGAACCTTGCCGTAAAGCATGCCGGGTCGAACAATATCCGAAGCATACTGATGGTTTCCGGTTACGATGTCCCGACCCTCAATTTTCGGAACAGGCGTCCCCAGAACCTTCCATTCGTCGGCGGACTTTAGTTGCACTCCGCCTGGATTCGCGGCCTTCAGCGCTTCCGCGTCGGCCGCCAGATCCGCATAACCAAACGGCTGACCTTGGCCAAGCCCCTCAACAGCACCACCGATCACGCGAAGCTTGCCGGCCTCCATGTTGAATTTCCGCGCAGCGGTCTCGACCAAGAGATGGCGCGCAGCCGCACATGCACGCCGTACCGAAGGAACAGCGTCCGGTGTGGTGCGACTGCCGGCTGTCCCTCCATCGTTCGGGCCAAGCGATGTATCAGCCATCACAAACTTGATACGGTTGACCGGCACCTGCAGCTCCTCAGCCGCAGCCATCGTTAACTCGGTGCGCGAGCCCTGCCCCACCTCCACCTTGCTCGTGAAAACCGTAATTGTTCCATCCGCGCCGATATGCAGCCGATCCTGAACCGATGCTTCAGCGGCACGTCCGCGCCGCTGCGCAAAGACGTCTGGGATGACCATCGTTATCAGTAATCCTGAGCCGAGTGTCTGAACGAATTCGCGCCGATTCAGTTCGAACCGATATTGGGGCGGTTCAGAAAGCTCATATCGCTCCGGCTCTGGGAATTGAATTCGCGGTGTGATATCGCTCATACTTTGCCCGCTGTTTGCGAGGCCGCTCGTTCGACCGCGTTCAGAAGGTTCACATACCCGCAACAACGACAAAGATTTCCATTCAGCGCCTGGACGATTTCCTCGCGATTCGGCGAAGCATTCTTCCGGAGCAATCCGATCGCGCTCATGATCATTCCCGGCACGCAATAGCCGCATTGCATCGCCTCTTCTTGCAGGAACGCTTCCTGCACCGGGTGCAACCTGCCACCGACCGCCAGGCTCTCGATCGTCTCGACCTTCTTCCCTGCGGCCTCCTCGAGGGAAGTAAGACAGGACTGCGTCGGCTTCCCATCGATCAACACCGTGCAGGCGCGGCATGCCCCTTCCCCGCAACCGTACTTGGTTCCGGTCAGGTGCAAATCCTCCCGTAAATAATCCAGCAACAGCCGGCCGGCCTCGGTCAAAGCGGTCCGAGGCTGTCCATTCACCGTCAATTCTATCTCAGCCTGCATCTTGAAAGAGTAAGGGACGCGCCTGCCCAAGCGCGTCCCGTTTCAAACCTTTCGGCACATTATCCGCGTGCCAGCAAAAACCGCAAGAGAGCTATTTTTTGTCGCTCTTGCGCTTGGCGTTCCAATCCATATCGCGCGTCTCACCGTTACGTTCGAACGAAGACTTTCCGACGATGGAATCCCCATTCACTTTACCTTTGTACTTTGTGGTAAAGGAATTGCCATTGAACTCGCGAGTCACGTCAAAAGAAACTTCGTCGCCGCTCACCTTGCCATGCTCGATCTTGTTTTCGCGCGCCTGGCCATCACGGCCAGGCGAGGAAAGAGTGCCCGTGAGTTTATCACCCTCCACCTTTAGATGCAGAGTCTGCTCCCGGCCAGGATTGCCATTGCGGCCCGGCCCCGTCCAGGTCCACGTGCCAGAAGCGTCATTCTTTTTGTCTTCAGCGCGAGCGTTGAAGCCGACGAAAAACAGCAGGCAAGCAGTGATTTGAACGATTGTAGCTAAACGTTTCATGATATCTGTAATGTTGTTCCCTCCGCCGCAATGCCTCATCTTCGGCAACAATCAGGCGGATTAAGTGCAATGACGCCGCAAAAGGCCGAAAAGTTACACTGGATAACACGAGGCTCGCCTACGATTCCCGCTACGGACAGGCGTTCGGTTGCCCGCTGGACTGCTTCGGCTTCCCAAGCTGCAGCCAGAATCGGCTGCCTTTACCGAGTTCGGACTTGAATCCGGCAGTACCTCCCATTCGTTCTGCCGCCTTGAGCACGATGGCCAAACCAACCCCAGTTCCGGGAAACTTCTGATCTGGATGTATGCGACCGAAAAGTTTGAATAGACGGCTCATATGTTCGGGTGCAATCCCGATACCGTTGTCCTCGACCCAAATCGTTACCTCACGATCGGTTTCTTGTGTCCGAACGAGAACCTTCGGTTTTACCCCCTGATTCACAAATTTGCACGCGTTGCCCAGGAGATTTGCAAGGGCTTGTGCGAGCAACGGCTCATGGCCGAGGACAGGAAGCAGGGGGGATTCAATTGTGATGCTCTCGCGGTGCGCGGCAAGATTGGGATATTCCTCGATCAATTCGCGCACGAGTTTGTCGAGGTCCACAGGATGAAGTTGAACATCGGCTCGACTCAGTTGGCTGTAAGTGAGGACTTCCTGAATCAACCGGTCCATCCGCGTCGCGGCGCGATCTATCCGTTGAACATACGTGCGTCCTGTGGTGGAAAGAGCCGTTTCGTCTGAAAGGGCTTTTGCATACCCGCTCAAAGCGCGAAGAGGCGCACGCAAATCGTGTGCTACCGTATAAGAAAAAGCTTCCAATTCTCCAACCGCGGTCTGCAATTTCGCAGTGCGTTGCTGCACGAGAACCTCGAGCCGTTTGGCTTCTGATTGCAACAACTGTTCCGCGCGTTTGATGTCGGTAACATCGGCGGATGAGCCAACAAATCCCAGAAACGCGCCCTCCGCAGCACGGTGTGGCGAAGCGACGTTACGCAGCCACCGGTATTCGCCATCGTAACGCCGGAATCGGGCTTGGAATTCATAAGACGTCTGGCGTTCCCAGGCGAGGAGATACGCCTGCACATAAGCGACCGAGTCGTCCGGATGGAGGAAGTCAGCCCAGCCCATTCCCTTAATCTTCTCAAATCCCACTCCGAAAAACTCCAGGTAATGCCGATTAACAAACATCACCCCGGTCGAGTCCGTTTGCCACATAAGGACCGGGGCGCTGTCCGTTATGGTGCGGAATCTCTCTTCGCTTTCGCGCAAGGCCGCTTCATCGTGTTTGCGTTGCGTCACATCTCGGCACATGCCGGTCATGTAAATGGGACGGCCGTTTTCGTCGCGGAATGTTTTGCCCTGGTCATCCAGCCAATGAATACTTCCATCGAGCCAGATCACGCGGAACTCCATGGAGAAATCGACCCCCTGTTCCGCGCACCGCTTACAACGTTCGATCACCTCTCTCTGGTCTTCAGGATGGACCGTAGCGATGAATTTCTCCAACGACCGGATCGTCTTCCCGGGCGCAAGACCGAAAAGGCGGTCGAGATTCTCGTCCCAATCCAAGGCATTCGTCTCAAGATTCCAACGAAACGTTCCCGTCCCAGATCCGTCGAGGGCGGCTTGCAACCGTTCGCGGCTTTCGCGCAGCGCGTCCTCGGCGTTTTTGCGAGCAGTGACATCCTGGAAGAGCACCGCAACCTGCCGGCGACTCGCCGGTTCAACACGGAAGGCTGAAAGCTCCAGATGTCGTCGAGTCGCCACCAGCGTGCGCTCGAAGCGGATTGGTTGCCCCGTCAGCAGCACATTTCGGTATAAGGCGACCCAGCCGTCCGCTTCGTCAGGCACCATCTCGCGAACTTTTTGGCCAACAACATTCGCTATGCCGGCATGTCGCTCATAGGCCGGGTTGGCTTCAACGTGCACGTAATCGGAAAGAGGACCGTGGGGACCATCAAAGAACTCGATGATGCAAAAACCTTCGTCGATCGTATTGAACAATGTGCGATAGCGCACCTCGCTTTCGAGTAAACGCTCCTCGGTATTGGCGTTCACTCCATCGACTGGCTTGGAATCTGTCATTCTATTAAATTCGGCGCGGTCGAGCACCTCCCTTGGAAATTCGGTGGACTGGGGTGTTAGGGCTTCAACGGGATGAGGAATCATTACAGCTTAGCCAGTCCAGTTTGAACGCCTGCCTGATATCTTGAATAGCCTGCGGAGTGGGCGGCTTTACCAGATACGTGTTCGTGCCAAGTTCATAAGCCTTTTTGAGATCGTTCGGTTGGTTCGACGAGGTGAGAACCGCTACCATCGTTTTTCCTAACATTCCTTTGGACCGCATCCAACTTAAGACCTCGAACCCAGAGCGGTACGGCAACTTCAAGTCCAACAAAACCAACGCCGGGAATGGGTGCGCCTGTCGATCCGCAAAAACCCCCTCTCCCGCAAGGTAATTTACTGCCTCGTCTCCATCTGTTACGACGCGCAGCCGGTTTTTGCACCCGGCTTTGGCGAAAGCCGTTTCCGTAAGGAAAACGTCATCCTCGTTATCCTCAACCAGCAGGATGATCTTGTCTGGGCTTTCGGTCATTAATACGGCGCCAATTACGTATGTTTCCTAAGTACTGTCAATCGAGCGCCCACTGAATCCGCTTTCGCACGGAAGGCTCTTCGCATAAGGTAGCGGCTTTTTACGGTCCCTCTGCGGATTTTTATACAAATCCAAAAGGGGCCGGTGTTATTGAAGTAGCAGTGAGCGAAAAGCGGCAGGAAAATCTCGGCTGGTGCGAGCGGCTTTATGAGGATAAAGCCCCGCAATTGGTCCTTTATGCGCGGGCGCTTGGGCTTTCGTTTTCCGAGGCGGAAGATGTTGTGCAGGAAACGTTCACCGTGCTGCTGGATTTGGAGAAAGTTCCGGAACAGCCTGAGCACTATGCTTTCAGAGCATTACGCAATCGGGCGCTGAATTACCGGCGCTCGCTTTGGCGCAGGCTGGCGCGCGAGGTGGAATCGCTGCGCTGGTTCGAAAAAAGCGAAGGCGAAAGGGCGGAAGAATTCGAGGCGATGCGTTGCCTGGCAAAGCTGCCGCCGGAACAGCGCGAGGTGATCGTGCTGAAGATTTGGTCGGAATACACGTTCGAGCAGATTGCCGAATTGATGGAGATTTCGCCGAACACCGTTGCCGGAAGGTATCGATATGGCATGGAGAAACTGCGCAACTGCCTGAAAGGAAAGATTTATGAGCGATTTGAACTCTCTCGAGAGCGAGCTGCAGAGATGGATGCCGCACCAGGCTTCGCCTGAGTTGCGCAGACGAATTTTTGGACCCGCGTCTCGTGCAGCCACTGCGCCCGGGGCACCATTTCGTTTGGCCGATATCACGCAATGGCTGGTGCCGGCGTTCGGTTGTTTTCTTTTGATGATCGGCACGCTTTCGAGCCGTTATCCCGCGCATGATGTTTCTTTGATCGCTACCAACATGCTGCTTTCCGAGAATAACGCGGCCTACGCGGGCAGTATTGAACACAGCGAGAAAAACGCTCTTCCAGCCGCGCACGTCGAATGGACTTTTGGCAGTCGTCCCAGCGCGACTCCTTACAACGGCACAGTTTCCTACACTAACAAGATCATTCAGTAATCAATGAGTAACGGTCAGTCGAATAAGCCCAGCAGTTCGAATAAACCTGGGTCGGGCTCCTCTTCATCTTCATCGTTGTCCTCCATGACGGGCAAAGCGCCGCCCATCAAGGTCGGAGGACCCGGTGCGCCGCTTAACGTGCCGAATCTTTTCCGACGGTGGGATTGGATCGCTTTTTGGATCACTACGATTGTGGTGATGGCCGGCTATTACTACACCCTGGCGCCTGACGTGACCCTGGAAGATTCTGGCGAACTGGCGACGGCTTCATTTTATGCCGGTGTGCCTCACCCGCCCGGTTATCCGGTTTGGACCGTTTACACATGGCTTTTCACGGTGTTGTTCCCCTTCTACAACGTCGCCTGGCGAGTCGCGCTTTCTTCGGCAGTTGCGGGCGCTTTTTCCGCGGGGTTTGTGGCTCTGCTGGTGGCGCGAGGCAGTTCGATGCTGATGGAAGGAATCGCTGAACTGAAGAATGTCGATCCGAAATGGCAGCATTGGACGAACTTGATCGCCGGTTTGGTGGCGGGCGTTCTGACCGGGTTTAACGGGTTCATGTGGAGCCAGGCAGTCATTGTCGAGGTTTACACCTTCAGCGTCCTCTCACTCATGGGGGTCCTTTGCTTCCTCGTGCGATGGGTTTATGCGCCGCACCAGCGAAAATACCTTTACCTGGCCGCATTCACGTTCGGCATTTGTTTGAACAACCACCAAACCCTCATCGTAGCGACGATGGGTATTGAAGTGTTGATTCTCGCAGTTGAACCGACGCTCGGTCGAAATCTGCTGATCCTGAACAGCATCGCCTATTTTGCCGGGTTGATCGCGAAGTCCAAGGGAATCGTAACGTCATTCGACGCAAATCCAGTGCTCTTCGGGATTTTTAACGTAGTCGGCATCGCCTCGGCACTCGGCGCGGCTTATCTGGCAGCGAAAACCAGAAGGCTCGGCGCCATGTGGATTCCGGCTGCGATCGTCACGCTCGGATTCATTCTCGGCGTCGCGTTCTACTTCTACATGCCGATCACTTCGATGACCAACCCGCCGTTGAACTGGGGTTATCCGCGCACGGAGACCGGTTTTTGGCATGCGCTTCTCCGCGGTCAATATGATAAAACCAACCCGGTCAATCCGCTCAGCGTAAAATTCTTTCAACAGGTCACGATGTACATCAGCGGGGCGGTTGAGGAGTTCAACCCGATCAACCTGCTCATCGGTCTTGTTCCATTCATTTTCTACAAGCGAATGCTCAAACGCGATCGCGCGTGGATGGTCGGATTGAGTTCGATTTACCTGCTGCTCGCCTTCCTCCTGCTCATTCTGCTGAACCCGAACACTGACCGCCAAAGTCGCGAACAAGCGCGCGTCTTCTTTGCCGCCTCTCACGTTATCATCGCGATTGGCATCGGCTACGGGATTGCGTTTATTGGAACGCTCATGGCGACGCAGTACGAGAAGTTCCGCACCTTCTTCCTGGGCGGCGCGGCCGTCGCGGCTGCGATCGCACTTTATAATCTTGTCTCACTAAAAACGCAGTTTCCGTTGGACAGGTTCAACGCGATTCTCCTGCTCGTTCTCGCGGTCGTAGCCGTAGGAATGTTCATGCTCAACCGCACGCAGGCCCCAATGACCGTGCTCCTCGCCATCTTTGCCATAATGCCGCTTCACTCTGTGCTCGGCCATTGGGCGGACAACGAGCAACGCGGCCACTATTTCGGCTACTGGTTCGGACACGACATGTTCACTCCCCCGTTCAACATTTATCCCGAAATGGAAAAGAACACTGTCCTGTTCGGGGGCACCGATCCCGGCCGCTTCAACCCGACCTACATGATCTTCTGTGAGAGCTTCATCCCGGCATCGAAAAAACCGATGGACCCAAAGTTTGACCGGCGGGATGTCTATCTCATTACGCAAAACGCGCTCGCGGACAGCACCTATCTCGATTACATCCGCGCGCATTACAACCGCAGCGCGCAACAAGATCCCTTCTTCTTCTCCAATTTCCTGCGCACCACCCGGGAAGAAGAAATGGGCCGAACCAATCTCCTGGCAAGGATGTTCCTGCCGGTAGACCGCTTCTTTACAAAGTTCGGGGCAAAACTTGAAAAGCGTCGGCGTGCTGAAGGTGTCTATCCACCGAAAGACACTCCTCCGCCTACGCCCCCAGAGATGGTGAACAACCCGTACGATGTCGGCGCGTACCTCTCTAAGGAGATTATCACGCCCACCCCGGAAGATTCACAGAAGGCCTTTTCGGATTACATCCAGGATGCGCAACGTCGTTTGCAACATGACATGACGCATCCGAACGAACCGAAACAAATCAAGCCCGGGGAAGATGTCCGCGTGGTGGACAACCGTATTTCAGTTTCGGGCCAGGTGGCCGTCATGGCGATCAATGGCCTGCTGACCAAAGTCATTTTCGACAAAAACCCGACCAACGAATTCTACGTCGAGGAGAGTTTTCCGCTGGACTGGATGTTCCCGTACCTCACGCCCTACGGGATCATCATGAAGATCAATCGCAACCCGGTCCCTGAAATGACCGAGGATATGATTCATAAAGATCATGAATTCTGGAGCCAGTATTCCGACCGCCTGATCGGCAACTGGATCACTTACGATACGCCAGTAAAACAGATCTGTGATTTCGCTGACCGCACCTATCTGCATCGCGACTTCAAAGAATTCAAAGGGCACCCCGAATTCGTACGGGACGACAATGCGCAAAAAGCTTTCTCCAAGTTGCGTAGCGCGATTGGGGGTTTGTATTTCTATCGTGTGCAATCCTCGCGCAATCCGGTCGAAAATGCCCGCTGCCTCAAGGAAGCTGAATTTGCGTTCAAGCAGTCCTTCGCGTTCTGCCCCTACAGCCCCGAAGCCGTTTACAAATACGTCACCCTTTTGGTGAACCTGGGCCGCGCTGCAGATGCTGAACTCGTTGTCCGTACGAGCATGAAGTTTGATCCTGATAATCCTTCGATGGAAGCGTTGCTCGCCAACATCACTGAACTCTTGAAGTCGCAACCGCAGCGTCCCGCGGCCGCTACCCCCGCGACCTCCGCCGTGGCGCCGGCAGCTCCTGCTCCGCTGGCCGCAGCCGAAACGGTTTACAACGCGGATCCATCGAATCTGACCAACGCATTCCAGCTCGCCTCGCTTTACTTCTCCATGCAACGGAGCAACGAAGGGTACCAGGTCCTCGACAAACTCCTGGCCAGTTCAAACGCCAGCTCCCAGGTCGTCCTGTCCGTCGCGAACGCCTATTCGCAACTCGGCAACGCTGCCGGTCTCGAAAAGGCATTCGGACGGGCCACGCAAATTATGCCGGACAGTGCGGAAACGTGGTACGACTATTCCCGCGTCCAGGCGACTGTCGGGAAATTTCCGGGCGCACTCTCGTCCCTCAAGCGCGCCGTCGAACTGAGCAATGCTCGCCTGAAAACAAATCCAGCCGCCTTCAACGTCGCCACCGACGCGATCACAAACCAAAGCTTCGCCCCGTTGCGCGCGAACCAGGATTTCCTCCGCACCGTCGCGCAATAGCGATGGATAGGCAGCGCGACAGGGGGAATCGCGCATCGGGAACCCGAAGGGTTCGCAGCCATTAGCCGGTGGTCGAGACCGCAGGTCGATACCACCGGTCACATGAACGTGGATCCGCACCCCGGAGGGTGTGCCAGCAGATTTGGGCAATTCGAAGGAACAACTGGCACCACCTCCGGGGTGCTGAGAGACAGCATTCTTACCGGTGGTGCCGCTGGCGCGAAACCACCCGGCTAGTGGTTGCGAACCCTCCGGGTTCTAGAACTGCGCTTCATGCGGTCCCGACGTTCCAACTACACCACCGCCGCCTCCGCGATCGAAATCCGTCTGAGGCCCGCATCTAGTTGCGCGCGCAGACCAAATGGAATCGTCAGCTTCCGCGCAATGTGGCCGTACTCCAGATTCGCAAGAACCGGACACTCCAGTCGCGACGCAAAATCCCGAAGCACCTCATCCAACGTCAAACTGGGCTTCGCCGGATCATTCTGCCCGCAGCGCGTGAATTGACCGAAAACAACTCCGCCAAGTTTCGAGGCAATCCCCGCGTTCACCAGTTGCATGAGCATCCGATCGACCCGATACGGCGCTTCCTCAACCTCCTCTAGAACGAGAATTGCTCCAGGCATCGCAGGCAAAGAACGCGTTCCAATACAATTCACCACAAGCGAAAGATTTCCTCCGAGCAGCACTCCCGAACTTTTCCCTCCATTGAAGACTTCCAACTCAGAAGCTTTTAAGGCACCAACTTTCTTTGTCGAAGTAATCAGTCTCCAAAAATTTTCCTCCGTGTAAGGATCGGGATCTCTCCAAAATTCCACGGCAGGCATCGGTCCCGAGAAAGTGACCAAATTACAACGACGAAAAATCGCCAACTGCAGGGCTGTAATATCGCTAAAGCCCGCAATGATTTTCGGCATCCGCCGCAAAGCGGGGTAATCGATCATCGATAGAATCCGCGGGGTCCCGTATCCACCGCGCAACGCGAAGATCGCGTTCACCCGCGGGTCACGGATCATGTGGTTGAAGTCCCCTGCCCTCTCCTGATCGGTACCCGCCAGATAACCATGCCGCGCCTCCGCGTTCGCACCCAACTCCACTCGGTAACCCAATCCCTCCAGATACCGCACGCTCTTCTCGACCTTCTCATGGGGCGACGGCGTGCTGGCAGGCGAGACCAACCCAATGACATCCCCTCGTTTCAGACGCGGCGGTTTCAGACTATCCACGCGCCCAAGCCAAATGGGTCGGGCCGCCCCCTGACAAGCTCCAAGTTTCCTTTCCGCGGATCTCAGGGTTTCACCTGAGTCGACAAGGTTTGATTAGGCCGCGAAATTTGTCGCGAGTAGTGGAAGCGCAAGATTATGCAGTTCAAAGGTTCCAATCGGCTGCCCGGACGCGATGAATTTTTCTGGGCGGTCGGTATTGAGGACACCTTCATTACCGCGCCATGGCCGAGTACGGGTCGGACACTCGATGAGTATGAACTCACCCAGCACTACACTCGGTGGCGCCAGGACATCGACTTGATGCGCCAACTCGGGGTGCGCCACGCGCGTTATGGAATTCCCTGGCATCGAATTAACCCCACCCCAAACAAATGGGACTGGAGTTTCGCCGATCAAACGTTGAACTACCTGCTGGAGTGCGAGATAGATCCAATTGTCGATCTCGTGCATTACGGCCTTCCTCCGTGGATTGAGAACGCGTACTGCAATCCCGCATTCCCGCAATACATGGCCGAATATGCGCGTCGCGCCGCAGAACGATACAAAGGCCAAATCCACCTTTGGACTCCGCTGAACGAACCGCGCGTTACCGCCTGGTATTGCGGCAAGCTCGGATGGTGGCCACCTTTCCGGCGTTGCTGGCGCGGTTTTCTTGAGGTGCTGGCCGGTGCTTGCAAGGGAATCGTCGACACCGCGAAGGTGCTCAAAGAGGTGGACGACGAAAATGTGATCGTCCCGGTGGATGCCACTGATCTGTACGAATCTTCCGATCCGGAGCTGGCGGGCGAGGTCGCGCGCCGCCAGGAAATCGTGTTCCTTGCTCTCGACCTGATCACGGGACGCATCTCGCCCGAGCACTCGCTTTACGATTGGCTTCTCCGGAACGGAATCCGCGAGAGCGATCTCGCCTGGTTTGCCGAAAACAGGATCGATTTAGAAATTATCGGGATCAACCTTTACCCGCTTTTCTCGCAGAAGGTCCTGAAGCGCTCCCCTACCCTGCGAATTCAAATGCCCTACGCCTCCGGAGGAATCACCGAGCGTCTCGCGACGCTTTATCACGAACGTTACGACACACCAATTTTCATCTCCGAAACCGCTTCGCTCGGTTCGGTCAAACGTCGCAGCCGGTGGTTAGCTGATTCGGTTGCCTCGGTCGCGAGCGCGCGTGCGAAAGGGGTGCCGGTTATAGGTTACACCTGGTGGCCCCTTTTCGCGCTGGTCACCTGGGCGTATCGCCAGGGCACCCACCCCCCCGAATACTACCTGAAGCAAATGGGGCTCTGGGATCTTCGCGCCGGCCAAGACGGCAATCTCGAACGGATCGCCACTTCTCTGGTCGACGAATACGCAGCCCTGGTCGATCGCGGTGCTGACGCCGTTGGCCGCCTCCACCAAACCGAAAGGACCCTCAATGTTTAAAAGCTTTTTCTTCGCCGGATTCGAATGCGCCACCGGGTACAACGCCCGCGGTGAATGGATCGACCAGATTGCCGCGACGCACCACGACAAACATGCGGATGAGGATTACGAACGCCTCCGCACCGTTGGCATCGCCGCGGCGCGCGAAGCAATTCGCTGGCCCCTCGTGGATAAAGGCCACGGCCAATACGATTTCTCCACTGCGGAACCCTTCCTGCGCGCGAGCGAAAAACATCAGGTCGAAGTCATCTGGGACTTGTTCCATTATGGCTACCCCGCCGACCTCGACTTGTTCTCCGACGAATTCCCGAAGCGCTTCGCCGATTACTGCTACGCCGCCGCGCAACACATTTGCACGCGTTCTCATGGCACCTGCTACTTCACGCCGGTGAATGAGCCGTCGTTCTTCGCGTGGGCAGGCGGACATGTCGGCCGTTTCGCTCCGCACTGCCAGGGCAAAGGCGTGGAACTCAAACGCGCCCTGATCCGCGCTGCCATTCAGGGCATCGAAGCCGCTTGGGCTGCCGCGCCGGCGGCTCGCATCGTGAACGTCGATCCCCTCTGTCACGTCGTCGCCCCTGCTGACCGTCCAGAACTCGCCCGCGACGCCGAGTGGTTCAACTCCCACGCGGTCTTCGAATCCTGGGATATGCTTTGTGGTAAACTCATGCCTGAACTCGGTGGCAGCCGCCGCCACCTCGACATCGTCGGCATCAACTACTACTGGACCAATCAGTGGGAACTCGGCCGCGACGAACAACCGCTCGCCGAAAACGACCCGCGCCGTGTCTCTCTCTGCAATCTTATCCGTGAAGTCTACGCGCGCTACGGTGGCGACCTGCTCATTACCGAAACCGCGCACGTCGACGACATGCGTCCAAAATGGATGAAATACGTCGCCAACGAATCCGAGGCTCTGCTCGACGAAGGCATTCCCCTCCGAGGAGTATGCCTTTACCCGATCCTTGGGATGCCCGAGTGGCACGAGCAAACGAAGTGGACTCAAATGGGTCTCTGGGAACTCTCCCAAAGCGAACGGGGTTTGGAGCGAGTGGTTTGCGAACCGATGCTCAGCGCGCTCAAGAACGCCCAACGCATCGAACAGCGGCTTTCCACTCATCTCGCTTAAAAGCGAGCTGTTCTTTAAGCGGCCCTGGCAAACGAAAGCGGCTTCGGAACCAGTCCATAGCGCTCACGAATCCGTTGAAATACCGGGCACTCGTCGAGCATCGGCCGGATCTCAATCGACCCTTCGAAATCCAGAAACGGTGCTGTCTTCGCAATCTCGATCGCCTCCTGAAGCGTCTCCACGGCCAGGATCGAATAGCCTCCAACAGCCTCTTTCGATTCCGCAAAGGGACCGTCCGACACTCCTCGCCGGGTGACGGTCGCGCCCGTTCGTCCGAGCGCCTGGCCTCCTCTCACTTTGCCCGAATCGATGAGACCTTGCGCCCAATCGGTAAACCGATCCATCAATGCCTGGAGCTTCTCCGGTGGAACACTGTCGTCCCAATCCTTGCCGCGGAACATAAAGATGAACTGTTTAGGCGCTCCTGTTTGTGTCGAATCACTATCTTTCATACTCTAAACACACGACGCTCGGCTACTCGCGCTTAGGACATCTGTCGAAAATATTCTGCCGGTCATTCATCAAGATGAATAGGGAAGGGACAGGCCCGTTCAAAATTATTTTTTCCAATATTTTGACTTCCCCTACAGACAAGCTGGCCCCTTACCTGCTAGCATACGCGGCGAATGAAGCCTTTGCCTGCCTCCGCCGGGGTCGTTGCTGCCGTCGTCGCACTCGCGTCGAGCGTATCCGATTCCCACGCTCGGAGCCGTTCATTGGAAAGCCTCGGCTGCCTTTTCGAATTGGGCAAACCTCGTTTCGACCTTCCGAGAGTCCAGGCGCCGGTCATCGCCTTTTCCTTTCTGCCTCTGGCCGAACGGCTCATTTCACACTCGCAAAGTCGCAACACTCCTTCCGCGTTTGTCGCGCAAACTGCTGCACCGGAGGAACCCTTCAACCCCACTGAATTCGCCACCAGCTTCAACGCTCCCCTGCAACCGATTGGTCCCGAATCACCTCCCGACCCTATCGACGAGTGGCCGCTCATCCAGTCCTTGCGCCGCTTCCGCACCAATCCTCATGTCGATGGCTTTAGCCATAACGTAGGCACCGCCAACTCCTACGTCGCTCTCGACTACAGTGACATCTTCGAATCCGGGCGTGCACCCTACAAAGGGAGCCACGGAGTCAGTCTCTTTTTCCGACACGACTTCTGATTTCCGGGACAGTGTCGCAGGGAAACGCGCGCTCCAACGTTCCATTTTCCCTCTTTCGCTCTACCACTAAGCCGCCCGGTCGCTCGTTCCATCGGAACGCCACCCGCCATTCCGCTGTCATATTTGTTGCAACCAAATGTGGCGCTGGAGCGTTTAATTGGAGAGAATACGATGCCGAACGAACCTTTCCAAAACATTCGCGTGCCGGCGCGAAGAATTGAAGACGTATGATACGAGTTCGTCATTTGATCTGGACGGCTGCGGTGGTGCTGATGTCATGGGTGGGATACCGCATTTATCTGGCCTACGCAGATCTCGTCACACTCAACGTCCGCGATATGGATGTTCGCAAGGTCGTTCCGAAACTGGAATGGCAGACCTGGGAAAAAATTCTCCTGGCGAAAGATGTCACCGGCAATGTCACGCTGAACGTGAAACGCGTTCCGCTCTCCGAGGTGCTCAATATCATTGCGCTGCAAACGAGCGCTCGTTGGACCGCACTTTATCCAATCTACCTGCGGAGCGTCGCGACCGAGAAATTCGAAAAGGTCGTCCGAGGGGAAATGCCAGCCGCCGGCAGCGGATGGTCGAATCTGGAGAAAGCACCGGCATGGCGAAACGGTGGCGGCTCAATGTTCGGCAATGCGCTCAAAAGCGGGAATGATGTCGTTTCAGCACAAATCATAAAGAAGGACCTCGATTTTGTGATTTTGGCGCTGTCGCGTTACGCGCAGGCGCAGGTTGTGCCTGAGGATGGCACGTTCGGCACAATCGATTTAAAATTGGACCAGGCACCGTTTTCCAAAGCAGTTGCCGCAGTCGCGAAGCAAACTCACCGCAAATGGGACAAAGTTTTCACGCTTCAACCGCGTAACCGCACGGTCATTGCGATGAAGAATGTGCCGCCTGCCGATACGAATGCAGTTACTGCCCCGGTAAAAATGGTTGTGGATACTAATGTCGTTCGCATTCCAAAGCAGGCCGATCCCGCGGACCAGGAGCGGCGCATGGAAGCGTTCCTCTCCACCATGACTCCTGCCGAACGACAGAAGGCGGAAGAACAGATCAATACGATGCAGCAGGTGAGTTCTTTGCCCGAAGCCGAACGCCAACAACGCATGCAAGAGATCGCTGCCCAGGCGAAGCAATCTTCCCAAGCCGATTTAGAGCAACGGATGGAGCGTCGTTTGCGTGACGGTACGACCGATTCCCGCCTGGCGCACGACCGCGAAGTCCTCAAACGCCAGCAAGGCGGCCAAAACAGACAGGTAAAAGGACAATGAAACGAGCGGCAAACCTGAAGGGTTTCAATAGGGAGAGTTCCGGGTACAAACGGGAGAGAAGAAGCTCATCAACTGCGGCAGCGGTTAAATCAACCGAGCGTGAAACACCGAACGAAAACGGCGAGCAGAAAGTCGGAACGAATTGGTTATGCGTCGGATTGTTGCCGCACTTAGCCAATTCAACCGCATCCGCGGTTGGGTACCCGCCCGCCTCTGAACTCCGGGCTGCGCCCGGAGCTATGCACATTCGAACGCTCCGCGTTCTAGGTTCCCGCGCTGCGGCGTTCACCTTGATCGAACTGCTGGTTGTCATCGCGATCATTGGGATTCTCGCGGGGCTTCTCATGCCGGCCCTCGCCCGCGCTAAAGGGAAGGCGAACGACACAAAATGCATCAGTAACCTGCGCCAGATTGGCATTGCGCTCACCGGTTATACGGATGATTACCACGGCAAGCTCCCGTTCGCAGAGCGGCAACCGACCAAGCCGGTCGATCCAACGAATGTCTATCCACGGATCGTTGATGTTCTTTCGAAGAATGTGGGTGGCGCAGTCAAGGTGTTTCAGTGCCCCAAGGACAACGGGAAATTTTTCGAGACGGAAGGGTCAAGCTACGAATGGAACTACCAGGTGAATGGCCGGCCACTTGAAACTCCCGGCGAAATCAACGGGACGATCCGCACTGCCGAAAAGGCGGCTATCATGTACGACTACGCGAACTTTCATCCGGGACGACCGAACGGCACCAAGAATGTGCTGCATGGTGATGGGCATGTCGCACCGCTCCGGCCCGACGAGGCGGGGCAGGTCGCTTCAAAGTGACCGCAAGTCGATCTTGCGGAACAAAATTTCGAAGCCTTCCGATTCGATCAGTATTTTTCCGGCGGTCGGCCAGACAGCGTAGCACTCGTTCACCTCGTGGCCGTTCACCAGCACGGTGATTCGATCACCGCGGCAAATGCATTCCACGCGCGTCCACTGCCCGAGCGGGCTCTCGACATCGTTCTTGCCGCGCGTGTCGATTATTTCTTCGAAGCCCGATTCGTGCTCTGACCACCAAAACTGTCTGCCGGAATAAAGGGTCGGCTTTCCGCCGCGTTTCCAGCGAGTTTTCCCATCCGAGGCGATGGCCGTATCGCTCGTGATGGTCACCGGAATAGTCTTGCCCGCACTGTCCTGCCCGCGAATGACGATAAAATCGCCGACACAGCCTTGCGCAATTTGGCATTCGATGGAAGCCGCCCAGGGACTGTGATTGCCATCCGGGCCCGTGGCGTGCATGAGAATTCCGGAATTACGAACCGTTTTCGCACCGTAGGTGAGTTCACCCCATTTATATTCCGCAACCAGATGGTAATCGTGGTATTCCGCTTTTGTCGCCAAATAGCCGGGCACTTCACCCGAGACGCGCAACATTCCGTTGACCACGGTAAACACCTTTTTGGGGTCATCGTATTTCGTGGTGGCCAGCCACGGGTACCAACCGTCCAGGTTCTTTCCATTAAACAAAGAAATTGGAGAGACCGACGCTGCGCCGGACCCGACAACCGCAGCAGCGCAACCGACAGTCTGGAGAAAGCGACGACGCGTCTGCATACCTATCGAGTGAGGGCGGCCCGGAAATCCTTGAGTGCGTTGGCGAAGCGCTCTGGGCTGAAATCGGGGCGAGATTGGACCAATCGAAAAAGTTCGTCCGAGCGTTCCCGCGGCGTCGTCGCCCGATCCTTCGGCAACGTGTAAAGAAACCGATCGAGGGCCACGACCAACCTTTCCGCGCGCGTTGCGCAAACGGTCGAACCGGGCGGCGCACTCGCAAATTGAACTTCGCTTTTGGTCAAATTATCGAGAAGAGTTTTTTCATTGCCCTTTGTGAGACCCGGCGCATCGAGCGCGAGTTTGTCCGCGGCGCCGTGCAATTGCTTGAGCCTATCCGTGGAAGCAACGGTATTGGTTTCAAAGCCGGAGAGGGGTCCATTGGGCAGAGCCGCGTTGATGGCCCAAAGGACCGACTGCCATTGGGCGAAAACGCGATCCGAAGCCTTTCCCTCCTCCATCGCTTGCGCCGTCAGTTCGCGCAAGGCGGCAGCCTGCCCGGTAAGCCATGCAGCGGCATGTGTGTTAGTCTCGCGTTCGTGCCAGTGACGTGGCATGGAAGCAGCCTGACCATCCATCTCAAAAAGCAGTTCGGGATGACCGACGTCCAGGAGTGCTGAATCGACGCGCTGATGACATGCGACGCAGCTATTCGCGCGATTGTAGAGAATGGTCAGGTCTCGCAGCCCATCCACCCGTTTCTCCGGACGCGAGAGATCTTTGCGGGTATGAGAGCGGATATAGTTACTGGCCGGCCCGTGACAGGTTTCGCACGACACCGCTTCCGCAATGGCAGATGTGTTCGCGGGCATCGCGCTGCCTGGAAGATTCTGCCATGGCTCATGACATGAGGTGCAACGATGGTCACGAGTCGGATCAGAAATTCTCAGCAACTCGGCCAAACGCTTCGAGCGCGCGGTCGTCAGCGTTGCCGGCGCACGGGAATGCGGATCCTGCCGCGACCAGACGATGTTTTGGTTTTGATTTGCGCCGCCGCCGCCATGACAGCTCGAGGAAGCGCAGGAATCCTTGCCGAGGAACGTGGATTCAACGGCACAGGCTGAAGTAATAAAGATACTTGCGGACAGAAATGTCCGCGCTCCGTAGCAGACACGCTTAAAGAAAGGATTGCTCCTGCCGATGCAATTTGAGAGCATCCGGTACGCACGACCGCAAAAGCTAAAGGAGTTTTGCGCGAGTGCTTTTCGGTGTCGCGAACCCTCTAAACAGGACCACATCGGAAACGTTGTATACAACCCAAGCCATGCAAGCAATTCTGAACGAGCTGCAACCGGCGCTCGCAGGCCGGACAGCGGTTGTTTTCGGTGGGGGACTTCTCACGCTCCTCTTTGCCCAGGGGGCGATTTATGTCGCTTCCGGACTGCGAGCAGTTTGGTACGACCGCGGCGAACGCAAACTCGCCCGTCGCAGGCTCGAAATGGCGATCAAAGCCGCGAAGCTGCAGTGCGAAGAACTCGAACAACGCAAACTCAGTTGGAATGGCTACCGGAAATTCGTCGTCATAAAGAAAATCAAGGAGTGCGAAGACGTTTATTCCTTTTACCTGAAGCCGCACGACGGAAAGCCGCTCCCGCCATTCAAGCCCGGACAATATTTGACGTTTCAACTGAATGTCCCGGGTCTGGCCAAACCATTGGTGCGTTGTTACTCAATCTCTGATTCACACAAGCCGGACGTTTATCGCGTCACGATTAAACGTGCGACTCCTCCGCCCGATTGCCCTGGGGCGCCCATCGGCATCGCGTCGTCCCATTTTTGTGATCGGGTGAACGAAGGCGACATTCTCGACGCGAAAGCGCCGACCGGCGGGTTCTTCCTGGATATGACCCAACAGCGCCCGGTCGTATTGATCTCCGGCGGCGTCGGCATCACGCCGATGTTGTGCATGTTGAACGCGATTGTCGAAAGTGGCGCACAGCGTGAAGTTTGGTTTTTCTTCGGCGCACGAAATCGAGCGGAACACATTCAAAAGGAGTACCTCGAAAAAATCGCACGCGAGCGGGATAACGTGCGCCTTCACATCTGCTACAGCCGCCCGACCGGCGAAGACGTGAAAGGCAAGGATTATCACCATGCCGAACGCGTCAGTGTCGAGGTCTTCAAGCGAGTTCTGCCTTCCAACAACTACGATTTTTTCATCTGCGGTCCGGGTGCGTTCATGAAAAGCATCACCGATGGCCTCAAGGATTGGGGAGTTCCGGAGAAGAATGTGTTTTTCGAGGCGTTCGGACCGGCCACGGTCAAGAAAGCCGCTGCGCCAGCTCCGGTGAATACATCGACCGCTCCGATCAAGGTGACCTTTGGCAAGAGCGGGAAAGTGGTGCAGTGGAATCCGGACGGCGGTTCTTTGCTGGACCTGGCGGAAGCCAACGGTATTCAAATCGAGGCTGGCTGCCGCGCAGGAAATTGCGGCACTTGCACCATCGCCGTTCGAGCCGGCTCTGTGGAATTCCTGGCTGATCATCACGGCGCGCAAATGGAACAGGGCTCATGCCTGAGCTGTATTTGCCGGCCGAAGTCCGATGTGGTGCTGGACGCCTAGTGTAGCGCGATCGCCATGGCGGAAGAGAACATATTCAAGCGAGCAGGCCGGAGGGATTGGCCGTTTAGCGACGATACCGGGAAATACCTGGATCGTTTGCTTTCCATCAAACCCTTCTCCGAAATGGATCCGCAACGCCGACCGAAGCTGCAGGAAATCCTCCTGCTCGACACGCGCGTGCGGACTTTTAAGAAGGGCGAACTGATCGTCCGCCAGGGCGATTACGGCACCTCAGCCTTCATGATGCTTTCCGGTCGCGCACGCGTGGTGCTGAACCCGGAACTTCCCGAGCGTATGATCGGTCGCCGCGAGACCGCTCGCAAACCATTCCTCAAAATTCTCGCTCAGCTCTGGTCTTTTCGAAAACCGCCGGAGAGTTTCAGTGCCGCCGATTTGAAGTTGGGCGCAGACGTCACCGCCAACAGCGACGATGGCGAAGGTGTGCGCGTCTTTCTCCAGGATATCCCGCGCGTGCTCGATCAACACCGCACGGCAACAATGGAAGCCGGAGAATTCTTCGGTGAAATTGCCGCGCTCAGCCGCATGCCGCGCACCGCCACGGTCTTTTCCGATGAGGATGACACCGAACTGCTGGAAATTCGCTGGCAGGGCTTGCGCGATCTTCTCCGCTACGATTCTCGGCTCAAAGAGCATGTCGACCAAATCTATCGCGAACGCGCGCTGGCATCGCATCTCCGCGCCATTCCGCTTTTCCAGCATCTCAGCGAAGAGGCCCGCGCCAAGGTCCTCGCGCAAACCGAATTCGGCACCTTCGGCGATTACGACTGGTCCGGGGAATACAAGAAGCTCGTCAAAGAAGGAAAAGCCACCCAACCCAACGAGCCGATCGTCGCCCGCGAAGGAGATTATCCAAATGGCGTCGTTCTGATTCGCGCGGGATTCGGACGCGTTACGCAAAAATATGGTCGCGGCGACCGCACCCTGAATTACATCGGCGCTGGCCAGCATTACGGCTTCGACGAAATCGCGCACAACTGGAAGAACCCGACAAAGCCCGTCGAACTCCAGCGCACGCTCCGCGCGATCGGATATACGCACGTGATCATCGTGCCGACCTCGGTCATGGAACAGGTCGTCTTGCCAGGCCTGCCGAAACATCTCTTGCCTCCACCGGTTGAGATCGTGAGTGCCGAGGAAGAACCGGCGGAAGTTACGCCCCGAGTCCGCCCCGACATGATGGAATTCCTGAGCGAAAACCGTTTTTTCAACGGTCGCGCCACCATGTTGATCGATCTGGATCGCTGCACACGCTGCGACGATTGCGTCCGAGCCTGCTCTGCGGCTCATGATAACAACCCCCGTTTCCTTCGTTATGGTCCGGTTCACGGAAACCTGATGGTTGCGAATGCCTGCATGCATTGCGCCGATCCGGTGTGCATGATCGGTTGCCCGACCGGCGCGATTCACCGCAACCTGAGCGGGGGCGAGGTGGTGATCAACCCGATCACCTGCATTGGCTGCAAAGCCTGTTTCAACAACTGTCCGTACGATGCGATTCGGATGGTCGAAATTCGCAATGACCGCGGCGCATTCGTCCTCGGTTCGGACATGAAGCCCATCATCAAAGCGACGAAATGCGACCTTTGTATTGACCAACTCGGCGGCCCGGCCTGTCAGCGCGCCTGCCCGCACGGCGCGCTCGCCCGGCAGAATCTCACCAATCTGAACGAGTTCGCTGATTGGATCGATCGATGAAAGCGCGAACCAGACGTTTACTCTCGTTTTGCATCGTGCTGGTCGCCCTCTCGGCCATCGTGATTTGGGTGCATGGCGTGTATCGCGGAATGCTCGCCGGAATGGATTACCTCACCGGGTGGGCTCTGCTTGCGGTTATCGCCTTTCTCGCGATCTATAACGGGCGCAAGAAACTTCCATTTCTGCCGCTCGGCAATTCGGAAACGTGGCTGCAGATCCACATCTACGTCGGCTATCTCACGTTCGTGATTTTCCTCGTGCACTGTAACTACCGCGTGCCAACCGGTTGGTTCGAAATCACCTTCGCTTGCATATTCGGCCTCGTGATGCTCAGCGGGGTCGGTGGGCTGTTCCTCTCGCGCCAGCTTCCCAAACGCCTCGCCACGCGCGGCGGTGAAGTTTTTTTCGAACGAATCCCCGCCTACCGCCGCGCTCTCCTTGAGCGCGCCGAACAACTCGCGCTCAATTCCACAAAACAAACCGAAGCCACAACATTGCTCGAATTCTACACGCGGAACCTTCGGGATTATTTCGGTTCAAAGGGACGTTTCCTTCCGCACTTTTTCGAAGACCAAAGCGGCGTTCAACGTGTGCTGGCCCGCGTCGAAGATCTCAAACGCTTCACGAACGATAACGAAAACAAAGTTCTCGATGAATTTGCAGAACTTGTCCGCGAACGGGACCGACTCGATTATCACGCCGCGCTCCAGGGAATTCTCAAGGGGTGGCTCTTTATTCACATTCCTTTCACCGTCAGCCTGCTGCTCTTTACACTCGCGCACATCGTATTGGTCTTTGCCTTTTCTTCCGGAGCGCCATGAAGAACGAAGGCCCACAAGATCAACCATGGCCGTTACCCTACGAACGCCCGAACCAGAAATGGCTTTGCGGCCGCACCAATGACGTCCACCCCTGCCCGCTCGGACCGAACGCTCACGGAAAATGCCGCACCACTTCCGAATGCAATCCGGTCCTCGACAAAAAGCCGGGTGACGAGAAAGGCCGTTATCGTTGCACTCGCCGCGCGGAATACGGCGGCCCTTGCGCTGAAGGACCCTTACCAGACGGCGCCTGCAGTCACGCGCTTCCTCCCTGCGCACCCGTCCGCAGCATGCGCCGCCGCCGTGCCTTGTTTACCTATTGGATCGCGGGCTTAACTGTCGCGGCGCTGTTCCTTCTTCTCCACGGAAACATCAGTTACGACTTCGCCAATCCTGGGCCCCTCTCCACCGCGCACCTGCGGCCGAAAGGTGTCCAGGCAGCAAAATATCGCACTGGAATAGAAAATTGCGGCGCATGTCACCACGAAGCCAGCAATGGCCTGCGCAACTGGGTCGAAGCAGCCGCAGGCGCCAATCCACACCCGCTCCACTTTGCCGAATTTGTCCGGCCTAAACGCGAGACTCCTTCGCTCATGGATCAGCGTTGCGCGGAATGTCATCAAGGCCGCCAGTTCCACGCCGCCACCATGAAACAGGAGCAATCCTGCCTCCGCTGCCACACCGAACATCGCGGTGACGAAGGTCTCGTCGTTAAAAACGCCGATCAATGCATTCACTGCCACGGCAACATCAATCGGATGGACGCCGCCACAGCGGGCCTCTTCGCCGCAGCCAAAACTCCGCGGCCCGCGTCGCCCATTACCCGTTTCAGTCGCGATCATCCGGAATTCCGCCCCATTTCAGAAAAAGTTTCCGACCCAAACACCCTTCGGTTCAATCATCAGAGGCACCTCGCCAACCCGGTGATCGGTCCCGATGGCAAAGCGCTCACCTGCGCCAATTGCCACCAGGAAGATGCCGCGGGCGAATATCATCAGCGCATCCGCTTCGAACAACACTGCCAATCGTGCCACTCCTTGCAGTTCGATCCCGAAACGCCGGGACTTCAGTTGCCTCACGGCGAAGTCGAGTTTGTAAAGGCCTTTCTCGGTAGCCTCCCGCTCCAGTACGAGAATTATGCGCAAACAACTCTCACAATCACCGAACACCGCGCGGTCAAGTCTTACGTTGAGAACCAAATGCGCCGACTGCAAGAACGCCAACTCACCGGCGCAACGTTGGAAGATGACATCTTTCTGAGCCGCAGCCGCCGTCAGGCACCTACCGGCCGTGTCGTTCCTTTTTACGGCTGCGCCTATTGCCACGAAGTGACCGGCAGCGGAAACACTGTCCAAGTTGTGAAAGCCGAAGTCCCTCTCCGCTGGCTCACGAAAGGTGCCTTCCATCACCGCGAACATCGCAACACCGAATGCATCTTCTGCCACGACGCGCGCGTTAGCACCAAGACCAGCGATATTCTTTTACCATCCGTCAAAGTCTGCGCCCGCTGTCACCGTTCCAACGCCGCCCCCGGCGAAACCTGCATGCTCTGCCACACTTACCATCATTGGAGAGAACAATTCCTTTCCCTGGCCACAGCCCAAACCAAGGCAGCAACCACCAATACCGCACCGATTCCCGATCCAAACCCGAAGGACCGCGGTCGGTCCCCTGACCGCAGCCCACACGAGTAACCCGAGGCGATCCGATTCCGCGTCGGTCCTGTCTTTGGGAGTGCGCCCGTCCGCGGGCGCAACGGCCCTGAAAGATCAGTGGCTTCTTAACAAGAAAGTCGGACCGGTTGCGGCGAGTCACGCTGCTTCAACCAGAACGCTCTACGCCCGAGCCCGTCCACTTCCACACCTAACCCCCTTTCGGCCATCCCTGCATCCCTCCATTT
Source organism: Limisphaerales bacterium (assembly GCA_044226545.1). GTDB lineage: Bacteria > Verrucomicrobiota > Verrucomicrobiia > Limisphaerales > SXQI01 > DASVNK01. Next base: position 319,055 of record JBGAGW010000003.1, read on the forward strand.
CTACTGCTTTCCGCCAGAAGAACTGGTAATCTCCTTCCGTGGACCGGCCAAACAATTCCCTGACCTTCGCAACCACCCGCTGGAGCGTCGTCCTGGCCGCTGGTGACGACACCCAATCGCACGAACCCCTCTCCCTTCTCTGTCAGACCTACTGGTTCCCTCTTTACGCTCATGTCCGCAGGCGCGGTTACGATCCCGACAACGCCCGCGACCTCACCCAGTCATTTTTCGCCCAAATCCTCTCCACCAAACAACTCAACAAAGCAGATCCCGCCCGCGGACGATTCCGCACCTTCCTCCTTTCCTCGTTAGACAATTTCCTCCATCACGCTTACCGCGACGCACACGCCCTCAAGCGTGGCGGAGGCCAGGAATTCATCTCCCTCGACGCCGAAGACGCCGAAACTCGTCTCGCCCGTGAACCAGCCGACGAACGCACTCCTGACCGCGAATTTGATCGCCGCTGGGCTCTTTCCACCCTTGACCGTGCACGCACCCGAATGCGCGAAGAATTCTCCCTGTCTGGAAAAGCCGAACTGTTCGACCGTTTGCGTCCCCACTTGCTCGGTGATGAAGCCGCCGTTCCCTACGCCCAGGTGGCTACCGAGCTCAACATGACTGTCGTCGCCGTCAAAGTGACCGTCCATCGCCTGCGCACCCGCTACGCCGAAATCCTCCGCACCGAAGTCGCCGCCACCCTGGCCAACCCAGCGGAGGTCGATACCGAGCTGCGCCATCTCATCGAAAGCCTTTCCTGATTTCAATTTTCCCTGATCTTTCTTTGTAACCTTCGATTCCAGTCCGGATAGAAAACACCGGATGGAATCGGTCTTGTCCAAAAACTGCTGCCGCGAAATATCACTCGCAGCCGAACGACCGTCCCATCTTATGAACGCCATCGACACTTGCACTCAATGCGGCGCGCGCCTCATCACCTCAGGAATCTGTCCGCGGTGCGAACTTTCCCTTGCTCTTTCGGATTTCGGATCTCGAACTTCGGACTTACATGCCGATCCAGCGGCCGAACGAATATTCGCTGATTACGTTCTGCTCGAGGAACTAGGACACGGCGGCATGGGCGTGGTCTACCGCGCTCACGACAAAAAACTCGATCGCATCGTAGCCCTCAAACTCTTATTGCTCGGCCGTTTCTCCAGTGACCAGGCCATTAAACGTTTCCAGCGCGAAGCGCGCGCCGCCGCCGCCCTTCACCATCCGAACATCGTAGCCGTGCACGAAGTCGGCCTGTTCGAGGGACAACACTATTTCACCATGGAATTTGTCGAGGGCCGCTCGCTCGCCTCGCTTCTTCAAGACGGTCCTCTCCCGCCTCGCGAAGCCGCACTTCATCTCCACGCCCTCACACAAGCCATCGCCGCCGCCCACGCCGCAGACATCATCCACCGCGACCTCAAACCCTCGAACATCCTCATCGATATCCTCGGCCAACCCCGCCTCACCGATTTCGGCCTCGCCAAACGCCTGAATTCCGACTCTCAACCCTCAACGCAAGACTCTCAACTAACCCTCACCGGCCAATTCCTCGGCTCCCCTAACTATGCCGCTCCCGAAATAACTTTCTCCGTTCAGCAGGATGCCACACCTTCAGCCGACATTTTCTCACTCGGCGCGATCCTTTACGAATGCCTGACCGGCCGTCCTCCCTTCCTCAGCGCCTCGATCCAGGAAACCCTCCTGCGCATCCGTGACACAGAACCCGTTCCGCCTCGATCTCTCAACCGCAACATCCCCCTCGATCTCCAAACCATCTGCCTGAAGTGCCTAGAAAAAGATCCCTCAAAACGCTATGCAACAGCCCAAGTCCTTGCCGATGATCTCAGGCGCTTCCTTAACAACGAACCGATTTCCGCTCGTCCTATCGGACCGGCCGGCAAAATCCTCCGCTGGTCCAAACGCAACCCCGCGCTTGCCGCCGCATACTCCCTCTTATTCCTACTCCTACTCCTACTCGTAATCGGCTCCCCCCTCGCGATTTACCGTATTAACCACGCCCGCCAGAAGGCCGAGCAGAATCTTTACGCCGCTGACATGCTTTTGGCCCAGGACGCGCTAACCAGGAAAGATCTCAAAAGGACTCTCCAACTTCTGGGGAAATACAATTCAAACTCGACCGATCTTAACGGCCTGCGCGGTTGGGAATGGCGCTACATGTGGGGCCAAACACAAAGCGATGAGCTGTTTACACTCGCCACGAACTCAGGCCCGTTTCTCTGTGCAGCATGGACAGATCAAAACTCCATCGCCTGTCTCAGTCGAAGCGTATCTTCGCGGAGCGTCCATCAACTTGCATTGAGAGAGGCCGACAATCGTCAAATCCTTACGAATTTCACGATTCCGGGACCCGCCATCACCGTTCATCATCTTCAAGAAGGGGGACTCCTTACCGCTGGTGCACGCGAGGCCGATAATTCCATCATCCTCTGGGACAGCCGAACTCAGCGCATAACTGAACTTCCAACGAAGGCAACAACACTTGGAGTTGTGGCCTTTAACGAGACCGGCACAAAACTCGCCGCGACCGGCAAGGATTGGGTGGGCGTGTGGGATCTAGCTACGGGTCATGAGGCGATCCGCATTCAACCGCCCGGCGTAATCATTGCAAACGACCGAGCGCTCGCGATTTCCGGCGATGGAAAGTATATCGCCTACAATAATTTTTTCGGAACGCACGCAAATTCCCATATTGTTCTCGCTGAAGCAGAAAATGGCCGCTCTATCGCGCACCTCAAAGGCCATACTAATCAGATTCTTTGCCTCGCCTTTTCGCACGATGGCCAAACGCTCGCGTCCGGAAGCTTTGATGGGGTAGTGAACCTTTGGGACCTCAAGACCTTAAAATCCCGGCTCCGTTTCGTCGCTGATTCCTCAGTGCTGTCTACGCTCGCCTTTTCGCCCCATGACGAATTCCTTGCGACCGGCGGCTGGGATCACAAATTGGCCGTTTGGCGAACCAGTAACGGAGAAGAACTTGCTGCTCTTCAGGGGCATCTTGGACGGATTCAATCCATAGCCTTCTCGGCCGACAGCGCACGACTTTGTACTGCCAGCGATGATGGAACCGTTCGTGTTTGGTCTAGAACAGTTCCGCCAAAACAAAGCTGCGCAGTCACGAATTCCCCTTTTGTCTTCAATGCAAAAGTCTCGCCTGGCGGTGGATTGGCTTCCTTCGACGGTAACGACACCGTTACGATTTGGGATGCAACAAACCTAATACAGCGATCGTCATTTCGCATTCCCGACGAGAGCGCGGAACATGTTGCGTATGCATCCGGCGGTAAATTGACCGCTATCCAACATACGAATAACACTGTTGGTCTTTATTTAACCGAGCCCTTTCACCGCATCGCAACCCTCACAAAAAGTCCCGAACCGGTCGCGGGCCTGAGTTTCTCTGCAGATGGATCACTCCTCGCCATCGTTCGCACCGTGAACGGCAGCGACTCGGTAAGTGTTTGGAATTGGACCAGCGAACAAGAGTTGGGCCGTGCGACCATTGGCCCGAAGTCGGTTCTCCGAGTCGGTTTTTCCCGCGATGCAGAACTACTGGCAGTTTCTCATTCGGACGGATCGATCGATCTTTGCCGGTGGCGGAAGGGCGATGGCTCGTCAAATCTCGTTTTGAGGGGCCCAGCAGAAGGCGCCTATCGTTTGTTCTTCCTTTCTGATCGGCGCCGCCTGGTCTCAATGACAGGCGCCGGTGGCCCGATCTGCATTTGGGACCTCGTGACTGGCAAAATGATTGCCGAACTTTGGGGACAGCTAACCAACTTTACCGACATCACGGAATCGGCCGATGGGCGCCGCCTGGCTGCGGGCGGAAATGATGGTACAATCACAATTTGGGACCTGCAGAACTATCAAGAGGTCGGCCGCTTGGCCGCGCATCATGATCGTGTTCTTGGAATAGCGTTCCTGCCGGACGGCAACACCCTCATCTCTATCAGCCGTGAGTCAATGCGTGCTTTCCGCGCAGCCTCCTTCCATGACATAGCCTTAAAAAGAGAACATTTATGAAACTGAGAACGGAATCACGCCGCGCTTTTACCCTGATTGAGCTACTCGTCGTCATCGCCATCATTGCTATTCTTGCATCGCTACTGCTACCGGCCCTTCAAAAAGCCCGCGAAAAGGCTTACACTGCCCGTTGCCTTAATAATCTTCGCCAAATCGGTATTGGCCTGTCTCTCTACACTTCCGATTTCGGAGATAAATTTCCCTACACCAGCGTCGATCAAGAGCGTGTCGTTCTGGTCGACTTCCCAAAACTCATAAATCCCTATGCCTCTACCAATGGCAACTTTCTGCTCTGCCCTATTGATCGCGGGCCTTTTAACTATGCCGTCGCTCTAAAACACTGGCTTGGCGACGCTGTCCGGACCAATGACCTCGTGTGTCTTTCCTCCTATTTTTACTACAACGCGTTCTACTGTGACGAAAATGAACCCGCCATTCCGCGCAGGCACGGCATAGGGGAAGTTACCTATCCTTCACAAAAAATCGTAGTCAGTTGCAGCGCCATCACGTCACGTTGGAAGAAAAGTATTGCTGAAAATGCACACCGAGACGCGTGGCACCCCCTCCTTTTCGTTGACGGCCACGCCGCGTTCGTCCCGAACAAGAAATTACGCATTTATCCTGTTTTAAAACCCGGTTGGGGTTGGACCACCGCTCCCCTCCGGTGGCAGGACATCTGACAAGGGCTATAACGCCCTCGGTTCGCGCGTAATCAAAATTTATGCAAACCAAGATCCATTTATTGGCTTTAATTGGAGCAGTCGGATCTTTCTGGTGTTTCTCCGCGCAGCCCGTCGCTCTCTCGCTTCGATCGTCTCTCGATACAATTGAACTCACTTGGCAAACCACGGCGGAGGCTAATCCTTCCGCATTGCGGACCGTCTTCGAACTGCAAAGCAGCTCCGATTTGGTCAAGTGGATCCCGGTCGGCGAAAGGCTGCTTGTCCCAGACCCGCAAAGCCAGAGCGTGCGCGTGGAACTCCCGCGGGACGAACCCCACACCTTCTATCGTCTGCTCGCGGTGGAGCCATCACCGATCACCAAACTCGGTGTCGGCGGCGCGGAGATTTTTGGTTATGCAGACACCTTTTCGAGCGAATTACGGAGCATCGGCCAGATATCCCCGGCACAGTTCTCCAGCCTATTTACACACCAGGCGGAATATATTCCCGGCATTTCTTGGGATCCAACCACCGCCGCGTTTTGGGACGCGTTCAACGCTGATCCGGAAACCATCAATCAGGACAAAGATTTTTCACAGCCGGGCTTTCGCCTGCGGGACTATCGACTCGACCCTCAGGAATTGGCCATTTTCAAAACGAATGGATTTGTAGTTAGCGAACGCCTCGGTTCGCCAAGCTTTGGTCACGCCTTTTACGATCTGTGGCACGCCGATCTTCCCGTGTTTGTCTCATGCGATTCAATTCTGCAAGCCTGGCATCGCACTTATGACGCGATCATGGAAGAGACTGAAGAAACCTATCTCTTTGCCGCCCTCACGAGAATGCTGGATGGGATGGCCGAACAGTTGCGTGGCGCCGCGACGCTGGTGGGTGACGGCGTCCTGCACGACAGCGTGTTGGACGCGGACTATTTCCTCGCTGTCGCCCGGTCCCTCATCGCGGCAACCAACACGTCCCCCGTTCCCACGATTCTTGGCCAGGATCCGCTGGTCGCGGAAACCCTTTCCGACATTCGCGCTGAACAATTGAAAAGCGTGTCCGACTTTATGGGGTTCTGTCGCATGGTTGATTTTTCCCAGTTCAGAGTGCGTGGGCATTACACGCACACCGAGCGCCTTCGACGCTACTTCCAATGCCTCATGTGGCTTGGGCGCATCGATCTGCCGGTGGCGGGCGGGCCTTGGCAACGCTGCCCTGATCAACCCCCGCGCATGACTTCACCCCGCGAATTGGGGACCGTGGTCGTCCTCTGGCATCTGCTCAAACGCTCGAGCCAATTTCAAACGTGGACCGACATCGAACGAACCATTTCCCTCTTCGTTGGTCCGACTGACTCCCTTACTTTTGGCGCCCTTGAGGGATTGTTTGCCGGCTCCGGCGTTCGCACGCTTGCGGACTTGCCCGACCTCGCTTCCCTGGATCGATTGCAGGCCAGCGTCGCAAGTGGCCAGGTCGGATTGCAGAACATCCGCAGCGATTGGTTCGAGCAACCGCTCGGAGGGGCAGTCCGGTATGCTCTTCCTCATACCTTCACCGTGGTCGGACAAAAATTCGTGCCGGACAGTTGGGCAATGTCTCAAACGGTTTTCAGCAGCATCCTATGGACCAAGGATGGCACTACCAATAAAGTCCAGCGCCGCGTGCCCGGTGCGCTGGACGTCGCGTTCTCAGTCCTTGCCAACGACCAGGTTGTTCCCCAGTTGGAAGCGCAGATGCGTGGCGAATTCCCCAATCAAGATCGCCCACACGCTCAGAAATTCCGTGATGGCTTGCCATATCAGCACAACCTTGCCGCCGTGCGCGCGGTGATGGACCAGGTCACACCGGCTGCGTGGGAAAGCAACCTCTACATGAACTGGCTCGCCACGCTTCGCGAACTCTCCACACCGACTACGAGTCCGCTATTTCCCGAAGCCATGCGCACACACTCTTGGGCGATGAAGACTGTCAACACCCAACTCGCCTCCTGGACTCATCTGCGGCACGATACGACCCTCTACGCAAAACAGTCTTACACCGATTTTGGCCTTTGCGTTTATCCGACTGGTTTTGTGGAACCGCGGCTGAAGTTTTGGCAGCGCATTACACAAATGGCGGATGGGGCTGCCGAAGCAATCGCCCGTTTAAAACTCGATGGTAACTATCTACTCGTCTCTTCCCAGCTTGATGGTGATGCAGCCTTGTCAGTGACCAATGTTGTGCCGCTCAGCGACATTCAATCACGTCAGATCGATCACCTAAGGAGCTTTGCAAAATCAACCGCCCGGCTGCAAGGGCTGGTGATTAAGGAACTGGCCCGCGAATGCTTTGACGGTTTGGATGAGCAATTTATCGATGGCCTTATGGAAGAACCCCGACAACACTTGGATTGTGGTGGAACAAACGGCTTTAAAGGTTGGTACCCGAACCTATTTTATCGAACCATTTACTGGACGAACGTTCGTGAATTTCATGCCAACTATGGCGCGGGCGCATTCGACGCGCTCGTGACTGACGTTCACACCGACGTCCCCTGTGGTGCTTGTGGTGACGATCCCGGTAGTGTGCTGCATGAAGCAGTTGGCCCCGCAAATCTCTTGATGCTTGCGGTGGACAATGGCACGGAGCGCTTCGTTTGTGCTGGACCCGTGCTGAGCCACTACGAGTTTGAGGTTTTGGGCGGCCCGCGCCGTATCGTGGACGAAGAATGGCGTGGACGGGGAGTTGCCGCGGGGGAGAGCGCTTTCTTTCCCGGAATTCTCGGGGGCGCCCCCCCGGACGATATACCGCCAAGCCACATCGAGGGCCGCAGCCCGCCGCCTTGGATTCAGTCTTACCTTGTTCCTCGTCCAAACGAACCGGAGTAATATCACTTCTGATTCCGCCGCCGGGCTATAAGGCAAACAGGGATAGAGGAAGCCTGTCTCCCGGCGAATTCCCGTCGTTACAAAGATTGGACGTGCGAACGAAGTGAGTTACGTTGGTATTGATGACTGCGAACCAAAACTCGCGGTCACCCGGACTCAAAACGACTCCGAACAAAAATCTCAGCGCGGCTGAGGTTTCTGTTCCAAGTCACACTCCGGGTGATCCTGCTCAGAACCGCTCGGCCCGTACGCTGCGTTCGCTTCTTTCTGTCCCTGATCTGTGCGATCTGCGCAATCCGCGGTCGATCATCATCATCTCTCTTTCACGCGGCGCATCCCCGATTTTCTTCAAATTCACCCTTCACAACCCTTTGATTTATCGCGTTCTAACGCTTTCTAACTTAAATAAAAAAATTTCTCACGACCGTCGATGCGCGCCTGAACCTTGTTCCCAACGCGCAAAATCGATGCCTTCGCGAAATTCATGCAAATTGACGGAGTTAGTTCCACCTTCCGGATTTCGGATTTCCCCCTCCCTTCGCCCAGTCTACATTTTTCGGCTGCAACTCCTTGATTTAGCCTTTTTAGCCTAGTTTTTACGAAAACGCTTCAACTTTTCCGCGCGAGAACACATGGACACCTCACCGCCGTTCTTGTTACCGTCGCGACCGAACCCGCTCACGCTTTTTTACATTATGAGTCCGTACGTCGCTGAAATCATCGGGACCATGCTGCTCATTATCCTCGGGGATGGTGTGGTCGCCAACGTCTTGCTCAACAAATCCAAGGGCCAAAATGGCGGCTGGATCGTCGTCACTGTCGGTTGGGCGCTCGGCGTAACCGTTGGCGTCTATTCCGTCGGCTGGGTCAGCGGGGGACATCTTAATCCGGCCGTTACTATCGGGCTCGCGAGCATCGGTCAATTCCCCTGGGAGAAAGTGCCGGGCTACCTCGCTGCCCAAACACTGGGCGGCTTTCTCGGCGGAGTGATCGTTTGGCTTGCTTACCTGCCCCACTGGGAACTCACTTCTGATAAATCCGCGATTCGCGGCGTGTTCTGCACTGAACCAGCCGTCCGAAAGTTCGGGTGCAATGTTATCACCGAAGTGATCGGCACTTTCGTTCTCCTCGTTGGAGTTCTCGCGATTCCATCTGTGAACAATCTCATTCCCAAATCCGGTTTCGATAAAGGCCTCGGTCCCCTTCTGGTCGGACTGCTGGTCTTTGCTATCGGCGTTTCATTGGGTGGTCCGACCGGCTACGCGATCAATCCCGCGCGCGACCTCGGCCCTCGCATCGCTCACTTTCTTCTTCCGATTCGCGGCAAAGGCGATTCCGACTGGGGTTACGCCTGGGTGCCCATTCTTGGGCCAATCCTCGGCGGGATCGCGGGCGCATTCTTCTACAAATACTTTTGGTCCGTTCAAACGATATGAAATGCATTCTCGCTCTCGACCAGGGAACCACCAGTTCACGGGCGATCGTTTTTGATCACGCCGGTTCCATCCTTTCGGTTGCGCAACAGGAGTTCCGCCAGATTTTTCCCAAACCGGGCTGGGTCGAACACGATCCTCAGGAGATTTGGGCTACTCAATCCAACGTCGCCATTCAGGCCCTTGAAAAAGCCGGAGTTAGCGCCAACGAGGTTGCCGCCATCGGCATCACCAACCAACGCGAAACCACCGTGGTTTGGGATCGCGAAACTGGCCGTCCCATCTGCAACGCCATCGTCTGGCAGGATCGCCGGACGGCACCGATTTGTGATCGCCTCAAAGCTCGGGGTCTCGCCGGAACAATTCGGCGCAAAACCGGCCTCGTGATCGACGCCTACTTCTCCGGCACAAAACTTCAATGGATACTGAAAAACGTTGCGGGCGCGAAATCCGCCGCCAAAGCAGGCAAGCTCGCTTTCGGGACGGTCGATTCCTGGCTCGTTTGGAACCTGACTGGCGGTCGCCAACATATCACCGATCCGAGCAACGCCTCCCGCACAATGATGTTCAACATCCAAACCGGTGACTGGGACGACGAGTTACTCAAAATCTTCGAAGTGCCCCGCAACATTCTTCCCGAAGTCCGTTCCTCCAGCGAGGTCTTCGGCGAGAGCAACAACTTCGGCGCAGGCATCCCGATCGCGGGAATCGCGGGTGACCAGCAAGCTGCGCTCTTCGGCCAGGTCTGCACCAAACCCGGCATGGTCAAGAACACCTACGGCACAGGCTGCTTCATGCTCATGCACACCGGCGCAAAGCCCATCGCGTCGCGCAATAATCTGCTCACCACGGTCGCCTGGCGCATCGGCAACAAGACCGAATACGCACTCGAAGGCAGTATCTTCATCGCAGGCGCAGTCGTTCAATGGCTCCGCGATGGCCTCGGCATCATCAATTCTTCCGGTGAGGTCGAAGCACTCGCCGCGCAGGTGGAAGATAACGGCGGCATCTATATCGTCCCGGCCTTCGCTGGTCTCGGCGCGCCACATTGGGACCAATACGCGCGCGGCACAATTGTCGGCCTGACTCGCGGCTCAAGCCGCGCCCACATCGCACGCGCAGCTCTCGAAGGAATCGCTTTCCAGGTGGCGGACGTCCTGCATGCAATGGAAAGCGACGCCAAAATTCGCCTTAAAGAACTCCGTGTCGATGGCGGCGCTTGCGTGAACAACCTGCTGATGCAATTCCAAGCCGACATCCTCGGCGTCCCTGTCGTGCGCCCGAAAGTTTCCGAGACCACCGCCCTTGGCGCGGCCTATCTTGCCGGCCTCGCGGTCGGCTTTTGGAAGGACCGATCTGAAATCGCCTCCCAATGGCAAATAGACCGCCGCTTCGTTCCCGCCATGAAGAAATCGATGCGTGAAACACAACTTACCTCATGGTCGCGCGCACTCGCTCGGGCGAAGAAATGGGTAGTGACTTAACCAGCGCTTCCCCGTCGCTTAGTCGTGCGCGACGTAGTCTTCTTCTCGCGCGTGTGCTGGAGAAACCAGTCGTACAGCTCTTGCGAATTATAGGCCTCAGTCCACGAATCGTGACCGGCCTCCGGGTAGACTGTGAGTTTCGTATTCTGATTTCCCGCCTTCTTCAGCGCGCTGATCATATCTTCGCTCTGTTCCAGCGGAACCACATTATCCTTCGCACCGTGAAACGCCCAAACCGGCAACTTCTTCAGCGCTGACTGCTTCCCTTGCGGAACCAACAACACATCCAGAATGCTTCCTCCTCCGCAAATCGGCGCAATCGCCGCGAACCGTTCCGGATATTTCATCCCAATGCTCCAGGTTCCATATCCCCCCATGCTCAATCCCGTCAGATAAACCCGATCCCGGTCGACGCGATACTTTTCCTGGATTTCATCCAGCAACGCCAGGACGGCCTCGTCCGACCAAATCTCGCCTGCCGGGCACTGCGGCGACACGAGGATGAAAGGGAAATCCTCCTTCGTCTTCACGAGTTTTGGCGGTCCATGCACCGCGACCTTGGACAGATTCGTTCCCCGCTCGCCGGACCCGTGCAAAAAAAGCATCACCGGCCAACGCTTCTCGGGGTCAGCCTTATACCCGTCCGGCAGGAACAACAGGTATTGAAGTTCGAGTTGATGATCGACTCGGCGTTTGAAAGTTTTTGCTTCCTGGTTGGCGGGCATATCGTCCGCGCGCAGGGCAGTCACCACGAACAGACAAACAACTGCAAAAGCAGCGCGCATGTGCATGGCGGAAGTCTTAACGGAAGAAAAATTAAAACGCAACCCGCGCAAAAGTGTCTGTCACTATGGGATTTCGAACAAACCGTTTGACTTGCACATGGCCCTGAAGATAATGCCGTCACCGAACATGGCGTATGCCTAAACTTGTCGTACTCAGCGAAGGATTGACCGGCCGCTCCTACGAACTCAAGGTGGAGAAGACCACCGTGGGGCGTCTGGAGGACAACTCTTTCCCGATCGCGGAGCAGTCCGTCTCCAGCCATCACTGCGAGATTCTGCTCAAAGGTAACGACGTGGTGGTGAAGGATCTCAATTCCACCAACGGCACCTACATCAACGGTGAGAAGATTACCGAGAAGGCGCTCAAACCCGGTCAGATTTTGCGTCTCGGCCAGATCGAGATGCGCCTGGAGGGCGATGGAGCTCCCGCTGCCGGAACGACTGCCGAGAAGAAAAAGATGGACCCGAACACCCGCGTCATTCCGCGCGGTGTGAAGTTGAACGAATTCGAGCAGGGCACCGCAGGAGTAAAATTCGACAAGAACTCGCCGTTCGCAAAGAAGTCGAACAAGACCAACACCATCTTTATTGCGGTTGGTGTGGTCCTTGGCTTGATTATTCTTTCCTTCCTGATCCTTGCCTTCCTGAAAATGAAGGAAGGTTAACAGACCGCGATCAGCACTCATCGTCATCGGTTTTCCTAAGGCGCCGGCCGCATGCGGTAAAAACCGCGCGTAAAGTTCGTCGATGTCGTATCCTGAAAATCGAAACCACCTACCGGATTGTCATACACTCCCAGTGTCAGCCACTGTGAAAAATCAGTCGTCACATCAATCGCGTACTTAACACCTTTTTCGCCATACGCCGTCAGATTGAAGACTCCGTTGGTTAAACCCTTGGGCTCGACAAATCCTGGTATTGCCGGGAGCTGTTCCGAAGTGATTCGGTAGTTATCGAAGGCCATGAAATTGTCGCCGGCAGTGGCACTGCGCAAAAACCAGACCGCATCGGCATCGCCAAAATTCAGAGGTGAGTTTGTTTGGGCGATGGTTTCTGAATTAACGAGGAGAAAGTCGTTGAGAAATGCAGTCCACTGGTTACGCCTAAAATCCATCCACACATCGAGATCGTAAGCGCCGTCAAAACCGACCGACCGTCCAGTTGAGACAAACTTCTGGTCCTGCAGAATATATGAGACATCTCCGGTGGACGTTTCGAAGTCGATGCTGAAAAGCCGGTCGCCCACCATGTTGTACATGCTCCAGCGGAAATCGTCCTTCGAACCCTTGGTTGATGGAGAAATCTCGAACTTCACCGTGAACCGCACCAGCGGATTGTCCGCCGGTCCAGGGTCGAAGCCGACCGGATGCCAAACGCTGGTCACACTGTTGGTATCGCTCGGCGGGGTAAAGCCGATGTATGCCTGCTGCCCGAGCCCATCGAAAAACCCATTGATCAGCCCGTTACCACCGGTCCCGTCTCCCACCCAACCCCGTTGTCCGGCGAGGTCCTTGTTCGCGTCGTACCCGTCCTGAGGCTCGAACGTTGCCTCGTAGAGGAGTTTGGTTTGCGCATACAGTGCCGATGCGGAGCACACCGCACCGGCGATTATCTTCCAACGAGAAGCACCACCCATATAATTCTCTAACGTCCGATTTCCAACCGTCCACGTCCTTCAGAACGATTTCCACTGCTCTGCGACTGTTGCGGCGCTGGTGCCGGTCGCGAGGCGGGAGCTGAGGGAGTCGGCCGCACCTGAGCCCCTTGCGAAGGCACCGAACGAATTTGCCCGCCGCCCGCAGGTGCCGAAGGCGTCACCACACGGGGAGACTCGACCCGTTGCGGAAGCGACGGACTCGGCACAGACACCGAGGGAGTCGAAATCTGCGGACGTTCAATCGTCGAAACCGACGGCCTGGAACTTCCAAAACTCTCGCTCCGGCCGATGCTGGTGCTATGCGAAGGCGACGCCTGCCAGGTATTGTTGATCGGAGACTGATTGCTCGGACGAATCGGCTGCGGCGCAACGCTCGCGCCTGGTTGTGGAGTATAGCGCGGAACGGGCGTGCCATTATTCGGCGGCGTGTTGAGGGACGGCCGGTTGATCGACGGACGATTTGCCGAAGTTTGCGGATTCAGAACCTGAGCAGGTTGCGATACCGTGGGCGTCTGCACGTTGTTCCGAACGACCTCATTGTGCGGCGGTATATTCGCCGTAGCCGTCGAATGTGCTCCAAGATTAGATGGGACCGACGTGGTCACGCTGGGTCGATTGTCAGCCGCGCCATACGAGGGCCGGATCGTAGTAGGAACGTTCGGCGTCACAGAACGCGAAGGCGGATTGAAAGCCTCTTGTCTTGGCGGTATCGAGCCGGATGTCGATGGCCTCGAAGAGATCGAGGGGACGGAAGCAGGGCTGCGTGCGGTCAGGGGCGCGCGGACGACCGGCTTTTCCGGCTCCGGCCGGATGGGTTGCGGCCGGGCAAAGGTCGGCGCTTCGGTGTGCGCAACTTGTGGACGAATGGCTTCGCTACGAGAGCCTGCCGATGTGGAAGTAGCATTCCGCCTTTCAATTTCCGAACGGGAGCCAATCGCGCTTGAGTTACTCGGGCGCGAGGCCGTCGAGGGGGTCGCCGCAAACCCGCTGGATGCAGAAGGACGAATCAAACTCTCCTGATGCTGGCGCACCGCCGCCTCCGCGCGGGCCGAAGGTGCTGTGGGACGATAAACGACCAGATCATTGCCCGCCCTTTGCACGCGGTCTGCCGGAATCGTTCGCCCGGCCCGAGGCTCTTCACGCACGGAAACCCTCGGAATTTCACTCCGAGTGTGCGAAGCCACATAATCGCGGTTGATCCCATTATTGATAATCGTGTTGTTGTTCCCCACGATGTAATTGTTCACTACTGTGCTGTTCCGATAGATGTTCGCCGTTCTTTCCGTCGGCACGACATGCCGTATTGGATGATGATCCGTAAAGTGACCCGCATGGACGAACGTGTAGTGGTCGTAGCCCAGGCCGAAATTAAAGCTGAACCCAACGTTGTGATTCCAGTAGGTAAACCCGACTCCGGGACGGACGTAGCAATGCGGCGGCAATGGAGCCCAGCCGCAATAATCACCGGATCGGCGCCACGTTACCCAGCTCGGACCCCACGTATAATCCGGGCTCCAGACCCAACCAACACGCGGTGCACAGAACCAGCGGCCATAATGGAAGGGTGCCCAACCCCACGAATAATCTGAATGCCAGTACCAGCCGGCATCCGAGTACAACCACCGACCGCCATGCGCGTATGGTCTCCATCCGCCGTAAGAAACCGCGATGGTCGGCTGCCAGCACCAACCGTAGTCAGTGATGTACGCCCAACTGCCATAGGGCGAGAGTGAGGAGTAAAAATAGCTGTAGGTCACAGCCGGACTTTCAACGACCACCGGCTGCTGCACCACCACTGGACTTGGTTGAACAACTGCCACTTGCTGTTGCGCGGCGGCGTTCGAGTCGTACGCGACTGCAGGTTGAGTTCCATTTGCAATGTAGTTGCTGCTCACCTGGTATTGGAGCGGACCGGGTTGCGCAGGAAGCGCATTGGTTGGCGGCGCGGCGGGCGCGGCGACTGCCAGATCTGTCCTGTTCGTCAGCGCACCTTGCATTTCAGGACTGACGCCATCGTGCGTTAACATGGCCGCGACCACGTCGGACGACACACCGATGTCGTTCAGATAAACGATATCATCTGCATCCAGGTTGAATTTGTCGCTCGACTTCTCTACGAACAGAAGAATCACCGTGTCACTCACGCCGGATTGAGCCAGGCGCACAACCTCTTGCGCGGCTTTGCTCATCTTCAAATTCTCTGGTGGCGTTGGCGGGATCGTTTTGACGATGGTGATGTCCGCAGTGTTTGTTCCATTTCCTGCAACCAAGACCGTCGAATTCGTCCCACTCACGGTCGCTACGTCCGTTGCCGGCGAAGCAATTGCCTCAGACGCCGCGGCGACATTCGCACTGGCTGGATTTGTAGCGGCGGCGGTTGCAGTTTCCGGCTGTTTGGAGTCGGACTTAGCCTCCTCCGCGTCGGTTTCGCAACCGGTCATTGCCGTGAGGCCAAAGGCCACTCCGCACACACCGAGGAAGTTTTTGATTTTAAGTTTCATACCGAACTCCTTCGACCCGCGACACCGCGGACCTGCATGAAAGGACCTGTAAAAGCTGAGATTGCCTTTCTCCGAGAATCTAAATCTTTTGAGCGTTTTCACAATACCCCCAAAGGGGTGCTCCGGTCTTCTCAATGGGATAGACGGCAACGGGAACTGCATATTCATCTGCCCCTTGCGGCTCGCATGTCAAGATTTGCGAAGCCCAACGCCGTCGTCCAGCCTCCATGCAACCGCCTCAATATAAGCCAGAAAGACCGTTTTCACACGAACACATCCTTGCCAATGTTCGCCGTTTCCCTTTAATTGCCGCCCATGATTTTAAAGCAGGGTGAGAAAGTTCACATCATTCACCGCCGCCAATATGAGAAGGATCACCACCGGCACTTCGTCGGGGTGGTCGATTCCTATGATGGAGGCGTCGCGCGCGTAACAGGCAATGTTTATACGGTTGACCCGATAAAGTTCACCTTCATGCGCCGTCCCGAAACCCGCACTCGTCTGGTCGCCATCGCCTCGGGAGATGTGCTCGTGAATATCCTCCCATCCAGTGTTAATCTCGACAAGATCACCTACAAGACCGAACGCAAAGCCGTTCGCGTGACGGACGGGAGCAGTTGGCACTTGGACCTTTCTGAATTCACCTGGATGTAATGTCCTCCCGCCGCCGTCTGGCCACACTCGGGGAACTCAAGGAACGCAAAACGATCAAGTTCACTTACAAGGACGAAGGCATCTCCCGAGAAGCGTTCCTCGCCTGGTTCGATGATCAGGTCGTCTGCTATCAAAACGTCTGCCGCCACATCCCAATCACTCTCGATTACGGTGATGGCCGCTTCTTCGATTCAAAGGGAACTCACTTCATCTGCCAAACTCACGGCGCGACTTACGAACCACTCACCGGCAAATGCATCGCCGGACCGTGTGTGGGTGCCTCTCTCAAAAAGCTCGATGTCGAAATCGTGCGCGAGGAAATCTGGTTTCAGGAACCCGGTTGAATCGGTTCGACGGGAGTTGCTTTCGTCTCAACCTGCGCAGCAGCCAAGGAGTACTGATCCAGAGCCCCGAGGATGCGTACGAGATATTCTTCGGCGCGCGTTAGAGTTGTGGCATTCACTGTTCGCAGTTGTTCGACTTGCTTCACCATCGGACCGACCTGTTGTTCGAAGGCGGAAGTCCAACGTCTGATCGTTGCGAATTTCGACTCAGCGTCGGCCAGCGCCTTTTCCGCTCGGTGAACGGCCTGCTGCTCGGCTGCTTTTACTTCGCGCAAGCTTGAGAACCTTGCGCTGAACAGCGCCTGCCGCGCCTCATCCAGCTTTTGCTTGCGGCGACGCACCTCGAATTCCCAGAAGCGTCGTCGATCGAGCAACCACTCACGCGTGCGCGAAACTTCATCCGCCGCATCCGCGAGCAGCGGTTTGACTTTATCGCGGTAAACAATCAGCCGCGCACGAAAGCGCTCAATCGCTTCTGTCGAACTGACATTGGCGCTGTCCGGCTTCATCAACGCTGCTTCAGGTAGTCGTCCACCTTCTGCGCCTTGCGCAGCAGATAAGGGACGTGCTGTTCGGAAAGCTCGACAAACTTTTTCAGCGCGCGTGAAGTCTGCTGAAATTCCTCGGCAAATTTCGCGTGTTCCTGGTCCTGCCACGTCTCGCTCAGACCGGAAAAACGGCCTTGCAGCGAACTCATGCGAGCCTGCAAATCTCGATTGAAACGTTGAAGCTCCTCCGCGAAGCGGCGGACCTGCTCCGGGTCCATGATTGCTTGAGGCATGGCTAAAACTTCACCCGTCACGGACGCCGGGCAAGCGCTTTCACACTTCAAAGCCGCAATCCGTGCTCGCGGGCCACCCCGAACGCATCCGCGTTATAGTAGGACTTGAGATAGTGCTGATCTTCGAGCAGGTGCCCGTTGGGTTCTTTCCCCTGACGGCTCACTAAATACTTCAGTTCCCGGATTTCACGGCTCCACCGGACCCCATTAAAAAATTCGCAACCGCGAAACTGCGTCTTGTAAAGAGCGCGCTCGCTGTAACAGGTGCCCAGATACAGAAATCCAATCCCCTCCTCCGCGAATGACTTCACGACGGACGTCATGATGTAGATCCCCAAATTCCGATCGAACATCGCGAGGTCATAGAAGGAGTAGTAGTAGAAAGCCAATCTTCGCGATTCGACATAGAGTACCACGTACCCCGCCTCTTTCCCGCTGTCGGGATCGTCGAAAATCATGATGTGACTCGCGACTGGCGCGGTGAAGAGCGCCTCCAATCGCTCCATCGACATGATCCCTTCGCCAAATCGGCTGTGCGCGTAGGCGTGACAGAACTCCAGGCGCGCCGGAGTGACCTCAAACTCGGATTGCGGAACAAGGCGCATTCGGAGATGCGCACACTTCCGCAAAACGCGCCGATTTTCAGAAGAGGCCGTGAACTCCCCCAGGCGAACTCGAATATGTCGCGTGAGATAAAAGCGATTTAACTCGCGGGTGCTTGGTAGAAATCCCGCCTCGAACAAATCGGCGGGTGTTTCCTTAGCTTCGGGGAATGCCCAGATCGCATAGGGAAAAATGTAATGGTCGTAATCCGGAAGCGCCTCTGAAAACAACAGTTTCATTCCACGTAAACGCGCGGCAACCGGGCACTCCAACTCACCATCGCGTCGTATGAAACCGAGTTCCGCATCACGGCGATATCGTGAATCGAAATTTCATCCCGATCGCTCTGCCCGAGTAATGTCACCTCGTCCCATTGCTGCGCCTCGATAATTGCAGTGAGGTCGACCGTCATTGCGTCCATCGAGACACCGCCGATGATCGGCGCACGCCGCCCATGCACCAGCACGACGCCTAGATTTCGGACGCGTGGATAACCATGCCCGTACCCGATCGGAATGACACCGATCCGCATCGGTTTCTCCGCAGTAAAACGCATTCCATATCCGACGTGATCGCCAACCTGCAGATTTTTAATCGACGCAATGCGTGATTTCACGCTCATGATCGGCGCAATCCCGTCGAGTCTCCGGCAAACTTTCGAAGGATAAACGCCCAACGGCAGAATCCCGATGCGCACCAAATTAAAATGCGCTTCCGGCAAATCCAAAAATCCGCCTGAGTTACAGATGTGGAGATATTTCGGCTGCAGCCCTGCCGCTTTGGCTCTAGCCACTGATTCATTGAAACGTGAGAGTTGCAACCGCGCAAATGTCTTGTCGAGCTCATCCGACATCGCGAAGTGGCTCATCATCCCATCCAGGATCAGCTCGGGGCTTTCCTTCAACATCGTGAAGATGTGGTCCGTCTCCGACCAGCGGAAGCCATAACGGCTCATTCCTGAATCGATCTTGAGATGCAGATGAAAGGGACGGCCGAGCTTCTTCACTGTCCGTTGCAATTCCGCCAAACCGGCATACGACGAAACACACGGAACCAGTCCGCATTGCAAACACGTTTCGTATTCGTCCGGGCTGCGCTCGCCGAGGACGAGAATGGGTTGGTCGAATTTAGCCCGTACCTCCAACGCTTCGCGGATGCTCGCGACCACGAACATTTCCACGCCGGCTTCACCCGCCAGTTCTGCCAATCGCACCACGCCATGCCCATAAGCATCGTCCTTCACCACAAACCCAATCCGAACGTTTGCGGGTTTGTATGCATTAATGACCTGCCAGTTTCGCCGAAACTGTTTGATGTTAATTTCGATCCACGCGTGCGGCTCTGATTGAAAACGCCTCTCCATCTTTAAACCTTTCCGGGCGGCCAGAGCGAAGCGCCAACATCCGTCCGATGATAACTCGCAAGACAACTTATTCGCGAAATACCTTTATAGGCGCGCTCGATGGCCACGTTCAATTTTCCAGCCAGCGCGATCACATCCGCAATCCGATGTCCTGTCGCGTAAAGTTGTTTCCCCTCGCGCCTTACTTCGTTCCACCAGACATCGCACAGCTTCGATTCGCCAAACTCGATCGGCAATTCCGGCCCGGTCACCTGTGTGTAAGGATACCCGTATCCCGCCAGAGTAACTGAACAGCCAAACTGTTTCGCGGTCTGAAACTTTATCTCGTTGAGACGTTCGTTGCGTGCCACTTGTTCGAGCGTCCGCACCGGATCGCGCAGCATTCGCAAAATCATCGCGCCCGAGGTGACCCCAATCCGCACGTTGTATTCAACGACATACCAGCGCCCGCCATTTCGAATCGCCGTCACCTGAATGGGCCCGTAAAAATTCGTTTCTCGAAACCAGGGAAGAAGCGGTCGCAACATCGTTTGCGCCAGGCCGTATTTGTCGTTCGGATCCTGCTCCACCAAACCCCCCAGCGGCGCGCCGGCCACCACGCCCTGATTGCCGTCGAACGCACGTTTGTATTCCTGATTCGTCACCACGGAGTGAATCTCGCCGCCAGAAACAAAGGCGATGTGTCCCGCCTCTGCGCGGCCGAGATATTCCTGAAGGAAAACACCGTCGCGATAATCCAACCGCGGCAACCACGCCTGTGTGTCCTTCACTGTTTCGCAAACAATCGTGTGAATGGGGCTGAACGGACCACACAATGGATTCTTGATCACGAACGCTCGGCGTTCGCGCTTCACGATTCGTTCGGCCTCCGTCCGGTTCTTCGCCCAAAATGCGCAGGGGAATGGAATCCCGAACTCACCGCTAAGTCGCCGCGCTAAATCGCGTTCCCGTTCGATCCGCAATGCATCGCCCGTCGGACAAAAAATCGGCACTCCGGAATCAATTACCTTTTGGCCCCATGGCTGGGCTGCCCAATCAATCGACATCGGAACGATCAGCCCAACCTTGTGTTTGCGGATCAGCGGCAATGGATCAGGATGCTGCCGGAAAGAATAGCAGGGCGCCTCCATTTGCGCGGGCGAATGGCCGTAATCACGCGTGAGATAGCAGACTACCCGCGCTCCGTTTTCGCGGAGAATTCTCAGTGTCGATTGGGCGAACGCCCCAATGCCAAGGACCATGACCGTCAGCGCGGATCTCACATCAATTCTTCCGCTCAAAACCGTAGAGAAGAATCACCTGCTGTCAAAACTTCTCCGTCACCACGCTCAAAATTTCGCCCTTGGCCAATTTGGATCTCAGCTTCGCGCCCGGCTTCAGCTCTGCAGCCTCTCGCACCACTTTCCCCGATTCGGCGTCCAGCGTAATCGAATAGCCC
Source organism: Limisphaerales bacterium (assembly GCA_044226545.1). Classification (GTDB taxonomy): domain Bacteria; phylum Verrucomicrobiota; class Verrucomicrobiia; order Limisphaerales; family SXQI01; genus DASVNK01. The sequence continues at coordinate 339,662 of JBGAGW010000003.1, forward strand.
CGCTTCAATACGTTCTCCGGCGAGAGCAAGCGCAAGCGCGCCTCCGCTCCATCCGCGCGTTCGCGCAACGCACGGATCTGTCTGGCCAGGGCCGCTTCGAGGTAGTCGCTTAGTTGAACAACACGTTCCCGGCGGCGCGCGACGATGATGTTCGGCTTTGCCCGGAGCAGTCGGGTTTGCAAAACAGTCCATGCCGCTTGCTTCTGGCGGAGATGATGTCTGCCGCATCGGCCCAAGGAGTTTTGCAACTCATCGAGCAATTGGGCCTGTTCAGAAAGCCGCCGTTTGGGATGCACGCGTGTGATACGACGGACCAACACGCGCAGGTCCTCCCTTTTCATCTCCACCGCATAGAGGAAAAGCTCGCGCAAACGCGCTCCGACCTCGGCCACGAACGGACGCGCCGAAAAAACTCCTTCGGTAATGATTTCGGCGGCCGCGGTAGGAGTGGCCGCCCGCAAATCCGCGACAAAATCGCTGATCGTAAAGTCAATTTCGTGCCCAACCGCCGAAACGACCGGCACTTCCGAGGAGTAAATCGCCCTGGCGACGATTTCCTCATTGAACGCCCACAAATCTTCCAGACTTCCTCCACCTCGCGTCACAAGAATTAAATCCAATCGCTCGCGGCCCCAGTCGTTCAGCGAATTGATCGCTGCGGCGATCTCCTGCCCTGCGCCCACGCCTTGAACACGACAAGGTGCGAGCACAATCTTTAACGCCGGATCGCGCCGTTCGATCCCGTGAATGACATCTCGAATCGCAGCCCCAACCGGGGAGGTCACCAAACCGATGCGTCGCGGATATTTCGGGATGGGCCGCTTATGCCCCTGGTCGAACAGGCCCTCCGCCTGAAGCTTTTGCTTCAGCTTCTCGAACGCCGCTTGTAGCGCACCCAAACCCTGCAACTGCAGGGAGAAGACTTGCAGTTGATATTGTCCCCGCGCTTCGTAGACCGTCACTGTCCCATCGATTACCACCTTCTGCCCGTCGTTCAGATATTCGCGGTTAACCGCCCTCGACTCGTTACGAAACAACACACAGGAGATCTGCGAGACGGCATCTTTCAACGTGAAGTAAATGTGACCGGAGGCCTGAACGCGCAGGTTTGTAATCTCACCCATGACTGAGACCGAGCCGACGTTCTTCTCCAGGACGCGCCTGATTGAACCGGTCAGTTCGGAAACCGTGAGCGTCTTGCGCACTGCTTCGGCGGGAAAGAGTTCGCCGAACTCCCATTGCGATTTGAGCGGCTTAGGCATTTTCGCTGCCCTGCCCTCCTGATTCGCCGACAGGCTCGGAAACACGCTGGATGTTCAGTGCCTTCCCCGTTCTCTCATCGATTTCGATCAGCGCGCCTTGCAGCAGAACCCGTTTCTTCGCGAGCGTAAAGCGCCGCGGTTGATTGGTGAGAAACCGTTCAATGATCGGGGTAATTTCGCGTCCGAGTATGCTTTCGTGCGGGCCCGTAAACCCCGCGTCACAGAGAAATGCCGTGCCACCAGGGAAAATTTGTTCGTCTGCTGTTTGTACGTGCGTATGGGTGCCCACCACGGCGCTTACCTGGCCATCCATCATTCGCGCCAGGGCAATCTTCTCCGAAGTCGCCTCGCCGTGAGCGTCGACGAAGATAATTCTTGTCTGCTCGCGAATTTTCGGCAGTTCCGCCTCGAGCACGCGAAAAGGATTATCCAGGTCCGGCATAAACGTTCGGCCCTGCACATTAATCACGGCCACTTTCACTCCGTTCCGTTCCCAATATCTTACGCCCGATCCAGATGTACCCACCGGATAATTAATGGGCCGCACAAAGCGCGTTTCGCTGGCGAGCAATTCCGTGACTTCCTTCTGGTCCCAGAGGTGGTCGCCAGACGTGATGATATCCACGCCTCCTGCGAAAATCTCCTTGGCCGTCGCGGGAGTAATCCCAGAACCGCCGGCGGAGTTTTCGCCGTTGCAAACGACGATGTCGATATTCCACCGCGCCCGCAACGGCGGCACGAGATTCTTCACCGCCCGACGCCCCGGCTCACCCACCACATCCCCAATAAAAAGCAACTTCACCGGCCCCATCTTACGCAAAGCGGTCGACGGTGGAAATTGCCGAAGGGCTTTATTTCGTTTCAACCTGCACGGTACACGTCGCGCCGAAGGAACAGAGCCGTCGGTTCGGGGAGCGTTGTTGACCCGGGCTCGGAATAATTGCCGATTCGCCGTCTCGAATCTCCATCACCTAGCGATGCAACCAACTAACAATCGTTCGGGTGACCAGATCGGCTGCATCCTGCTGTACCCAATGGTCAGCTTCGGGAGCGGTTACGAGAGTCAGATCTTTCGTTACGTAATTCCAATTCCCGTTCAGAGCCGCCTCGCCGAGCGCTTTATCTTTTAAGCCATGAATCATCAGCACCGGACATTGCACCTTGACGACAGGAGCGGCTGTATCCTCCCTGTACGGTTCGCGCGGATAATTACGTTTATAGTAGTTCAGCATCGCTTCAAAGTCCGATCTGCGAAACGCTTCCAGATATCGGGCGCGCGCGGCATTATCCTTCACCCAGAAGGTCAGCCCTTCGGCTGTCAAATTCGTGTGCGCACCCTCCTGCTGAAATTGTCGCGCGTAAGCGCTGTTCTTTTGCTGCTCGGGATTCGTCGCCAGTTCGCGAGCAAGTCCGCGGGGATGCGGAAGATTCAAGACGATCAACTTCTCCGTCATCTCGGGGCGGGTCATGGCAAATGTCCATGCCACCGCTCCCCCCCAATCATGACCAACGACAATCGCGCGATCACGTCCGCGCGCTTTAATCACGGCGGCTATATCCGCAGCCAGAAGTTGCATGTCATAATTCTCAACCCCTTTAGGCCGATCGCTTAGATTGTAACCGCGCTGATCGATCGCCACGACCTCGTGATCCGCCGCGAGAGTTTCCATTTGTTCGCGCCACGTCAGCCAGTAATCGGGAAAACCGTGAATCATCACGACCAACGGACCTTGTCCCAGCCGCGCGTAGTGAATGCGGACGCCATTGTTCGTGGCGTACCCATGGCTGACCTTGCGCTCGATCTCCAAGAGACCGGCTTCGTCCGTAGATCGGCGGCGATCGTGCTGCCGAATGAACTGGAGTAACAAGGGAAACGCGGGCTCCGCCATACCCGCGTGATTGAAGCCCTGCAGTTCGTTAATTTTTGTATCCGCATGCCCGACCTCCTTCATCATGCGCCAGAGATAAGCGTTTTCCTCGTAACGACCGAGCAACTCGCGTTCACGATCGCCGGTAATCAGCAGCAACGGCGGCGCATCCTTGCGCGCATGAAACAATGGTGCGAACTCGTCGATCACCGGCTGCTTATCCGCGATACCCCGTTCCGCCCGAACCGTAAAATGCGTAATACATTGGCCACTGAACGGCACCAACCCCGCGATGGCATTGGCATCAATCCCAAACGCAGCGAGCCACTTCTTGTCCAGCCCCACCATGCTTGTGAGATAACCGCCCGCCGAGTGCCCGCTCACAAAAATGCGATTTGTCGCGCCACCACGCTCCGCAATATGTCTAAACGTCCACGCGACCGCCGCCGCAGCATCCTCGATATATGCCGGTGCTTTCACGCTCGGGCTCAACCGATAACCGGCCGCGACTACCGCGATTCCCTGCTCCTGCAATGCCTTCGGCACCGCACGCTTTCCGCCCGTCAAGCCGCCGCCATGAAACCACACCACCGTCGCAAAATCCTTTCTCCCGAGCGGCACATACAAATCCAGCCGGCAACGCTCCTTCATCTCCGGAGTCAACTCCGCTCCTTCGCGATAAACAACATTCGTTTCCGTCCGGTAGGCAAAGGAGGCCAATTGCTCCGCGTCTGCGCCCGGTGCCAAAACGCTCAGCAAAAGAAGCGCGCACCCATAAATGCTAAATCCTCGTCGCATCTGAAAGCTAAACAGTCTATTCATCGATCAAATGAGTCTATCTCGATCCACGGCACTCTTATCCTCTGCAGCACTCAATCGACAGCAAGGCGATCTCCGGAGCGAATCGCTCCACGCGAGCCGCTTTGCCGTCTCCGCTCTACGTAAACGCGATAATCGATTCTCTGCTACAGCTCCCGCTGGAGAGGAATAAACGTAAATCCAGCCGGTCTTCACGAACTCTGCCGAGGCCGTCACCATACGTGAGAAACAAAGAGTTACCTCACTCCCTCATTGGACGAAAGAGATTTAGGATTTGAACTTCACTGCGGTTTCCGGATTCTGCACCTATGCCGATGCGCTTTGCCTTTCTTCTTTTTAGCGCCATTGCGCTCCGCGCACAGACGGGGACCAACTGGCCAGTTTACGGGGGCAACTTCTCAGGGACAAAATATTCGACGCTCAAACAGGTCAATCGGGAGAATGTTCGAAAACTTCAGCCCGCATGGATCTACCGTTGCGACGATGCGCGCGGCGCCGGGAGCACCATCGAATGCAATCCGCTCGTCATTGATGGCCGGATGTATCTCACGACCGCCGGTCTTAAGCTCATTGCGCTCGAGGCGGGCACAGGAAAAGAACTCTGGCGATTTGATCCGTGGAACGGGCAGGGCGGCCGAGGCGTGAATCGCGGCGTCGCCATTTCGCAGCACGAAAACAAAAAACGCATTCTTTATGCGACAGGACAATTCATTCACGCAGTTGATGCCGAAACCGGCCAACTGATCCCGGGTTTCGGCGCAGAAGGGAAAGTGGATCTGCGTGATGGCCTTGATCGTGACGTCTTTTTCCTCACGGTGACCGCCACCTCTCCGGGCATCGTTTACAAAGATCTGTTCATCATCGGGTCTGTCGTTGGTGAAGGACCGAACCCGGCGGCGCCTGGGCACATTCGTGCGTACGATGTCCGGACTGGGAAGCGACGGTGGATTTTCCACACCATCCCCCACCCCGGCGAATTCGGATATGAAACATGGTCGCCGGAATCATGGAAAACAGTCGGAGGTGCAAATTCATGGGGCGGTCTCACGCTCGATGTTGATCGAGGGATCGTCTTCGCCGGAACCGGTTCGGCGTCATACGATCATTTCGGCGGCAATCGGGTAGGCCAGAATCTCTTCGCAAACTGCATCCTCGCACTTAACGCCAGTACCGGCGAGCGGCTCTGGCATTTTCAGACGGTGCATCACGACATTTGGGATTACGACCTGCCCTGTGCGCCTGTGCTCGTCCAGGCGAGGCACGCAGGCAAAGTTATCGACGCCGTTGCGCAGGTCGGAAAAATCGGGCACGCCTTCATCCTAGACCGACTGACCGGCAAACCACTTTTTCCGGTCGAAGAACGTCCCGTCCCAAAATCCGAAATTCCCGGCGAACAGAGCTGGCCTACTCAACCCTTCCCACTGAAACCACCACCGTACGCCCAACAACGTTTGACAGAAACAGAGGTCACCGATTTGAATCCGAAGGCGCGCGACTTCGTTCTGCAAAAACTCAAAACGATGCGTACCGGCAACATTTTTATCCCGCCCGGGACAAATGCTTCCGTTGCGCTTCCGCAATTCAACGGCGGGGCTGAATGGGGTGGTCCCTCCTTCGATCCGGAAACGCGCACTCTTTACATCAACGCGAGCAATGAAGCCGAATGGATCTCGATGGTCCCCTCCACTCCCCGCGAGGAAATGACCATCACTGAACTGGGCGGCATGATTTACGGCACGATCTGTTCCTCCTGTCACGGTTTCGAGAACGCAAACAATCCTGCCGCTCCTTCTTTTTCCACGCTAAAGACCGTCAAGAATCGCCTTTCGAAAGCCGAAATAGCGAAACTCCTTGAAACCGGTCGCAATCAAATGCCGAGCTTCGCCACGCTCGGGACCATTGAAAAACGGGCCATCCTGTCGTTCCTCTTCGGTGAAACATCGAAGGAGAAAATCTCCGCGAAGGAAATCTCGATCAGTTGGGCCCAGGAAATTCCCTACGTCGCGACCGGTCATCACGATTTCCGCGACCCCGAGGGCTTCCCGGTCAACAAACGACCGTGGGGCACGCTGACGGCCATCGATCTGGACAAAGGCGAGTTTCGCTGGCAGGTCCCCCTCGGCACTTATCCTCAACTCGAAGCAAGAGGAGTTCCGACCACGGGCACTTTCAATATCGGCGGTTCGTTGGTGACTGCGGGTGGGCTCGTATTCATCGGCGCGGCAATGGATGAGCGCTTCCACGCATTCGATAAGGAGACCGGCAAACTTCTCTGGGAATATCAGATGGACGCCGGCGGCTACGCCACGCCGGCCACCTATAGTGTGAACGGGAAGCAATTCGTTGTCATCGCCGCTGGTGGCGGCGGAAAACCCGAGACGAAATCGGGCAACGCATTCTATTGCTTCGCGTTGCCCGAGTGATAAACCGTGCCTGGCTGGAGCCAAGGCGTGCAAAGCTATTAGGCTGCCGCGGCCTCTCCTACCTGGAAGCGGACGAAACGGCGGATGACCAGCTCGTCTCCGAGCTGCTTACCGACATTGGCGATGTGTTCACGCACGGTGATCTCGGAATTCCGCTTCACGAAGCCCTGATCCACGAGGCAGATGGTTTGGAAAAACTTTTCCAGTTTGCCTTCGACAATCTTGGCAATGGCTTGAGCCGGCTTACCTTTCACCTGTTCCGCGGCGATTTCCTTTTCTTTTTCGACCAGTGTCTGGTCGACCTGCTCGCGTGAAACGGCACTTGGACTGGCCGCAGCAATCTGCAGCGTGATGTCGCGCACTAATTCACGGAAAGCTTCGCTCTGCGCAGTGGCTTCCTTGGTCGCTCCGACTTCGACAAGGACACCAACCTTCGAGCCAGTATGGATGTAACCGGCAATTAAACCATTGCCCGTAACTTCCAGGCGGGCATGACGATTGATCCGGATGTTCTCACCAATCTTGGCGACCTGCTCCGTCCGGAGGCTTTCTAAATCCTCACTCGGATTGTTGGCAATTCGCTTGGCGACATCGTCGCAGAACGCGCGGAACGATTCATTTTTCGCGACGAAATCGGTTTCGCAATTCACTTCCACGAGCACCCCCAAACGCCCGCCGGGCTGAATGTATTGCGCGATGACTCCTTCCTTGGCTTCGCGTCCCGCTTTCTTTGCGGCAGTGGCGACCCCTTTCTTGCGCAAAATATCCACGGCGGCTTGAAGATCACCGCTGGATTCGTTGAGCGCTTTCTTGCAATCCATGAGCCCCGCATTGGTCATTTCGCGGAGTTTCCCAACAAGAGCTGCTGTAATTTCGGCCATAAAAAATAAAATTCGAATGGGTGGCCCGCCTCTGGCGAGCCACGAGGTTCTTCTGGGTTAAACGTGTCAGGCTGGAACCGCAACGGCGGCCCCCGCTGGCTGAGCGGCGGGTTCCGTCGGAGCCGCTTCGGGAGCGGACGCTTCCGTGGGAGCTTGCTCTTCTTTGCGGCGCGCGTATTTGGCGTCGTACTCCGCCTTGGCATTTCCGATGGTTTGAGTGATGACGTGCAAAATTAAACGAACCGAGCGAATCGCATCGTCATTGCCTGCAATTGGGTAATCGACCAGATCGGGATCGCAATTCGTATCCACCAACGCGACGATCGGAATTTTCAGGCGGCGCGCTTCTGCAACTGCATTGTGTTCGCGCTTCACATCCACCACGAACATCGCAGCCGGTGGGCCGTCCAATGCCCGCACACCATCAAGATTCTTGAACAGACGCGCCGCCTCACGGCGAATCGCGGACTGCTCCTGCTTCACATAATTGTTGATCGATCCATCTGTTTCCATCTTCTCGATTTCGCGCAAGCGACCGAGAGAACGACGAATGGTCTGAAGATTGGTCAGCGTGCCACCGAGCCATCGTTCGGTCACGAACATCTGCCCGCAAGTTTTCGCGGCATCCTTGATTGCTTCCTGCGCCTGCTTTTTCGTGCCGACAAACAGGACCTTTCCACCCTTGCCGATGGTCTTCGTCAGGAAATCGCAAGCCTCCTGCAGGCCAGTGAGCGTCTTGCTCAGATCAATGATGTGGATGCCATTGCGCGCATCAAAAATGAAGCGCTTCATTTTGGGGTTCCAACGTTTGGTCTGATGACCAAAGTGAACGCCCGCTTCCAAAAGTTCTTTAACTCCAATATTTACCACGATTTTCCTTTGTTAAGAGCCCGCGCTTTTGCCGAGCCATCCTGCGGAACACAGGATTAATTCAGGTGTTATTCTGGCCACCCGTTTTACTTTAAACAGGCAGTTTAAGGCCGTGAATCTCCCAAGGCCTCCCTTAGGAGAACGATCAACTTAGCAGACGGGCCAGGGCGTGCCAAACGCTTTTTCCGGTATCCGCTGGCGACAAGGCCGTACCGCGGGCTGAGATCACCTCAAGCCCTCCTCACTCGCGCCGATGGATGCGGTGGGACCCGTGGGCGACAAAGCCAAGAAATTCGTTCGCGGCTCAACGATACACTATGAACACGAAATCTATACTGTCGGTGTGTGCGGGATTGCTAACGAGCTTCCAGGCCGGCGCCCAAATCGCCCCGGCCACGGACGACGTTTGGGATGTGAGCCAGGGAACTATCCTGATTCTTTCAACCGATCTCAACGGTGCACCTTCTTCCCCGTTCGACATGCGGGACATGTTTGGTGGAACTTTCGGCACTTCGGAGGCTGAAAAGGGAAATACTCTCTTTGCAGACGGTTCACCTGAAGATTCAGTGCATATTATTGAATGGCGGGTCCGCAAGGAGCTGGTTCTGAAATCATTTCGGCTTTTCGCCGCGGATGATCCGACGACCGGGGACCACGGCTTTAAAACCTTCCGCCTTAAAGCGAAATCGCTCGGCTCAACCACCTTTGACACGCTACTTTTCGAGGGCAGCCCGAAACACCCTTACGTATACGAAGACACTCCAAGCCACCTCTTGATCGGAGGCAATGTTCGACCGGTGCTCGCCCAGGAGTTTCTGGCTGAATTTACGACCTACAACGGTGCCGGCGGCCCCAGCGCAAACGGGCCACGGATCATAGAACTGGATGGTTCCACCGAAGCGATCGCGATGCATCCGGAAGTTCGTGTCTCTGAAACTGAAATCAGTTGGGTTTCGGCGCCCGGCGTGACTTACGTGATTCAATATCGCGAGAAGCTCGACCAAGGTAACTGGCGTCAATTGTACGAACCGATTGTCGGAACCGGAGCGAAAATGACGATCAACGATTACATTTTGCAGGGTAATCCGGAGAGATTCTACCGCGTCATCACGCTCGGTGAGTAAAACTGGCTGTAATTCCTCCCTCGCTTTGCAACGGCAGGGCGAGGGATTTTATTTTCCTTTAAAGCGCTGCATTGTTGCTCGCTTCATTTCCCGTTCCGTGTCGCGTTTCTTGATATCTTCGCGCTTATCGAATTGCACCTTCCCCTTCCCCACTCCGAGCGCCACTTTGACCTTCCCATCCTTCCAATAAAACGAGAGCGGGAACAGCGCATTCCCCTTTACCGATGCGAGGCCGAACAGCTTTCGAATTTCTCTTTTGTGTAAAAGCAGCCGACGGGGCGCTTTGGGCTGATGATTCTGCAGATTGCCGAAAGCGTATTCATCGATATGCGCGTTGTACAGCCACGCCTGATCATTCTCGATGCGCGCGAAAGCATCCGAGATTTGCGCTTTACCCGCGCGCAACGCCTTCACTTCCGTCCCCTTGAGCGCGATGCCTGCCTCGAAGGTCTCCAGAATGTGGTAATCCCGCCGCGCTTTCGGATTAGTGACGATCTCCGCCATAAAAACAGCCAGAAGAATGCTCTTCTGGCTGTGCGTAATCAATTTCTCCAACGACTCTGGCCAGTCTTTAGGCAGCCTTGCGTTTGCTCCCTTCCTCCTTGGCCTCTTCTTCTGCGATGTAATCCCAGCCCAGCTTCCCTTCCGCGATCTCCAATAACGCGATGTCCGCCGCGCCGAGGCCGGCTGTTTCAGAAATCAGCGGTCGCGCCGGAGCGCCACCAGAAAGGCCATTCAATTGCCGGACCCGGCGTGAAACCAGGTTGACCAGCACGTTAGGGTTGCCTACTTTTTCCAGAGCTTTCTTCGTCAAATCAGCATTCAATCGTTTACCTCGCGGTTCCTATTTCCCAAAAGACGCTGAGCATACCAAAACCTGCCAGGAGAGCAACTCTTTTTAAATTCGAAAATTTCCGCTACAAACTGAACCCACTCCCGAAAATAGCAAAAACGCGTTTGCCAAAAGGAAAGGGACAGTGCAACTTCTCGGCCGGTTAAATCGGGGCGTAGCGTAGCCTGGCTAGCGCGCGTGGTTCGGGTCCACGAGGTCGTGAGTTCAAATCTCACCGCCCCGACCAGCTTTCTCCTGAAGTCTGGTTCTTCTCCGAAAGCCTTAATACTTGTCAACACGATCGACGTCCGCTTCTGAGCGTTGCGTGGGCGTCGCTGAGCTGAAATGAGAATGGTGAAAAAAATCCGGGAATCCACTCTCGTGTTAATAGCCATTTCGCTTCAGACGCTTCTCGGGCTGGGCGCCGAGAGTCCGTCGATCGAGGTCGAGCTCGACTTCAGCCGCGCCAGTGGCCACCTTCGTGCACTCCACGGCGTGAACAAAGGCCCGCTGGCGTCTGGTGGAACGATCGACCTGACCGACTCGTATAAGAGCAATCAGATTCCCTTCATCCGTTTGCATGATTGCATGTGGCCTTATCCGGATGTCGTGGACATTCACGCAATCTTCCGAAATCCATCAGCCGATCCCCAAGAGCCGGCATCTTATGATTTTGCACTAACGGACGAGTATTTGGCGGCGGCGCACCGTACCGGAGCGAGGATCATTTACCGATTGGGCGAGAGTATTGAGCACATGAACTCAAAGCGCTTCGTTCATCCACCCGGGGAGCCGAAAAAGTGGGCGCAGATTTGCCTCGGGATTATTCGGCACTACAACGAAGGGTGGGCGAACGGCTTCCATTACGGGATTCAGTACTTCGAAATCTGGAACGAGCCTGAAAACAGACCCGCAATGTGGACAGGCACGGATGAACAGTTTGTCGATCTTTACCGCACCGCGGCGGAAGAGATCAAACGCACCTACCCGGCCCTTCGGATCGGTGGACCGGGTTTTGGCTACAGCGGCAAGTTTGAGAATCAGATCTTCGTCCCTTCAGATTTCCTCCTGAAATTTTTGCGATCTTGCCGCAAAGAGAATATCCCACTGGATTTCATTTCCTGGCATTGCTACACCGCGAATGTTGAGGAGCTCGTGAATCGTACGACAGCAATTCGAGCGCTCCTGGACCGTGAAGGGTTCAGTAAAACCGAGAGCCATCTGACCGAATGGAACTACCTTCCTGACAATTCCTGGCGGCCATTCTCACGGTCGGCAGCCCCGCAAGAACGACGCGTCTTTTATCAGCGCATGTCGGGCCCTGAGGGTGCGGCGTTTCTGGTGGCGAGCCTTATCGCGCTGCAAGAGACGGCGCTCGATGTGAGTTGCATATTTCACGGGGAGCTTGGCCCATTTGGCGTTTTTGATGAATTCGGTGAAGCAACAGCAAGCCTGCAGGGAATCCACCTTTTTTCTAAGTTTGCGAGTCCGAAAATGTTCAAGATTCCGGTCTTGAACAGATCGGGCTCCGTCTGGATTTCGGCCGCGACGGATCTAACAAATTCATCTTCAATTCTGATCAGTAATCACTCCGTCTCCAACCAATCGATTCGAATCAAGATTCAGGACGCTGATCAGCTCAGCCGCAACAGTTTTAGCGTCACCCAAATCCCCGCCGCACCTTCAAGCCCGAAGGAAATTAAGGTTATAGGCGGCTACATGAGCATGGTTCTGCCCCTAAATAGCGTTACGCGATTGGACACCGTGGTTTCAGAAAAGATGCCCTCTCCCGACTGAGTCTCTTCAATCGCAGAAGCCGCTTGCAAACCATGTCTGTTTGAGCCGATGTGACGAGTTAAGCATTCAGCCCCGTGCTCGACTTGAGTCACAAAAGTACACACCATTCGACAGGTGACACTCCGCGCAAAGAGAGCAAGCCTGCTTATGATATGCCTCACCGGGCTGATTGGAGCTTTTACTTGGAGCAGGCGTGACACACCGGGCTACACAGTGCTGGACCACGATGTTCGTTACTCCGTAAGCGCTTTTAAACTAAGTCGCGGCTTCGACCACGATCTGTGGGACGCCGACCAGGCAGAGATCACCTTTAGCAGATGGCTCGGGAGTACCGCATGGACCCGCCGCTTTCGCTCCAAACTTCTTTCCCCGATCCCTTACTTCCGCACAAAGAGCGCCAATCCTTCGCTCGCGTTTATCATAAGGCTGAAAGGTGATATGTTGGATACCGAGCTCGCGGGACTTCGCGCCCGCGTTCTGAGCGGCACAAACGCGTACGATCTTCGCGACCAGGCGTCCGACCGAAATTGGATCAAGCGCTCGATCATCAAATGTTGGCGTATGGAGAAGACTCCACCAACAAATGCGCCACTGGAACTTCGCATTACCTTTTCCTCCGGTACAGAGCTGGCACGCATCAGGATCTCGCCCCACCAGCCGGAATTCGGGCGCCCTCTCGTCCCTCCAGAGAACCGCAAACGCTATGTGGCGGAGATTCTCGGGAGCTTTCTCAGTAGCAAGACACCTGCGGAGGAGACAATCATGATTCTGCACGGACTCTACGAGGAATACGATGTGCCGGACTATCTTACGGTCTTTGAGATGATCTACTACGATCATTGCGCACCCGGTGTCGAGAAAGGGCGAGAGAGCCTCAATCATCGTCTCCGGACGGAAGCGCAACGATGGCTTCGAGAAACCAGGCTGGACTAACTTCCGACGATCGTCCGCCATCGGGCATCAACGCTCATTCGCATCCTCATGTCAGCCGCGGCGAAGAGTACATCCACCACACCATGGGGACTCGCCGGTCCCGACTGTGCCGCCCGGGTGCCCGGTTCCCGAAAACTCCGTCCAAACTTTGTTTCAGCCCGCTTGTTCTCATCGACAACGCGTCCAAATGTGCTTACTTTGGGGACTATTCTTGCGCTCATGTCGGGCGGCTAAAAAGCATGAATGATATCTGGAACTGGCTGTATGTAGGTGCGGCGGTGGTTTTGCTGTTCGGAGCGGCGGTGTTCGTTCACGAATGGGGCCACTATTTCATGGCGTTGCGCCGCAAGCTCAAGGTGGAGGCCTTTGCCATCGGGTTCGGGCCCAAGATTTTCAGTTGGAGGAAGAACGGAATCGATTATTCCTGGCGCTGGATTCCCGCGGGCGGGTTTGTGCGCATCCCTCAGATGATTACGAGCGACGCGCTGGAAGGAAAACAGAAGGGCGAGCCGCTGCCTCCGGCGGATCCGCTTTCGAAGATTCTCGTAGCCTTTGCCGGGCCGTTTATGAACCTCGTTTTTGCCTTTGTCATCGCGAGTGTTCTTTATTTTGTTGGGCTCCCGGTCTTGGTCGATCCGCCGATCATTGGCTACGTCGACCCGCAATCGGTTGAAGGCAAACTCGGCGTTCGCGAAGGCGACCGCGTGGTCAGTGTCGATGGCCGTCCGATTCGTTCGTGGCATGAGGTTCAGGAGGCGACTGTGTTCGCCACCACGAACTTCGTTCCGGTGGTGGTGGAGCGTCTCACTGACGGGAAGAAGGAAACCAGGACTTTCAGCCTCGAAGCCAAGAACAATTCCATGCTTGGAGGCAAGTATCTCAATCTCGATTCCCGGGATCATCCGGAAGCTTCAGACGTTTTCGACGGTCCTGCGAAGGAAGCCGGAGTGAAGCCGAAGGATGTGATCGTCAAGTTCGCGGGCGTAAGCATCTCAGGGACAAAGCAACTGCAGAACTTGATCAAGGAACGGGGAGGCCAGGCGACCGAAATGGAAGTGGAACGCGGCGGGAAGCGGATGAATATCACTGTCACGCCCGTGGGTGCTAAAGGTGAAGGGTTGCTCAAGATCGCACTCGGGCCATCCAGCGAAAATGTTTACGAAGTGATGCGTCCAGGGCCGAAACCATGGGAAACTGTCGGCGAGGTCTTTCAAAAGACCTTCGCGACTTTGAAAGCGCTCTTCCAATCGAAAAAGACCGGAGTCGGCGCGAAGGACCTAAGCGGACCGATTGGCATTTTCGCGTTGCTCGCCTCACAGGTGAACGTGGATTATCGCCTGGCGCTGAATTTCCTGGTATTGCTCAACGTGAACCTGGCGATTCTCAACCTCTTGCCACTCCCGGTCCTCGATGGCGGCCACATTCTGATGTCGATCATCGAAAGCGTCATCAAGCGGCCCCTTCCCGCGAGGATTCAGGAATACGCAACCACTGCGTTTGCGGTGCTGCTCATCTCCTTCATGCTTTTCGTTTCATTCCATGACATCAAGCGGTTCCGATTGTTCCGTTCGATGTTCCAACAGGAAAATCGAATTGAAGAACAGGGCGCCCGCTCCACCCCTACCCTGTCCGCTCCCTCACCCCAACCCGCACCCGCGAAATAATGAAGTATTGCTCTTCTCCGTTTCGTTACGAGCGGCGGTTGACCCGCGAGGTCGTAGTCGGTAATCCGGCTCAAGGCGGCGTGATCATTGGCGGTCGAAATCCAGTCGTCGTTCAATCGATGCTCACTTGCGACACGATGGACACCGCGACCAGCGTGCAACAGACCCTCGATCTCGTCGCCGTGGGCTGCCAGTTGGTGAGAATCACTGCGCCTACGGTCAAAGATGCAGCGAACCTGGAAAATATCGTCGCCGAACTCCGCAGACGTGGCTGCCATGTTCCCATCGTGGCAGACATCCATTTCAAACCCGAAGCCGCGATGGAAGCGGCCAAATGGGTGGAAAAGGTCAGGATTAATCCGGGAAATTACGCGGATTCCAAGAAGTTCGCGATCAAGGAATACACCGACGACCAGTATGACTCCGAGTTGGAACGCATCGAGGAAAAATTCGCTCCGCTCGTAAAGTTGTGCAAACAGCTTGGCCGCGCGATGCGAATCGGAACGAATCACGGTTCGCTCAGCGATCGCATCATGAATCGTTACGGCGATACGCCGCTGGGCATGGTCGAAAGCGCGCTCGAGTTCGCACGCATCGCTCGCAAGAACGATTACCATAATTTCGTTTTCTCGATGAAATCGAGCAATCCGAAGGTCATGATCGAGTGTTATCGATTGCTCGTGGCGAGGCTTTCCGAGCTCGGTCCTGATTGGAATTACCCAATTCACCTCGGCGTCACCGAAGCCGGCGAGGGGGAAGATGGCCGTATCAAGAGTGCCATCGGCATCGGCTCGCTTCTCTGTGACGGGCTGGGTGACACGATCCGTGTTTCGCTGACGGAGGATTCACCCCGCGAAATCCCAGTGTGCCGCGACTTGATCGCGCAAATTCCCGTTCTCTCCAACCAAATCGCTCCGGTCCAGGAGGTCGCCCTTTCGCACGATCCTTTCACTTTCAAGCGCCGCGAAACTCCGCAGATCGAACTTGCACCCAATGTTCTCTGCGGCGGCGAGCAAACCGTTCGAGTTGTCCTCACGCAAACGGCCTGGGACAAAGTCGCGCCGAAAATCCGACCGAAGGATGATGTTCGACCTGAAGCGATTTACGAAGCGCTCAACGTTTATGAAGTCGATCCAACCATCGATTTCAAAATCAATTGCGAAACGCAGTTGGTCACGGTGAAAGACGGTGTAAATCTCCCGGCGATCACCGCCTTCCGGCTTTTGGCTTCAAAACTGCAACGCCTCGGCTTGAGCAATCCCATTCTGCTGAAGGACTGCATCAACTTTGAGCCGGTACCGCTGGAGCCAACGGTCGCTCTATTGCGTGCTTCCGTCGTGATTGGCGCATTACTCGCGGACGGAATTGGGGATGCCATTTTGATCCGCGGCGAATCAGGCGCCGGCCAGTCACTGCGACTCGCGTTCAATATCCTGCAAGCAGCCGGTTGTCGCAGCTTTAAGACCGATTATGTGGCGTGCCCGAGTTGCGGCCGCACTCTGTTTAACCTCCAAACAGTCACCGCCCGAATAAAAGAGAGGACCCAGCATCTCAAGGGCGTGAAGATCGCGATCATGGGCTGCATTGTGAACGGTCCCGGCGAGATGGCCGATGCCGATTTCGGCTATGTCGGCGGCGCACCGAACAAGATCAATCTCTACGTCGGTAAGAAACCCGTGAAGTTCAACATTCCCGAAGGCGAAGCGGTTGAGCGCCTCGTTGACCTCATCCGCGAACACGGCAAGTGGGTTGAAGCGGAGCTGACATAAGGCCACTCTGCATGACCGCGCTCTCAAAAGTTTCCCAGTGGATTTCTCCTGAGGAATATTTGGAAGGCGAGAGATTCAGCGATGTTCGTCACGAATATATCGACGGCGCTGTCTATGGAATGGCGGGTGCAAGCGATGATCATAATCGAATCACCGGCAACATCTTTTACGAGCTCTCCAATCAGCTCCGTAGCCGCAAATGCGAGGCTTTCATCAACGATATGAAAGTGAAAATTTCGCGCGATTCTTCGCTTTTCTATTATCCCGATGTGCTTGTCGCGTGCGATCCAGAAGACAATGCCCAGTATTTCCGGGAGCGACCTTCGGTCATCTTCGAGGTAGTTTCACCTGAAACCGAACGAACAGATCGGCGCGAAAAGCTTCTCGGTTATCAGGCCATTCCTACGGTGACATCTTATGTCATTGTTGAACAAGAACAGATCGCGGCGATAGTTTTCCGTCGGGTCGGGCCAACTTGGAAGACCGAATCACTCAACGGGAAGAAAGCGGTGCTGCGCCTTCCTGAAATTGGCGTGGAATTTAAGTTAGATCGAATATACGAGCGCACCACGCGACAAAAAGCCGGAAAGAAACTAAGGACCGCAAGGCATCTTGAATGAGACTTGGAGATAACATCGCACAAATTCTGAATCGGCGGACCTTTCTCAAGCGCAGCACGACCAGCCTTGGCGCGATTGCACTCGGGTCGCTTTTGAACAACAGGCTTTTTGGCGCACCACAAGGACTCGGTGCTTTGCCGAATCTCCATTTCGCACCGAAGGCCAAGCGGATCATCTACATGTTCATGTCCGGCGCCCCGTCACATATCGACCTGTTCGATCATAAGCCCAAGCTTCAAGAACTAACCGGAACGGAATTACCCGCTTCCATTCGCATGGGGCAGCGAATCACTGGAATGACCAGCGGGCAAAAACAGTTGCTCTGCGTTGGGTCCCCTTTCTCCTATTCAAGGCACGGCAATTCTGGCGCGGAACTGTCGGAATTGTTGCCGCACACAGCGCAGATAGCAGATGACATCACGATCATCCGCTCGATGTTCACCGAACCGATCAATCATGACCCCGCGGTGACCTACTTCGGGACCGGCCATCAGCAACCGGGACGTCCAACCATGGGCTCCTGGATCAGCTACGGGCTGGGGAGTGAGAACCACAACCTGCCCGCTTTCATTGTTTTGCTTTCAGGCGGCGGTGGGCAACCGTTGCAAGCGCGTTACTGGGGAAATGGCTTTCTGCCGGGGAATTATCAAGGGGTTCAGTTTCGCAGCCAGGGCGATCCGATTTTGTATGTGTCCAACCCCAAAGGGATGAGTTTGGAAACCCGCCGAAAACTGATCGATTCCATGCAGGAATTGAATCGCGTGCAACTCGGCCAACTCGGCGATCCCGAAATAGCGACCCACATCGAGAATTACGAACTCGCCTTCCGGATGCAAACCAGCGTTCCGGAGCTGATGGATATTTCGAAGGAGCCCAGGGAAGTGCTCGAGCTCTACGGCGCGGAGCCGGGCAAAGCGTCTTACGCCAATAACTGCCTGCTCGCACGCCGGCTGGCTGAACGAGGGGTGCGTTTCATCCAGCTTTGCCATCGCGATTGGGATCATCACGGCGATCTGCCGAATCAAATCCGGCGTCAGGCAAAGCTCACAGACCAGCCCTCAGCGGCCCTGGTGAAAGACCTGAAAGAACGCGGCTTGTTGGACGATACGTTAGTGATTTGGGGCGGCGAGTTTGGCCGTACGACTTACAGCCAGGGCGAGATCAAAAAGGACAGCTTTGGTCGGGACCACCATCCACGTGCGTTCAGCCTCTGGATGGCGGGTGGAGGGATCAAAGCAGGCCTGACCTACGGCAAGACCGATGATTATGCCTACAACATCGTCGAGAATCCGGTCCATGTGCACGACTTCCACGCCACCATGTTGCATTGCCTTGGAATTGATCACGAAAAACTCACGTACCGCTTCGAAGGCCGCGATTACCGGCTAACCGATATCGCGGGAAACGTCGTTCGAGATATTCTTGCGTAAGAAGCCCGGGTGCCGCCCAATCTGCGAATGATTCGAATAATTCAAACGATACGGTTGCCAAGCCGCGGGAATACCCTTACAACAACGCGGTCACACATGAGAATGAAAGTTTTAGCGCTGCTCGGTCTTGCTGTGGTCTGCCTGTTGTCGACCGGGTGTAACGCGGTTCAGGGTTACTCCGTTCGTTCGTATCAAGGGCCACTGCCTTTGAACGACTATCAGTATTTGAACCAGGACGAAGTGGTCGGCAGCGCAGTCAGCGTTCGCCGTTAGGCGGCGTTCCTTTGCTCTTCATATTCGGTGAAGGCTACATCACCGAGCCGCCGTTTTTGATACCACGCAATTGCCAGCAGGTCCGCAATTCCGCGCCAGAGACGGTTGTGTAAACCGTATTTCGAAATTCCGGCCACGCGCGGTCGGTGATTGATCGGCAGTTCTTTCGCTCTCCACCCTGCGCCATGCACCAGCACCGGCATGAAACGGTGCAAACCATTGAAGGGAAAAAGGCCTTTCAACGCGTGACGTCGAAACACCCGCACCGCGCAACCCGTATCCCGGAAATCCACCTTGAGCACCGCCTTTCGCGCTTTGCGCGCTACTCGGGAAGAGGCGCGGCGCAGCCAACTGTCCTGCCTCTTCGCGCGAACGCCACAAACGAAATCACATTGCTCAAGTTCAGCCAGAAGGCGTGGTAAATCAGCCGGATCGTTCTGCAAATCTCCGTCTAGCGTCGCGATCAGGGAACCGCTGCTCGACTGAATTCCGGTCCACAAAGCCGCACTCTGCCCGGCATTTTTTTCATGACGCAAGCCTCGAACACGTGGATCCACGGAGCGCGCCAGTTTGATCTTCTCCCAGGTACTGTCGCTGCTTCCATCATCGACAAACAGCAACTCATAATCGTAACCAGCATTGGCAAACGCGTTCTGCACTTCGCGTGTTAAGGGCAGGATGTTCTCCTCCTCGTTATAGACCGGCACAATGATCGACAGCTCGTGAGCCATGCTTAAGTCTCCCACGAACCGGGGCCGCATTTTATCCGTAAATTCCGCTGACGCGGCCTCAGAGCGGTTTACGAGCGCGAGTGAGAGAATCTACTCAGTGCCACAAAAGAGACTTTATTAGGCCAACCGCTCCGCCGATGGCGATGAGCCAGACGGAATTCACTTTCCAACGCAGCAATAAGACCGCTGAAACTAGCGCGACGCTCAGGCTGACCCCATCCATCACCGCTGAATGCGCAAGTTGGACGGTAACAACGGCCATCAAGGCCAGTGAAGCAACGTTCACCCCATCCAGGAAGGCACCGGCCCGAGCTGAGTTTCGAATTCGCGGGACCAGCGGGCCACTGATGGCTACAAAGAAAAAGGCTGGAAGAAAAATTCCGAGCGTCGCAATCAACGCCCCGGACCAGCCTCCGAGTATGTACCCGATGAAGGTCGCAGTCGTAAAAACGGGGCCGGGTGTGACCTGTCCCACCGCGATGGCATCGATCAGTTGGCTTTCGCTCAACCAATGCCAGCGTTCCACCAGGTCCGCGCGCAAAAAAGCGAGCAACACATAACCGCTCCCAAACAGGAAACTGCCGGTCTTGAGAAAAAACAGAAAAAGAGGCGCCAACCCAAACGCTTTCGGCGCTGTCGAAACCGCGGCGACAATCGGAATGGGCAAGACAGCCTTCAACCCGCCGTTGGCGCCCATCGGCACAAGCCCCGCCAGGAGCAAAACCACCAACTCGTTCGCGCCAGCCAAGACTGCGATCACACTGGCCACGCAAACAACCGCCAGCGTCCGACTCTTGAGTGCAGTTCGCGCCAATCGCCAGAGAGCTTGAGCAACCACCGCGATTATCGCAGGCTTGATGCCGTAGAGGATCGCCTGCGTCTGCGGAAGCTTGCCGAAACGCACATAGATCCACGCAATTGCCATGACAATCAGCATCGCAGGAACGATAAAGCTGACCCCCGCCGCGATCAGACCAGGCCAGCCATTGCGGCGATGTCCGATGTGAATCGCCAACTCCGTGGAATTCGGTCCCGGAATTAAATTCACCGCTCCCACGAGATCAAGGAATTCGGACGCAGTGAGCCATCTGCGCCGGCGCACCACCTCTTCTTCCATCATAGCGATGTGCACAGCGGGACCGCCGAACGCGGTGAAGCCAAGACGCAAAAAAAGGCGGATGAGTTCTTTCAGTCGCACAAATCTCAATTGAGAGCCTCCGAAATGACAACCCATTTCGTGGGTGCCTTCCCCTGCCCTCGCCGCTACCATCAGGCGTCTTGTCGATCGAGCTTCGACATCTCCGATATTTTCAAGCTGTCGCGGAAGAGCTGAGTTTCTCCCGCGCCGCGCGCCGCTTGAATGTGGCGCAACCAGCGTTGAGTCGCGCGGTGAAGCAACTCGAGGATTCGCTCGGCGCGATCGTGCTTGAGCGCACCCGTCACTTGGTGCGGCTTACCCCGGCCGGTTCTGTTTTGCTGCGCGAAACCGCCGTTCTTCTCCAGCAAGTCGAAGATATGAGCCAGCGCGTGCGGCGGACTGCCGCTGGTGAAGAGGGTGAATTGCGGCTGGGCTATATAGGGCCGCCGACCCAGCCGTTTCTGGGGCGTCTTTTGCGTGAGTACCGGCAGCGATCTCCCCTCGTTTCAATTCATTTGCAGGAGCGCACGCCGGAACGTGTTTGGGAAATGGTCGCAAAAGGCCGTCTTTCAGCGGCCATCACACGCCCGGTTCTCGTGAGCGAAGCTATCGGACTCCGCACTGTTGTGCTGCAGGAAGAGCGACTCGGCATCGTTGTTCCGAAAGCGCACCCGCTTGCGAAGTCCACTGGCGTGCCCTGGACCGATCTCGCGCAAGAACCGCTCGTTGTTCTCGCCCGGCGCGAGGGGATGAGTCTGCACGATGCCGTGATCGCGGGTTGCCGACAGGCGGGGGTCACTCCGCGCTTCGCTCATACTCCGAGTCTCATTGGGACTGTGATGAGCTATGTCGAGGCCGGCGAAGGGATCGGCGTTGTGACCGAATCGGTAGTCGCTCCGAATCTGGCTTTTGTCCTCCTTAAACCAGTCCAGCGCGTGCCGCTCGTCTTTGTGTGGCGCGAGGATGAAGATCCGCCGCCGGTGCAACGGTTTCGCGAGCTGCTGCTCGAATGGAAAAACGCCGGCAAACTTTGGCACGCTTAACGGCTATTCTGTCTTCACATTTCCATCAGCCGAAACGCGAATACTCTTCATACCCTCAGCAAACTTGATGACTTTCTTCAACCCATTCGGCAACCGCACCTCGACGTCACCGGCAGGATGCACCACTTGCACCGGACTATTCACGGACCAATAGCCTGAGCCCGCTTGAATCTCCCGTATCACCGTGCCACCGGTCACGGGATACTTCAGAGACGCGCCCACGCCCCCGGGATTCTGCGGACCGGAATCAATTTGGATACGCACCCCCGGCTTGCCGTTTCGGTTGTGATACAGCTTGGTTGCCGCAGCATTTTGCATGACGATCAAATCGAGTCGGCCATCGTGGTCGTAATCACCCAGCGCGCAACCACGCTGTTCGCCATAAACTTTCACTCCGCTCACCTGCCCTGGAATCGGCGCGAGATTTCCTTTTCCATCCCCGCCTAAGACCAGCCCACGACCAGCGTCGCATCGCGGCATCTCTGGGTTTGTCGCGAAGAAGTTCTGACTCAGAACAACATCTTCGTTCCCATCGCCATCGAGATCGCCAACGGCGAGTCCGAAGCCGGGCGTAAATTGCGCCTCCGCGGGCAACGGTCTTGCTTCGAAATGATCGCCTCGATTCAGAAAGAGCATCAAACTCAGTGTTGTCACCTCCAGCAATTCAGTCTTCTTCAAGAGATTTCCGTAAATCTCCTGAACGCTGGCATTCCCGTAAGCGGCATACGTCCGCATTTTTTCCTGCACAAAAGGCAGGGCGGGGCCGACACTCTTCAGGATTCGCAGCGGCACTTCCTTCTGCATCTCCGCATCGTAACGTGCTTCGATTATATCCATGACTCCATCGCCGTTCAGATCGCCGTAATAGAGCTTCAGGGGATGCTCTGTGGTCGCTTTCCATCGGCTGTTCAGACCCCAGTTGCTCGCGATAATATCTGGCCGACCGTCGTTATCGAAATCGCCCGTCGCTACCCCGTTCCAGAGGCCTTTCCATTGCGCCATTCCGACTTTTTCGGTGGCATCCGTGAAAATGCCTCGATCGTTGCGAAAAATTCGGACGGCGCCCCACTGAATCGCGAGGATCAAGTCCAGATCGCCGTCGCCGTCCAGATCGCTGAAGACCGCGCCGCTAACCAGTCCAATTTTCTCGAACCGCTGCTTCGGCACAAAACGATTTCCTTCATTGCGATATAAAATCGAAGTTGCAGGCGCGGGATATTTCCCCGCCACGGCGCGTCCGCCCACAAAAAGATCCAGAAGGCCGTCGCCATCTACATCTGCGAGCGCCATCGGGCCGGTGCTGGCTTCCGGTGCGAGCAAGCTTTCTCCGGTCGCTTTCCGGTTCATGTCCACCACGCGCACCCAACCCCCGTTGGTCTGACCATCTTCGTAGTTCGCCGAACCGATGAGCAAAAGCGGGCCTATTCCCAGAGGCGTGGTCTGGTCGCGCGCGACCTGGCGTTGCAGAAACGGCTCGACGACATTGGTAAAACCACCTTTCTGATCGTTGCGGAATAATGCGAGGCGGCCACTCCTTCCGCTCGGGAGAATGAGGTCTTCCCATCCGTCGCCATCAAAGTCGTGCCAGGCCACACCCGGCCCCATCTGGCTCAAACGCATCGGTATGAGCGGCTGGCGTTGCAGATCATCAAAGGGTTCTTCCACATGCGAGTGCTTCAACAATCCCGAACCGTCCTCAAACCACGGTTGAGGTTCTATCTTTGATGTAACTGTTTTCTGCGTAGCATCCAATTGCGCCACCTCATAAACTCGATTTGGTTTTACCCCATCGACCGTGCTGGTGCTTCCGTCGCACCAGCGCACTTCGATCTTGCCGCTTTCGAAACTTTTGCCCGCGGCAAACACTCTGATCGCATCGTCGCCAGAGAGATAGCGGCCTCCCGCAATCATTTCCTGTGATTGTTTCACTGGACCACCAGTGAAAGTAATTTTCGCGCCGACGCCATGAGTGTTGGCACCAACTCCCTTCAGCCGCACAGCCACGCGTGGTTCGGCCGTGTCGTTTCGATAAATCGACGCCGGGCTGTTGAGGTTATTGACCACGACATCCAGATCGCCGTCGCCATCCAGGTCAACAAACGCCATCCCTTGTGAAACCGCTGGTTCATCAAAGCCCCACTCCCGGCTGCACTCACGGAAGGTTCCGTCGCGTTCATTATGAAACGCCACATTCGGACTGTTCAGCCGATGAAACAGCAGGTGCAGCCCTAGCAATTGCGCGCGCGAGAGCTGCTTCTCTTTCTTGAGCGCATCTGCCTTTCGAATGATATCCTCATCGAGAGAGTCCAGCTCGTTTCCATTCGTGGCGAGCAAATCCTCCCAACCATCCAGATCCACATCCATGAACGCGGGCATCCATGTCCAACCGGTCGCCTGAACGCCGCTGAACCACGACGTTTCCGCAAAGGTCCCATCACCGCGCGCCAAATAAAGCATGTTCTGCGTGTATTGCGGGCGATTCATCATCTCCCCCGGCGGATGGTGATTCGGGGGAACGCCGGAGCGGGTCTGTCGCTGCGCATGATGGGGACTCATCATGTCGGCAACAAAAAAATCGTCGACGCCGTCGCGGTTCACATCCGCAAAATCGATCCCCATTGAATACAAACAACTCTGCCGGATCGAAAACCAGGGCGCCGCGCGAAATGTGCCTTTTCCTTCGTTCAGCCAAACGCGATCTGGCGAATCGAAATCGTTGCAGACGTATAAATCGGGCGCACCGTCGCCATTCAAATCTCGAAACATGCAAGACAATCCCCAATCCCGGGGAATGCTCTCGATGGGCTTTCCGTTCTCATCGCGAAAGACGTTCTCCGGCTTCAACTCCGTGAATTGAAAATTAGCATCATTGCGATAAAACGCATCGGGCTCGCCATGCTCGAGCACCTGGCCGTTTCGCCCGAGCGTAAAACGCCCGAAAAGATCCGGCTCATTCAGCGAGCGCCCATTGAAACTCTTCAACACCTGCTGGCCGTTGATCGTGTCGCCATCGAACCGTGCGTTTGGTTCGTCCCGAATGGTCTCGACACGATAATTCGCGACGTAGAAATCCAGATCGCCATCACCGTCGATATCCGCCACGGCAATCGACATCCCGGCCCGCCCTTGGTTCAAAACCTTGGCCAACGTGAACTTCCCCGCTCCATCATTTCGGAAAACATGCGTTCCCTGCCCGAAAGTATTCACGATCAAATCCAGCGCGCCGTCGCCATCCAGGTCAGCGAACGTCGCGCCAGTGCAATCCAGCTTTGCCATCGCGACCCCGGCTTGCTCAGCCACATTCGTGAAATGCCAATTGCCTAGATTTTTATACAGCGCGTTGGGCGAATCGAGTGCGCAGAAAAATAAATCCGGCAACCCATCGCCGTTCACATCACCGGCAGCGACGCCCGAGCCATTCAGGATATTCTGGTTCGTCACATAGCGGTTCGTGCTCAGCAGATTAGCGAAGTTGATCCCTATTTCAGCACCCAGGCGGGTAAACCCCGCCTTACCTTTCGCCGGCACAGGAAGTTCCTGCATCGCACAGTGCGCACAAAAAAGATTTGCCGCGCTGAACACAGAGAAAAAAAGCAGCTTAAGACACAACAGAATCACGTTTGGGTCATCGTTGCGAAGATCGTAAGCGGAAGAATTATCCCAAGGCAATGTGATTGAGCCAACCGCGAGGTGCCCAGAGTTGGGCGCTTCGATACTGACTTCAAATTTTTAAGAGAGTCCTCTTCCTAAAAAGACGGTATCGTGAGACGCTCGGAGGAGCTTTCACGGCTGGAATTTTGGCGACCGTCCTTCACGGTTCCATGATCATTGCCGTGAGTTCCTCGCCGAACGCTTGAAAGTGTCGGACGTTGACGGTCAATACCCTTTCTGCTTCGCCTCGGCGGGCGGCCTGCAAATGCAGGATGTCGTAAATCGCCCCGCCGCGGGCTCCAACCACCTTGGCCGACCTCAAAGCACTCCGATAATCGCCCAATGAAAGTTCCTGCACTTCTAACCGGCCCAAAACATTTTCCTCGATCAATTCGATCGCCTCGGCCGGAATGAGCTGAATCGCCAGCCTTCCGCTGGTCAGCGTTCCATACACCTCGGCCAATGCATGTGTTGAAGTAAAGCCACCCGGCTTCAGCAGCGCGTCCGCTGCCCGTTCATGCCGCTCTTCTTCTTCAACGAAGGCCGCTATCAAAACCGACGAATCGAAATATGTTTTCAACCTCGCTCCTCACGCAGCACTTTCACGGCCTCAGCCGCATCGAATTTTTTTCCGCCTGTCGAAACCACGAGTAATCCTTTCCGCCTCTTGATTACCGTGCCTCGTGACGCTGGGACCAGCGTCAGCTCGACCTTATTTCCTATCACCTCCGCGCGGAACGCCGCCGGTGCAGACACATCAAGTGCCTTACGAATTTTCTGGGGAAGAACCAATCTCCCAAACCGATCCAATGTTATGATCTCCGTCATGGGTCAAGTATGCCATTTGCCATTCCATTTGGCAATCCACTCCGTTTAAACGACGAAGCTGCAACCGCCCTCCTAATATCGCTTCGAGCCGGCGAGTAACGCGGTTCGTCTTTATTTACCGGACGACATTTACGACAAACTCCAATTTTGATTACATTGCGCCGTGGAAGCAATTCGCCAGTACCTTTTGCGATGGATGGTCATGCTGGCTGTTCTCTATCCGTTCACTCTCCGCATTTTTGCTACGGATTCATCAGCCACAAATTCCACTGCCATACATTGGGCTTTCGTTCCTCCGTCGCCATACCCCGCTCCGCCCGAGTCGCCGAACCGCAAACAGAATCCCATCGATCCCTTTATTCTCGCAAAGCTCCGCGTGCTGAAGATCAAGCCGGTCGCGCCTGCATCCAGATCGGAACTCCTTCGCCGGGTGACTTATGACGTCACCGGCTTGCCCCCGGCCCGAACCGACCTCGATCAATTCCTTTCCGACCGTTCCCCTCGCGCCTGGGAAAAAGTGATCGAACGCCTTCTCGCCTCCCCAGCCTACGGCGAGCGCTGGGCGCAACATTGGCTCGATCTCGCGCACTATGCCGACTCGAACGGATTCGAGATCGATGCGGATCGACCGGATTCGTGGCGTTACCGCGACTGGGTTATCAAAGCGCTGAACGCAGATATGCCCTACGATCGCTTCCTCACGTTGCAGGTCTCGGGAGACGAAAGCGTGCCTGGCGATCACGATGCGCTCATCGCGTCGGGATTTGCTCGCAGCGGGCCGCGCGAAGTCGTCGCTGGAAATATCGATCCCGAAGTGAAGCGGCAAAACGAACTTGTTGAGGCGACGACGACTATCGGCTCAGTCTTCCTCGGGTTGACTATCGGCTGCGCGCGCTGCCACGACCACAAGTTCGATCCGCTCCCAACTACCGACTACTACGGCCTCGAAGCGTTCTTCGCCGGGACTCAGTTAAAGGAATTGCCCATTTACGAGAAGAGCGAGAAGGAAGCTTACGATCGCGAGATGGAGCGGATCAAAGAGCAAACCAAACCGTTCCACGAGGAAAAAAAGAAACTCGAAGCGCCCTATCTGGAACGGTTGCAGAAACAAAAGGAGGCGGCACTCACAGAAAACGAGCGCGAAATCAGATTGAAGCCGAAGGAAAAACGCACTGCCGAAGAGGAGCGCCTGTTCGAGGGAATTAGCGTAGCCCTAAAAGTTCCCTGGGAAGAGATCGCTGCCGAAGTGGCCAAAAATCCGGAGGATCACGCAAAACGCGAATCTCTAAAACGGCAAATCTACGACATCGAACGTCGCGCCCCGAAACCGCCCGCTCATGCCATGGCCATGAGCGAAGAGACATGCGAGCGGCCTCCAACGTCGATCCTGGCTCGGGGGAACATTAAAAATAAACGCCAAACGGTTGACCCTCACCCGCCGAAAGTGCTTCTCGCCAGCATGGGTGCCGACTCGTTCCGACCCCCTACGTCCACTATTGATAAAACCCACTCCGGCTGGCGCCTTGCCTTCGCCCAATGGCTGACCGCGACAAATAATCCGCTCACCGCCCGGGTGATTGTAAATCGTGTCTGGCAGCATCATTTCGGTCGAGGGCTCGTGGCCACTTCTTCCGATTTTGGAACACGCGGTGAACGCCCTTCCAATCAGGCTCTGCTCGATTTCCTCGCAAACGAACTCATTCAAAATGGTTGGAGCTTGAAAGCGCTTCATCGCCTGATTCTCACCTCGAAGGTCTATCAACTCTCCTCCGAACCCGGAGACTCGAATGGCGCGGAAATTGATCCTGAAAATCGCTATCTCTGGCGCATGAACCGCCAGCGCCTTGATTCCGACGCCATCCGCGATTCGATTCTCGCCGTGAGCGGCCAGTTGAACCGGAAATCCGGAGGACCGGGCGTCCTGATCGACCTCGAGCCAGAGGTCCGCTCCCTCATCTTTACTGAGCAGGAAGAAGTCGAGCTCTGGCCCGTCAATGAGGATGCCTCGGAGCGCTCTCGGCGCTCAATTTACGTATATCGCAAGCGCAATGTTCATTATCCGATGTTCGACGCGTTCGATGCTCCGGACGCACTGACCCCCTGCCCCGTTCGAGCGGTGAGCACCCACGCGCCGCAGGCGCTCGTTCTTCTCAACGGCGCTTTCGCACAGGAAGCAGCGCGAGCCTTCGCCTCCGATCTGCTGAACCGTTTTGAGAAACCACGCGCGCGAGTGGCAGAAGCCTTTCTACGCTGCTATTCGCGCCCACCAAACCGTAATGAACTGCGTGACGCGCTCGCCTTCGTCTCAAAGAACGATGGCTCCGAAGCCGAACGTTGGACCGATTTCGCTCTCGCGCTCCTCAACAGCAACGAATTTGTCTATGTCCGCTGAATTCACCCAAACAAATCGCTGCCCCGGCCCTTCGATGTTTGAGGCTGGATGGTCTCGCCGTCAGTTCCTGCAAATGACCGGCCACGGTTTCGGTGCCATGGCCCTGGCCCAATTCCTAACGCGTGACTCCGATGCCGGGCCTGTGAAATCCCCCGGGCCTCATTTCGCCCCTCGCGCAAAGCGCTGTATTTTCCTCTTCATGGTCGGCGGTCCAAGTCAAATGGACCTTTTCGATCCCAAGCCTGAACTGAACAAACTTCACGGCAAGAAGCTTCCCTCGAGTTTCGGCAAGGTGACAAGCCAGTTTCTGGAAAATGATCCCCTCTGCCTTGGTTCCACTCGCCAGTTCGGACGATACGGAGCAAGCGGCATGGATATGTCCGACCTGATTCCTCATATGCACCAGCATGCGGACAAGATCGCATTAGTCCGTTCCTGCGCGGTGGACAGCGTGATTCACGCGCCTGCGC
Source organism: Limisphaerales bacterium (assembly GCA_044226545.1). Classification (GTDB taxonomy): domain Bacteria; phylum Verrucomicrobiota; class Verrucomicrobiia; order Limisphaerales; family SXQI01; genus DASVNK01. The sequence continues at coordinate 368,480 of JBGAGW010000003.1, forward strand.
ACTATCAAATGAACTCTGGCCGAATGTTCATGGGCTATCCCAGTCTCGGCAGTTGGGTAACTTACGGCCTGGGCAGCGAGTCCGAGAATTTGCCCGCTTTCGTTGTCATGGGGCAACCGCAGGGAACGCCGGAAGGAGGCGCGCCTTGTTGGAGTTCGGGATTTCTTCCCGCGACTCACCAGGGGACGCTTTTCCGTCCCGGCCCAAATCCGATTGTTAATCTCGCACCAAATGATCCGAGCTACGATCGAGCCCGACAGCGCCGGATTCTCGAGTACGTCCAAAAGCTCAATCGAAAAACAAAACCAGGCGACACTGAATTGGAAGCGCGCATCGCCAGCTATGAATTGGCTTTTCGAATGCAGGCCGAAGCACCCGAAGCGGTCGATCTTTCACACGAAACGGCTGAGACCCGCGCTCTCTACGGACTCGACCGCGCTGACACCGCGGAGTTCGCGACCCGTTGTCTGATCGCACGCCGATTGGTTGAGCGCGGTGTTCGTTTTGTTCAACTCTATTCCGGCGGCGGTCCCGTCGCCTGGCAATGGGACGCTCACGATGATGTAAACGCCAATCACGAGAAGATGTGCGGCGCCACCGACCAACCGGTCGCAGCGCTCCTGACAGATCTCGATCGACGGGGCCTTTTGGATGAAACCCTCGTCGTTTGGGGAGGCGAATTTGGCCGCACGCCGGTTAGCCAGAAGGGCAGCCGTGGTCGCGACCACAACGCGACCGGTTTCAGCATGTGGTTCGCCGGTGGCGGCATCAAGCCGGGCACAACGTACGGTAGCACCGACGAGATCGGACTGCATGCGGTCGAAGGACGCACCCACGTCAACGACATCCACGCGACCATTCTCCACCTGATGGGCCTGGATCATACCAAATTGACCTTTCTCCATAGCGGCCGCGATGAACGGTTGACGGATGTGGGTGGCAACGTGATACAGGGTATTCTCACGTAATTGAGCTGTTATGCGAGTGCTGGTGGTTGAGGATGACAAAAAAATTGCTTCGTTTGTTACAAGCGGATTGAAGCAGAGCGGCTTTGCAGTGGATCATTCCGCGGACGGCGAAGATGCCCTCGCACTCGCCAGCGCCACTCCCTACGACGCTGCCGTGGTCGACATCATGCTGCCCAAGATGGACGGCTTGGCTCTGGTACAACAACTCCGCAAAAATAAAATCAGAACCCCCATCATATTTCTCAGTGCGAAAGGCTCGGTCGAAGATCGGATCAAAGGTTTGCAGACTGGCGGCGACGACTACCTGACGAAGCCGTTTTCCTTCGCCGAACTTTTGGCCCGATTGCAGGCGATCATCCGACGAAGCACGCAAACTGATTCCGAGCCAACTCGCCTGAGTGTCGCAGATATTACGGTGGATCTGCTCAGCCGGGAAGTAACTCGCGCAGGCCAAAAGATCGAACTACAACCCCGGGAATTCGCCCTGCTCGAGTACCTCTTGCGCAATCCCGGCAAGGTGGTGACGAAAGCCATGATCCTGGAGCATATCTTTGATTACAGCTTCGACCCCCAGACCAATGTGGTCGACGTTCTCGTGCACCGGTTGCGCACCAAGGTCGACAAGGAATTCCCGAAAAAGCTGATCCAGACCTATCGCGGAATCGGCTACGCCCTGAAGCCTTGAACCCGGAGAATCAAAACGAGGCACCCGTCCGTAAAAGGTTTCGCTTTCTTCGGAGCTTCGCCTTTCGCCTGAATCTCTGGTACGCGCTGATCTTTTGCGGCAGTGCAATCTGCCTTTCCATTTTATTCTATTGGGTCGCCTCCATTGCCATCGAACGCAATGACCGCGACGTGGTGGAGGCCCAATGGAAGGAGTACGCCGCCGTTTACAATTCCAGGGGTCTGGACGCCTTGCGGGCTTACCTGGCACCAATCGTCAACACCGCCCGACGCGAGTCATTCTATATTCGGCTCATCTCGCGATTCGGAGCGAATGCGATCCTCATTGTTCCGCAGGAATGGATCGCGATAGACGTCAAGGAAATCGCACCCGGTTTGACGGCGCGCACGGCCTACCTGCGTAAGCCGAGCAACGAAGGGAGAGACCTCACCCTAGCCCAGGAATACCTCCGCGACGGCTCCTTTCTTCAGGTTGGTCGCATCACGGACAGCCGCGAGCGACTTCTCGTTTCTGTTCGTCGCCTCCTCATCGGAGTCATGCTCCCCGTTGTCGCACTTGGATTTCTCGGCGGTGCTGCATTCGCCCAACGTGCACTCAAACCGGTCCGCAACATTGTTTCCACGGTTCAAAACATCATTCGGACAGGAGACCTCAGCCAACGTGTTCCAGAACAGAACACAGGGGATGAGCTTCAGGAATTAGCAGAATTGTTCAATCGGATGCTCGTCCGCAACGAACGATTGATTCGCATCATGCGGGAGTCGCTCGACAACGTAGCGCATGATCTCCGGACGCCACTGACTCGTTTGCGCGGCATTTCGGAGATGGCCCTGAGGGACAGCGTTGAGGAAAAATCACGCGAGGCTCTTGCCGATTCCGTTGAAGAGAGCGATCGCGTCCTGACCATCCTGAATACCCTCCTGGACGTTGCGGAAGCCGAGAGCGGCATGATGCAGTTGAAACGCGAGCCAGTGGATATTTGCAAGCTGATCGCAGAAACGTTTGACCTTTACGAATACGTTGCCGAAGAAAAGAAAGTGCAAATGGTGAACGAGTGCTCTCCGCCGCTTTTAGCCTATGGCGACGCAAATCGGCTTCGGCAGGTCTTCGCCAACCTGCTGGATAACGCCATCAAATACACACCGTCCGGCGGCCTGGTAAAAGTGCGCGGCTCAGCACAACCAAACTGCGTTGTTCTGGAATTTGTCGACACAGGAATTGGCATTTCCAAAGAGGAACAACCGCGCATCTGGGAGCGGTTATATCGTAGCGATAAGAGCCGTTCACAACGCGGACTCGGACTCGGACTCAACCTCGTAAAAGCTGTCATCGAGGCGCACCGCGGTGAAATCTCCGTCCAAAGCGAAACCGGCAAAGGTTCCGTTTTCCGTGTTGGACTGCCCGTCACTGCTCAGTGAACAAGTGTTTCTATCGGCATATTTCCACGCACGCTGAAGGAAAGTTAGCCGGAGATTTTTAACCGAACTTCACGGCGTTTTAGGTTCTCAGTTTTGCGAGGCGGTGACGCGTTTTTTCTCGCTGGCATGTCGCATTTTTAATGCGGTTAAAAACCCCCATTTTGGGCCATTTTTCCCAGTTTTCCGGCACTAAGTCCTCAGGTGAACCCCGATGGTATCTCGGCTGCTTAACACGAGCCAGTTCGAATATGAGAATTGCGCGTGCGTTAACGAAACCTTTACAGCTTTGGGCGTTGGCCGCCGCTTTATTAGCCCCCTTACGACTTATTGGGGCGCAAGTCACTCTCGCCTGGGACGCAAACGCAGAAACCGATATCGCTGGTTACAAGGTCTATTACACCTCTTCAGCCGGAAACAGTTCTACAATACGTCTGGCTTGGAAAGTGGTCCGTCAAGTACTCTTAGTTTCACCACCTCAGGGGCAACAACTGTCCCTCCCCCGACCACAGAACCAAATCCAGTGGCCCCGACGATTACAGCGGACCCTGTATCGCAGACGTTGGGCGTTGGGAATCCTCTACAGCTGTCTGTAGCGGCGACTGGTTCGCAACCCTTCACTTATAGATGGTACAAAGACTTTGTGTATCTTCCCGCAGTAACGGGTCCCACGTTTCAGAAAACGTCTGTCTCATCGACCGATGGCGGCTACTACTTCGTTTCCGTTTCCAACTCGGTTAATGTTGCGGTTAGCCGAGTGGCCACGATTAAGATCACTCAACTGACAGATGTCGCGCCAACTATTACGGTTGGTCCCGCTTCTCAAAACCTTTCGGCAGGGACTTCGCTTTTACTTACCATTCAAGCCGCCGGTTCAAGCCCCCTGCAATTTCAGTGGTTTCGCAACGCTTCGCCCATTCCGGGTGCAACCGGAACCTCATTTCAGATTCCCTCAGTCCAAACGGCCGATGCAGGGAGCTATACCGTGAGCATCTCAAACTCCGTGGCTTCAATCACGAGCGCTCCGGCCGTTATCACGGTCACCCCCCCGACAAGCTCCGTAATCGCGCCGAGCATCACGTCCCAACCTGCGTCGAAAACTGTTCCATTGGGAACTGCTTTGAGTTTTACGGTATCAGCGGCCGGAACAGCACCTTTTAGCTACCAATGGATGAAGAACGGCGTCACGATTGTAGGCGCTACGGCGGCAACGTTTCAAATCCCGGACGCGCAGGCTGGAGATGCTGGCAGCTATTCCGTTCAGGTCTCCAATTCTGCTGGGACCGTGACGAGCTCCGCAGCCCAGCTAACTGTCCTGTTGCCGCCAACAATTACTCAGCAACCTGTGGGGCAAAGCGTCTTGAGCGGAACCCGAGTTGACTTTACCGCGCAAGCCAGTGGTTCAGCACCGTTGCAATTTCAATGGTATCGGGATGGAATCCTACTCGCTGGCGCAACATCCACCACCTTCTCCTTGCCTTCAGCGAGCCTGACGGACGCGGGCAGTTATACCGTGGCTGTATCGAACGGTGCGGGATCGACCACGAGTCTTCCCGCGCAACTCTCAGTTTCACCGCCGCCAGTCGTAGATGCTCCGTCCATTACCGTTCAGCCGATAAGCCAGTCCGTAATGCCTGGATCGACAGTTACCTTCTCTGTACAGGCGAACGGATCCGCGCCGCTTTCATATCAGTGGTTTCTGAATGGAAACCCCGTTTTGGGAGCGGTAAGTTCGACACTCACCCTTACTGGCGTGCAGAGCGCGAACGCCGGTTCCTATTCAGTAAACGTCTCAAATAGTGCGGGAACAGCCAAAAGCAGCACCGCAATTCTTACGATTACCGGACCGCCCAACATCACTCTACAACCTCAGAGCCAAACGCTTTCCGTGGGATCTTCACTGGATATTACCGTCCAGGCGGCGGGGACTCCTCCCCTCCAGTACCAGTGGTTTCGTAACGGAGTCGCCATTTCCCTGGCAACGAGTTCGATATATCACGTCTCGAGCATTCGCTCGACCGATGCTGGTTCGTACAGTGTTAATGTCTCGAACGGATCTGGGTCCGTGGCGAGCACCGAGGCCGTTATCACTGTCATTGCGCCTCCGACAATCACCACCCAACCGACTGGTCAAAACGTCAACGTCGGAAGCTCCTTTGCTTTGTCGGTGGTGGCAGCGGGCGTGGGACCGCTGACCTACCAATGGTTTCACAACGGCACAGCCATTCCGAACGGGACCGCGGCGACTTTTCAAGTAAGCGCAGCACAACAGGCTGATGCTGGTCAATACTATGTGACGGTATCTAACAGTGCTGGGTCAGTAACGAGCTTAACGGTGAACGTGACGGTGAACGTACCGATCGTGGCACCAGTCATTACCACCCCGCCCGCCACGCAGACTGTTACTCTCGGTTCGTCGATCACCCTTTCAGTCCAAGTAACCGGCACGGCTCCACTGCAATTCCAATGGTTTCGCAACGGCACTCCGTTGCAAAACGGGACGGCGTCCACATTTCAGATCGCATCGGCGCAGGCAACAGACGCTGGGAATTATGCCGTTAACGTGGCCAATGCAGCGGGTTCGGTGTCCAGCACACCTGTTTTCATCACAGTACTGACACCGCCTGTCATTACACAACAACCTCAATCGAAATCGGCCGTTTCGGGATCACCCGCCAGCTTCACCGTGACATCTTCTGGTTCAACACCACTGTCCTACCAATGGCTTAAGAATGGGCTTTCGCTGCCCGGGCAGACCGCAGCCACGTTGAATATCGCTTCCACGCAATTGAGTGACGCCGGGAACTATAGCGTTTCGATTTCCAATGCTGCCGGGACGACAACGAGCAGTATCGCGAGTCTCACCGTGACCGCGGCACCGACCAGCCCTTCCATCTCAAACCAACCGATAGGACAGGCGATCGCCTCCGGAACTGCGATTAATCTATCTGTCACGGCCACAGGCACAGCTCCCCTCCTGTATCAATGGTTCCGTAACGGCATACCTCTCGCGAACGCACAAAGCGCAACTCTCCAGATTCCGAACGCACAAGCAACTGATTCCGGCAGCTACAGCGTGAGTATTTCGAATACCGCTGGATCATTGGTCAGCGCGGGCGCTGTCGTCACAGTCCTTGAGGTGCCCCAAATCGTGGTGCAGCCACAATCCAAATCTCTCACTACGGATTCGCCTTTAAGCCTGGCTGTTACTGCCTCCGGGTCACCTCCACTGAGTTATCAGTGGTTTAAAAATGCCGCGCTTCTTTCCGGCGCAACCGGCGCAATCCTGGACCTGGGCGCAGCAGACGCTGGCGAGTCTGGAAACTATTATGTCAGAGTGTCGAATGGGATCGGCAGCACCAACAGTGCTGTCGCAGTAGTCACGGTGACCGCGGCCCTCGTCCCAGCGGGCATATCCGTTCAGCCGTTCGATCAGATTGTGGCGTCTGGAAAGCCTCTGACTCTCTCCGTCGTGGCGACAGGCTCGACACCGCTCCAATATCAGTGGTTCAGGAATGGAGTGGCTATCCAGAATGCCAACGCAGACAATTTCAGGATTGACGTGCCCAGAACAACCGATTCCGCAATTTACACGGTCAAAGTCTCGAATACCGCGGGGACCGCAACCAGCACACCTGCCACCATCACTGTCCTGGACGCACCTGTAATCACGCAACAGCCGCAATCCAAATCAGTGACCGTCGGCATGGCCTTAAACATCGGAGCTACCGTCTCCGGTTCCACTCCCTTAACCTACCAGTGGTTCAAGGATGACCTGCTGCTTCCCGGTGCCACCGGGGCAACGCTGGATCTTGGCGCAGCAGAGTTTTCAGAGGCTGGCCGTTACTATGTATCAGTCTCGAATCCGATTGGCAGCACAAACAGCGCAACCGCCACCGTGCTGGTGACCGCTGCTCCGGTCGCGGCCGGTATTTCTGTGCAACCGCTCGACCAGACACTGGCGTCGGGAACTTCTCTTATTCTCTCGGTCGTGGCCACCGGTTCAACCCCAATCCAGTACCAATGGCTGCGCAACGGCGTAGCCATCCAGAACGCCAACGCAAACACCTTCCAGATTGACGCGACAAAAACAACTGACTCGGCGCTCTATACTGTTAAAGTTTCCAACAGTGCAGGTTCCGTTACCAGCGCTGCCGCCCTGGTTACCATCCTGGACCCGCCGATAATTACGCAGCAGCCACAAACCAGGTCCGTGACGATTGGCTCCCCGTTAAGCCTGGCCGTTGCAGCGTCCGGGTCCGCTCCCCTCACCTATCAGTGGTTTAAAAATGACGCCTTATTAGCTGGAGCCACCAGTGCAACACTCGATTTAGGGACAGCCACATCCGCTGCGGCTGGCGATTATTACGTGAAGATTACAAATCCCGTCGCCAGCACGAACAGCACGCATGCTAGCGTCATGGTCACAGCCGCTCCCGTTCCTGCAGCGATCTCCGTCCAACCTCTGGACCAAACCATCGCGTCTGGCACGCCGCTTATCCTTTGGGTCCAGGCGACCGGTTCAACGCCAATCCAATACCAATGGTTCCGCAACGGCGTGCCGATTGCGAACGCGAGCGCGAATACATTTCGGATCGACGCTCCCCAAACATCGGACGCAGCGATCTACACCGTCAAAGTCTCGAATAGCGCCGGTTCAACAACGAGCACACCTGCACTGATTTCCGTCCTGGACCCAGTAGTTATCACCCAGCAGCCGCAGTCAAAGTCGGTAACCGTCGGTTCTCTTTTGAGCCTCACCACCACTGCTGTCGGGTCTTCTCCGCTCTCTTATCAGTGGTTCAAGAACGGAGTGCCCGTGCCGTCGGCGACGAGCGCGATACTTGATCTGGGCGCAGCGGATTCCCCCGAAGCTGGTGACTACTACGTGAGGATTTCAAATCCGGTCAGCAACGTGAATAGTGCTGTGGCTTCGGTTTCCATAACAGCCCTTCCAGTAGCGCCCACCATTTCGCTTCAGCCGCTGGACCAGGTGGCTCCTACAGGCCAGCCTTTAGTCCTATCCGTCATTGCGACCGGCTCTACTCCGCTCCAATACCAATGGTTCCGCAATGGAAACGCCATTCAGAACGCCAACACGGACACATTCACGATTGGGACACCAAAAACATCCGATTCAGCCATTTACAGCGTAAAAGTGTCCAACAGCGCCGGTTCAGCAACCAGCAGCACCGCCGCGATCACGTTTCTCGATCCCCTTTCAATTACGCAGCAACCTCAATCGAGGTCGGTGACAGTCGGGTCAGCCCTCGGTCTCTCGGTCGCTGCTTCCGGTTCTGCGCCGCTGACGTATCAATGGTATAAGGACGGAACTGCACTGCCAGGAGCGACCAGCGCCATTTTGGATCTCGGCTTTGCCGAATCCGCAGAGGCAGGCAACTATTACACTTCCATCTCAAATCCCATCGGCACCATCAACAGCGCTGCTGCGACCGTAACGATAACCACTGCGCCGGTTTCCCCTGGCATTAGCGTTCAGCCCCTTGATCAGACTGTGGCCTCTGGCCTGCCGCTGATACTCTCCGTTCAAGCGACCGGCTCCACGCCGCTCCAGTATCAATGGTTCCGGAACGGCATTGCGATTCAAAATGCCAACCTGGATACGTTCACCATTGTTGCGCCGAAAACCTCTGATTCAGCGATCTACTCAGTGAAAGTCTCGAACAGCGTCGGCTCGCTCAGCAGCGCAAACGCAGCTATAACTGTTTTAGACCCAATCGTTATTAGCCAACAACCACAGTCCAGGACTGTGACTATGGGGGCGCCATTGGGGCTCGCCGCCGTCGCCTCCGGTTCTGCTCCATTGAGTTATCAATGGTACAAAGATGCTGTTCTCCTGCCAGGTGCAACAAGTGCTACCCTCGACCTGGGCAGCGCCGACCTGGCCGAAGCCGGAAGCTATTATGTTACAATCTCGAACCCGATCGGCAGCACAAACAGCGCGTTCGCGACAGTTCTGGTAACAGAGGTTCCAGTCGCGCCGAGCATAACTCTCCAACCAACTGATCAGACGGCGCCTTCAGGACAGCCGCTCACACTCTCGGTGGCCGCCACCGGTTCTAACCCGCTCCAGTATCAATGGTTCCGGAACGGAGCCGCCATTCAGAACGCCAACCTTGCCCGATTTACGATTGTTGCGCCTAAAACCTCAGATTCAGCCATCTACGCAGTAAAAGTGTCGAACAGTGCGGGGTCCGTTAACAGTGCCAACGCGACGATCACTGTTTTGGATCCAATCCTCATTACACAACAGCCGTCCTCAAAATCAGTCATTGTTGGTTCACCGCTAGACATTGCCGTCTCAGCTTCCGGTTCTGCTCCCCTGAGTTACCAATGGTTCAAGGATGGTGCGCTCCTGCCGGGTGCCACGAGTGCGACACTGGACCTTGGAGTCGCCCAATCGTCCAGGGCAGGCGATTACTACGTCACAATTTCGAACCCGGTCGGCACGACGAATAGTGCAGTCGCCACAGTGCAGGTCACAGCCGTCCCGGTCGCTCCGAGCATACTGGTTCAGCCGACGGATCAGACCGCACCTTCCGGCATGCCATTGACTCTTTCGGTTGTCGCGCTGGGCTCAGCACCGCTACAGTATCAGTGGTTCCGCAACGGGGCACCGATCCAGAATGCCACCTCCGACTCGTTTAGCATCCAAGTACCGGAAACGTCGGATTCCGCGCTCTACACGGTGAAAATTTCGAACAGCGTTGGTTCGGTCACCAGCGCTTCCGCGGTCATCACTGTTCTAGATCCGCTCGTTATCACACAGCAACCAGAACCTCAGAGCGTTGCTCAGGGTGCGGCCTTAAGCCTCTCGGTCGCTGCCACCGGCTCTGCTCCGGTGAATTATCAATGGTTCAAGGATGGTGCGCCTTTGTCTGGCGGAACCAGTGCGGTTCTGGATCTAGGGGCCGCTCAGTCAGTCGAGTCTGGAGAATACTATGTAAAAATTTCCAATCCGGTGGGTACTACGAATAGCTCCACCGCAACGGTAGCTGTGATGGGCCCGGTCGTTTCGCCGACTATTACCGTCCAACCGATCGACCAAACGGTTTCATCCAGTAGTGCACTAACTTTGTCCGTCACCGCCACTGGTTCGGCTCCCTTACAGTATCAATGGTTCCGGAACGGATCTCCTCTCCCGGGTGCCAACGCGAATACATATCAACTTGCCTCGCCACGAACGACCGATTCGGGAAAATACAGCGTCACGATTTCCAATAGCGCAGGTTCGGCCAGCAGTCGTTCGGCTGTTATCACAGTTTTGGATGCACCCATCATTAGCGTGCAGCCTCAATCAAAGTCTGTCATCGCTGGTAGTCCTTTGAGCCTTGCGGTCGCGGCAACAGGATCAGCCCCGCTCAGCTATCAGTGGCTGAGAAGCGGAGTTCCGATTGGAGGTGCAAACAGCGCCACGCTGAATCTCGGATCAGCGCAAGCCGCGGATAGTGGCGAGTACAGCGTCAAAGTTTCAAATAGTATCGGCAGCGTTAGCAGTTCCAGTGCGACCATCGCCGTAACATCGTCCGCTGTTGCACCGGCCATCAACGTACAACCCTTCAACCAAACCGTTGCGCCCGGCGGAGCAGCCACCTTTAGCGTGCAGGCAACAGGGACAAGTCCACTGCAATACCAGTGGTATCGGAACGGGGTAGCGATCCCGACAGCAACCAGCGCCCTTTTCGTCATCTCTGGCGTTCAACAGAATGATGCAGCCACCTACACGGTGAATGTATCTAACACCGCAGGTGCGGCGACCAGCAACCCAGCATCATTAACTATCGACGCGTCTCTCGCTGCTCCGATCATAACGGTTCAGCCTCTCGGCCAAAACTTGACAGATAGCTCGCCGCTGACGCTTTCCGTTCAGGCTGTCGGAGCAAATCTCGCGTACCAGTGGTTCCATGACGGTGTTCCGATTCCCGCCGGAACCGCCGCCAGCTACTACGTCGCCTCGATCCAGTCATCGGATGCGGGCGCTTACAACGTGCGGGTGTCCAACAACGCCGGAACTGTGACAAGCATTACGGTAAATGTGACGGTAACAACGCGGCCCACAGCGCCCACGCTCGTTAAAGCTCCCGTCAGCCAAACAGTCACCCTCGGTACACCGGTTACACTCTCTGTCCAAGCCACCGGTTCGGCACCGTTGCAGTATCAATGGTCGCGAAACGGCCGCCCTCTTGCGAACGGCACCAGCCAAACCCTTCAAATCGTCGCGGCACAGGCAGCGGACGCGGGAGATTACTCAGTGAACGTTGCGAATGCCGGAGGTTCTGTTTCGACCGACCCCGTGACGATTACTGTTATCCTCCCTCCTGTGATCACACAGCAACCGGCTTCCATTGCGGTTTCGACGGGGGACTCTCTCACGCTCTCAGTGCTCGCGAGCAGCCAATCCGCGTTGACCTATCAGTGGTATAGAAACGGCGTAGCTGTCCCGGGCGCGACCAGCTCAACTCTGCAGATCACCTCCATCCAAAAGAGCCAGGCAGGTGGCTACCTCGTTCGAATCTCGAACGCCGCCGGCACTGTAAACAGTTCTGTTGCCAACGTCACGGTTACCGACCCTACCGCTATCCCGACGATCCTGTCTCAACCCGTTGGCCAAGGCCTAGCAGTCGGTTCTTCGCTGACGCTGTCCGTTCAGGCGAGTGGGACCGGACCACTTACCTACCAATGGTATCGCAATGCCGTCGCTATCCAAAACGCCAAGGGGGCCGTCTACCAAAAGCCCGCCGTCGGCATCGCGGATGCCGCCTCTTATACCGTAACCATATCGAACACCGCCGGATCGGTTACAAGCTCTCCAGCGGTGATCACCGTTCTCGACCCGCCCGTGATTACAACCGCGCCGAAATCTCAAACAGTCGGCCAGGGTTCATCCATTAACCTTACAGTCCAGGCGACAGGAGCCCCAACGCTTACTTATCGTTGGTTCAAAAATGGCGCTCCGCTCAGTGCAGCAAACAGTGCGTCTTATCTAATTCCGTCCGCGTCGACCAGCGATGGCGGTCTCTACACTGTCCAAGTCACCAATGGCGATGGAAGCGTTACCAGTTTACCCGCGACCATCACGGTCGTCGGTGTGAACGGGCCAACCATTGTTACCCAACCGGCGAGCCAAACCGTTCTTGCCGGCGCTGATTGCACGTTTATCGTCGAAGCCTCGGGGACAGGGCTGCAATATCAATGGTTCTTCAACGGTGCTCCGCTCACCGAAGCAACAAACGCCCTCCTGCGCCTCATGGCGATAGACTCCGCCGAGGCCGGTGACTATACGGTCACTGTCTCGAACTCCGCAGGCAGTGTCGATAGCGCAGCGGCGACATTGACGATCAACAGTCCCCCACTCTTCACGAGACAACCAACTTCACAAACGGTGAACGCAGGCTCAGCACTTACACTCAGTGCCATTGTCTCGGGGTCGAACCCACTGAGATATCAGTGGCTTCGTGACGGCTTCGCAGTGTCGGGCGCGACAAACGCTACGTTGCAGATACCCTCGGCCAGGTCCACAGATGGGGGCACATATGTTTTGCGCGTTTCAAACGACCTGGGTTCTATTACCTCGCAACAGGCAGTCGTTATTGTGTTGCTTCCACCTTCGATTATAAGCCAGCCGACCAGTCAAACCCTCACCCTCGGAAAGCCGGTCACCTTCGCTGTGCAGGCCATGGGCGTGGGCCAACTTCAATATCAATGGTTCGTTAATGGCTCTGCGATCCCGAACGCGACTGGCGCCAGCTTCCAGATCGCCTCTGCTCAGTCGTCAGACGCCGGAATTTACACGGTGCAGATCTCTAACGCGGCAGGATCGGTCACGAGTGACCCTGCAATCCTTGGGACATCGATTGCAAATCAATTTGCCATCGCTAAACAGCCTCTCAGCCAGGTATTGGCGGTTGGGAGCACATTGAATCTCTCGGTGCAGATTACCGGCGGAGTGGCTTTGCAATATCAATGGTTCCGCAACGGAATAGCCATCGGCGGAGGCACATCTCCGAACCTGAAGATCGGCTCGCTGCAAACCTCCGATGCCGGCTCATACGCGCTCAGGATCACCAGCACCGCGGGAATACTCATGAGCGACCCAGCGGTCGTCCGAGTGGTTATCCCGCCTGGCATTCTTGTGCAACCCGCCAGCCAGAACGTAACGGCTGGATCTCTGGTTACACTCCTGGTTCAGGCCAGCGGTTCGGGCCCTCTGCAATATCAGTGGAGCCGAGATCAAATACCCCTTGCGAATGCAACCGCAGCAACTTTGAAGATTGTCTCGGCCCAGGCGAGCGATGCGGGCGTTTATTCCGTGAAGGTTTTCAACGAAGCAGGCTCCATCACCTCGCAGGACGCGGTGGTGAGCATTCTGGTCCCACCGTCCATCACCAAGGCTCCGGCCAGTCGGAGCATCGCCCCGGGCGCAGGCCTTGACCTGGGCGTTCAAGCCACGGGTTCGGCACCCCTGCTCTATCAATGGTTCCGTAACGGGGTCGTGATTCCAAACGCCACCGCCTCCACTCTCCATTTTGATGCAGTGAGTCCAAGTGACTCGGCTTCCTACGCGGTTAGCGTGGCGAACCCAGCGGGGATGGTCATGAGCGAACCCGCGGTTCTAAGTGTAATAGCGGCTCCAACCATCACGGCACCGCCGCAACGCCAGGTTCTTCCTGTCGGTGCCCCGTTGCTCCTGACGGTGGGGTACACTGGAATAAACCCTCAATTTCAGTGGTTCCGAGATGCATTCCCATTGCCCGGAGCCACCAATTCGATTCTCGAGATTCCCGAGCTCAATTTTGAAGATCAAGGCGCCTACCGCGTCACGGTGGCCAACGAAGCTGGCTCTACCACTAGCAGTCCAGCATTAGTCGTTGTCCTCGCCCCACCCTCCATTTTGACCCAACCGCACAGCCTCAACCTGAATCAAGGCGCGACCGCCAATTTCTTCGTGCTGGCAGATGGCTCCGACCCGTTAAGCTATCAGTGGTTTAGAAACGGCCTCATCATCCCCGGGGCGACCGATTCAAGCTATACATTTAGCGCCTCGACAAACAATGCCGGGAGCTACCATGTCGAGATAACTAACCCTTTGGGCACTGTGAGCAGCTTTGAAGTCACCCTGACCGTGAGCAATGGTGATAGCGTGACACCTCCGGCCGAACCGCGTGTCGAGATCACCTACGCGGCAGACGCAGATCTCGTCCTGCAGACAATCGGCGCGCCCGGAACAGTGTATGACCTACAAAGCTCCGATCAAGTGCCACCCACCGAATGGATTACTGTGAGCTCTGCTACTGCTGGAAGCGATGGCGTTGTGAGCTTCACCGCAACGAATCCAAAGGTTGACTCGAAATTCTATCGAGTAGTCATCCACGAACCTTGATTAATCATTGCCGCCCCGCGGAACCAAAGGTTGGAGCGGCTTTTCATTCTTTGCTGATCCCCCAACCGTAAGGTTGTTCTGCACCGACTGCACACCTTTGAATCCAGAAACCTGTTTTCCGATCGAGCTCTTCTCATCCTCGCTGGAGACGGGCCCGGTGAGCGTCACGTTGCCGTTGTGCACCTGCACATCGATCTTTGTCAGCATATTCTCGGGAATGGCGCCGGTGGTCCCGGTGCTTCCCGTTGTAAGCGCGACCTTAATTTGCTTGGCAAGCTCTTCGTCCGCTTTCGGAGCTGAAACGTCATGCGCTTTGTAATTCCCGGTTTCGCGTTGCAAAGGTCCACCAATACCGATGTCCGCATCGTTTACCGCATTTGTCGGCAAATCACTGGTCCGCGCGACGTCTGTAGCTGACCCAAAGCTCTGCGATCCGCGATCTTCCGACGCAGCTGACGCCCGTTTTCCGCCAGAGTAATCACCGCACCCGCTGAAAACCGCAAGGGCCACGGTCGCGATCCAACACATCTTCTTTCTCATAGGTTCAACTTCGCAGCGAGCGGGGTCTGGAACAATACGGCAGCCCGTTGGCACGGTCTTGCGCTTCCGCCCGAGCGGCCCTTCAGGGAGAAAATTAATTTTGGTCCAGTGACCAGGAGGAGCGGATCTCCGCCGCATTTGGTGTCGCAGCACGCTTCCGAAAGAGAATACGCTCCGCGAGAACCCCAATCATCGCTGCATTATCAGTGCAGAGCGACTTTTCTGCGAGGCGCAACGTTAGCCCGGATTGGCTGCAGGCAAAAGCCAACTCACTTCGCAACGACGAGTTGCACGTCACGCCGCCCGACGCAGTCACACAACGCACACCCAAGCGCTTCGCCGCGCGGATGCTTTTTTGGACCAAGACCTCTACGATCGCCCCCTGCACACTGGCGCAAAGGTCCCGCACCATGTCTTCGCTTTTTAAGACATCGGGGTGGTCGCGCAGGAAATAACGCACCGACGTCTTTAGGCCGCTGAAACTGAAATCGTCGTGAGCCTCCTTCAGCATCGGGCGGGGAAAGTGATACGCCAGGCCATTCCCGCCCTGGGCAAGCCTGTCCATTTCTGGCCCGCCGGGGTACGGGAGTCCGATCAGCTTTGCGGTCTTATCGAAACATTCTCCTGCTGCATCGTCCACTGTCGAACCGAGCAGAACGTGCGATAACTCGCCGCGGACATGCACTAACATCGTATGCCCTCCACTGACGATCAGTGAGACATTTGGCTCCAGCCTGTCAAACTCCGCCGCCCCGTTGCGAATCCATGGTGAATAAAGATGCGCCTCGTGATGATTGACACCTATGAACGGTTTGCTGAGTGCGTAGGCCATTCCTTGCCCGGCCTGAAAGCCGATCATCAGCGCCGGCGGTAATCCGGGTCCTTGCGTCGCGGCGACGGCCTCCAATTCCTCCGCGGACACCCCGGCTTGCTGCAACGCTTCACGTGCCACTGGCAAAAAGTTCCGGAGATGTTCGCGCGTGGCGAGTTCAGGGACCACGCCGCCGTATTCGGCATGCAGCTTTATCTGCGAAGAAACGACACTCGATAGAATCCGCCCATCCTTTATGACGGCGACGCTTGTCTCATCGCAGGAAGTCTCGATGGCCGCGAGCAGCATTACTGCTTCTGCGAGGCGAGTTGCTGGTGCGCGGGCTTTCGATGACTCGCTCTATCGCGATAAAGGATCACGCCTTTCAAGTAATCCTGCGCTCGCTCGAGTTGCACATCGTGGATCGCGCGAATCCGTTCTTTCTGCGATTCATCCAGTGAATCGAACCCACCCAAAACCCGCTTGTAGTAGAGCGCTTCTTCCTCCTCCGCGCTCATCGGCACCACCGCGTCCGGCGTAATCCCATGTTCGTGAATCACCTTGTGACTCGGCGTGTAGTATTTCGCCGTTGTTAGGCGCAAAGCTGACCCGTCTTCAAGCGGCATGATACTCTGCACCGATCCCTTGCCGAAGGTTTGCTCGCCCACGATGAATGCGCGGCCCACATCCTGCAGACATCCCGATACAATTTCCGAAGCGCTGGCGCTGCCATTGTTTACCAGGATCGCAAGTTGCACGTTCGGGAACTCGTCGCGACCTGTCGCTTTGTACTGTTCCGACTTCATGTGCTGCGATCGACCCTCGGTCGAAACTATCAACTGCCCGCGCTTCAAGAAGATGTCGCAGAACTTTACCGCCTGATCCAGCAGTCCGCCGGGGTTGTTGCGCAAATCAATCACCAGACCCTCGAACCCCTGCTTTTTCATCTTGTCGAGAGCATCACGAAACTCGGTCGCCGTTTGTTCACCGAATTGGGTAATCCGCACGTATCCAATCTTGTTCTCATCCACCGGATATTGGTGCAGACCATTCAGATCCTTGACCGTATCCACCTTGATCACCGCACGCGCCAACTTGTAATCCTTCACCGGGTTGCCCGGCCGCAAAATTGAGATCATCACTTCACTCCCCGGTTCGCCCCGGAGTTTTTTTACCGCTTCGGGCATGCTGATCTTTTCCGTCGAACGCCCTTCAATCTTAACAATCTTATCGCCCGCTAAAATACCTGCCTTGTAAGCGGGCGAATCTTCCATGGGTGAAATGACGGTCAGCATATTATCCCGCATTCCGACGACAATCCCCACCCCGCCAAACGCGCCTTCAGTGTCGTTTTTCAATTCGGTGTATTTCGGCGGCTCCATGTATTCGCTGTGCGGGTCGAGCGTATTCAGCATTCCCTTCATCGCCGCGCGAATCAGGTCCTGATACGTCACCTTCTCCCCATCCACATAATCCTGGCGCACCCGCTCCAGCACCCGCATGAACAGCCGCACCTCATCGTACACGTTCTCCCCTTCCGCGGCGTGGACGTTCGCCAAATAAACCTGGGTGCCGATCAGAAGATTGAGTCCGAGAACCGTGCAAAGGCAGATGTAGAGAACCCGCTTCTTCATATTTTCGAATGCTGCCCCGAAGCTACGGGGCGCCGCCCCCCTTTTCAAGCCAGACCTCGCGCGAGCTACGGCGCGAGCCTACCTTTTTGCGTGGCTCGAGGCGATTGATTGGTTTTTACGGCGAGGCTTTAGCCAGCGTGGGACCCGGTGGAAGCGCCAGGAGGCGTTTGGCTTCGTGCAGCAAAAAATCGACGTCAAAGAACGGCTCGTAGCTGATATCCTGCCACCGGACCAAACCCCTGCCATCGACGAGAAAGCTCCCGTGGAGCGGCATATTCTCAAAATCGTCGTAGGCGTGGTACGATTTAAATGTCTCCAGTCCATGGTCAGAAAGGATCGGGAAAGGAAACGCGCCACCCTCCTTGCTTTTCGCAAGGGTCTTCTCAAGGTCCGGAACTGATTCGGTGCTGATTGCCAGAAGAGAGATCCCCGCGTCAGAAAAGTTTTTGATTTTCGGTGCGAAGGCGTTGAGTTGCTCGATGCAATGAACGCACCCGGCACCGAGATAGAACACGACGACCACCGGGCGGCCACGATAGTCTTTGAGTGACACTTTTTTGTTCTCCGGATCGCGCAAAGTCCATTCGGCGGCTGGACTCGGGCTCCAGTGAATTGGGCCGAGGCTGTCGAGAGCCGGGCGGTCCCCAACGTCCGACGGCTGCACGTATGGTTCGCGCCAATCTTCAGAAAAAAGAAGCCTCTGTCCAAACGGTTGAATCCTCTTGAGAATCGGCAGGTCGAGCTCGGATTGGCTGGCCACACGTCGAAGGACGGTGAACTTCTCCTGCGCCTCAGTTTCCTTCCCAGCCTGAGCAAGCAGGTCGATATAATTCGCCAGCGGATTCACCTGGTTTGTTCCACTCTTATAACTCTCGAGAGCGACTTCCAATGCCTTGTTCGTATCGCCGCTGCGCATCCAGATTTGTGCCAGACGCTCGCGCGGTACATCCTTGAGTTCTTCGATCGATTTTTTCAGATCGTTGGTTGAATGAGTATGGAGCAGACGTTGCTGCACCTTCAGTTCAGCGAGAAGATTCTCAATGTATCGAATCTTCTGCGAATGCGTTTTAACGGTATCAGTTAAAGCGCGGTCGACCTCATCATCTTTCTTCTTCTCTTCTTTCGCGTTGATCTCGGTTTCGTCAATATCCTCGTGGCGCAGTCCTCGCTGCAGGCCGATGCATGCTTCCACATGGGCGATTTGGGCTTCCGCTTCCGCCGATTGTCCCTTTGCGAGGTAAGCAAGGGCTAGAGCGTGCGCGCGTTTGGCCATTTCTTCCGGAACCGCGGTCTCCTCCAGATACATCGTGTTGCTCAGTTCAATCAGCTGATCCCAAAGTTCCCAGTTCACCAAGGTTTCAATCAAACGACTGCGCCCGTACCGCGCGCTACCCTCACGGCCGGCTTCGGCTTTTTTCTTCGACTTTTGATCCGCCTTTTCTCGCTCGGTGGGGAGTTCAAGTCGGTTATATTTCGGGTGACGTGGCAACTCGATAAGGTTCTTCGCAATTTCGATTCCTTCCGGCACTCGCCCGAGATGATTCAAAGTTCGCACCAGCCATTCGTTGTTGTGCGCGTAATTGTGGATCTGGTCCGGCAGAACGCCATTCCTCATCATATACGCGTGATCTACGCGAGCTGCAGCTTCCTGCTGCCACGCTGCATCGGCATAGCGATAGGTTCCCGAATAACTGTGGCCGGGCATGTGCCACATATGGGCGATCCCGGGCGAGCCCTGCCCGCAACGCGCTGCCGAGTCGAGCGCTCGCCGGTCTGCCTCTCCATTCCAAAGGTGAATCCGTGCATGGTTTACCGGATGCAGCGGTTTCTGCGCCAGCACCTCGCGCGCGAGAGCGTCTGTGGCGGTGTGGCTGGAAATTTTGATGCGCCCACCGTTATCCCATACTTTAAAAGCCAGGAACGCTTTCGCTTCGAGGTCATCCGGGAATTCTTCGACGATCTGCTCCAGGTCGCGAACATACGTCCGATGCTTTTCCACCTCGTTCGTTTGTGTCCCAAGATAGAACTTCGCGAGCGAATCGAGGTAAAGATGTTCGCGGCGCGCAACGCCGTTCGTCAGCATCACTGCCTTCTCCATGAAACTCTTGGCGCGCGTCTCGTTAACCACGTTGGCCATGGCCATTCCCCAATAAGCCATAACACAATTCGTATCCAGCTTCGCCACCTGCCGGAATGAACGTTCCGCCTCGAAATACCAGAATCCGTGGAGTTGCCCCACTCCCTGGTTGAAGAATTGCTGCGCCGCCAGGTTCGTTGTCGTGACAGGGAAGGCGATATCCGGCATGCCTCGTATCAGATACGCCGCCTGGCGGGGGCCTTCGTCAAAGGCCTCGCCGTGGACCGAGTGACCAAACGCACCGGCGGCGGTTGGCGAGTCCCCACGAGCGGCGAAGGACCAACCTGAAATGAGAATCAACTCCGCTATCCGCTTCAAAATGGGCATTAGCCGATTCAGACGCTCACTGCCCTCCCTGTCAACTGATTCATTTCTCTGGGACGTTGCTGCAACCTCCAACCAGGGACGCGCATACCTTTCGGTTTTAGGCTTTACATACCTTAAACTGAAAGGTATCATGCCGGTCGAAGTGCCCAAGACCAATCCATCCTTCCTGAATGGAGTTCCCGAGCTGCTCGTTCTGCAATTGCTCGCCCGCCGCGACATGTACGGCTACGAAATCGTCAAAGCCATTCAAACGAGTAGCCGCGAGGCCTTCGCTTTTGGTGAAGGTTGCGTTTACCCGGTTCTCCACGAACTCGAAGCCAGAAAATGCGTCATCAGCCGCCGGGCGGATGTCGATGGACGCAGCCGCCTTTACTATGCCCTCACAGCCGCTGGACGGAAACGTTTGGAATCACTTACTCACGACTGGGAGCAGGTCGCCATTGGAGTGAAGGCCGTTTTGAAAGGAACCCATGCGTAAAACGGAAGTTGGCGCCAGCGTGCGGCGCGGCCTGCTGAAACAGGGCTTCGGTCGGACTTACGTCAATCGCGTCGCTCGCGAACTTGAGGAACACTGGGTCGACCTCGTCAATGAGGGCCTTCGTCAGGGACTCGCTCAATCTGAAGCGGAAACCCACGCTACCAACTGCCTTGGGACCGCCGAACCCTTGATTGAAGAGTTCACCGCCCGAATGCAACGCAGTTCCTGGCTCGGGCGCCACCCCGCTCCGGGATTCGCTCTTCTCGCGCTCATTGCCACGATTGTTTGGTGGGCTCTTCTCATCGTTTCAATTGGATCAGCGGCGGGCATGTTCACCTGGGTTCCTTTTCGGATTTCGGGTAAGGCGGTGTCAGCCTCCTTCGAATGCATTCGTTGGGCCAGTTACTTTGCTCTCCCCTGGTTCCTCTGCTCCATCGCGCGGCGCTTCCACTGTGGTTGGAAAGCCGCGCTGCGGGGATGCCTTGTCCTGAGCGTTCACAACGCGATGCACCGTTTCAACTTCTCAGGAGGCGAGCCAGGACATGGCGCAATTTCCTGGGGCTACAGTTTTAACTTTGGCAACACGCCTGCATGGCTCCCTGTATTCCTGCCGTTGGGTGTCTTTCTGATTGATCTCCTGTGGAACTCCCGTCCCGAATGCCACACCGATCGTTCGAAGAACGCTTTATGAAAAGATGACGATCTGTCTTTTTGAGCCCTTATCTGCGGGTGCACCTCGAGGAAAACTGCTAAAGCGAAGGCCGCCTTTCAGTGGCCATGGTCTGCCGGTTATTTTGAGGACAAAAGAAAACAGCTTGATCCCGCAGGTCGTCAACTTCGGCCTTCATTATCTTGAACCCGCCATTCTTTGAAATCGAGACTTGAAAAGACCGCAGCACGCCCGTACTATTTCCGCTCTTTTTTACGGTCGCATTTGTATAAATGGACCCATGTGGTAGGATACACGCTTTTTACGAGAAAGATTTATGGCAGTTAGAATACGGTTGAAGCGGATCGGGACGAAGAACACGCCGGTGTTTCGCATTGTAGTGGCGGACAGCCGCAGCCCGCGCGACGGAAAGTTCCTGGAGGAACTGGGCACGTACCATCCGCTCCAGAAGGATACGAATTTTACTTTAAAGCTCGACCGCGCTGAGCATTGGCTTAAGAATGGCGCGCAGCCGTCTGAAACCGTCGCGAGTTTCATCAAGAAGGCGCGAAAGAACGCTCCCGCCGCGACAGCAACTGCCTGAGTTTCACCGGCTTAACCGGGTATGGAAACTTTTCTCGACTACGTGGTGAAGGGGCTCGTGGACAGGCCTGATGCTGTCACGATCAGCCCGACCGAACGTAATGGGATGACGATTTATGAGCTCCGTGTTCATCCCACCGACATGGGCAAAATCATCGGCCGCCAGGGAGCGACCATCAATGCGATCCGAGCCCTGCTTCTGGTCGGCAGCGCAAAGCGCGGTTTACGTTGCGCGCTCGAAGTGGTGGATGAAGAGTCGGGCGAAGAACCACCACGACGCAACTTCGATGAGGGCCACGGGCATTCACATTCTCACGGGCACAGCCACAGTCACTCGCATTCTCACTCGCGCGGCGGAGGCGGATATGGCGATCGTCGGCGTAGCGGTGGCGGCGGTCAGCGCCGGAGTGGTGGTGGCGAACGTCGCGGGACTTACAGCCGATACTAGTTTTTACACGCTTCAGCACGGCGTATGAAGATCGATGTGCTGACCCTTTTTCCGGGGATGTTCGTGGGACCGTTGGATGAGAGCATCATCAAGCGCGCACGCGAACGGGGGCTGCTCGACCTGCAGATTCGCAATCTCCGGGATTGGACGCACGACCGCCACAAAACGGTGGATGATCGTCCGTTTGGCGGCGGGCCGGGGATGGTGTTGAAACCGGAACCGCTGTTTGAAGCGGTGGAAGCGCTGGCGACGCCCGGAACGCGCGTGATTTTGATGTCGCCCAGCGGGCGGAAATTTACGCAGGCGATTGCGCGGGAGCTCGCGGGGCATGAGCATCTGCTCCTGATTTCCGGAAGTTACGAAGGATTTGATGAGCGAGTGCGCCAGGGGTTGGCGCATGACGACCTTTCGATCGGCGATTATGTGCTGACGAATGGAGCGTTGCCGGTAATGGTAGTGATCGATGTGGTCGCACGATTGTTACCGGGGGTGCTCGGGGACGATGAGAGCGCGAAGGAGGAATCCTTCAGCCATGGTTTACTGGAATATCCGCATTATACTCGGCCAGCGGAATTCCGGGGGATGAAAGTGCCAGAGATTTTACTCTCCGGCCACCACGCGGAGATCGCTAAATGGCGACACGAACAGGCGCTGGAGCGCACGCGGGAGAGACGGCCGGATTTGTTGGTAGGGACGCGCTCAACCGCGTGCCAGAATGCGAACGACAAGAAAGAGACAGATTAGGATTAAAAATAAGATTACGACTAGGAATTTTTTATGAGCCAGGCACTGTTTGATAAAATTGAATCGGAACAATTTCGCAAGAACCCGCTGCAGTTCAACGTCGGGGACAGCGTGCGCGTCCACACCAAAGTTGTGGAAGGTGACAAGGAACGCATCCAGGTCTTCGCGGGTGTGGTGATCGGCCGCCGCGGTCGCGGCCTGAATGAGAACTTTACCGTCCGTCGCATCAGCTACGGCGAAGGTGTCGAGCGCATATTCCCCGTCAACTCCCCTCGCGTGGAGAAGATCGAAGTCGAACGCCGCGGCTCCGTCCGTCGCGCGAAGCTCACTTACCTCCGCAAGCGCGTCGGCAAAGGCGCCACTGCTGTGAAGGAAAAGGATGCCAATCGCGCTGCAGCCCTTTCGGCAGCGAAGTAAGTTCCGACCTTTCCAGGCTCAAGTTCTGCACATCGCTGTGCAGAACTTGGGAATAACTTTCGGTTGCGATCCGCCCCAGGTCATGCGACAAAAATGGTCGCGCGACGTGAATAGTCTCACTTCAAGTACCGGGTTCGAGATCTTCGTGCCGGGGCGTCAGAAGTGGCTCTAGTAGCCAGAATCCCGCTTGCGGGAGCGCCGATCTCCTCAGACACTCCGCCGCATCTTTCTTTTCTACCGGGCCTCTCAGAGATAGCGCCAATGCTTCGCTTCGCCGCCGAACTCACGAGAATCAGGCTTTCTGCATATCCTGCACGATAAACGGGGCGAATTCAGCGTGGAGATGGGGAGGGATCCGCGCACGGAATCGGGCTGTGTCACCATCGTAATCGCGTTCAATCACCTGGCCAACGGAGTGGAGACGGGCAATGACGTCAGAGGCATGGTGCGGGACGTTTAAGTTGAGGAACTCGCGGATGGGGCGGAGTTCGGCACCCACCGCGTTCAGAAGATCCGGGATCCCTTCGCCGGTCTGGGCAGAAATGGCTACCGAAGGATGATGCAGCGCGAGAAGGCGCTCGACCGTTTGGGGCTCCGCCTTATCGATTTTGTTGAGCACCATCAATGTCGGTTTCCCGGCGGCACCGATCTCCTGAAGGACCGCGTTTACCGATTCAATCTGGCGATCGCAGTGCGGGTGGCTTGTGTCGACAACGTGCAAAAGCAGATCGGCTTGAACTACCTCCTCCAACGTCGCTTTGAAGGCTTCGACGAGGTCGTGAGGAAGTTTGCGGATGAAACCGACCGTATCACTCAACAGGACGTTTTGATTAGTCGGCAAACGAAGGCGGCGTGTTGTGGGATCAAGCGTCGCGAAAAGCTTGTTCTCCGCGAGCACATCTGCACCCGTGAGTTTATTAAGAAGAGTGGATTTTCCGGCGTTCGTGTAACCCACGATCGATGCGAGCGGCCAGTTACTGCGCTGACGTCCCGCGCGTTGGGTAGAACGCTGGCGGCGAACCAGGTCAAGCTCTTCGCGGATGCTGTCGATGCGCTCCTGCACTTTTCGGCGGTCCGCCTCCAACTGCGTCTCACCTTCACCACCCCGCATGCCGATACCGCCCTTTTGCCGTGAAAGATGGGTCCAGTAACGGGTCAGGCGCGGGAGCAGGTGTTCGAGCTGCGCGAGTTCGACCTGCAGCTTGCCTTCGCGTGTGCGGGCACGCTGGGCGAAGATATCGAGAATCAGCGAAGTGCGGTCGAGTATTTTGCACTCGAAAATTTTTTCGAGCGTGCGGCTTTGGGCGGGCGAAAGTTCGTCGTCGAAAATGATGGTATCGACTTCATGCTCGCGGCACCACTTGGCGAATTCCTGCGCTTTCCCGGATCCGATATAAGTACTGGCCACCGGCGCTTCGAGCTTCTGCGTCCCATTCCCGGTGACAACTGCGCCGGCGGTGGTGGCCAGTTCGGCCAATTCAGAAAGGGAATCCTGGACATCCCATTTGCTGCGGGATTTAAGTTCGACCCCGATTAAAAAAACCCGCTCCGTACGCTGGGCGGCTGTTTCGATTAACGCTCTCAATTAGCTTTTGCAGCAATATAGGGCAGACCGATGCACATGCAATCGCGGACCCACCGATTGACGAGTGACGGGCATTAGGTAGTTTCAGCGGAAAGTGAGGGTGTATCTATTAGCCATAGGGTTGGCACTGGGGGCAAATGTTCGCAGTGAAAATTTTTTCCAACAACTCTTTAGCCGAAGTTCCGGAACGACCAATGATCTGTTCGGGATAGCCACACGAACCAATCTCGCCGCCGCGGTGGGTGCGCAGGGGACGATTGTCACGTCCAGCGATGGCCTGCAGTGGACGAGTCGTACCTCCGGCGTTACCGCCAACCTTTACGCCGTCGCCGCCTCGCCCGATCGGCTCTGTGCTGTGGGCGCCGCTGGAACGATTCTCGTTTCGAGCGACGGACAATCCTGGTCACGATTGGGTTCGGGTACGCAGAACGATCTGCTCGGAGTGACCATTTTCAACAATGTTATCGTCGCAGTCGGCACGAAGGGAACGATCCTGGTCTCCATTGATGGGGCGAGCTTTCAAAACAAATCCCGCCCGGTGCCCGTAACTTTGCGCGCGGTTCATTCCGCCAATGGCCTTTTCGCCGCGGTGGGAGATGGCGGGTCTCTTTTGACTTCGTCTGACGGGAGTGACTGGTTGGACCGTGACAGCGGCACATTTGAAAACCTCAACGCGGTGAACGTAAGTGCGCAAGCGGTGCACTTCGTCGGCGATGCCGGAACGTCTGGAATCTACGCGCAGGCACAAACAAAGTTGCTGAGCGCTCCGGCGACCAACGATTTGGTGGCAATCACGCTGGTCGCCGAACCCGGGGCGGACCTCTACGAAGCGGTTTTGGATCGAGCCGGCAATCTCTGGCGCAGCCACGTGACGTTGGACCCTTCGAAGCAGGGAATAGTTCCATTTTCCCAGGCGAATACTGAGTTGAAGGGGATCACCGCGTTCAAAGGGGCGACGTTTGCGGTCGGCGGCGCGGGAAAAATCGTGAGCACACCGATCTGGTTTGAACGCACCAACCCTGCCGGCAAGGCGATCAGCTCAATTACTTACGGCCAGGGCAACTTCGTCGCTCTGTCCGGCGACGACACAGTCCTCGTCTCGACAAACGCCGAGGTGTGGGCCGCGCATGCGTTTGGTTTTTCCAACGAGACCCATACCAAGCCCTTTAGCACTGGGATCATCTATGCAAACGGACTGTTTTTGACCGCGCGTGGCAACGAGCATTTTCCACCTTACGAACTGCTCTCTTCCACCAACGCCCTCGATTGGACACAGGTGCCCGGGTTCCCAACGGATCAATACATTACCGGCCTTGGTTTTACGCCTGGCGAATTTCTCGCCAGTGCCCACTCGTCCATCTATCGGGGAGCGGACATCTATGAAGATACCGAATACTTTCAACATTCTCCCAACGGCAAGACATGGATCGGCGAGCGCGGCCCATTTCGCTTTACGGACGAAAATCTGTTTCAGGGTATTTCTTTCGCGCGAGCGACCGATTCGACAATCTATACCTCCAGCAACGCCGTCAATTGGGTCGCCGGACCTGCTGGCGGTCAGTTCCTCAGCGTAGCCGAGAGCAATTTGGTGAGCGGCCCTCTTGTCACGCAAGACGGACGGACCTGGACGTCGCACAATTTCTTCGCCGACAGCGCGCCAACCAACGTCAACGACCTTCGATTAGCAGGTCGAGCCGGCACTTATGTGGCCACTATTGATGGTCAAGTCGGAACATTGATCGGCGGTGCCAATTCACCCATCGGCGCAAAGTGGACTGCTGAATTTGCCTTTTCGTCCGCCAGCGTAACCGGCCTGGCCTTTGCCGAAAACCGTTTTGTTGTCACAACGTCTTTGGGGCAAATCTTCCAATCAGAACCCATCCCAACCGTGCTGCTGATCACGCAAGACAGTCCAACCACCCTGACCATTTCCACGACTGCCGATTCACTTCCGTTGGAATCTGCCGAATCCCTGACTAACCCGCTTTGGAAAGCGGCGGGAACTCTCACACCAACCGCGCCGTTGAAAGTCCTCGTTGGCGGAGCGACGCAACTCTTCTTCCGCGCCGTCCCGCAGTAATCATCGTCACGTCTCGCCAGAATCGCGCGGAGGCGTTCCATCGATCTACTAGTTCGGGTCGAGGGAGCCAGATAAAACCATTTTTGTTCCTCGCTATTTTCAGTGGAATAAAATCGTCGCCGTGAAGTCCTATTTGTGCAGTCTGCTCGTTGGAGGTGAGCGCAGCGATCCGAAACCCAAGCCCGGAGGGCTGAAATGATAGTAGCCAGGGGTGAGCGACCAACGGGAGCGTAACCCCTGGTACGACGTTCTTTAATATCTTTCCCCCTCCCGCGCTGTGATTCCGCTCGCGCAATGGGGCTTAACGCGGGAGGGGGATTAAGGGGGAGGGCTGACTATCGAATCTTAGCAATAAGAAGTTCGCCCCCGAGTTTCAATTCCACCAAAAACAGCGAGGAAACACCGTTTTTCGTGATGAAACTCCGAAACGTCAGATCACCCTGTGCTCCACCCTGCCCAACAACACCGGGCCGTCGCGGAACTGAATGAATTGATGAAATTAGTCCATGAGTGAAAGGTAGATTAGGAATAGAAGACCCGCACCGCCGCATTGCTGAATGCTGGACACGGCGGCGGCAGGCCCACCGCTGCTTGATGAAGCTATGACTTTAAATACACATACGAACACGAAGCCGACCGTGAACTACGTCTTTGTGGATTATGAGAATGTGCATGAAGTAGACCTCACGCTGATTGGGAGTAAAACGGTTTATTTTACGCTCTTGTTAGGGGCTCGACAGAATAATTTGGACGCGACGCTGGTCGAAAAACTGATGACGCATGCCTCCGCAGTCCAGCTCGTTCGCTTGAGCTCTCCTGGGAAGAACGCTCTCGATTTCGCGCTTGCCTTTTACCTGGGCAAGGCGGTCCAGGGCGATCCAACAGCCTTCTTTCACATCGTGTCAGGGGACGCGGGCTTCGACCCTTTGATCGAGCATCTGCGGAGCCGCCAAATCAACGTGCGGCGTCATGTGGATTACACGACTCTCACATTTTCGTATCCGCCCAAACCTGCGCTCGCCACGCCGGAAGACTTGCTGCCCCGAGTCATCACTCACCTGCAGAAGAACATCAACAACCGCCCGAAACGCAAGAAGACACTCGTCAGTCATCTGCTCGCGGTCTGTGGAAATTCTACGACCACGACCATGGTTGATGATCTGATTGAACGCCTTCGCAAGGCCGGCCATTTAGCCATCGGAGAAAAAGAAGCAGTGACCTATCATTTCGATTCCAAATGAAAACACCGGTAAAGCAGATTTCTAGCGTCCCGGGACATGATCATCCGCCGGTCGCAACTGGTTGGCTTGAAATATTGGGACTGGGGGACGATGACCTCGGCGCTCCGTAAACTGAAACAGCACATCTGGCATTAGAGAGACCAAACTCGCCAATCATTTTTGAACGGGTTACAACGCCGTCGCCTCCGCACATCCAACAGGGGCTTTTCTTCACTGGCGATTTGTAAACGTTACCTGACTAACATAACGCCTTTTGCGCACGAGACCTACAAATCCGCAGCCAGAATGTAATTGGCGAACCGGAAAGTACCGATAAAGTGTGGGTATGCGCACCGGGAATCCAGCCCTTAAGCAAAGCGTCTTCGAAGATTCAGTCGTTCGCGATGGACGGCCGACAATGACGATCAACGGAACGGTCAATCGGACCGGTTGGTTGATTCTGATGGTTGTGGCGGCGGCCTGGTTTTCCTGGACGCGAAGCGCGGCGGGAACGCCGAATCCCTACATAACGATCGGCGCGCTGGGTGGGTTTATCGTGGCGCTGATCACGATCTTCAAAAAGACGGTCGCGCCACTTACCGCGCCGATTTACGCGGTGCTGGAAGGACTTTTCCTCGGCGGAATCTCGGCGATGTTTGAAGCGCGTTTTCCCGGAATTGCGGCCCAGGCAACATTCGGCACACTGGGAACGCTCGCCGGGCTGTTGCTCGCGTATCGAAGCGGGTTGATCCGCGCAACGGAGAACTTCAAGCTAGGGGTCTTTGCCGCCACCGCGGGTATTGCTGTTCTCTACCTGATCAGCTTTGTGCTCGGCTTCTTCGGAAAATCCATTCCGTTCATCCACGAGAGCGGACTGATGGGTATTGGGTTCAGCCTGTTTGTCGTGGTGATTGCCGCCCTCAATCTGGTCCTGGACTTCGATTTCATCGAGAACGGAGCGGAGATGGGTGCGCCGAAGTATATGGAGTGGTACGCGGCGTTCGGTCTGCTGGTGACGCTGGTCTGGCTGTATTTTGAGATCCTCCGATTGCTGGCGAAGATGCGGTCGCGCTAATAGGCCAGCATTGTCTTTACGGTGTCCGATGCAAATTCGTCGGCTTTCCGACCGCACAGCTCTTGTGGGGCCACGACTCCCAGTAACTATTTGTGCAACTGCCGCTCGTAAATCTCCGAGTAATATCCCGCGCGCGTGATCAACTCGCTGTGGGTTCCTTGCTCCACAAGTCGGCCCTCTTTCAGGACCAGGATTTGGTCAGCGTGCTGCACCGTCGAGAAACGATGCGCGATAATAAAAGTGGTGCGCCCCTCGCTTAGGGCGGCAATCGCGGTTTGGATTGCATGCTCGGTTTTGGAATCCACGCTCGCCGTCGCGTCATCGAGAATCAAAAATCGCGGGTCCATGAGGAACGCACGGGCAATCGCTATCCTTTGTTTCTGGCCGCCACTCAAAGTTACACCTCTTTCGCCTACGACGGTGTTATAACCCTCTTCCAACTCCACGATGAAGTCGTGGGCCTGGGCAGCGCGAGCGCAACGCTCGATCTCGCTCCGACTCGCATCAGGTCGTCCGTATGAAATGTTTTCGGCGACGGTGGCGCTAAAGAGAAAAGTGTCCTGGAAAATGATGCCAACGCTGGCCCGGAGTGCGCGCAGATTCAACTCGCGAGCGTCAATACCATCGATCAGCACCGTGCCGCTACTTGGGTCGTAATAACGAGGGATAAGATGGACCAGCGTACTCTTGCCCGAACCAGTTGGACCGACCAACGCATACGTTTTGCCAGCTTCAGCCTTGAAACTCACCTGATGCAATGCAGCTTTTCCTTTGCCGTATTCGAAACTGACGTTTCGAAATTCCACGCTGCCGCCGCGCCCCGGAAGTTTGCGATGCCCACTCGGAATGCGCTCCGGTTCCTGCACGATTTCGAGGATGCGTTCGGCGGAGGCGCTCGCCGTCTGAATGATATTAGTAAACTGACCGATGGAGCCCATGCGGTTGCCGATCGCGAGAATGTAAAAAATGACTTTCACCAGGTCGCCCAGCAGGATTTCGCTCCGGATCACTTCGCGTCCGCCTTGCCAAAGAACAAGCGGCAGGGCGAGACCGAAGATGAATTGGGCCAACGGCACACGAGCCGCCCAAAAAGAAACGGTGCGCATCATGGTCTCGACGTAGATGTCACGTTTGCGCGTGAATTTGCCGACCTCAGCGCCTTCCTTCGCGAACGCCTTCACCACACGAACACCGGCGATATTTTCCTGCACGACAGTGGTCATTTCGCTGTGGAGGTCATGCACCTTGCGCCACTGCGGATGAAGGACCTTCGAGTAATAGGCCAGCAATCCAGCCGTGGGAACAACCGTCCCCAGCGTGATCAACGCCAGACTCCAACTGACGGTGCCGATCAAAATAATCGTCACGACCAGTGACACAGCGATGTCCACGGCCATCAGCAGGCAGGCAAAGAAAAAATCCTGCAGTCGCCAAACGTCAGTCGTGGAGCGGGAAATCAGTTCACCCGAACTGGTGCGGTCATAATACGAGAACGAAAGCCGCTGCATCGTATCGTAAATGGCGCTGCGAACATCGCCGAGCGTGGTTTGCACCAGGCGATTGCGTGTTGGACCAAGCACGTGCCCGATTCCGGCACGAATCAGCACGAGAGAAAGAAAAAGGAGGACGTAGCTGTTGCGGGGAAACTCCGCACCCCATTCCATGTGCCAGCGCAAATTGGTCACCGCGCTCCCGATGATTTGCGGCAGCGACATTTCGATGGCGATGTTCACCAGCAAAAGAACAAGGCACGCGGCTATGCGTCCTGGATATCGTCCCATGAACGCCAGTACGCCGAACAAACTGCGCAGTCCTTTCTTCGGTTTGGTCTCCATCGATTAACGCGGAAGCCGCTTAACCTGCGGGGAGCCGCCTCTTGAGGCAAGTGCTTGAAAAGACCCCGCTAGATGAATCGGGTGTGATCTAAAGTCAGGGGCGTACGGGCTATGTCCGAACCGTGCAAGCGGTCGCAAACGAACCCGAGAGGGTTCGAATGCGCATAGCTCCGGGTGCAACCCGGAGTACCGAAAATCAGCAGACCCTCGAACCGCAAATGCGGTTCAACGAAGTGTCGTTTTCACTAACGCTCAACCGCTTCGCGCGGTTGGTTACTCCTTGGATTCTCACCCTCTGGGTTGCACCCGGAGCTAGCGCACATTGAAACCCTTCACGTTTCAAACCGACCGTGGACCGGTGGGTCGAATGTCCGAGCAAAGCACAGTCGGATGCCCCGCGCTTTTCATCGCACCCGTAATATCTGCCAAGCTTGCGCGCACCGTGCGGAATGGTAACGTCCGGACGCTCGGAGGACCCAAACAGAGTGGAAAATAGCATCACCATTAATTCCGAAGCGTCCGGCTTTTGGAACACGCTTAAAACAGCGGTGCGCGGCGAACGGAAGGACTTCACGTCCGGCAGCATTCGCCGGGCGCTGTTCATGCTCGCTGTGCCCATGGTGCTCGAGATGGTGATGGAGTCCCTCTTTGCCGTCGTCGATGTCTTTTTCGTGAGCCGCGTCGGAGTGGACGCCGTCGCCGTAGTCGGCTTGACGGAGTCCGTCGTGATGCTGCTGTTCGCGGTCGCAATCGGTTTGAGCATGTCCGCGACTGCCTTTGTTGCCCGGCGCACTGGCGAAAAGAATTTCGAAGCTGCGACGGTCTGCGCCGTCCAGGCGCTCTATCTCGCTTTTTTCATTGCCATTCCGGTCGGGATCATTGGAGTCATTTTCGCGCCCGATATCCTTTGGCTCATGGGCGCGAGTCCATCGGTCATTCGAGACGGCGCGAACTACACGCGGATCGTGCTCGGCGGCAATATCGTTATCATGTTGCTCTTCCTGAACAACGCTGTCTTCCGCGGTGCCGGCGATGCCGCGATTGCAATGCGCGTGCTTTGGCTGGCGAATATCTTGAATATGATTCTTGGTCCGCTCTTGATCTTCGGCATTGGACCCTTCCCAAAACTCGGCGTCACCGGCGCAGCGCTCGCAACGACCTTGGGTCGGGGCATTGGTGCTCTCTATCAATTGAGAAACCTGACGAACGGACGTTCGCTCATTCACATCCGGCGACATCATCTCCGTCTCCAGCCTCATCTCGTTTTCGAAATGTTGAAAGTTTCACTCGGCGGCATGGGCCAATTCCTCGTCCACTCGGCAAGCTGGATTTTCATGGTGCGGATTCTCTCCACCTTCGGCAGCGCCGCCGTCGCCGGTTATACCATCGCGATCAGGACGATCATCTTTACGATCCTGCCTTCATGGGGATTGGCCAACGCCGCGGCAACGCTGGTCGGGCAAAATCTTGGCGCCAAACAACCGGAACGGGCTGAAAAATCGGTGTGGACTGCCGCGTTTTACAACATGCTCTTCCTCGGCACCGTTTCGGTCATCTATTTCATATTTGCCCCGGACATTCTCCACATATACTCAAATGATCCCGAGGTGGTGCGCAACGGAGTGCTTTGCCTCCGGATCATCTGTCTGGGATACATTTTTTACGCGTACGGCATGGTCATCGGCCAATCCTTCAATGGAGCAGGCGATACCCGCACACCGACGGCGATGAACCTTTTTTGCTTTTGGATCGTACAGATCCCAGTGGCCTACGTGCTCGCGAAAATCCTTAACATGGGAAGCGCGGGAGTTTTTACAGCGCAAGCCAGTTCATTCTCGCTGCTCGCCATTATCAGCATCATTCTCTTCCGGCAGGGACGATGGAAACAGGTGAAGCTTTAACCGAGCGGTCGCCTTGCTGCCACGCGCACTTCGAAGTCAGGTGAGAAAACCTGGCAGGCCATTTTTGCGAGCGAGTAACCAATCTTAGGCACCCGGCGGAGAAAGGCTTCTTCATTTGGATAACGTCTCACGTCTCCGGAGAGAAACTCGTAACCGCAGTCGATCATTAAGTTTCCCAGCGTCTGCACGTTCCAGGAATAGAAATGTTTCGCTTGTGCAGTAAGATTGGGATGGCGGAATGCGTTGTCGTAGAGCGCAAAAACCACCAGCGTTCCGCCAGGTTTTAAGACCTCTTTCAGTTGTCTTACTATTTCTATTGGCTCCTCCAGGTATTCGAGAACGTGATAACAGAATGCCACATCGATATCCCGGAAGAGCGCTAAATCTCCATTGATTGGAACTGACAACTTCCGAGCTGCAACGAGTTCGGCGAGATTCAGATCACCCGATGATCCATACTCGAGGACCGAATCCGTCGGCCTGACAAACGGCTGAAGAGCCTCCGCGCGCAGCCTGGCGATCCATCGGTTACCGGCGGGAATGGCCATGCGCGCTCTCTTCGGGAAAAGTTTCCTCGCGAAAATGCCGCTGCAGTTTGCGGACGAGCGGAGAACTTCGCAGCTTCCGACCGTCAAGGTGCGATACCCGCATTATCTCCGCCGCGCACGAGGTGACGAAGAGCGCATCCACTTTGGAAAGTTCGGCCGCCCGTATATTCACTTCCTTACTCGGCATCTTTAGTTTCTTACAGAGGCGCAGCACATGCGCCCGCGTTGTGCCGGCAAGAATTCCTCGGACCGGCGGCGTGCAGACCGTCGCGTTCTTAATCCAGAAAACGTTCGTGGTCGTACCTTCGATCACCTCGCCTTTGACGTTCGTGAGCAACGCCTCATTAGCATCGACAGCGTCGGCTTCGGAGCGCGCTACGATCTGGTGAAGTTTGTTGATGTTTTTGAAATCAGAAATCGGATCGTCCGCCAGTAATTGCACAGTCGAAAGAATCACACGGTAGGCGGAGGGCAGCTTCGGAAGAACGTGCGGCGTGACAACGAAAGTCGGATACCCGGCGCCTTTCGGAGAATAGCCGCGAGGACCAGAACCGCGCGACAATGTGATTCGCAAAAGCCCATCTTCCATGTCGTTGCGGCCGACCGTCTCCTTCAACACCTGGTAAATTTCCCCGCCGCTCAGCGGCGAACTGATCTTTAACACGTCGCAACCGTGCTGAAAGCGTTTGATGTGATCGCGCCAAAGGAAGGGTTCCCCGTTATAAACTCGAATGCCTTCAAACAGTCCGTCGCCGTAGAGAAAGCCGCGATCGTGGACCGATATGGTCGCATGCTCCTCCGGCACGAAACGCCCGTTCAGGTAAACGATCATACCCGTACGGTTCGCCTATTGTTTGCCGGAATTCCAGTAAATCTTGACGTTCTTTGTCGCTCGTCCGGCAGCAATAATGTCGAGCCACCCGTCACCGTTTAGGTCGGCGACTTTAAGGTCTTCGCAGGCCATCGTGTTATCGTCGATGGGGGTTTGAGTCCACTCTGCGCCATAGGCGTCTTTAGCCTTGAACAGTTTCACACCAACTTTTCCATCCGCGTTTTTGCCTCGCCAGCCGATTACGATTTGATCGAAACCCTGGTGCAAAAGATCACCGGTGGCGACCGCGTGTCCATCGTTGAGCGAGGAATCAAGGACTTGGCGTTTCCATGGTTGGCCTTCGGTGTAGAGGACAACGTTGGTGCCGTGCATCGGTTCGACGGTGGCGATAAAGCGCGTGTTCTTCAATTTGCCGAGACGCACTTCACCAGCGCCGCCGAAGCCGGGTTGCTTTTCGGCTGAAACGAGGATGTCGTGCTGCCATTTATCACCGGAACGGTCGAGGAGTTCGACACCCTCCTTGCCGCAGTAGAGAATTTCGCGAGATTTGTCCTTATCCCATTGCACGGGATCAAGGTTGTGCGTCATGTGCATCGAATCGTCGATCAAATGCGTTTTCCACTCACCTTCGGGTGAACTCGGCACAATGTATTCGAGCAAACGAACGCCCTCCCCTGCCCCGTTCTTATTTCCGCGCCCGTGAAGAGGTGCGACGACGAGACTGTATTTGCCGGAGTCGTCGTTGACCCACCACATGCGATGGACGGTCGGTTCGTGATGAAGTTCGACCGGTTTCCACATTTGCTTACGATCCGCAGGCGGCACAAGATAGAAGACCGCACCGCTGTTCACCGTATCACCGGGATTCCATCCCGCACCCACAGCGATTTCCGCTTTGCCATCGCCGTCAATGTCCTGCGCGGCGATGCAGACGTGATCGATCGCTGTGAGTTTTTCCGCGATCAGATGTTTGTCCCAGGTCGGATTTTCGTACCAGACGACCTGCGCCTTATCGACGAGCAGAACGTCGGCTTTGCCGTCGCCATTTACATCCGCAATCGCGAGGCCGTAGCCGATCTGAATTTTATCGTCGATTGTCTGCTCCTTGAATGGCCCGGCGGTCGCGGTGGCCGCGAGGCTTAACAAGCTGGCAAGAGCAACGGTTTTCATCAGTGAGCCGTGGCAGGGGTTCCAACCATCACCGGCTCTTCCTCACGAGGCGGACGGAAAGCAACCGCCAGCAGAATGGCGGCGCCAATCGACATGAAAGTGGGGACGAGAAACAGCGATTTGTAGTTCACGATGTTGCCCTGGGTAAGGCTCGTCTGAAGGGGAATGAACATCCATTTCGCGGCGAGGTCGCCCAGACCGAGAATGAGCAGATTGAACAAACCCTGCGCACTGGTGCGAACATCTTTCGGAAACGCTGCATCAATAAAGATGTAGACCGTCGCAAAGAAAAACGCGTAGCAGATCCCGTGCAGGACCTGCACAACAACGATCAGCGGCTGGCTCGCGGGAAACAGAGCAAAAATGCCGAAACGCGCGGTGTGCCCAAGAATTCCAAGAATCATCGTGGTCTTCCACCCGAAGCGTTTAAGCATGCCACCGAGCACCGCCATGGTCAGAATTTCCGCCACTTGCCCGATGCTCATGATGGGCATGATCCATTGAGGCGCGAAGCCCGGACCGCCCGAGCCATCCTGAAGAAACCCGCCCGCCATCAAAAAGTAGCCGTTGTGAATCGTGGCATCGATAAACGTGACCACAAACAACACCGCCAGGTACGGAATCGAGAGCAGCTTGAACGCTTCGACCCACGCCAGTTTTTGCGCCCCGCCGGTCGCCGGTTTTGGCGGAGTGTGCGGTAGTGTCAAAGCGAAGCCGGCCAGGACCAGAGAAGCCACGCCAGAAATCACGAAAATATATTTGTAGAGCGCGATTGCCTCTGCACCGGTCTTTGTCCCGAGTACAAAATACAACGGCCACGCTGCGAGCACCCAGCCGATCGTGCCACCCATGCGAACGGGCCCGAACTCTCTCTGGGGATCCTTTAAGTTCGCGAAAGCGAGAGCGTTGGCCACAGAAATCGTGGGCACATAAAAGAGCGAGTGCAACAGCATCAGGGCGAAGAACATCGGGAAATCGCGCACGAAAAAGAGCCCAAGCATCGCCAACCCGCCAATCAAATGGCTGAACGACAAAAACTTTTCCGCAGAGAAGTTCCGGTCGGCGAACTGATTGCTGAAGAAAATTCCCACCACCGAGGAGATGGCGAACGCGCTGCCGATCCAGGCCTGCTGTGTCCCGGTGAAATTCAGGCCCTGCGGCCCCATGTAACTCCAGATCAGAGGCAGCCACGCGCCCCAGATAAAGAGCTCAATCACCATCATGATAAACAATTTCATTCGCATAGCGTTAAAGAAATGACTATTTCGCTGTGGATCTGGAGATGAGCATAGAAAAATGGAACGCCTTTGCAAGCAGAACACGAGCGATTTCATTACTCATTCGCCGAATCCACGGCTATATTCCTCGTTTCGAATGAGCGTGATTACATCATTTCCCTCTGCCATCACCGATCCGGTGAATGCGCAGATTTTAGCGATTTCCGAAGATAAGATTCAGGGGTTTCAACGCGATCCACTCGGAGAAATCTCACGGCAGTCTGGAGTCGATCTGGAGACCGTAATCGAACGCATCCGGGCGATGTTGCGCGCCGGAACGATTCGACGAGTCCGACAAACCCTGATGGCCACAAACCTTGCTCCAGGCGCGCTGGTGGCGTGGCAATTGCCCATCGAGAAACTGGATGCCGCGTTCGATTACATGTTTCAGCAGGATCCCTTTTCGGGGCACGTCGTCATTCGTTCGGCCGATCCGGCATCACCCGGCGCGAGTTACAAGTTGTGGACAACGTTGAAAGTGCCGCAAGGCTTCTCCATGCAACGGCATTGCGAATTTCTCCTGAACAAAGTTGGCGCCGATCATTTCCGCATCATGCCGGCAAAACGTCTTTTTGTGCTGGGCGTCGGACATGTCCGCCGACGCGGAATGGAACCCGGCAGCAAGTCCGAAGGAAAAGCGGAAGCAATGGACGTGAACGTCGTCACGCTTAATGAGCTTGAGTGGCGTGTATTGATGGCTATCAAGCGGGAATTCGAACCAGACGAACTCGTGCCCGATATCTGGTCCGCACGCGCGGCCGAAGCGCAGATACCGCTCCAGACATTCTACGAAGTCGCGGAAGATTTGAACGCTCGCAAAGTAGTGGGCCGGTTCTCAACTTTTCTCGAACACGTGAAGCCGCTCGCGGACGGAGAACGGGTGACGCGCTTCAACGCTTTATTCCATTGGGCCGTTCCCGCCGGCCGCGAAATCGAAGCGGGCTGCGAAGTGGGACGTCATCACATCCTGACTCACGCGTATTGGCGCGAAGGCGGCGCTGAGTTCCGAAACGTGAACGTGATGGCCGTGGCCCACGGCACCGACAAAGACCTGGTGCTCGCGCACAAAGCCGCAATTGATAAACATCTCGCCAATTGCGGCATCCCCGTTTCCTACACGAATGTTTTCTGGGGAGGCCGGAGCGAAATCAAACCGTCCGAAATCTCTCCCTTCGCTTATCGCAATTGGGCCAAATCAGTCGGGCTCAGCCTGCAGTAAAGGTTTATGAGCGAAGGCGAATTCTTCGCCGGAATCACCGGCCACAACCCCGATTTGAAACAAGCAGTCGCGGCGTTGGCGGCCAGTGGCCAACCCTTCTGCCTCATCGGCGGCCTGGCGGTAAACAACTACGCCGAACCAATGGCGACGCTCGATGCGGATTTCGCCGTGGCCGGATCCGCAGGCCTCGCCGTTGCCCTCCGCGCTGAAGGATTTCAGATTGAAGAGTTCCCCCATTCGCTCAATGCGACTCTTCCGGGCAGCAGGCTGCGTCTCCAAATCACAATCAATTCGCGGTATAAGGACTTCCCGAAACGGGCAGTTACCGGAAAGGTTTTCGACATTTCTATGCCGGTTGCGGCCGTGGAAGACGTCGTGCAAGGCAAACTCTGGGCTTTGCAGGATGAAAAACTACGCCCGTCAAAGCGATTGAAGGATCGGACCGATTTGGTGCGTTTGTGTGAGTCGCATGCGCGCTTAATCGGTCTCATTCCTATCGGTCTGATTCCAGAAGTTGACGCGATGCGAGGATGATTGGTGACACACCGGGGTTACACTCGCTGAGCAATCTCCTCGCCCATTTGTTCGGTCGTAAGATTTCCGCCCAGATCAGGCGTCGTGCGCTTCTCCTGTAACGCCTGTTGAACTGCGGCGCGAATCCTCTCTGCGGCGACTTTTACGCCGAGCCATTCCAGCGTGAACGCAGCGCTCAAAATCGCCGCGGCTGGATTGGCGATCCCTTTACCCGCGATGTCCGGTGCGGAACCGTGAACCGGTTCGAACATCGAAGGGTACTTCCGCTCCGGATTCAAGTTCGCGCTCGGGGCGAGCCCCATCCCGCCCGCCAAGATCGCACTTAGGTCGGTAAGAATATCGCCGAACAAGTTTGACCCAACAACGACATCGAATCTCTCCGGCGAGCGCACAAAATTCATCGCCGCGGCATCGACATGCTGCTTGTCAGCTTCGATGTCGGGGAATTCTTTTCTGACCTCTTCGAGAATCTCATCCCAAAGAACGAACGCGTATCTTTGTGCGTTGGATTTAGTAATCATCGTCAGTTTTTTCCGCGGACGTGATCGCGCCAGATTAAATCCAAAACGCAGAATACGCTCGACCCCTTTACGCGTGTGCAAGGCTGTCTGAACTGCAAACTCTTCAGGTTCACCCATCCGAAAGCGACCGCCTGTATTCACATACTCGCCCTCGGAATTCTCACGCACAACGATCATATCAACATCCGTTTCGCCCTTCCCCGCGAGCACGGAACGCACGCCGGAAAACAACTTCGCCGGGCGCACGCAAGCGTATTGATCAAACTTCTGGCGCAACCGAATGAGCGGTTCGAGGGTGATGTGATCCGGTATGCGCGCCGGGTCCCCCAACGCTCCGAGGAAAATCGCATCAAACGGGCGAAGAATTTCCAAAAAATTCGGAGGGGCCACCTGCCCTGTGCGGCTCCAATAATTCGAACCCCATTCGAATTCTGTCAGATCAAGCCCAAAACCGCCTACCCGCGCCTCGGCCGCTTTGAGGACACGCACCGCTTCGCGCGTCACATCAACTCCAATTCCGTCCCCGGGATAAATCGCGATCTTAAAACGTTGCATTCCCGCCATCCTTCACAGACGCGAGATGTTTGAGAAGGGCAATTCGATGAAATTAACTAACTGAGGCTGACGGTGGAACCGAGTTTGAGACTGAAGATACGTTCTGCCGAACCGCCTGGCACCGTCAATTCGAGATATCCATGCTGTCCCGGAGCACACAACGCACCACTGTTGACGGTTGTGCCTGAAGAATTTCGAACCGGCACAGTCCGCCGACCGACCCGGAGGGCATGAGCGCCCGCCTTGACCGACTCAGAGCGAATGTTCGTGACGCAAGTCCCGAACCGGTCGATGTAAATGATCTGTCCGCAAATCATTCCCGTCTCGACTCATCGGGACAATTAATCAAAACTTTAAGCAATTATCTTCCATCCGGTTCTCGCGCGCTGCGTGAAGCCCCCCGTCCTCGCACACCGTCTCGGTAAACTCATGAATAGAATCCAGATCAGTACTTCACGTTCCCTCACCGGCATGGAAGTCAAGAAATTTGCAGCCATTGTGCAAAAGTTTTGCGGTTGCGGCACCTGCCACACTGGCGTTAACTCCGCCTTCTGCCGCATGAAATTTGCAATGGTCATGTTGCCCGCCACCCCCCTCGGATGAGCAAAGAGAACTTGCTCATCGTGGCCGACAGCGAGCGCGACGCGAACATGCTTTACGCCGTTCGCATGTTCGTGCCGGACCCGTTTATTTATCTGAAGGCCAGCGGAAAGCGCTTCATGATCATGAGCGATCTGGAAATTGATCGCGCGCGCAAACAAGCACCCCATTGCAAGGTCCTCTCGTTTGCGGAATACCAGGAGAAGCTAAAGAAAGATGGCGTAAAAAAGCCAGGCATGGCGCACGTCATTCGGGCGTTCTTAAAAGAACAGCGCCTCAAAAAAATCAACGTTCCCAATAACTTCCCGCACGGGCTCGCCCGGCAATTGCGCGATCTCAAAATAAAAATCCGCGTTTCAAAAAACGGCTGCTTTCCCGAGCGCGAAGTCAAGACACCTGACGAAATCAAAAAAATCAGCGCGGCCTTGATCATGGCCGAAGTTGGTCTGGCTGAGGGAATCCAGATTCTAAAGCGAGCGAAAATTGGCAAGAACAGCCGCCTCATTTACAACAATATTCCACTCACCTCCGAGCGCCTTCGCGCGATCATAGATACCGCCATTCTCCAGGCGGGCGGCGTAGCGACGCACACGATCGTGGCCGGAGGTGATCAGGCCTGCAATCCTCACGAGGAAGGTTATGGTCCGCTCAAAGCAAATGTCCCGATTATCCTCGACGTCTTCCCGCGATCACAACGGACCGGCTACTTCGGCGACATCACGCGAACAGTCGTAAAAGGCCGCGCGAGCGATGCGGTGCGCAAAATGTATCAGACGGTCGCTTCCGGTCAGGAACTCGCGCTCAAGCACATTAACGACGGCGCATCCGGCAAAACAGTTCACCATAAGGTGATGGAGTTCTTCGAGGCCCAGGGCTTCAAAAGCGGAAAGCATAACGGCCGAATGCAGGGCTTCTTTCACGGAACAGGCCATGGGGTAGGCCTGGAGATTCACGAAGCTCCGCGCATCAGCAAGACTTCGAACGACACACTTCGCTCCGGCCACATCGTGACGATTGAGCCCGGCCTCTACTATCCTGGCATCGGCGGAGTCCGCCTTGAAGATATGGCAGCGGTCACTCGTAACAGCCCCAAGAACCTGACCAAGTTCGAGAAAGTGCTCGAGGTCTGAAGATCTTTGAACAAAATCGTAACCCGCAGAGCCGTTTCGCCAAAACTTGCGCCTTCGCGGAATAAGTACTTCGTCGAATAACGCGCTTGCGTGTTATGAACGGGTATTTGTAATTCTTCCGTGCGCAAACTTCGACTCCTCCTCGCTGCCCTCCTTGTAGTTGCTGCTGTCGCGGCAGCGATCGGGCTAACCCTCGCGCGCAAAGCGGCGCTCTACGAGGTGAAGCTGACAGATGGTTCGAGTTTCACCCTCAAACAGGTGATGCTCACAGCTACAAACATGTCCTACTCACACGATAGCCGAGGGGCATTTTTACGATTCGTCGCGCCGATACTTCCCGCTTTCATCCTCCAAAAATTCCCCGGCTCCAGCGGCAGTTTCGGCTTCGGGAGTGATGGGAACACCAATCTCATTATAATCACGGAGCTGAAACAAGACCCGGCCGGGCCGCGAAACGTTTCCGTCAGCCGCCTTCGAATCTCTGACGGCACAAACCGATTCGACGCCTGTTGGGGCGCACACACACTGGGCTTCAACACCATAACGGTGAACGGTTGGACCGTCCGCGCATTCCCTCGCCGGGCACCGGAGCTCCATCTCGAATTCCTCTCCCTGAAAGAAGCTTCCACCAATTGGGAGGTAGTGGCCCGTTTCAAAATCCCCAACCCTGCTTCGGGACAATTTCCCCAATGGGACCCCGGCCCGGTGATGAAGACGAACGAAAACCTGCAAGTCCGTCTGGCGAAGTTCACAAGCGGCGGAGCGTTGGATCACGCGCGAAATGGTTCCAATCCCCAAACTCTCGCACGAAAAACCGAAATGCTCTTCACCTGCGAGGAGGACGGACATCCCAACGAAGACTGGCGCGTGCAAAAGGTCATCATTTCGGACGCGACCGGTAACCGGTGGTTTCCTTATCTCGATCTCGAAACTCAGCGGTTCAGTTGGGCGAGCGGTGGACGGGTGGAATTCTTCGGGGCGCTTTGGCCCGGCGAACACGCCTGGCAACTGGATGTAGAACTCTCGCGGATTGGTGGATTGAAGGGGGAAGACACGTTCACCTTCGAAACTCCTCTTCCTGGACCGGCGACGGTCGACCAACTCACCAATGAATGGTCGCACGGCGGCACCACCGTGAAGTTCGTGGCGCTCGCCAATCCGAACACGGACCACACCGGGCCTCTCCAGTGGATTGGCAAATGGTGGGGCGAGGATAAAGACAAAGTCTATTCACTGGTTCTCACAGCAAAGCCAGATCTTCAAAAGCAACGGCTGCACCTTCTTTCCGCCGTGGACCAGGACGGAACGGAAGTGAAACTGCTGGAGCACCGTAACCAGGATTATTCCGATCAGGGCCTTTTCTTCCGCCCGGAACGGACAGCCGAAAAAATAAAACTCACCTTTTGCCTCACGCGCAGCAAATTCGTGCAGTTCAGGGCTAAGCCGGACTTCGTGCACCCGTAGTGGGAACACGCCAAGATTCCAGTCAGAGACCCGTTCCTCAATCGATTGCTACGGCGCTACACCGGAGAGGAGTCGTGTGATCTGACCGGGTTCATAGCTGCCGGGCACAGTGCGAAAGGCGATATTCAGGCGATTCCAACTATTGATCGCAACGACAGCCAGAGTGAGGTCGACCAATTCCTGTTCGCTAAATTGATCGCGCGCCTGTTTGAAGACCTCGTCTGTTACGTGCCCATCAGCTACGTCAGTCACCGCTTCAGCCCAGGCGAGCGCGGCCTGTTCGCGATCTGTGTAGAACGGTGTTTCGCGCCACGCGTCGAGTTCGTACAGCCGTTGTTCAGTCTCGCCCGTGGCGCGCAGATCCTTGGAATGCATATCAATGCAATAAGCGCATCCGTTGATCTGCGAAACGCGCAGGTTCACTAAGTTAAGCAGGCGTTCATCCAGGCCGCTCTTCCGCAGGTAACTTTCAAGACCAAGCATTGCCTTGATGGCGCCCGGACCGACTTTTCGGTGATTGATTCGTGGTTCCATAAGAAATTTGCTCCTTCCGAAATATTATCGCGCGGATTGGGATGGATGCCATGTGCGTCCAGTTTAATTTTTGCTGAACAGGGTTGACATGCATAGGATTGCTAGGTATATATTTTTTGTGCTTTCGAAAGAACTAACTGCGGCGTCGACCCGGCCTTT
Source organism: Limisphaerales bacterium (assembly GCA_044226545.1). Classification (GTDB taxonomy): domain Bacteria; phylum Verrucomicrobiota; class Verrucomicrobiia; order Limisphaerales; family SXQI01; genus DASVNK01. The sequence continues at coordinate 411,976 of JBGAGW010000003.1, forward strand.
GCTGCTTTCGATTCTGCGGCGGGGAGAGAATTACGGTTACGCCCTGGCGCAGGAAGTGAAGGAGTTGTCCGGGGGGCGGATCGAATGGAGCGAAGGGATGCTCTATCCGGTTCTACATCGCTTGCAGCAGGAAGGGTTGATCGAAGCCGAATGGAAAGAGGCCGATTCGGGCAAGCGCCGCAAGTATTACCGGCTTCGGTCAACCGGGCGAACGGCGCTTGGAGAGGAACGGGAACAATGGCTGGCAGTTCATCAAACATTGGAAAAGTTATGGAAAACAGCTCGCGTTTTAACCTGGAAGCCGCAATTAGCGGGTGGCGAAATAGTCTAACGGGTTCGTCGATCAGCCGTGAGAGCCTGCTGGAATTGGAGGCGCATCTTCGTGATTCGATTGCCTCGCAACAAGCTAAGGGGCATTCAGAGGAGGATGCATTCGCCCTCGCCTCCTATCGGCTTGGGCAGGCGAATCATTTGGAGGAAGAGTATGCGAAAGCGCATCAGGAACGCCTCTGGTTCGAGCGGATTCTCTGGATGCTGCTCGGGGCGCAGTTGTTTTCGTTTTTAACACAAATATCCGGTGTGATCCGCGGTTTGCTTTCGGTTCCCCAAATCGTTGCGGTCAATTCAGGAATACCGCGCGATCCCTTTTGGGTCTGGGGCTACGCCCTTTGGATTATCCAAAACGTGATCCTCGCAGGATTGCTCATCGGTGCACTGAAACTGTTGCAGAAGCGCGATGGATTCTCCTTGCGGCTGATTGATGCTCTGAGAAACAACCCGAAGAAATGGTGCGGCATAATGGTGGTCGCGAGTATTGCGCTGGGAATGCTCTCGCTTTTTTCCTCGTTTTTACCAATGTTCGTTCGTGACTGGATGAGCGCGGGCGTGCACCAGACGCGTTTTGAGTATGCCAACCTGTTCTTCGCAGTCGTGTCACACGTCATGGGTTCTTTGTTGTTGCCGGCAGTGATGTTTTGGTTTTTGCGCCGCGAGCAGAGTGCGAGAGTAGGCAATGCGTGAGAGGACCAAAGAACGAAAGGATTGGCGATCAGTAGCTTTTCGGGTCTATTGGATTTATGCCGATACTTGAGAAGATCGAAACTGAAGTAAAATTGCTAAGCCGCGAAGAAAAAGAATTTTTACGGGACTGGCTGGATAACCTGCTGGAGGACGAATTGGAATTTACTGACGAGTTCAAAGCCAAAATTGAGCAAGGCGAGCGGGATCTGCGTGAAGGGCGCGTCCGGATTCGGAAACCGTGAACGGTGCTGCCACGCAGGTTGCATCGCGACAGTTCGATGAAGACTTCGAACGTTTGCCTCCCCACGTTCGCGAACACGTTCCAAGAGAGATCGACCGGATGGGAATCCGCCTCGCGACCTTTCCTCATCGAATGCGTGGTTCACACAATTTTCGACTTCGAGTTGGTGATCATCGCGTGATTTACCGCTTCAACCTGGCTTTAGGCGAAATACCTGTCAGCTATGGGCATCGGCGGGAGATCTACAAGTTCTAACGGAACCAAAGCGATGTCATTGCCCTTTGAACTGGAACTGGCGCTGCGCTATCTGCGGCCGAAACGGACTTTCGTTTCGGTCATCACGCTCATTTCCATAATCGGAGTGATGCTCGGGGTGGCGGTGTTGATCATCGTGATCAGTGTCATGACCGGATTCGACAAGGAGTTGCGCGATAAGATTCTCGGATTCGACCCGCATTTGCGCGTGGCCCGCTACAATAATCGGCCCGTAAAGAATTACCGCGAATTGGCCGAGGTGATTTCTTCAAACGTTAATGTGAAGGCGGTCGCGCCTTATGTGTTGCAGCAGGTCTTCGTGAGCACGCAACCGGAGTTTGGAGACCCGGCGTATGCAGCACAGTACGTGCGTGGGATCGATCCGAAGACCGAGAGCCAGATCAGCGTGATTCCGAAGAGCGTCATCGACGGAGAGTTTAATTTGCGAGGGAACCGGATTTTGCTGGGATCGGTGTTTGCGCAAAACATGAATCTGCACGTCGGAGACAAAATCGTGCTGATGTCGGGGAGGGATTTACATGCGTTGGGCGAGACAAAGAAAAACGAGAAGGCCGATGCGATCGTGCCGGACGACTTCGAGATCGCCGGAATTTATGATGTGGGGCATTACGAGTATAACGCGGCGTTCATCATTATGTCTTTGGTCACCGCGCAGGAGTTGTATTCTCTCGGCGACGCGGTCAACGGCCTTTCAGTAATGCTCAAGGAACCAGAAGCCGCGACCGCGGTGCGGAAAGAGTTAAGCCAGGCGATTGGCGGGGACATCGCCATCTCGACGTGGATCGAAGAACATTCGACCTTCCTGGATGCGTTGGTCGTGGAGAAGAACGTGATGTTTTACCTCCTCTTCTTCATCATGATTGTCGCGGCGTTCGGAATAATGAGCGCGCAAATCACGTTTGTCGTGCAGAAGACGCGCGAGATCGGAATGTTGAAGGCGTTGGGAGCCTCCAGCCTTCAGATCATGACGGTCTTTTTGAGCCAAAGTTTGATGGTCGGAGTCGTGGGAGTTTCGGTTGGTCTCGGCTTAGGACGATTGGCTATTGGTTATCGCAATGAATTTCTCGGACTGATGCGTCGATTGTTCCATTTCGAGTTATTCCCGGCGAAGCTCTACATGTTCAGCGAATTGCCGGCGCTGATTGTCTGGCGCGACGTAGCGGTGATTTGCGGCGCTTCCCTCATTATCTGCGTCCTGGCCGGACTTTTCCCGGCCCTGAATGCGGCGCGGTTGCATCCGGTGGAAGCATTGCGCCATGAGTGATCCTCTTCTGATCGCCCAAAATCTGCGCAAGCGCTACACCCTCGGGCGTCGCGACGTGGAGGTCTTGCGTGGTGTGAGCCTGGAAATCAGCGCCGGCGAATTTGTTGCGTTGCGCGGAGCCTCAGGTGCAGGCAAGAGCACGCTTTTGCATTTAATCGGCGGCCTGGATACGCCGGACTCCGGCAAAATCATTGTTTCCGGACAAAATCTGGCGCGAATTTCGAGCAACGCGCTCTCCCGCTTTCGCACCGAAAAGATCGGCTTCATTTTTCAGGCCTATCACCTCCTGCCGGAATTTGATGCTCTCGAAAACGTATCGATTCCCGGGCGAATCGGTCGTCACAATTCGGCCGCGGTGCGAAGCCGTGCACAGAAGCTTTTGGAGCGCGTCGGACTGGGCGCCCGATTGGATCACCGGCCGTACGAACTTTCCGGCGGGGAACAACAACGGGTGGCAATCGCGCGCGCGCTTATCAATCAGCCCAGCGTGATCATCGCCGACGAACCAACTGGCAATCTGGATTCGCATACCGGTCAGGAGATTCTGGCCTTGCTGCAGGAGATTCGTAGCGAACTCAACACGACGCTCCTGATCGCGACCCACGACCTCTCCGTGGCGAACAGTGCACCCCGAGTCATTCGATTAGTCGACGGGCAAATCGAGAGCTTAAGCGCGTAGCTTCCGGGCCGCCAACTCACGGGAAGATTTTTTCAAGATCCACCTTCCCCTTACCGCCAGATGCGATACAATGCTCTTAGAGTGAGGAGAGCCCTTATGAGATTTGATTGGCAGCAGTTGAGTCCGCGTGAGCGCCAGATTTTGGTTCGGCACTTCCTGTTCCGCGCGAACACTCCCGCAAATGTGACCCCGGAGAAAGTCTGCGCGGTGATGCAAAAGACGCATCATCATCTGACCTGTTACACCACGAAAGATGGCAAAGCGGTGATCGAATTTGTGACCAAGCGGGGTGTCCGTTCGGGCGTTTCGACCGCGGATACATTCGCTGAAGGCATTTTCAAAGCAGCCCTTCGGGCCAAAGGGGTCGAGGTGGTGGACGAAGCCGCGCCGCGGTTTACGGAACGCCGCCGCAGCAGTCTCTTCGCCCACGCCTAGAACTTCGAGCCTTGTTTTCTTCCATGTTGACGAGCGCCCGCTGCATTGATGAAGAAGAGCGGCGCAGATGAAGGCCTCCCGCTGTATCTCAACGGCCAATTTTTCAAGCGCCCGCCGTCCGTTGAAATAATTAATCCCGCCACTGGCGAAGCGTTCCCTCGCATGGCGAGTTTCGCCACTGAGGTCCGCGAGACGATCGCTCGCGCGCACACCGCGTTTCCTTCATGGCGTAAACTGACCGCAAAAACGCGGGCAGAGTGCCTCCAGAAGATTGCCAATGAAGTGGAGCGCCGCACGAGAACATTTCCTTACCCCAATCCCCGCTTCATGCTAGCGTCCGAGGGAACATGCGGACAGCGGTTTACCCCGGGAGCTTCGATCCGATCACCAATGGTCACCTCGACGTGATCAAACGCGCGGCGCGTTTGTTCGACCGCGTGATTGTGGCTGTAGCGATTAATGAAGGGAAAACTCCGCTTTTCAGCATGAGCACCCGCAAGGAATTGACCGCCAGAGCCGTCGAAGGCCTCCCGAATGTGGAAGTGGATACCTTCACCGGATTGCTCGTCGAATATGTGCACTCAAAGGGTGGCGAGGCCGTGATTCGGGGTTTGCGGGCCGTGTCCGACTTCGAATTCGAATTCCAGCTCGCCCTCATGAATCGCAAGCTCAACGAGAAAGTTGAGACCATCTTCATGATGCCGAAGGAAAGTTACACTTTCATCAGCTCGCGCATGATCAAGGAGGTGGCGCGCCTCGGAGGCGACGTCAGCGCGTTCGTCCCGGTGCACGTCGAAGCAGCATTGAAGGAAAAGCTCTCCGGGCGCAAGAAGCCCGCGGCAGGACCGAATAACCCGAATGCTCAGGTTTGACTTGCGCGCACGGATTTACGACAATCCGCTAAATCCAGCGCCATGACCTTTCGTTCCTTTTCACCGCAACGCTGCGTGACCATCTTCGTCGCGCTCATGGCAACCTGCGTCTCCGCTTCGAGCTACGATTGGAAGCCTTTCCAGACCGTCCATCGGCCTCAAATTCCCGGCGTAAGGAACGCCGCCTGGGTTCGCAACGAAATTGATAATTTCATCGGATCCGAACATGAAAAGCATGGCCTCACTCCCCGGCCCGAAGCTTCAAAGGATGTTTTGCTCCGCCGCGTGTACATCGATCTCATCGGACTTCAACCAAGCCCAGAAGAACGCCGCCGCTTTTTAGACGACACGAGCAACGATGCCTACGAACGTCTCGTCGATCACTTGCTGGAAGATCCCCGCTACGGCGAACGTTGGGGCCGGCACTGGATGGACGTCTGGCGGTACAGCGATTGGGCCGGTTGGAGCGGAGGCAACCAGATTCGCGACAGCAAACCGCACATCTGGCGTTGGCGCGATTGGATCATCGAATCGCTCAACAACGACAAACCCTACTCACAGATGCTCGTCGAAATGCTCGCCGCTGACGAACTCGCTCCCGAGGATACGAACGCCCTTCGAGCCACCGGTTTTCTCGTACGCAATTACAAAATGCTTAGCCGCGAGCAATGGCTGGAGGACACCGTGAAGCACACCTCCCAGGCCTTTCTCGGTGTGACGATGGGTTGCTCGAAATGTCACGACCACAAATCCGATCCCATTTTGCAGACTGAATATTATCGCCTCCGCGCGGTTTTCGAACCGCACCAGGTCCGCACCGACAAACTCCCCGGCGAACTCGACACGACGAAAGTCGGCCTGGTTCGCACGTACGACGTTGAACCGGAGCCCGCGACCTATCTCTTCGTCCGCGGCGACGAGCGGAAGGCCGACACAAATCAGGTCATGAAGCCCGGCGTGCCGAAAGCCCTTTGCTGGGAAGGATGTGGCAATGATCTCAAAACCGAATCTATCAAACTCCCGAGATCCGCCGCGTTTCCGGACAGGCGCGACTTCGTGGTCAACGAAACAGTCGCCACTTCCAAGCGCGCCCTCGACGATGCCGGAAGGGCCTTAAAGAAAGCGACTACCCCGGAAACTGAACTGAACTTCGCCGCTGCCGAAGCGCACCATGACAGCCTCCTCGCACTGCTGCGTTTGGAAGAGCTCGATGAGAAGAATCAGAAAGACTCAGCGGAATGGCAGCAACTCGCCAGCACAGTCGCCGGGTTACAGAAGAAAGCGGCCCTGCTCGACGCGAAGTTGAATTTGGAGCGTGCGCGCCTCGCCGAGCGCGACGCCGAGGCGAAAAAGAAGGATGTGGATAACGCAAAGAAAAAGCGCTCAGAAGCTGAGAAGGCGATCGCGGAAACTGAGAAGGAATTTCAAAAAGGCTGGGGCACCAATTACAAACCGCGTCGGGCGGAAAGTTTTCCCGATAAGAGTTCCGGCCGCCGTCTCGCTTTTGCCCGTTGGGTTACGGACGACCACAATCCTCTCACCGCGCGCGTAGCGATGAATCACATTTGGCTCCGCCATTTCGGCCGCGGAATCGTGAGCACGCCTGAGAATTTCGGAGCGAACGGTACCCGTCCCTCGCATCCTGAACTGCTCGATTGGCTAGCTTCCGAGTTCATGGCCCGCGGTTGGAGCATGAAAGAAATGCACCGCCTCATCCTGACCAGCAGCACCTACCGCATGGCGTCCACCGGCGATGAGGCGAACAGTCGCCTTGATCCCGACAACATTTACCTCTGGCGCTCCCCTTCGCGCCGCCTCGATGCCGAACTGGTCCGCGATAATCTTCTCGCCTGCGCCGGCGATCTCGACCCTCAAATGGGCGGACCTGAAATCGACCACACGCAAGGCCTCACGTCGCGTCGCCGGAGCGTCTACCTCCAAATCGCCGCTGAGAAAGAAGTTGAGTTCCTTAAGATTTTCGACGGGCCGGCGGTCACCGAGTGTTACCAACGGCATGCAACGGTGATGCCCCAGCAGGCCCTCGCCCTCGCCAACAGCAAGATCGCGCTCGCCGAGGCGCGTTCACTCGCTGCGCGTTTCAGCGAGTGCAAGGACGATCGAAACTTTATCACGCGCGCTTACGAGAAAATCCTCGCCCGCGAGCCCAAGCCCGAGGAGTTGCAAGCGTGCTCTGATTTTCTTCGAAAAGAAGATTCCAAAAAAGGACGCGAGAACCTCGCGCTCGTTCTCTTCAACCATAACGACTTTGTGACGGTGCGCTGAACATGAGAAAAAACATCAAAACCGGCTGTGGCCAAACCCGCCGTTCGTTTCTTGCCGACACCGGAATGGGCTTCACCGGCCTGGCGCTAAGCGCGATGCTCTCACGCGACCGTATTCATGCCGCGACCGCGTGGCACCCGCCGGACGGACGTCCCCATCAAACGCCGCGCGCCAAATCCGTCATCTGGATTTTTCTCTGCGGCGGAGTGAGTCACGTCGAAAGCTTCGATGTGAAGCCCGAACTGAATAAATACGCCGGCAAATCTATTGAAGAAACGCCCTTCAAAGGCGTTCTCGATCCGAAGCTGGTCAACAAGGACATCATCGGCGCGAACCCAGCCCACGGAAATCGCAAAACGATCATGCCGTTGCAGACCGGCTACAAACGCTATGGCCAAAGCGGTCTCGTCGTGGGCGATTGGTTCAAGCACGTGGGCGAACATGCCGACGATCTTGCCGTCATTCGTTCCCTCTGGACGATCCACAACGATCACGGCGCGCAACTCACCTGGCAAACCGGCCGCCACCCGCGCGAGTTAGATGTTCCGACCATGGGCTCGTGGGTTTGTTACGGCCTGGGCACCATGAACCAGAACCTTCCCGAATACGTCGTGCTCGGCGTCCCCACCGGAGATTGCTGCGGTGGCGCGTTCACACACGGCGCTGCTTACCTCGGCGCGGAATACGCCGGGGTCCGTCTCAACGTCGATCCGAAGAACCCCATGCCCTTCATCGCCCCACCCGAAGGCACCATCACGCGCGAAGAGCAGATCGAAAACCTCAGCCTGCTCGGGAAACTCAATCACCTCGCCGGCATCGATTATCCCGACGATAAAGACTTGCGCGCCCGCATCAAAGCCTACGAACTCGCCTTCCAGATGCAGACCTCCGTTCCCGAAACGCTCGAACTGCACCGCGAAACCGAGGCGACCCGCAGCCTTTACGGCATCGACAATGCCGAAACTAAACAGTTCGGCGAACAATGCCTCGTCGCTCGCCGCCTCGTCGAACGTGGCGTCCGTTTCGTTCAACTCTTTCACGGCGGGGGTGGCGGTGGTGATTGGGACGCCCATTCCGAAATCAAATCCAACCACACCAAACTCGCTCAGCAGGTCGACAAACCCATCGCTGGCCTTCTCGCCGATCTCAAACAACGCGGCATGCTCGACGAGACGATCGTCGTCTTCGGCACAGAATTCGGGCGTTCGCCCGGCGCGGAAGGAACCGGCCGCGATCACCACCCAAACGGCTTCTGCGCCTGGCTCGCTGGCGGCGGAATCAAAGGCGGCGTGACCAACGGCGCCACCGACGAACTCGGCTTCCACGCCATCGAAGATCGCCACTACGTCACCGACATCCACGCCACCGTCCTGCATCAACTCGGCCTCGATTCTCACTTGCTTGAAGTCCCCGGCCGCCGCCGCCTCGACATGGACCACGGCGAACCCATCTCCGCGATCATCTCATAACGGGTAGGGCAGGCGCCCCGCCTGTCCCGTCCGGCGCCTCGCCGGACGCGCCCGCGTTCAGCGGGCTTTTGTTCGCCCCCACTCGCGCTTGATTCCCTCGCCTGCTCTCGCCGCGCGGGTAATCCCGGAACGAAAACCGCGGCATCCTCCGCATAGCGCAACACATCTGGACGGCGTTCCTTCCCTTCATGAGAAAAATACTTTCTGTTCCGACAGCTTTGGCTTTTGTCGTTTTCACCGCTCATCCACAAGGGACAACCAAAACGAGTTCACCCGACCAAACTCAAACCACCGCCAGCCAGCAAGATCACCTCACCCAGCAACAGCAGAACCAGCAGTCCACCTTCGATCCCCAGCGCGTCTCCGACACCGATCTGAAAAAGAGCGTCGGCGACGTGAACAAAGCCACGACTTTCATGGGCATGGCCGTCCAAAATCTCCAGAACGAAAAAGTCGGTTCCGTAAAGGACCTCGTGTTCGATCCCGAGTCTGGCAAAATTTCGTATGCCGTTCTCTCCGTCGGCGTTTTGGGCGTGGGCGATAAACTGATCGCTGTTCCCCTGAAATCACTTCGCCCGCAGCCCGGCCAAAAATATCTCGTCCTGAACATGACGAAAGACGAAGCCACTCGCGCGCCCCGCCTCGCCAAAAACAACTGGCCGCGGCTCGACGATCCCGCGCTGGGCAGCCCCGCCTCGAGCGAGCACAGCAGCAGCAGTTCATCGAGTAGCAGCAGCACAACACCTTCGTCGAGCTCGAGCAGCAGCTCGAGCGACAAATCCAGCTCCGATAAGGGCAGCAGCGAAAAATCCCCGAACAGCGGTTCCAGCCCTTCCAGCGACACTGGCAAATCGAGCGACCAATTAAGCACCCCGCAGAATTCGGCCACGAGCAGCACCACCAAAGACGCGCAAGCCTTCAGCCCGTCCTCGGAAAAGGCTTCGACCACCAATTCCGGCAAAGACTCCGGCGCGAGCCCCTCAACCGTCGGCGATTCCAAAGACTCAGATAAATCAAAAAATCCAGATTCGAAAAAATCATAACCTGGCGATCTGTTAGCAAGTCGTTGGTTGAGCCGGGCGTCTCGAAAGGACGCCCGGTTTTTTTTAACAGAGCGTGGGACACGGGGGACAACTTGGGACAGAATCTGAGGAGGAAAATGCGAAATCAAGGACTTACGTCGAAAAAGTCTACTTTTTGGCCCCGGAAAACTTTTGCTTTGGAGGTACAATAATTCCGACTGGGTTAATGATTTGGTGGGTTGAGAGTTGCGGGTGGAGTGTTGAAAGAAATTTTTGACCGCGGATCGCCCGGATAGACGCGGATGTTTGCAGTGTCGCAAGCAGGTTCTTTCCTCACGCGTAGAACGCGAAGGCCGCAAAGGAAAAAAAGTTTTTCGGGACAAGGTGCCGCCGTGGCAGTGGAAGGTCTGAAGAGATAGGTGGTCTCTTCGGGCATTCCGGAGGTTCCGGCGACACTGAAGGATAGTGTTCAGTGCCATGCGTCCATTTTAGATCGGGCCTTTAGGGCTTTCAAGAATTGTGTGTTGTTTTCTTTCTAGAATGTAGACTGAAGCGGGGGATTTACGGACTGCATGCTTTTGAGAAGAATCAAAGAAGGGAATTGCCACACCTCACCACGAAATTGATTTGATCGACAAACGGTTGAAGGATGCAGAAGCGCTGCATTTTGCCAGAATTTCGAAGGAGCCGAAGCAATGAAAAAGAAACTTCCAGATCATGAAGTGAGTTGCGGCAATGTTTTCGCGGATGCAGGGCTGCCTGCCGCGGACGATCACCTGCTCAAAGCGCGGCTGGTGAGCCGGATCGAGGATTTGATGCAAGAACGCAAGCTCAGCCAGACACAAGCGGCCAAGCTCATGGGCTTAGCCCAACCTGACCTGTCGAACATCTTGCGTGGCCGTTTTCGTGGATATTCTGCCGAGCGACTGATGCGTTGCCTTTCGATTCTTGATGGCGAGATCGAAATCCGTCAGGGCGGGAAAACTTTGGCTACAATCTCTGCTTGAGACGGCAATGCCGCGAGGGCCTGCCAATGTGCGAGCAATTGATCCAAGCTTTTGTGCGCGCAAATTCCTGGGTTCGCAGGGCGGCGTCCCGCATCTGCCGCAAGTAGCTTGCGGATCATGCACACTCATAAGGGAACTGCTTCCTTTCGAACTCTGTCCGCGATGTATTTGTTCAGACGCGAGCAAAGATCGACTTTACGACCGATGATTTTTGACAATTCTTCTTCGTAACCGAAGTAGCGAAGCCGATATTCCGGAGAGCGTTCGGTTCAAATTCCGCGAGGACATCCACGTCACTGCGTCCGGGATCAAAATCTTTGCGAAGCACTGAGCCGAACAAGCTGAGCTTGCGAATACCACGGGCGCGGCAAAATTCCCCAAATCTCTCACGATTAATCTGAAGGGGCAGCTCAGCAATGCTCATAGCCGTACTTTCCGGGAGGGAGTTTCTTTTTGCGACTTCATCCTCGTTCGAGAACCCATCGTTTATCTCGAAGATCGCTCTCGCCGACGGGTTAGCGCGTTGGCGTGAGATAAGTATGGTCGTGCCTTATCAGCCTTTCGCAGTTTTACGCGCTTGAGGCCTCATACCCGAGGCGACTCATTTCTTCACGGATGCGATCTAACTTCTCCCGCGGGATGTTGGAATTGTTTAAGTCGCGCCACACGTTGTTCACCTGTTGATCGGAACTGAGATATGCGCTTGGGCTTTCAAGTGACTGTAGGATGATATCCGCGGCGCTCCCGGGGTGACGCTGCTAGCCCTCTTTCCGCAAGTTCGAAGAAAACCGTGTCCGGTTCCGGAACCACCTCCATAGTCTGGACAAGCTTGACGGCCTCAGGAAAGTGACGCCCAACGCTAAATGCCCAGCAAGCGGTATAACACGCCTCCTGGCCGCGAAGTGGCCTAGGTGCACCAAGCAACCTGATTTCCAAATATCGTTTCATCCATCGTTCCCAAATAGGTTCACAAATGGCTTCACCTGCTTCCTTCATGTCAAATCGGATTTTCCATGCTAAGCGTTCCAGTTCTGGTTCCTCCAGTTGCTGCAGGACTGTTGTAATCCAGTTGTTCTCCAACGGATCGGAAATTATGAACAATGCCAGTCCTGCAACATGATTCATCGCCGCTTCTCGGATACTGGACGGCATTTCCCGAATGCGTTTAAGGGTCTCGTTAAAGGAAGGAAGCAGGTTGTCGAGGAACCCAGGCACCCAGCGGCCCCAGATCAGAAACCCGTGCCAACTCTGCTCTGCTCTCACTGCGCTTACGCGCCAGTCGAATAAAGGAAGTAGTTCTGCCTCGGTGAAGGCCGGATCCAAAGAGAAGAAATAATGAAGCCTGCTCGCAAAAACGATTCTCAAGGAAGCTGCCGCGCTCCCGGAATTTTGCATGGCGCTTGTCAAAGGCGCGGAAATATCGGGGTTTATTCTCTGCCATGCCGCATTGGAGGCCCGGGCAGAAGAAAGGCGCAGGAGCCAGAATTCCGCCACCTTCCCACCAGGGTCATTTATGGCAGTCGTGAGCCAATCTGTGTGAAAGGTTTCTTCTGCCGGAGTGTCGTAATAAGCTCGGTTCCAAATTCTTTCTACAGCCGACTGTGCAAAGGACATTACCGCTTCGGTTATTCCATTTTCATCTCGACGGCACGCATTGACTATAAGCTCTAGAGATGTATAGCACCATTCCCGTGGAAAACCGTCTCGCTCAATTAAGCTCAAGATCCGCTTCCACTCTTCAGCTCTTGGCCTAGCGCTCTGCCAGCCTTGGCACACAGCTTGCCAAAGATCCAGATCATATACCCTTTCGTTTAACTGAGCCTCGGCAAAGGCGATTCCCCATTCGGCACTTGTGGAGACGGACTGCGAAAGCACGGCCCGGTAAGACTGCCTCGGAGCGTCCGCACCGTCGCTGTCGTTTACATGGACTTGAGCTGGTCGTCTGGCTAAGAATGATGCTGGCGGTGCCTCAAGCGCCACCCGCATACGCTTCGGCAGGCGCGGGCTCACAAGGGATTGACTGCTCAGTCTCTCGCCGCTGTCTAAGCTCCGGGTGTTGCTCAACCAACTCATTCATCGCCTGCAGCGTGATGGCGCAATTTGGTGAAATGTGACAAAGCCATTGAATCCATTCATGTCGCTCGTGCAGTCTCGTCTCTTCGTGCCAGTCGTCAAAAGGATCGCCCACGGGACCACGGGTAATTGTTGCCAGAAATGCCCGCTTTGGCGATTCGGATGCGAAAGGATAGGAGTTTTGAAGGAACTTAAAGGTGTCGGTTTTGAACCTATAAGCCAACCTGTTTGCAAGGAGCCATTCCATCTTCGAATCTGCAGGGACGTTCTCAACGCTATTGTAGCCGTTCATCGCAAGGCGGCGTAAAATAGGCACTTTTGAATTCGACCATCTTGAGATAAGCGGCATCGCTACGTCAGGTTTTGTTTGGATAAGGTGATCTAGGATTTCGCGCGCGGCGTCGATCAAGACATCGATGGCAACGCGACCCAGATTTGAGCCATCTCGTGTAATTGAGGGGCGGTGCGACTCAAAGGGATCATAATCGTTCCACATCTTGTCATTCAGAATTGCCAGTTCGTGCGCCAGAGCCAGATTGTTTGTAACAACGGGCTCCAGCAGGATCGCGTAAGTATTGATGTGGCGTTTAAACAAATGATGCCAAGCCTCGTTCAGTTCACGCTCCTCCGCTCGCAGTAGATCTAAACGAAAATCGACCTGCGGAAGGTTTGCGTCCGCTTCCACGAGTTGAGGTCTGCCCTCTCTGAAAACCAGCGCGAAGTAGTTTTCGAGCAAAAAGACCTTGGGCTTACTCGCTTGCTCGAAGAGGCGAATGGCAACCGATTTGTCTTCCTCGGGGCGACAGCCCTTAAGAAGTAACGCCCATCTATCTGGTGTTATGCCGTTGCAAGGCTCCGCGATCAATATCGCTACCCAGCAGGCAAACGTTCGCTGTTTTGAATCATCCCGGTCACGGGTGTAAAGCTGTCGCCAGATCTGGACGCAGAGGTACGGATGCAAGCGGCCGTTTCTTCTTTGAATGGCTGCCCAGAAGCTGTGAACGTGATTCCAACAAAAGTTTACTGCAAACCAGTGAACAAGTTCGTGCTCGACCTGACTGAGTTGCCCGCAAGGTTCAAAAATGGGCTTGGAGAAGCCATGTTTATCGAGCCAATTGATCCAAGCCGGCAATTGTGCGTGCTTCATAAAGATTCGCGCCATACCAATATCGCTTAAGGAGAATTTCAAAAAATCGTTGTCTTCTCCTTCCAGCGGCGGCGTGCTCTCAACGATAGAGCGAATACGCTGGGCTTTATCGAGAAAACCACTGCGTAGATCAGTGACCCAGGCTTGAATAGATGTAGTGATGTTTTGGTGTTTATTTTCCCCGTGGATCTTTTTGTAAGAGAGGGCATTAATCCCGACAAATTTCCAATTCGATGGCTTGTCCTCCGGCGTAAAAATAAAGCGTCCTTTACCTCCGAAGGAGGGCAGTCCGCGCGCGATGTAATTCATGACAACGTCGTTATGGCTGTATCCCACGAATAGAACCGTGTATCTTGAGAACATCGCGGTCAGAAAACGGCTTGCCCAACCGTCTATGAGGTAGGCACGACCGAAGTCCTCGTCTGTCAATACGCAGCGAGCGGGATCCATCTCCGCGCAGCCGTGGAGGTACACAAGTCCGTGAAAATCGTGACCTAACGGCAGAGCCGGAGCAAAGAACGTATTGATGCGAGCGTCGAACGCATTTGCCGCCGATGTAGAAAAGTGAGTATCGAAATTTGTGGTCACAAGGCGAACAGAGCTTGCTGCTGGGAAAATTTTGAGCAAAAGTTCATGGAGTTCGTGTGGTTTCGTGTGGGGACCGACTAAAATTTGGGCTGCCTTTTGGTGCACTTTGATTTCATGCACCGTCCTTAGGCGGCCCAGGTAACGGTCGTCAGGTTCTTGTTCTTCTCGATCTACGCCGGAGTGTTCCGCTATTCGATCTGCGAGCTCGCGGAAGAGCGGTAGGCTGGATGGTTTTGGCTGTGAAACGCCCGCGCCCGCGAACACAACTAATTCCCCTGTGAGTCGAGCGCGTAGAAGTGCCTCTGGGAAATCTATCCCTTTGATGAGCATGATCTTTAGTTAAGCAAGACCGCCATTTTGCGCAATTGTTTCGTGGGCACCGGGGTCAGAAATGAAGCCTGAAGATACGTATTAAAAATCGTGCGGTGGGGGCCGGAAGACAATCTTGTACGTCGGCTATTGTCCTGATCTTTTTCCCTGGGGCGGTGTTTGTCACGGCCAGTCCAAGGAGGAAGCGTTCTGGAAGGCCGGGCGGGTTGAGAGTTGAGGGTTCAGGGTTGAGGGAGGGTCAGGAAGCGGGCTCACTCATTTCGGAATGCGGATGAGGAGGTGGAACATGAAGGCGGAGGACTAAAAAGCTCCGAATTTCAACGGACGGTCGAGTGGGGGAATCTGGTCAGGGTTAATGGAGAGTTGGATGGCTCGGGCCTGGCCTGGGATGCGACGGATGAACCCCCTTTGTTCGAGGCGGATGAGCATTGAGTTTACGGACGGGGCTGTGAGATTAAAGAAACGCTGGAGCTCGGCGTGGGTAGGAGCCAATCCGGCTTCGTTCCGCAGCATAAACTCACGGATGAAAGCAAGGAATTGGCCTTGTTGTCGAGTGGGGCCGCCAGAAATCGCCGTAGATGGTCCTCTTTTCGGGGCGATGGATTCAAACTCGCTCAGTGCCGCAGCGATGGCCTCGGTAGCGGATTCCATGGCGGTCTGCGCCTCGATGGGGGTCTCTGGCATGATGCTTTCGTCCTGCAAGACGACGCGCAACTCGCGGGCGGCATTCTCAAGGAGAGATCTGGTTTTGGTAATGGAGCGGGTAGAAGTCATTGACGGCTGAAGGGTAAAGCGGATTTGAGGCGGAAGGGAAGGCTGATGAAGTGGAGGAGTGAGCGAACGACTATTTCCGGGCTGGCGGTTTTGCTCCGAAATGGGGGACATGTTCCAAGGAACGACGCTTTTTTGTGAGGTGGTCAGCGGACTTCGATGATTTTGTCTCCTTCGCGCAAGCGTTTGGTTATTTCCGGGAGGACAGGCTCGAGCCAAGTGAAAAGGAGGCGATTTGTGCAGTTCCCAATGCGAAGCCAGACGACGGCAGGCGCGTCGGGATCACGCATGCATCGGTCGACGAAATCTTCGTCCTTAGTCAGGACGACCCAATCACCATCTTTCACGAAGTTCCAGATGGTTCCGTCGTCGGAGTCGCGCAATCCCAAATTCCGAACGGGTGTTGCCGCGAGACCGTGCTGGCCCATCCATGTTGCGAGAGCGGGAGGCAATTGCGCATCGATGAGAAAGCGCATCGGATCGTTTTAAACTGCAGTGAGGACGGGATGGTCGACGTAGCGAGCTGCGTAAGCGATACAAGCGCGAATATCCTCAGGTTCCAAATCCGGGAAATCGGTCAGGATTTCTTCAGGACTGGCACCGCCAGCAAGCATGTCGAGAACGTCTTTGACGCGAATCCGCATCCCGCGAATGCAGGGGCGTCCACCACATTGCCTGGGATTGACGGTGATTCGTTCAGTTCCGTTCACAATGTCAACGTAGATCAAAAGGGGGATTCTGGGAAGGCTCTTTGAGGTTGTGGGAATGGACCTATCCCCCAACCCCCTTTCCTTCCAAGGAAAGGGGGCAGATCTTTTTAAAATCCTGTACCCCGGGTTGAAAACCGCGGGGCTATTTTCGTATCACTCCTCCGGAGTTTTAGTTTGGGCTTCGCGTTTTGGGGCAAGGATCGCTCCTGAGCTCCCATGGGAAAGCGCCGACGTGTCGGGCGCACTCCAGAAGGCTCGCCCGGCGGTCTCGCCCTACCTGAAAGAGCAAATCGCAAAAGCAAAAAGCGGAAAGGGATTGGGACGCGGTGGAAGTCCGAGCCGGACGGGCCGCATCCTTACCAAGAGCGGAAGAAGAAACGGCTCGACGTTGGGTGTCGAGTTGATTAGGGATTCGGTAATGTCGATTTCGTGCCCGTTCCTTGTTGCGAGCGTTACCGGAATGCTCGCTTTCGGTCCTTTTTCCCGCGCTGAGTTTGTTCCGGCGGTTGAACCGGCGGGCGGGGTTTCGTCGCCGGTTCCGGGGGCGGAACAGGCGAAACGGTTTTCGTTGTCGCCGGGGTTTGAGATTGAACTTTTTGCGAGTGAGGTGGACGGGGTTGGGAAACCGATCACGGTGACGTGGGATGATGCGGGGCGGTTGTGGACGATGACGGCGCTGGAGTATCCGCTGGATGGGAATGAACAACCGGAAGCGGCGCGGGCGCTTTATGAGAAGGGGGGGCGGGATAAGGTTTTGGTTTTTGATGAGCCCTACGGCGGTGTGGATGGAACGGGGCCGCGGAAGGCGCGGGTGTTTGCGGAGGGGTTGGCGATGCCGATGGGGTTGCTGCCGTATAAGGATGGGGCGCTGGTGGGGCAAGGGCCGGATGTGTTTTGGATGCATGACCGGGATGGGGATGGACGGGCGGATGAGCGGGAGAAGATTTTGACGGGTTTCGGGGTGCAGGATTCGCACTTGATGCCGCACCAATTTACGCGGGCGCCGGGCGGGTGGTTTTACCTGGCGCAAGGGGCGTTCAATTATTCGAAGGTGGTGACGAAGGATGGGCGGGTGCATCAGTTCGATCAGACGCGACTGGCCCGGTTCACGGTGGATGGGATGAGGTTTGAGGATCTCACGAGCGGGCCGTGTAATATTTGGGGGCTGGTGATCGGGCGCGAAGGGGAAACGTTTATCCAAGAGGCGAATGATTATGGCTACCCGGTGATGGCTTACCAGGAAGGGGCGAGTTATCCGGGTTGCAGCGGGGCGTTCAAGCCGTATGCGCCGTACTTTCCGAGCGAGGTTGAATTCCGGATGGGTGGCACCGGGCTCTCGGGGCTGGCGTTGAGCGATCCGAGCGGAAGTTTTCAGGGTGATTATGCGGATGTGATGTATGTGGCGAATCCGATCACACGCAAAGTGCAGGCGATCAAAATTGGGCGGGACGGGCCGTGGTTTCGTTACGAATTGCTGGGTGATTTTGTGCTTTGTTCGGATGAATGGTTCCGGCCGGTGGCGATTCACTTTGGGCCGGATGGCGCGCTCTACATTGTCGATTGGTACAACAAGATCATTTCGCACAATGAAGTGCCGCGGAATCATCCGGAGCGGGATAAGACGCGCGGACGGATCTGGCGGGTGCGGCACAAGAAGCAACCGGCAGCGGATGTGCCGAACATTGCCAAGGCTCCGGACGGGGAGTTGCTGAAGTATCTGCAGTCGGAATCGACCTGGCAGATGCGCGCGGCGTGGCATCAGATCGTGGATCGCGGTCTGACCAATCTGGCATCCGAATTGAAACCGATCGCAGAAAACCGTGGCGCCTCAGCAGCGCACCGTATCCATGCGTTCTGGACGCTGGAAGATTTGCACGCGCTCGAACTGGGCACGGTGCGCGTTTTCCTGAGTGAAACGAATCGCAACTTTCGCCGGGAAGGGTTGCGTGCCCTGTCCACCCTGGCCCGGCCGGCTGCGGAAACGCTGCCGCTCCTGACGGAATTCAGCGGCGACAAAGATCCGGAAGTGCGTCAGGAAGCGTTGCGCCGGACGATTGGTTACGCGGCGACGAATAACGCAGCGCTGGCGCTGCTGGCGACGAACATCCAGCCGTCCCTGGCAGAACCGATCGGCAAGAGCCCGCACAGTGGCGCGCCGATGAAGCTACGCGAAGCGTACGAGCGAGACTTCGAACGGTACTTGATTCGCGCTGCACTCGAGAAGACTCCGCCCCGCGTTGCGGCTTACCTCAAATCGCCCGCGGCACACGCGCTTCCAGTCGATGCGCAATTGCTCATGGTGCTGGCCTTGCCAGCAGACCAAAGCGGCGATGAAGTCGCGCGACTCTTGCCGAAACTCGAGCGGGTGCCGAACGAAGAGGAATTGCTGCGGCTGATCGAGAATGTGGATTCACCTGCGGCCAAAAATGTTGATTCGCCCGCGGCGAAGGCCGCCCTTCAGCAGATTCTTTCGAAACCGGACGCGCGGCGCGTGGCGCTGGATGCGTTCCTGAAAGTGCGCAATCGGATCGAGCCAACGAAGATCACACCGTTGCTCGGCGCGCCGCTGAAAGCGATGTGGGATTCGCCGACCGAAGATCGCGCTTTTGTTGCCCGGGTGGTCGGTGCGTTTCGCGTCGACGCGCTCGGCGAGCAACTGAATTCAGCGCTCAAGAATCCGGAGGCGACGCCGGCCGTTCAAGCGGCCTGCTTGCGGGCGTTGCGTGAGATCAACAGCGGCGATCCGGCGACATTCGCGGCGCTCGTTCGGAACTCGAAGGATCGCACCGTTCGGGATGAAGCACTCAATTCTCTCGCCGGGTCGAAAACGGGGACGGCAACCATTCTCGAGTTCTGGCCTGAAATGAACGCGGTGCAGCATCGCACCGCGCTTCGTCAGCTTTTGCAGGACGAAACTCGGGCGACGGCCCTGGTGGCGGCGGCGAAGTCGGGCACGGTTCACGAGCGGGAGCTGGATGCGGAATCGTTGGAGAAGATTCGGCAGCTTCTGCCGAAAAACGCGGAAGCGCAGGCTCTGGTCGAACGGCTCTCGGCTGCATTCAAGCCGGTGCTTCGATTGGACGGGCGCAAAGATTCGTACGTCGACTCGAACATCAGACTCGAAGGACCGTTCACGGTCGAATCCTGGGTGCGACTGGATGAAGGGATAGGAAATTCGGACGGGATTCTCGGCATTCCTGGCGGGCCGGACTTCAACTTTTTCAACAGCACGTTCCGCGTTTATTGTGGACCGCAGTTAGGTGATCGCGCGGTGGCCCGCCGACCTATGACGCCGAATACATGGACGCACGTTGCAGTGAGCCGCGATTCACAAGGGATGTTTCGCGTCTACATCAACGGCGAGATCGACAGTACGGATAATCGCACAGTGACGAACACGTTTACTGATCTCGATATTGGCCGTACCAGCGCGAATGGCGGAACCGCGGGCGATTTCACGGAGTTTCGCGTTTGGAATCGCGCGCGAAGCGGGGACGAAATTCGGGCGGACTTTGATCGGACTTTTACTGGAGAAGCGCTGCCTTCGGGGCTGGTTCATTATTTTCCGGGTGCGGGGCCGTGGGGCGCTCTCAAGGGAGGTGCGCAGGTCGGGAAGGTTGCGGATTCGCCGAATTTACTGAGCCCGGAACAGGCGCGAGCGCTTGCCGAAAAGTTTAATAAGTACAGGACACTTGCGAAAGAAAACGGTGACGCGGAAAAGGGCAAAGCGATCTTCACTTCCGTTTGCGCTGTCTGTCACAGTGTCGGAGGACAAGGGGGCCAGATCGGCCCTGTGCTGAACGGCGCAGCGGCAAATGGCCTGGAGACTTTGCTCCGATCGGTGCTTACGCCGAATGCCGCGATGGAAGCGGGCTATCGGACCTTCCACATCGAACTGAAAGATGGCGACACGCTGGACGGATTTCTTGTCTCGCAAGACAAGGACATGATTTTGCTGCGTCAACCCAACGTGGAGGACCAACGCATTACGAAAGATAAAGTGCGGCAGGCTGGCTTCACGCAAAAAAGCATCATGCCTGAGGGACTTTTGGAGGGAATGCCCGATGACGATGTTCGGAACCTGCTTAGCTTTCTTAAAACCTTGAAATAGTTCTAGTCGAGCGCTTTGGAACGCAGCGGCTGCGTACAGTTCCTAGCCCTGTTTCAGGCTCGATAGGGCGGGAAACGGTGCTTAGTTGTATACGTTATGAAAAAAGGCAACTTAGGAACGATAGCTTTTCTGAGCAGCACGCTGCTCATCCCGGCTTACGGGGACAAGGTGCAATTCCAGCAACTTCCCCCGGAAGTTCAGTCGCGGATTCGCGCCCAGGTGGGCAAGGGCGAGATCAACGACATTGATCGAAATGTCGTGAACGGCCAAACCTCTTACGAGGTCGGTTTCAAGGTGAATGGCGGACCCCAGCAAGAGTTGAAACTTGATCAAAACGGGAATTTGCCTGGTTCATCCACGGCTTCAGGCAACACGGCGCTGGACAGCCGCAAGGTCTCGAAATCCGAACTTCCGATGCAGGTGCGGCGGGTCGTCAACTCGAGGCTGCGAGGGATGGAGATCAACGATATTGAGCGCGAAGTAAAAAATGGCCAGGTGAGTTACGGTATTGGTTATAAGCAAGCCGGTGGAGTTGGCCAACAGCAGGAGTTGGTACTTTCGGAAAACGGCTCCATTATCCGGAGCTCGGCTGGCTGGACCGATTCGAGCTCAACTGCCGGGGTCTATAACAATACACCGGCTTACAACGGGCCGACCTATTCCACCAGTTCAACGACGAGCAGCGGAGGAACTTCCAGCCGGACGATCAATTATGATGACGTTCCGGCGAACGTGAAAAAGGTCGCCGCGGCGAACCTAAACCATGGAGCGGTCAAGCACGTTGAACGCCAGGTTCGCAATGGAGAGATTGATTACACGATCGATTTCCTGAAGGACAACGGAGAGTACCAGGAGATGGTTATCGCTGAAGACGGGCGGATCATCGCCAATCAGATGCTGCCGAACAGCGGAGTAGGTTCTCCCGCCACCAGCCAAACCGGCAGCTCCTCTTCCAGCGCCAACCAAAACAACGGCAACTTCCTGAACCGACTGGGCCGCGCTTTGTTCGACCAACAGCAGCCGCAGCAGTAAACGGCTTTACGCGTAGAACGCATTCGCGACGAGGTTGCGAATGCGTTTTCTTTTTTGCAGATTGCGCAGCGCTTAACGATTTGCGACAACGAACTCGTGCCCTCCACCCAAAGCGACGCCGCGTTTCGCCGCGTAGTGGCCGCCAGTTTCATTGGGACAGTCATTGAGTGGTACGACTTCTATTTGTATGGCACCGCAGCGGCTCTCGTGTTCGAGAAGCTGTTCTTTCCAACGTTCGATCACTTCACCGGCCAGCTCGCTTCCTTCGCGACGTTCGCCATCGGCTTTTTCGCACGACCACTCGGCGGAGTTTTTTTCGGTCATTACGGCGACCGCATCGGGCGCAAGGCAATGCTCGTCGCCACGCTGATGCTGATGGGACTATCGACCTTCTGTATCGGAGCCCTGCCTACTTATCAGCAGATCGGAGTGGGTGCTCCGATTTTGCTGGTCATTTTGCGGTTCATCCAGGGTTTCGCGGTGGGAGGAGAATGGGGCGGCGCAGTGTTGATGGTGGTGGAACACGGGAATGACCGCGGCCGCGGATTTTACGGTTCGCTATCGCAATCGGGCACCTCGGTTGGTTTGCTCCTCTCGATCGGCATTTTTTCGCTGATGTCGCGACTGCCGGAGGCCAGTTTTCTGTCGTGGGGTTGGCGAATTCCTTTCCTGCTCGGCATCGTTTTGATGATGGTCGGGTTCGTCATTCGCCTGCAGGTGGAGGAAAGTCCGATCTTCGCGGAGATGCGGGCCAAAGCTGAAAAAGAGCTGCCGCGAAAGACGTGGCCTCTTGTGGAAGCGATCCGGCAGGCACCCGGGGGGGTGGCGACGATCCTCGGCGCACGAATCGCGGAAAATGCGTGTTCCTATATTTTCACGGTGTTCCTGATCAGCTACGCCACGGAACAGCTCGGCTTCGCGCGGCAGTCTGTTTTATATGCGGTCATGACCGCATCGACTCTTGGCATTCTGACGATACCGTTGATGGGACATCTATCGGATCGTTTCGGCCGCCGCCGAGTTTACATAACTGGCGCGACACTGATGGCTTTGAGTGCGTTCCCGTTTTTCGAACTATTGGAAAAGCGAGAGTTGATTTACGTATATTTCGTGATCATCGCCTCGTTCAGTATTTACGTGGCAATGATGTTCGCGCCGCAAGCGGCGTTCTTCACTGAGCTTTTCGGGACGAACGTGCGTTACAGTGGAGCGTCGCTGGGGTACCAGCTTGCTGCGGCGCTCGGGGGAGGACTGGCGCCGGTGATCGCAACGCGTTTACTGAAGGCGACGGATGGCAAACCATGGCCGATCGCGCTGTATCTGGTTGTGCTCGCGGCGATCGGAACCACTGCGGTCTTCTTCGCGCGTGAAACTTCGCGAACCAGGCTGTGCGCAGAGAAAGAGCACGAACGCGCCGAAACCCCTTCGGCGCGAGCTTGATCACTTCTGGCGAACAAACTCCTGGTAGAGCTTGCTGTAAATTCCGGCTGCAGCCAAAAGTTGGTCATGAGTTCCGCGCTCAACGATTTCGCCGTGGCTTAACACGAGAATAAGATGTGCGTGCCGCACTGTTGAGAGCCGGTGCGCGATGACGAAGCTGGTGCGCTTCTCGAAGAGCCGATCCAGCGCGTGCTGGATGATCACTTCCGTTCCCGGATCCACCGCGCTGGTCGCCTCATCCAGAATCAGGATGCGCGGAGTGGCTGCCATCGCCCGCGTGAAGGTCAGCAATTGCCTCTCGCCAGCGCTGAAGTTATTTCCACGTTCGGTGACTGCGGTTTGGTATCCATCCTTTAGACGCATGATGATGTCGTGCGTGCCCAAAGTCTTCGCGGCGGCGATCACATCGTCATCTGTCGCGTTGGGCCGGCCGAACTTCAAATTTTCCATTACCGTTCCGGTGAAAAGAAAATTCTCCTGCGTCACGATTCCGATTTGAGCGCGGAGCGATTCAATGGTTGTGTCCGCTAAATCACGCCCGTCAACGATTATTCGGCCCTGTTGGGGCTCGTAGAATCGCGCCAACAAACTGACAATGCTTGTCTTGCCAGAGCCCGTCTCGCCCACCAGCGCGACGGTTTGGCCAGGCTCCACGTGGAAGGAAATGTTCTTCAGGACCCATTGGTCTTCTGGCGTGGTGTCGTAGCGGAAAAAGAGATGCTCGAAAGAGATCCGTCCGTCGATGCGAGGGAGTTCGATGGAGCTGGGGCGGTTGATCACCTGCGGTTTTGTATCGAGCAAGTGAAAAATTCGTTCGGCGCTGGCCGCGGTCGATAACAGAGAGTTATATAAATCGCCCATCGTCTGGATCGGCCCGAAGAACATGCTTAAATAGAGGACGAAGGCAGCCAACTCACCGACGGTAATTGATCCGTTGATGACCAGCGTGCTGCCGTAACCCAGAATGATCGTTGTGGCAATTCCTGAAACGAGGCCAACAAACGGCAAGTAGGTGTGGAATATTTTGGAGGCGACCAACGCTCGCTCCGCATACCCCTCGTTCAATTCATCAAATCGTTGCAGATTAAGATCTTCACGACCAAATGCCTGCACCACCCGCACGCCACTAATATTTTCGGCGAGCGCGGCGGTGATCCGCGAAGCCTGTTCTCGCATCTTGCGGTAGGCCAGCATCGCATGCTTTTGGAAAAGGTGCGTCGCTATGGCCAGCGGTGGCAGGACCACCGAAACAGCAAGGCACAGGCGCCAGTCGTATTGCACCATCAGCACGATCACCCCGAAAAAGGTAAACGCACTTGCGATCAACTGATTTGCGCCCCAGGTCAGGATGCGGTCGAGCGCGTCGATATCCGTGTCCGCCCGGCTGATAATTCGCCCCTGATGCGTTCGGTCAAAGAAACTGAGGGAGAGCCGCTGAATGTGTTCAAACACAGCCAGGCGCATGTCATTCATTGCCTGCTGGCCCACCCTAATTGCGCTCTTCACTTGAAACACCGACAACAACCAGCCCAGCAATAAATTCCCGAGATAAATAACGCTGATCAGAAGAATCCCGCGCATCGCCACCTGCGTGCTCGTGAAATTCGCGAGATACTTATCGATGCCGAGTTGAATAAATTTCGGTCCGAGCAACTGCGAAATCGTGGCCAGAAGCGTGAAGATTAGATTAACAAGGAAGATGCGCCTATACGGTTGGACATATTGAACGAGCCGAAAGAAAGTGGTCTTGGTCATTCGCTTTTGCGCGAATGCCTCCTCGATCATGATATGGTCGTCCTTCGCCAAGCAGAAGGCTATATTTGCCGGTCAGGCCACGATTACTTGCCCGGCGCAGGAAGAAAATCCATCGCTCGGAGTTCCAAATTCGGTATACCCAGCGCCCGCAAAACCTCTTTCTCCGCCAGCCGAACATGGGAACTGTATCCATTTGAACCCGGCTCGCGATAAACGTCCACCATGCGATTCTCAGCACGAACCAACCAATACTCAGGGATTCCGGCTTCCGCGTAGAGTTCAGCCTTTGTCTGATCCAGGACAAGACTGCTGATCGAGATTTCAACCACCAATTCCGCTCGCCGCGGATGCTCGTGAAGCCAGTCCTCAGGCGAGCCGCGAACGACCGAGATATCCGGTTCAGGCTCAGAATCAGCAAAGGTCAGAGGCGCTCCCAATCGCACGACATAATCTTTCGGCACCATCCGCATGAGCAGAGTCGCTAATTTTTGCAAAACGAATTCGTGCAAAGGTGATTTGGACATTTTATCAACAATAAGCCCCCGCAGCAGTTCGACCTTTTCAGCTATGATTCCAAGCTCCCCCAAACGATGATATTCGACCACCGACATGCGGTGAAGTCGCTCTCGAACCCCCGGCAGCTCAAGTATCGCACTCATTAGGTTAATCCTACTGTGAGCGCTCAATCGCATCAAACCAACGATTTTGTTTTACGCTGCTGTTCCGATCGGCTTAAACGGCGGAATGCGAACCCTGCTGTTTCCGGTCGTCTTCGGCTGGTTGCTTTTTGTCCAAGAGACTTCTGGCGCGACCCGTCCAAACATCGTCTTCATCATGACGGACGATCACGCTGCGCACGCGATCAGCGCCTACGGCAGCGCGGTGAACCAAACCCCCAATCTGGATCGAATCGCCAAAGAAGGAGTTCGCCTCAATCGATGTTTCGCGGTTAATTCCATCTGCACGCCGAGCCGTGCGAGCATTCTTACGGGGAAATACTCGCACTTGAATGGCGTGCCTGTTTTCAATCGTTTCGACGGATCGCAACCCACCGTCGCAAAATATCTCCAGGGCGCCGGGTATTACACTGGCATGATCGGAAAATGGCATCTCGGCAGCGATCCAACGGGCTTCGACAAATGGATGGTTCTTCCCGGTCAGGGTGACTACTTCAATCCCGCGTTCCTGGTTCCGGAAGGACGCAAGACGATCAAGGGTTACGCCACAGATATCATCACCGATCTGGCGATCGACTTCCTGAGTAACCGCCCGGCAGATAAGCCGTTCTTTTTGATGTGCCATCACAAAGCGCCGCATCGTCCATGGCAACCGGACGCAAAGCATGAGGCGCAATTTCGCGACCGACTCATTCCAGAACCCGCCACCTTGCGCGACGATTACTCCACCCGGACCGACGCGCTCCACGAAAACCGTCAGCGTGTGTTTCAGGATTTGACTCGCCGTGATCTCAAGCTGCAACCGCCCGGCGATCTCACCGGCGCCGCACGGAACAAATGGCTTGATACTGCTCCGACGGAAGTCGAGATCACTGTCAACGGCCAAAAGAAGATCCTCGCCGGGGAAGAACTGAACAAATGGAAGTACCAGCGTTACATGCAGGATTACCTTGCCTGCGTCCAATCGGTCGATGACAACGTGGGACGACTGCTCGACTGGCTCGATACGCACGGCTTGCGCGAAAATACTCTGGTCATCTACACCAGCGACCAGGGGTTCTTCCTCGGTGATCACGGCCTCTTCGACAAACGTTTCATGTATGAGCCTTCCATTAAAATGCCCTTCCTCGCGCGCTGGC
This sequence comes from Limisphaerales bacterium, assembly GCA_044226545.1. Lineage (GTDB taxonomy): Bacteria > Verrucomicrobiota > Verrucomicrobiia > Limisphaerales > SXQI01 > DASVNK01. Next base: position 438,317 of record JBGAGW010000003.1, read on the forward strand.
CGGGCATCATTCCTCCCGGCTCTGTCGACAATTCTTTGGCGCTAAACGTCGATTTCGCCGAGACATTTCTGGAAGCGGCGAACGCCTCCATCCCCGACGATATGCAAGGCCACAGTCTCCTTCCGCTCCTTCGAAGCGAACATCCCACAGAGTGGCGGACCAGCTTTTACTACCGCTACTACCACGATCCCGGCCACCACAACACCCGCGCCCATTATGGCGTTCGGACCGAAACACACAAACTCATCTACTATTGGAAGAAAGATCAATGGGAGCTGTTCGACCTCCGCACTGGTCCAGACGAACTGCACAACATCTACAGCCTACCCGAGCAGCAAGCGGTAGTTACTCGCCTGAAAGCCGAACTTAATCGCTTAAAAAAGGAAGTGCGCGACAACGATCAATTCGCAACGGAGTTGCCGGCAGATGGCGTCGATGGCCCCTTCCCGGACAAAAAACCGATTCCTTAGATCGAGCTGGCATCAGGCAGAATTGGTGGCCATTAACCTAACCCCTTAACGCGCCAATGCGTCATGGTTTTAAAAATGAAATAGGCCGACCCGCCCATGATCGCCAGGAACATCAGGACGAGCAGCGCGTTGACGATTCGGTCCTTGGTTTTGGCGCGCATTTTCACGGTAATTTACCCAGCCGATCTCTTTTGTTTTGCGCGCGGACTCCAACCGTTGCGCAAGATTCATGCTCCAGAAAAGCAGATATTCGTCAATCAACTATTCGGGAAAGAAGCGGCTCAACTCCGGGGTAGTCATAATACGATCGACAAAAGTGAACTTGCCCTTGTTCCGTGCTTCTTCAGCAGCCTCCGCCAGCCCACTCACTGCCGCGCGGTAAAGCGACGCGCCGAAACTGATGCGTTTCACTCCAGCCGCGATCAGCTCTTCAACTGTGAACGAGCGGCCACGCGCGCCCACCACAAAATTAACAGGCTTCGAAACAGCAGAGCACACCGCCCGCACCGCCGCCAGATCCGGCAAGCCGGGCGCAAAGAGCACGTCGGCGCCCGCCTGTTCGAACGCCACCAGACGCTTGATCGTGTCATCCAGATCTGGATTGCCTCGCAAGAAATTCTCGGCCCGCGCCGCGAACATGAACGGAAACGGCAGCGACCGTGCCGCCTCCACGCTCGCCACGATGCGCTCCGTCGCGAGCGCGATATCGTAAATCGGCTTTTCATTATCGGCACGCGCGTCCTCAATTGAACCGCCGACCAGGCCAACCTCCGCCGCCCGGAGAATTGCTTCCGCCGCCATGGATGGACTATCACCAAAGCCATGCTCCAGGTCTGCTGCGACCGGAAGATCCGTCGCCTCGACAATCAGTCGCGCATTCTCCAGCGACTCCGCCTGCGTGATCCGGCCATCCCGCCTCCCCAAAACCCCTGCGGCCGCAGCGCTCGATGTGGCAAACGCCTCGAACCCCAGTCCGGCGAGCAAACGAGCTGAGCCGGCATCCCATGGATTCGGGATCAAAAAGGCGCCGGGCCTTCGATGCAGTTCCTGAAATCGCAGGGCCTTCTCCTGTTGTGTGGCAACCATATTTCGGTTTGATGTTGATCGATTTGCGGGAACAGACAACTGGCAATTGTCTTGAGCGACTCGACGGTAAAAAGGAGAGACGTCGATCAGCGGCAAGGCTAACTTTGCCGCTGTGCGATTCTGTTCGTTGTTGATTTTGTTAACTCTGGGTTGCCGTTGTTTCGAGCAGGCGGTTTATGCTGAAACTGACTGGCTGATCGATCCTACCTCCTTCAAAGCGAAGATCCTTCGCGACGCGCGTGAAGTGACACTAGAGAACGGGCTGATCCGCCGAACCTGGCGCCTCAATCCAAACGCCGCGGCCGTCGCTTTCGATAACCTCATGCTCGACCAATCGGTCATCCGCGGAGTTAAGCCGGAGGCAATCGTTCAAATCGATGGGGTGAATTACGCGGTCGGCGGGCTCAAAGGACAGCCGAACTACGCTTACCTGCGCAAGGAATGGATCAGCGCGATGACCAACGACCCAGCGAGCTTCCAATTCACCTCGGCTGAAACCGGCGTGCCACAGAAACGTCTCGAATGGAAACGGAAACGCTATTCCAGCGACATGCCATGGCCCCCAAAAGGTGTTGCGCTCACATTGAACTTCACCGGACCGTCGCTACAAACGACCAACGGTCCAGTGGATCTCCGCCAGGTTTCCGTCGCGGTGCACTACGAAATGTACGATGGAATTCCTCTCATCTCCAAATGGATCACAGTGAGCAATGCGAGCAGTCACGCGATCACGCTGAACACATTCACAAGTGAAATCCTGGCTGCGGTGGAATACGAATCGGTCGTCGATAAGCGCGAGCGTTGGGATTACCCGAATATTCACGTCCAGAGCGATTACAGTTTTCGCGGCATGGACATTCAGACCGCGAGCCAAACCACGCATTGGGTGATCGATCCAGATTACAAGACACAAGTCAGTTCCTCCAGCACCACGCCCAATCTTTTGGAATCGCGGCCGCCCATCGGGCCGGCAAGCGTTATCGAGCCCGGCCAGACCTTCGAATCGTACCGGACTTTCGAGCTGATTCACGACAGCACAGAACGCGAACGAAAAGGCCTCGCCGTTCGGCAGATGTATCGCCACATCGCCCCTTGGACGACAGAGAACCCGATCATGATGCATGTGCGGAGTGCAAAGCCAGAGGCGGTGCGTCTGGCCATCGATCAATGCGCAGAAGTCGGATTCGAGATGGTCATTATCTCATTCTGGAGCGGGTTCGACATGGAGAACGAAGATCCCGCTTACCTCGCGCAATATAAAGAGCTGGCTGATTACGCGCACAGCAAAGGAATTGAACTCGGCGCTTATTCCCTTCTGGCCAGCCGCAGCATCAGTCCGACTGAGGATGTGATCGACCCAAAAACCGGCAAACCGGGTGGCAATTTTGGCAGCTCACCATGTATCGGGAGCAAGTGGGGACAAAATTATTTTCGCAAGCTCTATGCGTTTTACGAGAAGACCGGCATGGATCTGCTCGAACACGACGGCTCGTACCCCGGCGACGTTTGCGCTTCTACAAATCATCCAGGACACCGCGGCCTGGACGATTCGCAATGGACGCAATGGCGCACCATCACCGAATTCTATCGGTGGTGTTGCGCGCGCGGCATTTACCTGAACGTGCCCGATCTCTATTTCTTGAACGGCTCAACTAAATGCGGCATGGGCTATCGCGAGAGTAATTGGTCCCTGCCGCGTGCGCAGCAACTTATCCACGCGCGCCAGAACATTTTCGATGGCACATGGGAAAAGACGCCCAGCATGGGCTGGATGCTTGTTCCGCTCGTCGAGTACGGCGGCGGCGGAGCCGCTGCAACCATCGAACCGCTCCGCGAGCATCTCGATCACTATAACCTGACGCTGGCCAACAATTTCCTGGCCGGCGTGCAAGCGTGCTATCGCGGCCCGCGCCTTTTTGATTGCGACGAAACAAAGCAAGTCGTCAAAAAGTGGGTGGACATCTATCGAAAACATCGCCCGATCCTCGATTCCGATATCATCCACGCTCGCCGCCCGGATGCCCGCGATCTCGATTATCTCCTTCATGTAAACAGCCGACTGGACGAAAAGGGATTTCTGGTCGTTTTCAATCCGCTGGATGAACCGGTCGAAAAAACTTTGACCGTCCCGCTTTATTACACCGGTAAAACAGACAATGTGACCCTTTCGCACGAGGACGGCGAGGGCCAGACGGTGCAACTCGACCGCTCGTACAACGTCAAATTACCGGTCAAACTCGCGCCGCAAAGCGTCACCTGGTACGTGGTTCAATAATTCACCCTCGACGCGAATCCATCGAATCGATGGCTTTCTATCGCCAACTATTCTGCGCCTTGCTATCAACCGGGGTGTCATGAGATTCGCCAATATTGCCCTCCTCCTCGCCGCGGCCCTCCGCATGGTGCCTGCTGAAACCGCCGCTTCGCCGCAGGAACTCCGCAGCATGGTCAACGCTCGCATTGAAGCCGAGTATTCCTCTCTCTTCGGCATCTACACCAATCTGCACGCGCACCCGGAACTTTCCTTCATGGAAGTGAACACGTCCGCGCTCGTCGCGCGTGAGCTCCGGTCTCTTGGCTTCAGCGTGACCGAAAAGGTAGGCAAAACCGGCGTTGTTGGAGTGCTCACCAACGGTCCAGGCCCAACCGTCTTGGTGCGCGCTGACATGGATGGATTGCCGATCAAGGAAAACACCGGCGTTCCCTACGCGAGCACGGCGGTTGTGAAGGACCAATCCGGGAAAGATCAACCGGCCATGCACGGGTGCGCCCACGACACGCACATCACCGGCCTGATCGGCACTGCCCGCATTATCGCCGCCCTAAAAGATAAATGGTCCGGCACGCTTGTGCTCATCGCCCAGCCCGCCGAAGAGATCGTCGAAGGCGCGCGCGCCATGCTCGCGGACGGCCTTTATACGCGCTATCCCAAACCGGATTTCGCTATCGCGCTCCACACCTGGGCTCCCCTGCCCGCCGGCACCATCGGCTACGGCGAAGGTCCGTTCCTGGCGAGCGTCAATTCTGTTGATATTCTGGTGCGGGGCATCGGTGGACATGGCTCTGCGCCCCACACGACGAAAGACCCGGTCGTGCTCGCCTCCGAAATCGTCCTTGCGCTCCAGACCATCGTCAGCCGCGAAGTTAAACCAGGCACAACCGCGGTCGTGACCGTCGGAACCATTCACGGAGGCCTCAAACGCAACATCATCTCCGATGAAGTGAAACTCGAACTGACGCTACGCGCGTTCGATGACGAGGTGATGGTCAAACTGGTTGCATCCGTTCGCCGAATCTGCGCGGGACTCGGTCAAGCGGCCGGCCTGCCTGAAGATCGCCTGCCCGTGGTAACTCTCACCCCGGAATCAACCGGCGTGACCAGCAACGATCCAGCGCTCACGCGACGACTGGCCACTGCGTTCACCGCCTGGTTCGGTGCGGATCGCATGAAAAAAACGTCTCCCGTTACTGGTGCAGAAGATTTCTCTGAATTCGCACGCACTTCTGACCATGTCCCGATTTGCATGTGGTGGGTCGGAGCAGCGGATCCCGCAAAAGTGGCGGAAAGCGAACGCACCGGCCTCTCTCTGCCTTCGAACCACTCCGCAAAATTCGCCCCGATTCCCGAGCCCACTCTCAAGGCATGCGTCGGTTCCATGACGGCGGCGTTATTGGAACTTCTGGGAGCCAACTCCGCCAGATAGACTTTTCCCATGAACTTCATGCGCTTGAGCATGGCGGTGAGTTTGCTGCTTGTTGCCGGATGCAAACATTTGGAGTCGCCTTCGCAGAGCAACATCGAAAAGCCCGAAACGAATGGGCCATTGATTTTCGAGGTGTCGTTCCCCGCGGACGTTCGAACTGAACCTGCGACAGGCCGACTCTTGTTGTTTCTCAGTCCAACCGCCTCGGAACCGCGCAATCATATTGACTGGATGGATTTCGATCCAGTTTACGCGATGGATGTGACCAACCTCGCGCCGAACACGGTAGTCCAGATGAAACCGCGTGATTTTCGCAGTCCGGACGCTCTCGCGTTTCCCATGCCGCTGAACCGGCTAACCCCGGGTAAATACACAGCGCAGGCATTGCTCGATCTCGATAATACCATGCGTGACTGGAATGAGGGACGGGGAAATCTCTACAGTGCGCCGCAGCATTGCCGGCTCAAAGGGGGAAACGGCGGGACATACACACTGCATCTAACGAATACGGTGAATGCTCCGGAACCGTTGGCCACAAACGAGTGGATTCGCCTGGTGGAGGTGCGCAGCGAGTTGCTGAGCGCTTTCCACAAACGTGACATCTCTCTGCGAGCCGGAGTGCTGTTGCCAAAAGGTTACGCCGAATCGAATAAACGCTACCCGGTGGTTTACCAGATTCCGGGCTTCGGCGGACGCCACACTCACTTGCCGGGATTCCTCGAGGGCAAAGATGGCAAAGCCTGGCAGGAGGGAAAGTTCGGCTACGAAGCATTGTTGGTGGTGCTCGATCCGGAAGTGCCGCTCGGTCATTCTGTGTTTGCGAATTCCGACAACAACGGTCCCGTAGGCGACGCGCTTGTTCGCGAGCTGATTCCGGCGATCGAGGCGCAATTTCGAGTCATTCCCGAAACGCGCGCACGTGCTGTGACGGGTCATTCGTCAGGCGGATGGTCTTCACTCTGGTTGCAAGTCGCTTATCCCGATTTCTTTGGAGGATGTTGGAGTTCGGCGCCTGACCCGGTGGACTTCCGCTATTTCCAAACGATGAATATTTACGAGGATCGAAACGGTCATTGGACGCGCGAAGGCCAACCTCGTCCGCTTGCCCGCGATCAGCACGAAGCACGGCAATATTTTACGAAGTTCAATCACTGGGAGTACGTGACGGGTCCCGGCGGACAGTTGGAATCGTTCAACGCGGTTTTCAGCCCTCGGGGCGCGGATGGCCGTCCGGAACAAATCATGGACAAATTGTCGGGTGAAATAAACCCGGCGGTGGCGGAAAGCTGGAAGCGCTACGATATCCGTCTGATTCTCGAGCAGAACTGGGCGACCCTTGGTCCAAAACTGAACGGCAAGCTTCATGTGCTCTGCGGCGGTTGGGACACGTTTTATTTGGAAAACGGGGTGCGAGGGTTAGCCGACTTTCTTCGTAAAACGGATTACTCAGGTTATGTGGAATTCGTTCCCGGCGACCACGGTTCGATGTGGACCGACGCACTGAAAGAACGGACGCGGAAAGAGATCGGCGATCTGTTTAAGCCGTTCAGCACGCAATAGAGGTCCTGATCAGCAAAACCCTCAACCGCTCTCGGCACAATCGCTTTTCGCACTCAGGTCGCGCCCGCATTGTGGCACGAGTTTTCGTCACGCTAGGCTTCATCCGAAATTAGGGATACAGATGAAAAGATTGAAGCAAATATTGGGAGTCACCGGGATGGTGGGAGCTCTGTTCATCGCAGGTTGCGCGAGCGACGGGAGTAAACGGAGCACAGGCGAAGTCATCGACGACACCGCGATTCACACGAAAGTGAAAGCGGCGTTGCTGAACGATCCGGTCGTGCATGGAAGCGAGATCGCGGTGAACGTGGATCGCGGTGTGGTCGCGCTGAGCGGCGCTGTGAATGGCGATGTCGAAAAACGGAAAGCTGAAGAAATCGTCCGAGGGGTTAACGGAGTACGCGGAGTGGAGAACAACATCCTGGTTCGCCAATAATCTTCGAAAATCTTGAAGCGCGCACTGCCCAGTGCGCGCTTGTTTGTTTAGCGCCTGGCTTTCGTAGGTTCGAGTGGCGCGTCCAAAGCGGCGAACGATAGCTCGGTGTAGAGATGGTCAAGCTTCTCGTGAATGTCCGCGAGCGGAATTCCAGCAAGTTGCAGCGCATTCAACTCTGCTTCTTTCTCGAGAGACTTCAAGGCATCGACCCAGTCGGTTTTATTTCGATCCGCCAACAGGCGCGCATAAACGATCCGACTGAGCTTTTCATGATCTTTTTCGAGAAGCGTTCTCAGCTTTGATTCTTTGATTTTGAGAATTTCCGAAGCCACCGGGGTGAGCAGCGACAAAGGCACGGGCGGAACATCCGCCTTCGATTGACGACCGTTCCGGAAAACAGCGTCCGAGCGCGAAGGCTGTTGATCCACGAGTTCATCGAGCGAGAGCGCCAGACGTGTCGTATCCAGCAAGCTTGGTGGATTTGTGTCAGCCCCCCGAACAAACAGACCGGCCGCGACTAGAATGAGAACTTTCACCCAGTTCGATTTCATAGTGCCATTCTAAGAGCAAACCGTTGGCCAATTCGATCCTGCCGACGCATGAGGCGGACATCGGGGCTTGCGCCAGACGCGAAAGCGGCTTCCGTCCGGAATTGCGTTGCAATTAAGGACCGGATGGAAATGATTTCCCGGCCATGAGTTCTCGTAACAAATTTGCTGCGTATCCGCGGCTGAATCCTCTCGGAATTGGAAAGAACATCTCCGCTGCGGACCTGATCGATGAAGCTTTTCTTGCCTACAACGGCGGACGGCTCCGCGAGGCGGCCAAACTCCTGACCGAAAAGATGCTGCCGAAAGATGGGTTCATCGGGATGAGTTTGACGGGCGCACTCACTCCGGCAGGACTCGGCAAGTCGTGCCTTATTCCGTTGATGAAGGCAGGATTTGTGGATTGGATCGTTTCGACCGGAGCGAATCTTTATCACGATCTTCATTACGGGTTGAACATGGAGCTGTATGCCGGCTCGCCCTTTTTGGACGACGTGGCGCTGCACAAGGATGGGGTAATCCGGATTTACGACATTCTTTTCGATTATAATGTGCTCCTGGATACCGACGCGTTCGTCCGCGAAGTGATTGCCGGCCCGGAATTTCAGAAGGCGATGGGGACAGACGAGTTTCACTATCTGCTCGGGAAATATGTTTCGGAACGCGGGAAGAAATTGAAACTAAAGGATTCCTCGGTGCTGGCCACGGCCTATGAGTGCGGCGTCCCGATCTTCACGAGCAGCCCGGGCGACAGTTCGATAGGAATGAATGTCGCCGCGATGGCAATGCGCGAATCGAAATTGATCTTCGATGTGAATCGCGACGTGAATCAAACTGCCGCGATCGTTTACGAGGCGAAATCGAGCGGGCACACTTCGTCCGTTTTCATTTTAGGCGGCGGTTCACCCAAAAATTTCATGCTGCAAACCGAGCCGCAGATCCAGGAAGTCATGGGCATCCAGGAAAAGGGACATGATTATTTCCTCCAGGTCACCGACGCGCGTCCGGACACGGGCGGCTTGAGCGGCGCTACACCCGCAGAGGCAGTGAGCTGGGGGAAAGTCGATCCAAACACGCTGCCTGATTGCGTCGTTGCCTACGTCGATTCGACAGTCGCTCTGCCCTTGTTGACCGCTTACACACTCACGCGCCATAAACCCCGTCAGCAGAAACGATTGATCGATCGCCGTGACGAACTGCTGGACAAAGTGCGGGCAAAATACTTGAAGACCGGAACCGTCTCAAAGATTTTGACGAGTCGTAAGGTCGCAAAACGAGCGAGTACCGTTGGAATGAACAAAACTTTGGAGCGGGACCGCTGATTGGCGAGCTTTGCACATGACTGCAGCCCTTAACTTATTAATCTAAATTTTATGGTCGCCCGCATTCTTAGTTTTGCATCCCTGTTTGCACTGCTTCTGACAGGCTGTAAGAGCACCTACACCGAAACGAATATCACCAGCGAACCGCCGCCATTGCTGCGAGGTAATTCCCGCCTTTACGTGGCTGTTCCTTATGATGCCTCTTTCAAGAATCAGGTCGCGCTCAATTCTGGAAAGCATACCGCGGAGGCTCTTTACGTGGCGCTGACCCGTTACACACGTGGTGTGTATATGGGAAAATTCCCGGAGTCCGCGACCGACGCAGTAGAAAGCGCGCGCCGTTACAATGTGGATTACCTGGTCTACCCGCACATTATTAAATGGGAGGACCGCTCCACCGAATACACGGGAATCAGAGACCGGCTGGAATTGAAAATAGATCTGATCGACATGAAGGACGGACACCTCGCTTTTTCACGCGACATCGCCGCGACGGGCAAATGGATGACCGAAGGGGGCGACAAGCCAGATGATCTTCTGCAACAACCGGCTGAGGAATACGTCAACTCGCTCTTCAGGCGGATTGAAAAACCATCGGCCTATTGATGAAATGGATTCGCAATCGTTAGGCGACCAAAAATGCTTGCTGGCGACATCGCATCAGTGATAACCTGATGCGGATGACGTGGAAGACCCTGACTGACTTGCTCGCGCGCGAGTTTCGCAACTTGCGACGCATCCCGGTAGTCAGTTTCGGTTTCGCTACCGCTCCCGTTGCCGATGCGCAAGAGCTGAAGGAAGAGGAATTGCGCTGGGCTGAACGGGTGGACAGCATCGTGCATGACTTCGCCCGAACCCGCCGCTGGCCGGCGCTCGACGAACGAGAACGTTTTTTTCTGCGCGAACGGATTCGTTTTGCTTACGAATATGCCTCTCTTGCCGAAATCAGCGTGGGCCGCCCCACGACCATCGCGACTCGCAAAGACGTGCAGAACGAGCAACGCCGGCTCGTGGAATGGTTGTTGATCGATGTTTGGCGGCACTCGGGCGTGATCAACTGGCTTGAGCCCTTCGTTCTTTTAACCAAAGCCGACGCCGCCCTCACAGCGCCGTGGCATCTGGAAATCTCCGCCTGATTAAGAACTCGCGCTGGTGTAATGGCGGACAGAACTGCGCCAGACCACTTCAGAAATCACAAAAAGCACTCCGGCCAATCCGACGAGCAGAATCATTTCGGTGGGTGACTGAATTTTTCGAGCGATCAGTTTCGCGGGAACATTAGCCACAAGCAGCATCGGGAGAGCGTAGGTAAAGAAGGCTTTAAAGGCGCCACGAAAAGCCGCGTCGGGCAGCCGGGCAATATTAAAGAGGTTATAATATCCCCAAACAATGCCCTGGGCGCGCACGGTCCAAAAGCTGGATGCCGAAAGCATGGTCAGAAGTGAGTAATGCACAAGCAGGCTTGCGCAGACCAAAAACAGGTACCCGAGAACCTGCCCGAACGTCACGGACAGTTGTAGTTGATATCCGGCGTAGAAAATCACCGAGAGAGCGAATGCGGCATTCACAAATCCTCCGAGATCAATCTGGCGAAGAGAAATCACGAAGCGCGTATTGATCGGGAGCAACAGCATGAAATCGAGTCGGCCGGTGCGAATCAACTCCGAGAGTTGCACCAGGTTCGAGAGGAAGAACGTGGTGAAGAGTTGTTGGATAAAGTTGCTCGTGCCGATCAGCAAGATGACTTGCCATTTGGTCCAGTCACCGATGTGATCGGTATGGCTATAAATTACGGTGATGAAAGTGAGTTGCAGCGCGAACCAGAGCAGTTCGACGATGATCCAGAGAACGAAGTTCACCTTGAACTGCATCTCGCGAATCACCGAGTTACGCCAAAGGGCACCGTATATACCGAGATACCGATAAAAGGCGGATGTTTGCGTATTAGCCATTCCCTGGTTCGCTCGCGCGCGTGCTGCGCGCTTGCAGGAAGGTATTCCACGTGACTCCGAAAACAAGCAGAAGCCCAAGCAGCACGTATTCCAGATGACTGATTCGGAACGGAAGGTGTTGCGCGCCCCAAACCGCCGCGCCGCGCAATCCTTCGTCCAGCACCGCGATAAAAAGCACACCGAAGATCGTTCCGAGAATCGTCCCGCTACCGCCCTGCACTTGTGTGCCACCGAGCACGACGGCAACAATGACCCGCAACTCCAGCCCGGTAAGTGAACTGGCGCTGACTGAGCCGTTGCGAGCTGTAAAGGTGAGCGCCGCCAGAAACGCGACAAAGCCCATCAGGAGGTAAACTTCGATCAACCGTCGTTCGACCGGTATGGCGGCGTAACGCGCAGCTATGCGGTTGCCACCGATCATCAAAAGGTGTCGACGCCAAACCGAATGGGAGAAGTAAATCCCACCGACGACAAAAACGGCAGCCGTCAAAGCGATCGCGCCGCGAAGTTGCCCCAGGACCTCATACCCCGGGACATCGAGGAAAGGCGATTTCTCCAGATCACCCATGATCACGAAACAAAGGCCGCGGTAAAAAATCATTGTTCCAAGCGTGGCGATGATGGGAGGAACATCGAGACGAGCGATCAGAAACCCATTCAATCCGCCGGCAGCCAGGCCGACCGCCAATCCCGCGGGGAGCGCCGTCCACCAGAAGTTTGCACCAGCGGGAAAGGACGAGAGAACGCAAGAAATGAGGGCGACGAGCGATCCCACAGACAGGTCGATTCCCGCGGTCATTAAGACGATCGTCATTCCAAACGCGACGACCAGAGTCGGCGCGGCCTGAGCCAGAATGTCGGTAAGGTAAACACGTAAATAGGCGACCAACGCATCGACCGAGTTGAAAGTGTTCCCAGAAATCGCAGTGAACACAGCGATTTCCGCCACGAGCAAAACCGTAAGAATCGCCGCCCGTTTCACGAAAGTTCCTCCATCAACTTCGCGCGGCGGTGCAGGGCGCAATCGGTGCCGATAATAATCAGAATGATCGCGCCACTGATTGCATCCTGGAGATAGGCGCTGGTGCCCGCGTAAACGAGGACTTGCGAGATGAGATACAAAAAGAGAGCTCCGAGCAACGTGCCCAGGTACGAACCTTCACCACCGAAAATATTCGTCCCTCCGAGAATCACCGCAGCGATGGCTTGCAACTCAAACCCCAGCGCCATTCGAGCCGGTTCTACGGCTTGAACTCGCGTCACGTAGATGAGCGCGCTAAGTCCCAGGAAAAAACCGCCCACCAGGAAAGCGCTGTTTAGAATACGGGCGGGATTCAACCCCATCAGGTGACACGCTTCCGGTGAATTTCCGAGAGCCAGCCATAAGCGAGAACTTTTGCCAAAACCGTCAAGTAGCAGCGCAACGACGATTCCGAATAGCAGAATAATTCCGGCGTAAGCTTTGCCTGGGGAATGAAAACTCTCGTCCGCAATCTGAATATTTCCAGAAAAGGCGGGAACAGCGACTTCGGCAAGCATCAGGGCAATACCCCGGTAAAAAGGCAGACCGGCCAGAGTGATGATGATCGCGGGGATTCGTGATCGGGAAATGATAAAACCGTTTGAAGAAACAAGGCCCCAGGCGATGGCGAAGCAGCAAACAAAGGCCGGGATCGGAGGAGCACCATGCTTCACCACCGCGGCAAACGCCGTTCCGGCCAGGGCGATAATCGAAGCAATCGAAAGGTCTATCGCGCCGGTGAAGATAATTCCTGTGAGCGCAAACCCTGCCAGCGTGGAAGGAGCGATATCGCCGGGCAAACGATTGAGCACTTCCGAAAAGGAACTGCCGCGTTTGAGCAGGAAAAAGATGGTCAGAAGAAGGAGGAAGTTGCCCGCGAGTAAAAACGCGAGCCGCCACCGCAGAGTTCGTCCGATCCGGCTGAACACGCGCGCGATTAAACGGCAGGCAATGGCTGGGCTGCAAACATTAAGGAGAGCGCGTCCGAAACTGGCGGCGCTCGCGGGACAATACGTGGCGGCCCGTGACGAACCTCCGCGCACTTGCTTCGGGCGGCATTCTCATCGGACGAACCATGCGACAAAATTATGCCAGGCTTGGCTGGGGGCGATAAATCCCGCTCGCACGTTTGCCCAGACGAGCATCGCGACGCCCGTCCACAACGAGATCGGATGCATCCTGCCTCGTGAAAGCCGATCGTGGACCGCCGGCGCAAAAAAGAGAGCGGCCAGTGGAACAAGTACGATCGGAGCTCTTATGCCTCTCAAAACCGCCGAGTGTCCAATTATGTGGGCCAACGCCGCCGGCATCAACGCGCCCATCGTCGCAAAGTACATCAAGCGCTTGTGGGCCTGTGCGCGATTTCGGTGCCAAAGTGCCAAACCCACGAGCACCGCGAAGCTAAGGATGTCACCTAGTTGGAACGCCAGCAAAACGTCCATGGAATCGTTCGGGCCATGGATCAAATCTCCGCTCAAATCATGGCCGCGGCGCGCCATCGTGAGAGCAGCAGCATAGCCGGAGAGTACCATTAGCAAGGCCAGCCCTGCCCCGAGATATCCCAGCCGTCGATGAAGGGAAATTCGCCCCTGCGAGATGAGCAGGCATTGCGTGAGAAATAAAACCAGCCACGCCGTGAAAATGCAGCCATGCAAGCCCACCGCCCATGTCAATGATGCTTTTCGACTGGTGCTGTTCATGAGTGCCGGAGCGAAACCCGCGAACACGATCACAAACGCCACAACCGACATCACGATATAAAATCGCCCTTCCGGACGGCGGCCTGTATCAATCGAATTCCTTACTTTCATGCGGAGGAATCGAAAAACAAGTGCTGCCGCATCGCAGCGAAACTGAGCGGCGTATTCGAGATAGATTGCTGCGGTCCGTCGCAGATCGCCACCAAAAATCTTGCTCTATTGGATCATTGGATTAATTCAATCGCTGCCCGAGTGTGATTTTGGGTGCGACTGAAAGTGAGGGGCGCAACGTTGTTCCAGGGGGCGACGCGCCCTACGCGCTCAAGGGTCGAGGCGCTTTGCTCTCAATGATCTGGCGTGCCTCTCAGTTTGAAACGCCCCCCAATCGCAGTCGTGGCTTTCCGCGCACTTGCTTCGGGCAACTCCTTTCTGAATACTGACCCCTTTATGACGAAATCGCCTATTCGTGTTGCGGTCACCGGTGCGGCTGGCCAGATTGGATACTCTCTGCTTTTCCGGATCGCTTCAGGTTCCATGTTCGGACCGGATCAACCCGTCATCCTCCATTTAATCGAAATCGAACCGGCCTTGCCGGCCCTGAACGGTGTGGTGATGGAACTGGACGATTGCGCTTTCCCCCTCCTCAAAGGGATCGTTCCGACCGCGAATCTCGATGAAGGCTTTCGCGGCGTGAATTGGGCCTTACTGGTCGGAAGCGTGCCGCGCAAACAGGGAATGGAACGTAAAGATCTCCTCGGAATCAACGGCAAAATTTTCATCGGCCAGGGCCAGGCCATTCAGAGGAATGCCTCGAAAGATGTGCGCATCCTGGTCGTTGGCAATCCTTGCAACACGAATTGCCTGATCGCGATGAACAACGCGCCGGACGTTCCAAAAGATCGCTGGCACGCGATGACGCGGCTGGATGAAAATCGCGCCAAGAGCCAACTCGCGCAAAAAGCGAAGGTCGATGTCACCGCGGTAACGAACGTCGCAATCTGGGGCAATCACTCTTCCACACAATATCCCGACTTCTACAACGCGAAGATTAACGGCAAGCCGGCGACCCAGATAATCACGGACGAAGCCTGGCTGAAAGGGGATTTCATCGCGACGGTGCAACAACGCGGCGCCGCGATCATCAAGGCTCGCGGTGCTTCGAGCGCGGCCAGCGCGGCCAATGCCGTGGTGGATAGCGTCCGCTCGATTGTGAATCCGACTCCCCAGGGGGATTGGAGCAGCGTGGCCATTAATTCCGATGGCAGCTACGGAATTGAAAAGGGGTTGATCACTTCCTTCCCGATTCGCAGCAACGGACAAAAGCTCGAAGTCGTCCAAGGCGTGCCGATCAATGAGTTCAGCAAGAGCAAGATCGACGCGACGATCAATGAGTTGAAGGAAGAGCGATCGCTCGTCGCGGATTTGTTGCCGAAATGATTCGGAGAGTAGAAGTAGGATTAAGAGTAAGAGTAGGAGAGGCTAAAAGCCCTTTGCTACAGAGGGAGTTTCCGGAATAATCCGCTGCGGATGAAATCGATGACCGGCTATGGCCGGGGGGAACAGACTCAGGAAGGATACAAGATCGTCAGCGAGGTCAGCACGGTGAATCGCCGGCAGGCCGAGATCAGTATCTACCTTCCGCGCGAGCTGGAACAGCTCGACGCGCGCGTCCGCACGGAAGTGAACAAGCGCGTGGCGCGCGGGCGAATCATGGTCCGCATCAGCCTGCACGTCTCCGAAAGCACGCTCATCAGCCACGCGCAGGTGAACACCGCTCTCGCCAAAGCCTACGCGCGCGAGTTAAAGAAATTAGCCGCTGAACTGAAAATCCCTGCGGACATTACCCTCGATATGCTGGTGCGCGCCCCGGGTGTTTTTCAGACCGACAGCGCGCTCAGCGATGCGGAACACTTTTGGCCAGGGGTCGAAGCATCAGTCCAAAAGGCGCTCGATGCCTGCATCAAAATGCGCGAGCGCGAGGGTGGTCACCTCGCCAAAGATCTCAAGGCACGCATCGCTGCCATGCGCAAATCCGTCGGGTTGGTTCAAAAAGAAGCGCCCGCGATGGTGGAGCGTTATCGGGAGCAACTGCGCGAACGAATCAAGAACGCCGGTCTTCCGTTGCCGCCCGAAGATGACGAGCGTTTGCAGAAGGAGATCATTTACTTCGCGGACCGTTCGGATATTTCCGAGGAACTCACGCGCTTGCAAAGCCACTTCAAGCAGTTCGAAGAATGCACGCGGCAGACCGATCCCGTTGGCCGCACTCTCGATTTTCTCGCCCAGGAAATGAATCGCGAGGTCAACACGATCGGCTCGAAAGCCAGCGATAGCGTCATCGCCCGCGAAGTCGTTCTGATGAAAACGGAATTGGAAAAGTTCCGCGAACAGGTGCAGAACGTCGAGTAGCATGGGATCAGCCGCGCATAAATCAGGCCTGTTGCTGATCATCTCCGCTCCCTCCGGTGGTGGCAAAACCACCTTAAGCCAGCATCTTCTCGCCTCCAATCCGAATACCGTTCGCGCGGTCACATGCACTACCCGTGCCCCGCGCGAAGGCGAGAAGGATGGCGTCGATTATTATTTCCTCGACCCCGCGGATTTCCTGAAGCGCGTGCAAGCCGGCAATTTTCTCGAACACGCTACTGTTTACGGAAACAGTTATGGCACCCTTAAATCCGAAGTCGTCAATAAGTTAAGGCAGGGACGCGACGTCCTATTGAACGTGGATGTTCAGGGAGCTGCGAGCATCCGTGACCGCGCGGAAGATGACGAAGAGTTGAAGACCGCTCTGGTTACTGTCTTCCTCGCACCCCCGAGCCTGCCTGTGCTTGAACAGCGCCTGAAAAATCGAAACCAGGATTCCGCAGCCAGTATTCAAAAGCGTTTGAGCGTGGCTCGTCATGAAATTGCCCAGTGGAAACATTTCGATTACCTGATTATCAGCAGCACCATTCAAGATGACCTTGCGAAATTGCAGGGAATTATCACTGCGGAAAAATTGCGACAATTGCGCGCGAAGCTGCCTGACTACGGTTCGTGATAATGTAGAAAGAGTGCACGAGAAACAGTTCGGCCTCGTCATCGCGGTCCGGGAAAAATTGAATGAAACAAAACGCGAATATCGTTCTGGGAGTGACCGGCTCGATTGCCGCGTACAAAGCCGCGGAAATCACGAGCCGGCTCACTAAACAAGGCGCCGAGGTCCACGTCGTCATGACCAACGACGCGCAGAAATTCATCACTGCACTCCCGTTCAAAACCCTCTCGCGCAATCCCGTTGTGACCGACCTCTACGATGAGGAAGAGGGTTGGAAACCCACTCACATCAAGCTTGCTGACGAAGCGGACCTTCTTTTGATTGCTCCTGCAACCGCCAACGTCCTCGCGAAGCTGGCGCACGGCATCGCCGACGATGCGCTGACCTGCATCGCCCTCGCGCTCAATCCCAAAACACCCATCCTGATCGCGCCCGCGATGAACGGAAAAATGTGGCTTCATCCAGCGACGAAGGCCAACGTGCAAACATTGAAGGACAGAGGCGTCGAGTTCATCGGTCCCGAAGAAGGAATGCTCTCGTGCGGTTACGAAGGAATTGGCCGCCTTTTCGAGCCGGAAAAGATCGTTGAACGAGCGTTCCAGCAGGTCGCGTAGAAAAACAAAGCGACGGAGTTGGCGGTTGCGCGGCATGTCTGAGGACTCACGGCGGAAGTGCCCAAGCACAATCGTGCATTCCGAAAAGCAAGGCCCCAAAAGAAAATGCACCCGGGCCGGATTGCGCCGAGTGCGTCACGAGATCGGAGTTTCGTTCTAGCGCTTCACGAGTTTCCGTCGCAAAGCCGCGATCGAGGCCAATGCAGTTCCCAGCAGACCAAGGGTAGAGCCTGCGTCCGGAGCACCGGTGGGAGGGGGAGCTCCGGCTCCGACCATCGGCGCGACATCGTCCAGAAAATTTGCGAGAAACTTTGTAGAAATAAAGTTGCCAGCCTCGTCGATATCCTTAGTGCCGGAATAATCCACGAAGGTCAGGGAGCCTCCGTTCCCCGCGGCAAAAATGTGACCTTTGCCGTCAACTGATCCCTGGTCGAAACTTTGCCCGGGCACAAGTAGGGCACCAACGACCACCCAGCCATTCGGATCAGGATCGATTTGGGTCAGGTGGTCACCCTCCATCGCAATCAAGTTTCCCGAGAACGGATCAAACGCCATGCCGTGCGCTATATCACTGTTCAATTTCCGTGTTGTCGTAAAGGTGGTTAAGTCGATTATGCCAACACCGACCGGACTCGCATAATAAGCCGTTCCATCTGGTCCGAAGGTAATGGTTTGGATGTTCAAATCGTCCCCGTTGAGAGGGTGTGCCGTCCCGTTAGCAAAAGGTGTTAAAGGGATAGTCGCAACGCCAGAGGACTGATAGTGCATCGCATATGCCTGATTCCCCGCAGGATCCACGGCGAGGTGGAACGCTCCAATCCCGCCGGCGGTCTTGGTCGTGAAAGTTCCTGTGCCAGGATTCACCTTATGCACAGCATTTGCCTGCCCGCCAATAAGCAAATCGCCATCCGGCGCGAAAACGATCCCGTCTGCTCCACCCGTGGACGCAATGTTTTGCACATTGCCCAGTGTGAATGTAGTTCCGTCATAATCGTATGCGACCTTGTTAACGTTTTGGCCGCCGTTATATGTGGTGAAGAACAAATCTCCAGAGGTCGGGTCGGCCTTTGCATTGGCAAGATTAAGCAAGGCGATTATCACCGCTGCTAAAGAGGCCTTAGGGAAGGCGCTCCTTCGCGACATTCTTTTAGCAATCATTTGGTCCATATATTGTATCTGTTTGGTTTGATTTCCTCCTTTTGAGCGTCCTTGCTCAAAAAGTATTCCCAACACCAGGCAGAGAAGTGCTGAAACCGCTCCTTCGAGCAAACGCCGAGCCAAAATTAGGAGCGGCCAATGCTGCTGATGTTAGTGCTTCAGCTGCAATTGAATTGCGCTGAGCTTTGCGAGGACGATGCTAGTCGGAGCCTGACAGGCTAAGACATTATTGTAAATCTATTTACCAAATTACTCTCGCGAATGGCGAAGGAGGAATCGCCCAGTTCCGAAGTTTGCCCCCCGATTAGCTAATCTTGTTCCGCAAACGGCGCGATGCATCGTGAGAAATTCAAAAAAGATCAAGAAAAAGTCGTTGACGCCGATGGGTAGAAAAGGGTACAAAAAGGGAGAAAACGGTAGATTGCGGGTAAAAGCCCACTTTGAAAGATCGCGCACAGTCTCCGGAGCAGGTGGATTACACCGGTCATTTCCGACACGGAATTGATGGGAGCAGAAGAATCATGCTTCCGGCCAAATGGAGGCCTCGCGATGCGGATACGAAGTTCACGATCATTCCGTGGCCCATCGGGAATGAAGATCGGCTGCTTGTGCTACCGCCGGATCGCTGGCGCGAAATGCTCGCGAAATTGAAAACACGGTCGCTTTCGGATCCGCGCATCGAAGCGCTCGAGCAGGAAATCGCCGAGAACGCGGCGCAGGTGACGCCGGACAAAGTTGGCCGGATCGGTTTGCTCGAGGAACATACGCGGGCGGTAAAGATTTCCGATGAAGCGGAGTTGGTCGGGCGTCTCGACAAGTTCGAGATCTGGCAACCGGCCGCGCGCGACGCGATCCGCACGCGCAATAAGAAGTTGGCCGCCGAGGTCTTGAAGGAAATTGACCTATGAACCGGCGGAACAGAAAGAATTTCTCACGGTTGCGAGTCGAAGGGCGCGCCGTTCCGTGCCGAACCTGGGACGGCGCGCACCTTAAAGCCAAAGCGGTGACTCGCGGGGTTCCTCCTCCGCATTTCAACCCATTCCTCCCGAGCCATGAGCGAAACAACTAGCCTGAACACGGAATTGCTTTCTGCCGACGCGCGTGGACGCAAACATGTCCCATTCGCCGTCTTCGCGGTGATCCTCGTGCACATCATCCTATTCCTTGTGCTGCTGATCGCTGCGGGATGCCGAGCGAAAGCGCGCGCCAAACGGAATCTCCAGCCCGCGCCGGAAATGATGGCGCAGAAGGCCCCGCAACCCCTTTTGGCTATTGCCCCCCTCTCAACGAACGCTCCTGCTCCAACGCCAGCTCCAGCGACGCCGCTAGGGATTGCTCCAGCGTTGATCCAACCGGTGATCGCGACTGAACCGCCATTGGAAAAAGCCGTTACTTCTCCTGCGCCCATTCGCAAAGCCGCGCAAAAGAGTTCGCCTGCTCCATTGCAACGTCCAACCGCGAACCAGACGCGCAAAGCGAAAGTGTATGTGGTCAAGGCGGGCGACACCTTCGAGAAAATCGCTAAGATGCACGGCACCTCTGTGCAGGCGATCAAATCTGAAAACAATCTGAAAAATCAACTGTTGAAACCTGGTCAACAACTTCGGGTCAGCAGCCAGAAACCAAAAACATCCACCGAGGTTTAAGCATGGAAACTTCCACATCGACAATTTCCGGGACGAGTAGCGTTGTTGTCTGGGTCATAGTGAAGGGGACAGAGCAGTAGTCGCTCTGTCTCCTCTTGCCCCGCTATCTCCCTTTTCGACCGTTGAAGCATTCTCATTTGGAAAATGCGACAACGGCATCAAGCTCCGTACTGCCCCTGCCCTTCTGCCAGGGGTTCGCAGAAAAAGGCTACACCTTCGATGATTTGATGATTCGGCGAGCCATAAGACGCGTTCAACAACTTCAGCTCAGGCGTTCAGGAAAAGCCTGAGTGCCATTGAGTGTTACCATCAAAATCCTTTAGAGATCAGTCCCGCTGTGAGCGACCTTGGTTCTTTTGTTTACTACGCCCAGGTCGGCGCAGTCAGGGACGCTTGAGGAAAAACGGGCGGGCTGGGCCGGAGGAAAAAACCAAGAATATGTTAACACTCATTAAAGTCGCGGTCGCAGTGGCGATCGGGTTCGCTTTCGTCAATCCATCTTCGACCCCGAAGGCGGATGCCAACTGCAAATGCCACGCCGATACGTGAAAAGCGTGGCTGCTGTTTAATACAGCGCCGTTAAGGATAATCGCAAAACCAAGCCTATGTTGACTCTTATCAAAATCGCGGTGGCGGTGGCCATCGGTTACGCGTTCGTGGATCCTTCGTTCTCACCAAAGAGCGCGGGAGCCAATTGCAAATGTTCGGCAGACGCGTAGGAAAACGCGACCCAACACAATAATGCAGCAGGATTTGGAGCTTCCTCCACTCGGCGGTTCCTCCGACTCGCAACGGTGCAAATGTTGGTCGGTAAAAATTCCTGCAAGGACCGAGTGGAGGATGATTTGGGGCCGGTTTCATTGTGGATGGGGACTTCCACTCTTCGGAGGGAAGCCAGGGGAAGTGGGTGAATGAAACCGGCCCTCTTTACGTACCCTTATGTAGCATCGTACTCTACCATGATGTTACTCGGCTTTGTCGCCGGTTGGTGGCTGGCCCGCCGACGCGCCCCCCTCTTCGGCATGGCGCCGAAGCACATGGACAATATCGGACTGATCCTGCCACTGGCGGGACTTTTCGGCGCACGGTTTTTCGCCCGCCTTTTCTACGCAAAAGTTCCATTCGTTGAAGCGCTGAAATTCTGGGAAGGCGATGGTCTGGTTTTCTACGGCGGTTTTTTATTCTGCATCGCGGCCATTTTGATTTATGGCGCAGTTCGCAAACTAAATCTGGTGAAGCTGTGTGACTGCCTCGCACCGAGTGCGGCTGTCGGCCTGGCTTTCGGACGCGTCGGGTGTTTTCTCGGCGGCTGCTGCTGGGGAGATCTCTGCGTGGATAGCGCAACACTCTCCCGGATCGACCGTGATGTGGCCCAGCAAATCCACACCGTGCCGGCGATTTCCCGGGACAATTGGTTTATGGCCGTCCGTTTCCCGCCGAAGAGCGAACCGTTCAAGCAGCAGGTAAAGCTCGGATTAATCAGCGCCAACGCCGAAATATCGCTCCCGGTCCATCCGGTGCAGTTGTACGAAGCGGTCCTCGCCGGATTGGTCGCCTGGTTACTGCACCGGCGGTTTCGCCCCGGCGAAACTGGAGGCGCCTCGTTAGGTTTGCTCGCGGGCTATGCCGTGGTTCGCTTTTTGACCGAGTATTTACGGGCAGATAATAAGCCCTATGCATTGGGGCTCACCATTTCTCAGGTCATTTCGGTGGAGATTTTCTTGTTTTGCGGAGCGGCGCTCATCATCGGACAACTGATACGAAAAAAGGACGAGCCGCGCCGCGTGGTTGGCCAGACGATAACCGCCTGACAATTGCGATTTGCGGCGCTGCGGGCGCCAAGATTCGCAGATAATCAGCGCTGTCATCCGGGCGCCTTACGCCTGGGTCGGTTTCTTTGCGCCCATTACAAAAAGCTTACAGAAAAGTAATGCAACAAACCACCACGTTGCGGGGTCAACGAGATCATGAACGCAGTATGGTGCGAAGTTGGAACAAGACATTATCCGGCCGTGGAAATTGCGCCGCAGCATTACGCGCGCGTGGGAGTGCTGCCCGCCCAGCAACGGCATTGCCCGTTTTGCGATTCGATCATTTACAGCCGGCGCCACAAGCTCTGCGGTGTGTGCTCTCACGAACTGCCCGAGCAGATTTTGTTCAGTCCGGAGCAGGCAAACAACGTGACGTCGATGCTCCGTGACGAACAACAGCGGCACCGCGCGTGGTTGCATCGAAATAACTTTGCGAACTGAGTGGCAAAAATTTCGGAATATTTTTGAGCAATTGCGGCCTTTGACGAATCCAACAGAAAGCGATACAAAAAGAGTAGATGACCGGGAGACGCATTTCGATTCTTGTAGCCGCCATTTTTGGCTGCGCCGCGGCTGTTTACGCCGCCGATAACAAAGTTGAATTGCGAGGCAGCACTGAGCTCGATTTGCCCAAGCCCAAACGGAACATCGATACGGATCGAAAGTTAAACGATCAACCTGACCGTCCCACCCCTGAAGGCGCGTTGCCGCCGGGACGAGTCGACAATTCCCCATTGTTGAACAAAAAAGTTCGCCAGGAACTCGACAAGCAGAAGAACTGGATCTTCATGAATCCGCGGGAGCAGCAGTTTGACAGCAAAGCTGAAGAGTTCATGAAAGGCGAAAAGGGAACTGGACTGTATGGGAACCGGTTGATGCAGAGCGATGATGACCGCACGATGGTCCAGAAATTTCTAGAACGCGATCAGCGCAATCGCGACGACAAGGATGATGATCGAGACAATGATCGATCTGATCGTTCGAAAGACAAGGACAGTTTTCTGCCGAAGCGTGATGACGACGATCTGAAGGAGAACACGAGGGATGGCGGTATTCCGAAGTCGCAGTTTGATACCGCCATTTTCAAGTCAGGACCCGGCGCCGATCCATTTGGCGGCGGTCTCCTCGATAACAAAATGCAGCGCACTCCCTTCAGTGATTCGAATTTCTCTGGCCAGAACGCACGAGCGCTGGATAAAGACGAACTTCGGCAACAACAGATCGCCCACGAGCAGGAGTTCAATAGTATCCTCCAGTCCCGGCCCGGTTCGTCGACCTCTTTCGGCAAGATCGATACGTTGAATCCTGCAGCCGATGTGGGGCGCCTTGACATCGGCGGGACGTCAGGACGCCGTTCCGATCCCTACGCGGTCGGCGCGCGCGGAGGCCCAAACATCGCCACGTTTACCGACGGGGCACCTTCTTCTTTTGGTAATCGTTCGGAAATCGGTGCGCGAAATTTTGCCGATAGCTTGCCCTCATTCGGTGCTCCGCAGGCGGGCCCTTCCTTCGCACCGGCGCCTATTCAGGTGCTCCCGAATCGTTCCAGCGCTCCCCCACCCTCCATCGCGCCCACTGTTCCGATGCGAAAGTTTTAGGCTTCCGGCAGTTCCCAAATTATCGCTCTGACGCGACTTCCCGGCTTCAGCTCGGCCCCTGGCGGAAGGTCGAGTAACCCGTTCGCCTGGCTCAGTGAGCCGATCATGTGCGACTTCTGACCGCCAACCGAAAAAATTTGCCCGTTCTCCCAACGCACGCGGACGAAGTGTCTGCGATCGCCGCGATTGATCATTGAGTCAGTGAGTTCGCCTTCAATTATTGGCCACCCGCAATTCGTCGCCCCCTGCATTTTCAGAATGGCGGGTCGGACCAGCAGAAGAAAAGTGACGAAACCTGAGACAGGATTGCCCGGCAAACCGAAGAGAAATTTTCCATTCAGTTGGCCGAAGGTGAACGGTTTTCCCGGACGCATCGCGATTTGCCACAGGTCCAGCGAGCCACCCAGCGCCTGAAATGCCTGCTTCACAAAATCGTATTCACCGACCGAAACCCCTCCGCTGGTGATGACCAGGTCCGCACTGGCAAAGGCACGGGTAAGTGCGTCCATCGTGCTCTGTAGATTGTCTGGCACAATTGGATGTTGATCGATCACGCATTTCAATGGCGCAAGAAAGGCGCTTAGCATCGCTCGATTGCTCTCATAAATGGTTCCAGAACGAAGCTCAGCTCCTGGTTCGAGCAATTCATTACCCGTCGCGAGCACGGCAATTCGGCAACTCCTACGGATCGGCACGGACGCGAACCCGGTTGCCGCCAGCAAACCGATACGCGTCGCAGTCAATCTTACACCGGCGGTCACAACGGTCGCGCCTGCGCGGACATCTTCCCCGCGCAGTCGAACGTTCTCGAGTGGCTTCACTGGCTCGACAAAACGAACCTGATCGCCTTCGCCCCCAACATCTTCCTGCATCACCACCGCATTGGCGCCCTCCGGCATCATCGAACCGGTAAAGATACGGGCGCATTGCCCAGCGGTCAGTGCGTTCTGCGAATGCTCTCCTGCAGCGACGCGCCTAGTGCATTGAAGGATTACCGGGCGGTCGACGGTGGCCGTTTTCAAGTCCTCCCATTGAACCGCGTAGCCATCCATCGCGGAATTATCGAAGCCGGGCAGATCCACCCTGGCGAATAGATCGCTCGCAGCGTAGCAGCCGGGGGCTTGGGCAAGCGGAGCATTGATTTGGGAAAGCGGCGTTACTGCAGCAAGAATGCGCGCGCTCGCATCTTCAACTGAAATCATCGTCTGGAACTTTAGTGATTTGAGGTCAACACCAACACTTGTTCCAATGTTGAGATACCTTCCTTCACTTTGTCCAGTGCGACCATGCGCAACGTTTTCATCCCCTGCGAAATCGCGATCTTGCTGATTTCCATCGCGCTGCTTCGTTCGATGACCAGCTTGCGAATTTCATCGGTAACCGTCATCGCCTCGATAATGGCGATACGACCCGCGTAACCAGTTGTTTTGCACCGTTCACAACCGCGGCCGCGATAAAGCGTGACGCCCTCGAAGAAATTCGGATCGATGCCGAGATCCTGAAACATACGCGGCGGGTAGGTCACCTTCTCTTTGCACATCGGGCAGATGCGGCGCATCAGCCGTTGCGCGCAAGCCAGGATCACGGATGAGGAAATCAGGAACGGCGCGATACCCATGTCATCGAGACGGGCGATTGCACCCGCCGCATCATTACAGTGCATCGTGCTCAGCACCTGGTGACCGGTCAGCGCCGCTTCGACCGCGATTTCCGCCGTCTCCGAATCGCGGATTTCGCCGATCATGCAAATGTCCGGGTCCTGCCGCAGAATCGAGCGCAACGCGCCGGCGAAAGTCAGGCCGATTTCCTTATTCACCGGCACTTGATTGATGCCGGGAATTTGGAATTCGACCGGATCTTCTACCGTCACGATGTTGTAGTCCGGATTGTTCAGTTCGTTGAGCGCCGAATAAAGCGTGGTCGTTTTTCCCGAACCGGTCGGACCTGTGACGAGCAATAGGCCGTGTGGTGCGTCGACCGCTGCTTTGAATCTACGGAAAGTGTCCGTGTCCATCCCGAGCTTCTCGATGCTCGCGGAAAGGTTCGATTTATCGAGCACGCGGAGCACGCATTTTTCGCCGTGGACAGTGGGCAAAAAGGAAACGCGCAAATCGATGTCTTTGCCCGAAACACGCACGCGAATACGACCGTCCTGGGGAAGACGCCGTTCGGCGATATTCAGGTTGCTCATGATTTTCAGGCGCGACATGAGCGGGACCTGCATGTTTTTCGGCGGTGGCGTCGCGTCCATCAGCGCGCCGTCCACGCGGTAACGAAGGCGGACCGTCTTTTCGAAAGGCTCGATGTGAATATCGCTCGCCCGATCTTTCACCGCCTGAACCAGGATCAAGTTGGCGAGCTTGATGACCGGCGCTTCCTGGGTCGAATCTTTGATTTCTTGTTCGGAGAGATCTTCTGAAATGTCGATGATCTGCTCGACAACATTTTCGTTTTCCGTATCGAGCGCGTCCGCCTGCTTCTGCGCTTCGATAATCTCCTCCATGCTGCTGGTGCGTGTCTCCAGGTTATTCAGCTTGTCCACGATCGATCGTTCCGAGGCGATCATGGGGGAGATATCCATCTTGGTGATCCGCTTGACGTCGTCGAGGGCGAGGACGTTCAGCGGGTCGGCCATGGCGAGATAGAGCCGATTATCGAGGCGCGAGACCGGCACGACCTTGTGATTCCGCGCGATTTCCTTCGGCAGCAAGTTCGAAACTTCGTAGGGAACGGAAATGCGCGAGAGGTTGATCGGGGCGGTGTTCAGGACGCGGCCCATCGAGACGACCATGTCCATCTCGCTGATGTAATTCTTCTCAACGAGAAGTTTTAGCAGTCGCGTGCCCTGCTTCTTCTGCTGTTCGAGCAACTCCGCGACCTGCCGTTGCGAAAGCAAGCCATCTTCGACCAGTGCGTCCGCGATTCTTTCGCCAAATGATTTGATGGGCGGCATGCTCTTAACGGAAGATCTTCTTCAACACCTTCATCAGTTCAGCCGGTTGCGACATGTACCAGATGACCTGCGCTTTGCTGTGTGTCTCAATTTCTTTGGCAACCTGCTTGTTATAGGGATTCGACGTCGCCACCAGAATCGACTTGCTCATCCGGTCAAAGGGCAGCACCGTCCAACGCATGCAAGTCTCTTTCGAAAAAGTCCGCGCGAATTCCACATCGACATCGTACTTTTCGATCGGGAGAAACGGCAGGCGCGTCTTCTCACAAATGAGTTTGAGACTTTTTTCGATCGGAACGATTCCGCGTTCGTTGAGGATGTGGATGAACGGATCGTTCGGATTTCGAACAGCATCTCGATAGTTCACTTTCGGCCAGAGCTGGTCGAACTCCGTCGTGTTGATGTTCTTGGTCTCGACGAACAGCTCCTGCATCTGCTTTTTTCCGTCATCGACATCGGTAGGAATGGGCGCAGCTTCATGCGCTCCATTCTTGCCGGCATGCCTGAGGGCACTGGCGGCAGTCTTTTTGTCGCTGTGCGGCGACGTTGCAATAGGCGCCGAAAAGCTGTTAGCCCGATGTTCTATTTCACCTAACGCACGACGAACGTCCGGATCGTCTGGGCGGGTTTGTAGAACACTTTCGTATTCAAGAATTGCCGATGAGAGTTGCCCGAGCTGAACGTAGGCTTCGGCTATTCGCTTGGAGGTGGTAATGACGTCGTCATGGCGGCCCAGCTTGAGGTAGGCTTCCTTGAGGATCTCCAGCGACTGGTAATCCATCGGCTGGCTCTGCGTGATAACCTCAAACATCTCAATTGTTTGCAGCAATTGAGCTTCTTCATTAGAGGTCAGAGCACTCGCCATACTTCACATTACTCGCCTTACTCATCGGCGGATCAACCTCCCAATTGAAGGAATTATTTTGTGCGAACCCGCCTGATTTCCAATCGGTTACTTGGATTTCACCGCGAGGCTGAAGATGCCGTCCAAAACTGTCGGAGAATTCAGAATAAGAGGGAAATTTTTGCGCAAAGCCGGCCTGGTACTCACAGTCATACTGGCACCGACCACCCCTGTGCCTTTAACCTTAAAGTGTGTCCAGAATCCCGGCGGGACGGCGTCTGAAGCCCTAAAGGTTATCTCTACTTCATTTTTACCTTCCTGCACTTCGCTGTTTTCGAGTGTAATCCCTGCGACGGGCGGCTCGATCTTAAAACTAATCTTCCCGGTGTAGTCGTAACGGACACAGGTAATCCTCAATTTCGCCGTCCCGCCCGGAACCAGTTCCACCCGGTTCTCTTCAGAAGCGGCAGTGAAACCACTTTCGAATCGCGCCGCCTTGATTCGGTAAGGGAGGTTGGAGCAATCCTGAGTCCCGCTTAGTTCCCGCACCTCCAAATAATAGTCCCCCGCTCCGTCGAACTTGTTTGTCACGGCCGCGTCGCCCGGCAGCGTCGGATCGCTTTTCGCGACGGTCTTTCCCTCGGCGTTCTTAATGGCGAGCACGAGATCGCAAGGGGAACCGAGGGAGCGAGTCGCACTTTGGAAAATCAATTTCTCCTCTTTGGCGGCGGCGAACCGATAAAAATCCTTGTCGCTCCCGCAATTTATTTTTCCATTCAAAATCGCCGGCAGAAAAAGCGATTGGGCTTGAGCTGGTGAATCGTTAACTTCCACTTCTCCCAACGTCGGGATCGTAAACAGCAGGGGACCGTTCACAGGATTAGCAGGTGAACCAGCCTCGCTTCGATATGTCTCGCTTCCAAATGGCTCGAAGGCAGCGCCTGTCTCGCCCGGATCAAACAGCGGGTAGGTAAACCAAATCAGCGGCTCGTGAGTCACACGAAGCCGATAATCGTAGCTTGTTCCACCACCATAACCGGCGTCATGTACCGACAGCGTGTAATCTCCCGTCGATGGAGCGTTAAACACAAAACGCGAGTCGCGCCACACCCCTGGTTCATCATCGCACATCACCAGTTCACGCCCGTCTGTGTCGAGCACATGGACCACAGGATCCATTTCCGAGCCCATCCGATGCGCAATGGCTTCGATTGAAAATCGTTCGCCTGCCTTCGCGTTGAAAACGTAGTAGTCGATCTTCTCCGATTTCAGAATGCAATCGACCGCTGCGGGCGGCGTGATGCGATGGGCATTGGTGCGTGACTGATGATTGTCGCGGTGCGGTTGCGTTCGGAGCGCATCGATCAACACCAATTGATAATTCGAGGCGCCATCCGGCCCGGCAATCTGGAGTGCGTGAATGCCGCGAGCATTCTCCGGGCAGGCCACCTCGAAGCTGATCGTATCGGCGTTCAAACTCGTCACCCGGCGCGCCGTGCACTCGACGGAGCTCCAAAAATTACTCGAACTTTCCAGTGCCGATCCCGAAAACGTCAGCACCATTTTCCTGCCGGGCACCAAGGCGTGCGGCGCAAAATGAGCGATCTCCGGTCCCGCTCGCAACCACACCGCTCCCGACAGAGCCGCGACCGTGAGGAAGCGCGCCGAACGGAAAAGCCTCCGACCGCAGCCGGTCCCCGACCGCAACGCGCACTCCCCACCGGCCACGTCCGACAGACTGGCGTCGCTCGGATTGCACCGAATCCTGTTCACGCGAAGATATCCATCACCGGATTACCGTCCGCGATTGCGACCGGCCGATTCCCCGCCCCCGGCACCTGCGTGTGCGGATCGATCCCGAGTGCGTAAAACATGGTCGCCGCCAAATCATCCGGGCGCACAGGATTTTCGGCGGGATAGGCGCCGTTTTTATCCGAAGCACCGTAAATGAATCCGCGTTTCACGCCGCCACCCGCCAGCAGCACGGTGTAACAATCCGGCCAATGATCGCGGCTCGCGTTTTCATTGATTTTGGGGGTGCGCCCGAATTCACCCATCCAGACGACGAGAGTCGAATCGAGCAGCCCTCGCTCGTCCATGTCTTCCAGGAACGTGGGCAGCGTTTGGTCCGTGATCGGCAGGTGATATTTCTCAATGATTGGATACATGCGGGTGTTGTTGAAACCATGCGTATCCCAGCCACCGCCCGTCGTACTCTGCCCGCCGATATTCCCCGAGAAATAGACCGTCACGAATTTGGTTCCAGCCTCGACCAACCGTCGTGCCAAAATCAAACTTTGGCCGTAGCTCGTCCGCCCATATTTTTCGCGTAAAGCTTCCGGTTCAGTCGAAAGATCAAACGCTTTCCGCAGCTTCTCCGAATGCAGCATGGTCAGCGCTTTGTCGTAGTAGGCATCCATCCCGCGCGCCGAGGCGGAGTAATCAAGCAGCCGTGTTTGCGCATCGACCATCTTTTGCAACTCACGCCGCGCGGTCAGTCGCTCGTACGAGACAGTGGCCGGCAAACTCAGTTCCGGCAGCTTGAAGTCGGGGGCGTTTGGATCCTGCGTTACCAGGAAAGGATCATGCATCTTACCAAGGAAGCTCGCGTGCTGGCCGGGCGTGACCGCTCCATCCCGAATCACGTAAGGATAGGAAATCGACGTGGGCATCTCGCCATCATTCGGAGCGAGCTTGTCAACCACGCTCGCATAGGCGGGAAACAGGTCGTTGCTATCCCGCAATCGAATATCATCCACCGGCGGTGCATGCCCCGTGAGCGCATAGTACGCCGCCGAATTATGATTCTTCATGTTGTGATGCATGCTCCGGATCAGCGTTACCTTATCCAGCACCTTCGCGGTGCGCGGCAACCCTTCACACACATGCACACCCGGCAAAACGCTCGGGATCCCTTTCAACGGCCCGCGAATTCCCTCCGGCGCATCGGGTTTCCGATCAAACATATCGACGTGACTCGGCCCGCCGAACTGGAACAGGAAGATGACCGATTTAGCTCTCGCGTTCGCGGAGGGTTTAAGTGCCTCGGCCCGTAAAACCTTCGGCATCGTCAATCCGAGCAAACCCATTCCACCGACCTTTAACAAATGCCGTCGCGAAAAGCCAAGATTCGCAAAGCCAGCACAACAGGATGATGGGCGAACGGGTTTCACGACTGCGATCCTACTCTTTCGCCGAACGCGGGTAAAGCTCGCCGCGAAGTCGAACGGGGTTTTTCCCTCGCTTGTCATGCCTTCCGTCAGGCCGTAACTTCGTCTCTCCGGTGGATAACGTCGCATTCGAAATTTTCGGCTTTCAGATCTATTGGTACGGCATTTTGGCTGCCGCGGGTTTTCTCTTTGGGTTCGGCACGGCGAGCCGCCGCGCTCCGCGCGCGGGACTCAAAGGGGAGGACATCTACAATCTCGCACCATGGATCATCGTTGGGACAGTGATTGGCGCTCGCCTTCTTTACGTCATCTCATATTGGGACAAGGAATTCGCCGGGCAACCGCTCACGCACATTTTCAACATGCGCTCGGGGCTGGTTTATTACGGAGGGCTGATCGGCGCGTCTCTCGGGACGATTCTCTACACCCGGAAAGCGAAAGTGCCTCTCTGGCGGCTTGCTGACGTGATGGCTCCGAGTGTTCCGCTTGGCCACGCCTTCGGCCGGGTAGGCTGTTTCATGACCGGTTGTTGCTACGGTAAGGCGTGTAGTCTTCCCTGGGCGGTTCATTTTCCGAAGGAACATTGGACGCAGGGCATTGGCGTTCACCCGGTCCAGCTCTACGAGAGCGGCTTAAACCTGCTCTTTTACGCGCTGCTGGCCTGGCTTTTCCAAAGGCGAAAATTCGATGGCCAGATATTCGCCATTTACCTGATGGGTTACGCCATTCTTCGCGCCTTCACCGAGACGTTTCGCGGCGATTACACTCAGCATTACCTGGGCGGAATTCTAACGCCCGGCCAGGCGGTGAGCATCCTCATTTTCGCTCTCGGAGTGGCTCTGTGGATCTGGCGTGCCCGTTTGCGAACACCGAAGCTCGCTCCCGCGTAGCCAATGTCAGAGCGAATGGAAAGCGTGACGGTCGAAGCCTCCCGCCCGGGCGAGCGCCTGGACGTTTATCTCCGCACTCATTTTCCGAACACCTCCCGCGGCACCCTGCAGAAGCTGATTGATACGGGTGATATCAAGGTCAACGACCGTCAGGTCAAACCGACTTACTCACCAAAATCTGGTGATGTTGTCACCGTTCAATGGCCTGAGCCGAAGAAACTTGATTTGCTCCCTGAGCAAATTCCGCTGCAAATTCTTTACGAGGATTCCGATCTGCTCGTCATCAACAAGCAGCCCGATTTGGTGGTCCATCCCGGCGCCGGCAATTACGAACACACCCTTGTTAATGCTTTACTTCATCACTGTGAAGGCCAACTCAGCGGCATTGCCGGTTACGCGCGACCCGGGATCGTTCATCGACTCGATAAAGATACCAGCGGTTGCATGGTCGTTGCCAAGAACGATACTGCCCACCTCGGCCTCTCCGACCAATTCCGTAATCGAACGATGGAAAAAATTTATCACGCGATCCTTTGCGGCGATTTGCCTGCCCAGCGTGGAGAAATCAGCGCTGCCATCACTCGACACCCGGCGCGTCGTCGCACCATGACCGTCGCCGACGCCGGGAAAGGGAGGGAAGCCCGCACCAGCTACCGCATTCTTGAGCGCCTTCGCAACGCGACTCTCGTTCAAGTTGTCCTGCACACTGGACGCACTCACCAAATCCGCGTTCACTTTCAGCACCTCGGCTTCCCACTGGCCGGAGATCGCGTTTACGGCGGCAAACAAAACGTGCGCCTCGAAAAGCAAACCAACTTCAAAGCCGATCGGCAGATGCTTCACGCCTATTCTTTAACGTTTGTCCACCCACGCACCGCAAAGACCATCAACTGCACTGCTCCCTGGCCTGAAGATTTCAAGGAGGCCGTCGTCAGATTGCGAAAAGCCTGAAATTCTGAACCTATTCGGCCTACGGAAATTAGTGGAATGCGGTCGAAATAGCGGGGTGAATCTCCGGCTGTTCGCCTTTGAGGACCCTATTTGAATTGAGCCATCCGACGAGTGCTCGCAGCCCATGGATTCGCGTTCTCGTTGCCGCGTAACATTTGCGTCCCGAGGGCAATCCCGGTAAAAGAACCGAACGTTTCGAAGGTCAAAAGGAATTGGGATGCAGCTAGGATTTGTTTCAGCGATTTTGGCGGAGCAATCGGTCGAGCAGGTGCTCGCGTTTGCGGGGCAGGAAGGTTTTCAGTGCGTCGAATTGATGTGCTGGCCCGTAGGCAAAGCCGAACGAAAATTTGCGGGCGTTACCCATGTTGATGTCACCGACACGAAAAATATTCCGGTCGATGAAATCCTTGGCCAGGCCGCGCATCATGGCGTCGAGATCAGCGCTCTCGGCTTTTATCCAAACCCGCTCGATCCCGATCCGGAAGTCGCAAAGCGCTGCACGGATCATCTGAAGAAGGTCATTCTGGGCGCGGAGAAACTCGGGCTCGAACGCGTGAATAGCTTTGTTGGACGCGACTGGACCCGCAGCGTGGACGACAACTGGCCGCGCTTTCTCAAGACCTGGAAGCCGCTGATTGCGTTCGCGGAAGATCATGGAGTGCGAATCGGGATTGAGAATTGCCCAATGTTCTTTACGCGCGATGAATGGCCAAGCGGCAAGAATCTTGCCATCAGCCCGTCAATCTGGCGCCGTATGTTCTCGGACATTAACAGCGATCACTTCGGGCTCAATTATGATCCATCGCACATGATCTGGCAGCAGATGGATTGGCTCAAGCCGCTCCAGGAATTCAAGCGCAAGCTCTTTCACATCCATGCTAAAGACGTATTGCTTTTGCGCGATCGTTTGAACGATCACGGGATTTATGGGTATCCGAAGGAGACGCATCTGCCGCGTATTCCGGGGTTCGGCGAGATCAATTGGGCACAATTTATTGGAAAGCTGATGGAAGTCGGCTACGACGGACCGGTCTGCATCGAAGTGGAAGATGACACTTTCGGAAAAACACTGGAAGGGCGGGAGCGCGCGCTCCGCGTTTCGCGCAACGTTTTGAAACCTTTCATCTCCGGCTGACGCTATGAAATATTCCTACGCTGAATTGGCGAAAATGATCGATCATTCGCTCCTGCACCCGACCATGACGGACAAGGAGCTCGAAGATGGCTGCGCCATTGCGAAAAAATACGAAGTCGCAAGCGTGTGCATCAAGCCGTATTACGTGCGTCGCGCCGCAGAACTCCTGCGTGGCAGCAATGTGCTGGTCGGCGCGGTAATCGGTTTCCCCCACGGCAACAGCACGACAGAATCCAAGCGGTACGAAACTGAGCTCGCCTGCCGCGATGGGGCGGTCGAAATCGACATGGTCATCAACATCGGTAAAGCGCTTTCCGGCGACTGGAATTATGTTGAGCAGGACATTCGCGCAGTATGCCAGGAGGCGCACAAGCACGGTGCCATTGTGAAGGTGATTTTCGAGAATGATTTTCTTCCGAATGACGACATTAAGATCAAGCTCTGCCAAATCTCCGAACGGGCCGGCGTGGATTACGTGAAGACATCGAGCGGTTACGGTTTCGTGAAACAAAAAGATGGCAATTACAATTATAAGGGTGCGACCGAGCATGATCTGAAGCTGATGCGCGCACATTGCTCGCCGAAAGTTAAAGTGAAGGCCGCGGGCGGTGTTCGCGATCTGGATGGGCTCATACGCGTGCGCGATCTTGGCGCGGAACGCTGCGGCGCTAGCGCGACTGTCGCCATGCTCGACGAATATAAGCGGCGCGCGGCGGAGGGCGATCTGCGAACGGAAAAGGAAGCGGCCACTCTTGGTGCCGGTGGCTATTAACGATCGGGTTTCTACAGCGTTTTCTCGAAGCGATTAAACTCGAGCCAGTACCATTTGAAGGCTTTCGCCAGTTCGATGAGTTGTGCGGCCGTGGGCGGCTTCACCACGTAGGAATTCGCGCCGAGTTTGTACGCCTCCCGCAGGTCAGAAGGTTCGTTCGACGAAGTGAGGACCACGACAACAATTCCTTCGAAGGCTTTCTGCGCTCTTATCCACTCCAGAACCTGCAACCCGCCTTTAATCGGTAATTTCAGGTCGAGGAATACGATGGCAGGCAGAGGATATTGATCCCGCGCACCGAACATTCCGGTTCCGGCCAGATACTCCACCGCCTGCTGGCCGTCTTCCACCGTGTGAAGGGGATTGACGATACCCGCCGCCTTGAGAGCGCGCTTCATGAGGAAAACATCATCCTCGTTATCTTCGACGAGCAGGATGGCCGCAGTGGTGGTCATGCTTTTTTCAAAACAAAGTAAAAATCACTGCCGCGGCCCGGTTCGGAAACGACTCCAACCGTGCCGCCCATCCGCTCCGCCGCCTTCTTGGCGATGGCCAATCCGATCCCGGTCCCTTCAAATTTCTTCTCCGGGTACACCCGCCCAAAAATCTGGAAAATCTGCTGCAAATGTTCCGCGGCGATTCCAATTCCGTTGTCCTGAAAGCTCATCCGCACCATTTCACCCTGTTCCCGCGCGCAGATGCTCACTGCAGGACGTTTGCCGCGCTCCACGAACTTTACAGCGTTCCCGAGAAAATTGGAAACGATCTGCGTGAGATAAGCTTCGTGACCGAGCACAATCGGAATTTCTGTGACCAGACGAATATCAGCGTGCTCAGGTTGCAACGCGGGGTAATGCTGAATCACGTCTCGAATCACGTTCTCCACATTCACAGGTCGAAGCTGAATCTCGCCTTTAGCCACGCGGCTGTAAGCGAGCACATCCTGAATGAGGAGATCCATCCGGCTGGCCGCACGCCGAATCCTTTGGAGATACTCTTTGGCCGTTGGATCGAACTGCGTCTCGTAATCCTCAAGCAAAGCATCGGCATAACCCTGCATCGCGCGAAGCGGCGAACGCATGTCATGCGAAACGCTGTAGGAAAACGCTTCCAACTCCTGGATCGTTTCGCGCAAGCGCGCGGTGCGCTCCGCCACTTGCTCCTCAAGCTTGTCGGCATGCCGCTTCAACTCGTTTTGAGCTTCTTGCAATGCCTTCTCGGCTCTTTTTCTATCCGTGATGTCTCGCGAGATCTTGGAAACACCTACCACGCGGCCTGAGTCGTCGTAGACCGGCGAAACAGTTAAAGAAATATTCAGCCGCGTGCCATCTTTGCGACGGCGAATCGTTTCATAGTGATCGATCCGCTCGCCGTTTAATAAGCGACGGAATATCTCCGGCTCTTCGTCCTCCGAATCTTCCGGAATGAGCATGCTTACAGAACGCCCAATTGCTTCTTCCGGAGTGTAGCCAAACATTCGTTGCGCCCCCTTGTTCCAGGTCAGAATCGTAGTATCGAGCGACATGCTGATGATCGCGTCGTCGCTCGATTCCACGACCGCGGCCAGGCGGGAACGTATTTCCTCGGCCTCTTTGTGGCGGGTGATATCTTGGACCACCCCAATCATTCCAGACGGTGACCCGTCCGTCCGGTATGTCCCGCGTCCCCGCGCCGCGAGCCACACATAACGTGCGCCGCGGCGCACGCGATACTCGATGTCGTAGTCCCGGTGCGCCGCCATGGACTCCTCAACCCCCTTGCGTGCACGTTCCCGGTCCTCAGGATGCAACAGTTCACGTAAAGCATTCCAGGTGATGCTTCTGCCTGGTTCGAGGCCGAACATACCTGCCGCTTCCGGGCCCAGTCTCACCAGGTCGGTCACAGGATCCCAACTCCAGTTGCCCAGACGCCCAGCCGAAAGCGCGAGTTGCATCCGTTCGACAGTTTCGTCAAGTCCGTTGCCGGACTGGAACGGTGCATTCTGGACTAGCTCTTGTTCGTGCAACTGCAAAGGCATGAAGTCTGGGAAATCAATGAGTTACGCCCGCAAACAACAATCGGAAATGACGGTACTCACTCCTCATCCGCTCGCGCAGAATCGAAAATTGCTCCTTTGGTTACACTCATTCGGGCATCAAACCGATCCACCATACTTGCGAAAAACCCCATCATCCATAAGGGATACCCCTGAAACACGCAGCCTAGAGGAAAGCTCCCCGAGGCAAATGGGTTGCAAATACAAATACTTACCCCGAGGAAAAACATCAATCCTATGGAGCTTTTGCCGGACAATGTTTTATGGGAGCACCGCAATCCTTTCCAGAATTCATCTGGCTTTTGTCCACGTGGCTGCTTTCCTTTCGGTCTGTGAAACCGATCTTCAGTCTTCGAAACAGTTGCGCGCTGTTCGCGGCCGCCTTGCTTCCTTTTTCCGGTGCTCCCGCATTTGCAGCCTCTGGATTGAAGGTAAGCGATAACCGTCGCTTTCTCGTCACTGGAGAGGGCAAGCCGTTCTTCTATCTCGGCGATACAGCGTGGGAACTTTTCCACCGTCTGAATCGTGGGGAGGCGGAAACCTACTTGCGAGACCGTGCAGCCAAGGGCTTCACCGTTATCCAGGCCGTCGCCATTGCAGAACTGGACGGACATACCGACCCGAATCCTTACGGGCACCTGCCGTTGATTGAGCTTGATCCCGCACGCCCGGATGTGAAGGACGGCCCCGGCAATGATTACTGGGACCACGTTGATTTCATCGTGAACAAGGCAAACGAACTCGGTTTGATCATTGGCTTCCTGCCGACCTGGGGCCGCTACTGGCACGACAAGGTGAAAGACGGGAAACCGCTCTTCACGCAAGAGAATGCGGCGTCTTACGGCGAATGGATCGGTGAGCGCTACAAAGACAAAGGTCTCATTTGGATTCTGGGCGGCGATCGGGCAATCGAGAATGACGAACAGAAAGCGGTGGTCCGAGCGATGGCGCGAGGCTTGCGCAAGGGCGACGGTGGGACGCATTTGATCACCTTTCATCCACCGGGAGCCAACGGATCATCAACCTGGTTGCACGAAGAAGATTGGCTCGACTTCAATATGCGGCAAAACGGTCACCTGGCGGAATACACCGGCCGCTATAGTAAGACGCACTCGGACTACCAGAAAACACCGATCAAGCCGGTGATCGACGGCGAACCGATCTACGAAGATCATCCAGTCAACTTTAAGTCTGATGAATTGGGCCACTCCGTCGCCGCCGATGTCCGTCGACCCTTGTATTGGGATCTTTTCGGCGGAGCTTGTGGTCACACCTACGGCCATCACTCAGTCTGGCAGATGTACGACCCAGCCAAACATAAGCCGATCAATCGGCCCCTCATGCCGTGGATGGAGGCGATCAAACAACTGGGTGCGGCGCAAATGCAGTATGGTCGGCGCTTGCTCGAATCGCGCCCCTTTCTGACCCGTGTGCCGGACGATTCGATGATTGTTCCCGAGGCAACCACGAGTTCGGTTCCCGGCGCGGGCACGCGTCGTTACGCTGCGACGCGCGATGAAAGCGGCAGTTACGCGATGATCTATGTTCCTGTTGGCCGGCCCTTTAAAGTGCATCTGCAAAAGTTGAGCGGCACGAAAATCAAGGCGACCTGGTTCAATCCGCGGGAGGGAACCGTCCAGGCAGCCGGAGAGTTCAGCAATGAAGGCGATCATACTTTTATTCCGCCAAATCCGGGCGAACTTCTCGATTGGGTGCTGGTGCTGGATGACGCCTCAAAAGACTATCCTCCGCCGGGGTCTCTACGGTAATAAATGGAACAAGCCACTATGAAAGCCTTATCGATGACACGTCGCGATTTTACCAAAACAACTTTGCTTGCCGGTGCCGCCGCTGCCTCAGGCAGACTGTTTGCTGCGGATGCGCCGAAGAAGATCCGAACGGCGGTGATCGGTTGCGGCAGTGTTTCCGGCCAATACCTCCCGGTGCTCACGAAGTGTCCTTACGTCGAAGTGGTGAGCGTGTGCGATATCAAACCGCAGCGTGCGCAGAAGCGAGCGCAACAGTTTAATATCCCGCATTGGTACCCGCACATTGATCAACTGCTCGCGGGCGAGCCTTTCGATTTCATGATTACGCTCACGGATATGCAGGAGCACGAGCACTTGAACCGCCAGGCGCTTCAGGCAGGCAAACATGTCTGGAGCGAAAAGCCGATCGCCAACACGCTCGCCGCCGGCCAGGAGCTTTTACAACTCGCCAAAAGGAAAAATGTTCGTCTATGGGGCGCGCCCATCACCGTGCAAAGTCCTCAATTTGCCTTCATGTCGAAAGCCATCGCCGCGAAAAAGCTGGGGCGCGTGGCTGCGGCTCATGCGGATTACGGACATCAAGGGCCGGGCTGGTCCGCGTTCTTTTATGAAAAAGGCGGCGGGTCGATGCCCGACCTTGCCGTCTATAATATCACTTCGCTCACCGGCCTTCTTGGTCCAGCCAAACGAGTCACCGCGATGTTGAGCATCGTGACGCCAAATCGAACGGTCGAAGATAAAGGCAAGATACAAGTGACCGAGGAGGATAACGCCATGATTCTGCTCGACCACGGCAACGGAATCATTTCGCATATCCAGTCGGGATTTAATTACTTCAACCCGCACGGGCACGAAGGGAAGAACGAAACGCGGTATACCATTTCGGTTGTTGGTTCGGATGGCTTCCTCGGTCTTGTTGGATACGACTGGGAGCCACTAGGGGTAGACATCGCCACCACCGAATCGCCAAAAATGGAGCGGCAGATTACCGACGCCCAGGGGTATCGTTGGCAAATCGGCGCGGCCCTGGCTGCGGAATGTCTCGTCACCGGCAAAGAACTTCTGGTGACCCCGGAACACGCGTTACACGTTTTGGAAATCATCACCGCCGCCCGTGAATCACAAGCCACCGGCAGACGGATAGATTTGACCTCGACCTTCAAATGGCCGGTGGTGGTCTAAACCGCTGACTATTTTCGCACCAACCGATAGAACCGCGCATGCCCCTGGGTCGGGCGTTGAACAGAATTGACCGAACCAGGATCAATCGTTGTCACAGCCGTCCACAACGGGTGCGCTAAATCGGACGTCTCCTCGAGAGTTGCGGCGGAAAAACCACGCCAGGAAATGATCACGTTCCCGGCTTGCATCGTGACAACGAGTTCCGGCTGGTTCTGGAACACGAGACACTCGCTGGTGGTGATGCTCGCGAATCTCAAATCGCTGTTCGCATTATCACGATAGCAGATCCGCGCCTGGCCATTTTCATCAATCGCGATAGAGGTGTAGGAGCCGATTAAAGTACTGGCGTCGACAGTCTGAATCGACCAGAACGCGCCATTCCAAACGGCATACTTCAGCGTGTTATTACCGAGATCGCGATAGCTGATGTGCGCACGGTCCGTCGTATCCAAAGCAAGCGAACAATCGAAACCAACGGCTCCGGCGCTGTCGACCACCTCGAGCCGCCAACCGGTCGTCGAACGCTGTGCGAACTTCAGATCCGTGTTGGAACTATCGCGGTAAGCGATGCGCGGCTGGCCATCCTCGCCAATGCGCAGCGAACTGGAAAATCCAACTGAACCCTCGGAATCAACCGTTTCAACGAGCCATGTGCCTCCGTTCCATTCGGCGAATTTCAGATCGTTCAGCGTAGAGTCGCGATAACTGATCATCGGACGATCCTGCGCAGTCAACGCGAGAGAAGCATCATTCCCGGTTTTGTTCGTTGCGTCGACTGTTTGCACCTGCCATCCCGCTACGCCTTTTTGCGCGTAAAGCAGATCGCCGTTCGCCTCGTCCATAAAGGCGACCCGCGGAGTGCCATCGCGCGCCAGCTTCAACGAGCTGAAACTGCCGGCCGGTCCTACGGTTGGAATCGTTTCAATCTCCCAACTCGTTCCGTTCCACGCCGCGAATTTGAGGCGTTGTTGTGTTTCATCACGGTAGCAGATTCGCGGTTGACCTGATTCATTCAGTGCGATGGACGTATAGGTCCCAACATTGCCCGTAACATCCACGGTTTCGATAGTCCAACCGTTCAGGGTCTGGCGCGCGTATTTCAGATCACCATTCGTCGTATCGTAATAACTGATGTGGGCCGCTCCCGCGGAGTCAAGCGCAAGCGAGCTGTAATTGCCCACCGATCCAGCACTGTCCACAGTCTCAAGTTTCCACAACGGCGCGGGCGGTCCAATTACCTGGCGAAAGCTGTTCGTGCGGCGAACTCCGTCGAGATCGCTTACCAGCTGAAATACAATTGTCGATCCGCACGGGACCTCTGGAGAAAGCGCGAAGGAGACGGGAACATTCATTTCGCCATTCCCAGGAATTGCGACAGGAGTCTCAACGGCTGACGAAATGACTCCGAAGCTTGCGCTCACAACGTGCACCGTTCCGGCCAGCGGAGTTGAGTTCCCGTTATGCAAAGTGAGGCTTCCCGTGATGGTTTCCCCCGGTTCAACCGCACCGTTTCCGTTCCCACCGGCGGCATCGGAAAAATTCAGAGTCCCGATCGAAATCGGATTAGCTGCTCCCGCTGAAGTTCCGTAAATCTGTAAATGGAGAGATTCAAGAACGCCGATGTCCCCCATTTTCAAATCAGCTATACGCACGCGCCAGATGCCTTGAGAACTTTCGCCCCAATTACGAACGGTCATGAATTTCCACTCAACGTAATCAGAACCGGGATCATTGTGCTGTTCAGATAATCGACTTTCCATGCCGGAGGGCGAAATAAGCGTAATTGCAAGGTCGCCGCGGAACGGGTGAGTGATGCTTGCGCTGAGAGTGACATGCTCGACCCGCAAATTCGTCTGCGAAATATCGAAATCCTGAGTAATTCCCTGTATATCGTTGTCCGGAATGGCCAACTCGAGATTCGTCTTCGCGACCGAGACATTTGTCCACACTCCGAGGTTCTGCCAGGTTAGTGCGAGCTCGACAGCGCCATCCACGTTGAGCAATCCCGCGCCGTATTTGTGATTGAAATGCATGGCAGCGGCATTCACCGTCCAATCCAAATCGTGCTCATCCACGACCAACGCCGAGCGCATCAGAATCTCCTGCATGTCACGCCAGCCGAGGTTCGGGTTCGCACTTAATAAAAGAGCGACTGCGCCAGCAGCCTGCGGAACCGAGGCGGAAGTGCCGACAAAACTTTTTGTATAATCCAGGTCAGAATAATCGTCCGGACTTTCAACCTTGTTGGCGCCGTCGGCGCCTTGAAGGTCAGTCGTGGTTATGCCGGGTCGGCCGAAACTACCACTGGGCGTGACCACCACAACGCAAGCGCCCGGTTCGCTGAAATCAGTCTGCAATCCCTGGTCGCTCACTGAACCCACGGCGATGGTGTAAATTGAATTCGCGTAGGCGTCGTAGTTCGCGTTGTCATGAACATCAAGCCCATTTCCAGCGGCCCAGACGTAGATTTCACCGTGGCCGTTTCGCCCCGAACGCACACCTTCCTCCAGAGCCGCCAAGGCCAGCGGTCCAGGTCCTTCGAGCGTCTTACCGTCATCCTCTGGGCCCCAGCTATTGCTCTTCACGTGGATTTGCTCATTCTTAAACAGAATTGCCTCCGACTCGGTCACGTCCGTGCTCGCGAGGCTGATCAGGCGGAGTCCCGCGATAGTCGCTTCGAAGGCGACGCCAGCCACCCCCACTCCATTGTCACCAATCGCCGCAGCCGCGCCGGCACATTCCGTTCCGTGGAAATCACCTTTAAGCGGATGCGCCGTCGGATCGGCATCGCGCTCATTCCAATCGTATCCGAGCGCGGGATCGATATGCGCGGCCAAATCCGGATGACTCGTGTCGATCCCGTCATCGACAACTCCGATAGCCACTCCTTTGCCCCGGTAATTGGTCCAGGTGTTGGTCAGATGCAGATCGATGCCAGCGCGCGCACCGCTTAAACCATGATTCACCAGGTTCCACTGATTAGTGAAGAGCGGATCATTAGGTAAAGACTTTCGGACTCGCTGCCTGGCCAAAATCGGTTCCGCGCTGATGACGGATGGATTCGCGCGCAGCTTTCCCAGAACTTCCAATGCGAGTTCCGCAGACGGAGCCTGAAAAATGTAATGGTCCTCGCGCAGCGGCGTTGCCCGAAAATGCGCAGCATCGACGGCCGCCGCCACGGAGGCGGGGTCGCTCCCCTTTTTGAGATGAACAAGAATATCTGTCGTAACCTGACGCGAGGTGGCATGCACTTTTCCCACCTCTCGCAGTTCGACTATCTCGCCACGACTCGGGCCAACGTGAAAGTGCCTTGGTTGCCCGCTCTCGAGTGCCCGAAGCGTTTGACCGCCAATCATGGGCACAGATGTCCCGAGAAGCAGCGCGATCAGGCCGAGACGTGGAAGCAAATAATTCAATTCGGTTCAGCCGAAGTATAGCACAACTCATGCCCACGCGGGCTTCGGCGCAGTGAAAGTCATACGCTGATGGGTGAGCGGATGGTTCAACTCAATCCGCCACGCGTGCAGACAAAGGGGCGCTTCTTCGGGACTCAGCGTCTGCTTCACGCCGCTCCCTGCAGTCGAATATATCGGGTCGCCACAGACGGGCCAACCAAGGGTGGCCAGATGCAATCGAATTTGGTTGGTCCGCCCTGTAATCGGGTACGCCTCCAGGAGCGTCGTCCCATCGTCGCGGCGTTCAACAACTCGAAATTCTGTGCGCGACGGCAATCCTTCCGAAGGATCAATTTCACGACTGCCGACCTCGCCAGGCTCGGCCGAAACGGGTGCGTCGCAGAAAAAGGAATCATTCGGCGGTGAGCCCGCGACGCGAACCAGATAGGCCTTCTTGATCTCACCCCTCGAAAACTGTGGTTGAAGGCGAGAAGCAAAATGACGCGTGCGTGTGACCAGCACCAATCCTGTGGTGTTCGCATCCAAACGATGCGCCGGATGCGGTTTTTGCGGCCGGTACACTTCGTTGAGAATGTATTGAAGCGTGTTTCGATTGAAGCGACCGCCCGCGTGCATCGGCAGAGGCGCCGGCTTATGCAGGACGATCAACGCTTCGTCCTCGTGCAGAATCTCGATTTTCGCGTTTACCTCTGGCTCAACAATCGAGGGCAGTTTCTGGAAATACCTTTCGCCGGCAGAGACACGATGATCGAGCGCGACCGTTTGTCGCTCTGGTCCGAGCAAGAGCCCTGCATCGCAAACCCGCTTCCATTCCGTTTCCGGAATATGTT
The DNA here is from genome assembly GCA_044226545.1 of Limisphaerales bacterium. Lineage (GTDB taxonomy): Bacteria > Verrucomicrobiota > Verrucomicrobiia > Limisphaerales > SXQI01 > DASVNK01. The sequence continues at coordinate 481,930 of JBGAGW010000003.1, forward strand.
TGAGCGTGGCGGAGAGAAAGTCGATCAAGGTGAAACCGTCGCAGCGCGTGGGCACAGTTATCGGGCGACAATTATCGTACGCGATGCTGCCAGGCAGCGGCGTGGTGACTCGTCGAATCGCCTCGTGCCGCTCTGCAATGTTCAAGGCCATTTGTTCCATTGAAGTGCGGAAACAGTACGGACACGATTTTCCCGCAACGTAACGAGGATCACCCTGTTCCGCCTCGGTGAGCGGCGTAAGGCATTTGAAACATTGAGTGCTCTCAGTTTCGTGGAGTGTGGGATCCACTCCCACGCGCTGATCGAAGACGAAACACTCTCCTTCGTAATGAGCACCGCCGCATACCTCGAAATACTTCAGTATTCCGCCGTCCAACTGGAAGATGTTTTTGAACCCTTCCCTCTCCATGAACGGCCCGGCCTTTTCGCAGCGAATTCCGCCCGTGCAGAACATAACGATGGGCTGCTCCTTCATCTCCGGCGGAAGTTTTCGCACTGCTTCGGGAAAGTTTCGGAAGTTCTGGATGCCAATCGGCAGCGCGTTCTTGAACGTCCCCAGCTTCACCTCGTAGTCGTTTCGCGTATCAAGCAGCGTTACGGGACGCCCTTGGTCGAGCCATTGCTTCAACGTCTGTGCGGGCAGTTTCGGGGAAGTTCGCCTGGCTGGATCGATTCCGGGAACGCCGAAAGCGATGATCTCTTTTTTGATTCGCACCAGCATCCGATTGAACGGTTGATGATCCGTTTCGCTCACCTTCGGCTCGAGTTCCTCGAGGCCCGGGATCGCACGCAATTCAGCCAGTAATTGATCGATCTCCTCTGGTCCACCCGCTACAAAGAGGTTTATCCCCTCGGTGCTGATGAGAATCGTTCCTTTCAGTCGAAGGCGCCGGGTGAGCCCAAGCAAATGTGCGCGCAGTTCTTTGAGCTCTATAAGCGGCGCGAACTTGTAAGCGGCAATGTTGCGGATGGTTGTCATCAGCGAAAAATTACAAGATAACCAGAAATCACTCGCTTTCGAGAGGGAATCTGCGCAAAACGCAAGTAACCTGATTTGCCTCGGAGCGGTCTTGATTGTGCGGTGAACACGGATAGAGACATCGTCCTGATTGGAAACGGCCCGCTTTCCCAACAACTTCCTCCCGAACTTGTTGCGCGGGCGTTTGTCATCCGTTTTAACGTGCCCCGCCGCCACCCACCGGAATTCGGGGAAAAATGTGACGCGCTTTGCGTGACCAATCACGGCAATCCGGGCCGCCATATCGCGAAAGAGCGCGCGTTGCTGAACAGCAAGTATATCACACCGCACACTGAGATTTGGATTCCGCGTCCGCGCTTTCGCAGCTCATTGGGTTGCCTCTGGAACCATCCGATCCGGAAGACCCGGTGGACACTTGACCATGCGCATCACATCATTCGCCGGAACAAACTTCACCTCAACACAGTGGTTCTTTTTTCAGAACAACTCTGGCGGGAGGCTTTCGGCATGCTCGGTCTGGACGCAACGCAAATCGAAGTTTCGCCAAGCTCTGGCTTTCTCGCTCTGGTTTACGTTCTGCAACGTTTTCCGCCAGAACTGTACAAGATACACCTGAGCGGATTTACTTTCGAAGGCAGTGCCGCGCATCCATGGAAACTGGAAAAAGCGGCGGCCGAAAAGCTGGCCAACTCAGGAATCCTCAAAGTTTGGGACACCCAACCCAATCAATCGAGCCGAGCGACAGCTTGATCAAGGGTTGATACAGCGCACCGCCCGCCAGAGGACAGAGATCGGCTCGCACGTTTCAATTTCAACCCCTGCTTCACGCATCAATTTGCGGAGGTTGAGATCGGTTTTGAAGCCCAATCGATAGCAGATGGGAGAATAAAGCTTCTCCACGAAACCGAAAAACGGATTCTCGCTCTGGAAATGATTCAGGAACACAAGGTACCCGCCCGGCTTGCACACCCTTTTCATTTCCTTTACCACCGCGACCGGGTCCGGCACCGTTGAAATGAAATAAGCGGCAAAAACCCGATCAAAACTGGCATCTGGAAATTCCAGCTTCGTTGCGTCCATCTTCTGCAGCTTGATGTTCCGCAGGCGCAACTCTTTGGCGCGCTCATGCGCCTTTTCGAGCATTCCTTGCGAGAGATCTATGCCGGTGAAATCAATGTTCCGAGGCAACAACGGCAAGGAAAGTCCCGTGCCGATCCCTACCTCCAGAAGCTTGGCGCCGGGGTAAAGATCCAATAATTCAGGCCCGAGTTCCCGTCCGCTTTGAAAGACTTTGCCGAAGAGGAAATCGTAAACCCCTGAGTAGGTGTTGTACACCCTCTCCATGTATTCCACGCTCATACCATGTTTGCAGGCTGCAAAAGACATTGTTACTTAGAGCATTTTCGCTCCCTCGTAAACCACGAAAACTCGTTGAGCTTTGCACGGAACGCAACTCCGGCCTATTCGGGAGATTTACTATTCCTCTCTATCTTCCTAATTTGTACCGAAACAAATGCGCTTTCTCAGCCACTTTCCCTCGATGCCGCTCGCCGCCTTCGTCGAGTCCTTCTGGTTTTACGATGGCCTGAGTCCTGCGCATCGCCTCGAACGCGTTCTGCCGGAAGGCACGTTCGAACTCCTGATCAACTTGCGCGAGGAACCACGCCACACTTTCTCAGAGAGCCTTGACTGTGCCGCCACATTTCGGGGTTCCTGGATTGCAGGCATGCATTCGACTGCCGTGATAATCGATACTGCACCGAACTCGTCCATGATGGGAGCTCATTTCAGACCGGGTGGCGCACCGTTGGTCCTCGGATTTCCGGGGCACGAGCTTTCCGATCGGATTGTGGAAGCCGAAGCGATCTGGGGCCTTGATTCCATGAGGTTGCGAGATGCACTGATCGACGCACCGGCACCTGCCGCCAAATTCAGGTGCCTCGAAAGCTTTTTGCTCGGACGCTTGCGCGGTCACTCCAACGAGAATCCCTCTCTTGCTCACGCGGTCCGCATTTTCCGAAGCGTTCCCGAATCTGTCAGTGTCCGGAAAATTGCGGCCGAGATTGGTTGGAGCCACAAACATTTGATCGAGACCTTTCAAACCCGCGTCGGGATGTCGCCGAAGCAATTCAGCCGCGTGCAACGATTCCAGAAGACCGTCCGCACCCTACAGCAGCACTCCATCGCGCCGCTCGCGGAGATAGCTCTCTCCTGCGGCTATTATGATCAGCCCCACTTCAATGCCGAGTTCAAATCTTTTTCGGGCCTCACTCCCACCGAGTTTCTGCGCGATGCAGGAGGACGTGCCAACTTTATCCCTCTAACAAACGCCTGAATTTTCAACCAACGGCCCGGTTTCCACAACACCGATCTTCTCTGCTGGCTGACCTGAATTTGCCACCAACCGCCACGCCAAATTGCGAGCGAATGCAAAATGTTTATTTAAGTCTACGGCTTCAATACGGCGAGCAAAAAGCCCTTCCCCGCGAAGGGAAGGGCTTGCAAACAAGGGTATTTTCTACGCTGAAATTAGAACTTGTAGACGATATTCGCCGCGATGGTCAGAGCGTCGATATCGGTATCTTTCCCGTGATAGATATGGTCACCGGCCATGTTACGATCGTAACGGATTTCACCACGAGTTACGACATTCGCCCAAAGCGAGTAATCCACTGTGAGGGTAATCGCGCCCAGCGCGTTGTCTTCACCAGGATTAGCAGTGGTGTACCAAGTTCCGTTGCTGCCTTGAGCGTACTCAGCACGAGCGTTGAGCTTGAGCTTTTCCGTAGCAGCAAACGAGACATAACCAGCCGCAGTCCATGCATGAGCATCATTGCCAAACACTGGAGCCGGAGCGCCATCGCGGTAGTCGAACGCCGCACCGATCGAGAGAGCTTCAATCGGAGTATTCAGCGTAGCGCCAGCATAGTAGCTGGCGATATCAACGCCGTCCGTGGCCTTCCCGCCGAAGGCGGTCACACCAGCAGTCGAGTTGCCGTAAACGATACCAGCATAGATGGCCGATCCTTTGAATGAACCGGCGCTTTCAGGCAGGGTGATCGTCAACGATCCGAGAAACGCCTTACGGGTTTCACCATCTTCGGGGCTGCCAGTTGGCCCGGCAATGCGATCGTTGATACCGCCAGTCCAGCCATTGGCCACACCACCCGACACGCTCAACCAATCGGCCACATGATAACTCATGAGGATACCTGTATGGTGAGTCGGTTCGATGAAGTATCCGTAAGAGCGGCTGAAGTTCGGGTTGTTAACGCTTTCGAAAACTTCGTAGCCGATTACTGTGTCCCATACACCGATCTTGAAATCGAGACCGTTGCCGACCGGAGCACGCAGCGAGACATACGCCTGCTTCACGTTGAAGTCACTGGAATCCGTGCCGAAGCCAGGATTCGCAACCGTTCCATAGTAGCTGGCATCAGGCCCGAAAACCAGGTCGGCCTTGTAACCGGCAGACCATTGACCTTCGTCCAACGGCTTTTCCAGCACGAGCTTGACGGCGTGCAGGTTAAACCCGTCCAACTTGCTTGGTGCGCCGTCAAATGTGCGGCCAGCAATACCGGCGCCATTGTCGTTACCAACACTCCAGATGGCCGACGTATCCACATAACCACTCAGCGTGGTTTGGGACAACGCGGTCAATACCTGGTGTTGTTCTTCGGCCTTTACGGCCAAGCCAGAGCCAATAACTCCGGCGCTGGCCAGGGCCAGCGTCCACTTATTTAATATCATTAGGTTCCTCCGCTAAGTATTTTGTGCATTGCCACCTGCAAGGGTGACTTGGGCTGCATTTTCATGAAAAACGCTCACAAGACAAGAGGAATTTTTCAAGAGAGAGGGCATTTTGTGGGGAATTCTCGGTGTTTTGCCTGAGATCCATCCGGAAATGAAGGGTAGTCAAAGGTTCGAAAGTCTACACAACCACATGACCATCAACGCCAAACAAACGGTTTGGGTTGAAACGCCGATCGTCAATGAATTCCACGCGCTTCGTGCCCTGCAACGCAAGGATCAAGAGTGCTTCAGAGAGCTTTTCTGTGCTGGAGAAGTGGAAATCGAACGCTCCACTCTCAGTTACGACTTCCAATTCATGACCGTTAATGTTCAGCATCCGAACGGAATCCCATACGATATCCGTCAGTTTAAGGTGAGTTGCCACAGAGAAAAGTCGCTCCCCTTTCCGGAAACGCAAGGGGACGGCCCGATAAATGGTCAGGCCTTCCCGTAGGAACTTTCTACCTGACTAAATGCTCGAAAGACCCGGAGCTGCCCATAACTGAATCTGCCGCCCAAAGCTTCGAAAACACCTGTAAGATTCGCGGAACCATACTTTTCGAGCGCTGCTTTGATTTCCTCCCGAGCGGAAGGATCGAAAAATCGATTTACGTCGTGCAGACGCCCCGACTCCACTGCACTGACGATATGCTGGTAAATCGTTCCCGGAGTCAGATCGCGCATTTGAGCAATCTCGTCGACGTTCTTCCCCTGCCCTACCAAACGCACCGTTTCGGCGGTTGTGTCATTCATCGTTCCGCTCGAACGCGGAGGATTCGCTGGTGCCGCTGGCGGTTTGGCCGCTGTCGCGAGTTCAGGATTGGCCGTGAGATACTCGCCAATTGCATGCAAAAAGGCTTCACCAAACTCTTCGTACTTTCTTTCACCCACGCCCGGGACGCGGCGCATTTCACGCTCGGTCTTCGGATAGTCCCGCGCCATGAAACGCAACGCGACATCCGAAAAAACGATGTAGGCCGGAACACGCCGCTCGTCCGCCAGTCGCTTGCGCAAGTCGCGCAGTTTTACAAAAAGGGCTTCATCGCATTCAATCGCACCGGCGCGGGTCCTGGCCGGTTCTCGAGCGGCCATCGCCCGCGTGAGAAGGATCTGGCGGCGTACCTTTAACGCGCTCCTTCCCTCTTCCGTTAATTCGAGCACGTTGAAGCGCTCGGCATTCTGTCGCAGCAGGCCGAGCCGGACCAATTCGCGACCGATTCCGGCCCATTCCTGCCGGCTGTGCTCCTTGCCGATAGAGTAGGTTGAAAGCGAATCGTGCCCCCACTTCACGATCTTTTCGCTCTGTCCGCCGGTAAGGACTTCTGCCACATGCCCCACCCCCACGCTGAAACCGCTCTTCTCCCGAATCCGATAAACACAGGAAAGGAATTTTTGCGCGGCTATCGTGGCATCCCAACTTTCCCGGGGTGAAAGGCAATTGTCACATGAACCGCAGTTCTGCACCGGCATTGTTTCACCGAAATAATTCAGAAGAAATCTTCGGCGGCATCCGCTGTCCTCCGCATAATGCACCATCAATTCGAGCTGGGCTCGCGCCGCCTCGCGTTCCTCAGGCGGCTTTTCATCGATGAAACGTTCGTACTTAATGCGGTCGCCCACGCTGAAGAGCAGCAGGCAATCGCTCGGCAAACCGTCGCGTCCAGCCCGGCCGGTTTCCTGGTAATACCCTTCAATGTTCTTCGGCAGGTCGTAATGAATCACGTAGCGGACGTTCGGTTTGTTTATGCCCATGCCGAAGGCGATCGTCGCGCAAATCACCCGCACGTCATCGCGCAAAAAGGCTTCCTGCTGCCGCGCGCGATCAGGCGATTCCATCCCAGCATGATAAGGCGCCGCCGCGATCCGATCCTCGCGCAGCTTTTCGGCGAGGGATTCGGCTCCCTTACGGGATTGGCAGTAGATAATCCCGCTTTCGTCAGCACGCTTCCGGATGAATTCGAGAATTTGGTCATACGCTCCTGTTTTGGGCGAAACGGTATACTTCAGATTCGGCCGATTGAAGCTTGCCACGTAAAACATCGGACTCCGCAGCTTCAACTGCGCCGCGATGTCCTTGCGCACCCGTTCTGTAGCCGTGGCCGTCAACGCCATCACCGGGATTCCGGGGAATTTCTCGCGCAGGGTCGCGAGTTGCCGGTACTCCGGCCGAAAGTCGTGCCCCCATTCGCTGATGCAATGCGCCTCATCGATGGCGAAGAGGGTCACGTTCCAACGCTGCAGACTCTCAAGAAAGTTCGGGAGCATCAGCCGTTCCGGTGCGGCATAGAGCAACTTGTACTGACCGCGCTCCACCCCCTGAAATCGTTCGCGCGCCTCGTGCGCCGCCAAGGTCGAATTGATGAACGTCGCTGAAATGCCGGCCGCAGTCAGCGCATCCACCTGGTCCTTCATTAACGCAATGAGCGGCGACACGACGACCGTCAGTCCGCGTTTCGCGAGGGCGGTTAACTGAAAACAAAGCGACTTCCCTCCGCCGGTGGGTAGCAGAGCTAAAACGTCTTTTCCCGCGAGCGCATCATTAATGATCTCCTGTTGCAGCGGGCGAAATGCGGAAAAGCCGAAATAGCGCTGGAGCAGATCTGGCAGTGAAGAAGGGTTCGACACAAAGTTCGCTTATATCTGTACGCAGGTCTCACCGAAAAAGCGAGACAAACAGATTGGTTGTCGTGTGCCGCGAAGTGTTTGAACCCCCGCGCTCGAATTGTTAGCGTGCGGCCGCTCCAATGGACGAGAAACCATCAACAAAGATGCGCAGCGCCAGTGCCGCACGTAGAATTGCTTTTCAGGAAAGTGGGTTGGTGCTGGTCGTGCTCGTTCTCGGCGCCGTCCTCGCGTTTTTCGGCGGCTCGGTGGACCGACCGAAGTTTCACGTGAACGAACAGGGAGAGCGCGAACGGGTTTTTCGTGAACTGCCGAATGGCGAGCGGGAACCGGTTTTCGAGCGGAAAAACAAGTTCCTCAACGCCGATAATCTTGCACAGTTAGCCAAGGACACGAGTTTCGTGGCGGTGATGGCGGTGGGCGCAACGGTTGTGATCATCGCGGGAGGGATTGATCTGTCTGTGGGAGCGATTTATGCACTCAGTTCGGTCGCGGCAGCCCTCGCGTTTCATCGATATGGACCTGAGGGCTCGCAGGCAGGCGTCTCTTCGTGGGCCAGCGTTCCCCTGGGGATTCTGGTCTGTCTCGGCATCGGCACCCTCTGCGGGTTAGTAAACGGTGGGATGATTGTCGCGCTCAAAGTTCACCCTTTCATCATCACGCTGGGCACGATGGCGATTTATCGAGGCGTGGCTTTCGTTCTCACCAACGGTCAATCGATCGGCAGTTTTCCGGAGGCGTTTCGCTCGCTTATCCGTTACGACTTCGGCACGGAGTTGAGCTTCGTCCCCCTGGGTGTGATGATCCTCGTGGCAGCAGCCGGTGGCGTTTTTTTGTCGCTGATGGCGACGGGACGGCGCGTTTACGCTGTCGGTGGAAACGAACTGGCCAGCCGCTACAGCGGAATCCGTGTGGAGAGGGTGAAGCTCGGCGTCTTTGTTATTTCCGGCCTCACCGCCGGTATCGCCGCGCTGCTGGCGATCGGATACTACGGCGCGGCCAGTTCAGGCGACGGCGAAGGTTATGAGCTGAACGTCATCGCCGCATCTGTCGTCGGCGGCGCGAGTTTATCCGGAGGGAAAGGTTCTTCTCTCGGCGCGCTGCTCGGCGCTCTGATCATTCAAATGATCAGCAGCGGCATCGTCATCCTGGGAATTCCGCAGAACTACAGTCGGATTATTATCGGGTTTGCCGTTATCGTTGCGGTCGTTTTCGATCAAGTAAACAACTGGATGGCCAAACAGAGACTCACCAGGCGCGGCGGCGTCTAATCTCGGGCATCTCCGGGTTGAATATCCCCGACCCCGTTGCTTCATTGGTCCTGAAGGAGGAACGGTGCAAACGGCGAATCGAGCATGTGGTCGGTATCGGCTATGGTGACGACGTGGACCGCGTGAAGCAGGTGATCCTCGGCGCACTTCATGATATCGACGGAGTGCTCGATGACCCAAAACCAGACGTAAAGGTAGGCGATCTCGCCGCAAGCTCGGTAAACCTTTTAATTCGCTGGTGGATTACTCCCGCAGAGCGGACCGAAGAAATTGACAGCCGCGACGAGGTGCTCAGCATTGTTAAACGGGAACTTCTCGCCAATGGCATCGATCTTCCCTACGAAACCCACACTGTTCTTTTCCACGATCAAACAGACGAAACCGACGGGGACCGCCGCCACCAGCGGGAAGGCTGGCCTCCGGGCGAGGCCCTCCGAAACCGCAGTCAATCGCTCGCGCCCTCCTCCGAACACGCCGGGAGACGAACGAGGGCGACGGTCGACCCGATCGGGAAGATTTTCTCAGACCAACAAAGGAAGGGGAAAGAAACTGATTATGAATACACTCGTCGTTTTAGCGGATACCGGAACCTTGAAGGCGTTCTCTCTCGAAGAGAGTGCGGTCAACAGCTCGCCCAATCTCGAACCTTTGGACGCGACCCGATTGAGCGAAGGTGATGATCGTATTGGACGCTCAGTGACAGATGACGCGGGGCAATTTCGAAAAAGCAAAGGACGTTTCGCTGTGAACGGGGACCGCAGCGATGGGGAGCAGCACAACATTTGGCTGGAGAACGAACGCCGCAGCGTGAAACAAATTGCGGAACCCAATGAGCAATTATGGGCATGCATAAAGGCAAACCAAGCGGCAAGTATTCGGAAACAAAAAAAAGGAATCGGCCGCCAACGCGATTATCAACGAACCGGCTGGCCGGAAGATGCGCCGACGCAGCGGGTCGGAACTGAAGGCGATCAGGAGGGAAGAGACCTCAAAGCGGGCAGCCCGATCTGAATCGCAGCTTAGCAGGGTTTCTGTTGCCAGTGCTTTGAAATCCTTTCTGGGCGTGAGGCCGGCGAGCCGAAGATTTCCTTTGTCATTTCGCTCGTTGTGCTTTGTCATTTCGGAAACGAAATGCACCTGGCCGATTTGACAGCTCCGGAGGTTCGCGCACTCAGTAAAGACACTCCTGTCGTGGTGCCCGTCGCCGCCCTGGAGCAGCATGGCGGGCATCTCCCGGTTTTCACCGACAGCATGTTGCTCGGCGAAATAATTCGTCGGACAGCCGAGCGCTTTCATCAGAAGGTGCTCTTTGCTCCGTTGCTGTGGCTCGGAAACTCTCATCACCACCTGGACCTTTCCGGCACACTCTCAGTTTCCCCGCGCACCTATCTGGATCTTCTTTCCGATATCGCGGAAAACCTCCTTCACCACGGCTTTCGTCGGATACTCTTCGTTAACGGACATGGTGGAAACGACGTCCCCGGTCGCCAGGCAACCTTCGAACTGCGCCAGAAACATCGCCAGCGAAAGGACCTGCTGCTCCTCTTCGGCACGTACTGGCTGCTCGGTTCCAAACCGAACGAAATCGATCCCACACTGCATCAAACCCAAATGGGCCACGCATGCGAATGGGAGACATCCATGATCCTTCGCATTCGCCCGGATCTCGTTCGCCCGTACAAAGACCTGCTCCCAGTGGAATTTGGCAACGCCTTCGAACCCGCCCACCGCGCGTGGGTGACACAGGATCGCACGGAGCCGGGCCATATCGGATTTCCGCGCCTGGCATCTCCTGAAAAGGGCGAGTCGCTCTTCAAGATTTTTTCTGATGATGTCGCCTCACTTCTCAACCGCGTTCTAAAATGGGATGGCAAATCCTGGGAAGGATGAACCGCTCTCTTTCCTGGAAATGGTGGATTTGCGGCCTGCTCCTGCTCGCCTCGGCCATCAACTACATGGACCGGCAGACGCTCGCCAACGCCGCGCACCGGATCACCACTGAATTCCATCTCTCCCAGGAACAATACGGCAAGCTCGAGACTGCTTTCGGACTGGCCTTCGCCGCGGGCTCTATGGTCTTTGGCGTCCTGGCCGACAAATTCCCGCTCCGTTGGTTGTACCCGATCGTGCTCTTTCTTTGGTCTCTTGCGGGTTTCGCCACTGGAACCGTCACGTCCTACACCGGTCTGCTGGTCTGTCGAACCGCCCTTGGTCTCTTCGAAGCCGGCCACTGGCCCTGTGCCGTCAAAGCCACCCAGGCGCTGCTCGAACCAAAAGACCGCGGACTCGGCAACAGCGTCCTGCAAAGCGGCACTTCCATCGGCGCAATCATCACCCCCCTCTTCATGCGGCTACTTTTAACGGAAGAACTCAGTAGCTGGCGTTTCGCATTTCAGGCCGTCGGGGTGATCGGTCTTCTTTGGATCCTCGCCTGGTTCGCCCTGATCAGAAAAGGTGACCTCGATGAACGGTCGCGTGTCGATTCACAACGCATTGCCGCCAAATCGACCGAAGCTCCGACATTTCTGCGCGCGATCCTCACCCGCCGCATGCTCATCATCATTTTTGTCATTGCACTGATCAACACGGGCTGGCAACTCATCCGCGCCTGGTTACCTAAGTTCCTCATCGAAGGACGAGCGTATACCGAAAGCCAGATGCTCTACTTCAACTCGCTCTTCTACATCGCCACCGACATCGGTTGCATCGGCGCCGGCTTCCTTACGGTCTGGTTCCACCGTCGCCGGCTCTCCGTCACCCGCTCCCGCAAGCTCGCGTTCCTCATTTGCGCATCACTGAGTGCCCTGACCATTGGTGTCATCTGGCTTCCGAAATCCCCTCTCCTTCTCATCCTCCTCCTTTTCATCGGCGCAGGCGCACTTGGCGTCTTTCCCATCTACCACGCTTTCACCCAGGACATTTCCCGTCACCACCAGGGGAAAGTTACCGGCATCGGCGGGGTCGCAGCGTGGGCTCTATCCCCAGCCCAAACACTCTACGGTCGCCTCATCGACAAAACCGGTTCGTTCGACCTCGGCTTCGCCATCGCCGGTAGCATGCCTCTCCTCGCTTTCCTTGCGCTGGCTCTCTTTTGGAAAGACGAACCTATCCAAACTGAGCGGAGCGGATAGGCTCGCAATTTTCCCGCGCTTTGGGACGGTGACTGGAGTTAGCTCATGGATCTGGAAGAAAGTTATCGGGTGTTGCGGGTGCAGCCGGGAGTGAGCCTGCCGGAAGTGCGGCGCTCCTATCGCGAGTTGCTGAAGTTCTTTCACCCGGATCGGCACCATGCCAGTCCCGGTCTCTTGCGCAAAGCCACTGAAGAAACGAAGAAGATTAATCTCGCGTATGAGCGTGTTTGTCAGGTTCTGGGCGGCGGACGGCGAGTGGCCCCTGAGAAGCGCCGCAAAGCACCCAAAAATGCCGGTAACCCGCCGATTCATGGACAGCCCTATACCGTTCCCGCCTGCGGGTTAAAAATGAACTGGGTCGCGCCCGGCCATTTTCGTATGGGCAGCCCGGCGACGGAAGCGGGACGCTCAAATGATGAAGGACCGCAAACCGGGGTGACCATCAGCCGCGGGTTTTGGCTGGGCGTCTTCGCGGTGACGCAGGAAGAATGGAATGCGGTCGAGGTGCGTGAACTGAACGCAGAGCCGAGCTTCTTCCGCGGGGCGCGCCTGCCGGTTGAGCAAGTGAATTGGGAGGATTGTCAAAAGTGGCTGGGAGAGTTGAATGCCCTCGAGGAAGATCGCGTGCCCGACGGATTCCATTATTGTCTGCCGACGGAAGCAGAATGGGAATTCGCTTGCCGCGCCGGCAGCGCAACCCGGTTTCACTTTGGGGATGGCGAAAGCCAGTTCGGTGAGTACGCGTGGTCTTCCGCAAACAGCGGAGGGCAAACCCATCCGGTGGGGGAAAAACGGGCGAACAATTGGGGTTTCCACGACATGCACGGCAACGTGTGGGAATGGTGTGAGGACCGCTATAGTGGTCCGTTGCCCGGCGGAAGGGTGATCGATCCCAGAGGACCTATGGCCGGACCAAACCGCGTTTTTCGCGGCGGCTCCTGGGGAATGCCTGCGATACGATGCCGCTCAGCGTATCGAGTCTGGAACAAGCCTGGATACCGCGACTACACCGTCGGATTTCGCCTTGCATTGGCACCCGTGATCTGAGTTCAAGACGCGAAACCGCCCCTGCTCTGTGCGAACAGGGGCGGCTCCCGAAACTACCCTGCAATCAACTTTTAGGCCGCGCCATGATAAGCTTCTTCCCCGTGTTCGGCGAGATCCAGACCGAGCGTTTCGACTTCCTCGCTCGCGCGCAGGCCGATCACCATCTTGACTACGAACGCGATGACCAGCGTGCCGACGATTGCCAGAACAAGGGTCACCCCAATCGCCTTGACCTGTTCCATCCAGAGACCGCCGTTCGCGACGAGATTCGCGAGCCCGTTTTGTTTGGCGTAGCTGTTCGCGTCGGTCAGGTTGCCGTTGACCGCGTTGGTCGCGAGGAAACCGGTGAGCAGCGCGCCCATCGTTCCACCGACCGCGTGCACGCCGAACGTATCCAGCGCATCATCATAACCGAACATCTGCTTGACCTTCGTGCAGAAGATGTAAGGGACCACCGCCGCAAACACACCGATGATCACCGCACCGGTGGCATTGATGAATCCGCAAGCGGGAGTCACAACCACCAACCCGGCCACTGCACCGGAGCAGAAACCGAGGATACTTGGCTTGCCCTTGAAGATATATTCCATCAGCGGCCAGACGAAACAGGCAACAGCCGTGGCAATCGTCGTGGTCATGAACGCATTCGCCGCCACACCGTCAGCAGCCACAGCGCTACCTGCGTTAAATCCGTACCATCCAACCCAGAGCATTCCGGTGCCAACCATACAAAGCACCATGCTATGCGGCGGCATCGGTTCCTTGCCGAACCCGAGACGTTTGCCAAGGAGCATACAGAGAATCAGTGCCGACCAACCCGAAGACATATGTACCACCGTGCCGCCCGCGAAATCAATCGCTTTGATCTTCGCATCGCCGTTCCAGACGCCGTTCATCAAACCGGTCGAACCCCACACCATGTGCGCGAGCGGGAAATAAACCACGAACATCCACAACGCGATGAACAGCATGATGGCCGAGAACTTCATGCGTTCCGCGATCGCACCCACAATGAGCGCCGGAGTGATGATCGCGAACATCATCTGGTACATCGAGAACACGTTCTGCGATACCCAATAGCTATAATTCGTATTCGGATTTGAATCGACCCCGTTCAGGAAAGCGAACTTCATTGTGCCAATGAACGCGCCGCCGCCATCACCGAACACCAGGCTGTAACCGCAAGCCCACCACAAAATCGTCACCAACCCGGCGCAACCTAAACATTGCGCGAGCACCGAAAGCACATTCTTCCGGCGAACCAAACCGCCGTAGAACAGTGCGAGACCCGGCAGCGTCATGAACAAAACCAGCGCCGCGGAGGTCATCATCCACGCGTTGTGGCCGGGACCGGCGCCAGAAACATTACTCTTCACCTTGGCGTCCGCCGCATCTGCACCGCGGGCCGCATTATTTATATAAGCCTCGAGATCAGCCACGCGTTGCGCGATATCCGGATCAGTTTTGGCTGCAGGTGCAGCAGGCGCCGCTGGCGCGCCCGGAGGCACCGATGCATTCACTTCTTCCGCGGCGTTATTGTTGAACGCGGCGATACCGACAAACAGAGCTACGAATAACAGGATTTTCTTCATTGGGGAGTCGATTGAGTTGAGGGTTACACTGCCAGTTCGCCGCGCTCTTCCGTCCGGATGCGCACCGCGTCTTCGATGGTGGTCACGAATACCTTCCCATCGCCGATCTTCCCGGTCTTCGCTGTCTTCACAATCGTGGAAACAGCGGTATCGACCTGGCTGTCCGGGAGCACCAGTTCGAGTTTAATCTTTGGCAGGAAATCAACGGTATACTCGCTGCCTCGGTAAATTTCCGTATGGCCTTTTTGCCGTCCGAAACCTTTAACCTCAGTGACGGTCATACCTTCGATACCGACATCACCGAGGGCATCCTTCACTTCCTCCAGCTTGAATGGTTTAATGATCGCTTCGATTTTCTTCATAATTTTGTTGGGCTTGGCGAGGCCCCGTACTGATGATTGGGCTCCTGCGGCCAGTGCGGGAAAACCCGCGTTGCACTGAACGAACCGCCCTTTAGCAGCCGAGATGCCACCCTTGACAAAGGATTTTCAGAATCTGTAAGACGTTGAAGATCAAAAATTTAAGAAGCGATATTCACGTGGTATGAAATTGGTTCTTTTTGAACATGAACAACTCGCGTGTTCAAAAAGCAACAAACGCTCAAGTTTTCACCACGCACAACTCGCCAGCCATTCACTCGTGGCGACGGGTGTCGAGCCGAAGGATCCGTGGTTGTTCCACCGGTTATAGTTGGCCCTCAGCACTAAAGACAGATTGCTCGTAGAAAACAGCCCCGACACGCTCAATGTGCTTAAGAAGTTCCGGGTGCGTGATGCGGTGATGGATAAGCAAATCGACGCGGTATGGCAGCATCAAGTCGTCGACGGCAATCTCGATCCGATCGAGTGTACGGCTATCCAAATCCGGTCCGAACAGAACCAGGTCAATATCTGAGCCTGGTTTAGACGTGCCTTTTGCGCGCGAACCGAACAACACGGCTTTCTCCACCTGGGGGAAGCTGGCGAAGGTGTGACGAAGCTTCTCCACCGTCTCGGGAGGAAGATCAAACTGGTTTTTCACTGGCCAGCCTTCTCCAACTCGTTGAGCCGTGTTTGAAGCTTCGCGAGTAACGACCAATAATCTGACAGAATAGCGGTGGCGATTTCCTCGGCTTTCTTGAAATTCTGAAAGCGCTGGCGCCAGCGAATATCCTTATTTTCATTCTCAGGCGCTCCAGACATATCCAGAGATTAGCCCAGGATGAAAAGAGAGGGAATCTCTAACGTGTTAGACTTTTTCTGCGGCTCATTGTTGCTAAGAGGCGATGGAGAGCTTGCCTTCAGCTCCTTGTTAACTTCTGTTCCAAGTCCCCTCAGCAATCAGTCCCGCTATGCTTGGCGAGCCCAACAACCGAATCGAAGATTGGGCTATAGTATTTGAATGATATTTCCCGTGCAGCTCTGTCCAATTCAGGAACTTAATTATGGCTTTGATGCCTGTTGTAACCCGTGAGATGACCGTCCTGGCGAGGCGTCAAAGCACGTATTGGGTGCGCTCCGTCGCGGCCGTGGTCGCCGTCCTGATCATGCTCTGGTTGATGCTGATCAGCGCCTCGCGTGTTTCTGTCGCTGATCTCGGCAGCTCGATCTTCATGATTCTTTCGGGCTTCTGCTTTGCCTTTGCGCTGTTGGTCGGGATGCAAGCCACCTCAGACTCGGTCAGCGAAGAGAAGCGGGAAGGCACCTTGGGCCTCCTGTTCCTCACCGATCTTCGTGCGCTTCACATCATCTTCGGCAAGATGGCCGCCTGTTCGCTGAACTCCTTGTTCGCGGTTCTGGGCGTGGTGCCGATGCTCTCCCTGGCCTTGCTGCTCGGCGGAGTCACACTCACGCAAGTGGCTCTTGTCGCTCTGGTGCTGGCGAACACCATGTTCCTCTCCCTCTCGCTCGGCCTGTTCGTCTCCACCTTGAGTAACAACGAGCGCAAAGCGATGTTCGCTTGCTTCGTCGGGTTGTTCGTTATCACCATCATGCCGTACATCATTTCAGCGGCCATCACCGGCTTTGACAGGATGGACGAAGAGATCGTGTGGATCAGTCCCCTCTATAGCTACGTCTGCACCCAGGTGACGCCAACGACCGGGCTAAACACTCGTTACCTTCCTTACGCTCTTTTAAGCCAGCACGCTCTCGCCTGGATCTTCCTTATTCTTGGCGGCAGAATCTTGCCGCGCAGCGTCCATGAAGTCCCTTCCCTCCGTTTCGCCCGCCTTAAGACGATGCTCGATAACTACGTCTTCGGACGCATGGAAGTGCGCAAACGCTATCGCGCCGCTCTTCTGGATCGAAATGCTTTCCTCTGGCTCGCCTCCCGCGAACGCGTAAAACCAAAATATGCCTGGGTTGTGGTTGCGTTCTTCGGCCTGCTTTTTCTTTGGGTTGGAATTCAGTTCACCGACATGTTCTTCGATCCGCCTGTCGCTCTGTCCATTGTTTTCCTCGTCCACATCATCTTTAAGCTCTGGACCGCCTCCGAAGTTTGCAGCCGCCTGATCACCGATCGACGGAGCGGCGCCCTCGAGCTGCTTCTCTCCACTCCGCTGGGCGTGCGCGACATCGCTCGCGGCCAAAGCCTCGCACTCGCCCGGATTTTCGGAGGTCCCATTCGTCTGCTCGTTCTCGCTGAAATTCTCCTGATGTTTACCACCGTGCGATCAGCCCCTCGGATCCCCGAACACCACGTCTACCTGCTCTACGGCACCGGCATTACCACTTTCCTCCTCGATCTCTGGGCTCTCAAATGGGTTGGCCTCTGGCTTTCCCTCTTCGGCAAAAGTATCGAACGAGTTCTCATCGCGACGCTCGGTCGCGTTCTGTTGGTTCCAGCGACTCTTTTTGCTCTCGTTGCTGGAACTCTCAATGCCGTCGTTTCTCTCCAGAACGAAAACGTTCCCGCGCCGGTGAACTACGCCATCTTCTGGGGCATATCCTTTTTCTGCTCGCTTGGCTTCGGTGCATCCGCCAGGCGCAATTTCTTGCTTCATTTCCGCGAAGCCGCCGTCCAGCGGTTCGATGCCCAACTCAGGCCAGAAAAAGCTACGCGTTCGAAAAAGCAGCGCGAGCCGAACGCACTGCCTCCCTGGCGAATTGCCACCGCAGCCCTGCGCCGCCACTGGATCTTGACCGGTTCCACCATCGTTCTCACGCTTGCGATCCTCGGACCGCTCTCTCGGCAATTCTACTGGAAGCGCAAGGTAGCCGCCCAACTCCGCCTCATTCGCTCCGAGAAACAGCCGACCCGCGCCGAAGAAATCGGAAAGATCTACACGCCACTGCCCGCGAACGAAGACGCCTTTGTCGCCTTGCGCCACGTCGGCGCCATTCAACGCCGCAGATGGCTTCCCCCGAACTACTCCTCGCAATGGTTCGCGAAGAACCGCTCCACCTGGGCTGACTCATTCAAGGAGTGCCTGCAGATCGTCACAAATAACCAACCCCACCTCGAAGCGCTCCGCGATTTGCACCGTTACGAGAAAGCCTACATGGGGCCGCAGGACACACTGAACTGGACTCTGCCGTTCGATATCCCTGGCTATTTCGCTCTCGCCGCTGCCGATGTCGCTGCCGCTCTTGAAGAAAAAGAGCTGGATCGCGTTTTCTCCGACCTCAAAGCGTACCTCCATTTCCTCAAGCTCGTGCGCGCCCAACCCGTCCCCGCCCTGCTCGGCCACACCTCTCAAGGCCTGGCCGTTCTCGCCAACGTTTTGCAGGCGACGTTCGCGCAACTCACTTTAACTGCAGATGAATTGCTCGAACTCCAAACGCTACTCGAAAAAGTGGATGCTCCCGAACTGTTACCGCGCACCCTCTCCGTTCACCGCGCGCTCCTTCTCGATACCTGGGGCCAGCTCGATCCTCGCTTTGGAACACCGCCTGCCATCATCTCCGCCGGTCACGGCCTGCTCGCCGCTGTTGGCAGCTACGACCGGGTGCTCGCAAACAATCTTGAAGCATACGAATCAGCCATTCGCTATATCGCACCTCCGACCGGAGCGCGCCCGGCGGAACTCCTCCGCCAACCATTTCTTTACCTCGGCTCGCCCCGGTTTCTTCCCATGTTCAACATGTGGGCCAACCCCACTCAAACAGACATTCGCGGAATCGTTTACGACGACATAATGATCCGCGCACGTTTGGAACTCCTTCGCACAGCCTTTGCAACCGAACGCTACCAGGTCCTCCACCATTGCTTTCCCTCTAACCTCGTCCAACTCCTCCCACAATTCCTCGACGCGCGCCCGACCGATCCGTTCACCGGCGAAGCCCTCCAATTCCCCAAATCCGGCCGCAACCTGCTCATCCAATCCCCGGAAAGAAAGCTGGGTGCAGTCGGCCCTCTCCCTGAACGCCTTACCTTTGAACTGGCCCGCTTACCTAATGAGCCAGAGGAACCGTCAAACGAATGAGGCCTCGACGGTCGCACTCGAGGCCTACGAAGTCACATTGCCAAGGGCGAGGTGCTCTCTCAGTACTTTTTCCGCAAGTGCGACGGAAGAATGTTCAACTCTGAACGGTACTTAGCCACCGTTCGTCGTGCGATCACAATGCCTTTGCCACTGAGCAGCTTCACGATTTCCTCGTCGGAGAGCGGTTTCGAAGTGTCCTCGGACTTGATCATCTCGTTGATCATATCTTTGACCGAAGTGTTCGACATCCCCTCGCCGTTCGCCGTTTTGATGCCTGAGGTGAAGAAGTATTTCATCTCAAACACACCGAGCGGTGTTTGCATGTATTTGCCCGAAACAGCGCGGGAAACCGTCGTTTCATGCACACCCACCACTTCAGCCACCTGCACCATCGTCATCGGCTTAAGAAATGCCACCCCCTTTTCCATGAACTCGCGCTGACGTTTCACAATTTCTTTGGCGATGTTCAGGATTGTCTCCTGCCGCTGGTGCAAACTCTTGATAAGGAACTTGCCCGCGCGAATTTTTTCCCGAATCCATTCCCGGACCTCCGCGGAACTTTGCGCCTGGGCCATCAAATCCTTGTAATGGTTGCTGATGCGCAGGTGCGGCACCTGATCGTTATTGGTCGTGACGGTGAGATCCTCACCCACTCGATTTACGAAAATCTCCGGAACGACGTATTGTTGGTTCTCCGAAACGAAATCACGTCCCGGATTCGGCTCGAGCAAAGCGATCCTGGCAATCGCCTTCTGCACGTCAACGATGTCCCCGTCGAGTGCCCGAGTGATTTCTGGCAACTTGCGTTTCCCAAGCGCGTCGAAGCACTTATCGAGAATCTGGTATTCGAGCGTATCGGTCCGTTCCGCCCGCTCCAATTGCAGCATGAGGCACTCTCGCAGATCACGACAGGCCACCCCAGCCGGATGAAAGCTCTGAATTACTTTCAACACCGCCTCAATCTTCTCCGAAGGGATGTTCGTTGAAAAAGCGAGTTCCGCGACGGTCGCCCGCAAATACCCGCGATCATCGACGTTGCCAACGATCATTTCGGCAATCTGTTGCTGATCCTCATCCAATTCCGAAAGCCGAACCTGCTCCAGGAGACTTTCCTGAAGCGAAGTGTTCGCCACCAGCGAATCGAACATGTATTGCCGACGCTCCTCTTCCTCCTCACTTTGCCGGAGAGGAACGTTTGTGGCGGAAAAATGATCCCGCCATTCCTGATCAAGTTGGGCGAGTTTCTCGAATTCAGCCTGAAAATCATCTACCGGTTCACTCGTCTGCTTCTCAGAGGCCGGGTCAAAATTCGTATCCGCAGGCGGTTCGGCAGGATCAGCATTGTCGCGGTCAGTCTCGCCGCGAATGGTCTTCTCCTCGTGGTCCATGTCTATGGACGCAAGCTCTTCCAGCACAGGGTTTTGCTGTAACTCCTGTTCAACGAGCGCCTTAAGTTCGAGCGTAGGTGCCTGGAGCAGCGCAAGCGATTGCTGTAGCTGCGGAGCCAGCACCTGCGAGAGGGCCATCTTCTGCGAAAGTTGCAAACTCTGAGCCATGCTGGTGTAAATTCTAAGCCGGTTCGAAAAATGCTCAAGCGATAAGTGGCACGCTCAATGCTTTTCCGGTCCCGTCAGTTAAACATCGGCCCCTTTAAAGGCGGACTTAACATTTTTGGTGTCGATTCCTTCAGATACTTTCCTTGACTTTCTTCCCGTCGCCGTCTTCGGCAACTTGCCTCAACTTTTTCGGAAGGAACCCTTGACTCCGCGTGCGCGAACCCTTGTCATTCCGGGCGGAGAGTATGTCGAAAGTACCATCTGAGCTGCGTTACGCGAAATCACATGAATGGGTCCGGGTTGCCGGGGAATACGCCACAATCGGCATCACCGATCACGCCCAACATGAATTGACGGATATCGTCTTTGTCGAACTGCCCGCCAAAGGACGAAAACTGAAGGCCGGCGAATCTTGCGCCGTGGTCGAATCGGTCAAAACTGCGAGTGACATCTACTCTCCGGTCGCGGGCGAAATCACCGAAACCAACGACGCCGTCGTCGCCAATCCTGCCCTCGTGAACACCGACCCCTACGGCGAAGGTTGGTTCTTTAAAGTGAAATTGGCCAACCCTGCCGAAGCCCAAAATCTCCTGGCCGCCGACGCCTATTCTAAACAGGTAGGCGGTTAAGCAGTCCCCTGCTCTCGCAACGCCCGTTCCCGCTCAAACAAGGTGGGATGCGAATAGTAGAATCCGCTGTAAAGGCGGTGCGGCGTAAGGTTGCTTAGATTCTTCTCGTTGAGCTTGCGCAATGCGCCAACCAGCGAATCGCTTTCCTGCATCGCCTCCGCCGCATAACCGTCCGCCTGATATTCAAACGTGCGGCTCACCAGGTTGAATAACGGCGAAAACCAGAACGTTACGACGGAACTGAGCATTGAAAAAAGGAGCAGAGCCGGGGCGATCCCGGCGGAAGGCTGAAAACCAAACGTGCTATAAAACCACGGTTGTTCAGCCAGTTTCGCGATCAGGAAGAATGCGATCAGAAGACCGCCCGCCGATGCGACCAGCATCTTCGGAATATGCCGTTTCTTGAAGTGACCTATTTCGTGGGCCAACACCGCTTCCAATTCTACTTCGGCGAGTTGGCTGATCAGGGTATCGAAAAGAATAATGCGCCGGAATTTTCCAAAGCCGGTGAAAAACGCGTTTGAGTGACGGGAGCGCTTGCTGCCGTCCATCACCTGAATCGTGCTCGACTTGAATCCGGTTCGAGAGCCGAGCCGGAGTAATCGCTCCCGCAGCGAACCTTCGGGAAGGGGCGTGAACTTGTTGAAGAGCGGCAGAATGAGGATCGGCGCGAGCACCATCATGATCAACTGAAAGGCGAGCACCACTCCCCACGCCCACAACCACCACGCCGAACCTGCCCATTGCACAATCTTCAGGACGAGAATGAGCAGAGGGTAGCCGATCACAGCGGTGATGAGCAGACCTTTGAGACGATCCATCCACCAGGTTTTTTGAGTGGAGGTGTTAAAACCGAAACGCTCTTCGAGACGGAATTGTTCCACCCAATTCACGGGTAATGATGGAATCGAGAGCAACACCCCCACTAGAAAAAGGAACGCGGCCTGGGCAGAAGCGGAAGTGCCCCATCGCGTCGATACGACAGAATAAAGCCACGGTAGAATTCCGCTGAAGAGCGCGAGCAGCAGGATTGCTGTGTCAAAAACCGTTTCGAATTGGCTAAAACGTCCTTTCGCCAGCGTGTAGCGCACGGCCTTTTTGTAATCGGTCTCCTCAATTACACCCTTGAACGCCGGAGGCACAGCATCCGCATGTTTCAACACTTCACCGTGGTTGAGATGATCCAGCCAGAGCTGGAAAAGGAGTTTACCGACGATCAGAACGATGACCCCGTAATAGAATATTGAAACGTCCATGCGTGCCCTTGACCCCTTAAGTTAACCCTCAATCAACGTTTTCGCATGTGCCGCCGCCGCTTTCATCAGGCCGCGCAAATTATAACCCCCTTCCAACACTGTAACGAGACGACTCTCCGCATGTTCTTTGGCGAGATGCAGCATGACTTTCGTTAAATCGACAAAATCCTCGTCGGTCAGCTTGAAGTGGCCGAGCGGATCGCCCTGACGCGAATCGAAACCAGCGGAAAGCATGATCAGCTCCGGTTTGAATTTTCGCGCGGCGTCCATCAATCTGGTTTCAAACGCGCCGTACACTTCCGACCGCCCCGCTCCCGCCGGAAACGGACAATTGATCGTGCAGCCCAGCCCCTTACCCGTGCCAGTTTCGGAGGCATCGCCGGTTCCTGGATACCAGGGTGATTGATGACAATCGAAGAAGAAAACGGAATCGTCCTCGTAAAAAATATCCTGGGTGCCGTTCCCATGGTGGACATCGAAATCGGCAATCAAAACTTTGCCGATCTTGTGCTTCGCCTGCGCGTGCCGCGCGCCAATGGCGATGTTATTAAAAAGGCAGAAGCCCATACCGCGGGCGGGGGTTGCGTGGTGTCCGGGGGGCCTGACCACGCAGAACGCGTTGCGAACCTTGCGTTCGACCACAAGGTCCACGGCGCGCATCACACCGCCGGCGGCCAGCAGGGCGATATCGAAAGAGCGTTCGCAAATATTCGTATCCCCGGTGCTAAGGTCGGCTAACCCGTGTTGAACATCGGACTTGGCGATTTCAAAGTATCGCGGGGTATGGCAGCGGGTCACATCTTCCTGAGTGGCGAGGCGCGGTTGAATCTTTTCCATTCGCGCGGCGAGACCCTCCTCTTCCAGCGCTTTCATCACGACCTCGGCGCGGCGCGGCGTTTCCGGATGACCGGAAGGAGTCACGTGGTTGAGATACTCGTTCGAATAAACCAGACCTGTCTTGAGAGCTTCGCTCATAATCTCCAAACGTCTGCGCGCTTGGCTTTTGCAGACTTTCCCGTAAGAAAGGCGCGATGTCGACACTCTCCGCGAGCCAGGTGCTGGGCCTCGGCCTTAGCCATGTGCGGACTTGCATGGGACTGCTTTGGAAAACCGAGGCGGAGATCAAGGGCGCTGCGTTCGCCGGAAGCGCGCGTTTGGAAGGTCGTCCCATTATTAGTGTCTGTCGTGGCTCGCAAATGCGTTTGGGCAACGGAATCAGCCTGAACAGTGCGACACGCTCCAACCCTCTCGGTTGCTTCCAGCCCTGCGTCTTGCGGACCCTTTCTCCTGACGCCGAATTAATCCTGGAAGATCGAGTGGGCCTGAGTGGCGCGGTGGTCTGCGCCGGAAAAAGCATCCGCATCGGGGAAGGGACAATCGTCGGTTCGGGCGCAATGATCGTGGACAATGATTTTCACTCCTTCGATGAAGCAACGAAATCCTGGCAGAATGAATATTCCCTGAATGCGCGGCCGATTGTGATTGGCCGACATGTCTTTATCGGAGCACGGGCGACCATTCTCAAAGGGGTGACGATCGGTGATCGGGCGATGATCGGTGCTGGAGCGGTGGTTACCAAGGATGTTCCTGAAGCCGGCCTGGCCACAGGTAATCCTGCGGAGATTGTGGTCCGCAAATAGGTAACCGGTCGGCCTTGGTGGGGCGAGGAACCGTTACAAACGGAGCCGCGACCGTAAGGGAGCGTCTTGCCGTTGGTTGCTCCCAAACGCTCCCTTCGGTCGCGGCTCCGCTTGGGCGGTTCCCTGGCAGCCTAGCCCCACCCAAAACTGAGCTGTTGCCCCAAATGCCATTATCCCCCCTGGCATTTCGGACATACACCGAAGAACTCCAGTTTATGCGTGATGCGCGCGAAACCGTTGCCGGCCGCAATCTTCTCTTCCAATTCCGATGGAAAGCACTCTTCGATCTCAACTACTTTGGAGCAGCCTGTGCAGATCAGGTGATGATGATGGCCGCCGTCGTCGTGACGGTTTAACTCGTAGCGGGCAACACCGTCCCCGAAATCAAAACGTTTCACCATCCCAAGGCGGTCGAGCATTTTCATCGATCGATAAACAGTCGCCAGATCGCAGGAGCTGTCGCTGATTAATTCATGAATGCGGCGGATCGAAACGGGATGCTTCTGGCCGGATAGCAATTCCAAAATCGCACGACGAGGCCCTGTCACTTTGCGGGACTGCTCCCGAAGTTGGCCAGCCAATCGACTAACTTGTTGCGATTGCCTTTTCATGAATCGGGCTGCGGAAGACGATCTTGCCAGCGAATAGCGTAACGATGAACAAAGCGATGAGCGTGAGAACGATGGTCGGACCGCAGGGCACATCGAGATGGTACGAAGCGATAATTCCGGTCACGCCGCCAATCACGCCGACGAGAATGCTCAGAATAATCTGCTGCCGTAAATTGCGACTGATATTTCGGGCGACGGATGGCGGCACGACAATCAGCGCGGTCACCAAGATAATTCCCAGCAACCGAATGCTGAGCGCTACAGCGACTGTGAGCAGCAGGATGAACAAATAGTTCAGCAACTTCACCCGCACACCGCACACAAAAGCCATCTCTTCATGCGCCGAGAGGAGAGTCACATCACTCAATCGCCAGAAAAGACCCACGAAGACCGCGGCAGCTAATCCGCCCGCGAACCACAAATCCTGCGGACCGACCGCCAGAATATCGCCGAACAAATAACTGTGAATTTGCGCCCGGCTCCCGCGCAGCATGCTCAGAATGATTATACCCAGCGCCACTGAGCCCGACAGAAGGAGCGCCATGATGGTGTCGGTCATCAACTCGGTATTCTCTTGAATCCAGATCAGCGCGGCTGCGACGAGCAGACTGAACAAAATCATCGGCGCGGTTAAGTCAGTCATTCCGAGCCAGACTCCCAGCGCGACTCCCGCGAGCGCGCCATGCGCGATCGTGTCACTGAAAAAAGACATCTTCCGGGCGGTGACGAACACGCCCAAAAATGCGCAACTCGGCGCGAGCAAAATCGCCGCGAGCAGCGCTCGAATCATGTAAGCTTCAGTGAACATGGTGATGATGCCCGTACGGTGAAACGTGCAATCCGTACGCGTGCCGCAGGGATTCCGCATTCATGACATGCTCCGGCGTCCCCTCGCAGCAAATCACGCCGTTAAGGGCATAAACCCATGACGCGTACCGGTAAACCATTGAAAGATCGTGCGAGACCAATACCACCGTGAGCCGATGCCGTTTTTGAATGCTTCCGATCAATTCGTAAAACGTTTGCTCGCCCGGCGTATCGACTCCGGCGGTTGGCTCATCCAGCAGCAGCAATTCCGGTTGGTGCAACAAGCTGAATGCGATCAACACCCGCTGCAATTGGCCACCGGACAACCGCGCAATTGGACGATCCAGTAAGTTTTCAACCCCAATCTCTTTGAAGGTCGAGGCAATCAAACAATCCGTGGCGGCGTGACGTTGCCAAAACCAATGACGTGTCGCTGGCAAGCGTAACGCGAGAAATTCGCGCACGCTTAAGATAAAACTTCGGTCCAACGAAAGCCTCTGCGGCACATAACCGACTCTGCGCAACGCGGCCTTGCCGTTGCGTTCGCCGAAAAGCCGAATCTCGCCGGTATCGATCCGCTGCAACCCGAGAAGGCAGCGCAACAAGGTCGTTTTGCCCGACCCGTTCGGACCGATCAACGCGACGACCTCGCCCTTCGGAATCTGCAAATTGACGCCGCGGAGCACGCGATTTCCGCCAATCGCGACATGCACATCCCGCGCATCCACCACCAGAGGTCGATCAATGCGGCGATCCGGATGACACTCGTGACATCCGGCGTGTGCCTCATCCTGACTTAACGTGGCGCTGTCCCCCATGCTCCCAGAATCTTTCTCAACGCTTGCGCATTTCGCCGCAGCCCTTCCTCGTAAGCGCGTGGTTCCAACTGGCCCGTCTCGAGAGGGTCGAGCTCACCCACTTTCATGTTGGTATCGCTCGCAATCTGCCTGGCCAGCCGCTGTCCCTCCGCAGGCTCGGTAAAAATACCGTGCGCTTTCCGCTCACGAATCGTTTCCAGCAATTGCGACATTTCTTTCGGCGAAGGGGCCACCTCCGGAACCTTTTCCACCACACCTGCGAGCTTGAGCCCATAGCGCCGCACAAAATAAGGAAACGCATTGTGATACGTGATAAAAGCAACATCCCTCACAGGCTCCAGCGTCTTTTCCACACTCGCATCTACCGCGCGCAATCGTTCCAGATACGAAGCCCCGTTCTTCGCATATTGCTCGCTGTGGTCTGAATCGCGCGTCTGCAATTTCTTCACGACGTTGCTGACTCCTTGCATCAGTAAACGCGGATCCAGCCAGGTATGCGCGTTGAAAACTCCGTTATCACGAATCAACTGTTCTTCGAGTCCATCGCTGAGCCGAATAATCTTGCCCGGGGTCTCCGGCCCGGTGTTCGCAATCGCCTTATCCAGGAACGACTCCATCCCGAGCCCGTTCACCACGATCACATCAGCCGAAGCAATCTTGCGCAAATCAGCCGGAGTCAGTTGGTAATCGTGCAGGCTTACTGTTCCCGGGAGAAGATTTTCCACGTGGGCGAGATTGCCGGCGACATTCGCGGCCACGCAGTAGCCGGGAAGAAAAGTGCTCACGATGCGCAATGGTTTCTCCGCTGCCTGCAGACCCGAAACCAGCAACCCCGCAATCACTACCGCCAATCCCGTTATTCGCATCCTTGGCATCTGTAATCGACAAGTCGACTAATTGCAAATCGTTTGCATTTAGACAGAAGGCACACTTGTCCGGAACCGATCGGAGACAGAAGAGTTGATCAAAGATTTCGGCCTTTTAAAGCAAGCGTTCTCCCGTACCTCGATCAAAGAGAAACAGGGCGTTTGGATCGACTTCAATCTTCAGACTCCGGCCCGTTTGAGGCGTTAGATCATTACTCGATTGAACCACGATTTCCTTATCCTCATGCGTCAACCGCAAAATTTGGATCCAGCCTAAATCTTGAAATCCCGTCAGTAACCATTGGCCGGCTCCGAGAGCAATCTTTGCAGCGGACGGCCGAAAAGCGATCGCGAGATCGCCACTCAAGCGCCGCGGCTCTCTCGGCAGCGGGAAAACGACTGTGTCGGCTTCGGCCACCCATGCAGATCCGCGTTGAGAAAGCTTCACGGGCAGAAGATTAAGTCCATCCAGCCCATAAAAGCGCGCACAGAAAAGATTGCCTGGGTTGCTGTAGAGTTCGCGAGGCGTGGAGAATTGCTGGAGGCTCCCGGCGCGGAGAAGGACGATCCGATCGGCAACCGCCGCGGCTTCGGCTTGATCGTGGCTCACGTACAGCGTGGTGAGCCGCAATTCTTTTTGAATCCGCCGGATTACGTCGCGCAGTTCAACGCGGGCAAGCGGATCGAGACTCGCCAGCGGTTCATCCAGGAGCAGAACGCGCGGACGGGCGACAAGGGCACGCCCAAGCGCAACCCGCTGCTGTTCGCCACCAGACAGTGTTTCCGGCCTTCGCGCCAGGAGCGGCTTGAGCGCGAGTAGATCCGCCATGTCAGAAACACGCGCCTCCGCGTCGTTCTGGCCGCGCAACTTCGGACCGAGTCGCAGATTTTCTCCGACACTCAATTGCGGAAGAAGCGCCGGGTATTGAAAGGCCATGCCGACCTGACGCTCCGCCGATCGACGGTTTTCTACCGCCTCTCCATCGATCAAAATTCGGCCCGCAGTGGGCGTTTCCAACCCGGCGATCAGACGCAGAATTGTGCTTTTGCCTGCTCCGGAAGGGCCAAGCACGGCGACGCATTCGCCTGAATCGGCGTTGAAGGAAATATCTTGGACCGCCCGTACCTGGCGAGTGCCCGGAAAGGATTTGCTCAGGTTTTCAAGGCGCAACTCGGCCATGCTGACATTAAATCAGACAATCGTTTGCAGAATGCGTTCCGCCGCTTTTCGCGGATCGGCCGCCGCGTAGATCGGCCGGCCAATGACCAACCAATTCGCACCGACATCCAGCGCCTCTCGCGGCGTGAGCGTCCTCTTCTGGTCATCACTGGCGCTGTCGGCGGGACGAATGCCTGGGGTGACGAGTTGAACATGGCTCGGAAGGAACTGTCGAAGGTCGGCGACTTCCAGTGGGGAACAGACCAGCCCTCGAAGACCGGAATCGGCCGCGAGTTTCGCTAACCGTTCCACCTGCCGGCCAACGTTGGCCTGGAAACCGACTTCCGCGATGCCGTTGGAATCGAAGCTCGTCAGAACAGTGACCCCGAGTACGAGCGGAACAGCTCGTCCGAGTTTGGCCGCATTTTCCTGCGCTGACTTTTTGGCCCCCCGCATCATCTCGGATCCGCCGCTCGTATGGATCGTGAGCATCTGCACGTCCAATTGCACGGCGGACGCCACCGCTTTCGAAACTGTATTCGGGATGTCATGAAACTTGAGATCGAGAAACACACTCACACCCATCGCCCGAATCTTGCGAACAATGTCTGGCCCGGCCGCGGTGAAAAGTTCACTGCCGATTTTTACCGCGCCGACAACTCCCGCGAGTTGCTCCGCCAGTTCCAGCGCCTTCGCGGCGGAAGGCACATCCAGCGCGACGATGATCGGATTTTGCATCGCGCGATGTAAACACTCTGCGGCAGCCTTGTCACGACTGACCTCTCCTTCCGGGGAAAACCTGAGCGCAAATCCCGTGCGGTCACGGGCTTGTGAGAGAACGCTTTGGCGCTAATCTATCCCCATCCCAAATTGCGGGTATGCAGATGTTGATGAAGACTTTTCGTGAGATGATTTCGTGGGAATTGGAGCAGGACAAAAAGACTGCGCGTACCCTCCAAATCACCACGGAAGATGCCGCCGGCAAACTCGGCTCCTGCGTCTTGCGGAAAATTCGCCACCTAAGCAATAATGTTGATGGCCAGACCGCACCTGCGGAATCACCCTTGAAGACTTTCTGCTAAAATTGGACGCCCTCAACTTTCCGCCAACTCACACAATAGCTCGTTCAAGATCGCGCAGAGCATGCTTAGGCCACCTCATTTCCCGTTTTTCTTGCGTGGTCACTGGCACTTTTGACAGTCGTTAGAGCGAAAAGGCGCAGTCTATTCTCATCGCGGTGCATGACCATACACTCATGCGTGCTGACAACCCAACATAGAGACGAGCAAGTATCCGCAGGAACCCGGCGGAACTGGTGATGAGTGAACAGAGCAAGCGGCCTCGCGTAGTGCTGGTCGATGATCATCCGGCAGTGCTGCATCAGGTGGAAGAAATCGTGTCCCGCGACTTCAACGTCGTGGCGACTCTCGGCGATGGCCGGGAGTTGCTCGCTTTGGCGGCTCACGAGCCTATCGACTTGATTGTGCTCGATATCACTTTGCCGGTTTTCAGCGGTATTCAAATTGCGCCAATGCTCCGGCAATCCGGTTGTTCGGCACGCATCGTTTTCCTAACCGTCCACGCGGACGCGGATTATGTGCGCGAGAGTTTCGATGTGGGAGCGTTGGCTTACGTTCTCAAGCCGCGCATTGCCTCGGACTTGCTTCCTGCGATCAGATCCGCTTTGAAAGGAACGCCCTTTATTTCACCCTGCCCCGAGCTGAAAGAAGTTGCCGCGGAATTAATAGATCATCCTGAAAAAACACCTGCTGTAAATGGCACCTGAGGACAGTAGTCCATGGTCATCACCAACAAAATTGGATTAGCTAAACCGGCGGGTTATGGCATTATCCCTGCTTCAATCGCGGCCTTGGTTTGATGAAGTCCGATAAATCCATTGAATTCGCCCGAGTCGGAACTCCGGAAGTTCGGCGCACCAAACGTGCGGCGAAAAGCAACCCTTTTCCGCGAACGCAGGCTCTTTCCGCCAAAGCGAAAGATTTCTTTCTTTGCGCCGTCGCGCGCACGGCGCTGGGTGTGATCAATCTGCTTCCTTTTTCCTGGGCTTTGCGCTTTTTCCGTTTTTTGGGGGAAATTGTCTGCTGGTTTGACGTCCGCCATCGACGCGTTGCGATGGAGAACCTCGAGCGCTGTTTCGGGGACCGTAAATCCGCCAAAGAACGTCGCCAGATTGTGCACGAAAACTTCCGACGCCTCGGCGAGTCTCTGGGCGGCGCCGTGAAATCCGCGTTGGCCGATCCCTCTGAATTGAAACCACGGGTCGAGGTGATCGCTCCCGAGGATTTTTCGGCAAAGCATCCCCCTCGCAGTCGCATCATCGCCATGGGGCATTTTGGGAATTTCGAACTGCTCGCCCACGTCGATCAGTTTCTTCCTGGTTACAGAAGCGCGACCACTTACCGCGGTATGCGCTATCCCGCTCTCGAACGCCTGGTGAAGTCCGTCCGGGCACGGTCCGGTTGTCTTTATTTTGAACGCCGCAACGAGGCGAAGGAATTTCGTTCCGTCCTGAAAGAACGGGGCATGCTCTTCGGAATCGCGGCCGATCTCTGCACTCGTTCCGGCAGCTTGCGCCTCCCTTTTCTAGGGCACGAATGCTGGACCACCACCGCGCCGGCCGTCTTCGCTTTGCGCTACCGATATCCATTACACGTCGCGGTTTGTCACCGCACCGCGATCGGACGCTGGTCCGTGGAGGTCAGCGAAGAAATTCCAACTCGCGTCGGCGGCGTTGCTCGTCCCATCGCCGAAATCATGATGGATGTGAACCGTGTCCTCGAGCAGGCGATCCACCGCGATCCGGCCAATTGGTTCTGGATGTACAATCGCTGGCGTGCCGGATCTCGTAAACATCGTCGTGCTCCAAACCTTGCCTCCCTTCCTCAACTCAAGCATGAGTTTAGTTGAGTCCCTGCGCGCTCCTGACAAAACTGACAGTTCTTCTCGGTAATCTCTCCGCCCATTCTCGTGGTGGTCACGGACATACTTGCTATGAAGATCACACCAGGTCGTACGATTGCAGCGGTGGCATTTGCCGCGGGAATTCTTCTGCTGTCGGGCTGTGAATCGACCGGCACTGGAGGGGGGAACGCCGCCGTCTACTACGGCGTCGGGTTCTACGATCCCTGGTACTATGGTGACTATCACGATGACGACATTATCGTAACTCCTCCTGACCGTGATCGGCCCGATTTTGGTGCGCGTCCGGAACATCCGATCGCCAATCCCCCCTCCGTTTCGCCCCGCGCGACTTCCATGCCCTCCATCCCTTCAGCGCCACGCGCCATGCCGCGTGGCGGCGGAGGACGTCGTTGACCGTCGAAATCAATCGATCGCAGCTTCGCAAAAAACGAGACTAAGAGAGCAATCCAAGTTTAGTTAAACTCATGCTACCGTTCATTCTCATTACGTATCGTTACGTATATGAGAACACGAGTGTTAATCGCCGATGACCACGTCATTCTTCTCGAAGCTCTCAAGAAGCTCATCGAAACAGAATGCCACGTGCTCGCTACCGCGAGCGACGGACGTCGCTTACTTTCCCTCGCTGAAGAACTCTGCCCCGAGGTGGTGATCGCGGATATTAACATGCCCGGACTGAACGGTCTGGAAGTTTGTGAGCGCCTCTCGAAACGACTTCCCAATACCCGCTTTATTTTCCTGACCGTCAGCGAAGATGCGGACACAGCCGAAGAGGCCATTCGCCGCGGGGCCTATGGTTACGTGCTCAAGAAATCGGCCGCGGCGGAGTTATTCAAAGCCATTCAAGCCGTGGCGAACGGAAGGTATTACATCACTCCCAGCGTCACGTGCGATCCAGTGAATGTTTTTATCGAGCGCGCAAAAAGCCACGCACACCATGAACCGTTGACCGAACGCCAGCGCGAAGTGCTGCAGTTGCTGGCTGAAGGCAAGTCGATGAAGGAGGCGGCTGACCTGCTCGATATTACCCCACGCACGATCGCCTTTCACAAATATACGATGATGCAGCAGTTGCACATTACTCGGAACTCCGAACTGGTCCGGTACGCGGCTCAGGTCGGTTTGTGCGGCTCCAATCTCGGCGAGCACCTGGCCCTAGCGTGAAGTCGGGCTCCGAATCTCTGTTAGTACTGACAGTGGCTGCCTCCTCTGTTATGGAGATCTGATTATTAACAAGATGAACACGCTCCGTATCCTTCGAAAGTCATCAATGAAAACGCTTTTTTCCCTCTTCTCTCTTTTCATCGTTTCACTAGCCGTTGGGTGCGCCACTACGCCCGGCGACGATCACGCGACTCAAAACAACGTCGATCTCAGTCGTTACCGCACATTTGCTCTCGGCCCGATGCCCACTCGCGGCCCGGCGTCCGATCCTGGCGCGCCCGCACGCCTGGGAGCTGCCGCGCGCGAAGCTGTAGTGCAAACGCTGAATGCAAAAGGTTTTCATCAGGCGCCTGAAGATCAGGCTGATTTCATCGTGAATTTCGTCGGCGAATTCCTCCCCGACCCGTTGATCGAAAGCTCGGAACGCCGCATTCTCACCATTAATCTTACGGACCGCGCCACCCACCAGGAAGTCTGGTCCACCTATCGTTCCCGGAGCGGTTCCAAGACCTACTCACCGGACGAATTGCGCGCTCTGGTCGTCAGCATGCTCGCGCCACTGCCCACCGCAAAAAATCTCCAAGGCCAGTGACCCCAAGGCGATGGCGGGTGCCCATCTAAATCGACAACATCCGCTTTTAACTTTCTGTCAGAACTCGGGGCTTCACAGGTAAACGAATTGCGGTCCCGGCGCTTTCCGCCGTTGTCGAACCGGCGTCGTTCTCCCCCGCACCCGTGCTGTCCACCTCGTGCACCTGCACGCGGCTCCCCAGCCAAATGCTGATCGCACCTGCCGCTACCGCGAACCAGCCGAGCCGTGGAAAATGGACCAACTCGCCAGAAGGCGCGGTCGTCACCACCCAACCGGCGATGCCCGACGCCATACCCATCGCCAGATCACGCGCGCAACCGCTCAAACTCATGAACGCGCCCCGCCGCGACGCCGGCACCGCCAGCGTCATGATCGCTTGCGCCGGCACGAATCGTCCGCTCGCAAAAACGAAAAATGCCCCGCCCGAAACCAGCACCGCCCACACCGGTATCCGGCCCGAATTCGCGATGTACAACGTCACCAAACTGGCGATCACCACCAGAACCGCGAACACCCGCCGCCGTCCAAATCGGTCAGCCAGCCGTCCAATGCGCGGCGCAGTAAAAACGGTTAATACCCCACCCGTCAGATACACCAGGAACAAATCGCCTTCCGGCAACCCCACATTGAACACCAGGTACGGCGAAAGCAGCGGAATGATCGTGAAATGCCCCAGCACCGCCGCCACCATGAAAAGCAACGCCCGCCCCGCATTCCAATCCCGCAACAACTCGAAAAACGCCCGCTTCGAATGTCCGGTCGCCAGATGCCCGCGAATCGACGGCAACTTCAGAACCGCCAGCACCCACATCACCCCTGCGATCCCCGCCAGCACGAAGAAAGGCGTTTCCCAACGAAACATCTGCGCCAGCTTCAAACCGAACGGCACACCCAACGCCGCCGCCACCGAAAACGCCGTCATGATGATCCCTACCCCCGCCGCGCGCCGTTCCGCCGGCACCACATCCCCCACAATCGCCAGCACCATTGACACCGACAACCCGCCAAAAGCTCCACTCACCGCCCTCGCCGCCAGCAGCGTCCCTGCATTCTGCGCCAGCGCGCACGTCAGCGTTCCCAGCGTGAAGCCCGCATACGAGCAGAGCAGCACCCTCTTCCGGTCAAACCGATCGATGAACGGCGCCGCCAGCAACCCCACCACTCCCGAACTCACCGTATAAGCCGCGACAAACGCTGCAAACTGGCTCGGCCCGATCTCCATCACCCGCATCAACTGCGGCCCCAGCGGCATCATCAACATGAAATCCATGATGTGCGTGAACTGTACCGCCGCCAGCAGCAGCAAAAGCGCCTTCTCCGAAACCTTTTTCATCCTTCAATCATTTCCAACAGAGCCGCGACCGTAAGGGAGCGCCGCATCCGTCCCCTCAAACCTCCCACCATTCACCGACCAAAAACGTCGCAGCACTATCGTTGCGATCTCAATTCCAGCAATTCCCATTTCGAGGTAGGGCTCAGGCAAGACACGATGGATTTCCTCTCACGCGAAATGCCTGTGGCGCGAGCGGCCAGGATGCTGCGCGAGACCGATCACGATTGTGGCGAATGATTTTCGCGCATGTGGATGCCGCCTACTCCAAAAAAGACATGAGCGAGACCACTCGCGTGAGTGTAGACGAGATCAGTATTCGCAAAGGCCATGAGGACCTGACCATTTTCGCCGATTTGAAGCTCAAACAGGTTCTCTTTGCTACGGAAAGCAAAGATAAAAGCACCTGGGAACGCTTTATCAGGGAATGGGAAAAGCACGAAGGCCACCGACATCAACTCAACCCAGGTGAGCATGGACATGAGCAAGGCGTATCGCGCCGCCGTCCCGGAGTGGTGTCGAAACGCAGAGCTTGTTTTCGACAAATACCATGTCGTGGCTCACGTCAATTCGGTCCTCAATCAAGTTCGAAAGTACGAGCTACGATATGGACCGTGGAGTGTGCGCGAGGCCTTAAAGAAGACCCTCTGGATGTGGCGCAAAAACGAGGAAAACCTCACAGACTAGAAACGGGAACGCCTGGCTTAGACTGAGCACAAGAACCTTTGCACAACCAAGGCTTATCAAATGCGCTTGGTTTCCAATTCGGAGGGACTCAACAGCGTCTTTTTACGCGACGAAACGAAGAGCCCGCGGGAGTGGCTCAAACGTTTACTTATAGGTGAGTTTCGATCATGGAGACCCGCCACTCTCACTCTTGAGAATCTTGCGTCAAAGTATTCCGTCGAAAGGTATCTAAAATCCTGCTCTGGAATCAGTTGCAAAAATGATAATTCCTTGTCGCTTTTAGATAAGTCCTCTCAGTTGTGGGAATCTCTGATCTCTGCATAATGCTTTTCAGCAGGATTGCTAACGAATTCTGACAGTGTCGCTAAAACAAATCTCGCTCCTGCCTATGCGTGATTCGAGGCGTCCCGCCTCTGCTGTTCGGTGATGTCGTCGAGAATTGAATCGGAAGTGGAAAGCGCGCTCCCACAAGCCTGGTTCTCCTAAATTACAGAGCGCTGTTAGGCGAAGGTCAGTTTTTGTTTAGCGCTCTTTCGAACGGATGCGAAAGCAAGCGAGGCGGTGTCCCCGCCCCATGTTTGCAAGCAGGATCGTGGCTGCATTTTTGGCGCGCGGTGGCGGTGCTTACCCTCTTTTTTACTGCGGACTTGTTCGCGCAGACGGCAACAAAACTAGTCATAATTCAGATTCCTGCCGGAGCAAAAACACCTGTCGTCGGGCGCAACTTTACTCTAGCTGTCATCGTCCAAGCGCAGGATGACAATGGAACTGTGGACGCTCTCACTGGGCCTTATACTGTGACTCTTTCCTTGAACAGCGCCTTGCTGAACGGAACGACGACGCTGAACACAGTCAGTGGCGTTGCTGATTTTGGGGGGAGTTCTTTGCGAGTAGATACCGCGGGGACATACACGCTAGTCGCGAGCGCTCCCGGATTGCAGGACGGAACTACGAACCTCACGGTCCTCAAAGCGGATTCGAAGACAACTCTGTCCGCGGTGCCAAGTTCGAGTGTTTTTGGGCAATCGGTCGCGTTCACCGCGCTGGTCGAGCCTGTGTTCGGGGTCGGCGCTCCAAGTGGTCAGGTTGTGTTCAAAAATGGTTCTACTTTACTTGCGACCGGAACTCTTTCCGGAGGCCAGGCCACGGCAAACGTAGCGGACCTTCCATTGGGCACGCAAAGCGTTACTGCGGAATATGAGGGAGACGATAATTTTCTCTCAAGTAACTCGGCCGTTTCCGCTTACTCGGTCGTAAAGGCGTCGGTAAATATTTTAATGACCCCGGCATTCGCGACCACTCTGTCTTACAACCAGGGCGTGACCTTCACTGCGAGCGTGACTGCGGCAGCTCCGGGTGTCGGAACCCCGAGTGGGACCGTTGAAATTCGCGACGTCGATTCGACCGTGCTGGCGACGATCGCTTTGGATGCGACCGGTTTCGGGTCTGCAAAAGTTTTTCTGGCGCCGCGAGCGGCGCCCTACACCCCTACAGCCTATTATCTGAGCGATTCGAACTTCAATTCAGGCAACCAAGGGGGCGCGGTCCTTCAGATAACACAAGGTGGAGCGACCTTAGGCGTCGGCGCTTCCGCTTCGTCAGTGCCGTTTGGATCGAGTGTTACACTCACGGCAACGGTGACAGGACCGAACGGCGCAGCAACGCCGAGCGGAACAGTGACTTTCTTTGATAATGGCGTCGGCATCGGGAGCGGGACTTTAAATGGCTCGGGCGTTGCGACCATCAGTCCGGTGTTAGGTACGGGAAGTCACTCGATCACAATCCAGTACAACGGTGATATGAATTACCAGTTGTCCACGTCTGACCTCGAGAACCCAACTCAAATCTCAGTTTTGCGAGCGAGCACAACCACCCAGGTTTCGTCGGGGGCGAATCCCTCCACGTATGGCGAGGATGTTACGTTGACGGCAACTGTCACTTCAAGCGCTGCAGGAACAATAACTGGAACGGTTCAGTTTCTGGTTGATGGGAGCAATTATGGTTCCGAGCAAACGGTGGGCGGCGGCGTGGCAAGCATCACCATTTCAGGACTGAGCGCAATCGACCACGAGATCTCGGCGGTGTATAGCGGGGATCTGAACTACAGCGGAAGCAGTTCACTGGATATCACGCAGGGAGTGAACACCGCAACGCTTTCTTACGTCGCAAATTCCGCCACTCGGACTTACGGATCAGCCAATCCAACATTGAGCGGAACAGTCGTTGGTTTTGTTAACGGCGATACCCAGGCAACCGCCACGACGGGAACGCTGCTATTCTCGACAGCAGCTACGGCGACAAGTGCGGTTGGGAGTTATGCCATTGCCGGTTCGGGCTTACTGGCCCCGAATTACACCTTTGTTCAAGCCGCAGGCAATGCGACTGCTCTCAGCATTACACCAGCGACACTGACCTACGTCGCGAATGCGGCGAGTCGCAGCTACGGAGCCTTGAATCCATCGCTTAACGGAACGGTGACGGGATTCGTAAACGGGGATACAGAAGGAGCGGCTACGAGCGGGACGTTGACGTTTACGACGCCGGCAGACACGAGCAGTCCTGTTGGCAGTTATGCAATCGATGGGTCAGGGCTGAGTGCAGGGAATTATGTTTTCGCACAGGCAGCCGCGAATGCAACAGCGTTGACCATCACTGCGGCCACGTTGACGGTTTCGGGGATCGACGCGCAAAACAAGAGTTACGATCGGACCCCCTCGGCGACATTGAATTTGGGAGGTGCGAGCCTCGTAGGTGTTAGCACTGGGGACGATGTAACGCTGGATACGAGTGCCGCGAAGGGTACGTTTAGTGATGCGAATGTGGGCAACGGCAAAATGGTAACAGCGAGTGGCCTGGCGCTGACCGGGACAGCCGCGGGAAATTATTCGTTGGTTCAACCTACATTGAGTGCGGACATCACACCGATAGCGCTTACGGTCAGCGGACTAACGGCGAATGACAAGATGTACGACGGGACGGCCGTCGCGACGCTGAACGGGACTGCGAGCGTGGTCGGTGTTCTCGCGCCGGATGATGTGACGTTGACAGGAAGTGGAACCGGAACTTTCAGCAGTGCGAATGTAGGCAGTGGCGTTCCTGCAAGTGTGAGTGGTTTTGGGCTGAGCGGAGCGCAGTCCGGAAATTATACTCTCACGCCGCCGAGCGGACTGACGGCCAACATCACGGCCAAGCCGCTGACGATCAGCGGGATTTCGATCAGCAATAAGCCTTACGATGGGACCACGGCGGCAACGATCACCGGGACAGCTTCACTTGTAGGGGTGATAGCTGGAGACACGGTGACATTGGGCGGGACGCCGGCGGCCGCGTTTGCCAGTGCCAACGTTGGGACGGGGATCGCTGTCACCGTGGCGGGTTATACGATCAGTGGTGCCAGTACGGGCAATTACATTCTGACGCAACCGAGCGGATTGACGGCGAGCATAACGGTCAAAACTTTGACGGTTTCGGGGATCACAGCGAATAACAAGGTTTATGATCGGACGACAACCGCGACGATCAACACTGGAGCGGCGATTTTGGTCGGGGTGGTTTCAGGTGATACGATCAACCTGAACACAGGAGGAGCGACCGGGACATTTTCTTCAGCGGCCGTTGGTAATGGCAAGACGGTGAGCATAGCTGGTTTGACGATCAGTGGGGCGAGTGCGGCGAACTATAGCCTCACGCAGTCGACCACCACTGCGAACATCACGCCCGTGACGCTGACGATTTCCGGGGTCAGTGCCAACAGCAAGATTTACGACCGGACAACGGCTGCCACGTTAGCAGGGACGGCAACACTCAACGGTGTTTTGATCGGAGATACCGTTACCCTGGGTGGGACACCGACTGCGACCTTTGCGAGTTCGAATGTGGGCAACAACATAGCGGTGACAGTGAGCGGCTACACCATCAGCGGGGCGCAGTCCGGAAACTATACGCTCGGGCAGCCAAGCGGATTGACGGCCAATATTACGGCAAAGACGCTGACGATCAGCGGGATTTCGATCAGCAATAAGACTTACGATGGGACGACGGCGGCCACGATTAGCGGGACGGCTTCACTTGTGGGGGTGATAGCTGGAGACACGGTGACATTGGGCGCAACGCCGGTGGCGACGTTTGCCAGTGCCAATGTTGGGACGGGGATCGCTGTTACGGTGGCGGGCTATACGATCAGTGGTGCCAGCACGGGCAATTACATTCTGACGCAACCGAGCGGATTGACGGCGAACATAACGGTCAAAACTTTGACGGTTTCGGGGATCATAGCGAACAACAAGGTTTACGATCGGACGACAACTGCGACGATCAATACTGGAGCGGCGACTTTGGTCGGGGTGGTTTCAGGTGATACGGTCAACCTGAACACAGGAGGAGCGACCGGGATCTTTTCTTCGGTGGCCGTTGGTAATGGCAAGACGGTGAGCATAGCTGGTTTGACCATCAGTGGGGCGAGCGCTTCAAATTACAGCCTCACGCAGCCGACCACTACTGCCAACATCACGCCGGTGCCGCTAACGATTTCGGGTGTTAGTGCCAACAGCAAGGTTTATGACCGGACGACGGCGGCCACGTTAGCAGGGACGGCAACACTCAACGGTGTTTTGATCGGAGACACCGTTACCCTGGGTGGGACACCGACTGCGACCTTTGCGAGTGCGAATGTGGGCAACAACATAGCGGTGACAGTGAGCGGCTACACGATCAGCGGAGCGCAGTCCGGGAATTATACTCTCACCCAGCCGAGCGGATTGATAGCCAACATCACGGCCAAGACACTGACCATCAGCGGGATTTCGATCAGCAATAAGACTTACGATGGGACGACGGCGGCCACGATTAGCGGGACGGCTTCACTTGTGGGGGTGATAGCTGGAGACACGGTGACATTGGGCGCAACGCCGGTGGCGACTTTTGCCAGTGCCAATGTTGGGACGGGGATCGCTGTCACGGTGGCGGGCTATACGATCAGTGGTGCCAGTGCGGGGAACTATTCATTGACCCAACCGACGGGGCTGACCGCGAATATTACGGCGATTACCACCACGACAGCTATCAACTCTTCTGCGAGCCCAACCTGTGTCGGTGAATCAGTAACCTTTACTGCCATCGTGACCGCAAGCTCGTCTGTGGCCGGCACTCCGACCGGCACTGTAACATTCAAGGATGGCGCCACCACATTGGCAAGCGGCACGTTAGTGAACGGCGTTGTAAGCATTTCAACGTCGTCGCTTTCGAGCGGCACCCATAACAGCATCACGGCTACCTATAATCCGGCCACGACGTTATTTGCGACGAGTACGGTGACACTTAGCCCGGGCCAAACTGTCGTAAGTCCTTCCAGCGCGCAACTGGAGACCTGGAATAACTCGACGAAAACGTGGCAAACCGGAAATTTGGGCGGCGGCTATCGTGAGGCCAACGGCATTCCGTTTCGGATCGTAATGAATAATCAGTGCTCAGGAAGCTCTTGGAGTGTTACGATTACTTGGGAGTTCTCGAAGTCCGGAAATCGCCATTTGCTCGACTTTCTAACCTCCTACGATGTGACCGAATGCACGCTTGATAGCAGTTCGCCTTGCGCGAGTCATACCTGCTCAAGCGGACCAAACTCCTTCTCCATTCCTACCGACAATAACGCGAACGATCCGCCTTCTAATGGCTTGCCTTCCGGAATTCAGGTGGCCGGGAACTTTGCTGTCTATAACGGCAGCATCACGACGGTTTCCAGCTACACGACCTCCGCAGGTCCGAATATAACGAAGAGCATTACGCTCACAGGTGTCGCTGCGTCCAGTGCGGGAGCCAAGGACGTTCTCGTGCTTTTCGGCGGCCATCTTGCACGGGACACCGATTGGGGCAGTGGCGGCGGGGCGCACAGTTACCCCGGAGGTTCCGGGACAATCTCTGCCGGTTCATCCTCGATCAACATCAATCCAACTCAGGACGTAGCATCCGAAGTTACCTTGGCTTACGGCAGTGGTGGAACCTTTTGCGCGACCGGAACTGCGACCGTAACTGTGACCGGGGTTGCGGCCAGTTCGGGAACCTTTAGCGCCAGTCCATCCGGGCTGTCCATTACCGCAAGCGGCGCAAATGCAGGTCGGATTAACCTTGGCACAAGCACGCCTGGCACCTACACGGTTACGTTCGCTTACATGGACGGCACTTGTCCGCGGACATTGACGACGACCGTGACGGTTTACGGCATCCCAAGCACAGCTTCCGCGAATTCAAGCAGCTTGTCTGTTTGTGGATTGGCTTCTGGGTCTCTCGGGGGGAATACGCCGGTCACCGGAACCGGAGCCTGGAGTAAAATTAGCGGGCCTGGAACGGTGACCTTCAGCAACAGTTCATCCGGAAGCTCAACAGCGACTGTAAGTGCCTATGGAACGTATGTATTTCGCTGGACGATCAGTAACGGTCCGTGCACACCGACCACCGCCGACCTCACGGTTACCTATTACCAGACGCCCACAACAGCAAGCGTGAGTTCCGCCACGTTGTCCATCTGCGGTTTGGTTTCGGGTTCGTTGGGCGGAAACACCCCCACCGTTGGGAGCGGCACATGGAGCAAAGTAAGTGGGCCGGGGACGGTTACGTTCGGTAACGGTTCGTCGGGAACTTCTACGGCTACGGTGACCGCATACGGAACGTATGTTTTCCAATGGACCATCAGTAATGGTGTTTGCACGCCATCTTCGGCGACCGTAACCGCGACGTATTATCAGACACCGACCACTGCGAGCGTCGCCTCGGGCACGCTCTCAGTTTGTGAGCTGGTTTCAGGATCATTGGGCGGAAACACGCCGACAGTAGGAGTTGGCGCATGGAGCAAAGTAAGCGGACCAGGTACTGTGACGTTCAGCAACGGATCGTCGGCAATTTCAACCGCGACGGTAAGCGCCTACGGGATATATGTGTTTCGTTGGACCATTAGTAACGGCGCATGCACGCCTTCTACAGCCGATGTAACGGTGACATATTATCAAACGCCGACTACAGCCAGTGTAGGTTCCAGCACACTCGCCGTTTGTGGCTTGGTTTCGGGTTCGCTGGGTGGAAACACGCCCGCGGCAGGGAGCGGCGCGTGGAGTAAAGTGAGCGGCGCGGGCACAGTGGCGTTCAGCAACGGAGCTTCGGGAAGTTCGACCGCGACTGTGAGCACGTATGGTGTTTACGTATTGCGATGGACGATCAGTAATAGTGCATGCGCACCTTCTACAGCCGATGTAACGGTGACATACTACCAGACACCGACGACCGCCAGCGTGACGTCAAGCACCCTAGCAGTGTGCGGACTGGTGTCCGGTTCGCTCGGGGGGAACACGCCGGGCGTGGGGAGTGGGGCGTGGAGTCTTGTTAGCGGACCTGGCACGGCAATTTTCAGCAATGGCTCCACGGGCAATTCCACAGTAACTGTGAGCACATACGGTGTGTATTTGTTTCGCTGGACGATCAGTAATGGAACGTGTGTGCCGTCATCCGCGGACGTAACTGTCACCTTCTCACAAACACCGACCGTTGCGAGTGTAACCGCTAACACATTGGGAGTTTGTGGCTTAGTGTCGGGTTCGCTCGGCGGGAATACGCCGGCCACCGGGACCGGAGCCTGGAGTAAAATTAGCGGACCTGGAACGGTAGCGTTTAGCAACGCTTCTTCCGCAACTTCAAGCGCCACGGTTAGCGCCTATGGCACTTACGTTCTCCGTTGGACCATCAGCAATGGCGTCTGCGTACCTTCAACCGCTGATGTGACTGTGACTTATTCACAGTCGCCGACTGTCGCGAGCGTGAGTATAAGCGCGCTGTCGGTATGCGAATTGGTGTCGGGATCGTTGGGAGGTAATGCGCCGACCGTCGGCAGCGGTACGTGGAGCAAGGTGAGCGGACCTGGAACGGTTATCTTCAGCAACGGCTCCTCGGGTAATTCAACTGCGAGTGTGACTGCCTACGGGACGTACGTGTTTCGTTGGACGATTAGTAACGGCACGTGCACGCCATCGAGTGCGGATGTCTCGGTGACCTACTCGCAGACCCCATCTGTTGTGAGTGTCCTCTCCGGTACGTTGGCAGTCTGCGAATTGGTTTCCGACACACTCGGAGGGAATACGCCTTCAGTAGGGAGCGGCGCTTGGAGCAAAATCAGTGGGCCTGGGACGGTAGTTTTTAGTGATGATTTGGCAGGAAATTCCACGGCGGCGGTAAGCGCATACGGCACGTACTTCTTCCGTTGGACGATCGCTAGCGGCGCATGCACGCCGTCGATGGCAGATGTAAAGGTGACTTACTCGCAAACGCCCACCGTAGCGAGCGTAAGTGCAAGCACGCAATCCATTTGCGGGCTCCTTTCCGGTTCCCTCGGCGGCAATACGCCTACTGTGGGTAACGGACTTTGGACCCAGATTAGCGGACCGGGCACGGTTACATTTGGGAATGAATCCGCGGGGAATTCAACGTCGACAGCGAGCGCGTATGGAACTTATTTCTTGCGATGGACAATTAGCAATGGTGCCTGCCCGCCGACCTTCGCCGATGTAACGGTAACTTTCTACCAGCCCCCAACGGTTGCTGACGCCGGGTTTGCCCAAACACTTTGCGAGACGAGCACCGCTACGATGGCTGGAAATACTCCTGCGGTCGGCGCGGGGACTTGGACATTGGTCAGTGGTGCGGGCACGATCATCACGTCCACCAGCGCGACCACAGACATTATTGGGCTTGGATATGGAGCCAATGTGTTCCGCTGGACGATCAGCAACGGGACGTGCGCTGCTTCGTCTGATGACGTGACAATCACACGTTATCCATCGCCTGTGATTTCAGAGCAACCGCAGAATGCGACAGCTTGCAATGGCGGAACGGCGGTTTTTAGCGCCCATCTCTCCGCCGGAACACTTCCACTCACTGCGCAATGGCAGGAGTTTGATGGTTCCGTGTGGAGCGATATTCCAGGCGCAAACACCAATCTCACGAGCGTTTCCGATGTCACCACTCTTTCCCTAACAGCAGACGTCACAAGTGCAGCAAAGCGGTATCGTGTTTCGTTCAGCAGCGATGTTTGTGGC
The DNA here is from genome assembly GCA_044226545.1 of Limisphaerales bacterium. Lineage (GTDB taxonomy): Bacteria > Verrucomicrobiota > Verrucomicrobiia > Limisphaerales > SXQI01 > DASVNK01. Next base: position 525,901 of record JBGAGW010000003.1, read on the forward strand.
TCGGTTACGAGCGATGAGGTCACCCTTGCGCTCGGGAATACTGTTTCTTGCAACATTTCGGGAGCAGCCAGCGTGTGCGCGAATTCCATGGCAACATACAGCGCGCCGGGCTACACAAGTTATCACTGGACACTCACATTGATTTCTGGAAGCGCCAGCATAATCGGCTCGGACGATGCAGATACAATCACGGTTGATGCCGGCGCCGCAGCTGGCTCGTTTCAACTGCAGCTCGACGTTACTGATGGCGTGAGCTGTCCCGGAACATGCTTCCAAACGGTAACCGTGGATGCGCCTCTTGTGATAAGCATCGGGAAGACGGACGTGACCTGCTTCGGCGGGAGCGACGGATCGCTCACCGCCACTTTCACCGGCGGCACAGGATCGTACGAACTGAGCCTGGATGGCAGCTCCACCTTTATCACCGCGACCAGCCCGCATACTTTCTCCGGCTTAAGCACCGGCTCGCACTCCGTCACGGTCCGCGATTCCGCGGGGTGCACCCTCGCCCCGGTTTCCGCCACGGTCGGTCAACCTGCAGTGCTGGTCTTGAATGTCAGCGCCACGGACGCCACCTGCTTCGGTGGCAATGACGGATCGCTCACCGCCACTTTCACCGGCGGCACCGGCACGTACGAACTCAGCCTGGATGGCAGCTCCACTTTTATCACCGCGACCAGCCCCCACACTTTCTCCGGCTTAAGCGCCGGCTC
>JBGAGW010000026.1:0-97335 GCA_044226545.1 Limisphaerales bacterium
ATCGAAGCGATGACTCGCAACGGCAAATGGGAGAAGGGCCTTCTCACGAAAATTCCAAGCGATTACCTCTCCTGCTTTGTCGACCTCGACCACTGCAGGCAAGTCCGTCTGCATGCGATCGGGAAACTGGAGGAGCTTGCCGTAAACGAAGCGCTCGAAAACGAATTGCAGTTGAATCCGAAATCTCCGGTGCTGGACCAGATCGTTCCGGTGTGGCGCCGTGGAATTCAACAGAACTCACTTTGGGTATTTGGGAGCCTTTATGGCCTCGCCCCGTTATTAACGAATGTCGCGCCGATCCTTCGCCAAGCAGCCGAAGGTTGGAATCCCGAAAGGATCCCGGAATGGTTTGATGTGTCGAGCGTGCTGGCGGAAACACACGACCCAACTCTGGTCCCGATATTTCTGCGAGCCGTTTCGCCGACCAATAGCCTCCCAACGCGCGAGCGCGGTTTTCGCTTACTCGGGCGGAATGGATACAGCGACGAAAGCGTTGAATCCGCACTACGCGACGCACTCGCTTCCACTAACGGTCACTTTAAAAGTTGCGCTGTCGCTTGCTGCGCTTACCTGAACGTCTGCACGAGAGAGGCACTCGCGGCGGTTGTTGAACGGGAGCATTTCGAATTTGAAAGAGGCCCGAGCGAGATTGCGAATATAGAGATTTTCGAACCGATCATTCGCTGGCGCGCGGACACGAACGATTGGCAATCCGCTCAAAGGATCGAGCGTAATCTCGGCCCCGGAGCCAAATACGCCTATCGCTTGCAGACCGCAGAAGTCCTCGGAAAGATCGGTTCGGCAGCCAAACAGTTTTTACCCATACTTGTCCGCACTGCACGCGAAGAGAATCCTCCGTTCCAAACGGACGCGCTTCGCGCTTTAAAAAATATTGATCCGGCTGAAGCTCGAAAGGTCCTCGCTTCCTTACCTCCGCGCAAAGTCCTGAATGCCACGAGCGCCGGCCCCGCAAAGTAGACGCGGTCCCGCTTGAACTCTCCGCGCCTCGCGTCTAGGTTCCCGCGCTTTTTGGAGATCATGAACGACATCAGACCAGTTACCGTTGGAACGGAAGTTCCCAATTTTGAACTCGAGATTTATCATCCGGCTCAACGCGAATTCAGCAAAGTTTCTCTGCAGGAACTGCGCAAGGCGGACAAGTGGACCGTTCTCGTATTTTATCCGGCCGACTTCACTTTCGTCTGCCCCACCGAGTTGGCGGATTTAGCGGATAAATATAAAGCCCTGGTCGAACTTGGCGCGGAAGTGATCGCGATTTCGACAGACACCAAATACGCGCACATGGCCTGGCGCGATACGGAGAAGTTACTGCAGAAAGTGAATTATCCGATGGGCGCCGATACGACCGGCCATGTCAGCCGCCTTTTTGGTGTTTACGATTTTTCGTCCGGGCTTTCGCTGCGTGGAACCTTCGTAATTAATCCGAGCGGCGTGCTTATTTCCTCGGAGGTCAATTACTACAACGTGGGCCGAAACGCCGACGAACTCGTGCGTAAGTTGGAGGCGAATGTCTATCTGATGAAGCATCCTCAGGAGGCCTGTCCCGCGAAATGGACCAAGGGCGCAAAGACCTTGAAGCCATCCGGCGCGATGGTCGGCAAGGTTTACGAAGCGCTTCAAGGGTGAGTCCTCATCGATAAAGCAGAAGTCCTAAACTGAGCAACGCAGGTTTTCTTCCGAGCGCATGAGGACGCTACTCAGGTGCTCGGCTTTCTTTTGGAAGGTTGGCAGTTCTTGCTGCCACCAAAAGATGAATAGGCCCGTGACGCCAGTTACCGCAGCGACGCTGCGGGAACAGATCACCGCAATTCTTTTTCACATTACGAATGCGGGGCGACTCTCGCGCGTTTAACCTTTCCTCGGATATAGTTGTTCGATACACCTGCCTGATGAGATCCGGCTTACTCCAACTCTGCTTCTTCGTTCTTTTTTGCGCAGGTCTTTCAGGGAAAGAAACCGTCATGCTGCCGATGCGGGACGGCATCAAGCTGGCCACGGATATCCATAAGCCCGACTTGGCAAAAGCCTTGCCCGTGATCTTCGCGCGGACTCCTTATAACAAGAATGGCCTCGACGGCATCGGCGAGCAGTCGATCAAGCGTGGTTATGTCTTCGTCGCCCAGGATTGCCGCGGACGCTTCGCGTCCGAAGGAGAAAATCTTCCGTTCAATCTGGATGGCTCAGACGGCTTCGATACGCTTGAGTGGATTGCGAAACAGCCCTGGTGCAGCGGAAAGATCGGCACCTGGGGCGGGTCGGCGGGCGCGATTACGCAATTCCAAATGGTGACGAGCGGGAGCGACAAGATCAGCGCGCAACACCTCACTGTCGGCGCGCCCAATCTTTACGACGTGATCTACATCGACGGCGTCTTCCGCAAAGCGCTGATCGAAGACTGGCTGCGAGGCGCTCAATGGGGTTCGAACGCGCTTCCGCGTTGGGTCTCGCATCCGCTCTATGACGATTATTGGCGCACGCGCGACTTAGCGCGCGATTACGAACGCGCCAATTTCCCCGCCATCCACATCGGCGGGTACTGGGATATCTTCGCTCAGGCGGCCATCGACGCTTTTGTCGGCTACCAGGAACATGGCGGCCCGAAAGCACGTGGCAAGCAAAGACTGATTATCGGGCCATGGACCCACGGAGTTTTGCAAGAAAAAGCGGGTGAACTGAAATTTCCCAACGGAAAAAATCCACCGGGCGACGTCCACGATGCCTGGAAATGGTTTGACCTGACCCTCAAGAGCGACAGCGCCAATATTAACACCGGACCTGCCGTCACCTACTACGTGATCGGCGACGTGGCGGATCCCAATGCGCCCGGTAATGTGTGGCGGACCGCGGATCAATGGCCACCGGTGAAAACCGCTCCCACAAAGTATTTCCTTCGCAGCGACCGCACGCTCACCCGATCCGAACCCGCCACCGACGATACCCTCACATACTCTTACGACCCGTCGAATCCAGTTCCAAGCGTCGGCGGCCCCCAACTCACGATTCCGGCCGGCCCGATGAACCAAAAGCGGGTCGAGGATCGTCCTGACGTTCTCGTATTCACCACGACTGCGCTCGGCAACCCGACCGAAATCACAGGTCGGGTTCGAGCGAAGCTCTGGATTTCCGCAGACGTGCCGGACACAGATTTTGTTGCGCGCCTGTGCGACGTCTATCCTGACGGTCGCTCGTTTAACCTTTGCGAAGGCGCCATTCGTGCGCGTTTTCGTGAAGGCCTCGCCGAGGAAAAGTTCCTCGAACCTGGCAAGCTCTATTCCATTGAGATCGACCTGTGGTCCACAAGCGTCATCTTCAACACCGGGCACCGTCTCCGACTCCAAATCACGTCCAGCAGCTACCCTGCGATGGATCCAAATCCGAATACCGGTGCGCCGTTCCGATCCAATTCCCAAACCCGCAAAGCGAAGATCAAGCTGTACGCCGACGCGCAGCACCCATCCCATTTGCTCCTGCCCGTAGTTCCTTAAGCGGACAGCGTGCACAAGACATGCTCGCTGTTCTGAGGTAATCTGGGGTATGCGATACCTCGTCAAAGCACGCGTTAAACCGGGACGCGAACAGGCACTCCGGGAGGCCGTCCGAAACGGCACTCTGGGGCAGGGCTCCATCGCGGGAGAGGAATATCTTTACGACATGAAGCACGCGCGCCTGACTTCCGACGGGAATGCGCATTGGGTTGAGACCTGCTTCTGCGCCACGCCGCTCGGCGAGGAGCGCCCTTATTGGGAGGAGTACTTCGATTTGCTGCGAATCAAGGATGCGCACAGTCGCCGGAATTGTCGTCACGAAAACGGCACGGAGCCTTGGGCGTGCTGTGACTGCGATTGCACGCGCCGACTCGAAGCGAAATTGGTCCGGACCGGCACTCCTTTGCTGGAGGGGCTCGAAGAAAAATAGCCTGGGTGATTCAGGGCTCCCGACTTACGCGGAAAGCGAAGGGGCTTTTTGCAGGTCGATCCAAAACTTCGTCCCGCGCCCGAGTTCGGACTCATAATCGATCCGGCCATTCATGCGCTCGACCGCTTTGCGGACGATGGCCAGACCGATGCCGGTCCCCTCGTATTCGTCGGCTCGGTTCAACCGTTCGAACATACGGAAGATGCGCTCGCGGTCTGGCGATGCGATGCCGATTCCGTTGTCCGCGATGTAAATTCGAATATGAGAGTCGCGTTGTTCGGTCCAAATGCGAACATCCGGTTTGGTGCCTGCGGCGACAAACTTTATAGCGTTTCCAACGAGGTTTCCGATGCATTGGCTCATTAAACCTTCATGCGCGAGAGCGTGAGACAATGTGCCGGCAATCTGGATTTGCGCGTGCGGCGGCTGCCACCCTGGGAAGCTGCCGACCAGTTGGCGGACAACCCGGTCGAGGTCCACAGGCTTGAGTTCGGTCTCCGCCTGCAGGACCTGGGTGTAATCCAACGCGTCCTGAATCAGAACGTCCATGCGGGCCGCGGAATTCGCGATCCGTTCAAGATAGTCCCGCGCCTCGTCGTTCAAGCTGCCGGCGTGCTCGTCCATCAGCAGTTGTGCGAATCCCTGCATGCCCCGCAAGGGAGCGCGCATATCATGCGCGACGCTGTAGGCGAACGCCTGAAGATCGCCCACCGATTCGGCGAGCTTGGCGGTTCGTTCCTGGACACGTCGCTCCAACTCAATGGCCTGTCCCGCCAGGCGATCTCTGGCTTCGCGCAACGCACTTTCCGCTTGCTGGCGCTCCTTGACTTCGGCATGGAGAGCCAGATTTGCGTTGCTCAATTCCGCTGTTCTTTGTTGGACGCGATCTTCCAATTCGTGATGCGCCCGATCCCTCTCGAGTCCTACTTTGTGAAGCGCCTGGGCCGCAGCCCAGATCGGAACGGTGACAAAAAATAGATTCGCTATGCAAATGGCCCAGGTGCGAACCGAATTTTCCGAGGGAGCGATGCGCATGAAGACGATGTAGACGATTCCGGTCAGAAGCAGGCCGACGGCCGGTGCAAGCAATAACCATCGTGCGAGCATTCCGCCCGGGGTGTAGCTCCAAAGGATTCCAAGCAGACCACGTTCAGGGCGGGCGCACAAAAGCCCAGCTCCCAGGATCAACAGAGCGACAGTGGCTTGCAGCGGCAGACCAGATCGTGGTTTGTTGTTCAACTGGCCGTAAAGATCGGTCACCCCCGTGACATAACCGATCAGAGCGAGCACCGATATGAGCAACGCAATCACAACGAAGAGCTGCGCCAGCCATACTCCGCGGATGTGAAGATCAAATGCGGCGATGCCGAGCCCGAGAAAGATAACGCTCAATGCACCGGGAAAGGCGAGGCGCCCAGGAAAGGGGACGTTCACGCCCACCACTTGTTCCTTGAAGAGCCATTGATCGAGTCCTGCATTCCAACCCAGAAGATATTCCAATAATGTGACCAATCCCATGCCGGCGGCGAGCATTCCGGCGAAATTTCCGGCCACCCGTGCGATGGTTGAGTGGGCCAGCTTCGAAGCTAATCCCAGTCCCAGGAGGACCGAACAAACTGCTCCGTTAGGTGGGATTCGGGGCAGACCTGGCCAGAGACGTTGCAGGGCAGCCAGATGAAAAGACCAACCTAACAATATGGCGACGCCCGAAGCAATCGCGATGACCGCCGCCCCGCGCGCGACTCGGTGAGGCGCCGAACTGAATTGTCCTTTTAATACGTGAATCCCGGCCATCCCCAAGAGCCATTCTCCGCAATTCGACCTTGTTTCGGCAAACAAAATTGCGCCTGCACAGTTTTCCCCCGGCATTGCGACACGGTGTTTTCCCAATAGCAGGAGAGTTCGCCGGGAATAAATTTTACCCGGTGGGAGGAACAGAAAAGTCGAGAATCGAATTGAACTCGGATCACCCCCGTCCGACGAGGGCGAGAGTTGCGGCGGGAACGCACGAGAAATCTCGTCAAAGGAGACATTTCTGGCTGAAGCTCTCACTTCTGGTCATCTGCGCTTTTGTCATCCTTCTCGTCATCGGGAGACTCGTGCTCCCTTCCTTCGTGCAGAAGTATGTGAACCGCACGCTGGATCGTAATGAACTGTACGCCGGTCGGATTGGGGATGTGGAAATCCATCTTTGGCGAGGAGCCTATTCCATTCGGGATATTCGGTTCAGTAAGCGAACGGGTAATGTTCCTGTGCCTCTGTTTGCCGCCGAGAAAGTAGATTTCTCCCTGCAGTGGGATGCCCTCCTGCACAGAAAAGTGGTCGGCCAGGTTGTCGTGGTAAAACCGGAGGTGAACTTTGTCGACGCGCCGACGGAGAGCGAATCACAAAGCGGTGCGGGCGGTCCCTGGTTGCAAATGATTCAGGACCTTTTTCCTTTCGATATCAACCGCGCGGTGGTTCGGGGTGGGTCCGTCCATTTCCGCGCTTATCAAACAACCAAACCGGTGGACGTTTTCCTCTCTGACTTACAAGGCACAGTCGAGAACCTGAGCAACATTCGCCGCGAAACGAAACCACTCATTTCGGTGATTACGATCAATGCCATCGCGATGAACGAGGCAAAGTTCGAACTTAAAACCAGTTTCGATCCGTTCTCGTATCGTCCCACGTTTCATCTCGCCATGCGCATGCTTGGGCTGGATGTAACGCAGTTGAACGATCTCGCTCTGGCTTACGGAAAGTTCGACTTCAAGCATGGCTTTTTCGATCTCGTGGTCGAGGCAGAGGCGAACGAAGGACAGATCAGCGGATATATCAAACCGCTTTTTCGCGACCTTAAAGTCTTCAGCCTGAGCAAAGACATCAAGCAGGACAATGTGATCGAATTTTTCTGGCAGGCGTTGATCGGAGCTGTGACGACGATTTTTAAAAACCATCCACGCGACCAGTTCGGCACTCTCATTCCTTTCACCGCTGACGCTACCGGTTCCACGACGACCGATATTGTTCGCACCCTCTTGAACTTGCTGCGTAATGCATTCGTTCGCGCCTACCTTCCACGCCTCGAAGGAGGTCGTGCGGAACCGGGCGGACTCCAATTTCAACCGGGCGAAATCTCGGATGCGAATTCGCCCTTGCAGACGGACTAAATATGAAAAATGGGAGAAAGTTTGGTAAACAATGGGGATCGACTAGCGCAGGTGTTGCCGTGTTGTTGGCAGCGCTTCTGAGCGGAGCGAGCGGGTGTCGCAGTTCGCGTCCGAAAGCCGCTGAGGAAGACCATCAATTCTTCACATCCGGCAGTCGGGAGGCTGACCAGCGCGCGAGTCAGCGAATGGCGAAAGCCGAACAGCTTGCGCCCAAAGAAGAGAATGTCAAAAAGGCAGAGCCGGGGGACCAATCCAAAAGCGACAAACCCCAGGCCGCCCAGGCCGAAAAGAAACTCACCCTTTACGATCGGCTCGGCGGAGAACAGAGGATTAATGAAATTGTCGATGATTTCACCCCGCGCGTGCTGGACGATCCGCGGGTCAATTGGGAACGGAAAGGCGTCACATCCGGCAACTTTCTGTTCCATCGGACCGCACCCCACTGGGAACCCACTTCGGAAAATGTGGCGGCCCTCAAAAAGCACATGGTTCAATTCCTGAGTCTAAGCACCGGGGGGCCAGCCTACTACGACGGGCGCGATATCAAGCCGGTGCACGCGACCATGCACATTTCCAATCCGGAGTTCGACGCTGCGGTCGGCGACTTGAAAGCCACACTGGATCGCCTCAAAGTCCCGAACGCGGAGCAAAAGGAACTGCTGGCGATCATCGAAAGCACCCGTCCTCAAATAGTCACGGTCCGTTAGACATCGCCAATTGTTTCCAGTGCGCGTACACAAATCTCGAGGGGCGCAGTGTCTTGTTCTCGAAGAAAATGAACGAAGCTCAGCGACCCGACTTGCTCCATTCATCAGACGCGCCTACCGATCGTTATCCGATCCTGGCCGCCATCTGTTTTTTGATTATCGTCTTCGGATGGATACTGGTCAGCCGAAAACCCACCGACCGAGAGCGAACCCAGCCATCAGCGAGGGCCGCCGCACCTTCCGCTAACAAGTTAACCGGTAACGCAGTCAAGGAACAAACCTGGCGGCGTCGCTTCGCAGGTGCGCCATCCCCAACGGCCGAGCAGATCGTCGCCACAAAAATCAGAGAATTCGGTCGCAAGCGACACGAATGGGTGCGCGCGAAATCGATCCGCATCGGCCAGGATGTCCCGCGCGAAGTCGAAGAGTTTTTCGAGAAGCTCGAAGGAGGTAAGTGGGAAGAGATTGACGCCAGTTTTCTCTCGTTGGCCAAGCGTTCGGCCCAATACGAGAACTCAACTCACTGGCCGGACCTCGATCCGTTCTGGAATGCGGTACTCGAAGCCTATGGTGCTGCGGAACAGGCTCATCTTTGGCCGGCGGACAAACTTCTCGAATATGGCAACGATATTCTCGGTTCGCTAAAACCGGGCATGGTGTACGTAGGCGGCACCGACCCGGGCCGCTTCGTCCCCACGCTCCTGAATGAAACGGGCGAAGGAGAGCCTCACATTGTCCTGACGCAAAATGCCTTCGCCGATTCTCGCTATCTCGAGTACCTCCGCGAACAACATTCCGACAAGTTCAACCTCCCGGCCCAGGAAGACAGCAGCCGCATCTTCGACGAATATGTGGCCGACGCCCGCAAGCGTCTCGAACACGACCAGCAGTTCCCGAACGATCCAAAGCAGATCAAGCCTGGCGAAAAGGTTAAGATCGTGGACGGGAAAACCGAAGTTGGCGGTCAGGTCGCCGTCATGACCATCAACGAAAAACTCCTGCAGTGGATTATTGAGCGCAATTCGGGCGCCTCCTTCGCCCTCGAAGAATCACAGCCCATGCGTTCCACGTATAAGGATGCAATCCCGCTCGGCCCGATCATGGAAATCCACGGCCAGGAACCTTTCGAGCAACAGGACGCCGTTGCTGCCGTCGAACGTTGGCGCGATTTTGCAGCTCAACTTCCCGCCGGCACTCCATCGGACGATGACGCGAATCTCAAGGCCTATGAACACATGGCAGCGGCTCAAGCAAATCTCCTGGCGAGTCGCAATTTTTCCACCGAAGCCGAAGCCACCTACAAACTCGCCAGCGAAATCTTCCCGCGCAGCTCCCACGCAGTTATGAATTACGCTCAATTCCTGACCGATACTGGCCGCCCAGACGAGGCTCGCCAAATTCTCTCAGCGTTCCAACAGCGCAATCCAGACCTCAGCAAAAACATCAAATCGGAAATGGTGATCTCCCACGACTGAGCACTTGGACCGCGGACAATTCTGCCCGCAAGTCCATGATCTTGATAATTTCTGAAGCGGGTCAGCAGGACACGCCGCTAGGCGTGGGCTTGCGGACAAAAATGGCCGGTCGTCGATGGGGAGTGATTTCCTCAGCGATTCTGCATATTCTCGAAATGTGCGTACCCGCTCCCAACCACTTTAGAACCGAACAGATGACTTCACTCCAGAACAAATGGTGGCGCCGACCGGCGCGCCTGGCCTTCGCGGTGATCTTGCTTCTCGCTGCAGTTGGTTTTATCGGATTCAAACTCGCTGCCAGGACCGGCCTGAATCGCGAGATGCAGGAAATCCGTGCGAAAGGCTTCCCCATCAATCCTCTGGAACTGGAGGCCTGGTATGAAGCCGTCCCTGAGGCAGAGAATGCGGGCCTGAAATTTCTGGAGGCTGACGCCGTGCGCGTCGATGCTCCCAAAGACAGCGATCCGGGGAACATCGATTGGAGGACAATCCCGAACACCCAACCGCTCGACGGCCAGACGCTCGCCATCCTTGAAACACATTTAGAGAGGAACGCAGAGGCGCGCCGCTTGATGAACGAAGCGTTTAAACTACCGCTCTGCAGATACCCGATGACTCTCTCCAACGCGCCAAACGTCAAGTTCACTCATCTGATTGCACTGAAACGGCTGGCGCAATTGGCACGTTACGAAGCTCTGTTCAAAGCGGAACGCGTCGATGCTGCAGGCGCGCTCCAGGCTTTAAAAAACGGTTTCGCGGTTGGGCATTCTCTCGCGAAGGAACCGCTGGTCATTTCCGAATTGGTTCGAATCGCTTGTGTCACGATCCAGGTTTTCGGTGTCGAACGGGTCGTCAACGTAGCACATTTCAATGAGGAACAACTTGGCGAACTCATCTCCACTATTCGAGAAGCCTCTCATGATTGCCGCGAATCACTGCATCGCGCGCTTATCGGCGAGCGCGCATTTGCCAATATTCGCAGAAAATTGACGTTCGAAGAACACGAGCAATTAACTACCATGGGCCGCCTCGTGCCAAACACGAGTGAAGTGCCGGAAATATTCCGCCAACTAGTCTTCTATGGCAAACGCGCGGCAGGTCTTCATGATAGGGACCATAGCTTTCTTATGCGCAGCTTCGGGCGGATGATCAATGCCGCCGCTCTGGATTTCCCGCAACTGTTCACAGCGAGCGAAGCGGTAGCGGACGATATTGTTACCGACCTCCAAGGACATCCCATCGCATACGAACGCTCTAAACTCGAGTTGCCACCACTGCTCCGGCTCGCGAACAAAGAAACGACCTTGACCGCGCGGTTACGCTGCATCGAGATGGCTTTGCAAATTGAACAGTGGCGCCGAAAAAACGGCGAACGCTCGCCCCGCGAGGACGAACTTCCGTCGATTCTGAAGCCTTATCCGCGCGATCCGATCGATTCCACTCCGTTGCAATTTCAAACGAACAGTCCCGGCGGCTTTCGCATCACCGCCGCGGCCACCACGACTCAGGAAAAGAAAGATAGCCCGAGCTTAAAATCGCCCGGCATCGGCTTTTCCATCGAGAAGTGAAGTTCAAACAGCTCGCACGCTACGCAGAAACACTACAAAGAGGAACGACCAAATCGATGGCCGGACTTTGGGCATTCCAAAGAGAACTCTTAACGCCGAGGCGCAAGGTAGTAAACGTCCTTCTGCGCCCAGAAAGGCTTCCAATGAAAGACGGTCTCAGGACCTTAGAGGCCAAGGTTACTTTATCGTCAGGGTCCGTTGTTCTTCGCCACTCTGAATGACGACTTCGTGTTCGTAGATTGCGACGATCTCCCAACCGTTAATCGAGTCGCCCAGGTGCAGAAGGTTGCCGTTGATGATGAGGCCGGATTTGGTGCCGGCATACATAATGGCTTGAAGTTTTAGTCCGCCGGGCAGGAGTGCGGCAATGTCCTCCGGTGACCCGCTTCCGGCTGAATCGTCTTCGGGAGGAAGTGGGAGGTCCGAGGGGAAAAGTTCTTCCAGAGCGAGCAGATCTGGTGTGGGGCTTTCTGTGTTCGTCGGCTCGATGAGCTTCGGTGGCTCGTCCGCTTTGGTTTCGACGACTTCGGGCGGTGCGGGCTGCTCGACAATCGGTTTTGGCCGGACTTTTGTAGGTGGTTGGGCGGGAGCCGGCGGGGTGGGCCGCAGAAGAAACGCGGCAACGCCGGTGACGGCAATGCCTCCAACGAAGGCGAGGTAAATTGGGGTGCGTTGGGTTGTCTCTGGTTTTCGGCTTTTCGGAGCTTCCGGCGGGGTCGCTGCTTCGGCCGTCGTCGGCGTGGCAACTTTCGGTGGGGCGCCGTTTTCGTCATGCAACGGGTAGATGGGGGTGACCGCGCTTTGTTCTTTGATCTTTGTTCTGGGCAGGAGCGCCGCAATTTGATCGAGACGGGGCCAGAGACCGAGTTCGCATGGATATTCGCCGAGAATCTGTTTCAGGCTTCCGGGATTATGGACCAATTGATCGGCGAGGCGCAGGGCAGCGGCTCCGGAGAATTCCGGGCTGAGCGCCGCAGCTGATACATGATGATAGGCGACGGCTTCGACGATCTGGAGAGGCAAACCCCAAAGGGCAATGAGGTAGGCTCCGGCCTCGGCGTGCGTTACGCCAAAGAAATCTTTTTCCAGTTTGTGGAGAGGAGCTTTTTGTTCCTCGGACTCGCGGAGAAGCCGTTCATAGTCCTCCTGGAAATTTTGTGCGAGCGCCAGCTTGCCAAGGTCGTGCAGGAGACCGGAGGTGTAGATATGGGCAGTTGTCTCGGGATCGCAGCCCATCGTTTGCGCGATCTTTCGCGCGAGGTCGGCGACGGCCTGGCTATGCTTCCAGACACGGTCCATCGAGAAGTAGAGCGGCTTGAGCTTGTCGAGCTTGGCGAAGGTTTCGATGCTGAGGACCAATGCAGCGGTGGATTCCAGACCGAGGAGCAGCACCGCTTCGGCGGGATCGGTGACTTGCTGCTGCGCGCTGTAAAAGGCCGAGTTGGCAACCTGGAGCAGTTTGGTGGAGATGGCGATATCCCTGGCGACGAGCTCGCCAACGGCGCTCGCGCTCGCTTTTGACGAACGGAGTTCGCGCATGACTTCAATGGAAAGAGTGGGACGGCTTGGCAAGGTCCGCATGCGAGACATCAGAAGGCGAATCTTGTCATCACGAACGAAGCGTTTGAGAGCTTCGGCGCGCTTAAAGGCGGTCTCGATTTTCGCCGCGTCGAGCGGCGCGGTGATGTATTGGTGAGGGCCGAGCGCGCAGCGAACGAGCGTATCGGCATCGGTCGAGGAGTCGCCGACCAGAAAGCGGGTGGTTTGGGGGCTGCGGTTCCAAACTTCATTGAGGAAGTAGGTTGAGGCTAAGGCACCCTGCTGAAGATGCGCAAAGACGATCTCCGGCGCGTCCGACCCGAGTGAGGCGAAGGCGTTTTCTTCGTCGCTCACAGAGCGAACGGAGTGATGGGACATCCCGCGGATGGTCTGCTCGATCAGCTCTCCCTCCGCGGGAAAATCTGAAAATAACAAAATTGGCGTCTGGCCTGGCATTCGAATTCCCGCACCCGATTTAGGGCTCTTTGGAGGGTATCGGCGCTTCTGATGAACGACTTAAGCGGCCCGATAAAGGACGACAAAAGGCCGGAGATGTAACTTGCGAACAGGAATATCCGGGCTCCAGAATGTCGCCGCATGATAGATCAGTCGCGTGACCTGGACCACCTGAAATCCGAGGGGGACATCAATCTTTCGCCGCTGCGGAATGAATGGAGCCGCAAGCATATCGATGTCGAAACGCGGCGATTGCTGGATGAGGACGCCAAGTATTTCATTCACCAGTCGCTTTCAACGCCCTGCCTGAACGTGTTGAAGGGCTGCCGTGGTTCGTATCTGATCGACAATCAAGGGCGGGAGATTCTCGACTTCCATGGGAATAATGTTCACCAGGTCGGTTTTGGCCATCCGCAAGTGATTGAGGCGATCACGAAGCAGATGCAGGAGTTGTCCTTTTGCACCCGCCGTTACGCCAACGTCCGGGCGATCGAGCTGGCGAAGAAGCTCGGAGAGCTGGCGCCCGGCAATTTGAGCAAAGTGCTTTTTGCGCCCGGCGGCACGAGCGCGATCGGGATCGCCTTGAAACTGGCGAGGGCGGCAACGGGACGTCACAAGGTGATTTCGATGTGGGACGCATTTCACGGCGCTTCGCTCGATGCGATTTCGGTGGGTGGTGAGGCTATTTTCAGGAGTTCCATCGGGCCGCTCATGCCGGGCGTCGAGCATGTTCCCCCCGCGGATCCGAGGCAATGTCCGTTCAAGTGCGGAACGACGTGCAATCTGAATTGTGCGGATTACATCGAGTACGTTCTTGAAAAAGAGGGCGATGTGGCGGCGGTAGTTGCGGAGACGGTCCGGTCCACACCTTTTATTCCGCCGTTGGATTACTGGAAGAAAGTGCGCGCGGCTTGTGATAAGTACGGGGCGTTGCTCATTCTGGATGAAATTCCTTACTGCCTCGGGCGCACAGGGAAGATGTTCGCGTGCGAACATTACGATGTGGTCCCGGACATTCTCGTGCTTGGAAAGGGATTGGGCGGGGGGATTTTTCCGCTCGCGGCGGTAATCGCTCGCGATACGTTGAGCGTCCCAAAAGAGAGTGCGTTCGGGCACTACACGCATGAGAAAAATCCGGTCGCGTGCGCCGCCGCGCTCGCGACCATTGAAATTATCGAAGAGGAAAAGTTGCTCGAACGCGCGACACGACTGGGGCAGGTTTTTTTCCAAAAGTGCGCAGAACTGCAAAAGCGTCACTCGCTCGTGGCGGGCTACCGAGGATTAGGCTTGTTGACCGGGATTGAATTAGGACGACCCGATGGAACGCGAGCGTTACGCGAAGCGGAAGCGACGATGTACGGGTGCCTCACTCGGGGCCTCAACTTCAAGGTCACGATGGGGAATATATTGACGCTGACGCCACCGGTAGCCATTTCCGACGATGAGTTCAATGTGGCTTTCGCGATCCTTGATGCGGCTCTTACCGAGGTGGAAACCCGCAAATTCTGATTAGATTCTGATAGTGTTTGAGTTGCATAAGGCCGCAGGCGAGACATACATTCTGGCGTATGGATCCTGTGATTGTTTTTCGCACGTTTGATCTGGCCGAAGCGCAAGTGGTTCGTTCCCGGCTGGAAGGGGCAGGTTTGCAAGCGGATGTCGAACACGAAAATTCGGCGGCAAACTTTGATGTGGCGGGTGGCGGAGTGCGCGTCGTGGTCCCCGCGGAACAGGCCGAAGAGGCGCGGGCGCTCGTTGAGTCGCGCAACCATGAGTAACTCGTTCCAATCGGCTTTAGTGCGGTTGCGTAAGCTCTTGCCCGAGGGGGAAGTGTTGCTCGATGCGGAATCACGCGCGCGTTACGCCGGGGATAAATGGTTTGCGGCGAGCACGCCGGATGCGGTGGTTTTGCCGAAGAGTACTGCGAGCGTTTCCAGACTCCTAAAGTTTGCTTCAAAGAACAGAATTCCTGTGACCGCGCGCGGCGCGGGATATGGATATGTGGGAGGGTGTGTTCCTTCGCGAGGCGGAATTGTTCTTTCGCTGGAGCGAATGAACAGAATCAAGGAGATCAATCCGGACGATTTTGTCGCTGTCGTTGAACCGGGGGTGATCACCGCGAAGCTGCAGACGGAGGTGGAAAAGGTTGGGCGTTTTTACCCGCCCGATCCTGCGAGCCGCGCGGATTCGACGCTCGGCGGAAATATTGCGACGAACGCCGGGGGGCCGCGATGCTTAAAGTACGGGGTTACGCGCGAATATGTGCTTGGACTCGAAGTCGTCCTGGTGGACGGCACGGTCGTTCGCGTGGGCAGCCGGACGCACAAAAACAAAACTGGTTTTGATCTTACAAAACTATTCGTCGGATCCGAGGGAATGCTCGGCGTGGTGACGGAGGCGACATTGAAGTTGCTGCCCTTACCGCCTTTCCGGTCAGCTCTGGCCGCCGGCTTTAATTCCATGGACGACGCATTGCGGGCGTTGAAGGATATTTTTGCGGCAGGTTTCCTGCCTTGCGCGCTTGAACTGGCGGACGAGTTTACGCTGGCTGCGGCCTACAAGCGCACTGGCAGTGCTGCACTTTCCGGCTGCCGAGCGCACATCATTACTGAACTGGATGGTCACGCGAAATCAGTTCGGTCGGAACTGAAGGATTTGGAGAACGTCGTCCAGAATGCGGCCCCACTGTTCGTTCAACGGGCCTTGGGAGCGGAAGGCTGTGAAAAGCTGTGGCAACTTCGCCGCGAATTCTCCTACGCACTCCGCGACACTGGGCTTACCAAGTTGAACGAAGATATCGTCGTTCCGCGAGGAAGGCTCCGGGATTTGTTCCAATTCACGAGAGGTCTGGAAAAGACCTA
The DNA here is from genome assembly GCA_044226545.1 of Limisphaerales bacterium. GTDB lineage: Bacteria > Verrucomicrobiota > Verrucomicrobiia > Limisphaerales > SXQI01 > DASVNK01. The sequence continues at coordinate 15,695 of JBGAGW010000026.1, forward strand.
TGGCTTTCCAGTCGCCTGCTTTGGTCACGCGGGAGATGGCAATATCCATGTCAATCTCATGGTCGACATGACGCAACCGGGAACGAAGAAGAAATGTGATCAGGCGCTGGATGCGTTATTCCGAAAAGTGCTGGAACTGGGTGGGGTCGTAACGGGTGAGCACGGCATCGGCCTGGCGAAGAAGCCGTGGTGGCCGATTGCGGCATCGCGCGAGCTTCGGGACCTGCACCAAAAAATCAAAGACGCTCTCGATCCGGCTGGTCTTTTGAATCCGGGCAAGTTTCTTAAATAGGTGAACAAGATTCTCAGGGTGTTCCGGTTCGGGAAGCCTTACCTCCGGCGGTACTGGGGACGACTAGCTTGCGGTATCACTCTTGGCATTCTCTTTGGGTTGACCAACGCTGCGATTTTAGGCGCGTCCAAGGGGCTTCTTGAGCGGGTCTTCCCGGACAATTCTGCCCCTCAAGAAAAGAAGGTGGTGAAGCAATCGGCTCTGAGGATAAAAGCGGCCGAATTAAAGGAGCATTTACAACGCGCCGCAGATCCGTGGCTGCCAATGGCTGGTCAACCACTCACACCCGCACAAGCGTTCGGAATTTTAGTAATGTTTCCGCTGATGTTCGCATGTCGCGGATACATCGGTTATTTGAGCAGCTATTGCATGGGATGGGTGAGTGAACGGGTGGTGAATGATTTGCGGCAGGATGTTTTTCGCAAGCTCAGCACGCTCTCACTCGATTTTTATAATCGCGCAACGATGGGTGATCTGATCACGCACGTTCACGGAGATACCCAATCGCTGCAAAAGACTTTGAACCTCGGGGTGTCGGACATGGTCAAGGAACCGGTCACGGTGATTTTCACTTTTGCGTTTCTTCTTTGGCTGGATTGGCAACTCACACTTTTTGCGATGGCGTTCCTTCCGATCTGCCTTATCCCGATGTCGGTTCTGGGCAAGAAAATGCGCAAGGCCAGCAAGAGCAACGTGGCAACGGGCGTTTCGCAGCAAAGCCTGCTGGTTGAGTTTCTCGGCAGTATTCGATTGATCAAAGCTTATAAACTAGAGGAGCAGGCCACCACTCGGTTCGCCGAGCACGCGCGTCGCCTGGTTCACCACGGGATGAAGCAGATCCAGGCCAAAGAGATGATCAATCCGCTGATCGAAACGATCGGCATGCTCGGTCTCGGTGTTGTTCTCGTTTACATTCTCGTGACGCGAAAGAGCGGCGCGGATCTGGCCCTGATTGTCGGCGCGATCGGCACCGTCTACACGCCTATCAAGAAGATTGCCGGGCTCCATATTTACTTCCAGCAATCGAGCATCGGCGTGGATCGCCTGATGCACATTCTCAATGAGCAACCGACAGTCAAGGAACCGGCGGCCCCGAAACCGATGAAGCGGTTCGCGCGGGAGATTCGGTTTGAGAATGTGACCTTCGCCTATGCCGGCACCGAGCGACCGGTACTCAAGAACTTCAATCTCGTGCTCCCATACGGGCTCAAGCTGGGCGTCGCCGGAGAGAGTGGTTCGGGGAAAAGTACGCTGATCAATTTGCTCTTTCGTTTCTATGATCCCCAGGAAGGCCGAATCTTAATTGATGGCCAGGACATTCGTGAAATCACCACGACCGACCTGCGCGGGCAGATGGCTCTGGTCAGCCAGGAAATTATTTTGTTCGACCAAACAGTCGCCGAGAACATCGCTTGCGGAAAACCGGGCGCGAGTCGCGAGGAGATCGAAGCCGCCGCGAAAGCCGCGTTTGCCCATGATTTCATAACGCAGTTGGCCAACGGCTACGAAACGAGGGTAGGGGACCGTGGGGTGATGTTGTCGGGCGGGCAACGTCAGCGAATCGCGATCGCGCGCGCCTTTATTCGTCAGGCACCCATTCTTGCGCTGGACGAGGCGACCGCGGCGCTCGATGCCGAGTCGGAAGCTCAAGTCCAGCGCGCCATTGACCATATTGCGGAGCATCGGACTGTGATCTCCGTGGCACATCGACTCTCCACTCTCGCGAAAATGGACAAGATCATTGTCCTGAAATCCGGAGAAATTGTGGAGGAGGGAGCTTTCGCGGGGTTGATTCGCGGCGAAGGGATTTTTGGTTCGATGGCGCAGCGCCAGCATTTTGTGCCAACGCTGGCCGCGCGTTAATTCTCAGGTTTCTTCCTCTTGCGCTCCATTGGCCCTGGTGAGTAAATAAGCTGCCTAAGCTATATGATTCCAAGAATATCTTTTTCGTGGGCCGGATTTTTCTCCGCGGCTCTTTTGTTGGCGAATACAGTTTGTGCTCAACAGGATTTTACCGTCGACACGTTCGATACGGAAGATGAGGCAGTGCGCTGGAGTCGGTGGTGGGGGGCGGCGGATCAGACTTACGAGTTCGATGGTTCGACCGACGCAAACAATAACTCTGCCTCGGGGTCGCTGAAGGCGACGATCGGTTTCGATCTGGCGAGTCATGCGGGAGACAATCAGTTCGCGGTGATCGGATCGTTCGCCGATAACGCGACGGTCGATGGCACACAATACACTAACCTGGTTTTTGACCTGAAATGGGACCCGGCTTCTCCGAAGCGAAGTTACGGGGATTACGGCGTTCTCGAATTCGGCTTTCGAAAATCTGACTTCGGCCAGTTGTGGCTGACGCCTGCTTCGCCGCTCACGTTGACTGCGGACGCGGTGAACGGCGGTTGGATCCATGTCGTCGCTCCGATTGATCCTACGGCGGCGGGTCTGGACAAAATCACCGGAGTGGTGTTGAAGATGTGGTCGGGTGATCCCGCTTCAGGACAAACCGGCACGGCGACATTCTGGTTGGATAACGTAAAATTAGTCGCCAAAACGAACCTGGCCATTGCCAGTCCTACGCTGTCGATTCAGCGAGCGACGCCTGGACTGCTGATGGTAGCGAGCGCCGCCGGATCACAATATCAACGGCAGAACATTCGCACGGTGAGCCCGGAATACTCATGGGTGGGCGCGACTCAACCCGTGACCTATTCGTTCACCGTGGGAGACTATCCGGATACGAATCACACCGGTTTTCAGACGCACATTTTCCTGGCACCCGGTGACTCAATACCGAACTTCGAATCGTCTCCGGATTACAACGAGCCGAACATTGTGTTTCTCGATCTTCAGAATAACGCGAGCGGCGGCGCCACTGCGACCTTCCGTTACAAAACGAATCAACCGAGTGGCAACACGATGATCTACAATTCGGATGCTTCCAAAGGCCCGGTCGGCACGCTCGCCAGCATCGGCAGTGTGCAAGTGAAAGGGAAATGGAGCCTTACTTTCAGCAATGACACGAGCGTGACGATTACCACGCCGGAAGGCAGCAGCACCAATTTCGCTCTGCCGAGCGATTCCGCCGCCCTTTTCGCGGGCTCTCTTTACGCCTATTTCGGCATCCAGCCGAACCAGGTCGGAAATATTAATCAATCCGCTTTATTAACCCACGTGAACATTAGCGGTGTGGCGACGCCCATTGATGAAAGCTTCGCGGGCGTGCAAAGCGATCCTTCGAAACCGCTGGACTTAGATCCGCTGGTGTGGGAACGCGTCGCGGAAAACGCGCCGGGCATTGTTTTGGTTCCACCGACCGCTGCTTACTGGGTGAATTGGAGCGTTCCAGCGAATGGATTCATTTTGCAGGTAAGTCCGGATTTGAATTCCTGGACCGATGTGACCATCACTCCGACCCAAATTGGAAATCAAATACGCGCACTCCTTTCCACCGCGGATTTACCCGGAGGAAAGAGTGGATTTTTCAGAGTCGCCAAAGCTCAATAGGGCCGTGGGCGATTATCATACAAGTACGGCGCAAGCTGAAGTCGGTAGAAAGCAGTGTGAAATTTTTGCTCTTGCGCGGGAATTGCATTGGTCGCAATGGGTGACCACGTGACCAAATCGGGCGATTGCTCCAAAACGTACCTTTGGCCGAATACACCGCCGGAAATGCCTAACGAAATGCTTTTTTCAGTTGGGAGTTGAGGTAAAAAAATGTTCATCCTGGGCGTGAGTTCACCGGATCGGAGGAGGAGGCGGCCATAGTCGTATCCTGCACCGGCCGCAACGAAACGATCGGCGCCGAAAGCAGCGATCAAAGGGTGTGTGCTTTGTTCGCTTTCTGCGGGCAGAGCACGCCGGATCCAATTTATCCCATCGACGGAGGTCATGATTTGGTTGTCATTCACGTAGAGAAATGCACCGCCGCCAAACCGAACGAGGGCGTCACCGAGGGGTTTGAACCCTGTATCGGTGACCTGCCAGTCTGAACCATCGCTGGTGGTGAGTATTAGCCCTTCGCTGTTGCTGACAGCGACAAAACGGCCATTTCCAAAAGCAATTGAAGAAACGATGGCGCTCGGCGGCAATGGTGTGGTTCCAACCGTCCAATGTTTTGCGTCCTTGGAAACCAGTTTAATTCCACCGCCGAGAGCGAGGAACAGGTCGTTCCCGAAGGCAATAACCTCGACTGAAGCGGGCAACTGTTGCTTGCTCCAGTGCAGTGCATCGTCGGAGGTAACTGCTAGAGGAATCACATTTTGACAATTAAAGGCGCCACTTTGCTCGCGAGCACATTCAAAGCCGAGCAGGACAAACCTGTCGAGTCCGAAGCAACCGGAGCCTATGTAGTTAACGGTGAAATCGAAAGGATGTCGCGTCCATGATTCTGCGTCAGATGAAACCCAAGGATTCATGGTGCCTTGGTCATAGGCGCATGCGACGAAGCGCTCGTTCCCAAACAATAGCGGTGCCGTAAAGCGTCTGTTCGTGCGGAGATCCAGTCGCTTCCAATCGGCACCGTCATCCGATAGAAGGACGAGTTGCGCCTGGTTGGACCAACTTTCGTTGCCAACAGCGATTGCGACAAACTTCCCTTTGGCATAGGTGATATCGTCTAAGAAGGTCGCCGGACTCCCGGCCCGCTGAATCCACTTTGTGCCGCCTAAGGAGGTAAGTATGGTCCCACCGTTGCCAACGACTACGAACGTTTGGCTGTTTGCCGCGACATCCTTTAGATGTCGATACGTTCCCGATTCCTCCTGCACCCAATGTCTGCCGTTGGTTGAGGTGATTATCCATCCGTTGTTGCCCACGGCGACATGTTTATCTTCAGAGCGGGCTATCTTTCCCGATAAAGCCGGCCGGGACGATCCGCGAATCTCATCCTCCAATTCAAAAGCGTCCGATTCATCAAAAAGATTTGGTATCGGATTTGTTGCTGATACCGTCGTCCATGACACGCCATCAACGGAAGTAAGAGTTTCCGTAAAAAAGCGTCCGTCAGCAAAGCTTACCTTGCTTAGGACTCCCTCCAGCAAAAGATAGGGGCCTTCCAACCAATGCTCGCCATCCGAGGATGTTTCGATGAGGGGAGAGTAAATATTATTAGCTGGCGACCACTTACCGCCAACCGCGACAAATACTCCGTTTCCATAAGTGACACTTCGAAGTTCGCATTGGCTGCACGCCGCTAAGTGATTCGTTTGCCATTTCGTTCCGTCTTCCGACGTAAGAATAAAGTCCGCTCCGCCTACTGCCACAAAGCGGTTGTCCCCAAACACGATACCAGTCAACGGAGGCCCCGGGATTCTTGATATAGTCCAGAAGATTCCGTCTTTAGATTGGACGACCACCGCGGACGGCTGATCGCCATCGTGGCCGCCGACTGCCACAAACGTATTCCCGCCATATGCTATCCCATTGAGATCATCGCCGGTGACGAGTGGGCGGGTGATCTGCCACTCGTCGAACGCGTCCGTGTGACCTGCGGGCGGCGTCAGTCCCAAGAGGCAAATGAGCGCAAAGGAATGAATTGGAATTCTCATTATTTTTTGAGTAGTTGATCGATTTCCGGCCATTCGGCGCTCACGCCGTCGAGAAGGTGATCGTCTTCGCCGCGGAGTTGCTTCCGGAAAAATGAGACTGTGTAGCGGTCAAGGGCGAGCGCGCGCCGAGTCCGGGCTGATGAAGTGGGTGAATCGAACCATGGTGTATCGTTGAAATCGCAGTGAATAGCGTCCTTCAGGTGCAGCCAATACGCATCTTTTGTAAGTGAATCGTACATTTTTCGATAGGCGTTTCGGAATTGCGCCATGTAAGTGTCGCCGTCTCCACCACTAACTATCATGAAAGGCACATTGACCGGCGGAATGGGAAAGCGCTCGTAACCGCCGTCCAGGCTTATGCCGGCTTTAAAACGAGGCTCCTCCTGACATGCGTGAGTGGTAGTTCCGCCCCCGAAGGACAGACCAATTATGCCAAGACGTTGAAGGTCTAATTTGCTTTTAAGGATAATGTCATCCGTGTTCCATTGAGCTAACTCGCCAAGGATGAAATGGACGTCCTGTCCCCGGTTGGTGGTCACTTCGGCGACCAACCTATCACCTGGTACCAGGTTTGGGATACTCAAGCCGTTCCAACGATGACCGTCTGGAAAGACGGTAGCAAGGCAATTCCAATGATCCACTGAGATGACGACGAAGCCGTAGCTCACAAGATTTTCGAGGCGGCGCGTGTTATCGCGTCGCGTGAGTTGATCGCCATGGGAATAGATAACGACTGGATAGCTCGATTCCGTGGCCGCTACGGGAGCCCCTGGCAGAGCGTGAGACCGGAATCCTTTTGGATCACGGCTGGTGCAGTATCCGAGCGATTGGAGGTTCTGTTCAGCTATGAAAGCAGGAATAAGTCCGGGAACGGCTTCTGCAGGATACCAGATCGTCGCCATGAATGAGCTGTTGGTCCTTACATATCGGTTGGTCCGCGTTGGGTCCGTAAGTAAACGAGACAATACGCCGACACGAAAGGGTCCTTCGGGCGGCGGGAACGGAGTAAAAAGTTGATTGGTGGGCGTGCGATAGAATTGGGAAGCACCGTCATTTTCCACAAGAAGGGTAACGGTTTCGGCGAAACGATTCGTGCGCAACAGTGTGGCGAGTGGGACCCATTGGCTGAGATCTTGTGAACGCTCGACCGGGAAGAGTGAATAGAAGTTGCGCCATGTCGCCGGAATGCCGCTCTGTAGCTTTAGACTTAGGGAGCGGCCGCTTTCTCTTTCGAGTCCGGCGAAGTGCTGAAGGTTGGTGCTTTGTGCTAAAAGACTTACTCCACCTGCCAAAAGCGTGATAAGTAACGATTTTTTCATTCCTATTTTCGAAGTTTGAACCAAATCCAGTCTTTGGTTTCGTCCATGGGGCGGGCTGTATTCTGCTTGAAAGCCCGAGTGAAATCGCAGCGTTTCACATGGCCATCAACGAAAAGAGTCGGAGAGATGAAAGGATCTGGATCCGTTTTGAGCTGAGATCCCGAAAGCATTTTGCCAGCTCGCGATGTTGCGTGCCAGTGGGTGAAGAGGTCATCGAACGGGTAGCCTCCCGGTTCCGTCATCATAATGAAGCGTGTGGGATCTGGTGCCCATGATTCCTTTTTACCACAGAGGTTGTAGTTAGGATCTTCTGCGAGAGATTGCGTGTAGATTGGGTGCACGAGTCCATTTAGCCGATAGGAGCAGCCGCTGCTTTCGTAAACGGTGGGACGAAGTTTGAAGTTTGGAATTTCTATGCCTTTATCTGCTGGGCAGTGAAACGCCTCTGCCGCGGGCACGTATTTGGCGAGAAGCCGATTCGTCGCCGCCGGAAACTCGCCCCGCCATGCGGGTGCCGGATCTTTGCCTCCGAGCGCGCTGGCAAAAGTGTAACTGGGGCCGGACTGTCGAGCCTGGCCTGCGTCAAAGGGAGGAAAAGTGTCGCGATTATCGTCAATGTAGAGCTTCAGTCCCAGGCCGATTTGATGAAGATTGTTGACACATTTTGTGAGATGGCTGGCTTGTTTGGCCTTGGCCAGCGCCGGGAGCAGCATTCCGGCGAGGACCGCGATGATGGCGATCACGACTAAGAGTTCAATCAGCGTAAACGCATCACGTGTTATTACACGAGTATTCATAAGTTTGGCAGAGCTGCTTGCAGGCGGAGAAGGTCCTCTCGGTCTGCGGCGTCCGCCGGCGGTTGGTCGTAGTCGCGAAATATCTTTGGTGCTTTCCAGTGCCAGCGCTCGACCCGTCCATCCAGAAAAGAGAGAGTGCAACCCTGATTGTGTCGGTCAGAGGGCATTTCCATCCAGGAATTCAAGTCTGAGGTCGCATTCTGATTAAACCAGTGCTTGGGATCGTGAGTGGCAAACATCCCGTCATCGATGCTTTGCTCATCCTCGTCCAGAAAACCGAAAACCTGGTCTGGCCCGGGAGTGTGGAGGTCACTGAGCTTTTGTTTGAACTTGGCGATGTAGGTAGGGTTAACTTTAAGCCCCTTGCCGGTTAGATCCGGCGTGAAATAACCGTTTAGGGAATAGCTGCGGGTTCGCGGGAGTGCAGACGCGCGCCTGACCGTCCGCGAGAGATCGCTCGGACAGCTATAGAGAGAGGTGACTTTCACGTAGGGGAAAAGCAGGCCGGCTTTTATGTTGTCCGTATTTGTGTCCCATTTGGGATTGCCAAGAGTCCAGGACGGCGAGGCTCCCTGCTGGATCAATCGTATCCCGCGCGACGTATTCGGCATGAATTTTCCATCGTGGTCATGAACGTAGATGAGATAACCAACTTGCAATTGTCTCAGGTTGCCAACGCACTGGGTCGATCGAACTTTCGCGCGTGCGGTTGAAAGCGCGGGAAGGAGCAGAGCGGTGAGGAGCGAGATGATGCTGATTACGACAAGCAGTTCGACCAGCGTGAAGGCGGGAGAGCGATAGCGTTGTGAGACAGTGTTCACACTACTTGCCCCCCGATTTCGAAAACATGTTTAGCGCCTTCGCTGGGATGGCTTCCGCTTCCCCATCCGGCCCTTGCCATGTGACGATGAGATCGTCAGTGCCCGTCCCGAATTTATGAAGCACTTCCATGTAATAGCGCTGACCGGCTTCCAGTGTGATTGGCTCCGACTTGTCGCTTGAAGCCACGTGACTTGTGTCTCCTTCGACTCTATTAGGAGAGAAGATAATTTGAGCGACAATCGCCTTGTTCGCGGGATCATCGTCGGGACTGAGGAAAAGACGTATCTGGCCGTTACCGCTGACGGAAAACAGGTAGTCTCCAGTCCGCGGTGGCGTCACATACCCGCGCAAGCGAGTGCCAAACGCTGAGGTCCAGTTGGTGTGAGACTCAAAACTGGGAGGATAATCCGTACGGTCTGGCGTAGTCGGAAAACGCTCGTCGAAAATGAGACTTTGCAAAGTGTCGCCGGAAAGCCCAAGCCAAACCTCGCGCACGATCTTCCCCGTAATCGGTTTATGCACAAGGGCGCCGGGCCTCGAGGTTTCGGCATAGTAGCCGCCTTCCACGTCGACCCTCTGATGATTCGACGTGCGGGTAAAACGGACTTTTCCCTCCAAAACATCGAGGCGCGTCTGCGCAGAAGTCGCTTGGAGCACAAATTCGGTGCCGAGAACGCGCGCCTGGGCGTGCGTTGTATGGAGAATCATTGGCTTGGCCAGAGGTTGAGGTGCGACCTTCGCGTAAAGTTCGCCGCGATCAAGGTCAAAACGTTTTCCGCGGAAGGAGCCGCGCAGTGTTACTATGGTTCCCGGAGTGAGTTCGATTCGCGTTTTTTCCGGCGCATAATCCAACGTAATTGATTCAGCGTTGTTTAGAATCTTGTCCCCCCGCTCCAACCGAAAGCCCCGCGAGACGCGCAATTCAGTTCCGTTGCGGTCAACCCCCACAGGCTCCGTGAAGCCCCCTGCCAGCACAGGCTGAAAGTCCTTGCCCAGGAACAAACTGGTAGAAACCGCTAGAAATCCGATGCAGGCCGCGAGCGCCACTGCCAGACGGCGATGAGAAGGCCTGAAAAGGTCCCGCGCCCTGATGATTCCTGACGGAGTAACTTGGGTTACGCTAACCCAATCCGTTTGCGACACAGCTTCGCGAATGGCAGCATCAGATTCCAGATGCTCGATCAAAACCTGGGCGAGTGAGGGATCTCTCTTTACAGCATCGAGGAGCGTGCCTGCTCTGCCCGCTTCAAGCGAATTTTCCACGTACGCTTGCATCAACTCCTCGATTTCGGCCGATGGCGGCTGCTTTTTCACGCGGTTCCTCCCTTGAGGATGCCCCGAATGCAGCGCCGGAGTTGTTCGCGCAACCGGAAGAGAGCACGGCGGACTGCGTCGGCATTCATTTGCATTTGGCGCGCGATATCCACCGACGAAACATCGAGATAATAATGGAGTTCGAGCAGGCGCTTGCTTTTGTCTGGCAGTTTGCCCAGGCAGCGTTTCAGCGCGTCAATTTCTTCGGGCCCGCGAGCGGTTGGATCGTTTTGCTCGGCTAATTGCCGGATGTGTTCCGCCAGCTCGGAAAGTTGCTCGGGCAGGGTTCGCGTGTGTTCGCGCCAAGCCCGCATCGCCACATTGCGAGTCATTCCGGCGAGCAGCGGACGAACATCGCGCTGCAAGTCCCATTGGCCCGCTTTGCCAATGAACTCCAAAAAGACCTGTTGCGTGATGTCGTCCGCCAGTCCGGGCCACGGCGCGAAGCGAACAGCTAAGGCACGAACAAACGGTTGATGAGCTTTAGCTATGCTCTCGATGATTGAATCAGTTCGACTCATTCGCTTCTTCCTTTATCCCACGTTTGGAGGAAAAACGTGACGCGGAAAATTGCGAATTTTGGGCTTCCAACCGCTCTCGACCAGTTGAGGGGGACCGTCTATATTTGTCACCCCCCTGAGAGGAGGATTGCGGGCGTGACATCGGAAAAAGCCAAAAACATTGTCGAGTTGCGACAACTCCTGGCCGAGAAATTTCCCGGCGTGCGCATGGCGGCGGGGCGGCCGGAAAGTCTGGTGAAACGTTGGCCCACTGGCGTTTCCGCGGTCGATTTTCATTTGGACGGCGGGTTGGCGAAAAGCGCGCTGACCGAAATCATCAGTTCAGGAGCGCGTTGCGGGACGGCGCTTCTACTGGGCGCGATCATTCAACAGGCGCAGGAGAACGGAGAATGGGTGGCGCTGATCGATGGGTCTGATTCGTTTGATCCGGGTGCGCTACGGAACGAAGAGCTTTCGCGCTTGCTGTGGGTCCGCTGTTCGAACTCGCGCGAAGCGATGAAGGCGACCGATCTGCTGTTGCACGACGGGACGATTCCGATAGTGGTGATTGATTTGATCGGATGTCCGTTGAAGCAGCTTCGACGGATTCCATCGAGCACATGGCATCGTCTTTCCAGAACGGTGGAAACGACTGCAACGGTCTGCCCGGTTTTCACGCCCGAAGTCATGATCAGTACCGCGGAGACGCGGATCGAACTGCAACCACGATTCACGCTCGAAGCACTCGATGCGGAACGTGAAACGCTGCTTTCCCAAATCGTCGCCCGAGTTGTGACCAGCGAACTGGGAGCGGTGGACGGGACGAAAAGATTTGGCGTGGCTGGATGACCGATTACTCGAGCGAAGTGCTCTGCAGTTTGACCGGTATGCCGCCCTTTCGTTTGCTTTCATCGGCGGCTTCCATAAAGGCAAACATTTCGAGTGTTTCCTCGGCTGGAACAGGGGAAATGCCTGTCTGGAAGAATTTCATGATTTCGCGGACGAGCGGGGAGTAATCGCCGCTGCCCTTTTGTTCGGCCACCGCTTTGGTGCCAAAGAGAATCACCTGGTGCGGTGTGCTGGCGTTGCGCAAGCCGCGCAAGGTGCCGACCTTTCCATCACGCCAGACGCCGGTGACGACATCCGTGTCTTTTGTAGAAACTCGGGTAACCGTTTCGCAGCCGGTCCCGAGCACCGCATAAAGCGCTTCGCAGGCGTGAACTCCGTACCAGAAAAGATCGGGATGGTGTTCTTCGAGAGAGCAGGGACCGTAGGAAATGGCTCCTTTTATTTCGCCGACATCTTTTTTCTTTAGATCGACCAGACTCTCGTAAAAGCGGTAGGAAGATGAACTGAAGCAGGGCACTTTGGCTTCGCGGGCGAGTTTCATAATGGTGATGGCATCTTTCAGTGAGCCAGCCAGGGGCTTGTCGATAAAGACCGGTTTGTGCGCGGCGATGACAGGGCGGACCTGTTCGAGGTGTGGCCGTCCATCGACGCTTTCGAGCAGCACCGCATCCACCTGGCGGCAGAGTTCTTCGATGGTCGGAACGATTTTAACGCCGTATTTCTGCTGGAGTTCTTTGGTGTAGCCTTCGACGCGAGAGGCGCTCGATTCGATATCTGGGCTGCCCCCTTTGAACGCGGCCACGACTTTTCCGCCGGGCACATGTTGCTTGTTGGTGGGATTGTTAATCAGTTCGGTGAAGGCGATGACGTGCGAAGTATCCAGGCCAATCATGCCGATCTTGATCTCAGCCGCGCAAGCCGAGGCAACCAACAGCCATAAACAAGGCAGAAAACGGAGGTTCATGCGTTTGCTTTTAACGAATCCAAGCCGACAACACAACTGCCGAGAAAAACTGGAGATTTGGACAAAACCTAATTCAACAGTTTCAAGTAGCGCGCCATCCAGTACGGAAGGAGGAATTCGTCCCCGGCGAGTTCGGTGGCACCGCCATTCCCGCCGTTGAGGATGAACGGTTGGCTGTTCCAGCGTGTCATGCGGCGTTCGTCGGGCGGGAGAAGCTCTTCGAGTTCCTGATAGCGGAAGTTAGGCTCCATGCGTGTGATATCGCGACGGTGCGAGTTGGAAACGGTCCAATCGATCATGTCGAGAGGGAAGTAGCGGAGGGTCCAGAGGGCGTCGTCCAGGCCATAGTCTTTTGCGCCGGTGGAAGCGTAGACGAAGTTCCAGAGCGGGTTGCGCTCTTTCTTCTCGGCTTCCCAATGGTCGCGGATGGTGGCGACGTATTTCGCGCGAAGTTCGTCGTTGAAAGCGAACCGATTCAGGACCCAATAGGAAACGAAACCGAGAAGATCGTCGGAATGGTTCCAGTCCATGCCCATTTCGATCCCTTGGTGCTTGAAGCCGGGAGTGTAAGTGATGCGGGACATCGGGATCATGATGTTATTCAGGTAGCCCTGCTTTTCTAGGAGCTCGTAAGCTTTGGTTTTGTAAGTTCCGTATCCGGTAATCGCATAGCCAAATTGGAGAGCGGCGATGATCTCGGCACTGTTCAGGCGGCGGTCATACATCGTTTCCGGAAATCCGTTCACGTATTCGGGATTCCATCGTGCCCAAAGAGTCGGTTGGCCATCTGCGTCGATCAGATACCAATTGTTCCGAATGATATGATCGAGAATTTTGCTGACGAACCTCGCGATACGCTTTTTCTCCTCTTTGGTTTTGGCCACGGTCTCGTAAAGGACAGCGGACCCGAACATGTGCGCGATGATCTCGTCACTCGACGTGTGAGCTTTCCAATCCCAGATGCCATCACCCGCGGCGTGCCAGCGATCGGGATCGGAAACTTTGAAGCCAGTCCGCTCGAACGTGCGGCTCGGGAAGCCGCCCAGCGGGTTGATGCTTTCCAGGCGTTCGAGAGCTTCGAAAGTTTCCCAGGCGTTCTGGGCAGCATCCGGATCGCCTGTCGCGCCGAAGCGAAAGGCCTGGCTCGCCATGTAGTAGTTGCTCCAGGTGCCGTCGTTGTCGGTATCGATCATCTCAGCGGTGGTGATATCCCCCGGTGTGCGTAGATGGAGTTCTGCGCAAAAACCATAGCGGATATGTCGCTGGCGGATTTTGCTATCGTACCATTTCGCCTTTTCGGCGAGCGTCATATATTTGAACTCGATTTCATTCACCGCATCGCGGGTTAGTACAAAAAGGTTTCCATCGGGCGCGGCTTGCAGGTCGATCACGTGGTCGTCGTCGAGCCAGCGCTTGGAGGCGAAGTATCGGAAATTTCCGGGACCGGCCATTTGCCACACCCCGCGAGGAGTGCCGGCCCAAACGCCGGATGAGGTGAACGTGAGCGAGGTCACGTTGGTCGAAGGGACTTTGGCGTAAAGAGGCGTAACGAGTTTGCCGTCGTGATTGAGAACAATCAGGCCGTTGTTTAGACCGACGTAGAGTTTGTTTTCGTTTGCGGCGAGGACTTGAAGTCCAGGAACCGTGCAGAGGTAAGCGACATTGGTGCTGATCTTGTAAATGTTGTCGCCGGACCGGGCAAAGAATGCGTCTCCGGAGGCCAGCACCTGCTCGCAACGAACAACCAGGCCGGTCGGAACATTCCAATTATCGTTGACGAGTCGCGCAAAGGTGCCGTTTGCGTAGAGGAGAGCGTCTCCGCGGTTGTTGACCGCAAACTGCTCGAAAGTGTTGGTGAGTTTCTGAACGAACTTTCCGGCGCGCCGATTGGAAAGCAGTTCATTGGGGTAAAGGTAATAGAGTTCCTCGTTTTGGACCGCGATACCGACGGGAACCTTGTCGGCGATAGGACGGTAGGTGCGGTCGAGAGCAATTCTGTCGTCAAAAAGTCGCGCGATACCTTTTGAGGTCAGGATATAAACGATCCCATCGCGGTCGATGGCAAGCCTGGTGGCCTGGCCGCGCAGTTCGGGAGGAAGAGGAAATTTATGCGAGATCGCCTGAACGAACGGGGTATCAGCGCCGCGGGTTGGCCTCGACCCCAAAACAATGATCAACGATGTCAGGAAAAGTGCGGCCCGTGTCCTCATATCTGTCGCTACAGTGCAAAACGCAATCTTGGGCGTCGAGCAGAACCCTTCGGCCAAGTTGCTTTGCCTGGTAAAAAATTTGAATTGCGTCCGACTGCTCCGCTGTAAACCCTGTGCGGTATGTTCGTAGAGGCCGCATTAGGTGCGCTGGTGCTTTTGATCGCGCTGGTTCCGGCGGTCCGGCTTCATTTCTTCAATCGCGCGACTCTTACCATTTACATTTTGGCTTTGATTCTATTGGGCGTGGGCGCGGTGATTATGGGCAGGGACCGGTTGAAGATCGTGCAGCGAGAGGCGGTTTTTCGGCAAACGGTGCCGCGTTCCGAAAACGCTGGTTATGCACGAGCCGAACGGTGCCAGGCGTGTCATCCGCGGGAACATCAGACGTGGCACGACAGTTTTCATCGAACCATGACGCAGGTTGCGAGTTCGCAAACGGTTCTCGGGAAATTTGATGGTCAGGAACTTTTGTTTAACGGCGAGAAGTATGTTTTCGGTCACGAGGGTAATGACTATTGGATCGAGGCGGACGATCTTCGCTGGAGAGCGCAGCATCCGGCTGACGCTGCGGCGAAAGCGCCGCGCACGAAATACCCGGTACGGATGCTGACCGGTGCGCATCACATGCAGGCGTGCTGGTTCGCGGTCGGACCGGGGAACCTGCAATTGCTTTCGCCTTTCGCGTGGCTGAACGAAGAGCAGCGCTGGGTGCCATTTCAACAAACGTTTTTGCGCGATCCGGCGATATCTGTCGATACGCAGATCTGGAACAGCACTTGCATGAATTGTCATAGCACAGGGCCTGTGCCGAAACGGTTGCCCGGACGGGCCGGTTATGACACGAGGGTGGGGGAGTTGGGCGTTTCATGTGAAGCGTGTCACGGCCCGGCCGAAGAACATATCAAAGCGCAACAGAACCCGGTGATTCGCTACGCCGCGCATCGTTCCAAAGGAAATAAGAATTCACACCCCGATGAAGTGATTGTGAATCCGACGAAGCTTTCGCCGAAGCGCTCCGCGCAGGTTTGCGGTCAATGTCACGGGATTCATTGGATTTACAATTCCAAAGAGTTCAATGAGAACGGAACACCATTTAGGCCCGGAAAAGATTTGCTGCCCGAGATGGATATTGTTCAACCCTCCGAGGCGCAGGAACAGGTGTGGGCGCATGCGTTGAAAGATGCGCCTCGTTTTGTGCAGGATCGTTATTGGTCCGACGGAATGGTGCGTGTTTCCGGGCGTGAGTTCAATGGCCTTGCCGAGTCACCCTGTTATAAGAAGGGTGACATCACGTGCGTCTCCTGCCACTCGCTGCATAACAGCAAACCGGACGATCAACTCGCGCCAAAAATGGAAAGCAATGAGGCCTGCCTGCAATGCCACACGAAATTCAACGCAAATCTCGCGAGCCACACGCATCACGCGGCGGATTCATCTGGCAGCCTTTGCTACAATTGCCACATGCCTTACACCACGTACGGTTTGCTGAAGGGAATTCGCAGTCACCAAATCAGCAATCCGAACGCGTTGGTGACACAAAAGACCGGTCGCCCGAATGCCTGCAACGGCTGCCATTTGGACAAGACTCTCGGTTGGACGGCGGAATCGCTCGCGGCATGGTACGGACAACCGGTTCCGGCTCTTTCGATAGAGGAAAAAACGCGCTCTGCTGCTGTTCTGCACGCGGTCAAGGGTGACGCGGGACAGCGGGCTCTGGCGGCTTATGCGATGGGTTGGAAGGACGCGCAAAATGCTTCGGGCAACGCCTGGATCGCGCCTTATCTCGCGAATTTGTTAGACGATCCCTATTCGGCGGTGCGTTACATCGCGTCTCGTTCGTTGCGAAGTCTCCCTGGCTTCAAAGACCTCGAATTCGATTTCACGGTGTCACCAGCCCAACGCGGCGCGCTCTCCTCCAAGGTGCTGGAAAACTGGAAGGCATCTGATCTGGGCGCGAAAGACGCAACACTTCTCCGCGACCAGGGCGTCGATCAAACGGCGTTCAAGCAACTAGCGGCGCAGCGCGATAATAAATCGATCGACCTCCAGGAGTGAAAAACAAACC
Source organism: Limisphaerales bacterium (assembly GCA_044226545.1). Taxonomy (GTDB): domain Bacteria; phylum Verrucomicrobiota; class Verrucomicrobiia; order Limisphaerales; family SXQI01; genus DASVNK01. Next base: position 32,376 of record JBGAGW010000026.1, read on the forward strand.
AGACCTCAAGCCAGAAATCATTCCGTCGCCAGCAAAAACGGGTGGCGGAAGTTTGCTCATTCACCGGAACTTGCGCGCCGGTTGGTGGGGGCTTCTCATTTATCTCAGCTTTGGTATCGCGCTGGAAATGCTCCACGGCTTCAAAATTGGATTTTACCTCGACGTCTCGAATCACACCCGTCGACTGATGTGGACGCTCGCGCATGCGCACGGGACGCTGCTCGCCCTGGTGAACATCGCGTTCGCGCTCACATTGCCCCACCTGACAGGCTTCACTGAGAAGCAACAAAAATTCTGTTCAGGCCTGCTCCTGAGCGCCTTGATTTTATTGCCCGGCGGATTTTTCCTCGGGGGTTTGGTGATTTATTCGGGCGATCCGGGCCTGGGAATTCTGCTCGTACCTTTGGGTGCCCTTTTCTTGCTCGCGGCTGTCTCTTCCGTAGCGCGACATACGAGAAATGCTTGAGGCCCGAGCCCCCCCCCGCAAGAAGATTGTCCAGTATAGAGCACCTGCAGAGAGTGCAAAGAAGTTGGTTCGAACGGGTGCTTGGGCCGCGGTGTCGAATTCCGATACGATTAACCTATGTTTCGGAAATGGGTGACAACTAGTCTCCTCCTGCTCGTTATAACCCTTCAGAGCCCTGCCGCGGGCGGCCCGGGGCAATTTCTTTCTGAGAACGGTCGATATGCCGTTGAACTGAGCCGGACAGCCGACGATAGGATTCTCGTCACCGTCTTCCAGAAAACGGCGGAGGGAAAAGCGTTGCACTGGAGCCGGTCTGTTTACTGGGAGCCACCCTATCCGGGATTGGCCGGCAGTCCTGTCGTCCAGGAGATCAAAGCACTCGTTACGAACGATGGAAAAAGCGTGGTGTTACGTGACGAGAATACGCCCGAAGAGAAGAACGGCATAAATATCTACGGGCGCGGCGAAGGGGAGAACGGCATGACGCGCCTCTTTGATCGGCGCGAACTCACTGGCTGCAAACCCGCAAAGGAGTTTCCCCCGGAACAGGAATACACACGAGGGATGCGCGGAGGTGTTAGTTACATGCACTTGGCGGCGCTTCTCGATTTCATTCTGGACGATGAAAAGAATTATGCCGTGTGGTTCGGACAGACAGATCGATGGGCAGTGATCTCGCTGGAGACGGCGGAGGTCACGGTGGTCAAAGATCCCCGCAAGATTTCGGAACTTAATCAGATCGCTTATCGGCGCGCGCAAGAACTCGTTTCTCTTCATCAACCGGCGCCGTTACGGCGGATGTTCACTGCACTTCAGGCGAGCGTTGCAAAGATTGCTCCTTCCCTCGCGCCGCTCTATCAATCCCGCCACATCCCCGCGGAAACGGCCGCCTCCTACCTATTCCTCGCCACGCGCAAAAACAGCTCGGATCGTTCTTACATTGAACATTTGGTCCAATATCCTTCGGAAGGAATCCAGGATGGTTATGGAAGGACCGATTCCAAATTCGACATCGGCTATTCGGTAACCGGCCACGAACGGGCGATTGGGGACTACCTGCTCAGCCGCTGGAACGGCGAAACAAATCGCGAGGTTCTTCTCCGCGAAACATACCTGCTGCTTCCGGATGATTCCCTGCATTACCTCGGTAGCATCAATGTCGATCTCGAATTGCCCATGAAAATATCGCCGACCAATGCGGGAATAGTTTGGGCCTACGTCATTCCAAATCGTGTCCCAGCGGGTGATTGGAACAGGTCGAGCGACGTCATTCCATTTAGAACGTATCTGCAATTTCCGCCGTTCCAGACTGGTGAGCCGATCGGTCCAAAAGGTCAAGCCACCTTCCGCTATCTCAGCCCCGGTGAGTATCGCCTTAAAATGATTTGGGAACGCAATCCGCCCGCTGGACTTTGGCGTACGAATATCTACACCGGCCTTCCGGGCGACTACGAATCGGCCGAGACGCCGCCCATCCAAGTGGAAGCGGGCGAAATCGCCGGTCCCATTTCGCTATCCTCCACCAATCGCATTGGAAAGCCGGGACCGTCAGAAGTCGCAAATTGAATAAACAAAGTCGCGAATTGCCAATACAACGAGGGGCGCTTCTGGCTATTCTCGATGGTGAACCCTTGTATTATGAATGCGTCGTACCGAGTGATTCGTTCTGTGCTCTTGTTTTGTGCTGCTCTGATTCATCCGGGAACTGCTCGTGCCGCGGACAACCTGGCGCTCTCCGGCTCCGGCATTCTCGGTGTCAAGGATTCGCTCGACAGCGATATCGATAGTCCGTTCGCCAATTCCGGTACCACCGCGAATATCAACGATGGCGATCTCACCACGCGTGTCGATACCTACAATGGCGGTGGTCTTCAAACGGTCAGCTACGTTGGAATACTTTGGGATAATCCCGTCACCACACCGATCAAACACCTTGATTTGACGCTCGCGCTTTTTGGCAACGGCGGTTGGTTTGGAGTTAATCAAACCGGCCCCAGCAGTGGCGGGCTCAAGGATGAACATCTGGTGGAACCGCGAGTTGAAATCACTACCGACGGTTTCGTCTGGACGCCGGTTGCGTCCACTTCGGATTACTATCTCGCCTTGCGCGGGCATGCTATCGGCGCACCAAATTCCGCCACCGCACGTTTCACTCTGGCGCAACCCGCGCAGAATATCGTTGGCATCCGTTTGGCCGGCACGGAAGGGGGAACAGTCAGCGGCGGATTTCTCGGTGTGTTTGAATTGGCTGTTCTTCCGGCCTTTGCCGATTCGGACAACGACGGAATGGAAGATGATTGGGAAACGAAGTTCGGTTTGAGAGTTGGCGAAAATGATGCCGCCGCTGATCCCGACGGTGACGGAGTCACGAATCTGCAGGAATATCAACTCGCGCTCGATCCGACCAAAGCAGATACGGATGGCGATGGCCTAGCCGATGGTGCTGAGGTCAATATTCATCATACCAACGCGCAACGCATCGATACCGATGGCGATAGTCTCACCGACAACGACGAGATTTCGAAATATAAAACCAATCCTGTTTCAAAAGACACGGATAACGACGGCTTCGCCGATTCGCTCGAGCTCAGCTCCGGCGCTGACCCATTGAACCCCGGAAATTATCCTCCAAACATCGCGATTCTTGGCACCGGCATTCTCGGCGGCAAGGAGGCGCTCGATGGAGGTCCGGAAACCGAACATCCGTTTGCGAACTCCGGTTCACCCGCGAACGTGAATGACGGCAACCTGGTTTCCCGCGTCGATACTTATGGCCCCGGTCATCCGGTCAGTTACGTCGGTGTGGTTTGGCCGAAACCGATCTCCAAGCCCATCTCGATGCTCGACCTCACGCTTGCGCTTTTCAGCAATGGTGGATGGTTCGGCCCAAACGGCATCGATCCGGGCGCAGGTGGAAAACTCACCGCCGCCCACTTGGCGGAGCCGCAAATCGAAGTGAGCAACGACGGCGGCGCGACATGGACAGTGGTGCCTCACACGTCGGATTATTTGGCGACGATGACAGGACAGGGAATCGGCGGTGGCACTAATCCGAATCCTAATCCGGTCACGATCACATTCACACTGACCCAGCCCGCCACGAATATTAATGGCATTCGAATAGTCGGAACCGATGGTGGCACGGCAGGCGGTGGTTTTCTGGGCGTATTCGAATTGGCCACGCGCAGCATTCCATTCGATTCAGACAACGACGGCCTCGACGACGCCTGGGAACGCACGAACGGACTGATCGTCGGCACAAACGATTCCAGTGGCGATCCGGACGACGACGGCCTGACGAATTTGGAGGAATTCAACGCTAAAACTGATCCGCAGAAAGGAGACACGGATGTCGACGGCCTGAAAGACGGCGCGGAAGTAAAAACCAACCAGACAAATCCGTTGCGCGCTGATACCGACGGGGACGGATTGAGCGATGGTGACGAAGTCACTATCCAAGGCACCGACCCCTTGAAGAAGGATACGGACGGCGACGGCTTTTCTGATGTAGTGGAAGTCGCTGAGGGAACCGATGCGAAAAATAGCTCAAGCCTTCCCGCGAATATCGCTTCACTCGGCCACGGCATTCTCGGTAAAAAAGATTCTTTCGATGGCGACGCCTCCGGCGAGGCGCCCGTTTATAACTCCGGCAATGCTTCGAACATCAATGATGGCCTTTTGAACACGCGCGTCGACACTTATGGGCGTGGCGAACCTCTCAGTTATGTCGGAATTCTCTGGGACCAGCCGATCAAAGACCCGGTTGCAGATCTGAAATTAACGCTCGCTCTCTTCAGCAACGGTGGTTGGTTTGGAACGCCGGGGGAAGATCCAGGCGCAGGAAAACTGCTCACCGCAGATTACCTGGAAGAGCCGAAAGTCCAGATCACAACCGATGGAGGGGCCACCTGGACGGAAGTGCCGCATTTCTCCGATTATCTCGCCACGCTAACCGGCAAAGGCATCGGCGGCGGCGCAGTGCCTAATCCGAATCCAGTCAAGGCGACATTCACGCTTACGCAACCAGCCAAGGACATCAATGGTATCCGCATTGCCGGATCAAATGGCGGGTCTGCGGGCGGAGGCTTCCTCGGCGTGTTTGAACTTTCGGTTGATGTCACGCGTTCTCCATCAACCAGCGGAGTGAGTCTTGTGAACACATCGAACAGCAACGGCCAATTCCGTTTCGAATTCGACTCTCACACCGGTGCGTCGCACCTTGTCGAGTTCAAGACAAGCTTGAGCGACGCGGCGTGGCAAACGCACTCGACTGTTCCGGGCGACGGCACACGAAAACAAATAACGTCGCCCGCAGATGGCCAACAGCGGTTCTTCCGCGTGTCAAACTAGTGCGGCATTCGCCGTCGAAATGCCCCCGGCGTCAGGCCGAAATGTTTTCGGAACTGGCGAACGAGCGCGCTCTCGTCACAAAACCCGCACGCGAGTGCCACGTCCGTCAGGCTTTCATCTGTCTCGCGCAACGCGCGATAAGCCGCGAGAATGCGCGTCCGAACGAGAAATTCGTGCGGCCCCAAGCCAAACGCCGATTTGAATTTCCGCTCGACCTGACGCGGTGAAATGCCCGCCTGCCGCGCGAGATCATCAATGCCGATCTTTTCCGCGAAGCGGCTTTGGATCAGCTCCACCGCCTTTGAAATTCCGCCAAACGGCCTCAAGAGTTTCTGTCGCGATTCATAGCTTTGCAAAATTCCCATGATCCCAATTACCTCCCCCGACGCCGCCCGGACCGGCAATTTATTCACCACATACCACGCCGGCACCCGTCCCTGGTCAAACCACAATTCCACGCGGTTCAGCAGCGGTTCGCCTGACGCAATAATCTTCGCATCATCGTTCGCATACGATTCCGCCATTTGAGTTGGCGCCAAATCAAAATCGGTCAGTCCCACAATTTGGTTTTCCTCGTCGAACCCATACAGTTCAAGAATACCGCGGCTCGCAAACATGCATTCGCCTTTGAGATTTTTGGCAAAGAAATGAATTCCAGGCAGGAAATCGAAGAGCCGGTGAAATAAATAAGTCGGGTCGATGGAGCGTGACCACTCATCCCGGTCACGCAGAGCCGCTTTGCGACGTTGCAGCGGCAGCGTCTTCGCTGGGCGCCACCATTCCACCGACCTATTCAGGAAACAATTCATGCGTTGCGCCGGATTTCATTCTCCAGACGACTTCTTTCAAAAGCGCCGCGGCATTCGGGCGCGGCCCATTAATCTTTGAGACCGAGTTGGGTGAGGAAGAAGGTTTGGTCGAAGGCGGTGTCGCGGAGGTGGTCATAGCGGCCGGAGGCACCACCGTGGCCGGCGCCCATGTTGGTTTTGAGAAAGAGGGGGTGGGTGTCGGTTTTGAGGGTGCGAAGTTTTGCAACCCATTTGGCGCCTTCCCAGTACGGGACCTGGCTGTCGTTAAGGGAGACGCGGACGAGCATGGAAGGGTAGGCTTGGGCTTTGACGTTGTCGTAGGGGGAATAGGTTTTCATCTGCTTGTACTCGGCTTCGTTGTTTGGGTTGCCCCATTCGATGTATTCGCTGGTTGTGAGGGGCAATGAGGCGTCGAGCATGGTGTTGAGGACATCCACGAAGGGGACGTGAGCGATGGCGGCCTGGAAAAGGTCAGGGCGGAGGTTGGTGACTGCGCCCATGAGCAGACCGCCGGCGCTGCCGCCTTCAATCACGAGGTGGGCGGGGTCGGTGTATTTCTCGCGGATGAAATGTTCGGCGCAGGCGATGAAGTCGGTGAAGGTGTTCATTTTGTGTTCCATGCGGCCGGCGTCGCGCCAGGGTTCGCCCATTTCGCCGCCGCCGCGAATGTGGGCAATGGCGATGACAAAGCCGCGGTCGAGGAGAGGAACCCAGGTGTATTGGAAATTCGGCGGGATGGCGATGCCGTAGGAGCCGTAGCCGTAGAGAAAGAAGGGATTGTGGCCGTTCTTTTTCAGGCCGCGTTTCCAGGCGACGGAGCAGGGGATTTTTGTGCCGTCGGAGGCTGTGGCGAAGATGCGCTCGGTTTCGTACGCGGCGGGGTCATAGCCGGGGACTTCGGTTTGTTTGATAAGGGTGGCCTGGCGGGTGGCCATGTTGTAGTCGTAAACCGCAGTAGGCTTCACGAGGGACGTGTAGTGGTAGCGGACCTTGTCTGTGCGATATTCGGGGTTGTCGCCGAATTCCAGGGAGTAGGTGGACTCGGGCATTTTTAGAATATGCTCGGAACCAGTGCGGAGGTCGCGGACGGCAATCTGTTCGAGGCCGTCGAAGCGGCGATAGAGTGCGAGAAAATTTTCGAACAGGTTGATTTCTTCGAGTTTGACCGCGGGATCGTGCGGGATGAGGTCTTTCCAGTTTTCTTTGCCGGGTTTTTCGACGGGCGTGGTGACAAGGCGGTAGTTTTTCGCGCGGTCGTTGGTGCGGATGTAGAAGAGGCCGTTGCGGTGGTCGAGGTAGTATTTGTGGTCGGGGGTCCGGGGTTCGATGACGCGGAGTAGACGAGATGCGTCAGTTAACGACAGCGCGCGGACTTCGGTGGAGAGTTTGCTTTCGGAATGGACGAAAAGGAATTGGCGATCGAGAGAGCGGGCGAGCGCGAGGTCGTAAAGTTCGTCCGGCTCGAAATAGAACTGCTCGGCGCGAGTGGTGGTGATGTCCCAGCGGTGCGCGGTGTCGCTGCGTTTGGTGACTTCGTGTTCGGTGCTGAAGTAGATAATTTTGTTGTCGGGACTCCAAATGACGGAACCGACGCGCTCGAATTTTGTGGGGAGAAGCTGGCCGGTGCGGAGGTCCATGACCTGGAGTGTGTATTGGCGGTAGCCATTCGTATCGGTGCTATAGGCGAGATAGTTGTTATCATCGCTCGGGGCGTATGCGCCGATGCTGAAGAATTCGAGGCCTTTGGCGAGTTGGTTGGCATCGAGGATTATTTCTTCTTTTGACTCGAGGGAATGGTGTTTGCGAGCGTAGATCCGGTAATTTTTCCCTTTCTCGGTGCGGGTATAATAATACCAGTCGCCGCGTTTAACCGGCGCGGAGGTGTCATCTTCCTTTAGATGGCCGAGCATCTCTGAGTAGAGTTTCTCCTGGAGTGGCTTGGTGGGGGCCATCATCTGGTCGGTGTAGGCATTTTCCGCGGTGAGATACTGTTGGACGGCATTGTTGGTTTTTTCGCGGAGCCAAAAGTAGTTGTCGATGCGCGTGTCGCCGTGAGTGGTGATTTCTTTTGGGATGCGAGTGGCGACGGGTGGAGCGGGTTTCATGGATTGGGCGTGGACAATAACGAGAGTGGCGAGGCTGAAGGCTAAGGGCGGAAGGCTGAAGAACCGAGAAATGGAAAAATTGAAATGTGGTTTCATTTTCTATTGTTTGAACTCGACGACGACTACCTCGAAAGGTAGGTCGCTGAGATTTTCTTCGATGTGTTTGGCGTGGCCGCCCCACGTGACTTCGCCGGCGGGAGTTTTCAGGATTTTTGATTCACCATCCGGAGTCGTGACCTTGAGGTTGCTGTCGTAGAGAAAGGTCACGACGCGATTGAGTGTATGCTCGTGCATAACGCCCTTTTCGTGCGGTTCGTAGCGGGCGCGGATGACGCGAACCTGGTCGTTTTCCCATTCCACTTTGTAACGTTTGGGATCGACTGTTATCGGGTCGAGGGTGGAGGGCTTGAGCGTAGCCATTGTGCCTGATTTCGGTTTCAGTTCCACTTCGACAATTCGGACGGGGTGGCCGCTCACGTTGTGGCTGACGTGAAGGCCGGTCGCGGGACTCCAGAGGGCTTCGCCCGCTTTGAAATTGAGCGTGTCGACTTTGCCGTTCGCGTCGCTGAGGGTCATTTTGCCGGCGTCGAGGTAAATCATGACACGGTTCACTTTATGGTCGTGCAAACCGCTTTTGGCCTCGGTGCCAGAAGTGACGACGAGAACGCGTGCCTGGTCGTTATCGAATTTCGGGGGATTTTCGGCGCTGAAGGTTGCCAATTCCGTTAAGACTAACATCCCGCCGGTGATGAGGTGGCGAAGCAAACGAGTCGTCATGCGCATAGGTAGAAGCAGAGAGAATGGACGGATGTCCGGAGGTGTCAAAATGAATCAGCCGCCGATTCACATCGGCAGCTACCGAGGAAGATTGTGTGGCTCGAAAGTGGTAGTCAGTCCGAAAGAATTCGACCAGAGGGCGCACCCGGTCCAGATTGGCAAAGTATTGGATCAGATGAGTTTTTCGTTCGGCAGATTTCCCGAAAGCTTGTGGAACTCGGTCAGAGCTCTTTTTGTTGGGTTGATTTTGTTCCCAAAAGTTCTTGGGGCTGGCGCGACGATTGCGTCTTCGGGGCAACCGAATCTGGCGCCGCAGAATGTGGTGTTGGGCAGCTATGCGGTGTTGCCGGGGGATGTAGTTACAGTGGAGTGGACTACGGCGAATTCCGGCAGCGGATTTGCCTTCGCAAGCTTTTCGGCGGTGCGATTGGGGACGTCGCCGGTGGTGCCGCCTCAGGGGACTTTTGACGATCTGACTTTTACCACGCCGGAGATTGCGGGAAATTCATCGGTCCGCCAGGCGGTAAGTGTGAGCATTCCAGCGAAGATTCCTTTGGGCACTTACTATGTGTGGGTGGTGGCGGATGTTTATGGGGTGACGGCGGAGAGTACGACAGTCGATAACTTCGCGCACTCCCCAGGGTTCGTGGTGCAGAATGTGCGGGGACAACCGAACTTGCGTCCGCTCAATATCGCGTTGGGAGCAGGAACGGTGCAGCCAGGCCAACCGTTGACCGTGATGTGGACCATGACAAATGCGGGGAGCGTGACCTGCCCGCCCAGCTATACCGGGCTGCGTTTGGGGAACTCGAGGCTGGTGGTTCCCCCCGCCGCCGATGGTTTGAGTGGGGTGATTTCGACCCCGCAGATTGCGGCAAATTCGTCGGTTCGCTTCACGAATGTGGTGATGATTCCGCCGGGCACCCCGTTCGGGAATTATTATCTATGGGTGGTGGCGGATGATGTGGCAAACAGCACGCTGAATCAGAGTTCCAGACTGGATGACGCGCAGAGTTCAGGTGTGTTTACGGTTGCCCCGGCTCCGGCGCAACCGAATTTGGTAACGCTCAATGTTACCTTGAGCAGCTATTCGGCGCGCCCCGGAGATCAGGTGGTGGTGATGTGGACGTTGACGAATTCGGGGAGTGGAAATTGCCCGGCGAGCATTACAGGTCTGCATTTGGGAGGCTCACCTTTGGAGCCGCCGCGGAGCGATGCTCTAGGTTTGCAAATCGTAACTCCGGCGGTTGCTGCCGGCGCCTCTGTGCGGATAACGAATGTGGTGACAATTCCGCCCGAGGCAGGTTTTGGACTGTATTATCTGTGGGTCGTGGCGGACGAAACCGGGGCGTTGAATCAAACGTCGAGGCTTGATGATGTAGCGAGATCGAGCGCATTCACGGTTGCGCCGGTGGTGTCACGACCGAACCTGGTGCCGTTGAATGTGTCGCTAAACACGTATTCAGTACGACCGGGCAGCCTCCTCACCGTTATGTGGACAATGGCAAATGTGGGAGACGGCAATTGCGCCGCAAGTTTGACGGGATTGCGGTTGGGAACGTCCGCACTAGAGATGCCTCCATTCGATACAATCCAATTGACCACGCCCGAAATTGCGGCGCATTCAACGATTCGTCAGACGAACGTCGTGACGATTCCGGCCGAGACGCCGACTGGAACTTATTACATTTGGGTGGTCGCAGATGATGTCGCGTTGAGCACGATTGACCAGAGTGTGCGAGACGATGATGCGGCACGATCCGGAGTATTTGGTGTTGTGGATGTCGTTGGGAAACCGAATCTGGTTCCACAGAATGTTGCTCTGAGCACCGATTTTGCACGTCCGGGAGATCAGGTAACTGTTCGCTGGACAATGAGGAACCTGGGAAGTGTGACCTGTCCTCGAAGTGTGACGGGATACGGGTTCGGACAATCGTCTACCTCAGTGCCGACGAACGGCGTCATCTTAACTGTCGAGACGCCGGAGATTGTGCCCGGAGGGCCGGTTGATCAGACGAATGTCGTGACGATTCCAACGACGGCATCGCTGGGAACTTATTACCTTTGGGTGGTCGCGGATGATGTCGTGACCAGCAGCTTGAACCAGAGTTCGCGCGATGACGATGCCGCGCGATCCGGGCCTTTGGTGGTTGTGAGCGAATTGCCGCGGCCGAACCTCGCACCGTTGAACGTAACCTTGAGCGCTCTCTCTGCGCGACCCGGAGAGCAAATCACTGTGACCTGGGCAATGACGAATTCCGGCAATGCGAATTGTGCAGCGAGCGTGACTGGTCTGCATCTTGGCACTTCAGCGATTGCGTCGCCAACGAACGACACATTGAACGTAAAGATTGCAACACCAGCCATCGACGCACGATCGAGCGTGTTTCAGACGAATGTGATCACGATCCCGGCCGATACCGTTGCAGGGAGTTATTATGTGTGGGTCGTTGCGGATGATGTGGTGAATAGCAACTTGAACCAGAGTTCAAAAGCGGATGATACGGCGCGGTCGAGCCTATTGGACATTGTGACAGAAACACCTCGACCCAACCTCGTCCCATCAAATGTAGGATTGAGCATTGGCGCAGCGCGGCCGGGAGGACAGATCACGGTGACATGGACGATGGCTAACGTGGGAGCTGGAGATTGTCCTCCGAGCACGACCGGATTGCATCTCGGCAATTCGCCAAGTGTCCCGCCGGCGGGAGATAGCTTGAACGCGAAGATTGCTACACCTGCGATTAATGCGCTATCGGCTAGGCGCCAGACAAACGTTGTCACGATTCCAGCAATTACTTTGCCCGGAACTTATTATTTGTGGGTCGTGGCGGACGATGTCGCGAACAGCACGCTCAATCAGACGTCAAAGCTGGACGATGCCGTTTCATCCGGTCCAATAGTTGTGGCGGTCATAGCGCTAACCACTCCGGGAGCCGGAGCGGTGGTGGATCCGGCACCTTCGTTTGGCTGGATCGCGGCGGACATTCCGAATGCGAGCGTGTACCTGGCTAATAAAGCAGCGCCCGTCTTCGGAACGGATGCGGTGGTTGTGTTCGATAGTTCGATTCCGACAAACAAGCTCGCGCTCACGATGACGAATTGGGTGAACGTTGTGAACACTCTCGGAGTGGCAGAGAGTTACTATTGGACCATTGGCAATGTGGACGCAGGGCAGCGACAGGCTTACGCAGAGTGGCGAGCGTTCAAAACGAGACCGGTCGCGAGTGGCGGACGAATTCTGACCAATGGAGGTTTTCAGTTTGAACTGCTGGCGCCGAACCAGCCGGAAGTTCTCGTGCAGGGTTCGGAGACTTTGACCAGCTGGGTGGATGTGGAGACCGTTCGGAACACAAACGGAACGGTCATCTTTACGGACCCTGGGGCGAGCGATCAGGCGAGGCGCCTTTATCGGGCCAAATGATTAGTTTTGTCGCGCCGTCCAAAAAGCTTCTGGTGAAATTTTTACCGCTGCGTGAAGGCTCGCAAGGTTGCGAAAACTGACCGGTTCGACACCGACGGATCGCAGCTCGTCGCAAATTGTTTCAGCGGCCTTCAATCGATTGCCGTCTTCGGGCAGTTCCACTGTGAAGACGACGTGCGAAGGCATCAAATTTCTGGTCTTCAAGCGCTCCATGTTTTTCACCCATGTGCCTCCGTGCTGATAAATGTCGGTCGTATCCCGTTTATTAAGATCCAATGGGCGAAGCGCTTTCTCCACTCGTTCCGCGGCCCGATGAATAAAAGGCATGAGAATATGGAATTCTTCATCGCCGATCTCTTTGTTTCGTTCGTACCATTGGCTGAGGTTCCAGGTGGTAAGAAACTGGTCGAGTTTGCGGCGCATTTCGACTTCATGATACTCGGGGATTTGCGCGAAATAGCGTTCGACGTAGCGAGCAAAAAGCATATCAAGAGCTTCGCGGCCACTGGCCGCGATTAAGGTTCCTGTGTCACCGAAGTGCAGGACGCCTTCACGCCTGCGAGTGAGCCCAGCGAAGCGAGTCATCTGCACGCAAGCAAGATCACGAGGGACTTCCTGATTGCTTTCGAGCGGCTGATGTTCGGCTTGGACACGCTTCAGCTCGCGAGTAATTCCTTCAAGTCCGGATTTGAAGACGTTTAAGTCGAGTTCGGGGAAAAAACTGGTGATCCGCCGTGTGCGTTTGGGCGAGATTGTCTTGAAACCAAAATAATCGGTTTGCGGGCAATGGACGACCACGCCCAAATTTATGAACTCGCCCACTTCCCGATACGGGAGGAAGCGGATAGGCGCGTAATTGCAAACGACCGAGTTCATACTGGCCTCCAGAATGTATCGGCCTCGCGTTCGAATCTCCAGAGCAATGATTCGACCTCAGCGAATGTGAGTTGGCCTTCGATTTCAGTCCAATCCTCTGGGAGTTCCCTCCATATCTTGGTAAGTTGAGCGAGGGTAGACTGAAGATCGGCTTTCATCCTGCTACGCCAGCTTTCCGTCCAGAGAAGGACGTCATCACGAAAGGCGTGTTCCGTCCAAAAATTTCCCATCATTGAGCGGTCAAAGGCCAGATTATGGTCGATGACCGTTAGATCGCCCGTAGCGTCAGACCAAAGTAAATTGGGGTTGCCACCGCCCTCAACAAAAACGCGATCTGAATTGCAAATCCACCAATCGAACGCGAGGACTCGGGCGCGAAGATCCCCTGCAATCAGCGAAATATCTGAGTGACGGAGCTCAACAACATTTGGGATACGGCGGGAACCAAAAAGAGTGCCCGTGCCAAGATGTTTCACTTTGTCGGTGCTCGTGCTGAATGAGAGCATTTCCGGATCTAATCGCATGAGCGCAATCTCGGGAATAGGCAGGCCCAGGACTCGTCCCAGGCGACTTGCGACCCACTCGGCGATCAGCGCCTTTCGACCAGCGCGCTGGCCTTTGACCACATAATCATTGTTGTCCCCGCCACGACAGAAAATCGGCTCGGTGACGCCTTGCCAGGCGATGTCGCCAATTTCGATGATTCCAATCATGGTGACATTCTGGCGGGAGGGAATCTAAAATTCCTCGGAAACTCCTTCTCGGAGGGACGAATGATCAATGTTAAAAACCACGAAGCGCTTAGACATCGGAGAGTCGACCGGTAGAATCGCCGAGGTTGGAGAGGTTTTTCACACCCATGCGCTCGGCCATGGTGAGGAAAAGGTTGTTCAACGGCTTCGAGTTGTGCTGGACGTAGCGGCCGGTGGTAAAGGTTCCGCCGCCGCGGCCGGCGAGGACGAGAGGAAGATTCGAATGAGTGTGACGGTTGCCGTCGGAGTTGCCGCTGCCATAGAGGATCATCGAGTTGTGCAGGAGGGAATTGCCGTCGATGTCTTTCGTTGAATCGAGTTTTTGGAGGAATTTCGCGAATTGCTGCGCGTACCAGAGGTCGATCTCCATCAGTTTCTGGATTTTTTCCTCCGCGTTGAAATGATGCGAGAGATCGTGGTGACCTTCGGGCACACCCGCTTCAGGCAGCGAACGATTGTCTCCATCATGGCCGAGAAGGAGAGTGGCGACGCGGGTGGAATCGGTCTGGAACGCCAGGACGAGCATGTCGTACATAAGTTGCACGTAGTCGCTGCGATTTTGCGGGATGCCGGAGGGCGTTTCGACGTTTGGATCCTGCGTGGCGCCGAGGCGTTCCGCGCGTTCGATGCTCTTTTCGATTTCGCGGATACCGGTGAGATATTGATCGAGTTTATCGCGGTCGCGACCATTCAGGCGATTGTTCATACCGCGTGCTTCTTCGAGAACGAAGTCGAGAACAGAACGTTGTTCCTGCTGGCGGCGTTGAATGTTGGCGGAGCGTTCGCCGTGATTGCCGGCGCCGAAAAGACGTTCGAAGACCATGCGCGGATTCGATTCCGCCGCGACAGGCGTTGTGGGAGAACTCCAGGCGAGATTGTATTGGTAGGCACAGGCGTAACCGGAATCGCACGCACCGGAAGTGCGAATCGCGTCGCTACTTAATTCCAACGATGGGAACCGCGTAACGAGAGCAAGTTCTCGTGCAATAGCCTGGTCGATGGAAACGCCGGCGCGAACGTCGGTCGCGCTTTTTTTGAGGCGCACGCCGGTAAGGAAGACGGAGTTGCCGCGAGCGTGATCGCCGGCGCCGTCCGGACCGGGTTCGGCCTCGCGCTGGTCGAGCCCGCCGAGCACCTGGATATGGTCGCGGACACTTTCAAACGGCTGGAGAGTGCGGCTGAGCTCAAAATCTTTACCGGGCTCTTTGGGCCACCAGCCTCGTGGAATCGCGCCGTTCGGGAAAAAGAGAAAGGCAGCGCGCAGAGGCGCACCAGTGGCAGTGACGGCTAGTCGCTCTCCGCCCGTGATGGCGGCACGCACGGCGAGAGATTCAAAGGCGGGCAGCGCGATGCATGCACCGACGCCGCGCAAGAATTTACGGCGGTTGAAACTGAAATTCGAATTTGCCATAGCTTAGTTTCCCTGGGTTTTTGCGTCGGCTCTTAAGGTGGTTGTTCCGCCCGCTGGTTCACCCCCGTTGGAGGGCCTAGTCTTCTGGAAAGCGGCGGACTCGATAATCCCGGTCAGGAGGACGCTTGGCTTGCCGCCGGATTTCTCGATTTGGTCCACGATGTTATCCACAGTTTGAGTATCGTAATATTCCAGTCCGCGCCCAAGAGCGTAAGTCAGAAGTTTTTCGGTGAGAGTGCGGTAGAATTCGGTGGCGTGATTTGCGACCAGTATGGTTTTCAACTGCACCACATTGGTGAAACTCTCGCCGCTCAAGAGGGTGCCAGTGGCATCGATCGTCTGGCCCCGTTCCTGGTCGCGCCACATTCCCAGCGCATTGAAGTTATCAAGCGCGAGACCCAACGGGTCCATTCGATTGTGGCAGGAACTGCAAAGTGCGTTTTCGCGGTGGATCGCGAGGGTTTCACGCAGGGTGAAGGTGCGTTCGCCTTTACCTTTGGTCGCATCTTCCAGCGGCGGAATGTCTGGTGGCGGCGGCGCAGGCGGAGAGCCCAGAAGATTATCGAGCACGAATTTTCCGCGTTTCACAGGTGAAGTGCGCGTGGGATTGGAAGTGACCGCGAGAACTGAGCCTTGAGTCAGGACTCCACCGCGGCGGCTATCGGCGGGTAACTGCACGCGTCGCATCTCGTCGCCGAGTACGCTGAGATTGGTTAGGCCGTAATGAGCCGCCAGCTTTTCGTTGAGGAACGTGTAATCACTATTTAGCAGTTCAAGCAGGTTGCGGTCTTCATGCAGGACATATTCGAAGGTCTTTTC
This sequence comes from Limisphaerales bacterium, assembly GCA_044226545.1. GTDB lineage: Bacteria > Verrucomicrobiota > Verrucomicrobiia > Limisphaerales > SXQI01 > DASVNK01. The sequence goes on from JBGAGW010000026.1 coordinate 48,165, forward strand.
AGTTTCCTGCTTGAAAGCCCGGCGTAAATCGCCATTCAGTTCGGCGCGCGGAGTGCGGGAGAAGCGCTTCTGGAAAACGGCGCGCATATCATCCATCTCCTTTTTTTCTTCGGCGGTGAGAGTTCCGTCCGGCTTTTTTCTTAATTCGAAAAAGCGTGCGCGCTGCTTCTCAAAGGCAGGATCGGGCGGAGTTTCGCGTGCGAACACCTGCCGCGCATCAACGGTGATGCTGTCGACATCGCGAATGCGCGGATAGGTTTTTGCGGAGTTCGTGTTTCTCCGCCAGTCGAAGCAATTCGTCATCGGGCATCGACGACCAGAGGAAGTAAGAAAGGCGTGACGCGAGAGCATATTCGTCGACGTACGAATACTTTTCACCGGTGGTGGGCTTTTCGACTTTTTCTTCGCGGAACAGGAAACGAGGTGAAGCCAGGACCGCAACCATCGCCTGGCCAATCCCGGCTTCGAAGGTTTTTCCCTCCTGGCTGTAGGTGCTTTCAGCGAGATTCAGAAGGCGTTCAATTGTTTGGTTTTCGACAGGATGGCGATAAGCGCGTCGGACGAAGGGAGCAAGGATTTCGCGCGCATAATCGCGGCGCTCTCTTGCGCCTGCTGGTAATTCTTCGCGAGAAAAAAAGCGTTCGTAGTTTGCGGGGCGAACCCAATACTTCGGATCAAGCGGGCCGCGGACGGTCAGCGAATCGATGCGTAAACTGAGCGAACGAACTTGTTTTTGATCAGGCGTGAGCGGGGTCAGCACGAGCGTTAAGTCGTGATCGCCGGGGGTCCAGTCCTGGTTGAATTCATAATGAAAGGTCCGGTTGCCTTCGCGCGCGTACTCCTGCTGAAAGATTTCTCGACCATCAACCTTCAGGGCGAGGTGGCATTTGTTGTAATCAAACTGATTATCGACGAAGCGCTCGTTTGCCGCCAGATCGAGGAAGAGTTGGAAGCGCCCAGCGTTTTGCGCGTGAAACGTATTCGTGACGAGGGCAGTCTTGTAATATGAGAACGTGAGTGAAATGTTCGTGCCAGTCGCGCCGTTCGTCACACCAATTCCATGAAAATCCCGTCCTCCAATTATTTTCTCCGCGGGAACCCTCGATTCGGGACGAACAGCTTTTGCAACGACGGTTTTCGCCGCCGCCAGATATTTTTCGAGTAACATCGGGGAGAGAGTCAGGACGTCGCCAATGTTATCGAAGCCGTGGCCGGAGTCGTCCGGTGGAAATTGTTTCTCTGTGTCAAAGTCGATGCCCATCAAGTCGCGAATCGTGTTGCGATACTCGACGCGATTCAGGCGGCGAACGGTCACACGGCCGGGATCTGGATTGGCGGGATCTTCTCGAAATGAGACCTGTTTTATCCACGAAATCAGTTGCTGCTTCTCAGCAGCACTCGGTTGCGCTTTTTTCGGTGGGGGCATGATACCGGAGCGCACATTGTTCAACACCCGAAACCAAAGTTCGGGATCGAGCATCGCCTCGCGTGTCTTTAATTCATCGAAAGCAACGCCGCCCTTCTTCGCGCCATCCGCATGGCAATCCGAACAATACTGCTGGACAAGGGGTTGAACCTGGTTGCGGAAAGAAATTTCCGGGTCTTGGGCAGCGGATAGACTGACGTGAGCGACGAGGAAAAGTGTCAGCAAGCTCGTTCGCAGAATATCCGCTTTCCTTTCGGCAGTAAGGCTCATTTGATGGGTCGGTTCCAGTCTGCCAGAACGGAGGCGGGCGCGCCATCAGGTTTTAGACAACTCAGAATCCGCAGGTGGGGTAGCGGACGCTGTGAAGCGGCGGCTGAATTCCTTTTTGCGGTGACGAACGGCATGTCAGCGCCGCCTTTACAGGCAGCAATTGGTTTTAATAATTGAATTCTGCGGCGGCGGATTGCATCGAAAGAAAGAGTTGTTCCGAACCGCAGAAGAAATTACAACATCCGCCGCTTCCTTTTATGAAATCGATATATCTCATCGCCGGACTGTCGCTTGGCCTGACCGCTTACGCGCAACGCAAAGACGGAACTGGCCCCGAGGCCGCGCGCGAACAGATCAAAAGCCTCAAAGTCGCAGATGGCTTGGAAGTGAGCCTCTTCGCTTCTGAGCCGATGATCCGCAACCCGGCCAATATGGATGTGGACGCCCGTGGACGAGTTTGGGCGACGGAAGGGGCGAATTACCGTGTGTGGAATAAATGGGGCAAGCTCCGTCCGGAAGGCGATCGCATCGTCATTCTCGAAGACACGAATGGCGACGGCGTTGCGGACAAGGAAACGACCTTTTACCAGGGAAACGATGTCAATACGGCGCTGGGCATCTGCGTGCTGGGTAACAAGGTGATCGTCTCCTGCTCTCCGAACATCCTCGTTTTCACCGATGAAAACGGCGATGACAAAGCCGACAAAAAAGAGGTTCTGTTCACGGGCATCAAAGGAGTGGATCACGATCATGGCGTGCACGCCTTTGTCTTCGGTCCGGACGGGAAGCTCTATTTTAACATGGGCAACGAAGGCAAGGAGTTGCATCACGCCGACGGCACATTTGTGAAGGATCGATACGGGGTCGAGGTGAAAACCGACGGTCATCCGTATCGTCAAGGACTGGTCTTCCGTTGCAACCTCGACGGTTCAGACCTGCAAGTGCTCGGGAACAATTTTCGCAACAACTACGAGGTATGCGTCGATTCGTTCGGTACGATGTGGCAGTCTGACAACGATGACGACGGCAATAAAGGTGTCCGCATCAACTACGTGATGGACTACGGCAATTTCGGGTACACCGATGAGATGACCGGTGCGGGTTGGAATGCCAAGCGCACTCATATGGAAACCGAGATTCCGAAGAAGCATTGGCACCTGAACGATCCTGGAGTTGTTCCGAACCTTCTCCAAACAGGCGGCGGCTCGCCGACCGGAATACTTTTTTATGAAGGCGAACTGCTGAAAGATTTCCGTGGCGCTCTCATTCATTGCGATGCTGGTCCGCGCGTCGTTCGCGGCTACACGCTGCAGGCCGACGGCGCTGGTTACAAGGCAGAGATCAAGAACATCCTGACGAGTGACGACACCTGGTTCCGACCTTCGGACGTTTGCATCGGTCCCGATGGAGCGCTCTACGTCGCGGATTGGAACGACGCGGGGGTGGGTGGTCATCAGATGGCCGATCAAAAACTCGAAACCATGACGGGCCGCATCTACCGCGTTGCGCCGAAAGGCTACAAAGCCACGGCTGCAAAACCCGATTTCAACTCCGCTGCGGGCGCTGTGCAGGCCCTGGAATCACCGAATCTCGCGACGCGCTACCTTGCCTATCAAGCCCTCACCAAAATGGGCAGCAAATCTGATTCCGCGCTCGAACAAAACTGGAAGAGCGATAACGCCATAGCCCGCGCACGTGCCTGGCAACTTCTGGTCCGGGGCAAGAATGGACAAAAGTATATCGATGCGGCGATTAAAGATAAGGACGCTAACATTCGAAATCTCGCGCTCCGTTACGTTCGCGTCGAAAACAAAGATCCGATCCCGGTTGTGAAGCGTTTGGTGAAGGATGCCAATCCACAAGTGCGTCGTGAATGCGCGCTTTCGCTTCATATGGATAAGTCCTCGGACGCACCGGAACTCTGGGCTGACCTGGCGCAACAATATACCGACGGAGATCGCTGGTATCTCGAAGCTCTTGGCATCGGAGCGTACGGGCAGGACGATCGTTTCTTTGACGCCTGGCTCAAACGCGTGGGCGACAATTGGAACACACCTGCCGGCCGGGACATCATCTGGCGCTCGCGCAGCACGAAGGCACCCGCGCTCATTGTCAAAATTATTCAGGACAAGAATACCTCCCAGGAGGAAAAGGACCGCTTCATGCGAGCGCTCGACTTTATCAAAGGGCCTGAGAAGGATGCGGCCCTGGTCCAACTCTTGACCCAATAGTTGGACGAATGACCAATGTCCAAGCCCTAATGACCAAACAATGTGCAAGCCCCAGATCCCAATGGGGTTTTGGAAGTTGGTTCATTATTTGGTCGTTGCTTATTAGTCATTGGTCATTCGGCCTCGCCGTCGCTGCTCCTCCAACGCTCGACTCAGAGACTGCGACGAAGCTGGAGGCGCTCAGCCGCCTAAAGAACATCGACCTCGATTCCAACGCCGCCCTCAAGGCCGCGGTTCTGAAGCTTCTCGAGAAAACGCGAGGCACTCCGCAATTCGTGGAGATCATCCGCGACTTCAAACTGAAGGGTTACGGCCAGCCGCTCCTCGAGTACGCTCTGGAGTATCCTGCCGAAACATCGGGCGTTGAAGCGTTTCGTGTGGCCGTGGCCGAACTTGGCCAATCAGCCCTCGATCCGATCCTGGCGAGTGATAAGGCACCGGCGCTGGTCCAGCTCATCGGCAACTCGAACGAAAAAGAGCTTCAACCGATCCTGCACCAGATCACGGAGGATCCGAGCAGGCCGTCCGCTGTTCGCAAAGAAGCTGTTCGCGCGCTCGCCCGCACTCAGGGCGGTGCGCGCTACCTCCTCGACCTAACCCAACACGACAAACTTGGGCAGGACGTAAAATTCACCGCCGGTTCTGAACTCAATCGGGCCCCGTGGCCCGAGATCAAAAAGCGCGCGCTTGAAATTCTTCCGTTACCCCAGGCGCAAAACGCCGAGCCGCTTCCTCCTGTCGACGAACTTCTCAAACGAAAAGGCGACCTGTCCCATGGCAGACAAATCTTCGAAAGCCAAACCGCCTCCTGTTCGACCTGCCACAAAATATTGGGAAAAGGAGCCGAAGTCGGCCCGGACCTTTCCGAGATTGGTACTAAACTCGGCAAAGATGCCATTTACGAATCCATCCTCGATCCGAGTGCCGGCATCTCCTTCGGTTACGAAGCCTGGAGCATCGAACTGAAGAACGGCGACGACGCGTTCGGTCTGATCACCAGCGAAACTGCCGAGGAGCTCACACTTAAAAGCCAAACGAGCGTCGTCACCAAATACAAAAAATCGGACATCGCCAGGCGTCAGAAAAGCACCACTTCCATTATGCCAGCTGGCCTCCAGCTCACCATGTCTGCTCAGGACCTTGTCGATCTGGTCGAGTACCTCTCTTCACTCAAAAAGCCCTGATTGCTCTTCTGCTCTTAATCAACTCTTCTTTCTTACGCAGATTAGAGTAGGATTACGATTACGAGCAGGAGGCGGAAGACACCCTGTCTTGCACACTTTCTCATTCGTGGCAATCTGTGGCCTCGATTATATGGGAGAGGAACTTAATCCCGGTTTTTTTGCGCGGCTCGGTCTCGCGCTGAAGGTGCTCGGGGATGCGGCGTTGGCAAAGAAGGTCGGCGACATCCTCAACAAGCCTGCTGCACCAATCACTCCGGTCAAAGCCGCGGAACCACCAAAAGCCATCGCGCCGGAAAAGGCCCACGCCTCCGGCTTGTTCGTCCTGTCGGTTCTCCAGCAAGACGGGCGTCTTATTGATTTCCTCCAGCAGGATGTAGCTGGCTTCTCGGACGAGGAAGTAGGTGGCGCGGCGCGTGTGGTTCATAGCGGCTGCCGTAAAGCGCTCGAACGTCTCATTTCGGTCGCTCCGGTTCTGAAAGACGCAGAGGGATCGAATGTTACTGTTCCGGCCGGTTTCGATTCCACTCGCATTCGGCTTACCGGCAACGTGGCCGGGCAACCGCCATACAAAGGCGCACTCAAACATCACGGCTGGGTGGCCACGCAGGTTAAGTTCCCGACACTGAGCGACGCGGTCGATTACCGCGTGGTTGCTCCGGCTGAAATCGAACTCTAACGCCATGGCTCGTTACTCCGTAGGAATTGATCTCGGGACGACGCACTCCGCCGTGTCCACCTTCGACCTCTCTCGCGAAAGCGGGCGAGGAGGCGAGCAGGAGATGCTTCCGATCCCGCAAATCGTGAAACCTGGCGCGGTCGAAGAGCGTTTCCTGCTGCCCTCGTTCCTGTATCTGCCGAACGAAAACGAATTTCCGGAAGGCAGCCTCGATCTTCCCTGGAAGGCAAAGCATGGCGGGATCGTGGGGGAATTCGCGCGTGCTCACGGCTCGAAAGTGCCAACGCGCCTTGTTTCTTCCGCGAAAAGCTGGCTCTGCCATTCCGGAGTCGATCGGAACGCGGAGATCCTTCCCTGGCAGGCCCCGGACGAGGTTAATAAGGTGTCGCCGCTTACCGCCTCAGCCCGATATCTCGAGCATCTGCGCGCCGCATGGCAGCACAAATATGAGCGCGAGAAACTTGCGCAACAGGACGTTGTTCTCACGGTACCAGCTTCTTTCGATGCTTCCGCGCGCGACCTCACAACGCTGGCCGCGGCGCAAGCCGGGCTGGAGAACGTCGTTCTTCTCGAAGAGCCCCAAGCCGCTCTTTACGCGTGGATCGAAGCGCGCGGCGAGAATTTCCGGAAGGATCTTCAGGTTGGCGAAGTAATTCTAGTTGTCGATGTGGGCGGAGGGACGAGCGACTTTTCTTTGATTGCCGTTACCGAGAATGCAGGTGATGTCCAACTCACCCGCCTTGCGGTCGGCGATCACATTCTGCTGGGCGGAGATAATATGGACCTGGCGCTTGCGCACACGCTCAACCAGGAACTTTCCGCCGGAGGCAAGAAGCTGGACGTGTGGCAATTCGCCGCGCTGACTTACGCCTGCCGGGAAGCGAAGGAGCGACTCCTGGCGGATGCCAAAGCCAAAAAGTTCCCCATTTCAATCGCCGGTCGCGGTTCTGCACTGATCGGCGGGACAATCAAAACAGAACTAACGCGCGAGCGTCTCGAAGAAATCCTGGTTGAAGGATTTTTCCCCAAGGCTGCAGTGTCCGATGTTCCTGCGACCGCCCGTCGGACCGGCTTTGCTCAAATGGCACTGCCCTACGCGCAAGACGCGGCCGTGACGCGCCATCTCGCCGCATTCGTTACCCGGCAGGCGACGGCCCTGGCCAATTCGCCCGACTTGCCGGTAAAACTCGAAGGCCGCAGCTTTGTTCATCCCACAGCGGTCCTTTTCAATGGTGGCGTGTTTAAAGCCGATCCCCTGAGGACGCGCGTCGTTGAGGTTCTGAACTCCTGGCTAGAAACTGAAGGCGCTGCTCCCGTTAAGGAACTCGGCGGTGCTGATCTTGATCTATCGGTCGCTCGCGGCGCTGCCTATTATGGCTGGGTTCGCCAGGGACACGGCATTCGCATTCGCGGCGGCACTGCTCGTGCTTATTATGTCGGCGTGGAAGCTTCGGTTCCCGCGGTGCCCGGTTTCGAACCGCCCGTTCGCGCTCTTTGCGTGGCACCATTCGGCATGGAAGAAGGCACCAAAGCCGAAATTCCTCCGCAGGAATTTGGCCTTGTCGTCGGGGAACCAACGCGCTTCCGCTTCTTCGCCTCCTCAGTCCGACGCGATGACAAACCCGGGGACATGCTCGAGGACGCGACCCACGAGGGGCAGCTCGAGGAAGTATCGCCTATCGAAACCACGCTTCCCGCTTCCGATGGGCAGGCGGGCCAGCTCGTTCCTGTAAACCTGCAGGCTGCCGTCACTGAGTTGGGCACGCTCGAACTTCAGTGCCTGGAACGGAAAGGGTCCGGTCGCTGGAAACTGGAGTTGAACGTCCGAATGAAGGAGTAGCGCTTGGTGAATCGCGACGAACGCACGGCCTTTACGCTGATCGAGTTGCTGGTGGTGATTGCTATCATCGCGCTGCTCGCGTCACTCCTTCTTCCTGCGCTGGCGAAAGCCAAGGCTAAAGCGCGCGGCAGTCACTGCCTGAACAATCTCAAGCAGACCGGTCTTGCGATCGCTCTCTATAAGATCGATGAAAACGATGTGAATCCGCCCCAACGTCTTTGCCCGGATACTCCGGACGATCCGTTTGGCCTCTCCTCCGGTGTTCCCTCGGGCAATGCGCCAAATAGTCCGCCGCCGACTGGGCCGAACGAAATCTGGTGGGCACCGTACGATCCGACACAAGTGCCCGATGGTGTTCCGAGTGCAGGTTTCAAGCTCGGGCTACTCTCGAAATATTTTGGGACCACGAATATCTTCAAATGTCCCGTCGAGCCGAAATGGCAATGTTCTTATGCGATGAACTACAGCACCGGCAGCCCCATGGGCCAAAAGGATTCTTTGGTCGAGCGGAGCTCAGAGATGCTGGTCATCTGGGATCATCGCCGCTCGCCCGGGTGTTCGGATTCGCGGGTGATGACTCCTCCGCGTCCGCCATGGTTGCCGTTCGATAATACAAATCACTACGCCACACGACATAGCGAGCGGCTCACCTCGCTTTTCCACGATGGACATGCCGGCGCGCTGCGGCTCAAGGAACTTCGGGTAAAAAATTTCCGCTCCGGCGGCAGCCTTCCTCCGCTTCCGGAGTACCCAGGGGAGTAATCAAAAAACAGCGCCGAGGTGGTTGCAGCGACGTCATCAGAGAACTGATTATTGCACTGCTTTCCAGCACAAGCTTCGGGCCGGTGCGACACTTTGATGAGAAGCATCAATTCCGAATTTTGAAAGCCCGGTTCGTTTCCAAAACTGCGAATGCGAGGTAACTTCCCCGCACTGACGTTGTGCGACCTATCACAATCATCGGCGGGGGAATAGCCGGACTTACGCTGGGGGTTCTTCTGCGGCAACGCGGGGCACCCGTCGAAATCTGGGAGGCACACGATTATCCGAGACACCGCGTGTGCGGTGAATTTGTCAGCGGGCGCGGAGCTCAACTTCTAGTCGGCTTGTTTCCCGAGCTCCCCGGCAAAGGTGTCACGGCCCGAACGGTTCAGTTCCATGCGGACGGTCGGAGCAGTAAACTTTTCCAATTGCCCGCGCCCGGTTTGTCAGTTGCTCGATGGGATCTGGATCACGTGCTCGCGAAGACTTTTGCCGCCGCAGGGGGTGAACTTCTTACGAAACGGCGCTGGACGGAATCGTTTCAGATGCCCGGCGTTGTTCGTGCGACGGGCCGGCGAATTGACGCCAGCGGTCAGGGCTGGACCGGTCTAAAAGCACACGTTAAGAATTGGAAAACCGCGGCTGACCTCGAAATGCACTTCAGTGATAACGGCTATATCGGGATCGCCCGCCTGACTGCCGGTGCAAATATTTGCGCTTTGGTGCGCGCAAATTTTCCGAGCGTAGATTTCCGCAGAGATCCGCGTTCCGCCCTGGCGCAATTGATAAAGTCCGAATCCGAGTCGTCCGCCCTGTTTTCGGGCGCACAAATCGATCCCGCGTCCTGTTGCGCAGTGGCGGGAATTTCACTCCAAACGAAAAACTCAGGGGATGAATGTTGCGTCGGCGATTCGATACAAATGATTCCGCCCTTTACCGGCAATGGAATGTCGCTCGCGATCGAAAGTGCATTTCTTGCCGCCGAACCGTTGATGGCATACGCGTCCGGGTGGCTCGAATGGAGCAGGGCCGTCCACCGGGTGAACTACAGTTCCTCGAGAGCTTTTCGCGGCAGGCTATGCGCAGCATCATTTTTGGCCAGAATAGCGCACCGAAGTTGGACGCGCAGGCTGATGCTGTCCTGCCTCAGGACAGTTCCGCAATTGTTTTCAATGTGCTTTGCGGCTACCAGATAATTCAGGGCCCGTCACAAATTCTTTCCCGGCCAGAGAAAGCCCTATGGCACAGCCTCTGCTGAACGGTGTTCGTGCGATTTTTACCAGGCCCGATTATTCGAATGTTTCTTCTCAGCTTGGCATTTGCCCTCTCCAGCACTGCGCTCACCCTGGAAGAGATCGAACACTCTCCTGATCTGACACCCGCGCGCTTCGCTGGCTTTTTCCGCTCCTTTGCGTTTCGTTTTAGTTCAGAAGTCCAGTCTCCTGAAGCGTTTCTGACGACTGAATCAGGCGATTGCGACGATTATTCGATTCTCGCTGCGAATGTTCTTCGCCGGCACGGCTACAAACCGCGCCTGATTGCGGTCCGCATGCCCAAAATTGTTCATGTCGTTTGCTACATCCCCGAAACCAACTCCTATCTTGATTACAACCTGCGCGCTCAAGGTACGGGGTTGGTGGACTGTGGCCCCGAAGTTGCCGAAGTCGCCCGGAGCGTTGCCCGGTCCTATGGCGCAAGATGGTCGTCGGCCTCAGAATTCACTTTCGAAGGGGGAGCGAAACGGCTCGTTCTAACGGTGATCGAACGCCGGGACAGACAACTTGCGTCGTCCCATTAGCGATTGGTGCTGACCGGGATCGGCAATGTTTCGCCGACAGGTGCCGTTTGATACAATCCTGGACTCAGATTCCTTAGTGGGTCCGTCGATTGTGAGTGTTTGTAAAAGCGGTAGCTGAACACCGCCACCAACAACAGCAACGCCAGCAGCAGCAAAGGCAGAGCCACTGTCCAATTGATCTTCGACAACTGGCGCGTCACGAAATCAACGACCCCTTTCGACTCGCCGCTCAGAGATGGCGGTGCTTTGAAGCGGGGGTCTTTTGCCAGTTCGTCATCGAGTTCCCCAAGTGTTTCCCGCACGTTCAGCTTGAGTGCTCCGGCGTAGCTCCGGACAAATCCGCGAATGTAAATCGGCGCGGAAAAGGCTTTATACTTTCCGCTTTCGAGCGCCTCGAGATGGTCCGTGCGGATTTTAGTCACATCGGACATTTCGCGAATGCTCCGACCCGAACGCTCTCTCGCTTGACGCAGCTTTTCGCCAACGGTTCCCATGGAACGGCGCAAATAGTGCGAAAATCAATGGTTTCTGACAACGGCAAATGCCGGAGTGCGATTTCGACCGTCAATTTAGAGCACTTCCTGCAGACGAGCAGTTATCCGCTGCCAATGGGTTCCCTCCCAAAAAAGCCGGCCGCATCGGTTGCACTCGTAATATTCGTCGATCCAGCGATAGGTCTTTGGAGGGATTCGATCCCGCACCGCCTCTTTGTCCACCTGGATCAGTTCACCGCCGCAACGCATGCACCGCGAATCATTTTTCGGCAGGTCAAGTTCAGCCTGCACCAATCGGAGTTGATCAAGTTTCGTCAGAGCCGGTGGAACCCAAATCGCTCGAACTACTTCCTGCGTGATGGGCCGACGGTCCAGCAGCAGACTATCGGTGGTGATAATGGTCGCGCCGATCCGCGCCGCTTCGCTGACAAGCTCCGGATCCGAAATATCTTGAACCCAGCGAGCGTCACAACCGGACGCGCGCAACCATCGCGCGAGCCCGCCGAGGCCCGCATCACAAAAAACCAGAGGCGTGGCTGGCGTGTAAGCCGAGCCTTTTCTCTTCCGGAAACGATGAACCTTATCCGTGAGAACGATGTTCTCCTCGGCCAACGCGTGTGTCTGACTTCGCCCAACCCAACTCTTGGAATGAGCAAACAGCCAGTGCACCCCACGATCGCGCTCACGCGCGCCAATTTCCGCGAGTAAATCGCGGAATCTCCGCTCGAACGCCTTCCGGACTCGGTTCACGTTTCCAATATAGGTGGCGACGCCGGTCTGAATAGCCCGATTGCCAGAAGCGTCCTTCCTCGTATACTGCGCGACCGGGTTATGAAAAAGATTTTGATTCTTCTGTCGGGACTGCTTTCTGCGATTACCACTTTTGGCCAGGCGGGTGTGCCTCCTGGAATTCTGGCCAGAGGCTTTGCTACGAACGGCGCGTTTCAGTTACAAGTGAACGGCGGGCAACCCCTCCAGATCGAGTATTCGACAAATCTCAGCACGTGGACGCCGCTTGAGAAGGGGTCAGATCGGTTCGTTGATGCAGGAAGCGCCAATAGCGAATGGCGCTTTTACCGCGCCAAAACGGCCAGCGGCGCATTCGTCTCGAATGTGGTTGGGTTTATTCGGGTGCCGGTTGAGCCGGGCAAAGTCGCCGTCGTTGCCACTCCTTTCGAATCCAGCATTCATCTGGACAAACCGGCGGTCCGTAAAATTGTCTTCGGAACCGAAACCCCTTCCGTCCAGTTCTACCTTACCGAAAATGGCAAACAAACCGCCTACACGTGGGACGAGTTTGATAACAAGTGGAATCCTGCCCCTCCGCCAATTCCCGCGGGAGCCGGATTCATGGTGCGTAATACAGGCAAGGAACGCATCTACGTAAAATTTGGCGGCGAATTGCCGCAAGGGGCCCTGAAACGTCCAATTCCGCAGGGTGAGAATTTTATTAGTGCCATTGTGCCGAAACCGGGTCCACTCAACGAAGCAGCGGGTGTCCCCGCTATAGAAGGGGCGCAATTGAAGATCTGGAACGAGCAAAAACAGGCGTACGATACCAGCAAGTTTAACAAACAGACCGGACACTGGGAGCCATCGCTGCATTACACCCCGGGACGCGCGATTCTGGCGAAATTCCCGCGTGAGGCAGCGCAAAGCGCAACCTTTAATCCGGTCCATTGAGGTGAGCCTCGAAACCAAAAAGACCCGCTCTTTCCTTTTGCAAGGCAGCGGGTTCGCGTCATATTATCTGATTGCCAATGCTAAAATTCGCCAGTTCCGTTTGTGCTTCCGCGCTGCTCGCATTGACGGCGGGCGCGGCTGAACAGCAGGTCAATTTCAGCCGCGATATTCGCGCGATGTTCTCGGACAACTGTTTCAGTTGCCACGGACCCGACGCGCAGCAGCGCAAGGCGAAATTGCGTCTGGATACGAAGGAAGGGGCCTTCGAGGTTCGCGAGGGGCATGCGATCATCAAGCCGGGCGACAGCGCAAACAGCGAACTCTTCAAACGTATCACAGCGAGCGATCCGGACGATCTGATGCCTCCGGCCAAAAGCGGAAAGAAGCTGACGCCCGCTCAGATCGAGCTTTTCAAAAAATGGATCGACCAGGGCGCAAAATGGGAAGTGCACTGGGCTTTTCAAAAGCCAACTCGGCCTGAAATCCCTGAGGTAAAGGACAAGACCTGGCCGCGCAACGAAATTGATAACTTCATCGCCAAGCGCCTCGAAAAGGAGGGCCTTTCACCCAGTCCTGAAGCAGAAAAGACGACTTTGATCCGACGTGCCTCGCTCGATGCCACCGGCCTGCCCCCCACTCCTGAAGAGGTGGATGCTTTCCTGGCGGATGGCTCGGAGGGCGCTTACGAAAAGGTCGTGGACCGGCTGCTTGAATCAAGCCGCTACGGAGAACAGATGGCGCGTTACTGGCTCGACGGTGCGCGCTATGCGGATTCCCACGGGTACCACATCGATTCGATGCGGAGCATTTGGAAATACCGTGAGTGGGTCATCAACGCGTTCAATCAAAACATGCCGTTCGATGAATTCACCAAAGAGCAACTCGCGGGAGATCTCCTGCCGAATGCCACAACCTCGCAGAAAATCGGTTCCGGTTATGTGCGGTGTAACATGAGCACCGGCGAAGGTGGCGCAATCGAGGAAGAGTATCGGGCCAAATATGGCTTCGATCGCCTTGAAACCACCAGCACGATGTGGCTTGGGTTGACCATGACCTGCGCGCGCTGTCACACGCACAAGTACGATCCCATCACGCAAAAGGAGTATTATCAGCTTTTCTCGTTCTTCAACTCGCTCGACGAACCCGTGATGGATGGCAATCGGCCAAATCCAGATCCATTCCTGAAAATTCCGAGCGCCCGGCAGGAACAGCGTTTGAGCTGGTTGAAAGACTCCGTCGCCGCTGCGGAAAAGAAGATCGAAGCGCCGATTCCAGAGTTGGATGAGAAGCAGCCTGAGTGGCAACGCGCCTGGCATGATAAGCTAAACAACGGCTGGGAATTCCTGTCGTTGAATGTCACCGGACCGAAAGCCGCCGCTTTCAAGCCGCTCGATGATAAGTCAGTCGAAGTGGAACCGGCCGGTGATTCGGTTTGGGAAGCAACAGCGCAATTACCTGCCGGGAAGCTGGGTGGCTTACGTCTTGAAACCTTTACCGATGAGAAATCCAAATCTGAAACCGACACGTTCCAATTGGCCGAACTGGAAGCAGAAATCGCGGGGAAAAAGGTAACCTTTGGCGCTGCTTCGAGCGACAATTCAGCGGAGAGCTCTGTGCGCAACGCCATCGATGGAAAGTTGGATACCGCCTGGTCGGCAGCCAAAAGCCGCACGCAGGCTCACGCCGCCGTTTTCCTGCTCAAGGAACCGCAATCGGTCGAAGCGGGAACATTAAAGGTCCGCCTTCGCCTGAAAGATGCCGCGAGTGAAAAGGCTCTTGCCCGCTTCCGCATATCCGCTGGCATGGACCGCACCTTGCTCGCCCAATTTTACGGCACGAAGGCCGACAATTGGCGTGTGATCGGACCTTTCAAAGGGGAAGATGCCAAGACCGCCCTGCGTGAAGAGTATCCGCCCGAAAAGACGGTGGATTTTTCAAAGACTTATCCCGGTGTTCGCGAAGACATTCGCTGGAACGAACAAGGCGGCTATGCCGATGGCAAGTCGCACGTTCTCGTTGATGAACTGCACGGGGTCCATGGAGTGTATTATCTGACCCGCATCATTCATGCGGCCGGACCAGGAAAACTCGAAGTGAGCCTGCGTGCGGATGATTATGTTCGCGTATGGCTGAACGGCGAGATGCTGACGGAAGTAGATCACAAGCTGGACGTGGGCGCTCCGCCGACTCGCCTTCAACTGAACTTAAAAGAAGGCGAGAACAAGCTGCTCGTAAAAGTGGTAAATCACCAGGGCGAATGCCGTTTCCGCTTCGATCAAAAGCTTTTGGACGACGAATCGCTTCCTACAGACCTCGCTGTGCTTCTCGCCGCCACAGCTACTCCTTCGGGTGATGATGCCAAGCGCGTTCGGAACCACTTCCGACTTCTGCGTTCACCGGAATGGAAAGAGGCTTCGGAAAATCTGGCCCTTTGGCGCGAAGAACAACAGCAGCTCGATAAATCAATTCCGACGACTCTCATCGCGAAGGAATCGTCTAAGCCGCGCGAAACGCATATGCTGATGCGCGGTGAGTATGACAAGCTCGGCGAGGCAGTCACGCCGGGCGTTCCCGCGATCTTGCCTCCCTTGCCGGCGAATGCTCCGACGAATCGGCTCGGACTCGCACAATGGCTCATCTCTCCGGATCATCCGCTCACCGCCCGCGTCGTCGTAAATCGGTTTTGGCAGCACTTCTTTGGTGTCGGCCTTGTGAAGACAACCGAGGATTTCGGCATGCAGGGCGAACCTCCGTCACATCCTGAATTGCTCGATTGGCTCGCGACGGAATTTATTGAAAGCGGCTGGAATGTGAAACACCTGCACAAGCTGATCCTCATGTCGGCCACCTATCGACAATCCTCGGCCGCTCCAGCTACGCTTTTCTCTCGCGATCCTGAGAATCGTTTGCTCGCGCGCGGTCCGCGGTTCCGCATCGATGGCGAAACTCTCCGTGACACAGCCCTTGCCGTCAGCGGGTTGCTCGTCGAAGAAATCGGAGGACCCAGCGTGAAACCATTCCAACCTGCGGGCTTGTGGGAGGCTGTTTCCTATAACAACTCGCAGAAATACGAGCAGGATCGCGGCGAAGCCAACTACCGTCGCAGCCTGTACATCCACTGGAAGCGCCAATCCCCTCCACCGAACATGCTGATCTTCGATGCGCCCACGCGCGAATACTGCGTCGTGCGCCGTCCGCGCACCAACACGCCGCTCCAGGCTCTCGTTCTCCTGAACGACCCCCAATTCGTCGAGGCCAGCCGCGCTTTCGCTGCCCGCATCATCCGCCACTGCGGTTCGGATGATCGCAAGCGACTGGAATACGCCTTCCGTCTGGCTACCTCGCGCACGCCTTCACCTGATGAACTACAGGTGCTCATGGACGCTCTGACAGCACAGCAGGATTCCTTTAGTCACGACACCTCCGCTGCAAAAAAGCTTCTGCCGACCGGCGAATGCTCGCCGGAGCTTGCGGCATGGACCACGGTCGCCAGCATGATCCTGAACCTTGACGAGACTGTTACCAAAAACTGATATGCATCCCATCAGAGAGCAAGAACGCCTAATTACGCGCCGCCATTTTTTCTCGCGCACCGCCGCTGGAATCGGGACTGCCGCATTGGGATCACTACTGAACCCGCAACTTTTTGCAGAAATTGCCGGCCCGGAATACCCTCTGAAGGCAACGCACTTCGCCCCGAAGGCGAAACGGGTGATTTATCTTTTCATGGCAGGCGGGCCGTCGCAGATGGAGTTGTTTGATTACAAGCCTCAGCTCGAGAAACTTCATAAAACCGAGCTCCCGGATTCCATTCGAATGGGCCAGCGCCTCACGGGAATGACCTCCGGTCAGAAGTCATTCCCGGTGGTGAACTCCATGTTCAAATTCAAGCAACATGGCCGGGCGGGCACCTACGTCAGCGAGTTGCTTCCCTACACCGCCGGAATTGTCGACGACATCTGTGTCGTCAAAACGGTCAACACCGAAGCGATCAACCATGACCCGGCGATCACCTTCATTCAGACCGGCTTTCAACAACCGGGGCGCCCCTGCGTCGGTTCGTGGCTAAGTTACGGCCTGGGCAGCGCGAATGACAATTTGCCCGCATTCATCGTAATGATCTCGAGCGGGAAGGAAAGCGATCAACCGCTTTATACGCGCCTCTGGGGTTCCGGCTTTTTGCCCTCCGAACATCAAGGGGTGCAATTCCGCGGCACTGGCGACCCCGTTCTCTATCTTTCAAACCCGGACGGCATCGATGGCCCGATGCGCCGCCGGATGCTCGACGGAATTGCGAAGCTCAACCGCAAGCAATTCGAGCACTACAACGATCCCGAAATCAACACACGCGTGGCCCAATACGAAATGGCCTACCGGATGCAAACCTCTGTTCCAGAGCTGACGGACATCTCCAAGGAGCCGGAACACATCCTCGAAATGTACGGCCCCGACGTGAAGAAGCCCGGGACCTTTGCGAACAATTGCCTACTCGCCCGTCGCATGGCCGAGCGCGGTGTGCGTTTCACGCAGCTCTATCATCGCGGCTGGGACCAGCACGGCAACCTGCCTAACCGTATTCGCGAACAGTGCAAAGATTGCGATCAACCGAGCGCTGCTCTGGTCAAGGATCTCAAAGAACGCGGTCTACTCGAAGACACGTTGGTCATCTGGGGCGGCGAATTCGGCCGCACCGTCTACTGCCAGGGTAAAATCGAACCGAACAATTACGGCCGTGATCACCATGGCCGCTGTTACTCCGTCTGGCTCGCTGGCGGCGGAATCAAGCCCGGCATTACCTACGGTCAAACCGACGACTTCTGCTACAACATCGTCGAAAATCCGGTCCACATTCACGACCTGAACGCCACCGTCATGCATTGCCTCGGGATCAATCACGAACGCCTCACCTACCGTTTCCAGGGCCGTGATTTCCGCCTGACGGACATCCACGGTAACGTGGTAAAAGACATTTTGGCCTAGCGTGACGGACCGCGACCAGTCCCCGGTCGCAGCGCCTGGAACCCGGCAGCGCGATTCTGGACTCCAGAATCAGGCTGCGGAAAGTGGCACATCCACCGCCTCGTCCATGCGAACTCCCATCTTCACCAAACGATGCTTTCGGCGGAAATTGGGCGAACTCTTGAGTCGCTGCTTGAATCCGCGCCTTCGCGTCTCCGTTTCCTCCTGCGAATAAAGCTGCTTCGCCAGACCGAGGAACCCTGCCTGCAATTCCGCTAAGCTGATATTGCGCGGCTGAAAATTGATATCGAAAAGCGTGCACAGGTGCCACGCTTCGTCTCGCAAAATTCGCCCTTCCGATTTGAGCCGCCGATACAAAGGCGTCCCGGGGAACGCCGTCAAAAATGTGATCTGCACTTCGTATAATCCTGACTCGCGCACAAATTCCAGCACGCTTTCGAAAACATCCGGCCCATCACCATCCAGCCCCAAAATGAAGCACCCATTCACCGTGATGCCATAGGACTGAATCCGCGCGATCGAGTCCTTGTAGAACTCCAACTGCCGCATCTTCCAATTACCCTTCAACTCCACGCCATCCAGGCTTTGCCGTCGCGGACTCTCCAGCCCGATCAAGACCTGCTGGCACCCCGCATCGCGCATCAACCCGAGTAACTCCGGATCCTCCGCGATCCGAATATCGGCCTCCGTAAACCAGCGCAAATCTTCCGGAATCATTGCGCGCATCAGCTCCTTGTAATGCGGCCGCTGCACAAAACTATTGTCATCCGCGAATTCAATGAACGGCTTTGGCCAGAGCTCCTTGATCGCGCGAATCTCCCGCATCACATTCGCCACCCGCTTCACTTTGTAGCGCGACGTCAGCAAGATCGAACTGGCGCAAAACTCGCACTTGTGCGGACAACCCCGGCTCGTCTGCACGGTCAGCCGATTGTAATTCGCCGGATTCAACAGATCGTAGCGCGGCACCGGCGTTTCATTCAGATCGTATAAACCCGCCGCCTCCTGCTGATAGAACGGTTTTAACGCTCTGCGTTCGAAATCTTCCAAGACGTGCGGCCACAGCGGCTCGCCTTCCCCGATCACGACGCTGGTGCAATGCTTCTTCGCCTCCTCTGGACACGAACTCACATGCAGCCCACCCATAACCACCGGCACACCGCGCGCTCGGAACCGATCCGCCAGCTCATACCCTTCAAAAATCTGTGCGCTGAAGGACGTGATCGCCACGAGGTCAAAATCGTCCGGCAACTCTGCGCACTTCTTCAAATCAGCCACCTCGTGATACTCCACCTCGAACCGGCTCGGCGTCAGCGCCGCCAGTGTCAGCAACGACAAACTCGGCATCGACGCAATTATCCGGTTCCGATCCACGAACCCGGGCAACGTCAGCCCCAGTTTCGTTAACTCCTCGTTGTGCGCCCGCACACCGCTCATCGCAATCAATCCAATTTTTTTCATAACAATGCTACTAACGTGAGGACCGCGCCGCCCAACAGCGCTGTCACTGGAATCGAGAAAATCAAATGAAGCCGTGCATTGTGCGCGAAAAGCAGACACGCCAGCGGCATGGTCACCGCCCCCACCAAAAACGCGTTTGACGCCCACTGTAGGAGCACCCCGCCGGTACAGAACGCAGCCGTCAGCGCAAAAAGGAAATTGATCGCGCCCAGGCCGAAGAAGGAGATATGCCCCAACCGATAAAGCCGTCTTTTATGACTCGTATACCCGCCCAGCCAGTCCGGATGATGAAACTTGAGCCCTATCAACCCACCACTCGCGAATCCCAACAAAATCCAAACCCAACCAAAAACGAGGTTCGCTTTTATGATGCTACTTGCAATCACCCCGCGACCCTATCCGCCCACTGGCCTAAGCGTTAATTGATAAAACTTTGGAAACTATTGAGTAAATCGAACGCGGTCGCAAAGTCAGCTGTTAACGATGTAATGATCGTCACCGTTTTATTAATTAAACCCGGTCGGCGCGGAAACGGTCGTCTCAGAGGTATTTTTGAATGACCGCTGTCACGACCGCCTGGACTGCAGCCTGGCCAGCACTGGCGCCAAAATTTGTGTTGGCCACCACTCCGAACTCTCGGTTCGGCGCCATCCAAATCAGCGTGTACCAGTGCGTGTTCGAACCCGCATGATTCAAGGCGTCGCCACCAGCCCAATCGCGTGCCACGACGTTCCAACCCATTGCATAATCCTGACCAGGGGCGCGGGTGTGCAGCTTGGTGAACAGGGCCTGGCTCAGCAACTTTGTATCCCCGCGACTTCCTTCCAGATGAAATTGGACGTATTTCGCAAGGTCGAGCAGGCTGGCGTGAATCGTTGCACTCGGGCCGATTGCCGGCGGATTGTCCGCAGCAATGCCCGGCTGAACGGGGGTCACCGTTGTCCCCACGAGGTTGTGGCCCCACGGCTGATTCAGGTAACGCGGCGAAGCTGGAACTCCGAACCCGGATGAACGCATTTCAAGCGGATTAAAAATCCGTTCCTGAACCAATGATTCCCAGGGGCGATTCGAAACCTTCTCCAGCATCGCTCCTGCGAGCGAAAAGCCCGTATTCGAATAAATATAAGATGTTCCCGGCGCAGCGGCGGGCGCCACTTTCGTTACGTTCGTCAGCAGGTATAAGCGGGAATCGCGCGGTGAACCGCTGAAATTCCACAACGCATTCCAAAGCCCGGTTTCCACTGTTTCTGCTGCGCCCGAGCGATTTTGCACCAGCCATTCCAGTGTCACTGTCCGCCATTGCGGCTCCATCGAGGCGCTGTATTCCGGGAATACTTCGGCGAGGGTCGAGTTCCAGCGAATGGCGCCATCGGCCACGAGCATTGCGGCTAATGTGGCAGTCACAGATTTGGTACACGATCCAATGTGCCATTTGTCATCGATGGTCACCGGTTCCTGCGTGCCAATCTTGCGGACTCCTACCGCGCCAATGCCCACCACTCGGTTTGAAAGCACCACGACTGCGCTCAGTGCCGGAACTTTATTATTGGCGCGAATGGGCTCGAGGAGCGCTGAGAGATCGTCGACCTGGTGCGATTCCGAGCGATAAAACCCCGCTTTTTCCTCGGCGGAAACGAAGACCGAACGATTCGTTCCGTCGCGGGTGAATGCTTGTTCCACGACTCTCCATGTTTTCAGATCGTCCGAGGCAAGCAGGCCAGAGAAAGATTGCGGTGCAGCCGTGAAACTGAGTTGTGCCGCCGGCGCGATGTGGACTTCGCCAATCGGGCTTTGCGCCTGAACACGAGCGAGACTTACCACAGAGGCGACACACCATAACACGGACTGAACCAAAGGATTTATCATGCCAAGCGCCTCAGGTTGAATCCGTTCATCTTCGAGGTCAAGTTAAACGGTCGCAGGTGCTTCGACAGCCACTTCGGTCCCTTTCGGACCCGAGCCCAAACAACTATGCGGCCAATCGCGTGAAGGCGCTATGGTCCTGCTCGGGAAATGCGGCGTCCTCGTGGTTCAGGAACCGTTCGCAAGTGCGAAAGAATTCCTGTTCGGTCGTCACACGCCGAATCTGAAAGAGGAACTCTCCTTCGGGGTCAATGCCAACCGCGATGTAATTCATGTACTTCTTCATCTTTTGCACATGAGCTTCGATGCGAAGTTCTTGCGGCTTCACCGCTTCGAACAGGTTTGCAATATAATTCAGCAAATCACGGCCCCGCGGCTCAAAAACGGGGAGGCCGCGCACCGCCTGGCGAATCTGATCGAATATCCAAGGATTACGAATTGCTCCGCGCCCAATCATCAGTCCGCGCGCGCCGGTGGACGCGAGAACGTTTCGAGCGGTTCGCGGCGAATCGACATTGCCATTGGCCAGAACGGGACAAGTGAGCGACGCGACCGCGCGGGCGATTTGTTGGTAGTGCACTATCGGCCCGTACATCTCGCGAACGGTGCGTCCGTGAACCGTCACCAGGTCAGGTGAGTGTTTCTGGAAAATAACGAGAAAGCGTTCGTACAAGTCGCTCGATTCAAAACCGAGCCGCGTCTTGACGGTGAATTTCACTCGAACGGCTTCGCGCAGAGCGCCGAGAATTCCATCAACCCGCTCCGGTTCTCTGAGCAATCCACCGCCCGCGCATTTTCGGTACACGACTGGCGCGGGACAGCCCAGATTCAAATCGACGCCGGCAATCGGGTGCTTTTGTAAATCTCCGGCGGTGCGAACCAGAGCCGGAATGTCATTGCCGATCATTTGCGCGATGACCGGTCTGCCCGTCGGATTTTCCGTAACGGATCTCAGGATATCGCGCTGCAAACGTGATTCGGCATGCACACGAAAATATTCAGTGTAATAAACGTCCGGACCGCCATATTTGGAGAGCAACGTCCAAAAGGGCAGATCGGTGATGTCCTGCATCGGCGCGAGGGCCAGCAAGGGTTCATCGCGCGCCAGCAGCGCATCTAATTGTGCGACCGGAGCCATCATGGCCCGTGAAAATCCTGCCCGAGAGCCTGGAAGTCAATTCCCAGCCGTCTATACCTTTAGCGGGAGAGGCGAACGCTGATGGCAGGAACCTACACCAACTCAAGCCCCCGCATGCTGCCAGTGGAAGAAGCAAACTTGTCCGTCTCGAGCCCCAGCCTCTGGAGCATGGAGACGAAAAGGTTTGGCAGCGGGTAGTTGCGGTCGGTATCGAAGGCGAGGTGCTGGCCGTGTTTGAAGCCGCCACCGGCGAAGATCGTGGGGAGGTTAGTGGTGACGTGGGTGTTGGCGTTTCCGAGGTTGGAACCGTAAAGGATCATGGTGCGGTCGAGAAGTGATTCACCGTCTTCCTGCACCGCTTTTAGTTCGGAAAAGAGGTTGTTGAGAAGGCGCATGTGCCATTCATCGATGGCTTTGAGTTGCGCGATTTTCGCTTCGGATTTTCCGTGGTGCGAAAGATTGTGGTAGCCGTCGGTTGTCTTGATGTCGCCGAACTCGATGGCGGGGGAATTCACGCTATCGAGAAGGAGTGAAATGGAGCGAGTGGAATCAGTTTCGAACGCGAGGCGCGCGATGTCGTACATGAGCTTCACTTTGTCCATGTAGGCGCGCGGGCTTTCAGGATCGAGCGGAACGGAAGCGCTCACTTTGGGTTTCGGCTTGTGTTCCCATTCGCGAGACATGGCCATGCGCTGTTCGAGATCGCGGACGCTGGTGAAATATTGGTCGAGTCGGTCGCGGTCGCGCGCGGTAATATTGCGTTGAAGTTCTTTGGCCTGTTCTCCAACAGCGTCCAGAATGCTTTCGCCGAGCTCAAGGCGCCGAACTTGCTTCTGCACTTCTTCCTCGCTGCCTTGCATGAAAAGACGGCGAAACACATCGGAGGCCTTTTCTTCACAAGGGATCAGCACACCGGAACTGGTCCAGGAAAGACTGCGTTGCCCTTGCTGAACATTGACTCCAAGAGTGAGGGTGGGAAAGCGTGTGAGGTGCCCGATACGTTCACCGATGTATTGATCGAGCGAAATGGTGTTGCGGAAACTGCCACGGCCCGGATGGGGAGCTGCAGTCAGAAAGCAATTGTCCGCCGGGTGACCACCATCCACGTCCGGATGCGAAACTCCGCTGAACACGGTAAAAACGTTCCTGTGTTCGCGCAGAATCTCAAGATAGGGCGAAAGTTTGTACTCGCGCCCTGATTCTTTTGGGAAGAATTCATGGGGCAATAAGCCGAGGTTGTTGCAGATCGCCAACATGCGCCGCGCTTTACCACCCGGCGTCGTCGCCGCTGAATTTTCGGCACGCGCGGTGATGCTCGCGAAAGCCGGAAGCATCGAATCGAGCAAAGGCAACGAAAGAGCGATGCCGGCACCGCGCAGAAAACTGCGTCGCGAAATCGCCCTGCGAGTGGCAACAAACGGCATGGCGACCGCTGAATCTTTCTCTCGTTTCTCCATCTTTTTCCTTCTACTTGTTTAAAAATAGGTCGCTTTGCACCAGTTCGTAAATCAGGGTGCGCACACCATAACCACTTTCCTTCGTTTTCGCGAGGATCTTCGCGATTTCCGGGCGGTCTGAATATCTTATCGGCGCGCCGGTAGAATAGACGATGAACTGCTGGAGGAGGTTGCGGGCCAACGGTTCATCATCCTTGAGCAAACAACGCTTGAACTCGCGAATATCCGCGAACTTCTCGCCGTCCGCAGTTTCGCCACTTGAATCCACAGGCGGTCCAAGACTGAAATGAAAATTATTTCCATTATGGCCGATGCCTTTCACGCGATCTCCGCTGCCGACCGACCGGTAACGCTCGCGCCAGCCGCCCATGACGTCGAAACTTTCCAAAGCAAACCCTGGAGGATCGATCGTCCGATGACAGGCGTTGCACGATTCCTGGTTGCGATGTTTCGCGAGTTGTTCCCGGATCGTTGTTGCGCCGCGAATATCCGGATCAACAGCGCTGACGCTGGCGGGAGGCGGTTCCGGCGGTTGGCCGAGAATGCGCGTCAGAATCCACGCGCCGCGTTTCACCGGCGATGTGCTCGTGCCATTGGCGGTGACTTTGAGAACACTCGCTTGCGTCAATAGTCCGCCGCGCACGCTGTCTGCTGGAAGCGAAACTTTGCGCAACGCAACACCCCTTACATCCGGAATGCCGTAATGCGTGGCGAGACGTTCGTTCAGGATCGCAAAATCGGACGAAACGAGATTTCGCGCGGGCAGATCCTGCTGAATCAGCTCGGTGAAGAACCCCTGCGTTTCGCCGATCACCGATTCGGAGAGAAGATCGTCCAGTTGGTAATCGGGATACAGCTCTTCATCCGGAGCGGTCCCGGCGATCGTCCTCAAATCGAGCCAATAATCCAGGAAAGCATCGACAAAACGTGCGGAGCGCGGATCGGAAAGCATGCGTTCCGTCTGCGCCCGTAAAGTCTTCCTCTGGTGCAATTCGCCTTTCGCCGCCAGAGCGCGGAGTTCAGCGTCTGGGCAAGAGTTCCAGAGGAAATACGAGAGACGTTCGGCAATCGCCCAATCATCGAGACGTCCTGGTTTCTCCTCGAAATAGAGGAACGCCGGAGAGCACAGGACGCCGGTATAGCCCGCAATCATGGCGTCGGTGAAACTGTAATCATTTTGCAACGCGCGATGAACGATTCCGATGAACGGAGCGACATCATTATCGCGGACTGGGTGCCGATAGGCGTTTTCTATGAATGCGTGGAGGAGTTGTTCCGCGTCCTTCTCGGGTTGATAGGAAATGACCTGGACTCCGCCGGGAGTTCGGCGGACGACGCCAGCGCGATTGGTCGTTGCGTCAGGAGGGAGGTCCTGAACAGGAAGGTTCCCGAAAAGTAACTGGTGGCCCGGAGGCGGCCACTGATTGACTATTGGGCCGACGACCTCCATCCAACTGAAAGCGACGCCGGGCATGCCCTCCGCGGTAGCCAGTGGATTCTTGTGATCGGGCGGGCGCGAACGAAAAAGGCGGGCAGCGTCCGGGCGAATGGTTTCACCGGCGAGCAACCACACCTCCAACTCATGTTCGGTGGGCTCAGGGTCAAAATCGAAACTGCCGAGCTTGCGCAAGCTGCGCGGTGGCGTTTCGGCGTAAATTGTAACCGGCTCGGAGCGAGCCGATTTAGAGACTCCGGTGTACTTCGGCCCCATGTTGATGCTGTAGCCGGCGAATTTCAGCTTATATTTGCCTGCCACGGCCGCGCGAAAACCACCGAATCGAATCTCTGTCGGTTCATAAGTGCTCACTACGACGGCCATCGATTCCTTGCCCCGCCGCTCTGGATCTTCCGTTTTCTGCATACGGGGCCGCTGTTCGACCATGATGTTCGTTTGCAAATCCAAACCGACCAGCGGGAAGGTTCGGCGGTTGAGGGGGCCTTCGAGCTTGATCTTTCCCCAGAACTCCCGCTCTTGCCAGGTGTAGAATCGATTAGTTTGCGTCTCCGGTGGTTCACTCTTCGGTGCCATCGCCGCGCGCAACGCAAAATCTGCTGCAGTTAAATAACGCGCCATTTGCACATGAGACACGTCGAGGGCATCACCAATTTTGTTGAAGCCGTGCGATTCACTGTCTTCCGGCAAAAACGCCTTCACCTCGAGGTAAGGCAATGAAAGCAGATCGCGCAAAGTTTCTTCGTACTCGTAGCGGTTGAGGCGACGTTTAGTCGCACGTCCCTCCTGAGCGACCTTGGCCAAGTCGAACGTCATTAAACTAGACGAAAGCGAATTAGTGAAGGTGCGGAGATCTTTTCCGTCCGGGCGCGCCTTCTTTTTGGGAGGCATATCGCCGGTGGCTACGCGGTCAGCGATCTTTACCCATTGATTAAAATTCGTGGCGAGATCGAACTGGAGTGCTTCGAGATTAAGACCACCCTTCTTCGTGTCAGCGTCGTGGCATTCAAAACAGTACTTTTGCAGGAAAGGCTTCGGGTCCGCGAGCAAGATGACTCGCGGACTCAAGCCCAAAACGAAAAGCCAAAACCAGCAATGTACATGGAACCTGATCACCAGTCATTCTGACGAAGCATGACGGGATTTGCTTCAGTTCTTTCCGCGAGTTCCCGAACAGGCCGGGCAAACTCCGCGGAGGGAAATGTCGAACGTGGCGATTTTGAAACCGCTCGGCAGCGAAACTCCCGCGAGTGCTTTGCGCGAAGGTACTTCGATATCGGTCACTTCGCCGCAACGTTCACAGAAAAAGTGGCAATGCTCACGCATGTTCGGGCAGAAGCGGGTCGGACTGCGGTCGAGTGTTACCTGCCGGAGCAATCCACAGCGCACGAGCACGCTCAGGCAATTGTAAACCGTTGCGAACGAAATCTCCGGCATGCGGCGTTTCACGCGTTCGAAAATCTCGTCCGCGGAAGGATGATCGCGACTTTCGGCAACTACCTCAAAAACTTCGCGGCGCTGGCGGGTGAAACGAAACCCGGCCGACTCGAGCGAATGCTCCAGCCGCTCACGAAATTCGGTATGTTCGAGCGCGGTAATACCGGCTTGAAGGTAACTTTTCACGCGCCAAGGGTCAATCGTGAGGATCGACGCGTCGGGGCTTTTTGTTAGCTGACAAGGAACTCACGCGCAGCTAAGTCCGCAAAACGCAGTCCGCGGGAGGTGAGACGGAAGCGGTCCGGCTCAATTTCAGCCAGGCCGTCTTGAACCAGCTTCCGCATGGGATCAACCCAATTTTTGCGCAGATCAAAACCAGTGGCCCGGAGAAATGAATCGAAGGGCCATCCTGCGTTCATCCGTAAACCAAAAGCCGCAACTTCCGCGGCGCGCGCCAGAGCGGGAAGTTCTTCACAAGATTCGAACGGGCGTTTGCCTTTCTCCACGAGTTCACAATACATTTCGGTGTTTGCCCAATTGCGCGTGCGCACGCCCAACACGCCGGCCTTTGGTTCGTAGCCCGCTGCGCTCGGGCCGAGTGCGCAATAAAATCCCCCGCGCCAGTAGTTCACGTTGTGCAGGCAGGCGCGGGTTGGGATTTCGGACGCGGGCCCGCAGTGGCGCGCGAAGTTAGCGACTTCGTATTGGCGAAAGCCAGAACGGTCCGCGGTGGCGACGAGTTCTTCGTACATTTCGCAGGCGAGTTCTTCGTCCACGTCGAATTGGCCGGCTTTGAGTTGCTCGAAGAGGGGAGTGTCCTGCTCGTAGATCACTTCGTAGCAGGATAGATGTTCCGTGCCGAGAGCGATTGCTTCGGCCAGCGTCGCGCGCCAGACCTCAATCGTCTGCGTCGGGATCGCGAACATCAGGTCGATATTTACGTTTTCAAAACCGGCGTTACGTAGAATGTCGTAAGACTTGAAAACCTGCTCGCGGGAATGGATTCGTCCGAGGCGCTCCAGCAGTCGTTCGTCGAAACTTTGCACGCCCATCGAAACCCGAGTCACACCCAGCGAACGGAACAACACTGCTTTCTCAGCGGAAACGGTGGCAGGATTGCACTCGACCGTCCACTCGTCCGAGCTATGCCATCCGAGATCGCGGAAGGTTTCGCCGATCTGTTCCCATTGTTTTAGGGTAAGAAGGCTGGGTGTGCCGCCTCCAAAAAAAATTGTGTGAGGGCGAAATTCCGGAAGCATCCGGGCTTCCTGAGTGAGAGCGTTGGTATAGCGCTGCAACAAGTCGCCGGGGGCATGTGAGTAAAAGGCGCAATACTCACATTTGTGCGCGCAAAAAGGCACATGAACGTAAAGACTTGGCGAAGTTGATTCGGACACTGCAAAAACGTAAGCGTTCTCGAGGTCGGGGGCAATCCGCTCTCAAACGCAATAAGGCCGGGGATTCCGACCCGGCCCGCGCATTTCGAATTCTCTATTAGGCGTGATTAACGTTCATGTTCAACCAGCGACGTAGACCGCTCGCTTGTTTTTTCATCAGCGCGAGCTTTTGTTGTTTGCGGTAGTAAATGTACCCACCGATCCCCGTGCTCGCTGCGCTCACCAGCAGGGCGCGCAACGGATGACTTTTGAGGCCGGCCACGAAACATCTGCCAATATAGGAAGGGGTCAATCGCGCTTTCAATTCGCTGATCTCCTCATCCATACGCGTGCGAGTGGCGATAACTTCGTCCTGCAATTGGTCGCTGCTGACTTTCGGTGAGGTCTTCGTCTCCAGTTCCTTCTCCTTTTTCTTGATTTGGATCGGCACCGGTTCAGCCGCCTGCACGGAGGTCAGAGCTTTTTCCGGTGCGAGCGATATTTTCGAAAAGGCGCTTATTCCCTTGTGGAGAAGTGCGTAACCCACGCCGCCCAAAACCAGCGCGAGGCCCATGTAAGCCACAAAGTAAGCGGCGCCGGGCGACAGGCCTGCCGCCACCAAAAGGCGGGCGAAGATGGCACCCAACCCGAGTAACAACATGAACGCGGCCATCAAAGCGAGCACGCCACCGGCGGCGGCAAAAGCCGCATTGCGTCCCATCGCTGAAACCTTTTCGCCCATCTCGGCTTTAGCCAGCTCGATTTCCTTTTTAATTAGTGTTTTGACGTCCGTTTGCAGATCCCCCACCAGATTCATGAATCTTTCTGTGCGCGGGGCAGTTGAATTGTATGTCGCGTTCATGCTCCTCCTCTGTATTGATAGTCGCTTGGACGGGGCTTCGTTCAATTCGGGCGCACTGCGGGTCCGCGATTCAAAGTTCCCCTTAGTCTCGATTTGTCGTTCAATTCCGCCATGTGGTTCTTTCTGTCGCTGCTTTTCGTGGCCGAGGCCCTGGCCGGGGTGCCCGGGATCGTGATCGATCATTCGCCCGCCTCCAGCGGCTTATACATTGGCTCGCCCAGCATTGTGATTTTGAAAAATGGTGATTACCTCGCTTCACACGACTTCTTTGGCCCGAAGAGCGCAGAATTCGAGTCGCCGCGCAGTGTGGTATTTCGTTCCAGCGACCGCGGGCAGAGTTGGCGCAGGGTCAGCACCATTCAGTCGCTTTTCTGGGCTGGCCTTTTTGTTCATGGAGATGCGGTCTATATCATGGGCACGGACAAGCACCATGGGCGAATCGTCATCCGGAGTTCGAAGGACCGCGGGGAGAACTGGACTGACCCAACGGATTCCACGCACGGTCTACTGACCTCCCGCGCGGATTATCATACGGCGCCGACGCCCGTCATTGAACATGCCGGCCGTCTCTGGCGTGCGTTCGAGGATGCTTCGGGCGGAACCCAATGGGGAATGCGTTATTCACCGGTCATGCTTTCCGTTCCAGTCGACGCCGATCTCCTCAACGCAACGAACTGGACTTTTTCGGCGACGGTTCCGCGCGATCAGCATTGGCTTGGCGGACAATTCAACGCCTGGCTGGAAGGCAACGCCGTTCGCGGTCCGGACGATCGGCTCTTTAACATTCTGCGCGTCGATGTTTCCACATTTCCCGAGAAGGCGGCACTTCTGAGCATTTCCGCTGATGGCAAAACGCAGACCTTCGATCCCGCACGCGACATTGTAGATTTCCCTGGCGGTGCGAAGAAGTTCACCATTCGCTTCGATTCGACCAGCCGTGCCTGGTGGTCCTTGAGCAGCGCCACTCCCCCCGGATTTCAGGACCTCGGCAAACCCAGTCCGCTCCGAAACACACTGGTGCTTCTGAAGTCAGAGGATCTGCGCCGGTGGGCAATCCGCGCGACTCTTCTTCAGCATCCCGATCCGAAAAAGCACGGCTTCCAATATGTCGACTGGCAGTTCGAGGATGCAGACATTATCGCGGCGGTGCGGACCGCGTTCGACGATGATGAACTGGGTGCGCACAACGCACATGATGCGAATTACCTAACCTTCCACCGTTTCGAGAACTTTCGGGCTTTAAAGTGACGAGTCTTCGATGGATCGCGAAGGCAGGGCGGCGATCTCCACTTGCCGCGGGCAGCCTTCCTATTGGAAATGACTACATTCAGTCGTTCAGGTTCTTTTCCCTGCGGCTTTCTGCAGTATTTGCACGATATCCTTATGTCCTTCTGCTTCCGCGAGCTGGAGGGGGGTGAGCCCGTCGTGATTTCTCGCATCGAGGCCAGCGCCGTGCTTCAGGAGCAGTTTTACAACATCTGCGTGTCCTTCCCAGGCTGCGGCGAGGAGCGGAGTCCACCCGTGTTTGGAGGAGAGATTCGCATTTGCTCCATGCGCGAGGAGGAGTTTAACGCTGTCGGTGCGGCCACGCATCGCTGCATGGAGCAGGGGGGTGTTTCCGCCCGAGTCTGGAATGTTGGGGTCGGCACCGCGCTCTAAAAGAAGTTTTATGATTTTTGTTTGCTCCCGGACCGATGCGGAGAGGAGTGGAGTGGATTGATCATTCGCCCGGTCGTTCACCCCGATTCCGCCATCCAGAAGCAGTTTCGCCGCGCGGACTCGTCCCGCTAAGGCTGCGCCATGGAGAGAGTTGAAGCCATCTCGATCCGCAGCATGAATATCGGCGCCCGCATCCAGAAGGATTCTCATGATTTTATCGTGGCCAAGGTAGGCGGCGCCAGCCAGGCCTGTTTGGGTGAACATGTCGCGGGCATCCGCTTCTGCGCCCTCCTTCAGCAGAGCAGTCACTCTAGCGGTGTCGCCTTTATTTATCGCAGCGATTAATTGCTCGTTCCTGGTCTCAGCCCAGGAGCCTTGAGAGAATGTGCAGAGTATTGCTCCGAAGACGAGGGGGCGAAGGACTCGAAATCCCAAATTCATAAGCAAGCCAATCAAGCGGTTTTAATGACGAAGTCGAATTGCGCAACCAGACCGTCCGATTGTGTGCGGGGAGCCATGATGAGCGAGGGGCGCACGCCGGGATCGTGCCGGTTCCAAGGATCGCCTTTGAAGTAAAGTTGAGTCGTGAGAATGGGCGAATTCCCAGAGCTGGCCTTGACGTGAACGTGGCTCGGACGCATATCGCCCGGCTCGCCATATGCCCGCGGCTTGATCGTTCGCAAGAGATAGCGACCTTCCTGATCGGCATAAACTTTTCCGCGGAGGCGATAACCTTTGTTGTCATACTCACCGGAACTGTCAGCGTGCCAGAAGTCGAGCAAAGCGCCTTTGAGTGGACGGCCATGTGTGTCGAGAACTCGTCCGCTAAGAGTCAACGGTGTGCCGGTCATTCCTTGCTCGATCAGCACCGAGCGCACAGGCGCGTTCGCCTTGTAGAAAGGCCCTTCCATATTGTCCTCAGTTTCGGGAGATTCCTCTGTCGCGGCCAGCGCGCGGAGTGGAAACGCGGGACCAAACAGCGAAAGTCCAAAAGCGCCGATGGCAAACCGCCGGAATAAGCGGCGTCGTGAAAATGCAAGGAAGAGCGGGTTCGGGTTTTTATTCATAGGTTCAAGGGGGCGGAATACTCGCTATAAGAGGGGCTGAGTTGTCAACGCCTTTCGGAGTTGGGAGTTGGGATGATTCTTCGGACTGACTGGTTTCGGCAGGCCCTGCCCGGGTTGAGGTGAGCAGGAAGAGGGCGCAGATTTCTGCGACGACACGCGTCTATTGAGGCGCAAGGATATTTGGAATGCGCGGCGGGAAGTGGCGCGCGGGCCGCGGCGGAGGTGATTTTGGATTCAGCGCGTGCGACAGCCGGATCGCTCTAACCTGAATGCCTTCGTCTTCCGGCCTGTACATCCATCAGTCCACGCCTTAGTGGCGGTCAGACTCGTCCGTTCCCGGTTGTTCTCGTGCGGCGCGCCGCGTTGGGCGGACCTCTCCATTTTGCCCTCGAACCACTTTGGCACTCTTGGCCAGAGGCTCGTTCTTGCCCCGTGATGCTTCAGATCGAACTTTTCCCTCCGATGTCCCACGCATGCTTTTAAAATCCGCATAGTCTGGGAATTTGCAAGTGTGCCGCGAACTCTTGCCTGCCTCCGGGCCCTGAATTAAGCTGCGCCGCATGGAGAACCAATTGCCACCCGGTCAAATACCTCCGCCCTTGCCACCCTCACAGCCACCCATTTTTGTCAGCACCACGCCGCCACGGCGCGGCGGGGGAGGCGGTTGGATGATCCTTTCGATCGTTTTGCTTTTGATCCTCGGCGTCTTCATCGCCAGTCGCATGGTGCGTTTTGTAGTCCACGCGGGTGCTCGCAGCACCGGCAGCGAAAGCGGACGTCATTTCGAGGAAATCGTCGTCGAGAATCCGGAGGTCGATCCCAAAATAGCCATCGTTCCAGTTCAAGGGATGATCAGCCGGGAATTCGATCCCACGGGCCGTGACATGGTGGACGTCATCGAAGATCAACTGAAGCTCGCTGCCAGGGATGCGGACGTGAAGGCAGTCATTTTGAAGATCGATTCACCCGGGGGGGAAGTCATGGCTTCGGACGACATCTCCCGCGCCTTGATCCAATTCCAGGAAAAGCACAACAAGCCCGTGATCGCTTCGATGCAAGGCCTCGCTGCTTCGGGCGGCTATTATGTGGCCGCGCCCTGCCGCTGGATCGTGGCCAATGAACTCACGATTACCGGCAGTATCGGCGTCATCATGTCTTCGCTCAATTATCGCGGCTTGATGGACAAAGTCGGACTGCAACCAGTCGTTTTCAAGAGCGGCAAATTCAAGGATATGCTCCGCGGCTCCAAGCGCCAGGACGAAATCCAGCCCGAGGAACAGGAGATGATCCAGAACATGGTCATGGAGACCTACGACAAATTTAAATCGGTCGTTCGCGCCGGCCGTGAGCAGGCCTCCTCAAAAAATGCCGGCAAAGGACGGAAGCTCGTCGATGATTGGGAAAAATACGCCGACGGACGCATCCTCACCGGCAAAGCCGCGCGCGACCTCGGCTTTGTCGATCAACTCGGCAATTTCCAAACCGCAGTTGACACTGCCCGCGAAATTGCGGGGATCAGCGGCAAGGCACGCCTCGTCCGTTACGAGGAGCCTTTCAGCCTCGGACGGCTTCTCGGTTTCGGTGCGACGAGCCGCGCTTCGGCAAAGGGCAATACTTTGAAAATCGACTTGGGCGTGGAGTTGCCAAAAATCCAGGCGGGCAGGATGTATTTCCTTTCACCCACGTTCGCTCACTAACCGCCCTTCATCGTAAGAAAATCGCGCGCCGTTGCTCCTTGGTCACTTCTCGCCATCCGCCTGAGTTCAGCGAGAGGTCACTTAATTTTAAGCGACCAATGGCGATGCGAATAAGGCGTAAGGTCGGATGCCCCACCGCTGCGGTCATGCGCCGCACCTGGCGATTTTTACCTTCCGTCAGGGTCAGTTCGATCCAGCGATCCGGAACGTTTTTGCGATAGCGCACGGGCGGGTCGCGTGGCGGGATCTGCGGTTGTGGATCGAGAATATGTGCGCGGCAGGGAAGCGTTTTATAATCCTGAATAGCCACCCCCTTCTCCAATCGTTCCAGCGCAGGGATCGTTGGGATTTTTTCCACCTGCGCCCAATACGTCCGCTCGTGCTGCGCACGCGGATGTAACAGGCGTTCGTTCAAATCGCCCTCATCGGTGAGCAGCAGCAGCCCTTCGGAATCGGCGTCCAGCCGACCCAACGGATAGAGTTCCTTCGGAAAGCCGAACTCCGCGAGAGTTCGGTTGAGCGAACCGTCCGGCGTGAATTGCGAAATGACGCCGAATGGTTTGTTGAACGCAACAAGCATCCGTCGCTCATTGCAACAATCCATGGCGGCAGATGCAACTGGTAAACTCTAAGCATGAGGTAGCGCTTTTTGCGCTGCGACAAGCCGCGTGTGTTCAAGCGTTCGCCGGAAAACAATACCATGACTCAAGGTTCCGCAGGTTCCGCGTTACCTGCAACTATTTGCTTTCGTTTGGAGTCATACAAAGGAAGATTACCTTTGTTCTATGCGACGAACTCTCAAGTGGGCCGTGATTTCCGCACTCGTGCTCACTTCGAGCCTGGCGGCAGTCCAGCATTGGCGCAATTCTCTCCAACGCGGAGATCGCGAGGGCTGGTGGGAAGGTTCTGAAACCGCAAGAACTGCCCGTGAAGATCCGGTCCGCGGGACGCCTGTGCCGATTTGGACCAACCATCCTGGGATGGCCAGGGACGTCTTTACTTTCGCCCGCGTGCGCTACACCCGGCAGGACGAAAACAGCGTTTGGTGGAAAGGGGGCTATTGGTATTCGGACATGCCGGATAGCGATTTGAACCTCTCCTTTCGGTTACAGCAACTCACTTCGTGGAAAACTGACCCGGACGGCCGAATTATCGACCTGAACAGTCCGGAACTCTTCGACTACCCTTTTATCTATATGGTCGAACCTGGCTTGATGACTCTGGAAGACGACGAGATTCCAGCGTTGCGCCGCTATTTACTGAATGGCGGATTTCTCATGGCGGACGACTTCTGGGGTGAACCGCAATGGGCGAACTTCGAGCGAGAAATGAAGCGTGTGTTTCCCGAACGCACTTTCAGCGAGGTGGAAACAAACCATCCCCTCTTCAGCGTCGTTTTTCCGATGGCGCGCCCGAAGGAGCAACTACAGGTTCCCAACGTCATGGTCGGACGCCGCGCCGAGGAAACGGGTGTTACCTGGGAAATTCACCAGGGCGCCGATGGCCAGCGGGTGCCGTGCAAAGACGTCCATTTTCGCGCGCTGTTGGATGATAAGAACCGTCTGATGGTCTTTGCCTGTTTCAATACCGATTACGGTGACGGGTGGGATCGCGAGGGCGAGGACGAATATTTCTTCCGCCGTTTTGCGGAAGGGATCAGCTATCCGATGGCCATCAATATCCTTTTCTACGTGATGACCCACTGACGCACCCCGTCGGACCGCGGACGGTCCCCGTCCGCAGCGCATCGTCACAACCGGCCGCTCGGCCCAACTTTCACCTCGCGATCTGAACCAACCGTAGCGACCGGGGGACCAGTCGCGCTCCTGGCACGGGCACTCAGGGACGCATCATTTGCCCGCACTCCAACCGCCATCGATCAGAAACGCCGTTCCAGTAATAAATGCCGATTCATCACTCGCCAGATACAATGCGGCGCTCGCGATTTCCTCCGGGCGCGCCATCCGTCCAATCGCCTGAGTGGCGGACATCTCACGATACGCTTTCTCCGGGTCAGGATATTCCTTCAGACGAGCCGATACGAAGGGTGTCTCGACCCGCCCTGGACAGATACAATTGACCCGCACCCCATCCAACGCATGGTCCAGAGCCATGCTCTTGGTTAGTCCAACGACCGCGAACTTTGTGGTGCAATAAGCAAGCCTATCTCGAATTCCGACCACCCCGCCAATCGACGCGAGATTGATAATGTTTCCCGACTTTCTCTCGATCATTTGCGGAAGAAACGCTTTCGACATGTTGAAGACGCCCCGCACGTTCACTCCGTACAGGCGGTCGAGATCAGCGCCTTTGGTTTGCAGAATCGTGCCGACATGGCCGATCCCCGCGTTGTTCACAAGAACGTCCAGCCGACCATGCTTTGCCTGGACACTCGAAGCGGCCGCCTCCACCGCCTTCTCGTCCGCGACGTTCAAGGTGAGTGCTTCCGCCTTGGCTAGATGTGTGGCTGTACCCTTCGCTGCCGCTTCTTGAATATCCGCCACAATCACGTGCGCACCGGCTCGCGAAAAAACCTCCGCAATGGCTGCGCCAATTCCTGAACCCGCGCCCGTCACCAGTGCGATTTTGTTCTGCAATGAAAACATCGCACTCCAAGCTGCCTGCCCGCCAGCCCGCCTGGCAAACAGAAAGGTCTGCCCGCCGTTACCCATTTTCTGCAGAGTTTCATTTCTGTCGGATGGGGGATAAATAGCTGGCAAAAAGAAGATTTAGTTAGGCGCGATCTTTATTTAGAATTCCTGTTGACAAGCGAACATCTACTCAGGCACAAATCGCACCGAACCCCAAAAACGCGAAAGTAAGTCCAAAGCGGCGACGTGCCGCCAAGGAGGTTTTGTGTGTGCTATGAAAACTAAACTGCTCTCCGTATCTATCGGAACAATATCTTTAGCTGTCCTCTCGACTGTCCGAGCGGATCCAATCATCACTGATCCGGCTGCGACCTCTCTTGGAGTTGTCGCAGGCGCGGACGCCGGTGAGGGCTTGGACCTCGATGGTAATTTTCCCTATGCGCTCTCGTTCGGCGCAGATACAACACAGTCGTGGAAGGTTCGCGACGCTTTGTTTAAAGGGCTGCGGGCCAACGAAGTCTCTGGAGCAACGATTGTCGCGAACCAAACAATTCCGAACTGGTACGTCGTCGACTACGGTGATTCCGCGGACGACGATAATTTGGAGAAGGCTACGAGCAGCATCAAGTACAGTGATGCTGGCAATCCTGAACCACAGATCGTGACCGTGACACTGGATAGTGTCCAGGTAGGTGCGCAGTACAAGTTGCAACTCATGTTCGGGGAACAGTGCTGCAATCGCAGCTTTGACGTGTTGGTGGATGGAGCCGTCATTGTGAAGGACTTCAACCCCGGTGTTCAGCAGGGCGGGGTTGCTGTAGGTAACCAGGAAGCCTTGATCACTCATACCTTTAAAGCGACAGGTCCCTCCATTGTCGTCGTCCTGAATGGTCCAACGGCAAGCGACGAGTCCGGGAGCGACAACAATCCAATCTTCAACGCTCTCACGCTCGAACAAGTTGGGAATGCCGATGACTCGGATGGAGACGGGCTTCCAGATGCCTGGGAGAATCTCTATTTCAAAAACCTCGCCCAGACTGCCAGCGGCGATCCCGATAACGATGGACTGACAAATGCGCAAGAACTTGCCGCCGGGACTGACCCGACCAAAGCAGATTCCGACGACGATGGTCTTTCCGATAAAGATGAAGTTCAAACCTACAAGACCAATCCAAACAAAGCGGACACCGACGGTGACGGCTTGACTGATAAGGATGAAGTGCTGACCTACAAGTCGGATCCCACCAAGGCGGATGGCGATGGCGATTACCTGCCTGATTCGCTCGAAATCAAAACCTATCATACCGATCCTGCCAAAGCGGATTCCGACGGCGATGGTTGGAACGATTACGCGGAAATTATTCTGCTGACCGATCCGGTCAATGCGAACAGCAAGCCGACCAAAGCGACCGCGAACCTTTTCTATGGTCCGGGTGCGAATCAAGGGCTCGATTTAACGGGTAATTTTATTTACGCCGTCGCATTCGGTAATGAACGACCGGGTGGAAAGGCCGGCGACGCGGTGTTTACACCAGATTCAGCCCCCGGAGTGACTGTCGATGCTTCGCAGGTGGCCGATAATTGGAACCAGGCAGGCAGCGACCCGGATACCGGGTTGCCTGTAAATGGAATTGATTTCGGAAGTTCGCCGGAGCAGTTGGTGCTGAGCGATGTGCTCCGCAGCATCCGTTGGAGCGATTCAGGCAATGCAGTCAAGCCGTTTGTCACCGTGACGCTGGGCGACCTCAAGGTCGGTGCCCAATATAAACTGCAACTTCTCTTCGCGGAACGTCTCTGGGCGCGCGCGTTTGACATCGCGGTCAATGGCAAACAAATCGCCAAGGCTTTCGCGCCATTCCAATGGCAAGGTGGATTTACCGGGCCCAGCGGCGCGACGCCTCGGACCAACTCCGTAGTGTTGACCTACACCTTTGTCGCGAACAAGACCGATGCGGTGATCGATCTGGATGGCAGGCCAGTGACGTTTCCTGGAATCACCGACCGCAACGCGATTATCAACGGTTTGACTCTCGAACAGGTTCAAGGGCCGGTCGATTCTGACAATGACGGATTGCCGGACGCCTGGGAAACGGAAAATTTCGGTAACCTGAATCAAACCGCCACGGGTGATCCCGATAATGATGGTTTGACCAACGCACAGGAATTCACGAACGGCACCGATCCAAACAACGCTGATTCTGACGGTGACGGTTTGAAAGATGGTGAGGAAATCAACACCACTAAGACCGACCCGAGCAAAGCCGATACTGACGGAGACGGTTTAAAGGACGGAGATGAGATCAACCTCTACAAGACTGATCCAACCAAGACTGATTCCGATGGGGACGGTTTGCCAGATGCTGACGAAGTTTTAACCACTGGCGCGAAGACCAAGGTAAGTAACATCGTGGTGCAAGCATTCACGGGCGGCGATTCAGGGGAAGGTCTTGATCTGCAGGGTAACTTCAAATATGCGGTGAATGTGAGCAGCGCGGGCGCAGCGGGTAAAGCAGGCGATGCGGACTTCACCGCAGACAACGTTCCGGGTGTGACGGTAATCGCCCCGAACAACATTGCGAATTGGGATACACCGGAATTCGGAGAGAGTGCAGCCGACAATGTTCTCGAGAAGGTCGAGCAATCAATCCGTTACGGCAGCACGATCAAGGTGCTTCTCGATAATTTGACCCCTGCGAGCACGTATCGCCTGCAGATGTTCTTTTATGAGCAGTGCTGCGGCAACCGCGGGTTCAACATCTATGTGGATGGTGAACTGGTCGCTGCGGACTTCTCACCGCCGAATATTCAAGGCGGAGTCAATAACACTGCCGCGGGAGCGGTTGTTTCAGTCGATGTGGAGACTCAACGAAGCCAAATGGGAATTATTCTTACCATCAATGGACGCACCGATGAGACTCTTACTGATCCGAATGCAATCCTCGACGGGTTCACGCTCGAGACGATCAAGGAAGGGCCGGTTCAGACCAAACCGACCCTGACCCTCACGCAAGCGGCAGATGGGAAGATTACGGTCACGACCGACAGCACGCTGCAACAGGCGGACCGTGTGGACGGGCCTTACACGAACCTGCCGGATAAAACAATCACGGTGGATCCGAAGACCGGCGGACCGGCGAAATTCTATCGAGCAACACGGCCGTAAAACCAAGAGCAACCTCACGAAGGCCGGGCTACCCGCCCGGCCTTTCTTCGTCTGGAGTCCCCCGGTACTCGGCAGCGGCCAAGTCCGCCTGTTCGGTGATTCCTGAATGTTTTCCAGAGCGTTTGGCGGATCCATGCCGCTGCCGCCGAGGGCGGCCGCACCCGGCTGATCTGCAACTCCACCTTACTCCGTGGGCAGATCCTGATTCAGCGAACGCAGAAAGGCCGCGACGGCGGGAGCGTCTTCCTTCGTCAAAAAGATTCGACCGATTTCCGGATCGAGATTTCGGACCGACCCTTCGCGGGCGAGGTCTGACGTGAACCGGTAAAAAAAGAGCAACGATTCGATGGAGGACGATTGGCCCGTGTGCATGTACGGCGCGGATTGGCTCAGATCCCGCAACCCGGGCGTCTTGAATGCGGCAATGGTCTTCGCCAAAAGTGCTTCTGCTGATTCTCCTGGAAAGCGCGCACTCAACATGTTTTGCAGTGCCAATTGAGATGCTGGATAATCCCCATTTTCGTAGATGTTCCATACTCCGAGATCGACCAAGCCCGGAGCCGCTTCGAGAGGAACCGCCAGAAACTTTCCCCTTCGTGCGGGGTGTGCCGTAGTCGCCGGCAGGAAATCATCCGGTGCTGCAGCGCGTTCAGTGAGCGACGGAACAGGGACTTTCATGAACGCGCCCTCTCCGTGAATGGCATCATATTCCCATTGGGTCGCCCCGGTATTGTGAAAATCGAAATCGGTGAAATGGGGCGGGGCGTGGCAGGTGATGCAGTTGCCGACTTTGCCGCTCTCGACTGTCGTGCCGACGCTCGGTTCCGCCAGAAACATTTTGAGGCCAGCGAGCTCTTTTGCGCTAAACGTAAAGCTCTGCGTCAGTGTTCGGAACGAGCGTTCGTCCGGCGTCACGAACGCAGGGGCGGAGAGGTTTGCGAGTGCAGCGCGAAGGCGGTGACCGTAGGCGATGTCTGTTTCACCTGGGGCGGGCTTCCGAGGGAGCGCATTTTTCTTCAGGAAAAGATCATAAGGACTGCCTTCATACTCACCGGCGCTGTTCATCGGGAAGCGAAGGGACTTCATGTAGGCGTCGAGGAGTTTTCCAATCGTCTCGAGGATCTGCTCCTCTGATGCCTTATCCACATCGAGCTGATATTCGACTGGGAGGCGAAGGTTGGGATCTGATCCGGTCATCACCGCACGATAGGCGCCACCGAATTCCGATTCGTTCGAGTGTGAACCGTCATCCTCGCGGATAACATGTGCTATGTGCGCCAAGGCTTGCGCACGCTCGCCTGCGAGCCAGCCAAAGTTTCGGCCGGTGATGGTGCCCTTTACCAGCGAAACGCCATCCGGAAACTCGCCGTCGAAGTGCAGAAACAAGGGGCCCGGGCGGGGGATCGAGGCGTTCGCCAATGGGGGACTGTTTCGAACGGTGGTTTTACGTCCGTCGTTCCGATCCGGAATGGGGGATCGAATGGCGAAATCGGCGTAAGCGCGATAGCCGCCGCCATTTACACTCTGCTCATCAAAGAGATGACAGGCGCGGCAGTTCATGGACCGGCCTGCGAACGGACCGGGCGCAGGAACGGTGAGTGTGATGGTTTTATCGAGCGCAGGGTCGCCGGCGCTGAGTGCTTTGTTTACGTCGCCGTTGCTGTGGGCGAAAAAGTATTGAGCGAACCGCGTTTCGAGAAATAACCGCTTTCCCAGCCGTGCTGCGGGTGAAAGGGGGGAGGGGCTTTCCGCATGTGAGGCACGAAAGAACAGACGGTCAAGGGAGAGCGATGCCGGGATTCGAGCGGTCCCGGCTCCATCCGTCACCAGTGTCGACCAATTGGTCCAAGTGACGAAATCGCGAGTGGCCTGAATGTTGAAGGATTCACCTTGAGGTCCGGAGAGAGTCAGTTCATTTCCGCTTTGAGGAGAGCGGAATATATTCAGGCGCGGAGCCACACCGCTTGGTAGCTCGGTACTGAAACCCGGTTTGCCAGGCAGGAGCGCACAACTCGAACCGAGCAGCACGCGAGAGCAGAGCGAAAACCGTTTCATCTGTACGTCACATCGCGGGCTGGAAAATCCTGCGCGCGTGATGGTCCATCATTGAGCCGAGGATGCTTTGGAGTCCATCCTGAAATCAGAGTTCTGAGACCTGGGCGACGCTCCTTTACAGAAGGAAGCAGCGCTCCTATTCTTTGGAAGATGATTTTTGAGCGCGACGTTTGTTCTGGAGGTTCGAAGTGATCGCGCTTCTCTCGGGGCTGGCCGCGGGCGCGGTGCATGTCATTTCAGGGCCGGACCACCTGGCCGCTATTGCGCCACTGGCGCTGGACCGCTGGCGCAAAGCGTTGTCCATAGGATTCCGGTGGGGACTCGGGCATTCGAGCGGAGTGTTGTTTGTGGGGTTGCTCGCGTTGGTGGCTCGAGAACTTCTGCCGATCGAAGCACTTTCGGGATGGGCCGAGCGATTTGTTGGCGTGTTACTGATCGGAATTGGAATCTGGGGATTACGAAGGAGCTTGAGAACACGCCTGCACGCTCATGAACATACTCATGATGGGACGACGCATGTCCACTATCACGCGCATGGCCAGGGAGAAGCGCATCGCCCCGCCGAGAAGCGAATGCACCAGCACACTCACACGGCATTCATCGTTGGGACGGTTCACGGAATAGCCGGTGGGTCACATTTCGTCGGTGTGGTTCCAGCGCTGCTCTTCACGAATCGGCTCGATAGTTTGCTTTATCTTTCGGCGTTTGCCCTCGGAACCGTCCTGGGCATGTCCCTTTTCGCTTCGGCTCTCGGGCTGGCCAGCCAACGGCTCGAACGGCATCCAACGCGGCTGCGCTGGATGACCTCAGGCGCCTCCGCCTCGGCCATCGCGCTCGGATGCTATTGGATTGTTGCGTAACCAGGCAGGAGTCCGAACGGCAAGACATGAAAACAGGCGACCCTGCTCGTGACGCACAAATTCAAGGCCCTTAAAATTCGACGTTGAAAGGGATACAATTTCAAGGTCGGGAGCGACGCGAGGCATTTAATTGACAAACGCACGCGTTTTCAGCCACCGCAGGCATTCTTCGGTCCAGGGATGACCATTTGCCAGGCCGATTCCGTGACGGCCTTTTTCGTAGATGTGCAGATCGTAAGGAACGTGATTTTTCTGCAAAGCCATGGCAAACATCATACTATTTTCCGCAGGAACAGCTGTGTCTTCCGCGGTGTGCCAGAGGAAGGTCGGGGGCGTATCTTTGGTAACCTGCAATTCATTGGAGAGCAGTCGCACGAGCTCGTCCGAGGGATTGTCGCCAAGGAGATTTTTCTTCGAGCCCTGGTGAGTCTTCTCTCCAAGCGTGATCACGGCGTAACAAAGAATCCCAAGGTCAGGCCGTGAACTTTGCTTGTCGATGTCGTCGGAAGCATTTGAATTTCCGGCATCGAAATGAGTGAGCAGCGTCGAGGCGAGATGCCCCCCGGCGGAAGATCCCATGATTCCGATGCGCTTGGGATCCACCTTCCATTTTTCTGCCTGGGCGCGGACGGTTCGCACGGCCCGCGCCGCGTCGCCGAGCATTACTGGATGGCGATAACCATGTGACCCGAGACGATATTTAAGTACGAAACCGGTGACGCCATGATCCGCAAGCCAGAGGGCGTAATCCTTGCCCTCGTGTTGAGCCAGCCCGCCGTAGCCGCCGCCGGGACAAATAACCATCGCGGCACCGGTCGCTTTGCCTTCGGCCGGGAGATAGACGGTGAGGGTGGGTGTGTCGTTGCTGGAGGTGCCGAGCGCGCCGGGCGCCTTTTCCGGCCAAAGGGGGAAGCTTTCCTGGGCGAGGCAAGTAGTTAAGGCGGCGAACAATCCCATAGCGAGCAGATGGCGTTTCATGAACGGAGAGTAAAAAGTTTCGGACAGAATGACACGTGCTTTTTGTTTTTCGTTCCGCAACAGGTAAGGTGGCGTGTGCGCGGACTGCGTTCCCATTTTATCCTCCTGATCTGCTCGGCCTTGCTTTTCGGCTGTATCAGTCCAGGCGGGAGCACTCTTCAGCGTTTCGAGTTTGAACGACCTCAAATGGGAGTTCCTTTCCGGATCACATTCTATGCCGCGACGATAGAAGAGGCCGAAGTAGCGGCCGAAGCAGTGTTCGGACGTGTCTCCGAATTGAATGCCGTGATGAGCGATTACGAAACGGATAGCGAATTGAGCAAACTCTCTCGCAGCTCTGAAGAAGGCTCTCCGGAAGTGAAGGTGAGCGATGATCTTTGGAACGTGCTCGCCGCTTCACAGAAACTTTCGCGGGAAACCGGTGGCGTGTTTGATGTCACGATCGGTCCTGTGGTGACGCTTTGGCGGAAGGCGCGGCGAGAAGAGCGGATGCCAGATCCCGTTCGCCTGGAAAACGCACGCGCCAAGGTGGGTTTCGCAAATCTGGTTCTCGATGAAAAAAATCATACTGCCCGGCTTCTAAAACGGGGTATGCGACTCGACCTCGGGGCAATCGCCAAGGGTTACGCCGCTGACGAAGCGCTGAAGACGTTGCGAGCGTATGGAATCACCCGGGCGCTTGTTTCGCTGAGTGGCGATCTGGCGATCGGCGATCCTCCGCCAGGCGAAAAGGGCTGGAACGTGGAGATTATGGGGTATGACCAGGTGGAGGGTCCCCCATCGGCAATTATTCCGCTAGCCAACTGCGGGGTCTCGACGTCAGGGGACCTATCGCAACGGGTGGAGATCAACGGTGTGCGTTTCTCGCATGTCGTGAATCCTTTTACCGGGATAGGCATCACCAACCACGCATTGGCAACAGTGGTGGCAAAAAATGACATGATCGCAGACGCGCTCGACACGACTTGCACCATGCTGGAAACGAGAGAAGCTCTCGCGCTGGCCGGGCGTTATGATGTTGCTTTGCGCGTAATTCGGATCGAAAATGGCCGGCCTGTCGTGTTTCAGAATCGCAAATTCCCGATCCCACAGAAAGATTTATGACCGCGCGATGCAGCAGAACCGCATTTTGTTTGGAAATCGGTTTGACGCTTCCGGAGGTCGCCCATAGAACAGACGCCGATTTTTGAGTAGTTTGGAATGATGAATACAGCCGGAACGTCCCCGAAAGGATTGGAAGGAGTAGTCGCAGCCGACACTCGCTTGAGCGATGTGCGGGGTGAAGAAGGAGTCCTGATCTACGCAGGTTACAACATCAACGAACTCGCCGGCAAAGTTACCTTCGAGGAGGTCATCCACCTCCTGCACGAGAACCGCCTGCCCAACCTAACGGAACTAGCCGCGCTGAAACAAAAACTCGCGAGCTACCGCGCCTTGCCAGGAAAGGTCATCGACATTCTCCGTGCCTTGCCTAAGGAAACACCTCCGATGCACGTTTTGCGCACCGGAGTGTCGGCTTTGGGATGTTTCGACGGAGAGGCCGAAGATACGACGATGGAGGCGCAGAAACGCAAAGCGCTGAAGTTGATTGCGCAGGTTCCGATCATCACCGCCACATTCCATCGCTTGCGCAATAACAAACCGGTTCTCGATTCCAATCCTTCTCTCGGTGAGGCGGCGAATTTCCTTTATCTGATCGATGGCGAAAAGCCTTCAAAGGAGAAGGAAGACACGATGGACCTTTGTTACGTGCTCCATGCGGATCACGGAATGAACGCCTCCACTTTCAGCGCGCGCGTCACCATCGCGACCTTGAGCGACATGTATTCTGCGATCACGACAGCCATCGGTACCTTGAAGGGCCCGCTCCACGGCGGTGCCAACGAGGGCGTAATCAAGATGCTTCTTGAGATCGGTTCGCCCGAAAAGGTGGATGATTACGTGGAGAATGCACTGACTCACAAACAGAAGATCATGGGGATTGGACACAGGGTTTACAAAACGCTCGACCCACGCGCGCCACACCTCCGGAACATGGCTCAGAAGCTCAGTGCCAAAGTGGGTGAGGCCAAATGGATTCAAATGAGCGACCGCATCGCAAAACTAATGCTGGAGCGCAAGCACCTGAACGCAAACGTCGATTTTTACTCAGCAACCGTTTACTATTCACTCGGGATCCCGACCGACCTGTTCACTCCGATTTTTGCAATTGCTCGCACCGCAGGATGGACCGCACACATTCTGGAGCAGCTTTCAGATAATCGCCTTATCCGCCCACAAAGCCATTACACCGGACAGGTCGGGCTGACGGTGACACCCATCGAGAAGCGGTGAAATGGAGTGCGGGCATTCCTGCCCGCAAAGGGCGAAAGCTACGTGAACGTGAGCGGACAGAATTGTCCGTTCTGCACGTTGCGATACTTGGAGCTTGCTTCTGCCACCGGTTCCTTGGTCATTTGTGCGCCGATAATCGGTCATGCCAG
Organism: Limisphaerales bacterium; assembly: GCA_044226545.1. Lineage (GTDB taxonomy): Bacteria > Verrucomicrobiota > Verrucomicrobiia > Limisphaerales > SXQI01 > DASVNK01. The sequence continues at coordinate 93,109 of JBGAGW010000026.1, forward strand.
AGTCTCATATTGTAGTTACCGGTGGTGCAGGATTCATCGGCTCCCATCTGGTGGAGCGCCTGCTGCAAGATGGACATTCCGTAACGGTGATCGACGACTGTTCCACCGGGTCGCTCGAAAATCTTGCGACGGTAAAGGACAACGAACGGCTCACCATCATCGAAAGCACCGTATCGGATTGCGCCTATTTGCCGGGACTCTGCGCGAAATCGTCTTTCCTGTATCATCTTGCCGCGGCTGTAGGAGTTGAATTGGTGGTTCACTCGCCAATCCGAACGATTCAAACGAATCTTGAAGAAACCGAAACGGTGCTGATCGCGGCGGATGCTTTCAAAACGCCAGTTCTGCTTGCCTCCACCTCCGAAGTTTACGGCAAGAGCAGCAAACCGGCTTTCTCAGAAGAAGATGATCTCCTGATCGGCCCGCCACATCTTGGCCGGTGGAGTTACGCTTGTTCGAAGCTCATGGATGAATTCCTCGGAATGGCCTATCATCGCGAGCGCCAACTGCCCTTGACGATTGCACGGCTCTTCAACACGGTTGGTCCCCGCCAAACTGGCCGTTATGGAATGGTCCTGCCGCGGTTCGTTGCTGCGGCGCTCAAGAACGAGCCGATCCGAGTGTACGGCAGTGGTGAGCAAACGCGCTGTTTTTGCCACGTCCTTGATACCGTCGAAGCCCTGGTTCGCTTGCGAACTAGTCCCGAAGCGCCGGGGCAGGTTTTCAACGTTGGCAGCACAATGGAGATTTCCATTCAGGCACTGGCTGAACGGGTCATTCAACTCCTCGGGTCGAAATCGACGATTGAGTTGGTGCCATATCAGGAAGCGTACATGCCTGGCTTTGAAGATATGCTGCGTCGCAAACCGGTGATTGAAAAGCTGGAACGGGTCACTGGATTCAAGCCCGGCATCCCGCTGGATCAGGTGATTCGAGATATTGCTGAGGAGATGCAGCGCCGAGCGTCCAATTCATGAACGTCATCGATTGGATCCTAAATCTCGCATGCCTTTTTCTTTGGATTGATTGGCGTTCGGGCACCCTCACAAAACGGCCGCGCCCGGTGCTCTCGCTGGCCAGCGCGGTGCGACCTGCCGAGCGACGTTTGCGGGCAGAATTCGGTTCCCTGGCAGTGCTGGCGTTTATTCTTCTCGTGCGTCCCTGCTTCTACTATTCGATCGGCTCGAAGTTGAACTGGACTCCGCAATTGGATCTTTTCGCGCTCTCACTTCCCTGGCGCAGCGATTTGCTTGGCCGAATGTATATCTATTCCTCGATTACTTTCCTGCTCACACTTGGCTTTTTCTATTCTGCCACGCTCCTGCTGAGCGCGGTCAATCGCCAACTGCCCGACAGCGAGGTCATGCAACAGTTTGTCCGGCTCCAGCTCGGCTGGGCCGAGAAAATTCCATGGCCGATCAAACTGCTTCTGCCAAGTTTTCTCGCTGGCGTTATGTGGGCCGCAGCCCTTCCGCTATTTGCCGCAATCGACTTGATCCCCTCAGTGCCTGAATCGGAAGCAATCTGGGGTCAATCACTTGCGTTCGCCCTGGCTGCACTTCTCGCCTGGAAATGGTTAGTCCTGGTGATTTTCTTGCTTCATCTGGTGAATGTTTACGTTTACCTGGGGACTCATCCGGTCTGGCCATATATCAGTTTGACCGCGCGCAAACTCCTCTTGCCGCTTTCGTTTCTTTCGTTTTCCAAAGTGGATCTCGCTCCGATCATAGGAATGGCGATTTTGTTGCTGGTGACTGAATTGGCGCTCAAGCCTGCGATCGTTCAACTGATCCAAAAGTACTGGTCATGAACTGGCCGTTCCTCAAGGAAAGTGCGAACGGAGTTTACATTGCCATTAAACTCCAGCCTCGCGCTTCACGGCAGCAAATCTCCGGGTTGCATGGTGCAGAACTAAAGGTGAGCGTAACCGCACCGCCGGTGGATGCCGCGGCGAACCGCGCGCTCGTCGAGTATTTCGCGGAAATTTTGGGAGTCAGCCGTTCGCAGGTTGAGTTAGTAAAGGGCCAAACTTCACGTCACAAGGCGCTCCACATCACCGGAGTTCCGGCAGCGCGCATTCGCGAGCAACTCGCGCCTTATTTAAAGTGAGTGATAACGCTGTTAGTCCAATTTCAACACTCCAAGCAAACTGGAAAAATCGTCCGTCCAGAGGGGTGCCTTTGGACCGACCGCGACTCGTTTCCACGTTGCTTGTGTCAGTAGATGCGCGATGGCTGAATTCGGTACCAGAATCGCCCAATTCGATTCCAGGCCGCCTTCGGCAATGGCAGTTGGACTCAATTCGCCTTTGATGGAGGCAAAACATTGAAGGTCGAGCATCTCCCCAAGTTTGGCGACGAGAGATTCCAGTTCGAAATGCCGGCTGGAAAGATGAAACGCAAGAATTCCGCCCGAAGCGAGCTTCTGTTTGTAGAGTCGGATCGCTTCCAGTGTGAGCAAATGCATCGGGATCACGTCGGAGCTGAAAGCATCAAGGAAGATTAGGCCGAAATGACCGTCGGGTGCTTTTTCGAGACGTAAGCGCGCATCGCCGACTTCAAATTTGAACGGCGCTCGCGCACAGTGACTGAGATAGGTGAAAAGGTTTGTGTCCTGCGCGATTCGAATGACGGCTGGATCGATTTCGTAGAGTGTCCAATCCTCGCCGGGCTTCGTGTAGGTAATCATTGCGCCTGCGCCGAGGCCGACGAGTGCGACATTTCGGGGAAGCGGAATCGATTCGAAGAGCTTGGCGATTTCGCCGACCGGTCCTTCCGAGTGGTAATAGGAGAGTGGTTCGCAGCGGCGTTCTGGAGTTCGGAATTGGACGCCGTGAATGGTTGTGCCGTGGAAAAGGCGGCGGAGCGGTTTATCCGCGTCGTCGGTTACACGCAACACGCCAAAGAAATTGCGGTCGCGCTCGAGAATTCGGCTCTGTGCCTGGCGAAAGACGCCGGTACCGGCGAGGAGCGTTCCCAAGGCCAGCGTGTAGCCGAGAGGACGCCGAACGAACAAAAAGGCAGCGAGCAAGAGAATGCCTGCGATGAGGTTTCCCGCGGCGATGTTAGTCGCTCCGACCTTGGCAATGAAGGCCGAACCAAGCGCCATAATGGCAACTACGACGGCCGCCAATGGAACGTATTTCTTCGTGTATCCGCTGGCAGGATAACCGACGAGCGTCACGGCGATGATCGCGAGCGGATATTCGGTGACTGAATGGAAAACGACCGGGGCGACTAAAGCGTTGAAGATGCCGCCCAGGACTCCACCGAGTGAAAGATAGAGATAAAAGGCGGTGAGTTGATTAGTCGCAGGGCGACTTTGCGCCAATTTCAAGTGGCACTGGAGCGCGCCGACGAAGAAGAAGATCAGGTGCAACAGAACGAGCATGACGACCGGTTCAGTCGCCTGGACGAGAATTGGAAAGACGACGGCCAATGAGAGAATGGGGATCGCACGACCGCTTACCATCTCCAAACGTGGCGAAGGTTTACCGAACGCGATGACGAAGGTGAGCAGATAGAGCGCGAGCGGGAGGACCCAAAGCAGAGGAATACTGGCGACATCGGTGGTGATGTACGTGGTGACACCCAGCATCAGGCTGGAAGGAAGAAAGGAAAGGCCGATCCACTTCAGTATTGTTTGGGTGCTGACGGGCTGAACGGTTTGTTTTACGCAATTTTCCTGTGGTTCAGCCTGATTCGCTTTGCGCAACCAGACGCATGCGATCATGCACACGCCGAGCAGCCAGAATCCGCCGGACCACCAGCGCGTTTGCAGGCGGAGGCGAAAGAACGGTTCGACGATGAGTGGATAGGCGAAGAGCGCACCGAAACTGCCGATGTTACTCGCCGCATAAAGGAAGTACGGGTCGCGGGCGCCGGGATGATTCGTGCTCGCGAACCACTTCTGAAGGAGTGGCGCGGTCGAGGCGAGGATGAACACGGGAATCCCGAGTGTCGTCGCCAATGTCGTGAGTGCCCAAAGGGCGGGATGGTTCGTTTGCAAACTGGAGCTACCGCTCCCGCGAATCGAAAAAGGAACGCAGCAGGCGGCGACCGCGAATAAAACGACATGAAGCCAGGGCTGCGTTCGCAGGCCGAGAGCGCGCAGGCTGAAGTGAGCGTAGGCGTAGCCCGCGAGCAGCATCGCCTGGAAGAAGACCATGACTGTGTTCCAGACAGCCGGTGCTCCGCCAAGCAGTGGGAGCAGTTGTTTGCCGACGAG
>JBGAGW010000027.1:0-86216 GCA_044226545.1 Limisphaerales bacterium
GTGAAAACCTTCCCACGAAAGAACTCAACGCAATCGCAACCCGCCTAGCCGCCAGTATAACCGTTAACTAATATGGCTCTAATCAATCAGGCTTCCAAAGAGATACAGGTCAAGATCGTCTATTACGGCCCCGCGCTTTGCGGCAAGACAACTAACCTTTATAAGGTCCACGAAAATATCCAGGCCGCTGCTGAGAAAGGCAAACTGGTGTCACTGGCGAACCAGACATCAGATCGCACGCTCTTCTTCGACTTTCTCCCGGTCGAGGCGATGTCGATCAAAGGTTATCGGACAAAATTCCAGCTTTATACCGTCCCTGGCCAGGTCATCTATAACACCACGCGCCAGCTCGTGCTCCGCGGGGTGGACGGCATCGTGTTCGTGGCCGATTCGCAATACGACAAAATGTCCGAAAATGCTGAGAGCTTCGCGAATCTCGAAGAAAATTTACGCGCGCTGAAGATGAACCTAGCGGATATCCCTTACGTTCTACAGTATAACAAACGCGACCTGAAGGATGTCGCTCCCGTGGAATACATGGATTTCCTCCTCAACAACCGCGAAGTGCAGGTGCCCTCCTTTGAGGCCTCCGCCGCAAGTTGTGAAGGCGTGTTCGAAACGTTGAACATGATCACTCGCATGCTTCTGCACAAACTTCTCGCACAGAGCGCCGGCAAACCGGCGCCCCAGGCCCAGGCTCTCGCCGCAGCATGATCGGCAGCCTGCCCCAACTGATCGAGGAAGACATGAAGCAGCTCGACGCTGTCTTCGATGATTACCTCGTCAAGTCGGAAGCAGACGCGGTTCTCCTGACCGCGGAAGGCGGTTTTCTTGTCTCCACCTACGGAAAAACAAAAAACCTCGACACCACTTCGATCGGGGCGCTTGCCTCCAACTCCTTCGAAGCCAACAAAGTCATCGCCAGCATGATTGGCGAAAAAAATTTCACCAGCCTCTACCAGGCGGGGGATCAATACAGTCTTTACATCCAGAGCATTGACGGCTTCAACCTGATGGTCGTGATCTTTCCCGCCCGCACCGCGGTCGGCGCGATAAAATATTACGCCCAACTCTCCCGCGACCAGGTGGCAGCCGTTTTCGAGCGTGCCCGCTCGCGCACTCCGGATGGCCTCGATCTCGCCCTGCTGAACGTCACCGACAGCACGCAGATTTTTAAGCGCGCAGTATAAGTGGAGCGCAGGCATTCCTCTCCGCAATTTTTCTCTTCGATTGCTTCCGTTTCGCGCCCGCGCATACTGCGGTATGCCCTTTAGCGAAGCCGTCATATTCCTGCTGTTGTCGATGGTCTGTCTCCGTGCAGACGACCTTCGCGTTGGCGCTGCTTCGGTTGATCTTCACGGGGATGATTCGATGGTCATTGCCGGCGGAATCACGGCCGGCAAAGCCTCCGGGCAGGAAGGCCGCTTGCGCTGCATTGCAACAGTCCTCGAACAAAATCAGACTCGTCTTGCCATTGTCGCTTGCGACGTCCTGATGATGACGCGCCAGACGCTTGATCCCGTCGCCCGCGAAATCGAGCGAACCACCGGGATTTCAACCACGAACATCCTGATCAACTGCACTCACACCCACCACGCGCCGAGCACTATGCGCGTCCACGACTACGGTCCGGACGAGAACTTCACGCGCGAAGTGCAGGGTGCCATCGTTGCTGCCGTGCAAAAGGCTGCGACCAACCTGACACCCGCCCGCTTTTACTTCGGGTTATCCGAGGAAAAAACGGTGGGTCAAAACAGCCGGCTGCTGCTTGATGATGGCCAGATCTTCTGGATCGGTCCGCGAACAAATGTGGTGCGTCCCACCAGTCCATTCGATCCTGAACTGCCCGTCCTTGCTTTCCGCGATTCGCGGGAAAAGTTACTCGCGCTCATCTTCAATCACAGCACTCACAGCATAGGCACGCGGAATCCGGGTAAACGTTCGGCCAGTATCTACGGACTCGCTACACAGGATCTGGAAGCCGAATTAGGTGGAACTGTGTCATTTCTCGAAGGCGCATCCGGTTCCACGCACAATCTCGATCTGACGGGAACCGAATGCACGCGTCGCATGGTTGAAGCGGTTCGGACTACACTCTCGAACGCCCAACCTCGTTCCGTTCCGAAACTTCTCGCCCGCAAAGTTCCGCTCACTTTCCGAATTCGCCAATTCGACGAGAAAGCCGAAGATGCCGTCGTCGAACGCTACTGCCGAAAGTACGCGCCACAAGGCGCTGACACGATTATTCGCGTGTTTCGAGACATGCGTCGGGAACTAACGCCGCATCAGGGGGAGGAGCGCCAAACCTGGGTTCAGGTGCTCGCGATTGGGGATGTGGCAATCGTTGGCGTTCCGGCAGAATACTTCACTCAATTGGGACTCGACATCAAAAACCGTTCACCGTTCCGCTATACCTATATCGCCGAATTGGCGAACGATTGGATTGGTTATCTCCCAAATCTTGAAGGCCACAAACTTGGTGGTTACCAGGTTTGGACGGGGCATCACAGTTATGCAGAACCGGGAACGGGCGAACGGATCGCTGATCAAGCGATCGCTCTGCTGAAAGAGGCTGCAAAGGAGTTATAACTTTTCATCGCCGTCGGGAAAACCCGGACTTTTCAGCATGCCTTTGACCGCCGCAAATTAAGGTCCCTCTCTGGCGCGCAGACTTGATCTCATGAGGTAATTTTACCTGCATGAAAGCCAAACAAAGCATTCTTGCGTCGGTCGCTCTGGCGGCGATTGCGGTGGCTGCCTTTGGTAAACACCGCCAAAACGTCTCCAGGGACGAGCAGAAATACGATGAGAAATGCCACCAGGAAGCTCTCGATGCCCTCGAGGCCGAAGGTGGCCTCGTCTTGGCCTAAATGTAAAATCGGTGTCGCTCCTTCGGGAGCGGCACCGGATTCCTTTCAAACCCCATAGTAAGTTTCGTAAACGTGAGCGGCCTGAGTGCGGGCATCATTCCAATTCCAGCTTGTCTCGGTGAAGCGGTCGGGGCTGAGGCTTTTGACGTAGTCTGAAGGTTTTTTTTCGAAAAGAGATTCTGTAAGAAGCTTGCCAATGCCAGCGGAACCGCTGATGCCATGAGCATTGCAACCGCCGGCCATGATAAAGCCTTTTACGCGGGAGCTCTCGCCGATGATGAATCGGCCGTCGGGTGTAAAGGTAGGCCAGCCCCGGCCGATGCGGGCTTTTTCGCGGCCGCGCGATTGAGGGAAGAGCGTGGCGAACTGTCTTTCGAACGAGTCGAGGACAGGGAGATCTGGTTCAACGGGGGGAGGTTGAGAGGAGAGATCGTAAGCGCGTGGATCAGTGCTGAGAGATTTGGGTTCCCAGCCGCCTAATAAGAGGCCGCCATCGGCGGGGCGTCCGTAAAGCGTCATCTCCGGGATGCGGAAGCAAGGAAGCTCGGGAGTGAGGCCAACCATCGGAATGGTAACGAAATATTCATGCCGAACGGGTACGATGGGGAGTTCGAGCCCTGCGAGTTTGGCAATGTGATACGCGTTGGTCCCGGCGGCGTTAATGACGGCCCGGCACCGGGCGGAACCGCGATTGGTTTTCACTCCACTGACGCGATTGTTCTCCAGAGTCAGTCCTTCGACCGCCGTATCCACGGCGAAACGAATGCCACGCTTGCGACATTGGTAGGCGTAGGAACTGGCGACAGCGTACGGTTTCATGTAGCCATCTGACGGACACCAGAGAACGGACCTCACGCCGTCGAACTGCATGGCGGGCCAGAGGCGTTTGGCAGCGACGTTATCGACGAGTTGAGTTTCGAGGCCGGCCTGATCGGCGACGGAGTTCAATTGGCGAAATTCTTCGACGCGTTTTTCGGACAGGGCGATGCGGATGGAACCGACTTCGTGCCATTCGGGTTGCACTTTGGAATCGCGTTGAAGTTCGCGAAAGGTCGCGACGGAGTGCATGGCGAGCCGCGTGCGCTCAACGGTGTTGCGCGGTTGACCGCAGAGTCCCGCTCCCTGGGCGGAAGTAACTTGAGCAACGTCAGGCGCCCGTTCGATGAGTAGAACGTCCGTCTTACCAGCCTGCAGCAGACTGTAAGCAACACCGCAGCCGACTGCACCGCCGCCGATGATGATGTATTCAGCATCTGAAACTTGGCTGTTCACGGAGATGCTTTGTAGCAGTTGATTAAAGGAGGCTCAATGGTTGCCGCGCGTGAGTTGCGCGGAGTCGCGATCTCGTGGTTTGGATATCCAATAGCTTGGTCCAGTGCAGGATTAAAAAGAGGTAGACTTTTCTTTTTTCGGTGCGTCGGATTCGCCGCTGGCTTTCAGGATTTCATGACGAAGGTCCACGATCTCCTGGGTGAGTTTGTCCAGATGTGCAATCAGCTGCTCGACATTCTTGATGCCTTTAGGCAGCGACAACTCGAGTTCGCCGGCCTCTTGATGCTTCATCTCGTGCATTAATACCCGAAGGTTTTCTCTTTCGTTGATGAGACGCTCGTATCTTTTTATCAGCGCTCTCATTTCGATATCCTGCAATTGTTGGGAGACGCTTAAGGGTTTGGAATCGCACTTGCAATCGTCAGCTCGGAGGGATCCAGCCAGAAAGATTGTAAGAACGCAGAGAACTTTGAATGCTTTCATTGACAGAGCTTTTAGCTTTGGTGCGGCGTAACGATCAAGCAAAGGTTGAACGGAAATGGGTTGCGGGTGGTGCGGTTCTTCAATCCCTTCGGGACTGGGTTGTTCTTTACATTTTCGACTCAGGGAAGCTCCTGGGTCGCGTCACTGGGCTGACTTCGTGGGCAGAAGTGACGGATGCTGCGTCCGGACGAACCGCCATGGGAGCTCATCAAAGTGTGCGACGAGGTTTTCCGACTAAAGATCGTGAGCCTCCTGACGGGGGCTCCTAGAGGGAGGTTAATTGTTTGAGGTACCAGCGGATGAAGGCGTCCACGTTGTATTCTTTGTAGGTGGAGTAGGGGCCGGGGATGTAGGCGCTGGAGTTGACGCCACGCTGCTGGCGTTCGCAGATTTCCCAGTCCTGCTCGGAGGTGAGTTGCCAGAAGGGCATGAGTTTGGCGAGGTCGTAGTCCCGGCCTTCGACGGCGTTTTGATTGACAAGCCACCAAACGCGGATGGCGGTGAGTTCGGGGCCGAGCGGAAGAAGGCGAGTGCTTACGCCGTGGTCGCAGCTCGAATGGTTCCAGAAATTCGGGAGGGAGCGCATGCGGACGGTGCCGACATCGGCGTCGCGGTAATCGCCCATGAGCGGGGCGACCTGGGAACCATCCATGGTTTCGCTCAGGTAGCCGTCGACCAGGGTGGTGCGGTTGGCAGAGAACCAGATGTTGCGTTCGGCGTCGGGAAAAGTGGTCATGCCGGTTTGTTTGTGGCTGACGGCGAGGCCGCTGGCGGCCCATTTGGCTTCGCTGCGTTTGACGACATCGGCGATCTGCTCGCGGATGCGCGGGGTGGTGTCGTCGGCGTTGTAATGGTCGAAATTGGCTTTGATGTATTGGGGATGATTAGCGTTGCAATGGAAACATTCGCGGTTGTTTTCCCAAACGAGTTTCCAATTGGCTTTGACGAGGTAGTCGACGGCTTTGGCGACTTTCGCGCGGGAGAAGCCTTGGGGGCGGGCGACGCTGCCGAGGACATCCTGCGCGGAATCGAAATCAGGCGGGTTATCGGCCAGGGAAATGTAGATCAAGCCTTCGAACTCGCGAATCGCAACGCGGCGGAGCCCAAGTTCGGATTTCGGGAGATCTTCCTGCATACCGGGGGCGTGCAGGAGGGAGCCGTCGAGGGCGTAGGTCCAACGATGATACGGACAGGCAAGATGATGGAAGTGTCCGCAGGGATCGTCGCAAATGAGTGAGCCGCGATGACGGCAGAGGTTGTGGAGCGCGTGAGCTTCGCCATTTTCGGCGCGCACAATGAGAATGGAGTCGGTGTCGATGTTGAGGCTGAAAAAATCACCCGGTTTCGGAATTTCGCAGGAGTGTCCGGCGAAAAGCCATCCGCGACGCCAAACGGTTGCGATGTCCAGCTTGTAGATTTCGGCATCTGAGTAGAACGGCTGGAGTAAACTGTGGCCGGGCGGTTGGTGACGGATCAGTTCCTGAACGGCGGTGGGGAGGTTTGGCGAGCGGACCGATGTTGTTGGAGCGGGCACGACGGAGCAGTTCTAGAGAATGAGGGAAATGGCGGCAAGGGAGAAGGCAAGCGGGACTGCGATTTAAAGTGAGGTCATATGGAGTGCCGCGGGAAGCGAAGCGCCACGCCGCTTTTGGATTCCAGGAACATTATAGCGCCCGAACGCGGCGTCGCCGCTTCGCTTTGCCACCGCACTCCAAATTCTTCCCTGCGGCGTTTCTCGTCAGCTCGGAGCCTGCCCTACAGTTTGAACCAACCCGAAGCTGGGCTTGAAAGGCAGAGCCAAAAATTGAACAGTAGGGCGCGACAATGAATCCAGCGCTCAAAACGGAGTTTTTGACCGTAGCTGAGTATCTCGCGGGTGAACAGCAGAGCGAGGTGCGCCACGAGTACGTTGACGGGCAGGTTTTTGCAATGGCGGGGGCGAGTGAGGAGCACAACATGATTGCGCTCAATGTTGCCGCCACCTTGCGTGCACGATTGCGAGGTTCGCCCTGCCGCGCGTTCATCGGTGATATGAAAACGCGTGTTTATGCGGAGAACCGTGATCAGTTTTACTACCCCGACATCATTCTGACGTGCGACCCAAGAGATAACGATCGATATTTCAAACGTTTCCCGAAAACTTTGATCGAAGTTTTGTCGGAAGCGACCGAACGGACGGATCGCACGGAGAAGTTCTGGAGCTATCCACAGATTGAGACGTTGGAAGAGTATGTGCTCATTGCTCAGGATCGTTTGGAGGTAACGATATTCCGGCGCGCAAACGATTGGGCTTCAGAAGTTGAGAGTTCCAGGCAAGGCCGTGTCCAGTTGCGCTCATTGCGGGTTGATTTAGAGGTGAGCGAAATTTATGAAGGGTTAAAGTTTTGAGGAGCGAGCAACCTCCGACGGATTTTGGCGCGGCGAGGCCAAGGGGAGGTTGAATCAGCGCCAAAGAATGACCCTTTTCCTGTTGAAGATTCAGCCGATTGTAATACCTGTATTAATAAGCCGATAACGTATGGTCGTCACAGGTGCGCTAAAAAATGACGTTGATTTGAGGCAGGAGATTGCCGAACTCCGGAAGGACCAACGGAATCTCCACGCGGCGGTGCATATTGCGTCAACGTGGTTCCTGATCGCACTGAATTTTTGGGTGCTGAAGCATTACCCGAACTGGATGACCTATGTGTTCAGTTTTTTCTTCCTCGGGTTCATGCAGTATCGCCTGGTGATGTCCACGCACGAGGCGACGCATAAGAACTTGTTGTTTCCGGTCTGGCTGAACGAATTCTTTGGTGTCTTCCATTCGGCGGTGTGCGGAATTTCGTTTTTCAATTATCGCCGGACGCATTTGGAACATCACAAAAATCCGCAGAGCATCGACGAGGATATTGATTCGTATATTTACCGACCGCTCCTCGAAACAAAACCAGGGCTGCAACGCTTGGGCTTGCTGGTGTTTGGTGTGGTTTTTGATATCGCGGAAAAAGTTGGGCGGAAGATTCGAGGAGCGCGGAGACGTGATCCGAGTTTGGCTGCGCCGAAGAATCCGACTTCACTTCCCATGCAAATGCTTCCGATTTTGGCGTGCCAGGCAGCGTTGTTCGCGTTTTTCTTTTTTTACCTGAGTTGGTGGCAATATTTCGTGCTGTGGGTTGCGCCGGTGTTGCTGATCGCGTTGTCGCTGGATCGGGCGCGAACTTTTCTGGAGCACGGGTATCAATACATTTTCTCGAACCAGACGTGGGAGACTTTTAAAGAAGCGCCCCAAACGACGGTCGACATTGATACGAATCCCATCGAGCGGTTTTTCTTTGCGCCGTACGGTTTTGCGTATCATCAGGCGCACCACACTTATTTGACTGTGCCCTTTTATAACCTCCCAAAACTGGCGAACCTGCTCGAGGAGCGCGATTCCGCGTACTACCGCCGGGTGCACGGATCGTATGTGGGTATTTTGACAAAGATGATTTGGGCCGCGAAATGAGCGGGCCAACCGAGGGCAACGACGGCGATTGTTTGATGTGCCACAACACAGGGTGGCGGCTGGTCATTCGTTGCGAAGATGTCGAGTACAGATGCAAGCCGGGCACTTTCGATCTGGTTGAGTGCACGCAGTGCGGGCACGTTTACGTTCATCCACTGCCCCAGTATTCGGAAATCTCTTCGCTCTATCCGAACACCTATTACACGGTGAACAAAAAGTCGCCGTTGTATCTCGATGGCGCGATTTACGAGAAAAAGCTCGGGGCAGACGCGCACAAACTGCGGCGTTCGCTGAGCGGATTTAATATTCGGTCGATTGTTGATGTCGGCGCCGGGGAGATTTCACGGCTCGCAAAGCTGAAGGAGGCATTCGGCGGAAACGTGGAAGCGATTGCTTTCGATATCCAGTTTGAGCCGGATATCGAAAAGCAGGCGCAGCAGGTGGGTGTGAAGCTGGTGCATGGCAATGTGGAGACGAACACCGACGCGCTCCGCGATAACGGTCATGACCTGATCATCATGCGCCAGTTGCTCGAACATCTGCGCGATCCCGAACTGGCCGTGCGCAATCTCGCTCGGAAGCTGGCGCCGAATGGTTTGATGATTATCGATACGCCCAACCGCGGCGGACTCGACTACCAGATTTTCCGCAAACGTTATTGGGGCGGATATCACGTGCCGCGGCACTTCCATCTTTTCACACAAAAATCTCTGACCGAGTTGATTGAGCGCGCTGGCCTGACGGTGCACAAGAAGGGGTATCTGCCTTCAATGGGGTTTTGGATTATCAGTCTCCGCGTGCTGTTCGGGTTGAACAGCATCGAGCGTGGGCCTTCCTTCTGGGAATTCCTGCGTTACAAAAACCTACTCGTCGCGGGGAGTTTTATCGCGTTCGATGCGATCCGCGCGAAGCTCGGTTTTCAAACTTCGAATCAGTTCGTTTACGCGCTGAAGAGAGCGTAGGACAGTCGCCTCGTCCGTAGGAGCGCAGATCTCGGTTCGACACTACCTCAAGATGCGCGCTGAACGAGCGCGCGCCCGGCGAGGCGCCGGACGTGACAGCCGAGGCGGCTGTCCTACCCAAAAGCCGGCCGGTTTTGGACTTGTAAGGCGGTTGGATCACACGGAGATTCGGGAAGAGTTGGGGCCGGATGGATTGTCGTTTTGACTCTGCTTCTTTTCTCACTCGCGAAACCCATGACAGGCCATCTGCAAAATTTCCTTCCGAGTCTCTTCGTGTGGGCTTGTGTTGGTTTTCTTCAACACGAACTTTCTGCGGCAGATGTGGATGACGACAGCCATTGGCGGACCTTGTCCGCGCAATTGCCGGGAGTGGACGGTCGCGTCAGTGCTTTCACCACTGCGAATGGCAAACTTTACGCGGGAGGGCAATTTTCAGTCATCGGGGGACTCGTGACAAAGGGAGTTGCAGCGTGGGATGGCACGAGATGGAGCGCCTTGGGTAGCGGAATTGCCGGGGAAGTGACTGCGTTGTTGATTCAGGGGACAGATCTCATTGCCGGCGGCGGTTCCTCGGAGAGCGGCAGAATTCCGGTGGCCCGCTGGGATGGAGCAAAATGGAGTCCGCTGGATCAACTTTCGACCGGAGTGTCGGGCGGTGTTTATGCGCTAGCGGAGTTTCGAGGAGCGATTTACGCCGGGGGAAGTTTCAAGACGGAGACAGGCGCACCGAGTTACCTCGCAAGTTGGAATGGCTCAAAGTGGCTGCCTGTGGCTGGTGGTGTGGATGGAACGGTTTGGGCGCTACGTGAATTTGACGGCTACCTCTACATCGGAGGGGCCTTCAAGACGGCCGGTGGCGCTGGCGCGAACGGTGTCGCGCGATGGGATGGGGTGAAGCTGGAGTCGGTTGGACAAGGGGTCCGGGGAAGTCTCGCAGCAGTTTATGCATTGAGTATTGTCACAACCAATTTGTACGTGGGTGGGGATTTCGGCGAGGTGGGCGGCGAATCGTGGGTGACCGCTCCAGGGTTGGCCAAACTTTCGCACGACGCATCAAAAAAGCCGCAATGGCGTAGTGGCGGGACGAGTGTGGTTTCGGTGCGCGCATTGCGCGGAGTAGGTGACCGCTTGATCATAGGAGGACGTTTTAATTCCATCGGCACAGCCAGTTCTCAAAATGTCGCGGAACTGACGAATGATGGTAAGTGGATCTCCTACAGCACGGGTGTTTCCGCGGACGGTGCGTCAGACATTGGCGCGATCGAATCTTTCGGCAGCGAAATCTTTTGCGGTGGATTCTTTCAAAAAGCGGGGGATCAGCAAATCCCGGGGATCGCACGTTGGACAGGCAGCGCCTGGTTAGCCGCGGGAACGGGGAAGGACCTGAGCCTCAATGAACTCTCCCAAAGAGTCGAGGTGGTGGGCTCGCGCGTCTATGTCTTTGGAATTTTTACAATGGCGGGCTCGACTCGCGTCAATGGCGCAGCCGAATGGACCGGGACAGACTGGTTGCCCATGGGCAACGGCGTTCCGCAGTGGACCCAGAGTCAAATGCCCTACACAGCTACAGACGGGACGAATTTGTATGTGACCATGACTGGCTCGCGGGCGAGTCCATTTGTGAATCGCTGGGACGGCGGGGCGTGGAGCACTGTAGGTCCCGCAGGCGTGCAAGGACCCGTGGCGGCTTCGACCACCAACCTCTTCGCCGTGGGCAATTTCTCTCAAGGATACGGAGTGGCGAAACTTGAAGGGGGAACGTGGACACAACTCGGAGGCGCGTTTAATCGCTCGACCGGTGTCGTCCTCGTTCATCAGTTAAAGGCCGATGGTACGAATGTCTACGCGGCTGGACCGTTTGATTCGATTGGAGGAGTGCCAATTCAAAATGTGGCACTGTGGGATGGAACAAAATGGCAGAAACTGGGAACTGGGTTCCCTCCAGGAGTAACCGGGGCTGCTGCAATGGCCTTTGCGGACGGGAAGCTCTACGTAGGCTCGAACGGTACCATTTATGTCTGGGATGGCTCTTCATGGACCACTCCTTTGCCGGGATTAAATGGAGCACGTATTCAAAGTATCATTCCCGACGGGAACAACTTGTGGGTGGGCGGAAGATTCTCCGACCTTAATGGGACGGCAGCAGCCAACATTGCGCGGTGGGACGGCACCCAGTGGCACCCGCTTGGAAGCGGAGTGCCCGGCACCGACCCGTTTGTCAACGCCCTTGCGATCGGTTCCGAGAAGTTATATGTGGGCGGCACCTTCACCATTGCTGGTGGTAAAGGCTCGCGCTATTTCGCGATTTGGCACAAGGCGGCTTCTGATCCGATCGAAATGAAGTTTGTCCAGGCGACCAATCACGTAGGTATCGGCCAGAAATTCGAAGTAACGGTCGATGTGAGAAACCTGACGTCCGACACGTTGACCGATGTGGCGGTTCTACCAGAGACACTCGAAGCGAGTGGGAGTGCCGGGGTCAAGTTTGTGTCAGCCACGACAGTTTTCCGGACTCTGCCCTTCCGAACCGGAGAGAAAATTATATACACCTTCGAAGCGACAGGCGCCGGACGCTTGGTTTTCAAAGGCTATGCGGGTGGACGGCGTGCTGATGGCACCGCGGTGACGACGCCCATGGTGACCAGCCAGCCGGTGCTCGTTTCTCCGGGAGATCTGTTGGTTCAGCGAGAGGGCGAGACTGTTTTCGATGGCGAGGAGATTTATCAAAATTTCCCGACCGATCCGCAGGTGAAGACCAACTCGGTTGCAGCCAACGTCGATTCGAACTTTTCTTTTGCGATTGTGAATCGCGATTCCGTGGACCACACATTTCTGTTGAAAGCATTTGCCCGTGGAAATCCCGGATGGCTCCGAACCTACCAGTTCGCCGACTCGGATTTTGATTGGTCTGCGGAATTGGAAGGCGCAAACGGTTTGGAGACAGTGGTGGAAGCAGAGGAAACGGTTTTCCTTGAAATTGTTATGCGTGCCACGAACGCGCCTATTGCCGACGTGCAAAGAATTGAAGTGACGCTGAGCCCGAAAGAGGACCCTGCGACCATTCTCGACACGATTGAGGTGGTGACTGCACTGGCGAACGAAATTGTCGTCAACTCCACCGGCGATGACGCGGACGCGGACACGAGCGATGGTGTTCCGGATGTAGATTTGACGAAGCCCGGCCTGCAAACAACGCTCCGGTGCGCGATCGATTTTGCCAACAAGGTCGGCGGCAAAGATATCATCAAGTTCGATATTCCCTCGACTGATCTGGGCTGGCGCAATGGACTCGCGTGGATCCAGCCGAAGAGTCCTTTGCCTGCTGTCACCCAGGCCGTCAGGATTGATGCTGCGACTCAGGCCAACGGACGCGTTGTGCTGAATGGACTGAGTGCGGGTATCACCGATGGGTTGCGCATTTTGGCCGGCAATTGCGATATCCGCGGGATGATCATCAACCAGTTCCAAGGGGCTGGTATCTCTGTCGACGGCGGGGGAGGGGCGGGAGAAATCGCGGGAAACATCATCGGGACTGATCCGGCGGGAACGCCAGGGCTTGGCAACGTCGCAGGCATCGTCGTCGCAAATACCACCGGCATGGTGATTGGCGGCAGCACTCCGGAAGATCGAAACGTCATTTCTGGTAATTCGGGCGCTGGCATCTCGCTGTTCGATTCCGCTTCCGCCATAGCGCGTGCGAATATCGTCGGTGCCACGCCGGACGGCACTCGCAGCCTGCCTAACGGCACGTACGGTCTATTCGCGGAACACGTGACCGGGCTGCTTGTCGGGGTAAAAGAGGCTCTGAGTATTTTTAGCGGACCCACCGCGATGGCCATCCGGAGTTCGACGGGTGGATCGGGTAGCGGTGAAGGGACAATCGTAAATTGTTATATCGGCATTGATCCGTCTGGAAGCAAACCCATCAGTGGGGATGGCAGCAGCGTCGGAATAATCCTGGAGGACTGCGCCAATTTCGTCATCGGCGAAGCTGACAAAGGTGTCCGGAACGTTCTTGGCGGTATCAGCGGCACGGCTATTCGTCTGCTCCGGGGCAAGAATATAAAGGTAGGCGCTAATTACATCGGCACAGACGTGACCGGGACGACGGCGTTCACCGCGGGGATCGGGGTCGAGGCGGAAGGTGTGAAGGATTGCGAAATTGGCCATCCGGGAAAGCCGAGCGTCTATAACGCACAGGACTGCGTGAGATTGCGCGCGATCGGGCACGAGGCGAGTGATGCAACGCACGTTCGGGCGTGCAACTTCGGGCTGAAGAGCGACGGCCAATCGGCGTTCACTACGGTAAAGAATGGCCTCGTGATTTCAGAGAGCGATGGTGTGGTTGTGGGTTTTGTCAGTGGCCCTCTGCTCAGCGCAGAACTGAATCATTTCGCTGGAGCGGCCGTCGCCGCGATCACCGTTGCAAATTCGGCTAACATTCGAATTGGCGCAAACAATGTGGGCACGGACATCACGGGCAACGCTGATCTCGCCGCTGGAACCGGGATCATTGCAGACACGGTGCGCAACCTTTTCATCGGCGCGAAAAGCTGGAGCAGCATTTACAACGCTAAGGTCGGGATGCACCTCTCCAGCATCACGGCAGAGAAAGCGACCAGCCAGGCGTCAGCCAGTGGAGGCATTGGCGAAAGCGGCATAATTAATACGCGGGTCGGCCTGAAAGCATCGGGCATAGCGGCCTTTAATACGATGGTGAGCGGGCTCATTCTCGAAGACTCTTCCCGCTTCCAGATCGGCGCCGATGGTTCGGGAACCGGTCAGGACAGCAGCGCCGTGGAAGCAGCGCGCAACATCTTCGCCGGTATTCAGGAACAAGCCATTCAACTTTTGCGTTGTGTGGATATTCGCATTGGCGCCAGCCACATCGGAACAGGTGCGAACGGCAAGGTCGGTTTGGCTGTCGCAGCTGGAATTGTCGCGGATAACGTGCGGAATCTGGCGATTGGGAGCAGCAAGGCTCCAACCGTCATCAATGCGACCACGACCGGCATGGACTTGCGGGGCCTCGGAAAAGATTTGGCTCTTCCGGACGAACAACCGAATCGGATTCGCGGCTGTTCGTTTGGAGTCGATGCCTCTCACAAACTGGCGTTCGACGATGGCTTCTCTGCTCCAAAAGGGCTCATTGTCACCGATTCTGAGGACGTGCAAATCGGCGCGGATGGCGAAGGAGAAGGCAACGGCTTCGGCGGGTTATCCAACGCCGTCGAAATCAAAAACACCAGGCGGGTCCGCATGGAAAACGCGAAGATCGGCTTCACGACGGATGATGGGAAACCCATTCGAAATTCAGGTGTCGGAGTCGTGATCGAGGGGACTTCCAGCGAAATAGAATTGGGAGGAAAGGGTAACCAAATTATTCACTGCGCTCTGGAAGGAATTTCCATCTCTGCGAACGCTCTTTTTGTTCGCGTTCGTAACACTCTCATTTACGACAACTTCAAAGCGATCAAGCGGGCAGTGAATGGCGCACATTATCCGAAAATCACCAGGGCTTTCTGGGGAAGCACGCATGTCGAAGGGACAGTCAACGGCAATCCGAACGAGACCGTCCATCTTGAGTTTTATGCCCATCGTCCCAACCGTCCTGCTGAAGCGGAAGTGTTCATTGGGGCCGCGGACCTCCCGTTGGATTTGGGCGGTGTGGCTGCTTATAATTCCGTTTTCCCGAAGAGCGCTCCCCGCGGCTGGCTTGTCACCTCGACAGCATCTGACGGCAGCGTTGGCACTTCTGAACTTTCCGAGAGTGTCCTCATTCGCGCGCCGGCTGATTCGGATGGAGATGGTTTACCGGATTTTTGGGAAGCGATGTACCCAACCTGCCTCAATCCCGCTGTGCCAGACCCGGCGGACGAAGATTGCGATGGCGATGGTTTCGCCAATACCCAGGAATATCTGGCAAATACGGACCCGACGCGGGCCGATTCGTCACTCCGTATCGACCATCTTGCTGTGGCCGGTGCCTCGTCGATCAGCTTTCCGGCTGTGCCGGGCCGTCAATACGCATTGGAGCGCTCGCCGAATGTGGCGGATGGGCCATGGACGAGAATTGTGACGGTTCAGCCGGACGGAGCCGGCGTAGTCACGTTGAATGATCCGAAACCTATTACTCCGCGAGCGTTCTACCGAATCGTCGCAGAATTCCCGTAAGGCAACTCACCACCACTTCCAGCTCGTGTCCGGCTTGGGATCGAAAATCCAGATCAACATCTGGTTGGGTTCGGGAAATTGATAAAATTCCACGTGCCCATCTCCAAACAGCATGTTGAAGCGGCTTTTCCCCTTGTAATTGTGCCAAATGCTTTTCGGCGCGGTGTTGCCGCGGTTCGCGTGCCACGCCCAATCGCCTTGCAGGATTTTGTTTGAGGGGCTTTTGGCGAGTTCCGCAGTTTTCAGCGGCTTCCCTTCGTAAGTATTCGGGGCGAAATTGGAATCCCCGCAGACGTGGCGGGTTCGGAAAGAATCGTGCTGGAATTGCGGCAGGTAGCTCGTGCCGTAAGCGAGGTAGCAGTTCTTAATTGGGGTGCTGTTGAGTTGATCACCTTTATCGTTCGGGCACCGTGAGACTTCGACGCTTCCCGTGTATTTGTTCAAAGGGCGATTGGTCGCGGCAATGTAGAGAGTGTAGGTGCCGTTCGTGCCGCTGGCGCCGTTCCAATCTTTCATGGTGGGAAAGGATTCGTTGTTATCATCCACATACATGAGAAAAGCGAGGCCGAGTTGCTTTTCATTGCTCGCGCACTTGGTCTGGGTCGCTTTGGCTTTACCGCGCGCGAGCGCTGGCAGAAGCATTCCGGCAAGGATCGCGATGATGGCAATGACGACGAGAAGTTCGATCAAGGTAAACGCGCGCGTGCAGGAGCGCGCGTGGATGCGTCGGTGCGGGTGGATCATAAACCCATTGATAGCGCGTAGCGTGAAAGCTGTCATCTATGATTTTGCGGTAATTTCATGGATCGAATCAGGGCCGCTTCGTATAAGTGGCTGCCATGATGGCCCGTTATTTCGCAGCGGTTGCGCTGTCGCTCTCGATAGGCTGGGGTATTCGCGGAAATTTCGGTCACGAAACGGGCGCCATGATACCGGGCGCGCTGGCCGCGCTCGCCGCAGTGCTTCTTTCGGGACGGGAAGATTGGCTGCAGCGGAGCGGCAGTTTTGCATTTTTCGGCGCGCTGGGATGGTCGTTCGGCGGGAGCATTTCGTACATGCAGGTGATTGCCTACACGCATTCGGGGCATTCATTTTCGGTGTGGTATGGGTTCGCGTGTTTGTTTCTGATCGGCTTCCTTTGGGCGATTTTCGGAGGAGCGGGAACGGCGCTGCCCGCCTATCTCAGCCGGGAACAATTGAATGCGCTCTATCCCCTGGTGTTCGCAATTTTTGGAGCGTGGCTGGTGCAGGATTTCGTGGTGGCGCGTTTCGTTCATGTCGATCAGGCCTTTCGGCAACGCGATCCGCTTTATTGGTACGATACCGATTGGCTCGGCATCTCCGTGGCTGCCGGGGCGACGTTGGCATATGCTGCGTGGCGACGGAAGGTCGATTTTGGAGCGCGCCTGGCCCTCTGGCTCTGCGGCGGTTGGTGGTGTGGTTTTGCGATTTTTGTCCTGCTGCTCGGCTGGCGAATGACACCGCCGCGCGGCGATAATTGGGCGGGTTGCACCGGGATGGCGGTTGGACTCTGCGTTTTTCTAGTGCGCGAGCGTATGCATGCGTTGCTCTATTCCGCGGTCTTGTGTGGAATTTATGGCGGAGTTGGTTTCGCGTTGGCGGATTTTTTGAAGCTGCTTGGAATTGGCACTGGTCTTCAGACCAATTGGCATAGCGTGCTCGAGCAAAGCTACGGACTGATCAATGGGCTCGGTATCGCCGCGATGATGCTCGTCGCAAGAAAAACAGCTCCTTTTGCCTCCGAAGCAAAAGGCGAATCGCGGTGGGCTGAACCCCTGGCGGTGGGATTTGTTCTGATCGGGATAACCTATCTGAATCTGCAGAAGAATGTTGAGACGTGGGTGAAGGCGGGAACGGTTTCCGCGGAAATGTATCATCTCTCCGCCCGCGGGTGGTTCAATCTGGCGTATCTCCTCGCCGCGTTGCTCATCGTTGTGGTCTGCATGCGGCGTCGTTCCGTGCCGTTGTTGAATGGGCCGGCGCTGGGGCGGGCGCAACTTTTCTATCTGGTATTTCTTTGGTGGATGGTGATTGGGAATTTCGAGCGCGCCGTTGTTGGGTTCTCGCCGCAACGGTTGATTACCGAAGGCGTAATCCACCTCAACGCGGTGCTGTGTTCGATTTTGGTTTTGGTAACGCCGCCGTTGCGAGCGGCGGCAAACGATGCGGCGTTATCTTTCGGACGATTGTTACGTGGAGGTTTGGTGACGGCTGTTTTGGCGTCGGTCGTTCCGTGGGCGGTGATCCGAGGAATGTATAGGGAACAACAGATTGGTTATGCGTCGCGCCACATTCGTTTTGGACCGGAGGCGACTGCGACCACAGAGAAACCGAGCGCCGATAAACCGCACCCATAAACTCGTCTTTCTCGTGAACTTTGTCGGAAACTTTGTCGGAAAACCCAGGTCATTCAATTCGACGAAGTTTGGGACAAAGGCTGCCGACAAAGATTAGGTCGGCGTAGAGCCGTTAACTGTGCGAAATTTTTTCTGCGAGGCTTTCCAGTGCGAAACCAGCGGACCGGAGAACGTGCGCGATGCCGTGAGCCACACCGTGACCGCAATGTTTCTCGCTCACGTAACCGTTTTGGCTGCGGACTTTTTCTTTGACGGAGTCGATGGCGTTGACGGGCGCGACGAGCCAGTGAGCGAATTCCTGTGAAAGCATCGGCAGGTCATTCATGTGATCGCCCGCGGCAATAATCTCGTCCGGCTTGATATTGAGGCGGCGGGCGATCTCGGCGAGAGCGGTGCCCTTGTGGTAAGCCTTGTGGCTGAACCGCGCGTAGACGTCGTTGCGCATCACGACCATATCGCCAATTTCTCTGCAGTAGAGCTCCAGGTACTCATGAATTTCCTCCGCGTCGCTCGGCTTTTCAGCAACAAGACAAAAGGGCGAGTAGGGATCCTCGTAAACCATCGCGCGGTAACGGGAGTTCACCCACTCGTTGATCTTCGGGATGTGTGGCCGAATCCTCTCGAAGATCTCCTTGTGCAACTGAGTGCAACGTTCATTCCAGTCGCGCACGCTCACGTAGTCGCTCTCTTTGAGTTCGTAGATTTCCCGTTCAACGACCACGACGTAATCCGGTCGAATGGACAGGCCCGCTTTGGTGAGCGTTTCCAAAAGACTGGTCAAGTCTCGCCCGGTGTTGATTACCCACGTGACGCCCCGCTTCTGCAGTGCCCCGATCAGCGACTCGAGCTCCCGCGGCACGGGAGGATGTTCGAAATCCGTGTGAACGGTTCCATCGAAATCGGTCGAGATCAGTTTGATCGGTGGTTTCACTTCCAGTGCAATGTAACGCAAATTCGCCAGGGCCTAAGAGCTTTACTTGAGCGCCGATTACATTCGTGCGGCGGTAGGTTTTGTCAACGCTGTCCGGTCTCCAGCCGATCGTTGGAGCAGTGTGAAGGGCGAACGATATTTGGATTGACGGGAGGGGAGGGGAATTTCAGGTTCTTGGTAATAAGGGGGTATATGAAGAAAGCACTGATTCCATTGGTAATGATGAGCTGGTTGGCCACGCAGAGCGTATTCCCTGCGGATGATCAAAAAATCGCGGCGCCTGCGACCGACAGTAAACCAAAGCTTTCGCAGGAGGAACTGGAGGCGAAGTTTAAGGCGATGTTGACGAAGGCCACCTTGTCCGGGCGCTGGGCGCCGATCAGGAACGGCACTCTCGGCGAGGAAAAAGAAGACAAATACGGAATCGTCAGTGTCGGTAAAGTCAACGGCGATTCATGGGTGGTGAATGCCAAAATGAAGTATGGCGGCCGCGAATTTGTCGCACCCTTCCCGGTCAAGGTGCGCTGGGCGGGCGATACCGCCGTATTGATTGTCGATAATTTGCAGATGCCGGGCGGCCAAAATTCCTATTCAGCGCGGGTGATGTTTTTCGACAATACCTACGCGGGAACCTGGTCCGGTGGCGGGCACGGAGGCATGCTCAGCGGGCTGATTACCCAGGAAAAAGAAGACAAGGCCGAAGCGAAATAGCAAAGTGAGCTTCGCGCGAAAGGAGGCTCCCTGAAGCTCTTCCGATCAAAATGGGTCGCCGCCGGTTGTTTGCTCATTCTTCTGCTGGCGGGTGTGCTCCTTGCAACCTGGATCGACAGTTCTCCCTATTTCCAGCGCGACCTGGTTTTTCGAGGCAAACCGGAGAGCGAGTGGGTGACAGGATTAAAATATTGGGACGAAGAGCAGAAGAAGGAGTGGAGCGGCTACGGCGAAGAAGGGGTGCAAGTCCTGTTGCGTGGCTTGAAGAACGCGCAGCGACCTCGCGAGCGCGCTTATCGACAATTCTATCGGCGTGCCTGGCGTTTTCCGGCAATCGCCCGGCATTTGCCTTCGCCCAAAGACGACTCCACACGTCGTACTCGTCATCACTTGGTCGCGTTGATTTCCAGTCTCGGACGCGAGGCCGATATCGCCGCGCAGGCGATGATCGACGTGGTGCTGAATGATGAATCGCCCGAGATTCGACAGAGCGCGATCAACTTCTTCAACAACACCGAGGACCAAAACAGCCGTCTGAACAAACTCCCGCTCTCCGAAAAAGCGCGTCTGCTGCGTGGACTTCTGAGCAGTCTAAAAGATGAGTCGAATTGGGGTCTCCGAAACAATGCGGCCATATCCCTCCGCTTCTACCCTGAGCGCCGTGATCTGGTTGGTCCCGCCTTGGAAGCGGCTCTGACTGATCCCGAACGGCAAGTCCGTATGCTGGCTGCGGATGGCTTGAATCGCATCGATCCGGAGCGCGGCCGCAAAGCCGGAGCCACCGAAAAACTGGCCGACATCTCCAAACATCCAGACCCACAGATCGCACATCGCGCCGTCGCTGCGCTGGGACGGACCGGCGCTGATCCGACGATCGCTATCCCTGCGTTGATTGAAGCGCTGGGAAGCACGAACGACCTGGTGGCCTGTCAGGCAGTCTGGTCACTCGAATGGGCGCCCAACGACTTTGATTCCCGCGCGAAGGAGATCGTGGCGGCGCTTACCACCGCTGCTGCGCGCAAAGATAATCCCGGCGGCTATGCCAGAGTCGCCTTAAAAAGGTGGCAACCGAGAGTGGAAGCCTCAAGGTCTGTCGACCAGCAGTGAGTGCTCAATGCCATGGTGCGGGTCGACGGTGGCGCGAAACGCACCTCATCAAGAAGGTTGATTTTCCAATGGCTTGGCGCAGCGCCAAAGAACAATTTGAAGACGCGCGAAAAATGGGAAACCTGTTTAAACGCCAGGGTGTAACACACTGCCTTAACACTCTCGCCAGCCTGAAGCAGGCGAAGCGCTTCGTGCATCCGCTTCGTCGATAAAAAATCGCCGAGGGTCATCTGGTATTGCCTGCTGAAATGTCGCTGCAAGGTGCGGAGTGAGACGCCGAGCAGCGAAGCCAATACCCGTCCGTCGTAGTGCGCGAGCATCGCCAGTTCTTCCCAGGATTTGGTGGAATTGTCCGAATTAGGCGGAATCATTTTGTCAGAAGGACCACCATCTTCCGCATCGCCGCGAATGCGAGTCGGGTAATCCCTCATTCAGTTGTTATCACGCATTCAACTTACCGCGCGTCCCGAGGGTCCCGTCGGCGTATCGTGGGCAGCTTCTTTTTCGACGCTTGTTTCGCGATCAACCGCTGAAGCTCTTGTAGTTCGGGTGCGGAAAGTGTCTCCGATCCTTGTTTCCGCGATAAATCCAAAAGCCGCTTCTCCTCGAATTTAGTCATCTTTTTGCCTTCAAGCGAACGCAGAGACTAAGCTAATACATTGCGATTGACTATTAGTAACGCTACCTGTTCGTAAATCGGCCCTGCCGATTATCCTAACTCATTTCACGGGACCTTTCGGCTCTCCCGTCGGCCCGAAGTGAGCGCGATGCGTCCTCCGCCTGCTGCCTCGAAAACTCGCTCAGAAAACGGCGCGCTTGCTCCAGGTAGCATGCGGCCCTGGCGACCGCTTCCGCGTGAATTCGACTCTCTCTTTCGAGTCGCAGAAGGTGCTCAGTCGATTCGGCCAGAAGTCGGTCCGTGTTGCGTAGAAGGTGATTGATGTGCGGTTTGGGTGGGTAATTAGATTCAGTCTCCATAAGGTCAGTCCAAGATTCGGCTACTGGCCCAATGGAAGAAGTTCGTCAGACGACTAAATCAGGTCACCCCGCAACACTGTCGCATGAGGTGGGCCCGGATGCAATCACCGTAGCGCGATGGGGTGTGATCTTAAGTGCGGGGCACCCTGGGCATTGCGCACGGAGCCGCCACCGTGAGGAAGCGCCTTGCACTTACGAAAAAAGGAGAGGTCGATTCGGCTCTGACACGCTCCCTGATACGCGACTCTGCTTCTGGCCCCTCGCTCTAAATCGCACCCAGCTCGTTGGGAGTGATCTAGCGATCTGAAGTGAGGGCATACAAGGTTTGTCGGGACCGCGAAAGCCGTCGAACGAACCCGCAAGGGTTCGAATGTGCACTAGCTCCGGGTGCAACCGGAGTAGTGAAAATCAGCGTGCCTCGAACCGCGGACGCGGTTCAATGGCGTGTTGCTTCCTAATTCAACCATGAAGGAGCAACTTCACCTGAAAGTTCCGAGTCAACAGCGGACTCACTCATCTTCACCTTCCTCCAAAACAACAGCGTGTCCGTGTTTTTCGACTCGTTCCGCCATGCGACGGGTCAAAGTTCGCATTAAGAGCCACACCGCGACCCTTCTTCTTCCTCGCCGGACGAATGAGCCTGATTCAGCTTACCGTCGGCCGTGCGTTAATGTTAATCCAATAATCGTGGATCTTAGCCAGCGATTCGTGCAGCAGGGCTGGGTCACTCGGCTTCACAACGTAGGAATTTGCGCCCAGATCGTAGGCGCGATTGATATCGCGTTCCTCAGCCGAATTCGAAAACATCACCACGGGCAAACGGGAAAGTTTGGGGTTCGTCCGAACGTGCTTCAGAACAGCAAATCCGTCCTTGAGCGGCATTTTTGCGTCGAGAAGTGCGACCCGGGGCGCCTTGTGCGTATCTTCTTCTTCCAGGTAGCGCAACGCTTCCTCGCCGTCATGAACGATTTTGATCGGGTTTTTAACCCCGAGCTTTCGAAGACTCCGTTCCAGCAAAAAAACCGTGTCAGCATCATCTTCCGCGATCAAAACGGGGTGAGTATGGGGCATAAGCAGAAGTTCCCACAGTATCTGCCCTCTGGGAATAGGGGCCGCGATGAGTGAATCTCATCTAATCAATTTCATCAATAGGTAACATCTGGGAGATATACCGGAACTCGGGGGGCTTTCATGTGCTGCTCCGGGTAGCAACTGGCTTCCATCCAGATATGAATCCGGAGGATTCGAAGCAATTAGCCGGT
Organism: Limisphaerales bacterium; assembly: GCA_044226545.1. Taxonomy (GTDB): domain Bacteria; phylum Verrucomicrobiota; class Verrucomicrobiia; order Limisphaerales; family SXQI01; genus DASVNK01. The sequence continues at coordinate 22,616 of JBGAGW010000027.1, forward strand.
GGTTTCGCGTCAGCGATACCACCGGTCAAATCCCACCGTGAAACCGCACCCCGCACGGGGTGCCAGGTGCCAGATTTCCTCGCACCTATTCGCGGTGCAAACGCAGGTTTCGAGTTATCCGGTGGTATCAACCTGACCTCTCAACCCAACGGCGAATTTTCGGACCCTGTGGTTTCGCCGATTTTTCCTCAACTTTGCGACACAGCTTCCCGCAAAAGAGTTGATGATCGGGACCTTTCCAACGGCCCCAGACTAGGGAAATCAAGCGCTATGGCCGCAGGCCGAATGGCCCGACCGTGATTCAGGAGTAGCTCCACCCTTTTGTCAGCTCCCTTCTGAGTGGTGTTGCCCGCTGTGGCTTCGATGTTTTGCGAGCCGAGGCACTAACGCCCGGTCTAGCTAAAAACCTCAAAGAAAAAAAGGTATGGTAACCACTAATAGACGGACATGGCTTCGAACTTTTGTTTCGGGCCTTTTCCTGGCAATCACATTCGCTTCTGTGCGTCCCGCGACCGCAGCGGCCAACAACATCAACCTCGTCCCGACCATCTCGCAGATCAGCGTCGTGAACGGACAACTCGTTGCGGCCGGAACCGCCACCGCAACTATCAACGGTCAAACGTTTACCCGCAGCTTTAGCGGCGTCCCCGTCAATCTTTCACTCGCGCAAGACCAAAGCGGAGCAGGCGCCTGTCCGATCCTGGATTTAAGCCTGGCGCCTATCGACCTGAATTTGCTCGGCCTCGTGGTGCAAACCAGTCCGATCTGCGTGCAAATCACTGCATATGAAAATGGCGGCTTGCTCGGTGATCTTCTCTGCAGTGTCGCGAATGCCCTGAACGGCGGACTTTCCCTCGATCAAATCTTGTCAGGTTTGCTCCCTGGACTCAGCCCTGCAGACGTGACCGATTTGCTGACGGGTGTCACCGACCTGTTGAACAACGTTCTCGGGCAACTCCTGGGCAGCACATTGACCGGTATCACTCCATTTCAACACGGTGCGAACTGCTCCATTCTCCATCTTGAACTCGGGCCGGTAGACCTCAACCTGCTGGGCCTGGAAGTATTTATCGATAACTGCAGCGGTGATAATATAACGGTGGATATCAAAGGCCAGACCGGACAGAACAAGCTCCTGGGAAATCTCCTCTGCGGCTTGCTCGGCAATGGCGGATTGAGCCTCGGCTCGACGCTCGGCGACCTTTTGAATCAATTGCTGCTGGGTTTGTAACCCACCGGATCGACTGATCTGCATCTGCGCCTGGATCGTTAAAAATGGGTCCAGGCGCAGCCCGTCGCAAAGACCCCGGCGCCCACTTTCTGAACCCAAGCGGGCGCGCCTTCGCTTGAAACTCTCCTCTCATTCCTCCACCTCAACGCGTTGCTTAATAAGGTCGATCAGGTTTTTTCTTATCCTTCCGCCAGAGTTAAGGCGCGCAAAGCCGATGGCGATATTCGGTTCATGGCCATTAACCACCAGCTTCTGAACGAGATGCTTTCCGGCCTGTCACAAACCCGGAATGAGATTTGGGTCGCTGATGACAATGCGGACGTGCACTTCCTTCTGAAGAAAGGCTTCAGACGGTCCTTTCCCCCCGTGACAGTTGAATTTTTTCTGGACGGCAAACAGTTGGTCGAACGAGTCCGTCAAACGCAAGCCGCTCCGAGGGTTTTGCTTTTGGATTATGATATGCCGGGATTAAACGGCGTGGCAGCGGTGAACACCTTGCGCGTCGAGGGCCGGTTGGAGAACACCGTCGTGGTGATGTTTTCCACGAGCGCAAACGATGCGACTGTGGCTGAGGCGTATGGCAGCGGAATCGCCTTGTTCCTGGCTAAGCCCAGGGATGGCCATGAATATGTTACTCTGGCTAACCTGTGCGCGCACTGCCTCGAGCACGGCCAGAGCATCACGGGCCAACAGGAATTCCGGACGATTTGCAGCGTGACAAGCGCGTTTGAGCGGCTGATGCAGAAACGAGACGCAACCCATCACGGCGACCCGGCCCTCAGCATGGGACAGATGGAGCCAGCATGAATCGGGGGAAATCCTTAGGGAAATTCCCGAATTGAGAACCACAGCTTGTCCGCTACCTTGTTTTGCTTTCACACAAGGATGAGCCCTATTCTACTGGTAGACGATTCGCGCGAGGACATGTCTCTCGCCACCCGAGTTTTTTCTCAGTGTCGGATTCTTAATCCACTTCGGATGATGCACTCCGGTAAAGAATGTATCGGTTATTTCAAAAGTGGGGACACGCGCGCGACCGACAGCGAGCCCTGCATCGTCTTCCTGGACCTGATGATGAGCCCGATTAGCGGCATCGAAGTCTTGCGCCAACTCCGAGATACCCCGGCTGCACGCGAAGCGATTTTTATCATGCTCTCAGGAGCTTCGGATTACTCGATGGTGCGTGATGGGTATCAATTGGGAGCGGCAACGTTCTTCGTTAAACCGCTGACCTGCGAAGAGGTCATGAGGACCTTTAAGGCACTCCGGGGAGTGACGGTCCGTCCACATTCGGACGGGTATGAAGTGGTATGCGCAGCGCGTTCTCCGGATGCGCATCTCTCGGAAAAGCACGCGGTGCACAACGTATCGCGACCGTAGAACCCGCCGAACGAGCCGCACATCATCAAATTTTGGAGTGCGGTGGCAGAGCGAAGCGGCGACACCGCTTTCGGGCGCTCTATAGTTTCGCAGAGTTCAAATCGGCTCAGTGCTTCGCTTCTTCCACCAACACCATCATCCAAATCCGTTCACGTGCCTCCGAATACAGACCCTCAGCGTCGCGCGACCTTCCAGTTACGTTGGAGAGATTCCCGAAGCCCGGAGGGCTTCCATGTGCATAGCTCCGGGTGCAACCCGGAGAACCGACAAACGAATTGCGCGAACCGCGGGAGCGGTTAATTCGACCAAACGCCGTTTTTGCATGACTTGGAATCGCCCGCACCCACGCATGCCTACCCACCTCACCCTTGCAACTCTCCTAATCACGCTCTAGATTCCGTTTCGTCATATGACGCTGAATAAAACTATTCAGCGTCGCCGGAACCTCCGGAATGCCCGAAGAGCGACCTCTCTCTTCAGACCTTCCAGTTCGCCCGGCGACGCTTTACTTGCACCTGCTCCGGCCCTGGTCGGCGCTCATCGTCGGCCCTCCTTAACGCCTCGCCGCTCCCGCTACCTTTTGTCACTCGTTCAATTCCCATCTCGGACGCGCCAGGACGCACCGTCAACTCTCAACCCGCTAAATCCCTACTTACCCAGTCGACATTGTCGTACCTCGAAGCAAAAAATTTCTCCGTCAAAAATGTAGACTTTTTCGTCGTAAGTTCTTCATTTCGCCAATTCCCCCTTAAAGATTCACCTCCTGTGTACCGCATCGTACCGCTTGTCCCACCGAAAATCCTACCGCGACTCGTGCAAAGTATTCCTTCCGTTGCGCCCCCAAAAACCCCCGGTCTTTCCGGCTTACAACCGATTTTCCATCTATTCTCCACCTCGGTTTTTTCGGCCTTCGATTTTCGGCTTCGGATTTCGGATTTCGGATTTCGGATTTCGGATTTCCTCTCCTCTCTCCCTTCGACCACCGCTCCTTCCGAATTACGGAATACTACGAATTTTCACCACGCGAAAACGGTGCGTTGCTTATCCCGAATCGGCTCGCATCTGGGTAGGCCCGACGTACAATTACTTTATGTCACAACCGCAACTGCCTGACTCGAAACCCGCGCAGCAACTGGCGGAAGGACTCCCTCCGGTCGCGCCGGATCGTGTCGAACAGGATGTGGGCGAGTTGATCGATAACATTGTTCCCACCTACAGCTATCAATTGACCCCCATGGTGGGCATTGGGGGATCTGCCGGGGCAATCCCCGCCTTGCAGGCCTTCTTTGAGTCGATGCCGTCCGAGAGCGGAATGGTTTTCGTGGTTGTGCTGCATTTATCCCCCGATTACGAGAGTTCACTGCCGGAGATGATCCAACGGTGGACCAAAATGAAAGTCCTGAAGGTGGTCGATGGGGTTAAAGCGGCGCCGAACACCGTCTATGTAATCCCGCCAGGCAAACAACTGAGCGCGACGAACGGCCATCTCTCCCTGGCCGATTTGGATCGAGACCATGGACGCCGCCTGGCGGTAGACCTTTTCTTTCGCACGCTGGCGGACACGCATGGAGCGCATGCCGCTGCGGTCGTTCTTTCCGGTGCCGATTCGGACGGAACCCTGGGCATCCGTCGAATCAAAGAACGGGGAGGGCTTACCATTGCGCAAGACCCGGACGAGGCAGAGCATAACGGGATGCCTCGCGCCGCAATTGCCACCGGGATGGTCGATTGGGTACTGCGCGCTTCGGAGATGCCCCGGCGGATCGTCGATTATATCGCTCGCGAGAAGCAGTTGAATCTCCCACCCGAAGAAGGGCCACAGCCTGCAACCGCCCGTCGCCCCGCCCCGAGCGAACCCGAAGCGGCCTTTCGGGAAATTCTCGTCTTCCTGCGAACCCGGACCGGTCGCGATTTTTCCTATTACAAGCGCGCCACCATCCTGCGCCGCATCTCGCGTCGCATGCAGGTGAACGGAGTGCTCGATATGACCGGGTATCTCGCCTTTCTCCGAACCCATCCGGGCGAAGCCGGCGCGCTGCTGAAGGACCTGTTGATCTCCGTCACCAATTTTTTTCGGGATCGCGAAGCCTTTCAGGCGGTGGAAGCGCGTATTCCGCAATTGTTCGATGGCAAAAGCCAGGGGGACACTGTCCGAGTTTGGGTGCCGGCCTGCGCGACAGGAGAGGAGGCTTATTCGCTGGCCATCCTGCTGGTCGAACATGCCCGCACGATTGATGTGCCGCCCGCCATTCAGGTCTTTGGTTGCGACCTCGATGAGGAGGCGATCCAGGTCGCGCGCGCCGGAATATTTCCCGACACGATTGCCGCGGATGTCTCCGAGGATCGGTTGCGCCGGTTTTTCGTGAAGGAACATCGCGGTTACCGCGTGCGTCGTGAGATTCGCGAACTGGTCCTCTTCGCCGCGCATGATCTGTTGAAGGATGCGCCTTTCTCCAAGCTCGACCTGGTCTCCTGCCGAAACCTGCTGATTTATTTGAATCGAGAAGCCCAGGCCCGGATCATCGATATTTTCCATTTCGCTCTCAAGCCGGACGGGCTGCTTTTTCTGGGTTCGTCAGAATCGGTCGACGAAGCAAGCACCCTCTTTCGGGTCTTGGATAAAAAGCACAGAATTTACGAACGAAAATCAGTCCAACGCCTCGGTCTTCCGGTGCCAAACGGACCCAGCACATTGTTGGTCCGGCAAATCGAGCAGCAGGTCGCCGCGGAACATGCCGAATCGGCGAAACTGCCGGTCGTGGTACCGCCCCCCTCATTCTCGCACACGGCGTCGCTCGCGCTCGCCAGCAGCCGGGCTGGCATTCGCAGTGAGGAAGAGCGCATCTCCTGGAGCGAGCTGCACTTCAAATTGATCGAGCGGTTTGGCCCGCCCTCCATCCTCGTCAATCGCGATTACGATATTCAGCACATCTCCGACAGCAGCGGAAAATTTTTACAAATTGTCGGAGGCCAGCCGACCACCAATTTGTTGCGCCTGATCAATCCTGCGCTACGCGTTGAGTTGCGCGCTGCCCTTTTCCGGGCGGTCCAGTCGGGCGCTGTCGCGGAGTCGCTGCGCGTGCCGATGGAACTCGAGAAGAAACAGCGCTTTGTGGATATCCGCGTGGCGCCAGCCAACGATCTGGCCCCTGATTTTCTTCTGGTCACCTTGGCCCTGCAGGAAGAAATGGTGCCAGCCGCGCCGGAAGCCGCCGCGCCCACTCCGCCGGAACCGATCGTGCAGCATCTCGAACGGGAGCTGGAGCAGATGAAGTCGCATCTGCGAGACACCGTCGAGCAGTACGAAGCCTCCACCGAGGAGTTAAAGGCGAGCAACGAAGAGCTTCAGGCGATGAACGAGGAACTCCGTTCCGCCACCGAAGAACTGGAGACCAGCCGCGAAGAGCTGCAATCCATCAACGAAGAGCTCACGACGGTCAATCAGGAGCTCAAGAACAAAGTCGAGGAACTCGGCCACGCGAACAGCGACCTGCAAAACCTGATGGGTGCGACCGCCATCGCGACGGTGTTCCTCGATCGTAACATGAACATCATGCGCTTCACTCATTCCGCGGCGCCCATCTTCAGCCTGATTCCGAGTGATATTGGCCGTCCGCTCGCCGATTTGAAGCACCGTATTAATTATCCCGACATGGACGCCGATGCGGAACGAGTGCTGGCCATCCTTGCCCCGGTGGAAAGGGAAGTGACCGGTCAACCTGACCGCCATTATCTCGCGCGCATGTTGCCCTACCGGACAGTCGACGACCGGATCGCGGGCGTTGTCCTGACCTTTGTCGATATCACCGAACGTAAAGCGGCGGAACAGGCACTGGCGGAAGAGCTGCGCGGCATGAAAATCCTTGGTGAGGTGAGCGAACGCCTCAGCCGCGACGCCAATAATCAAGACCTTTTCGACTCGATCCTCGACGCCGCCATGAAGCTGGTCCGTTCCGAGGGCGGCACGGTGCAATTGCTCGACCCGGAAGCCAGCGTCCTGCGAATTCTTTCGACCAAAGGCTTCACGAAAGAAACAACTGAACGTTTCGCAGTGGTCGACGCTGCCTCCGCCACACCGTGCGGGTTGTCGCTTGCTTCCGGAAAACGGAGCTTTGTGGATTTCGACGCGCCGAACATGCCGGACGATAAGGGTGCGTTTCAGTGGCACCTCGACGAAGGTTATCTTTCGGCTCAATCCACCCCGCTTGTCTCCCGCGCGGGCCGTCCGCTCGGGATGCTCTCCACCCACTGGCGCACCCATCACAGGTCCGATCAACGCGAGTTGCGCTTCCTCGATTTGCTCGCCCGCCAGGCCGCCGACGCCATCGACCGCAGGCAAGCGGAAGAAGAGCTGCGCGAACACATGGACGAGCTCACGCGGTTTAACCAGGCTGCGGTCGGCCGCGAAAACCGCATGATCGAACTCAAGAAGGAGGTCAATCAACTCGCGGCGCGCCTCGGCGAACCTTCCAAATACAATCTCGATTTTGTGGAGGAAGGGGGATCGTGATCAATGCCAGACAATCCCACCAATTCTGATCCGCAGCGCACCACCGCTGTGCATGCTCAGGCGGCGGACGCCGGCAAGGCCAGCCTCGAACTCCGAAATGACGCCGAAAAACTCCGCCGTCGCACGCTGGAGGTCACGAAGCAACTTACGTCCGCCCGTTCTGGCATCCCGGACAAACGGTTCCGACTCGCGGCGTTGAACCTGATGGAGGATGTCGAGGACGCTCGCCGACGCACCTCGACCGAGGCGGAGGAGCGCAGACGCGCTGAAAAATCGCTGCACGCCAGCGAGGCCCGCCTCAGTGCGGCTCTCGTCGCAGGAAAAATGGCGACCTGGGATTGGGACCCGCAAACCGACGCGTTTATTGGAACGGCAACCATCGTGGAGGTTTTTGGGTTGAGTGGCCTACCCCCCAAGACGCTGGCCGGACGTTTCAAACAGGTGCATCCGGATGACCTGCCCGCTTACCGCACTGCGGTGCAGGAGAGCGTCCGAACTGGACAGGGATGGCACCTGGAATTCAGGATCATTCGCCCGCGCGACCACCGCGTCGCGTGGCTCGAGGAACGCGCCCACGCGGCGGTTGATTCAGCAACGGGCAACGTCCTCTTCGCCGGCGTGGTCTGGGATATCACAGAGCGCAAACGCGCGGAAGAAGCGTTGCGACAGAACGAAGCGCGCATGCGGCTGATCCTGGAAAGCGCTGTCGAATATGCGATTCTTTCGCTCGATTCGGAACGGCGTGTGACGATGTGGAGCGCGGGCGCTGAACGCCTGCTCGGTTACTCACAGAACGAAATTCTCGGACAGAGTGCCGACCTCATTTTCACGGAAGAGGACCGTGAGAGAGGCGCTCCCCAGCACGAAGTCGATACCGCCGTGGCGAAAGGCCGCGCAGCGGACGAACGATGGCACCAGCGTAAAAACGGGGAACGCTTCTGGGGAAGCGGCGTTCTCATGTCGATGCAGGATCCGAACGGAAGATCGGGCTTCGTAAAGGTCTTGCGCGACCACACCGAGGCGAAACGCCACGAAGAGACTTTGTCTTCCATGCTGAGCCAGTTGGAGCGGGCGCTCCTCGAAGCCCAGAACGCGCGCCGCGAAGCCGAAGAGGCCAGCCGGGCCAAGGACACATTTCTCGCCGCTCTCTCCCACGAATTGCGCACCCCATTGACCCCTGTCTTAATGACCGCGGAGTCGCTCTTGAGGCGCAAGGACCTTCCACAGAGAGCGCGAGACGGCCTCGAGCTGATCTGCCGCAACGTCGAATTGGAAACCCACTTCATCAACGACCTGCTCGATGTCACCCGCATCGCCCGCGGCAAGTTCGAACTGCTCCGCGAGCCATTGAACATTCATGACGCCATACGCGGTGCCGTGCTGATTTGCGAGCCGGACATTCGAGGTAAGCAGCAGCGACTATCGCTGCATCTCGAAGCCATCGAAAAGATCATCCTCGGTGATTTGCCCCGCGTGCAGCAGGTTTTCTGGAACCTTCTTAAGAATTCGTCCAAGTTTACCCCGGAGCGAGGAGAAATCCGGATCATCACGCGAAACGAACCGGGTCATCTTTTGGTCATTGTGAGCGACAACGGGATCGGGATCGGTCAGACCGCGTTGCCCGATATTTTCGACGCGTTTCAGCAGGGGGAGAGTAGCATTACCCGAAAGTACGGTGGGTTGGGCCTCGGCCTTGCCATTTCCCGCGCAACGGTCAACGCTCTAGGTGGAACCATTGAAGCGGTGAGCGCCGGTGCTGGCCGCGGAGCCACCTTTACCGTGAAATTTCCGTTAACCAGAGAGAAAGATGAGCAACGCCACTGAAACCAAATCGCTGCGCATCCTCGTGGTGGAGAACCATGCGGACACGCTCGAATCCTTGAAGCTCTATTTGGAGGATTCCGGCCATGAAGTGATCGGCGCGATGACCCTGCAACAGGCCGAGCGCGATCTGCTAAAGGACGGGTTTCAAGTCGTGATCTGTGACATTGGTCTTCCCGACGGCAGCGGCTGGCAACTGGCTGAACAGCTCAAAACCCATCCCCACATTTACGCCGTGGCCATGAGCGGCTTCGGCCAAAACGCCGACAGCGCTCGCAGCCGCGACGCCGGATTCCGCCATCATCTCTTGAAACCTTTTCGCGCAGCCGAGCTCGACAAGGTTTTGGCCGAGGCCGCCTCGGAACAGGAGGATGGCCCGCCGAATGCTCCGAAATAAGCCATGCCGGTAGGGACGCGTTCCACCGCGTCCCAAAATTCCGATACTGAAAAACTAAACCATGACATACCGCACGGCCCAATTAGAGTCCAAGGATGAAGTGATCGCCGCAGTCGAGCGCGAGTTGCGGCAGATCGGTGACGAACTGCACGACAACCTTTGCCAGACTCTTGCCGGCACATCCATGGTCATGGAAACGATTGGCCGCGCTGTAGCCGCGAGGGAGCCGGTCTCGCCACAGGCCATAACCATCCTCCGCGGAATTCTGGAAACGGCCATTGCCCAAACGCGCACGCTCTCCCATCGATTCAGTCCTGCGAAACTCTCCGGCCCCGGTTTGATGACCGCGCTGCAGCAATTGCTCGCCGAAACTCCGAACGGAGAATTCATCTGCCGCAAACCTGTTTTTATGAAAGATCCCGCGGTCGCCCTGGCGCTTCTGCGAATCGCTCAGGAAGCGGTCAAGAATGCTGCGCTCCATTCCGCCGCCCGTTCCATTCGAGTCACCCTGAGCGAATCGCGTGGCCAACTCACACTCACCATCAAAGATAACGGTTGCGGCTACGACCTAAGCGGGCAAAACGGTAAAGTCACCGGCTTGAAAATCATGTCCCGCAGAGCGGAATCAGTCGGCGGCCAGTTGCGCGCTGTTTCGCGGGAGGATTCAGGCACATCGATTACCTGCAAAGTGCCGGTGTAACGTGCATGCAGCGCCGAACATTCCGCCGCCTCAAAGCCGCCAGTGCCGCCGCGCATCACCACAATGTTTACGTGGTGCTCCTCTCTTCCAAAGCCCGAAAACTCCGCGCCGTCCGCGCCGAAAACCCCAAGGCCGATCCAAAGAAGCCCTGCCTCTACATCGGCATGACCGGCCTTACCCCGGAAGAACGTTTCCAGAACCACAAAAGCGGCCTGAAAGCCGCGCGCGTCGTCCAACTCTACGGCCTCGGCCTTCTGCCCGAACTCTACGAAGTTTACAACCCGATGCCTTTCGCCGCCGCCGTCGAAATGGAACGCGAACTAGCCGAAGATTTGAGAGCGCAGGGATACACCGTCACCGGCGGCCACTGATGAATGAATCTGGAAATCAGGAACTCAGGAAAATCAATTCAATCGATCTGAAGTTGCCTTTCCTGAGCTCCTGATTTCCAGATTTCTGTTCAGAGATCAAACATCTTCCCCGGATTCAAAATTCCGTTGGGATCGAGCGCCCTTCGCAATTCTCTCATCACTCGCATCTGAGCGTCGCCTGCGAATTTCGGGAGAAATGATTTTTTTGCGAGTCCGATTCCATGTTCCCCTGTGATCGTGCCGCCGAGTCGAATCGCTTCATCGAAGATCTCTTTGAAGGCCTCTTCCACTCGATGCATCTCTTCTTTATTCCGTTCATCCGTCAGGAAGGTGGGATGAAGATTGCCGTCGCCCATGTGACCGAACGTGCCGATGCGCAGCTTGTATTTTTTCGCGATCTCCTCCACGAATCGAATCATGCGGGCCAGTTCACTCCGAGGTACGGTTGCGTCCTCCAGAATAGTGGTGGGTGAAACTCGAGCCAGTGCAGAGAACGCTGTTCGTCGCGCGCTGGCGAGTTTCGTGGCTTCCGCATCGTCCTTGGCCACGCGCACTTCCTTCGCGCCACTGGCCCGGCAGACTTTCTCCATCTGCGCCGCCTCTTCGGCCACAACAGCGGGGTGTCCATCGGTTTCCATGAGCAGCAGGGCTTCACAATCCAGCGGCAGGCCGATCTTAGCGTAATCCTCAACGCAATGAATCGTCGTCCGATCGAGAAACTCGAGCGTGCAGGGAATAATCTGTGCCGCGATGATCGCGGAGACTGCTTCCGCCGCGTGATCCATTTGCGAGAAGGTCGCGACCATCGTCTTTTTCGTTTGCGGTTTTGGAATGAGACGCAGAAGAACCTTCGTCATCACTCCCAGCGTGCCCTCTGACCCAATAAAAACATCCTTGAGCGAATACCCCGCAACATCCTTCACGCATTTGTTCCCGAGCCACATCAACTCGCCCTGAGGAAGAACGACTTCCATCCCCATCACGTAATTCCGCGTAACGCCGTATTTCAGGCCGCGCAAGCCGCCGGAATTTTCCGCGACATTGCCGCCAATCGTCGAGATTCGCATTGAACCCGGATCAGGTGGATAAAAGAGGCCGGCAGCCGTCGCGGCATCGGCGACAGCAAGAGTGGTGACACCGGGTTCGACCAGCATGGTGAGGTTCGCCTTATCCAATTCCAGAATCCGGTCCATACGAACCGTGCACATCACAACGCAGTTTGCTGAAGGGAGACTTCCGCCACTCAGTCCAGTTCCCGAGCCGCGGGTGACCACTGGGATTTTCAAACGGTTTGCCTCTTTCAAAAGATCACCGACCTGCTGTGTATTCTCCACAAAGATGACGCAACCGGGCATCTGGCTCATCGCGGCTGTACCATCAAAAGAGTAGGGGATCAGGTCCTCCTGTGAGACCAGGAGATTCTTCCGGCCGACGATCCGTTCAAAGACTTCGAGTGGCAACGGTGCGCCCATTTTTGACTCAGGCGCGGCAGCGGAAGCAGCGGACATAATATTTTGAAAGGCAGTAAATCTGCACGCCAAACCGTAGTGGAAAGGAACGCCCATGCAAAGTCGCTTCGTGAGAAGCCACAATCTGCCGCGCTGGCACGGAAATTCATTAAGGGGCAACCAATTCTGCCGATAGAGCCGTAAGCCTTAGGCCCATTTTGGCTGAGGGCAGCCGGTTACTGATGATTTCAAGTATGCAAACGAAGCATGTCGGACGCAGCAACACGCACGGACGCGGGTTGCGCCTGATCTCCAAGCTCGCCAACGCGATTGGCACGCCGCTGAGCCGCGGTTTCCTCGCGCTTTCGGGCATTTTCCGCCAGGCGTCCATGCTTAAACCGGCATCCACGGGCGCAGTGTCTCTTGGTGCTGCCGCGATTTTCGCTCTCGCGCTCGTGGGTTCTCGCGCGGCCGCACCCGTGATCGTGCCGCCCTCCAATACCACCGTGCTTGAAGACGGCGGGCGAACGAACCTGACTTTCACGGTCACAGACGACGATACACCGTTTTTCTCAATCACATTTACCGCGACTTCTTCCAATCAAAGCCTCGTGGCAAACACCAATGTCTCGGTGGTGGGCAGCGGAACGACCCGCACCGTGAGCATCGCGCCTAAAGCGAATGGATCGGGAACGACCACGATTTCGCTCGTGGCCAATGACGGAACATCTAGATCAACCAACAGCTTTGTCCTGACAGTGACCGCGGTGAATGACGGTCCAATCCTGGGTGCCCTGTCTGACCTCACGATTAACGAAGATGCCGCGCCGACGAACCGGTTCGTTTACGTCAACGATGTGGATACGCCTATCGCGTTTGTCACGCTGACTGCGACTTCGTCAAACACGAACCTGGTGAATACGGCGCTCGCCGGATCGACCACGAACCGCACTTTGACCCTTTCTCCTGTTACCAACCAGAATGGCACCGCGACGATCACGCTCATCGCGAATGACGGTGCGAAAACCGCGACCAATTCTTTCACGTTGACCATCAATGCGGTGAACGATGCCCCGGCGATGTTAACCCTGAGCGCGCTGACGGTGCTCGAAGATTCCGGGCCAACCAACCGCACGGTCGTCGTCAGTGACGTCGATGACGCAATTACGAATGTGACGGTGACCGCGAGTTCGAGCAACACGAACGTTGCGACGGTGAGCATTAGCGGCACCACGACAAATCGGACGTTGACGGTGACACCGGCGGACGATGCGTTCGGCGCGTCAACGATTGTTTTAGTTGCGAGTGACGGCGCGAAATCATCCACGAACAGTTTCGTTTTCACGATCACTTCCGTAAACGACCAGCCGAGCTTCACCCTTTCGACCAATGTGATCACGGTTGCGGAAGACAGTGCTCTGTTCTCACTGGCCAACTTCGCCACCAATATTTCCAGCGGACCGACGAACGAAGCGACTCAGACGAATCTTTTTATCGTTACCGCCGCCACGACGAATTTCTTCGCGACACCGCCGGCAATTTCACCGACCGGCACTCTCACCTTCCGTCCTGCTACCAACATGACCGGCACCAATGTCATCACCGTCACCGTGCGTGACAGTGGCGGAACGAACAGTGGCGGCGTGAACCTTTCTGCTTCCGATACGTTCTCCATTGTCGTCAGCCCGGTGAACGATGCGCCGGTCATTAGCGGCATTTCGGCTTTCTCCATTCGCGAAGATACCGGCACGACCAACCGCGCTTTTATGCTCGTCGATATCGATACGACGATTTCGACGGTGACAGTCGACGCCGCGTCATCGGACACCAATCTGGTCAATGTGACCACCATCGGAACGACGACGAACCGATCGCTCGTGATCACAACGGTCACCAACGCCAATGGTAACGCGACGATCACACTGATTGCGGATGACGGCAACGACACAACAACGAACTCGTTTGTCCTGACAGTCCTCCCGGTGAATGATGCACCCAGTTTCACCCTCCAAACGAATGTCATTTCCGTTCTCGAAGACAGCGGCAACTTCTCATTGAGCGACTTCGCCACGAATATTGTGATGGGCCCGAGCGACGAATCCGCCCAGACGAATTTCTTCGTACTGACGGTGACCAACAGTGCGTTTTACGCGACGCAGCCCGCGATCGCTCCGGACGGAACGCTAACGTTCCGCCCAAATACCAACGTTTTCGGAACGAACAACATCAGTGTCGTTCTCCGCGACAGTGGCGGCACCAACAATGGCGGTGTCAGCGCTTCAGCGGCCCAGGTTTTCCGCGTGGTCGTCGGTCCGACCAACGATGCGCCCGTGATTAGCGGCCTTGCTTCTTTCACGATCAACGAAGATGCGGGTCGGACGAACAAAAACTTTTTGCTGACGGATGTGGATACAGTCATCACGAATGTGATCGTCTCGGCGACCTCTTCTGACACCAACCTGGTGACGGTCGCTGTGAGTGGCACAACCACCAACCGGACGCTGGCTATTACGACCGTCACCAATGCGAACGGGTCCGCCACAATTACGGTGGTAGCGGATGACACGGTGAATACCACGACAAATTCCTTCACCCTGACGGTCACTCCGGTGAATGACGCTCCGAGGCTGGTTGCGCTGACGAACCTCAGTGTCCTCGAGGATTCGGCTGCGACCAATCGCACTGTCATTGTCAGCGATGTGGATACCGACGTTACCAATGTCACAGTGACGGCCGTATCGGGCAGCACGAATATCGCCACGGTAAGCATCAGCGGCACCGATACGAACCGGACATTGACGTTGACGCCAGTGGCCGATGCTTTCGGAACGTCAACGATTACGATTGTGGCGGATGACGGGGCGAAAACCGCTACCAACACGTTCGTGTTCACCGTGCTTTCGGTCAACGATGCGCCGAGTTTCACGCTCTCAACAAATCTGATTACGATTGCTGAGGACAACGGTGCCTATATCGGCACTGCCTTTGCCACGAGCATCTCTTCGGGACCTTCGAATGAATCGACGCAGACGAACAACTTCATCGTCACGACCTCAAACACGAACTTCTTTGCGGTGCAGCCCGCGATTTCGCCGCTGGGCACGTTGACTTTCCGCACGTCAACGAACACCACCGGCACAAATACGATTTCGGTCGCCCTTCATGATAACGGTGGAACAACCAACGGCGGTGTGAATCTCTCCGCGGCACAGACCTTCGACGTTGTGGTGACCGCGGTGAACGACGCGCCTGTGATCAGTGGCATCTCGGCTTTCACCATCAACGAAGATGTCGGGACCACGAATCGCACGTTCACTCTCAACGACGTGGATACCGACATCACAACTGTGACGGTGACGGCGAGTTCATCGGATACAAACCTCGTGACCGTGGCGACAAGCGGCACAACAACCAACCGAACACTGGCGGTCACGACCGTGACCAACGCGAACGGTTCGGCAACCATTACTCTGGTCGCGGACGACGGTTCGGCTACAATCACAAACTCCTTCACTCTCACGGTCAACGCAGTCAACGATGCGCCGAGCTTCACCTTGCAGACGAATGCGGTTGTAGTCCTCGAAGACAGCGGCGATTACAGCCAGGCCAATTTCGCAACCAATATCGTGGTCGGGCCAGGTGATGAGTCGGCGCAGACGAACTTTTTTGTCCTGACGGTGACGAACACGGCGTTTTACGCCACGCAGCCGGTCATCTCGCCTGCGGGCACGTTGACGTTCCGTCCGAACACGAACGTTTTCGGAACGAATAACATCAGCGTGGTTATTCGCGATAACGGCGGGACGAACAACGGCGGCGTGAGTGTTTCCGCGGCGCAAGTCTTCCGTGTCGTGGTCACACCCACCAACGACGCACCGGTGATCTCTGGCCTCTCGTCGTTCACCATCAACGAAGATTCTGGCCGAACCAACAAGACCTTCACGGTAACGGATGTTGACACTGTCATCACGAACGTAATTGTGGCCGCCACTTCATCGGATACGAACCTTGTGACCGTGTCGGTAAGCGGAACCACCACGAACCGCACGTTGGCCATCACCACCGTAACCAACGCCAATGGCTCGGCGACGATCACAGTTACGGCCAACGACTCGGTCGACACAACCACCAATACTTTCACTCTGACGGTCAACGCCGTGAACGACGCGCCCGTGATTACGGCGCTGACCAACCTGACGGTTCTTGAGGATTCGGGCGACACAACCCGCGCCGTTATTGTGAACGATGTCGATACTGACATAACGAACGTCGTCGTCACCGCCACCTCCTCAGCCACGAACATCGTAACGGTGGCCATCTCAGGGACGGATACGAACCGAACTTTGACCATCACGACGGTCACCAATGCTTTCGGCAGTTCCACCATTGCGCTTGTCGCGGATGATGGCGCAAAGAGTTCGACCAACACTTTTGTCCTCACGGTCTCCCCTGTGAATGACGTGCCAAGCTTCTCGCTCTCGACCAATCTGATCACGATTGCTGAGGATAGCGGGGCTTACATTGGCACTGCCTTTGCCACGAGCATCTCTGCCGGACCATCGAATGAATCAACCCAGACGAACAATTTCATCGTCACCACCTCAAACAGTAATTTCTTCGCGGTGCAGCCCGCGATGTCGGCGCTGGGAACGTTGACTTTCCGCACCGCGACGAATATGAGCGGCACCAATACCGTCAGTGTGGTGCTGCATGACAGCGGTGGGACCACGAATGGCGGGGTGAATCTTTCCGCCGCTCAGACTTTCGACATCGTGGTGACCGCGGTCAACGATGCTCCGGTCATCAGCGGCATCTCCGCTTTCGCCATCAATGAAGATGTCGGCACGACCAATCGCACTTTCGTCCTGAATGATGTCGATACGGACATCTCGACCGTGACGGTTGATGCGACTTCCTCCGACACGAATCTCGTGACGGTGAGCACGAGCGGCACGACGACCAACCGCACGCTGGTCGTGACCACTGTGACGAACGCCTTCGGGACCGCCACGATCACGCTGGTTGCGGATGATGGTTCCGCCACGTCCACCAATTCCTTCGTGCTGACGGTGAACTCAGTCAACGATGCGCCGAACTTCACACTGACAACCAACAACGTCGTGGTCACGAAATACAGCACACTGATGGTGGTCACGAACTTCGCGACGAACATGGTTGCCGGACCGTCCAATGAAAGCACTCAGACCTGGAGCTTCGTTGTCACCGCCGGTAACACCAACTCCTTCGTCGTGCAGCCGACGATTACGACAAATGGTATTTTGAGTTTCCGCGCCAAGGATATCGCGGGGGTCGCCTCCGTTTCCGTGCGGTTGCAAGACAACGGCGGCACCGCTAACGGCGGCACGAATATGTCGCCCGCGCAGACCTTTATTGTCACAGTTCCTGCCAATCCATACATCCCGCTGGCCGGCGAGTATAACGGGCTGTTCTATGAGACTAATGGAGTGCTCAACAGTAGCGCCGGTTTCATGAAATTCACCCTGGTGACGAACGGCACCTACTCCGGCTATGTTCTTCTCGATGGCGGAAGCAACAGCTTCACCGGCCAGTTTGATATCGCGGGCAATACGACCACCACTATCTCGCGTCAGAGCTCAGATCTTACTGTCACGATGGTGATGGACATGACGACCAATTTCACCGAGTCCGCCGTCGGCACTGTCGCCAACAGCAATGTGTGGACTTCCGTTCTCCAGGTCGACCACGCAACCTTTAATGCGAATTCGAATCCGGCTCTCTTCGCCGGTGAGTACAACGCTGCCTTCCTGGGAAGCGCGACGCCTTCCACCCTGCCGGGCGGTCACGGCTTTGGCGCTGTCTCGGTGAATGCAAACGGTATCGCGACGCTCAACGGCGAATTGGCCGATGGCACGCCTGTGAGCCAGGCCGTTGGTGTTTCGAAGGACGGTGTCTGGCCGCTATACGTCCCGCTTTACAGTGGCAAGGGAGTGCTCCTGAGTTGGATCACATTTGAATATACAGGCACCAACGACCTCTCGGGCAACGCGACCTGGATCAAAGATTCCACCGTGGGCGGAACCTATTACTCTGGTGGATTCACGAATGACCTGACCGTCACCGGTTCCTATTACCAGGAACCGCCGCTCGGCATTCAGGTGCTTAATTTCAACACCGGCTCGGTCATCTTCAAAGGTGGCAACCTGAGCAGCGCGGTGACAAATACTTTCACGCTGAACTGGGACAGTTCAGTCACGATCGATCCATCACCGGCCAACGGGCTCACTTTCTCGTTCGATATCTCGAACGGCACGTTCAGCGGTTCATTTATCGACACCGGCCACTCGGTGACGAACGACTTCAGCGGTGTCATTCTCCAGACTGGCACCGAAGCGCTTGGTTACTTCCTCGGCACCAGCCAGAGCGGCTCGGTCACGATCAAGTAAATGGAGTGCCGCCGTCCGCGGCGGCAGAAACAGACGAACAAAAGAACGTTTAGAAATTAGAAAGTTACTGGTCATACGAGCGGTGCTGCGGGTGAGGGTCCGCGCGCCCGACCGGGTAATCAAATTGACAAACGCAGCGTGGCTCGAAAAGCTGCGTTTGTGCAAGAACCACTGCCTGCTTGCCTGAAAACTATATCTATCGCTGCCATCCTGCTCGCTTCAACTTTACCTTCTGCCTTCGCGCAGGAGTTGATCGCTAACGGTAACTTCGAAGCCGGCCGTCTGGCGCCCTGGACCGTCAAGCAGTCACCGGGCGGATCCGTCGCTCTGGTTTCCGAGAATAGTCCCTTCAACTCGGTTTATCCGGGCGGCTCATCTTCCGTGCGGCTGCAGGACGACGATTCTTCTGACTTCCTCGATCAACCGTCAATCGAGCAATCGCTCGGAGCTCAAACCGCGATTCTTTTTGGCTTCGATTTTAAAATGCCAGGCCTCGGCGATGCCTCACCCTGGTATGTCGCGTGGAATGGCGAGAATGACACGACCGGCTTTTTCTTCCGCCTTGGCGGAGCAGATGGTCTTTCCATTGAATTCAACCTGCAAAAGGTGGCCGATCTGAAAGCGAATACCTGGTACCACATCGAAGGGTTTGCGGACGTCGTGAACCAGAAGGTCAGCGGCACCGTCTTTAACAACGCCGGGGACTCGGCGCCCTTTGAAGGAGGCTTCCCGTTCGGAGTGAAAAGTCATCTCGATTCTGTGGTCGTAAGTGATGGCGGAGAAACACGCAATCCAGACGTGCTGCTCGACAATTTTACCTCCCGTCCTCTTTCCCTTCAGATCACGGTCAATGCGCAAGGTGAGAAAGTCGTCACCTGGTCTGGCGCTGGCTTCACTCTCCAAACCGCCACGACCGTCGGAACCGGTGCAGAGTGGACAAGCATTCCCGGCGCCCAGGGATCCTATACGAACACCTTTTCCGAACCGACTCGCGTTTTTCGTTTAATGCGTTGAGACGCGGGAAGCGAATGGTCCGCTCAGTCGTAGGCCCCTTCCACAAACCAACGATTATCCTCCAGAGAAATTCTGTAGAGCGCCCCGTCCTTCATCTGCACATCCCATTCTTCGCGTGCCCACAGGTCTTCCCACCAGTTGCCTGATTTCCGCCACGGGCCTTGTGATTTGATCACGGAGCCGCTCGGCCCGGTGCTGTCGAGAAAGCTCGGCGTTTGGTCTTTCAATCGAACGGTCGCCGGCAAGGGCGGTCGGAACCGTCGCAGCGGAAGTCCTCGCGCGGGTTGTTTTATTTCTTCAATCAGCGCATTCGCAACCGGTCGAGCATCGGCAGTGGGCCGCTGCAATTCGAAATCGTCGGGGCGAAATGAATCGCGCATTTGTGGAGTGCCCACCCGTTCCGGGCCGAGCAGAGCCCCCAGTCGGCTGATCGTTTCGTAGAAACGATTCGGATCGCGCACCGACGTTTCGAATAATTGGAATTGCTGCGTGTCGATCTCGCACGGTTTCGCCTTGAGCGAAACCCCTACCACGGCTGAGGGCGTGCGCACTGTCTCCAGATAATTATGGAGAATGCGAAAGAGTGCGTTTACCTCCCGTGTCGGTGAAGCGATCTTGACCGCGTTTCGGTGCGGTTGCCCGGATTCGAGCAGCAGCTTCACCTCGATCTCCGCTATCGAGAGCGAGGCCATTTCCAGTCGTTTAACCAGTTGTTCTAAAAGACGCCGCACGATGAACAGCAGTGGTTCGAGAGTCTCCACTAAATGCTCGAATTCGAACAACTCCTCGTAGCTCTGCTTCGGCGACGTAAGCCGTAACGGTCGAATGGCGTCAGCCTTCGCCTGTTCGAACAGCTCCACTCCGGCGCTTCCCAACCGTTCCGCAATTCTGCTTTTTCCCAGCGCAATGAACTGCCCCGCCGTCCAGATGCCCCATTTCGAAAGGACATCCAGAAGCTCAGGTGACGAGCAGATCCCTTCCAACGGAAGTTTGTCCCAAAACTCCGCAGGCTGGGTTACGTAACAAAAGCGAGACGTTCCGTGCGCTGCCTGAGCTGCCAATCCAGGTGTGCGCGCGATTCCGATTTGTGCCGCCAAATGAAATTGCTCCAGTCGCGCGTATAAATTATCCGCCCAGACAGTAAGTGCTTCGCCGATCCTTTCCGCCTTCAACATCGGCAATCCTCTGAGATCAACGGTGCACAGACCTGCCCCGGTTGATTCAATGTAAGCCGCCGATAAATAAGCGCATTCGAGGAGAATTTCCTGGGCCGCTTCCTCCTGTGGAATGGATCGAAGCCGAAAAGCGATTTTTTCACAGCGCGCTTTGGCCTGCGTCGAAGTCATTCCGGGAGAAATTCCCAACGCACCTGCGGCCGCGGTTGCCTGCCACACCTTCGATTTCGCAGAATCATCATCCACCAGCGCAACGGCCGCTTCGCGCAGCTCTGGCTCATGGCGGAGCACCGACTGCAACAGAAAGTTCGGGATGTGAATGACGGCGAACATGTGTTCGACCACCGAATGTATCAAAGTTGCAGAACAACCTCAAAAACGCTCATTCCACTCCGCTTGCGAGTATTTGGTTCGCACCAACTCCCGGGTTGCGTCGACAATTCGATCTTCTGCAAAGACTCCCTTCGCATTCCATTCTTTCCGCATCACTTCCTCAACCTTCGCGCGATCCAGAGGAACATTGATAAGAAAGTCGGCGTGGGTCCGGCCGGCACGATACTCCGGTTGCTGCGCGGGAAGCCGCAGGGTGCGCGAAATCAGGGCGAGATCGAAATTCAGCAAGAACGCCCCATGAAAGAGAAGACAGCGCCGCTTCCGCCGCTGCGAATTGCCGGAGAATTTGCGTCCGTTGACGACAAGGTCTGTAAAACCTTTCACCTCAATTGATGCGTCCGTGGCTGATGCGACCGCATTTCGAACTCGTTTCATGATTGAACAATTTGCACCGCTGATGCTCTCCAGTTCGGTGTTACTCGCGATCGGCAACACTAAAGTATAGTTGAAGCAACCCGGTCCTTGTAAAACAGTCCCGCCTCCCGAACAACGGCGTAACACTGGAATTTTTTCGCGTGCGCAAATCTCTTCGAACACCTCTTCTTCGAGATGCTTGCCGTAGCCAAGCACCACAAAGTATGTCGTCGATTCCCAAAAGCGAATGAACCCGGGACCATCCGAATTCTCGCACTCGTCCAGAAGCGCTTCATCGCACGCCAGATGCTCAGCCGGCGTCGAAAAATTTGCTTCAACTGAAAAAGGTCCGCGGTTTTTGACAGAAGCCATACACCAGTGAACTTTGACTGCCAGCGCCAGGGCAAGTGATCATTTGGATTTTTCCGCACGAAATCGCAGAGGAGAGCGGACCCGTGCGAGCTTGTGTTTTACTTGGTCGCATCTAAAGTTTGCGTATGAAGAAGGATGTGCCCGTCACGATTCGGGGCATACTGCCGGCCAATAGCGGTTGCGCTATTTTTGTCGGCAATGACGAGAAGGTTTTTGTGATCCAGGTGGAGCACAATATGGGCGCGGTTATTGGGATGTTTTTGAAGGACACTCCCAAGGAACGGCCCCTGACGCACGACCTGCTCAATTTCATCTTAAATGGCTTCAGCATCAGCGTCGAGCGCGTCGTCATTACCGAGCTGAAGAACTCCACTTACTTCGCCCGCTTATTTCTTCATCAAAGCAACGAACTCGGCCGCAAATTGGTCGAAATCGATGCGCGACCCAGCGATTGTCTGGCCATCGCCGCCGCGCAGAAACGTCCGATCTACGTCGCCGCTCCGCTCTTCGAGCAGGTCGAAGACATGTCTGAGGTTCTCGAACGGATCAACGAGAACAACGAAGAAAACGAGCAGAACGAGTAAAGGCCGAATGCCCGCCAAGCCTGCCGATAAGCCGAAAACCACGGCTGCGCCTCTCTTCCTCATCACCGGGGACGACGATTTCGCCGTGAAAGCTCGCGCGAAAACGATTTACGAGCAGTGGTGCAAAGAGGCAGGTGGATTCGATCACGAAACAATCGACGCTACAGCCAGCAATAGTTCGGGCGCGCTCGACGCAATCGGAAAACTCCGCGAAGCTCTCCAGACTCTCCCTTTTTTCGGTGGCACAAAAGTAATTTGGTTTCAAAATTGTAATTTCCTCGCGGAAGAACGCGCGGCTTCCAACGCCGCTGTCACGGAAGCGCTTGTGGAACTCGCGGATGAACTCAAAGCCTTCACCTGGGAAAATGTTCGCCTCCTGATCACTTCGCCCAAAGTCGACAAGCGCAAGGTCTTCTACAAGGCGCTCGACAAACTAGGCACCGTCGAAACTTTCGCTGGGTGGTCGCTCGACGACAAAGATTGGGTCGATACCGCTGAAATGGCTGCGCGCCAGCAAATTCGCGAGCAGCGCAAAGAGATTTCCGATGATGCTCTCGCCGCGCTCGTCTCTAATGTTGGGCCGAACAGCCGCCAGCTTTCGTCCGAAATCGAAAAGCTCGCCCTTTACACAGGAGACCGACCGAAAATCAACATCGACGATGTCGAAACAATCGTCACACGCAACAAACAGGCGAAATCATTCGCTTTGGCCGATGCAGTGGGCAGCCGAGACCTCGCGCGCCTCCTCAAAACTCTCGATGAAGAACTCTGGTCGCTCCAAACCGACAGCCAAAAGAGCGAGATCGGTCTCCTTTACGGGATCATCTCGAAGATGCGGACCATTCTGTTTCTGAAAGAAATGATCAAGGAAGGCTGGTTGAAAGCGGAAGTCGATTATCCGCGGTTCAAGTCCGCGCTGGAGCGGGTTCCGCCGGATGCTTTGCCGCAGGACCGAAAGTTTAATCCTTTGGCGATGCATCCGTTCATGCTGTATAATTCACTGGCACATACAAGGAAGTATACAAGCGAGGAACTTGTGCGGGCGATGGAGCTTCTACTCATTGCGAATCAAAAACTGGTGACCAGCAGCGCCGATGAGGCCATGGTGTTGCAGGACACGCTCATTCGTATTGTGCAGCAACCCGCCGCTGCCCAGGCTGCATAACTCCCGCACCGCAATGGCCAAAGCCCCTCCAGTCATGTCCGTTGCGGTGGTCGAACACACCGCGTTCGTCAAAATTCCGGGGCGCGCCAATTTCACCTCGAGCGTCGATTTCAAAACACTTGTCACCGAACTTCGCGCCCACGGTGTCGACCGATACGTTCTCGATCTTGGCGAATGCGTCACGATGGACAGCACATTCCTCGGCGTCCTCGCGGGCATCGCGCTTCGTCACGTGGATGGAAAACAAAAAGAGGATACCGAAAAGCTGCACCTCGATCTACTGAATCCCAACGCCCGCGTCGCAGACCTTATCGACAACCTCGGAGTGATGGATCTTTTCACCATCTCACATCAGAAAACGCCCTGCACCGCTATTTTCGAGCCTCTGAACAACAATCGTCCCGAACCAACGCGCGAAGAAATGTCCCAGACCTGCCTTGAAGCCCATCAGCTTCTGATGAAGATCAACCCCGACAACATTCCCAAATTCAAGGATGTGACACAATTCCTGGCGGAAGATTTGCGGAAGCTGAAGGAGCAGAAGCCACCCGAATAACCGTTTGCTCTGCCGGCATCGGTTTGTTGACGATATGCTCGCGAATATATTCGCGATCATTCGTAGTGCAGCCGAAAGCTGCGGCTACCAGAACAAGTAGAACGACTTGAAAAATCTTCATAACGCGAACTCTGTATGAGGTCGTATCGTTTTAATTTGACGAAAGAATTACAGCAATGTTCACCCTTGTTTAAATTCGCGTGAGGCGGACCAATCGTCCGCTCTCTCTGTCCGCCAACTGTAACAATCATCTACAAATCCAGACGTTCGAGCAACTCGTCCATCGTTACTTGATGATGCGCTGCAACGCTTTTCAGAATCCCCTGGAGCGTGCCGACTTTGATCGGGTTATGATTCGGAATGACTTCGTGGTGTTCGCCCTTCTCCTGTGTCGTAATGCGAATGTGCGAGCCCTTTTAACGAGGATTGCCGTAACCAAGCTTGCGGAGAGCTTTGACCAGGTCTGATCCTGACACATCCCGTGGCAGTTTCACCGCGCGAGGATTTCGTCCCGAACAAAGTGCAGTCGGATGATTTTGGGCGCTTCCATCGTGTCGTCGAAATAACAGTCTACTGCTTCTTTCACGTTTGCGCGCAGTTCCTCCAGAGTTTCTCCTTGGGTATGGATTCCATATCCCAAAGCGGATGCAGAGTAGCCCCCATCGACCGTATCTTCCTTGACCTCAAAGATAAGCTCACTCACCTAGGCGATGTTACATCTGGCCATTTCTTTCGCAAGCCGTCTCCCGGCGATCTGCTTATCCATAGCCGTTCATCACAGATACCGCTTTCCTGGTCACGCTTTGAACCTCTTTTGTCACTGCGAGGTTGATTTTTGTTTCGAAGTCCCCTCTTTTCCCTTGGAATGAGGACTGAAACCGAGTCCGCGGCGGGCGCCCATCTCAAAGTTTCTGCGCAGCGCGGTTCCGATCAGACGCCACCGCTCCTGCGGCGGCAGCGTCGAGTTCTTTGGCTCGGTGTTCTCGCGTGGGCAGCATTTGTCGGCTTCGCCCTCTGGTTATTGCTGAAGGATGACGGTGGGCTTTCAGTGTGGGTGTTCCAGGAACGAGAACTGAATCAGCCAGGCTTCAGCGAGAAGGTTCAGTCCCTTTTCCGCGGCGAATTCGGTTTGCTACGAATCTATCCGTGGATGCTCTTCGGTCCCTTTGTGGCACTCGTCACCTGGTATTTTCCGCTCGAACGCGAGCGCCTTCATCGCAATCTGCCGCTCAACCTCGCGGCCTGTCTTGCGTTTCTGACAGCGTCCCAGGTGCTCCATCTTTATACGACTGAAACGCGCCCAAGGTTTGTTGTTGTCGATTCAGATCGGGCGCCCGGCATCCCCAGCGACGACCAGTCGGCAGAGAGCGACGACTCGATCCACGTCAGACGACTGCCTCCCCCTTCTCCAACGCGCTCAAGAAAAATATCCCTGCGCTCTACGATTCTGGACCTGTTGGCCTATGGAGCGATTGCCGGGCTGGTCCATTCCGTCAACTTCTACGGGCGCTTGCGTGAACGGGAACGCCGCGCACTCTTTCTGGAATCGAACCTGGCGAAGGCGCGTCTCAACACGCTCAAAGCCCAACTGCATCCGCATTTCCTATTCAACAGTCTTAATGCGATAACAGCTTTGCTTCGTCGCGATCCACGTCAGGCCGAAACGACGTTGGTGGCCTTGAGCGAGTTATTGCGCCTGGCGCTCAGCCAATCGGAGAAGCAGGAAGTGGCCCTTCGCGAGGAATTGCAGTTCGTCCAACGCTATCTGGAAATTCAGCAAACCAGATTCGGCGACAAGCTGCGCGTCGAGCAGGACATCGACCCGCAGGCGCTGGACTGCCTGGTGCCCACACTCGTGTTGCAGCCGCTGGTGGAGAACGCCATTCGCCATGGGATCGAGCCCTCTGATATGGCGGGACTCGTGCGGTTAAGCGCATCCCGCAAAGACGACCAACTCGTCCTGGTAGTGGAAGACAATGGCATCGGTCTGGCCGGCGACCCAGCTCGATCAGAGCCGCGACCGTCAGGGAGCGTCATGGCAGGCACAGGCATCGGTTTAGCCAACCTCCGCGAGCGGCTCCGGGCCCTTTACGGCTCCGCGCAAAAACTCGAGTTATTGCGGGGCGCAAACGGCGGCGCTCTCGTCCGCGTTGAAATTCCCTGGCACCCACGGGCGAAAACTGCACCTTCTTTCGAGACTTGAAAAAAATCAGCGTGATCATTGCCGACGACGAACCGCTCGCGCGCGAACGGGTTCGCTCCCTTCTCGGCGATGAGCCGGACGTGGAAATCGTGGCCGAATGTGCCGACGGGGCGCACGCACTTAAAGAGGTGCAAAAAAACCAGCCGGACTTGCTCTTTCTCGATGTGCAGATGCCGCGGTTGAACGGCTTCGAGGTGCTCGAAGCACTTTCGTCAGGACCCGCTCCAATCCAAATACCGGTCGTCATCTTCACCACAGCTCATGACGAGCACGCCATTCGCGCGTTTGAATTCAGCGCCCTGGATTATTTACTTAAGCCTTTCACTGAAGCCCGCTTCAAAATCTCCCTGCAAAAAGCGCGCGCCTTGTTGGAAAAGATGGAAAAACTCGAAGAGAGTTCTGCTGTTCCCCGGTCGAAAGTGAACCAACTCCATGGACCTGTTCCGGGCGCAGGCCGCATCTTTGTCCGCTCGTCCGAGCGAATTCTCTTCCTCAAACCCGCAGAGATCGATCGAATCGAAGCGGCGGGCAATTACGTCGTCCTCCATTCCGGCAAGGAGCAACATATCATCCGCGAAACCATCTCCGCCATGGAAACTCGCCTCGCATCGGCCGGCTTCATGCGCATCAGCCGCTCCGCGATCGTGAATCTCTCCGGCATCCGCGAGGTCCAGCCGGTGGGCTCCGGACGCTATTCGCTGCTCCTCAAGAACGGAACCCGCCTGGACATGACCTGCAGCCTGGGCGAACTCCAGGCGCGCCTTGGGGAAGTTTGATCCGTTGCTGAGTTTGGAAACTCGCGGGATCGTGGCTGCGATGCGCAGTCGGTCTGGATGGGCTTAGCTTTGGTGAACCGCAGCTATATCGAGCAGTGGACCCACTCGCTCGGAGTGCATATTCTGTGGGAGGAAATTTCGCGCGACTGATACCCCCCCAGAAGTTGCCGAGATCGTGAGAGCGAAGCTGATGGCCCGCTCTGGAAGTGAGCGTTTTATGATGGGTGCACAGATGTTCGATGCAGCACGCCGGATGATTTTGGCATCCCTTCCCTCGGACCTGCCTCCAAAGGAAATGAAGCGTCAGCTCTTTGAGCGGATCTATGGCACTGCCGCGCCCTTCTAGGGGCGGACCTCTCCTTGATGATACAAGCAAATCCCTCGCCTGCCCACGTCGTAATTTGCGCTAGTTAGGAGTCCAATCCGCTTTCGTTTCGTCCCGCTTCCCGTCGCTTCATCCCGGAATCGATCTTCCTTGGTCACATTTCGGTCGCGCGCACTGATGATCTGCGA
This sequence comes from Limisphaerales bacterium, assembly GCA_044226545.1. Lineage (GTDB taxonomy): Bacteria > Verrucomicrobiota > Verrucomicrobiia > Limisphaerales > SXQI01 > DASVNK01. The sequence continues at coordinate 50,004 of JBGAGW010000027.1, forward strand.
AAAATAGACGTTGAATCTTGAATGGAAAAATCAATGAAAACAAAAAATCTCCCCGTAGCCATAATGATGCTACTCGTCGTCGGTGGATTGTGGTTCTGGCGCACGCATTCGTCCCACAGCTCGAACATGGGCGTCGGGCTGGAAAAACCGGATGGCCAATCGAGGCCAGGTGAGAAGCCCAATCGGTTTGCGCCTCCCGACCCGAATCGAAAATTCCGCGAGTTGACTCCCGAGCAACGTGTCCAGCGCGCGAGGCAGGGCCCCATTGGAGGATAGGAACCCCATTTTTGAAACGTCACCAGGTAACGAATGATAGCTATGAAGACGAATGCGATTGAACGAAACCCCGCAATATCTGCGCGCGCTGAACGCGCGCGGCTTCTCGCAGCGCGAGAAGCTGTACCAGGTAGTGCCTGTCGCGCTGCGACAGGCCGCCCGCGTCCAGCGGGCGCTCCTCTTCCCCTCGAAACTCAACATCTATTTTGTCGCGCCTTTACCTTGATCGAACTCCTCGTGGTGATCGCCATCATTGCCATCCTTGCGGGTCTGCTGCTGCCCGCGTTAAGCCGCGGAAAAGCTCAAGCGTATAACGCCGCTTGCGTAAACAATCTTCGACAACTCGGCATTGCGACCCGGCTTTACGCCGAAGAAAACCAGGACCGCTTGCCCAGCGCTGAAATACTCCCGACCCAACCTGTCGATCCCCAAAAACCATTGCAGCGTATCTGCGATGTCCTGGCAAAACACGCTGGCAAAGCTGCCGGTACGAACACCAGCAATGCCACCGTTTTCAAGTGCCCCATGGATAAGAAAGGTCGATTCACCGCCGAGGGGTCAAGTTACGAATGGAACGCCGACCTGAACGGCCATCGCATTGATGAAACGCGAACCGACAGCGCCTTCCTCCTTTTAAAGCGAGGAGACCCGTCCGGCGGCGTTACCAATTTTTTTCTGACGTTCCCCCCGGGCAAGACTCCGCTCCTTCTCGATTATGAGGACTTTCACTCTCCCCGGCCCAAATCCGGCAAAAATGTCGTTTTTATGGACGGACACGTCGCACCTCTGGAAGGCGCTCGCGATTAGCAGACAGTAAGGCTCGATGCCACCTGCTTCTGGAAGAAACGGGCCGAGTAAGATTGATCGGCCCTACTTTCCGCGGGATGTAACATTGACGCGCTTTTCGTCCCCTATAGCATTCAAGTGTTATGTCCCTTTCGGTTCTCAGCGCGGATATAGCCGTTCGCTCCATTCCGGAGTACGATTGCATTCGTTTAATCGGCAAAGGTGCCTACGGCCAGGTCTGGCTCGCTCGAAATGTCACCGGTTCTTACGTAGCCCTTAAAATTGTCGAACGTTCCGCCTTCGAACACCAGCGGCCATTCGAACGCGAATTTGAAGGCATCAAACGCTTCGAGCCCATCTCCCGCACCGACTCCAGCCAGGTCTCCATCCTCCACGTCGGCCGCGGCGAAGACTACTTCTACTACGTCATGGAACTGGCGGACAACGCCAGCACCTCACAATTGGCGCCCTCCTCCCAAGCTCCGTCGCCAACGTTGTCCAGTTCAGCTGTGTCTTCTGCCGAGGTCAGAAGGCTCACTTCTAAGTCTGAAATCCTAAATATAAAATCTGAAATCTCATACACCCCTCTCACCCTCAAGCGTCTCCTCCTCGACCACGGCGCACCCCCGACCGAACGCTGCATCGAAATCGCCATCTCCCTCACGCACGCCCTTACTCACCTTCACAAAAACGGTCTTGTCCACCGCGACATCAAGCCCTCCAACGTCATCTTCGTAAACGGCGTCGCCAAACTCGCCGACATCGGCCTCGTCACCAGCGTCGATGCCACTCGCTCCTGGGTCGGAACGGAGGGCTATCTACCTCTCGAAGGCGCGGGAACGCCGCAAGCCGATATTTATAGTCTCGGCAAGCTCCTTTACGAACTCAGCACTGGCTGTGATCGCTCGCAATTCCCGATGTTGCCTCCCGATATAGCCACGCGCCCCGACCGCGCGGCGCTGTCCGAATTGAACGCAGTAGTGGTCCGCGCCTGTCAACGGGACCCGAATGATCGCTATCAATCGGCCGAAGAAATGGAGCGTGATCTGGCAGTCTTACGGCGTGGTGAATCGATCCAGCGGCGGCGCCAACTCGCTTCGCAACGGTCGATGCTAAAAAAAGCGGCGTTATTCGCCGCCGCGGCTGCCCTTGCCTTCTTTCTTCTTGTGGGCGCCCGCCAGCGAAAACACGCGCTGGACTACCCGGACGGCCTCCCTTCGACCAACATGGAAGCAAATGTGCTCAGCGCGAAGGCCCTTTTGATCGTCCGAGGCGATAATCATCAGGCATTCGCGCAGGCTTATACCAACCTTCATCAGGCGATTGCCCTCGATCCCAACTTCGCTCAACCGTACGTCGGACTCTACGAACTGCGTTCGAAGGAAATCGTGCCGGAACTTCCTGGAACCACTCTCGATGAACTAAAAGGAATCGCGGAGCGGTTGAACGCGCTTGAGCCAAACCTGGGCGCGACTTATTCGATTCGGTCAATGGTCCAGTTTTGCTCCCTCCAATTTCCGGCTGCATTGGCCAATGCCCGGAAAAGCGTGAGCGTGTCTCCCCGCTATGAGATGGGCCACCTCTGGCTGGCCTTCATTTTGATCCACATCGGGATGCCCGAGGAAGGCCGGCGCGAAGCCCAGATCGCGCGCGAGATCGCACCATCCAAAGGCACGGTATATCGCATTCTCGGGCATTCTTATTTTGTACAACGTGACTATCCTAACGCGATCGCGATGTACCGCAGAGCCTTGGTGCAGGAACCGCACGAGGTTTCCCTGCTCTGCCTTGGCGATTCGCTGGAAGCGCTTGGACGCTTCGACGAAGCGATTGATTGCTTCCAAAAGCACCGGCTTTTCGGTGCGACGACCGAAACAGAAATTATTTCCTTCTACGCTAAACTGAGAGAGGCAGTCCGAAGCGAGGGACCGCCCGGCTACTGGCGTCAGCGCTGGATGAGAGAAGTGGAGCGGCCGAACAGCGACTTTTACGAAAAGGCCCTCATTCAGACACATCTCGGCAATAAGGCGGCTGCACTCGACTGGGCTGAAAAGTCGTATAGCATCGGTGAAACTGTCGGCTTTGAGCCTCCCGTTCTCTATTTGCTCTTTAACCCCGAATGGGATGAATTTCGAAAAGACCCCCGTTTTCAGAGGCTTCTCAAAGAGGTGGGGTTCACTGAAGTAAACCCTTCTTTGATCCATAACTAACCTATCGTCCTTTATTAAGGCGGTCGAGACGGTCAGTCGCGGCTCGGGGGTTGCCGATACTAAAGCGCAACGATTTTTACGCGGTAAAACTGAGAAGTTGATCGAGCAGTAGCAGGATCGACGAAATCGACCGTTGCCTTATCATCCTTCGGATGCACGTTTCAGAGTCCATGAGAATTATGCGAATGCTTGCCCGACTTTTCCCGCTGATCTGGCCAAAATCACTTGGGACCCTGCTGCTGTTGCTCATCTCAAGCTTCCCGAAACGACGATGAAGGCCACTTGGGCAGTGCGGGAAAGGGCAAGCTAAATGAGACGCGGCAAAAAAGCGTGCCGGGCCTGCGGGCACAGGATGCCGAGCTATATGGAGGCATGTCCGCATTGCCGTGCTCGGCAGCCAAAGGGCAGGTGGGTCCGTTACGGGCTCATTCTTCTGGCAATAGCCGTGCTGGTGTGGATTACGCTTCACTGAGGGGAGTGGGCATGCAAAACCGTTCCTCTGACCACTGGCGAAGTAGCGGCAGGTGGTCGGTGGAGAGGTGCAAAGAAAATATGCGTCACGGGAAACCGCACCATGCGATCACTGGCAGAGCGGTTCACAGATCGAGTTTTCTCGACAGCAGTGGCCTACGCTGCTCAAGCTGATCAGAAGAGGTTGCTTGCATGGAGAGGGCTTATCGAGAGCAGCGGGAAGCGGAGATTGCGGCAATGCGGCGAGTGCTGGCTGGCTTTCCCATGAAGGAGGAGTGCAAGTGGGGAAAGCCCACCTACACCGTAGATGGAAAGAATATCGTTATCATCCAGAGCTTCAAAGAGTATTTCGCACTGGGCTTCTTTCAGGGCGCTTTGTTGAAGGACGCAAAGAAGTTGCTGGTGCAACTCGGTCAGGTGCACTCCGCTCGGGTGATGAAGTTCAATAGTGTGAAGGACATCGCCTCCAAGGCGGCGACCATCAAGGCCTACGTGCGTGAAGCCATCGCAGTGGAGAAGGCCGGACTGCGAATGGAGCCGAAGAAGACTTCAGATTTTCCGGTTCCTGAGGAGCTGACAGACAGCTTTCGGAACAATCCGCGCTTCAAGCGAGCCTTCGAGGCACTGACGCCGGGGCGGCAGAGGAGCTACCTCTACCATTTTGCAGCGGCCAAGCAGTCAGCGACCCGGGTGGCACGGATAGAAAAGGCGATGCCTGCGATATTTGAAGGCAGAGGGTTTCTGGAGAGGCGCTAGCTGCACACTCTGGCTAGCGCGCCATGCCGCGTTGCCTCCAGCTTCGTACTAGGCCCTCGATTCATTTCGGTTTTTAGATGCTTTCCAGTCCCGATAGGCCAACCAACCGAAGATAAGCAGAAACGAGACTGCGATATGCGGCCAGGCACCCAGCGATTGGCCTGCGCCAGCTTCGTAATGAGGAGGGAAGCCTGCATGTAGCGGGGTCACGACCGCCATGATGCACGCATTGAAAAAGCGCCCGACAGGGTTTGGATCAGGATCACCGGGGTGGAAGAGTCCAAACAGGAATCCTCCGGCTGGACCTGCCGCAATAAGGCTTACCGCAGCGTGCCGCCAAAATCTCTTTGACTTCATGGTGGTGAGTCTATCAGTTTCTTGAACCCCTCATCCAGCCTCGATAAAGGTGGCAGGCGTGGTAGGAGCGATTTCCCGATTAACAGCTTGCCATCCCCTTTTCCGAGCGTTCACTCGAAACAGCACTGTTCGCTAGCCTCTCCCGGTCAAACGTCGAGGATGCCAACCAACTGTTTTGCTACTTGGTCGCATTGCAAATGAGAGGAAGGCTTACAGGCAACTTGCTCGACATCGTTACAGGGACCAATGCCGATGCAGTCTTTCCCGCACTGTATCAGGCATTCACCAATAATGGAGGCGTGCTACCGAGTCAGCGGATTAAGAAGAAGCAGTGACGGAGGGCTGGTTCGTCCACTATCTTCCTCTCGTCATCTTCCGTGCCCTCACAGCTCTGTTCAGCCTCCTTCTCGACAAGCCGCTTCCATTGTCGTCTCTGGCTCCAAGGTGCAGGTCTACTTCCAGGACACCAGCATTCACATGCGCAGGTTCAGAAGCCGCCGTGAGCTGAACACCATTTTCGACGGGTGGCACATTAAGACGAGGGCTTTGAGGAGTGCGAACGAGGTAGTGAAGGGCCGTTAAAGTAACAGCGCGGCCAGTGTGAACCAGCCGCGCCGACATGAGCCAAATTCCCGCAAGGGGTAGGCAAATTGCAATGCACTTTGCTATCAGCGCCGGGAGGCGCGACGAGCCACACCCACAGCGGCCATACCCATGCTGAGCAGAAGGAGGGAGGAACCCGCGTCCGGAGCAGCAGTCAAACTGCCGGGCAAGGCCGCCAAATCCACCAGCGGAACCCCGCCGCCAATTGTCCCAATCAAAGTGGCCGCACCTGTAGCGAGATTGATGCTGAAAAGCTGGGACGCGTTGCCAGTCGGCGCGGTCAATGCAGCGTATGCGATCCCACTGGGTCCTGAAATGTCGAAACCGGCAAGGTCCGAAGTGTCGAATCCAAGAGCGCCTATTGTTACAAGCTGCCCCGCGTTCGGAGGGGTCTGCACCGTGAGGATGTTTAGATTCGCATCAATGTCATACAAAGTTGTTGATAGCGCCCCTGATGAATTATTGGAATATGCGGAGCCCACGATACGCGGAGTGGCTGCAGCATTAGGATCGCCTGCCGCAAAGGCCAGAGCAGTATCAGTGGCCGTAAGCGTTCCATCGTTGGGATTGAGGCGAAGGTTCTGACCCGTGTTGCCAGTAACCCGAATCCGATCAACAACCGGATTGAAGTCAAAACCGAAGGCTGTGCCGCTCAGTGTAAAAGCTCCTGGACTGCCAACTTCAGTGGCAGCTCCCGTAGCGGGATCGATCAAATAAAGACGGCTGGTGCTGCCCAAGCCAAAGAGAGTGTTATTCGCGGGCCGTCTGTCGATGCCAAGCAGAGTCTCTCCGCCCTGAAGGCCCGTGACGGCGACCGAGGTTCCAAGGGTTCCTGGCGTCGAACTGTCGAACGTTACAAGGTTGCCTGTGGTTGTAACTCCTGTGAGAAGCTCGGCGTGCAAGGGCAGGCACAGAGCGAAGGATGCGACAGTGAGTCGCAGAAGTAGCGCGCAAGACTTCATAAGCGTTGCCGATGGCAGCAGTTGATGTGCCGCTGCCAAACCGAGCGCGCCCCCTGGTGCAACAATCTAAGCGTGAAGCACTCCCGTTATTGGGCTGCTCAGTCCAGGGCGAATGAAATGTCGCAGACGTAAGTTTTCCTGACAACAGAGGCAATTCCTGGAGAGAGCGGAAGATTGGCAGTAATACACGTCACGAAGAGAGGCACGCTCCGAACTGGGCGGCCCCTTAATTTCCTACGATAGCCCAGAAAAACAGCGTCCAGAGCCAAGAGGAAATGACAACCGCCCCCGAGATCACTCCGTATCGACTGGAAAGAATGCGGTCGAGAGTTCTGGTCATTCGCATGCTAAGGTGAGCAGGAAACAGCAACTTTTCTTACAACCCGCAGTAAACTTTAGACGCCCAACTCAGTCCTTACCCCGGACCGATGAACTCACTGTTGGAACGGACCACAGGCTGGTTTGAGATGCCACACGCAATTGGCCAGTCAGTGCGGCGTTCCCGTGCTTCGTGACGCGAGCATCACCGGATAGCAAGACCCTCGGAAGGCAGGCAAAGCAAGACTCGTGATGAAAACCTTCAAGCAAATTGCCTGCGTTGCAGGTGTGGTTCTTTTGGCTGCATGTTCCTCGACCGGCACCGGTTCATCCAGCAGTGGCAGCATCGGCTCCGAAAGTCGAACGAATGCGGCCACGCCCATTTATCCGTCCACGCAAAGGCAAGTTGATCAGCGACCGGAACAGTCTCGCCAACCTTAGATTCGCCCTCAAGGGAAGCCCGATTCTCCCGGTGGAGGATTGCAGGCCGAGAGAGATTGACATCTCTTTCATAGGTGTACACATGTACTCCAGTGAGCCTCACCGCCCGCCAGCACCAAATGCTCGCCTTCATTCAGTCGAAGGAGCCACCACCCACTGCCCGTGAGATAGCGGCCCACTTTGACATTGCCGTCGGAGCAGTGGCCAACCACATTAAGGCCCTGCGCACCAAGGGCTACCTCGCACCTGTTGAGGGCCAGCGCCAGGCCCGCACTCTCCGCGTGGCCAATTCTTTCCGTGACCGTCAGCGGCGAGTGATCCACATCCCGCTCTATGGCTCCATTCCAGCAGGCTTTGCCGATGAGCGCCACCAGGAGGCCGAGGGCTGTGTGAGTGTGGATGCAACCACACTTGGAGTGCGCCCCTCTGCTCGGTTGTTTGCCCTCCAAGTGAAAGGGGACTCCATGACCGGCAAGCACATCCTACCCGGCGACATTGCCATCCTGGAGCATGGCCGCGAGCCCAGCACCGGGGATACAGTGGCCGCCCTCCTCGATGGCGAGAGCACGCTCAAGCTCTATCAGCACAACCGGGGCAGGCCGTTCCTGCGAGCGGCCAATCCGCGCTATGCTGACCTTGTGCCAGAGCGGGAGCTGGTCGTGCAAGGCGTCATGGTGGGCCTGGTGCGGAGCCTTCAATGAGCCTCTACATGACAGCGACGGCGGAGACGCTGAGGCCAGGCTCCGTGGTGTCTCCAGCCGCTGTGCCTGCGCCCCCTCCAGCAGCCGATCCCAAGCGTCCGTCCATGTCGCTGGCCAAAGCCCAGCACTACGCAGCCAAGATCACTGAGTGGCTCGCTGCCCATTGCAGGCAGGTCGAGCCAGTGGGCGAGATCAGAAGGCGTTGCCCCGCCGTGGCAGCCATCGAACTGCTCGTCATGCCCCGCTTTGAGGCCAACGCGAACAAGCTCTTCGACTTCCTCAATGACTACGTGGAGGAGGAGCGGAGTGGAATGGCCCGGTGGCTGCACTGCACTGGCCGCACTGACCTGCGTGGTGTCCGGCCCGGCCACTACGATGACTTTGTCACGGTGCTGCTGCCACGATGCAAGCTGGTGCTCCACACCGCCACTCCCGAGAACTGGTTCCTCCGTCTCTTTGAGAGCACCGGTTCAGCGGCCCATGTGGCCGGCATCATGGACCGGGTCCGCTCCCTGCCCGGCACATGGGAGCCGGGCGAGCAGATTCGAGTGCGGAGCAAGACGGTGAAGCCCCAAAGCGAGGGGCACATTTATGATGCGCTGAACATGGACTTGGTGGTGCCGTGGAGGCGGATTTAAAAGGGGTTGCCGAACTGACCCGTAAGGCTCCCCGTGCTTGGCCTGTCGTCGTAGGTTACCTACCTAAGGATTTCCAAAGCACTGCGGGAATGCTTTCTGCATCGCCTTTGCCAGTTCGCTGTTTTCGGTTGGCTGCGTCGAGAACCATCTTCTGGGAATCCGGTGATCGATCACAACTGCATACCCTCGATCAGTTACGAGGGGGCGCTCCTCCTTTCCGGTTTTTTGGATCGTTCCCAAGGTCCTATCCGTATGGAATACGGCAATCTCAACAGTGCTTATTTTCAACTGCTTCACGACCTCGGCAAATTCTCGCTGTGCATGTTCGCTACAGTCCAATCAGCCATCTCTTGGTCTGCTCCTAAAACTAGCGGCTTATTAAACCAAATCTTCAGCACATTGCCGTCAGCCCACGGAGGAGGCATTGTGCGACGGTAGGCTTTCAAGGTGGACGTTGTGTTGGTGGTCGAAACGAACATCCGTTCGTAAGGCATCGCAGCTTCTACCGTGCTGATGCTTCTGGAGCTGGTGAAAGCAAGGAGAACAAGCCCAACGACGAAAGCAAAGGATCGAATTCCCGCTCGTGCATTACAGGCTGTCAGCATCACGCAAAATTGTTTGCCGACTTAGTTTCAAATTACAATAACAGGTCCCGGAAACAGGCCGCTCAGCCTCGAACTTCCAGGCGGTCGAGACAGTCAGTCGGGGCTCGGTTGCGACGATACTAAAGCGCAACGATTTTTACGCGGTAGAACTGAGGAGTTGATCGAGCAGTAGCAGGATCGACGAAATCGACCGTTGCCTTATCATCCTTCGGATGCACGTTAAGGACTAAATCACTCCAGCGTTGCAGATCTGACGATGTCTGGAGCGTGTAGTTGCAGTCATAACAGCTGGCCGGCACGTTGAACGTAAGTTCCACCTCACCGGTTGCCAGGCGCGTCATCGATTGGAACGAAAAGGAGTAGTTCGCATCGGGAAGCAAACGGAACAATTGCCAGGTTCCTGCGGGCTCATTGACATCCCCTAATCTGCCTGCGGCCAGTATCTTGCCATCTGGCTGCAACATGATGGTTTCGAGGACCGGAAGAATTGGACAGTAGAAATCTTGGTCATAAGAAAAATCGAGGTTCAGGCGATAGAGGACTGGAGGAGGCAACCCCGCAAAGAACAGCCACTTACCATCCTGCATTTGCGTTACCGGCACGCCGTCGTCGGAATTTAAAATATACTGCTCGAAACTGCCATCTTCGCGCAGAATGGCGATGACATCGGTGAACTGGCCCGGGGAGTTTTCGATCTGCGTCTTGACCACTATTCGCTTATCGCTCTCGACCGCCAGGCTGTAGCCCCTGGAGGCAAAACTGTTCGCGATATCCGCCGGCACAGCGAACGCTTCATCGAGCAAGCCATCGTGATCAACGCGTGCGAGACCCTTCTTCTCTCTTCCGTTCACAGAAGTGAACTGACCGAGCACTATTATCTTGCCATCATCCTGCTCAACGACTTTTCGAACGCGAGCGTAAGCCTGACCTCCGCGCAACGTGACAGAAAAGCTCCGGTCGCGGCTACCGTCCGCACCAATGCGGTCCAGGACGGACGACCCGGATTCATCAGAACCGCTCCACACTAAAAGGCTTCCATCTTTTTCAGAGGTAACGCCTTCCACCGGAAAATCGAATATTGTCTCAAGCGAGCCATCAGCACGAAGACGAATCAGGTGACGCCCTCCAACGTCAGTATCCATCAAGAGAAAAATCCTCCCATCCTTTTGAACAATCGGTCGTTCCGGCGGAAAGTACGTGCTGCTGCTTATAAAGTCCGGATGAAAGGCGGGATCAGGAGTTCCGTCTGCATTCAAGCGAACGATGTCGCTGTGTACAACAACTGGATACTTTACGATGAGCAGAATCTTTCCGTCCGGCTGAAGAGTGCCCGCTGAAATGAAGAGCGGCGAGCCATCATTCGCCAGCAAAGGGCGACTGACAAACGAAGAGTCTATGGCGCCGGCGAGGTAATTGTTTGTTTGAAAATACATTGTCTGCGCCCCCACCTCCGAAGTGATCGTGAGGCAGAAGCCAATTACGCTATTAATAACGAGTGATGGAAAACGGTTTCTCATGATTCGTTCTGATATAAGCGTGATTCAGGCGCAGGCGCGTTTCATTCATTTGGGTTTGTACCAGATCCAGTTTTTACCGGGTTCGAATGCGCGCAGGGGATTGGCAGAAAAAGTTTTGGTAAAGTCGATTTTCTGCACATTGCCGTCGATAAACGCGATAGGTGCGACGAATTTGTCTCGGTTGTTTTTGAGGGTCGCGGGATTAAACATTCGCCCGTCCCGGTACGATGAGAAATGCCATTGGGCAATCCCTACAGTTCCACCGGTGTTGCCCACAAGATCCCAGGGAAAGGTGGCGGCCTCAGAAAACATAATGAATCGGCTCGGTTCAGGCGCCCAATCCTCTTTTTTGCCCGCGAGGTTAAAAAACGGATCATCCGCGAGGCCGGCATTATGATAATTATCCTGCAAATCCCAATTGAACCGATAACTGGATCCCGCCGCCCAAAAGCCAGAAGGCTTTGCTTTAAACTCTGCTCCGATTAGACCGACATCCGCTGGGCAATGCCAAAGCTCCGGTGTGGGCGTGTATTTGGCCAAATGGCGGTTCGTTGCCCGCGGATAGGCCTCCACAAAACCCGGGCCGTGGGGGTCGCCGCCGCCCAGAGTGTTGCCAAAGTTCGTGAACGTGGCACTGGGATTGAACTGCTGTGAAGACCCGGGCGGGTATCTAAATTCGTTGTCGTCAGCATACATCTTGGCGGCGAGGGAGATCTGGTGGAGATTGCTCAAGCAACGGGTGATTTGAACCTGCTGTTTGGCTCTCGCCAGCGCGGGCAGCAAGAGGCCCGCGAGAATCGCGATAATGGCGATCACCACCAGCAATTCAATCAACGTAAAACCGAGTGCATGTCTGTGACTGCATTTACTTTCCGCTTTCATAATTAGAACCTTCCATCTCCACGACCGTCCGACTCGGGCTTGTTCTCTTTGCTCGAAGGTTGGCCGTCTCGCACATACAAACGCCCTCCAACCCGAAATCTTGCACGAGGAAGAAATATTTTTGCGCGCGGAAAGATTCTCGCTTTTCCCGCGTTGGTATGATTGCATGCAACTTGCCACCGTGAACCGGCCGCCCTCATCGCAACAGGACGATTTCTCCATCGCCACCCGCGCCAGCCTCTTGGACCGCCTCCGTAACGTTGACGACCAGTCAAGCTGGCAGCGCTTTTACGACAAATACGCGCGCTTGATCCACGGAATCGCTCTCAAATCTGGCTTAACCGAAACCGAAGCTGATGAGGTTTTGCAGGAAACCATCATTTCCGTGGCCAAACATCTGCCTGCGTTCCGCTACGATCCGAAAGTCAGCTCCTTCAAAAGCTGGATGCTGCGCCTGACCCGCTGGCGCATCGTCAGTCAGATTCGCAAACGCAAGCCTGCCGAAAATGTCCCTTTAGTCGACGACCCAAACGAATCGTCCGATGAACTATTCCGCTCTCAACCGCCAGAGGTAATTGCTATTTATGAGGAAGAATGGCGCAATGCGGTCTGGCCCGCCGCTTTGGAAAAAGTGAAACAACGCATCAACCCGGACCAATTCCAGACCTTCGACCTTTACGCCCTCCGTGGCATGGCCGTCGGCGAGGTCGCCTCCCTTTTGGGCATCAGCGCCGCCAAAGTCTATCTCGCAAAACATCGTGTCGCCGCCATGCTCAACCAGGAGATCAGAGCCTTGGAAGCCTCAGGCTGGTGAACGCTGTTTTCCTTGTAGATGTCCGAGGTTTCTGCTCTATTAACGGCCAGTTAGCCTTCGGGCCAGCGTGACTGTAAAGCGATCCGGTTGATCTCTTTCCACTCCCGCCACGTTATGGGTACCGCACGCGTCTAGCGTGTGGTTTCGGGCCTCCCGCCCGAAACTCGCACCCGCCGAAGGCCAAACTCAGAAGAAAGTTTGCGCGATGACTATTTCTTCGCCAAAACGGCAAAACAGCCGAACCGACGATCTGCGTCTGCAACAACTCCATTCTTTTGGCCCCATCTTTTTGCCCTCACACTCCGGTCTTGGTAAATCTCTACTTACACAGTCGAGATTGTTGTACCGCCAAACCGCAAAATTTCCGGTGACAAAATGTCGACTTTTCCGTCGTAACTCCTTGATTTCGCCTTTTTCGCCTCAATTCTTGTCTCACCTTGTACCGCGTGTCCCACGCCGCCTAATAACTTTGTCCAAAGGACCAGGGTTTCCTTTTCGTCTCGGACACTCCAATCCGCGCGCAACGCCAAAATCCAATGCCAAATGAAAAAAATGTTCATTGTTTCAATGCTCAATGAAAAAGCCTGCGCCCGCATCCTCGCCGTTGACACTCGAAAGGCCTTTGATACAGTCCGCCCCTCGGTTTTCCGCGGATTTCCCGCTGCAGATCGACTGAATTCGACTATTTATTTATGCCTAAAGCTGCGAAATACGTTTACCTCTTTGGCAACAAGAAAGCCGACGGAGATGGGTCCATGAAACCTCTCCTGGGCGGCAAAGGTGCCAATCTCGCGGAGATGACCCGCATCGGTCTCCCCGTGCCTCCTGGATTTACGATCACGACCGAAGTCTGCACCTACTACTACGCTAACAAGCGGACCTACCCCAAGGAACTCCAGGCACAGATGGAAACGGGTATCGCGAACATGGAAAAGATCATGAACGCGAAGTTCGGCACCAAGGATGGGATGCCGTTGCTCGTCGCGGTCCGTTCCGGCGCCCGGGATTCGATGCCGGGCATGATGGACACGATTTTGAATCTCGGCCTCAATGACCAATCCGTACTCGCCCTCGCCAAGGCCACCAATAACGAGCGTTTCGCCTGGGATTGCTATCGTCGCTTCATCCAGATGTATGGCGACGTCGTTCTCGGCGTGCAAAAGCGCGAAGGCGAAGATCACGAACCGTTCGAAACGGTCATCCACGGCTACAAGCACGAGAAGTATCACGACGACATCGAAGATTCCAAGCTCACCACTGAGGACCAGCAGGAACTCGTTAAACGCTTCAAAGCTCTCGTTAAAGAACGCACGGGCAAAGTGTTCCCGAACGATCCCTGGGACCAGCTCCGCGGCGCTGCCGGAGCAGTATTCGGCTCCTGGATGAACGACCGCGCGATCGTCTATCGCCGCAAGTACAACATCCCCTCAGAGTGGGGAACCGCGGTGAACGTTCAGGCGATGGTCTACGGCAACACCGGCGATAGCTCCGGTTCAGGCGTGGCTTTCACCCGTAATCCGGCCAACGGCGCAAACGAATTCTATGGTGAATTCCTCATCAACGCTCAGGGCGAGGATGTCGTTGCGGGTGTTCGCACGCCAGAGCCGGTGCTCAAGCTCAAGGATGAGATGCCTAAATCCTATGCCGAACTCTTGAACGTGCGGAAGATTCTCGAAAAGCATTTCAAGGACGTCCAGGATATCGAATTTACGATTCAGGAAGGCAAGCTTTTCATGCTCCAGACTCGTAACGGCAAGCGCACCGCGATGGCCGCGCTCAAGTTCTCGATGGACATGGTCAAGGAGAAGCTCATCGATTGGCAGACCGCCATTCAGCGCAACCCCGCCGACCAGCTCGAACAACTCCTCGCGCCCGTGTTCGACCTTTCCGAGGTGAAAAACGCCAAGCCCATCGCCACCGGTCTCCCGGCCGGTCCTGGCGCCGCTTCCGGCAAAATCTATCTGAACGCTGATCGCGCAGTGGCCGCTGCCGATAAGGGCGAAAAGGTCCTTCTCGTTCGCGTCGAAACTTCACCCGAAGATCTCCGCGGCATGATTGCGGCGGAAGGCATTCTCACCGCGCGTGGTGGCGTCAGCTCCCACGCGGCGCTGGTCGCACGTCAGATGGGTAAAGTCTGCGTCTGCGGCGCTTCGGCCCTTGAGATCGATTACGGTCGCCAGACTGTGTCAGTCGGAGGCAAGACCTTCAAGGAAGGGGACGACTTCTTCTCGATCGACGGCACCGCCGGCACCGTTTACGCTGGCCAGCTCAAGACTGCTCCATCTGAAATCATCGCGGGTCTGCTCAACGGCGATAAAGCCGCGCAAGCCACCGAAAAATTCAAGAGCTTCAAACAGCTCATGGATTGGTGCAACAAGGCCACGAAACTTACCGTCCGCACGAATGCTGATAACCCGGAACAGACTCGCAACGCCGTTGCGTTTGGCGCAACCGGAATTGGCCTCTGTCGTACGGAACACATGTTCTTCGAAGGCGACCGCATTGACGCGATGCGGGAAATGATTCTGGCCGATTCACTCCAGGCGCGCGAAGCCGCCCTCGCGAAACTCCTCCCTTATCAGCGCGAGGACTTTTACGGCATCTTCAAGGAACTGAAAGGCCTTCCCGCCACGATCCGGTTCCTCGATCCGCCGCTGCACGAATTCCTGCCGCACGCCAAAGAGCAGCAGATGGACCTCTCGCGCAAGCTCAAGATCCCCGTCGAAAAGATCATGAACCGCGTGCACGAATTGCATGAGTTCAACCCGATGCTCGGTTTCCGCGGCTGCCGCCTCGGCATCAAATATCCCGAGATCACCCGCATGCAGGCGCGCGCCGTTTTCGAAGCGGCTGCCGACGCGGTGAAGGAAGGCATCAAGGCGAAACCCGAAATCATGATTCCGCTCGTCGGTTTCAAACGCGAACTCGACCTCCAGGTCGCTCTTGTGCACGAAGTCGCCAGGCAGGTTCAGGCCGAGAAAAAAGTGAAGCTCACCTACAGCGTCGGTACGATGATCGAAGTGCCTCGGGGCGCGCTCACCGCTGATGAAATTGCGCAAACCGCCGAATTCTTCAGCTTCGGCACGAACGACCTCACGCAAACTGCGCTGGGCATGAGCCGCGACGATTCCGGTTCATTCCTCAGTCCTTATCAGGAAGCTGAAATCATCAAGCGCAACCCGTTCGCCACGATCGACCAGACCGGCGTCGGCCAGTTGATGCAGATCGCGATTGAAAAAGGCCGCAAGACCCGTCCCGACATCAAGCTCGGCATCTGCGGCGAACACGGCGGCGATCCCGACTCGGTGAAATTCTGCCACAAGCTCGGCCTCACCTACGTGAGTTGCTCACCCTTCCGCGTTCCCGTTGCGCGTTTGGCCGCAGCACAAGCTGCGCTGAGCGAGGCTGCTAAAGCAAAAGCCCCGGCGAAAAAGAAGTAACCGCGCAGAGAAGAATTGCGAAGGCCGCTCGGGGAACCGGGCGGCTCTTTTATTGCGCGGCTGGGGCTGGTTTTGCAGCCGGTTGGTTGGTCTTGATCTTGAACTCCGCTACGATCTTGGCCGCCTCGGGATCGTTTGCCCCAGCGAGCGCGACCAGATCTTTGCTCAGGTCGTCGACTATTTTCAGGACACGAGCGGCCTGTCCGGTCATCGGCCCCAGTTCCGCTTGAGCACGTTTGATTTGCGCGCGTTCGTTCAGATCACTGAAGAGGTAAATGACATGCACCGCTGCAAGGGCAATAAACACGCCGAGGATCGGTGCAAAAGCGGAGTAGGGGGAAGCAGGTGCTGACGCGCCTTCGGCGTCCTTCTCGACCAGGTTTTCGGGAGCGTCCGGCATAAAATTACTTTGGATTTGCCACCGAATTGGTATCGGGGTTGGGCAGGTTCACTTTAATGTCGTATTTCGCGAGGAGCGATTTTAGTTGGAGATCGTTCTGCCCGCCCGCGTTGATCCGTCGCACGAGGTTTTCGAGCGCGGGTTGAATCTGGCGCGCGTTGTTGATGTAGGCCCGCTGGGAGTTGAGCTGTTGTGCGGCCTTGTTGTTCGCGCGCGAGACCGCGACATGCGCCGCCAGGAGGAGAATCAGGACGGCGCTAACAACATTGAGCAGCCAGAATTGCGTCCGGGTCATTGCTCTGAGAATAGGTGCCGACCCCGGTGTTTCAAGGCTAATTTTCTCTTATTATTCAATCGACCAATAATGAATGGCAAAGGCGTCGAGCTGTACTTCGATTCGCTGGTCTCCTTTTGTCAGCTTTTGAAATGGGTCCGGACGAAGGCGCACGTTCTCCTCATCGTTCGCCGAAACCGCATCGAGTTGAACATGGCGCGTGCGAACGTCGGACGGAAGATTGCGCAACAGAATTTCTGCTTTGAAATCCGATCCGGAAAAGTTCCAGATCAAAACGTTATGCATCTGGAGGCGCGGATCATGCGCGGCAAAAGCATGAACGCCACGCGTATCGGATTTCGCGGCGAGGCGATTGCCTGAAACCCGGGAAAGTAGTTTGAACGCGAAGTAGGATGGGCGTACGCGATTTTGGTAATCGAACAGTCCGTCGAATTGCGGCATGCGATTCCACCAACGCGTCATAAAGGCGGTCCCGTGCGGCGACATGAATGGAGCGAATTCGCCGTAAGCGACGTGCCAATCTCGAATGTGGTAATAGCAGGAATAATCAAGGCCCGCTTCCTTCATCTGATAGATCGTTTCGGTGATGTAGCAAGGCTGAAAACGCTGATCCAGCGGCGGGTTCATGAGGTCCATGTTCCACTCGTCGAGAAAAGTCTCCGGCTTGAGCAGCGGGTGATTGCGCAATTGTTGCTGGACATACTCGATCGTTCCGCGGATCGCGTTTGGATCGCTGCTGTAGATATGCCAGGAAACGAAATGCAACGGCGTTCCGCTGTTTGCGCAGAAATCGATCAGCGCGGGGAGTATCGGCGAGCGGACGTTTGCCAGCGCTGGCCCCCCAACGCGCGCATCCGGATCGCCGCGCAGGATTCCGTCGACCGTATTCTTATAGTAGCGGGCGTAGTTGACCGGTTGGAATCGATATGGGCACCCACCGTCTTCGCCGATGTCCGGTTCGTTGCCAATTTCCCAGTAACGAATGTTGGTGCCGCGCTGCTTGTAATGGCTCACGAGTGCAGTCACAAGAGCTTGCCATTGCGCATAGTCCACCGGTTCAACCTTGTCCTGGTTGATTTCGGGAAAGAGCACGCGGGGCTTGAAGCAAATGCACATGAGCGGCTCCGCTCCCGTGGCCACGATGCCGTCCACCACAGGATCCAGTTTCGCGAAATTGTATTGGCTCGGCGAGGGCAGGAGATCGAAGTATTCCTGGATAAACAAGCGAATGATCTTCGGGCGCAGCGCGCGCAGTTCACCGATGCGATTTCCGAACATGATGTCGCTCGATAAGCCCCCCTGGCCGAGCGCCATTTGGTTCATTTTCATCGGTCCGAGCTGGCGCGCGAAATCGATTTCAATATGCGCGGGCTCTGCGCCGTCAACCGTCAGGCCGAGAAGCAGCAACGCGGCAAAGAAAAACCGTTTCATCAATCTTGCAGGAGCTTTTTGATGGCGTTGGTCAAAACGGGCTCCACCTCGGGAGCGACATTCGAGGAACGCGGTTCGGTTTCGTATCCGCCCTCCTCGTATGCTCTCGCCGTTCCAATGTACCACGGGCCATAATCGCCATACGCCGCCAGCGCGACGAACAGATCAGGCCGGGCCGCCTTCGCCGCAAGCTGATACTCGACGAAAAGTTCCCCGGGCAGATGGAGAATTCGCGCGCGTCCTAGCGTCAAGCAGGTGACGTTGATCTTTCTCCCCGCTTCACAACGGCGCAGCCACGCGAGCCGGGAGGCATCGCCTTTTAACGTGAGATTCGGGTCGCGGCCCTTCACTTCGGCCTCGAGTTGATCGCGGATCAGGTGTTTGGAAGCGGGCAGCGCGGCGGCTTCCGTTTTCCACCCGACATCGCGGCTTGTCAGCGGTTCGCGTTTGGTGTCTTCCCACGCGCGCCGCATCGCGTCTTCGAATCGGTTCGCGAGAGCCATTCGATTCGTTTTCGCACCGTCATTGTATTTCCCAGCGCCGATGTTTCCGCCTGCACCGTTGAAATGGATATGCAGCGCTTCCGGCACCGCAAGCTGGCGTTTGAAACGAGCGAGGCCTGGAAAGTCCGGGTTCGGAATGCCGGTCCGATAATAGCTCTGTGGATGTGTGGCAAAATAGCTGAGCACCGCCACGGGCGTTTCGCCATTCCAAAAACTGACCAGTGACAGGTCGTGATCGACTGTTCCTTCGGGCTCGGCCCGCAACGCGGGATCGGTGCAAGAGGTGTAGCGAACGGCGCGAACTTTGCCGTTCGGCCCAAAGATGCGTCGATTTGATGCGACCTGTTCCATGGCTGCCCGCCCCAGGCCGATGTGAGTGATCGGTTGCGCGAGCGGCAGCGAGAGTTTAACCGCGCGGGCCAAATTTGAGAGCGTTTCCCGCTGAAAAGTTCCTTCGAACTGGCGGGCGTCCATCCCTGCGTCCTTCAGGATTTTTTCGGCGGAGAAATCCGAATCGGGCGCGTCATGCTGATGCAGTGTGTGAATGGCCACGCGGTTGGGATGTGTACCGGCGGCCTGGGCTAGTGCCTCACAAAAAGCATCATGGCTTTCGTTCGCAATCCCGATCCAATCCACCGCGCAGAGAACGATCGGGTCACCGGCGCCGAGCAAAACAACGCCGCGAGCGCGCAGGCCGAGGTCCCATTTATTCGTTACCGGATCGTAAGCCATAAAGCTGCCGACCGGCGGTGTCGCGTCGATGTCGAACGTCGCGAGGCGCAACTGGGCGAACGCGCCAGACGACAGGAAAGAGAGGGCCGCAAAAAGCAACAAAACGGATCTTGGAAACATGGCGGTGAGAGTAGTTGGTTAGTCTGATTGCGGTCAATGTCACGGATTGAGGGAAACAAAAACGCGAAAGGCTACGCGGGAACAAATTTCACCTGATCACCCGGACGCAGGAAGAACGCAGATTCCTCGGATTCCGGGGTTCTTCGGGACAAATCAAAAATCTTCTGCGTCGTATGTCCGATGATATTCCAACCGCCGGGCGATTCGACGGTATAGATGCCCGTGTGCTCCGCGCCAATCGCGACAGAACCGGCTTTGACTCGCGGGCGAGGCGAGGCGAGACGCGGGGTGTAGAGCTTATGATGAAGTTCGCCGAGATACGGGAACCCAGGAGTGAATCCGAGCAGATGCACTTTATAGACGGTATCGGAATGATACTTGATGACTTTATCTGCAGTGATGCCGTTGCAATCGGCCACCCTGCCAAGGTCCGTGCCGTCGTACGTTACGGGAATTCGCTTCACCGGTCCGAGTGGAACTTTCTGGCGGGCGTGAGTTTCCAGAAACTGAAGCGTTTGTTCCGCCAGGCTTTCGAGCGTGTCGCTTGGGGAAAGATCGAACTCCAGAAGAATGTTCGTGAGTCCCGGCACGAACTCCGCGAGTTGTGGCGGTGCTTTTGTGTTGAGCGCTTCAACGATGCGCAGCCGTTTGGTCAAGGCCCAATCATCCGCCTTCTCCGCGAAGTCGATCAGGATTGCGTTTCGTCCGTAAGCGCGCCATTTCATCACTGTGCGGGCTCAGGCCAGTTCAGGTGTTTGTGCAGGAACTTGAACGTGCCGACGCCGTTGATCGTATGGGGCCCGTTAAAAACCTCCATTTCAGCGCGATCACCCACCCCGAGCTTGTCGTAAAAGCGTTTCACTTTGGCGAACTCGTAGGCAACCCATTCATCCGGCGCCACGCCGTCCTCGTGTCCGCGTTCGACCATGAAAGGACGAGGCGCGATCAGTGCGGCCATTTCGGAATAATTATGCGAACGGCCGAGCGCGAACTCCGGCATGTCATATTCGCCCCCGAACAGGTAGCTGTAAGTCGAATCGACCGTCACATTCTTGCGAATCCAATCGTTGAAATCCGCTGAGCAAATCGACAAAACGTAGCGATCCAGGACTGACGGAATGCGCATTGCGGATTTTCCGCCGTACGAGAGCCCATAAAACCCAATCCGCTGCGGATCGACAAACGGGAGAGTCTGCAGCCAATTCAGGATCTGTTCGTGCTGCCCAATGATGAACGAGAACAAGGTCCGTCCGATCGGATTCGCTTTCCGTTGCAACACGCGAAATTTGTCCTGGCCTCGATACGGGTTATGCGGAGCGAAGGTGATGAATCCGCGTTCAGCGAGTCGTGCGGTGAATGATTTGTAAGGTCCGTATCCGCTCGAACCCGGTCCGGTGATCGTGTCGCGCGGGACCCCTTCGAGTCCGTGCTGGCAGACAACAACGGGGCGATGTTCGCCGGGTTGTAAATCTTTCGGCACACAAAGAATTCCCCACGCATAAACGCCCGGCCAGACATCCAGCATGACATCGTAACCGCGCCATTTTGGTTCATCAAAAATTAAGCGGCTGTGTGGATTGATCTGCGATTGCGGCGAATCGAAACGACCCAACACTTCTTCCCAGAACTGCCGACGTGGCTCTTTACTTTTCTCCTCCCACTCCTCGGCCTTCGCACTTCCCACGGCCTTGGCCAAACGATCCGCTCGAATCCGTTCGCACACCACGATTTGATGTTGAACATGATTAACCAACTCGGTGAGTTGCCGTTTCTGACGCTCATTTGGGTCTGCCAGGGAGAGTTTAAGTTCTTCCGGCTTGGAACCAGGCGTGACCTCGACATTAAACGGCTTCGCAAAGGCTCGCAGGCTTCGGTCGAATCCAGGAAGAACCGCTGCCCCCTCGGCGCCATTGATCAATTGAAAATCCGTTTTGAACCCGCGCGGAAAAAACTCGCGAGCGCGATCGAGTTCTTCTTCGACCAGGAAACGTTCGGGAGTCGCGATTTTCCCAGGTGCTGCGCCGCCACGCCCTTGCCCGGGCGCGGGAGGGCCATCGATTTTTGGAGCCTCGCTGAACTCGACTACCAGCGTTCGCGGCGCGATCAGGCTCGCCAGTTCTGCATCTCCAAACTGTTTCAACAAACCCGCCACATTTCGATAGATCGGCTCACTCCAAAGATCTTCCCGCGGACCGAAGTACCCGCTGACGAGTGCCGATTTGATGCGATTGTCCAACGCAGCGGAGTAAAGGGCGATCAATCCGCCTTCGCCATAACCGGCCGCGCCGATATTCGATTCGCCACGCTGGCTTAACCAATCGATGAGCGCCTGGACCTTGAGCACTTCATATCCGATAATATTTCCGCCCATTTCATACGCCTGCCGGTAAATCCATTCACGGTGCGGTTGATTGGTGAATCGCCGCAGTTCCTCGCTGCCGGAAAATGTGTCGCTGCGGCTGATCAACATCGGGATGAGAACATCGAATCCGATTTCAGCGAGTCTTCGCCCGAACTGCGCTTCTGTAGCCGTGCCCAGTTCAAGGCCGGCAATCATTTCAGGTGTTTGGTCCGCATCGGGAATGGCGATTACAGTGCCGCGCAAAGCATCTTTCTGCTTCAGCCACAACCCTTCGCCATGCACGCTTTCCAGCGCAGGCCAGCGGATTGCGAATGCCGCGTAGCGCTGGCCTTCCCACAACTTGCTGTCGTGGCCTGTGGTGGAAACAAACTCCATCTCGCGAAAGGCGATTCGCGGATAAATTGCGCCGATCATTCGCGCGAGTTGAGTGCGATTCGTTTCGACAGAACGGTCGTATGCTTCCGGCGAAGAAAAATCGCGATGCCAATGTTTTGGGCGCGTGGCGGTTTCCTTTTTTGTCTGCTGCATCAGGAACTTGTCGACCCCTTCCACCATCTGCGCGGAAAGGTCGCCTTCGATGGTGAGCGCCTTCGTTCCGGGAAGATTTGTGACCTGTCCGAAAAGGGCAGGGGAGCAGATCATCGCCAGGGCGATTAAAACTCTCGCATGCATGTGCGCATTAAAAGCGGATTGCGGGAAAGAACAAATGTTATTTGGGAGCATAGTTGAGCAAGTGCCGGGAAACGTTGCCGCGATTCGCAGGAGTAGGGCAGGTGGACTAAAATTTTCGAAATTGCCGAGTGCGCCTCGGTTGGTTAGCTTCAAACCAATGATTTATTGCGGGACAGCCACAACCCTTTAGCGTTCGCATCACATGCGAACGCCAACGCCTCGACCGTACAATCGAGGCGTTTTTGTTTGGTGAACCGCTGAATTTTAAAAAACCAAATTTATGGCTGAACCAGCAAAGCAACCGGTCGAACGGAAGACACTCGACGAACGCAACCGGATGACCGACCTCCAACGGTTGCGCCACTCCTGCGCACACATCATGGCGACGGCCATCCTGAGAATATGGCCGGACGCGCTGCTCGATATCGGTCCGCCGACCGAGGAAGGTTTTTATTACGATTTTGATCTGCCGAGCCATCGTTTCGCGCCGGAAGATTTCGCGAAGATCGAAGCGGAAATGCAGAAGGTCGTGAAGGAGAACCAAGTGTTCGAGAAATCGTTGAAGAGCCGCGAGGAAGCAAAAGCGTTTTTTGAGCAGCGCGGTCAGAAGTACAAGGTCGAGCGTTTGGCTGATATTCCCGAAGGCGAAGATATCTCCTTCTACCAGAACGGTGAATTCATCGACCTCTGCGCTGGCCCTCACGTCATGCGCACCGGGAACGTGAAGGCGTTCAAATTGCTGCGAGTTGCGGCGGCGTACTATCGGGGCAACGAAAAAAATCCACAGTTGCAGCGCATTTACGGAACGGCGTTTCAAAACAAGACTGAACTCGAGGAGTGGCTGAAGCTGCAGGAGGAAGCGCGCAAACGTGACCATCGCAAGATTGGCACAGAAATGCAGTTGTTCACGTTCGATTCGGAGTACGTCGGACCAGGGCTGCCGCTATGGATGCCCAAAGGCGGCGCGATCATCGAAGCGCTCGAGAAGCTGGCGAAGGAAACAGAATTCCAGGCCGGCTATCAACGTGTACGCACTCCGCATCTCGCGCGCGAAAAGATGTATCTAACTTCCGGACACCTGCCGCTCTACGCGGAAAGCATGTTTCCGCCGATTGAGATGCAGGAGGAGACGAGTGATCCTAACGCGCCGAAGGTGAAGTATTACCTGAAGCCGATGAACTGCCCGCATCATCACAAGATTTTTGCGGCGGTGCCTCGGAGCTATCGCGATCTGCCCCTGCGACTGGCAGAATACGGCACAAATTACCGCTACGAACAGTCTGGCGAATTGATGGGGCTGATGCGCGTGCGCTGCATGCAGATGAACGATGCGCACATCTACTGCACCCCGGAACAGTTCGCGCAGGAATTCCAGGCGGTGAATCAGATGTATCTCAAATATTTCAAAATTTTCGGCTTCGAGAAATATCTGATGCGTTTCAGCACGCATGATCCGGCCAAGCTTGGCGAGAAATTCGTGAATGATCCCGAGCTGTGGAAAAAGACGGAGGACATGGTCGAAAACGTCCTGAACGAATCAGGAATTAATTATATCAAAGTGCCAAATGAGGCAGCGTTCTACGGGCCGAAAATTGATGTTCAGGTGTGGAGTGTCTCCGGCCGGGAATTTACTATTGCGACAAATCAGGTCGATTTCGCGGTGCCACCGCGCTTCGGTCTGGTCTACAAGGATCGCGATAACACGGAAAAAACTCCTCTCTGCATTCATCGAGCTCCGCTCGGAACGCACGAGCGATTCATCGGCTTCCTGATCGAACATTACGCCGGCAATTTCCCGCTTTGGCTCGCGCCGGAACAGGTACGTGTACTGACCATTGGCGACGATGAGAAGTTGGTGAACTACGCGTCACAAATCGTCCACGAATTGCGCTCGAACATGGTCCGCGCGGAATCAGATTTCGGCGCCGACAAAATCAACGGGAAAATCCTTAAAGCCGAAGAAGCGAAAGTGCACACGATGCTGGTCATCGGCTTCCGCGACATGGAAGCTGGCGCAGTGAGCGTTCGCGTTCACGGCAAAGGAAATGTTGGTGCAAAGCCAAAGGGCGAAGTGATTGCGGAGATTCTCACGGCAATTCGAGAACGTCAGCCGTAGGGTACGGACTGCGGTGGCAGAGCGAAGCGACGACGCCGCTTTTTTACTTCGGGAAATGATTGAGGAAGAGCGCGTGCGCCCTCGGGACCGCTTTATCAACGAGACTCTCGTCGAACTGATGCCAGGACCACCCGTCCAGAATATGCATGGCCTTTGCATACAGATCGCGAAGAGCCTTTCTGCCGCCAATGAGAAAACGCATTTTCGAGAAACGCCGAGTTGAGTCTGCAATCTCCGCGCCAATCAATACACCGCTCAGAAACCATGCGTTTTCAGTTGGGGGATTTTCTTGGAGCACTGAACGAGCGCGAGCTTGGAAGAGGGAAGCTCCCAAGCCCTCTTGTGCTCCGTGGCGCACTCCAGCGTCGAAAGCCTTTAAATCCCCGGGTTTTGGCGAGAACCGGGTCGAGCAATCAACCGTTGCTTTGAGGATGCTGTGGCGCGTCAGCACGTCGAACAACTCTCCAGTCATGTACGTGCGGAAATTTGCGATCTCTCCATTTGCGATACAGAGATGTTTCGAATGAGTTCCCGGCAGGATGAGGATACTCGGAAACGAACCGCTGGCTTCGTCGAGCAACCCGATAGCCTCGGTTTCTTCTCCGCGCATAATTTCCGTTTCTGTCGCGAGACCAGAAAGTAGATAGGTTTCGCCTATCCATCCTGGCTTATTCCACCCGATTCGCTCCCAGCGCAGGTTGCTGGCGTTAAGTTTTAGCGGCGCTCGGGCGTAAGGGAGTTCGATCCAGCCAATGGTCGAACTGACCATTCCAGAGATAACGAGAGGCACAGATCGGTGGTTTGGAGGCCAGTCGCTGAGGACTCGGTGAAGGAAACGTTCGTAAAGGAGAGATCGAGCTTCGCCGGAAGCAACGGCTTGCTCATGCAGCACCTTGCAGCCGGTCTGGTCCTGAAACTCGCGAAGAATTTCACCTTCGCGTACCCACCGAATCCGAAACGAACTCGTGCCCCAATCGCAACTGAGGAATTCGCGGGGCATGCGTGGCGTTACTCCCCTAGCGCTCGGATGCTGCGCAGAATCGCTTCTTTCTTTGCCTGCCAGTCCGCCAGACGCTTTTGGTGTTCCTCCAAAACGGCAGCGGGAACTTTGGTTGTGAAGTTCGGATTTCCTAACTTTTCCTGAACTTTCACGATCTCGACTTCAATTTTTTCGAGTTCCTTGGAAAGACGCGCTTTTTCGGCGGCGACATCGATCAAGCCTTCGAGAGGAAGGAACAAATCGCCAAGCGGGCTTTGCACTGACGGCGTGCCCTTCTTGATTTCTGTTTCGTTCGATGCGATTTCCACCGCTTCGGCATTGAGCAGCAACCTCAGCACGCGTTGTTCGTGCGGCGGAAGTTCGCCAGCGGGCCGCAGGATAAATCGGATCTTCTTCGCGGCCGAGATGTTGAACTCGCGCCGGAGATTGCGAGCTTTAGTGATCAGATCGTACTTGGCGTTGACGAACTGATCATCGCTGCTGTCCAGACCGTAACTTTCTTTGAAATCATCACCCAGCGGTTTCGGCCACGGTGCGAACAAAATACTCTTGCCACCCTGGTTGTCCGGCATGTCGGCATTGTAGCCAAGTCCGTGCCATAGCTCTTCCGTCACAAAGGGGATGAACGGATGCATCAGGCGCAGAGTGTGCGAGAGAACGAAATCGATCACCGAGACCGCGTTCGCCTTTTGTGCGGCGTCTTCGCTGAAGAAAACCGCTTTGCTCGCTTCGAGATACCAATCACAAAACTCGCTCCAGAAAAACCGATAAATTGCGGAAGTCGCTTCGTTGAACTTGTACTCGGTGAGTGCGTCCGTGATTTCAGCAATCGCGCGGTCGAGCCGCAGTAAAATCCATTTATCGTCGCTCGTCAGTTTCGAGGGGTCGATTTCGCCCTGCACTTCGCCGCCTTGCATCTGCCGATAGCGACAAGCATTCCAAAGTTTGGTGCAGAAGTTACGGCCAAGTTCGACATGCTGTTCGTCGAAAAGAACATCCTGACCAAGCGGCGCCGAGCGCATCACCCCGAGACGAAGTGCGTCCGCGCTAAACTTGGAAATCAGGTCGAGAGGATCGGGCGAATTGCCGAGGCTTTTGGACATCTTGCGCCCAATCTTGTCACGCACAATCCCGGTGAGGTACACGTGAGCGAAAGGCGTCTCGCCGGTGTATTCCAGGCCAGCCATCACCATACGCGCCACCCAAAAGAACAAAATATCAGGACCGCTCACCAGCACCGACGTCGGATAGAACTTCTTCCGCGTCTCCGCATCCATCGTTTGGAATGGCCAGAGCCATGAAGAAAACCACGTGTCGAGCACGTCGGGATCCTGCGTCCAATCCGCTCCAGGCGACTCGGCCTGACAACGCATCTCCGTTCCGCGATACCAGACTGGAATGCGATGCCCCCACCAAAGCTGGCGGCTGATACACCAATCCTGGATATTGTTCATCCAGTGGTCGTACACTTTTTTCCAACGATCCGGAAAAAACTGAAGCTGCCCTTTCTCCGCAACGGCAATTGCGTTCGGCACACTGGGATACTTCAGAAACCATTGCTCCGAGAGACGCGGTTCGATCGGAACATCGGCTCGTTCACTGAAGCCAACGTTATTCTGGTAAGGCTCTTCCTTCTCGAGCGCTCCGAGCTCTTTGAGCTTTTCGGCCGCGATTTTGCGAGCCTTAAACCGATCTGTTCCCGCAAGGTCCGGACCGGCTAAACCATTCATCGTGCCGTCCGGATTCATGATGTCGACCACGGGCAGTTTATGGCGTTGACCAATCTCGAAGTCGGCCTTGTCGTGTGCCGGCGTGACCTTAAGCACCCCAGTTCCGAACTCAAACTCCACGTGCTCGTCCGCGATGATA
Organism: Limisphaerales bacterium; assembly: GCA_044226545.1. Lineage (GTDB taxonomy): Bacteria > Verrucomicrobiota > Verrucomicrobiia > Limisphaerales > SXQI01 > DASVNK01. The sequence goes on from JBGAGW010000027.1 coordinate 77,281, forward strand.
GGAATCATTTTCCTTTCCTCCGGCAACTCAGCCGGAAGCGGACGGTACACATGCTTGCCGATCAAGTTCGTATATCGAGCATCCTTCGGATTCACCGCCACCGCAGTGTCCCCGGGAATCGTCTCAGGACGGGTCGTAGCTATCGTGAGAAACGTCATCGGTTCCTCCACCACCTGCACCTTGAAGTAATACATCGAGCCGTTTTGCGGCTTCATGTTTACTTCTTCATCCGACAGCGCGGTTTGCGTGACCGGGCACCAATTCACCATGCGTTTGCCGCGGTAAATCAGGCCCTTGTTGTAGAGATCGATGAAAGTATCGGTCACGGCTTTGGAATAAGCCGCATCCATCGTGAACCGTTCCCGCGACCAATCGCACGAAGCTCCAAGCTTCTTCAACTGGTCAATGATGATTCCACCGTGCTTCTCTTTCCATTCCCAGACGCGTTCGAGGAATTTCTCTCGGCCCAACTGGCGCCGATCCGTCTTTTCCTCTTTCTTCAGCTTCCTCTCGACCACCACCTGGGTCGCGATACCCGCATGATCCGTCCCCGGCAGCCACAGGACCTCTTTGCCTTCCATTCGCGCTTTGCGGGCTAGAATATCCTGAATCGTGTTATTCAGGACATGGCCCATGTGCAGGATGCCTGTCACATTCGGCGGGGGAATGACAATGCTGTAAGCGGGCTTTTGCGAATGCGCATCCGCGACAAAAAGCCGCTGCCCCATCCAATGTTCATACCACTTCGATTCAACCGTTGCCGGATCGTAGGTCTTGGGAATTTCTGACATGCTGTTACTGATCAATGATTTCGAATTTCCCGTATTGTTTAAAATGGCCATCAAAGCTCACTGCTTTACTGACATTAAGGCGAGTCATTATCACAAAGGACAGAGCGTCAGTGAAAGAGAAGCTCTTGTCCCCATGCTGCCGCAACAGGGTCAGTGCGTTCTGCTGGTCCTGAAATGTCGCTTGCTCCACTTGAACAAGCGGGTTCTCCCAAACGTCCCGGACGATCTGCTGCCTGATGACTCTCATCCTGCTGAACCTCGCGTAAACCTCAGCGAACACAAAAGATGTGGTCACGATTCGAAACCGCTCGTTGACCAGCCTCCGTGCCGTGCCGAGGGCAATGGGATGAAAAACATCCTGCGCATCGCGCAATGCAATCCAATAGCCGGCATCCGTGAACACAACATTCACGGTTCATCTTCGCGTTTCATGACCCATTTGCCGCGCACCTTTTTGTACAATTTCGGCGCACCATACGCATAATGATCGTGATTTAATGATCCATCCTCGCGCCCTTCGTAATCCGGGTCTGACGGCGTCGGTTCAAGCATTGGATTGTTGGCCCAGGCCTCTTCTGGGATCGTCATTTTTTCCTCAATGAGCCCGCGTAAAACTGCAGACATCCCCTCGTTGCGACGCGCAGCTTCACGCGAAAGAAACTCATGCTGGCCGCGCGTAAGATAAACTTGAGTGCGAACCATGGCTTCGGATGGCATGTCTTCCAGGGCCGCTCGATCGTGCATGGTCAGCACCTGCGACTTGGCTTCCGGGTATTTCTTATCTTTCATGCCCCAAACCATACACCATGATGTATATATGTCAAGATGTTTTGACCAACGCCAACTCAATGCTGTCTACCAGCGCCTGCAGGCTGGCTTCTACAATGTTTTCACTTACTCCGACAGTGCTCCACTCCTCTCTTCCATCTGTGGATTGCAGAAGGACGCGAGTTTTGGCAGCGGTACCGGTTGCGGAGTCCAGAATCCGCACCTTGTAGTCGGTGAGCCGGATGGACTCGAGGGTAGGGAAGAACTTCACCAGCGCAGCCCGTAAAGCGGCGTCCAACGCATTCACCGGACCGTCGCCGTCGGCAACGGTGTGCGCGCGTTTCTCACCCACGCGCACCTTTACAGTTGCTTCGCAGGTAGAGGTCTGACCATCGCGGCGCATTGAGACGTGGTATGCATCAACCTTGAAAGGCGCGTGTTCGTGCCGGAGCGCCTTGCGGATCAAAAGAGCGAGCGAACCCTCAGCCGCTTCGAATTCGTACCCTTGAAATTCCAGTTCTTTGATTCGATTGAGAATTATTTTCAACTCCGGCGTATCATTGGTTACCTCATAGCCAAGTTCGCGGGCTTTGAGGACGATGTTGCTGCGACCAGCCAGGTCGCTGATCAAAATCCGGCGTGTATTGCCGATCAACCCCGGGTCTACATGCTCATAGGAATGGATCACCTTCTGAACCGCGTTTACGTGTGTGCCGCCTTTATGCGCGAAGGCCGCAGAACCGACCCAAGGCTGACGCGGGTCGTGCCGTAGATTTGCGATTTCGTCGACAAAATCCGACAATTCGCGGAGCTTGCGCAAAGAGCCGTCCGGTACGGATGCGAGCTTCATCTTGAGCGCCAGATTCGGAATCACGCTGGTCAAATTGCAGTTCCCAGTCCGTTCACCGTAACCATTGATCGTCCCTTGCACGTGATGCGCGCCAACTTCCACCGCCGCGAGGGCATTTGCGACGCCGAGTCCCGCATCGTCATGGGTATGAATTCCAACTCGGCACTGCAATTTCGCCCGCGCCGCTTGCACAATGCTGCTGACCTCGCGCGGGAGGGATCCGCCGTTGGTATCACAGAGTACCACAAGATCGGCACCCCCCTTTTCCGCAGCCGCCCAGGTGGCCAGCGCGTAATCAGGATTGTCCTTGTAGCCGTCAAACGCGTGTTCCGCATCGTAAACCACTATCTTCTTGTGGTCCTTGAGGAAACGCACAGTGTCCTCGATCATTGCGAGGTTCTCTTCCGGCGTCGTGTTCAGTACTTCCTTGACGTGCAACATCCAGGTTTTGCCGTAGATCGTCACGACCGGGGTCTCCGCCGCGATGAGCAGAAGCACCTGGTCGTCCAGTTGCACCGGAACATTCTTGCGCCGAGTAGACCCAAACGCTGCCACTTTGGCGTTCTTAAATTGTCTGCGTCGAACCTGTTGGAAAAATTCAATGTCTTTTGGGTTCGAGCCTGGCCACCCGCCTTCAATATAATGAACTCCAAAAGCGTCCAGTCGCTCCGCAATGCGAAGCTTGTCTGCGACAGAGAAGTTGATGCCTTCACCCTGGCTACCATCGCGCAGGGTGGTGTCATATATCTCTACTTCAGGATTCATAACAGAAACAGAACGTTAAACCTAACTGGGCCGCAACCGATTGCAAAGACGAAACCCCGGCGTTTTATCTCCTTCTCAAAACGGGCTAAGTTCTTCCCGATATGATCGTTAGAGAATTCAGAGCAGAACAATGGCTGCCGCTCAGGCCCGAGGAGTTGTTCCCCTTTTTTGCCGATGCCGCGAACCTGAACGCCATCACGCCACCGTGGCTTCACTTCCAGATCATTACAGCCTCACCAGTAAAGATCCGGGAAGGAACGCTGATTGATTACCGATTGAAGGTCCGCGGTGTTCCGCTCCGCTGGCGCACCCGCATCAATGTCTGGGATCCTCCCCACCGCTTCGTGGATGAACAGATTCGCGGCCCGTATCGACAGTGGATTCACGAGCATACGTTCGAGCCCGAAAATGGTGGCACGCTCGCGAAGGACGTCGTGCAGTACGCGACGCCCTTTGATTTCCTTGTACATCGCTGGCTCGTTCGTCCAGACATCGAGCGCATCTTTCAGTTCAGGTCGGATGCGTTACGAACCCGTTTCGGCAGTTCGAGCCAACTCAAAACGTCACGGGCAAGCGTTGCGCCTGAGTGAGTCGCTGGAGAAAATCATTCCGTGAGATAAGCACCGCTCCCATTTGCAATGTAATCCGGGTGGGCATTTGCACATCGAATAAAACGAAACCGCGGGCCTTTAGATGCTGAGTCAAAAAGTAAAGAGCCGCTTTCGACGCATCATTCACGCGATGAAACATTGATTCACCGGCGAAATACCCTCCGATCCCGATCCCGTAAATGCCGCCGACCAGTTCGTTTTCTTGCCACACTTCAATACTGTGGCCATACCCTGCCCGATGCATATCCTTGTATGCGCCGACGAATTCAGGAGTGATCCAGGTGCTTTTGCGTTTCGCCGTTTGTTCTGCGCAACTTTCGATCACGCGATCAAAAGCCTGATCCGCTGTCGTCGTGAATTTTTGCTGGCGAATCGTTTTGAGTAAACTCCTTGAGAGGTGGAGAGAATCGAATTCGATGACCGCTCGCGGATCCGGCGACCACCATGTCACCGGATGCACCGTCCAGGGGAAGGACCCCGCTTTATACGCGCGGAGCAGTGTCGCGACATTCAATTGGCCGCCAATATCGACCAGATTTTCATCCACGAACGGAAGTTCGGCAGGGCGGTCCATTCGTTTGCGAAAGCTGGCGAACATAGCTATGAGCCGGTGGCTTCCAATAAGGTATGCTCGAACAGACCTGCCATTTCAATCGCCCAGGCGTGTTGCATATTCTGCTCGCTCAATTCCGGAAGCTCGCGCGTATTGATGTTCGGTTCCCCCAGTTGTACCCAACTCCCCACCCGAATGTCGTTCAACACCTGGAGCACCCATTCCAACTCGTAAGGCGAGAGCGTGAAAGTAAAACCGAGCTCGCTTTCCTGAAAACGATTCGGTTGGGCGAGCATCTCCTCAAGATTGCGCTTGTTTTCGCGTTGCTGTTCCGCGAGCGCCTCTTCGAGCAACTCCTGATTGGCCCTCGCGCTTTCGGATTTTGCTCCTCCTTTCGAGCGATAATGCGTCGTGCTCAACACGGGATACCGGCGGAGCAAAGCAAGGAACAAATCCCGTTCCCGTTTGCCGATCAGAAAGGTAAACGCCGTTTCGCTGCGATTAAGTAGCTTCACAACTTCGAGCGGCTCAGGAATCGCGCTCCATCGTCGCGTGCAGGCTGTAGCGCTGGAGTTGGTGCACGTAGTGTTCGGCCTTTTCCAGACTCTCCCGCACAAGCACGCTTTTCCCGGTATTATGCACCTGCAGCATATGCTGTTCAGCCTTTTCCTTCGGCCAATGGAACACCTTCTGGAAGACGTGCGTTACGTAATTCATCAAATTCACCGGATCATCCCAGCAAATCACCAAATACCCAGGCTCAACCGACTCTTTCGAGCTGGTTTCTTCCTTCGGGCGTCTGCTGGGCAGTACCAGTGGTTCCGCGGTCGATGGCATCTGCGCAAAATTTAGGCGACCCGCGGAACGATTTCAACCTGTCTAAAAAGGAGACCCTTGCGCTTGGTGACCCCTGGCCAATGATCGCCAGGGTTCCTGGTCGTAGACGTCCACCGCGAATTCTCCTTCGGCCTCAACCGGCGAAAGAATCGCCAAAAATCTGAGCACTGCACCGCCGTTGTTGTAGGTCGCATGCGGCGTATTCTTGGGGACGTGCGCCATCTCACCGGGTTTCAGCACGCGCTTTTCTGTTCCGACCCACTGCTCCGCCAGGCCCTCCAGTACATAAATAATTTCTTCCCGGCCAGGATGCACATGAAACCGATGCGCCTTTCCCGGCTCGAACGTGGCCCGCACCAGCAAAATATCTTTCGCGCCCACGGTCTCGGCATTGGACATCCATTCCACGTGGCACCAGGGAAGGTCTCCATGCTGCACGTTTGCGTCCGTTACGAAATGGCTTGGCATCAGCCAAGGATACTCGCTGCCCCGACCCGGGTGAAAGCATTAAACCTGTTCGACTTACGACGCGCTTCGGTGAAAATTACCGCCATGAAACCGAACAAGGTGCGTCTGTTTATCAAACCCTTCTGCGGATGGTGCCACGAGGCTATTGATTGGCTCGAGGAACGCAGCATTCCATTCGAGACGCTCGACGTCACTTCCGATCGTGCGGCGCGAAACGAAATGTTCGAACTCACCGGCCAGACCCTCGCGCCTGTGATCGATGTCGATGGCGAGATCCTCGCCGATTTTGATACGGACCAACTTGAGCTCTTTTGGAAAAAACTGGAAAGCTCGCCCGCGTAGAGAATCATACAGACCGAGTGAGCACTACTTTGCTACCACAGCGCCCGCGCCTCCCCGAATGGTTGCGCCTGAAATTGCCAACCTCCGGAGGCTTTTTCGAAACGCGCAATCTGCTGCAGGACCTGCGTCTGCACACCGTTTGTGAAAGCGCTCGCTGCCCGAACCATTGGGAATGTTGGAGCAAAGGCACGGCCACCTTCATGATCGCTGGGGATCGCTGCACTCGTGCTTGCGGTTTTTGCGCCGTGGACACCGCCAAACCATTTCCGCTTGAGGGAGATGAACCCGCTCGCGTGGCCGAAGCGACCCGCCGCATGGAGCTCAAGCACGTGGTCATTACCGCTGTCGCTCGCGATGACCTGGCCGACGGCGGCGCCGATCATTTCCGGAAAACGATCAATGCCGTCCGTGAAAGAAATCCCGGAATTGTTATTGAAGTGCTCGTTCCTGATTTCAACGAAAAGGATTCAGCCATCGACATGGTTCTCGAAGCGCGCCCGGAAATTTTTAATCACAATCTGGAAACCGTACGACGCCTCACCCCGAGCGTGCGTTCCCGCGCGACATACGACCGATCGCTTAGCGTCCTCCAAAAAGCCAAGGAACGCAGCCACGGCGAACTGTACACGAAGTCGGGCATCATGCTTGGCTTGGGCGAAACCGAAGAAGAACTGATGCAAGCCCTGCGCGACCTGCGCGCCGCCGATTGCGACATTCTCACACTAGGTCAATACCTACAGCCCACTCTTAAACACCTTCCTGTCGCCGCATTCGTCCCGCCCGAAAAGTTCAAAGAATACGGCCAACGGGCGGAAGAACTCGGCTTTGTTCACGTCGCAAGCGGCCCGATGGTCCGGAGTTCCTACCACGCCGACGAATTCACTCCAGAGGCTTTAACTTCGAACCGTCTGAAACGTAATGATGTTTAGGGGGGCATCGCCACCCTCACTTCCCGCACAGCGATAATTCAGGTCTCCAACGCTAACGCTCTCTACGGAAATAACCGCTGCAAGCAGCATCCCTTCTGGAGGAACGAGCGGCGCGGCGGGGAGATCCGGGCGAGGGATTAGGTGTACGATTAAAGTAGGATCAGGAGAGAGGCTATTTATGGGGCGGCGAAGCGGCGGAGGTACTTGAGGGTGACCTGGATGTCGTTGGGCCATTCGGCCTGCATGCGGATGTCTTCGGCGGAAATGGGATGTTTCACAGTCAAAGATTCGGCGTGGAGTGCTACGCGGCCCATCAGCGGTTGTTCCGCGACGTTCCGTTTTTGGTTGTAGTCTTTCTTTAGCTGCGAGAGGAAAAGAGGTGACCCGAGGTAGAGTTCGTCGGCGACGATGGAGTAGCCGAGGTGGCGGAGGTGCACGCGGATTTGGTGGGTGCGGCCAGTGCGCGGTTCGCAGCGGAGCAGGGTATAACCGACAAACTTCTCCAGCACCGTGAAATCGGTGCGGGATTTTTTTCCGCGCTTTGGATCGACACGCATCAGGCCAACTTTGAACGGGTGCGGGGCGAGTTTTGCGTCGGTTGAGAAGTGATCTTCCTCAGGCGTGCCCTGCACCAGGGCGATGTAACTCTTTTGCGTCTTTTCGTTGCCGAAATCGTTAGCGAGCGCGATGAGCGCAGGTTTGGACTTGGCCATCAGCAGGACGCCGCTGGTTTCGAAATCGAGGCGGTGCGCATTGGCGAGGTAAGTGAGGTTTCGTTCTTTGGCCCAGGGCGCGACGCGTTCAATGTCACGGTGGAGAATGCGCATGAGGTTTGGGCGCGCGGGGTCGTAGCGATCGGGGGAGGTGAGGAGGCGCGATGGTTTATCCAAAGCGAAAAGTGCCTCGTCCTCGTAGAGAACGGGGACTTTCCAAAACTGTTTTGTTTCCGGAGCGGAAAGTTTGATAAAAGGCCCCGGGGGATCGCTCCTCGCCATGAGCAAAGATTAACCGGGGGGCGGCATTGTTCAAATGAATTGAAAGCGCGGAAGGGTCGGTGTCGGGAGAGGAAGACGCCCGCTGAACGCGGGCGGGCTGTCGCAGCGCGACATCCGCTACCTGGTAGAAAAACCGCCGGAGCGCTGACTTGCCCGGGAATTGTCCCGCGGCATATTCGTTGATGCTTTCAAGGAGCAAGTCGTTCGTGCTGGTTCTCCTGTTTTTGGTCGCCGTGCAGTTTCACGGACGGGGGCGCTGGAGCGGATGCGCCATTAATCTTCTCGGGGATGTGTGACGCTTCGGCGGCGGTCGCTTTTTCGGACAATCTTTTTGCCGTTGCCAATGACGAGGATAATATTTTGCGGTTCTACCGTTTAGATCGTCCCGGAGTTCCGGTTCAGAGACTTGATCTTAAGCCGCTCCTGTCAAATAAACGGAAAATGCCGGAAGCGGATTTCGAAGGCGCGGCGCGCCTCGGAAATTGGGTGTTCCTCATCACTTCGCATGGCCGGAATGCAAGCGGGAAGGCGGCGCCTTTTCGGCATCGTTTCCTGGCGATGGATATTTCCGAGAAGGGTAGTGTCATCAGTTTGCGCCGCCGGGCAGCCGTACACAAATCTGGTGGCGGATCTCGAGAGCGATCCGCGATTTAAAGAATTTCAACTGGAACGCGCCGCTCTGGGAACGCCGAAGCAGGAGGGCTCTTTGAATATCGAAGCACTTATCGACACACCGGAGGGGCTCCTGGGCGGGTCCAAACGACAGCCCGAAGCTCATTGAGAGCGCTCGATTTCCTAGAGTGAATCTCGAAGGGGTCTGTTTTCACGACACCGAAGGGAACACAGTTCTGATTCTCAGTGATGACGGGGCGCGTTCGATCAACGGGAGGGAATGCAAGCTGTTGCCCGAAGCTGAACGACAATTTCGCGCCTTTCGTGTGCGCTTATGAAGAGCCTACCGAAATCGAAAGTGCCTGTTCAGGGGAGAACAGGCACTTTTCAGATTCGTTTTTAGCTCCGAGATACT
>JBGAGW010000028.1:0-67535 GCA_044226545.1 Limisphaerales bacterium
CCCCCCTTCAAGTATCCAATTAAAGTGTGTGGACAGCCCCGACATTGACTTATTGGATAGCCAAGGCTGGCTATCTCCTTCGTCAAGGACTTGAAAGCTGCTCCTGAATTATATCCGGGTAGAGCGACTTCGCGTCGCGAAGGATCAGGTCATCTTGAGCCGCCAGGTGTCTTCTAAAAAACGAGAGCACCACTTTTGAGGTGACTTCAGCGAGGCGCAACGGTGGCGGAGTTGGGTGGCGCGCGAGATTGAACCTGGACTCGAAGGTCGCCTTGTCCGCGATGAGCGGCACATCGGAATGACTCGTCCTTCCACCGTAACTCCCTGGCATCGGCCGTAACGCTGGCCAGCACCTCCCAACTCTCCGGAGAAAGCGATAACGAGCGCTGCAACTGAAACTGAACGCCGTTCGTGTTCGCCCAACGTAATGCCGGTGCACCACGCGCGAGCCCAATCCCTATATCGCCTTGCGCAAAGGCGCCTGCACAGATCAGCAAGAGGAAAGCCAAAGCTGTAGTCCTCATCTCCATCCTTTCGCCAAACGAGCGCTCCTTCATTTACTCCTGTCGCGCACGGTAAAAGGTATTCGGTTTGGTCGCGGGCAGCGTAACTGCGGCCGCACCGTCGAAATCGTTCAGCGCGACGGAGCCAGCGCGCTCCCATTCGGTGAGATTACTGCTCGATTCAATCCTATAGATGCCCCCAGGAACTCCATAGAGTCTACTTCTGAAGCCTCCTTCACTGGAAGGAGCAGCCTTCAGAAAGGAAGGCAAATTGCCAATCCGGACCGGAACGATGCCAGGCGCGGCGAGCCCGTTATAGCGTTTAGGCCCGGCTATGAGGAATGTTCCATTAAGCAGTGGCGAGATTGCGTTGTTGCCGAACGGTTCTTCCGGGCCGGACCCGGGATCGAACTCGGTAGCCACACTCCCATTCGCATTCAGCACAGCTAAAAACCGTCGGTTCCTCGTTCCCAGGCTCGTGAACGCCCCGCTGATCACGATACGCCCGTCTGGCAGCGGCAGAATGCCCGTAACATCCGCGTTTGCGTTCGGCGACTGAAAGCCTGAATCGACCGTTCCGTCAGCGTTGAGACGAGCAAGCTTCCGGTTAGCGCGTCCGCCTACCGTGTCGAAAACGCCGCCCAGCAGAATCTTACCGTCCGCTTGCAGAGCGAGCCGCCACACCGCGCCGGACGAGCCCTGGTTCAGCTTAAAAGTTGGGTCCCGGGTTCCATCCGGCTTGAGGCGCGCGAGGTTGGTGAGAGGATGTCCATCCACGGTTTCAAAGACACCGCCCACCACAATCTTATTGTCGTCCTGGAGAGCAAGCGAGAACACAGCCACGGTCCAACTGCTGGCCAGGCCGCCGTTTGGGCGGAAGGTTTCGTCGATGCTCCCGTCTGCATTCAGTCGCGAGATAAATGGCCTCCGCTCGCCGTTGATGCGCTCGAAAGAACCGCCGACAAGGATCCGTCCGTCTGGCTGAAGCGCCACGTCATGCAACGCTCCATCAAACTTCAAGTTTTGGCCAAATGAACGATCGAGCGAGCCGTCCGCCATCAATCGGACCACCGCGGTCCGGCGCTCCCCAGCCACGCGGGAAAACGAACCAGCAATGATGATTCGGCCATCAGGCTGCACGCGAGCCGTTCTGATGCCCGCATTACCCACTCCTTCGATCACACGATGGCCGCGGAGGAGAACAGGTGGCTGGAACGAGGTGTCCACAGTGCCATTCGCATTTAGGAGCGCGATGGCATTCCGATCGAGACCGCCAAATTTTGTGAAAGCGCCCCAGGCTAGAATCTTTCCGTCGCCGCGCACCCTTGCGTTAAACCCGTCATCTGCCTCGAGGGTAATTCCCGACGAAGGCGCGATGCCGCCCAGCCGTGTGTCATCGAGAATGCGAATCTCGTTGGTCCTCACCCCAACTATTAACCGGAACGAGCGATCCGGGCCGGAAGGCGGTTTGTTAAGAATGCTCACCCGAATTTCAGATTCTTCTCGGCCGGGGGCCAATGTGAGCTCGCCCTGAGCGGGCTCAAAGTCGGTTCCCGCCAGGGCGCTCCCTGCCTGCGTGCGGTATGGAATTGTGAGTGGCTCCGTCCTGTCCCCGAGAACGCGTACCCGGACCGGTGTCGTGCCGATTGATTCAGAGACAAGAGCCGGTCCGTCCGGAAATACAACTAGGGTGTAGGCCTCGGGAAGGTCGGCATCGCGTATAAGAACCTGGGTGCTGCTTTGCCGCCCGAGCCCATGATCGCCGGTAACACTGCTCAAAGTTAACAGCAGAACCTCCTCACCTTCCGCAATGGTGTCCGGCCGAATAGGAATGAGAAACTGAGCGGTTGCCTGGTTCGTTTTGAATTCCACATCCAAGAGCGCCGGCCGGATGTAATCCACGCCAGCCCGTGCCTGACTATTGAGCGTATCGAAGTTCACCCGCACCCGGGTGCTGGTATTCAGGTCCCCGCTTCGTTCCAGGCGCACCACGGCGTTGCCCTCCGCCTCAGAGACAACGAAACGCGATTCCGCAAATTGAACGCGGGTGAGCGCTGTCCGGTATCGCGCCACGTAGGGCGCCGTTTGGTTAATCGTGCGCGTACCGTCCGAAGGTTTTTCCTGCTCTGCGCTCACGCCGAGCGGAGCACCATCAAACTTGAGTCGCGGATTAGAGTAGTATGGCAGGATGATGCCTGGTTCGTACGACATGGTGTCCGCGTAAGTAACGCCTTCGACTTCGAACCGATGACCAAAGATGTAAGGGTAACGTCCAGGATAATTTGTCATATCTCCCGCGTGCTCGCGATCGTGGGCACAGCCCAGCAAATGTCCGAGTTCGTGCGGGAGCGTGGGCGCTCCTTCGAAAAGTTCAGTGCGGCGGACCACCGCGACGCAGCCCGCGTCTGCGCCGCCCTTTGGCGGAGTGATGGCGTAAGCCACGCCCCCGGCGCCGGAATTCTCCAGTTCGGTAATGAGCACCACGACATCCGCCTTGTAGTCGTTGCGGAGAGGTCCCGCCGATTGAAGGCCTTCAATCTGATAGGCCAATCGATAAACGTCCCACTGGATGTTCCCAGGTTCCGCGTAATCAACGAGACCGATGTGAACCGTCTCAAAGCGAACGTTCGCCAGGCTATTTGATAGGCGATAATTCGTTTCCCGAACCCCTTCGTTGATGCGGCTAACGAGCCCGGTCGTGCTGCCCTCACCAATCAGAGTCTGCGGCGTGTAAAGAAACATGATGTCGATGACCGTTGGCTCGCTGAGTGTGTCTGCAGGTGGGAAATCGAGAGCGAGTGCGTGCACGCCAGCGAGCGATTGTTTTGAGAACGGCAGGACTCCCGTGGCGCAAAAACCGCTCGGCGCGAACACCGGTTCGCCGCGGGTTCGCGGCACCGCAGCCGTAAGAAGGACAGCGGTTACGCAGACCTGGAAGGCCGCAACAACGCGATACGAAAATCCGGCAAACATCCCCGAGCTATACCGCGTTTGGCCCGGTGAGATTCGCCGTGCCCGGGAAGGCACGCCCGCGGAGGCGTTTCAGTCTGTGACGATCCGGAAGAACTCGCTTCGCGCGCTCGTGCGCCCGCTTCCGTTGTTTCGTTTTGAGGAATGCGCCTAAAGCTGTTGAACCAACGCGTCCCAAATCGCTGTATGCTCGCCGCCGTCCTGGTTGATCATTATCACCATGGTGGCATCGAGTGCCGGTGAATGCCCGGCATGCGTCCTGAAACCTGTAATTGTTCCGGTGTGGCCCCAGAAATCTCCTTTTGGGCTGGCCAGACGCATTGTGCCTAACCCATAACCCAACCCGTAGCTTGCGGATGACACTGCATGCCACTCGGTCATCTGTTTCATAGTCTCCGGCGTCACAACAGAGCCCCCATAAAGCGCGCGGGTCCAGATCGCAAGATCCCGCGCTGTCGCTGCCATAGCGCCGGCTGACCAGGCGACCGGGTACACTACCGGCCAGGTGGAGCGCGAGTTGATATCTTCGAGGCTCCCAGAGAAATCTCTGGACCAGCCATGTACCCGCTCGACTGAGGCCGTTTCGTTCCCTTGCAGATAAATTCCTTCGATTCCCAACGGCTCCAAAAAGCGATGTCGCACCTCCGCGGCGAAACTCCGGTGAGTCACTGCCTCAGCGATCAGGCCGAGCAAAGTGTATCCTGTATTGGAATAAGCCCAACTCTCACCCGCAGCGAAGTTCGGCGCTAGAACGAGGGCCAGTGCATCCGTAGGGGCATAGACCTTATTTGTTCGGGACACCATCGGCCAAAAATTGGGGTGTTCGGTATAATTATAGATGCCGCTCGTATGACTCAGCAGTTGCCGGATGGTCACGGTGTTCGGAACGTTCGGATAGGGCGGCAGCCATTTCCCAATAGGGTCGTCCAGGCCAAGCTTTCCTTCTTCGGACAGTCTCATGATCAGCGCTGCCGTAAAGGTCTTGGTCACACTTCCCATGCTGAACCGCATCCAGGGTCGGACGCTGGCCGTGCCGAACGAGGTTCCGCTCGTCCCCAGCCAAAGCCCGTTCGTCGTGATCACCGCCGCGGAAACACCTCTCAACCCCAGGCTCCGGCGCGTGCGATCCAGTGCGCCCTGCAACCGCGCCGCCTGATTGGTCTCGGTAGTGCTCGCAATCGTGTAGAACCGGGCGGAAACCTGTGGCCGCTCGTCGAGCCATTGGAGCGTTCTGTTATCCGTCGTTACCTCCACCAGCGCAGCCCAATCGCCGACGTCCAACTTCCCCCGCTCCAGAATCGTTGAAATTTCCCCCGCGCGGTTGGTCCACGAAATCAACGGCTGCGAAAAACGGCGTGTCACCGTCAACAACGATTCGAACGACGCCGCACGCACGCAGACCGTCATGGCCAAAGCCATCAAAAGTAGAAGGATGGACTGTCTCATCTCCCAGGGATAAACAGCCCTTTTTCACTCGGGATTCGCTAAGAACGGTAAAACCAGTTCGCGATGGCCTTTGACTAAGGTTTTACGGCCTGCCCTCAGCTCCGCAGCGCTCGGATGATCCCGAGCATCTCCTCTTCCACGTCCTCCGCCGAATCGACCGTTTGCCGCACTTCGTCGAGGAGCAACTCTCGGTATCGCAGCCGAAAACGATGAAGCAATGACTTGAAGGCCGCGAGGCTAAGGCCAAGCTGTTCCGCGGCTGCCTGCAGCGAACTGACATTCTCCTGCCCTGGCGAGAGAAAGGAGCGGAGCACGTCGAACCTCTGATCACCTCGCTTGACGCATTCATCCTCAAGCCGCGTAAAAACCTTTTTTAGAAGTGTCTCTGCCCATGTGCGTTGAAAAAGGTGTTCCGGTGTTTCGCCATGAGAAACCTCAGCAAGGTAGCTCGCTTCCCCCTTTTCCTCGATGAATGCGTCGATTGAAAGCGGTTTTTGCCCGCAGCCTCTTTTCAAACGCTGCCCTTTCATCCAGTCATTGATCAGGAAGCGGTTTAAGGAAGTAAGCAGGAAAGTCCGAAACCGCCCTTTGCTCGGCGTCGCGCCAGTGGGAAACCCGTTTTCGATCAGCTTTGTGAAAAAATCCTGTGTCAGGTCTGCTGCATCTTCCGGTGATTGGCCTTTGCGCCGGACAAACGCATACAACGGGAACCAATACTGTTTGCAGAGATCCTCCAGCGCTTCCCGCGCTTCAGGCCCCTCCCATTTCCCAGCCTGCAACACCACGCTCCAACGTGTCGTTGTGAACTTCGCATTCCGATCTTGCCCCTTCGTGAGCGTCATTCCATCCAACTTCTCGCCGGCAATCTTCAACTCACTACCACAAAACGATTTAGGTAATGGACACAGTTCCTACAAGCAAGCTTTTAGTTCAAGTTGATTCCAGAGATCGTCTTGCTGTTCTGGCCATTACGGACAAGGGCTCGCACAGGAACGAATCAAGCTCAAAACGGTGCGTGTTGTTGAGGACGGCAAACCTCGCGCGCGATGACGCAAGGAAATCCACGCATTCGAAGGCTGGTGGAGCCGAGGGGATTCGAACCCCTGACCCCCACAATGCCATTGTGGTGCTCTACCAACTGAGCTACGACCCCAGCCAAATGAAACAAGGGCTGCCAATCTAGGCGCACGCCTTCGAAAGTCAAACTTCCATTCTTCACCTCTTCTCCTCAGGAACGGACGGAAAGGATCACAGATTTTGAGCGAGGACGACGCGGAAGCCTTGAATGAAATTGCGGAAGTCAGGGGAGCGGTGGTCGCGTTTGGCGGAACGGCAGCCCTGGCCAGGGCTGGTGTAACCTCCGCCACGCAGTACGTGGTCGGTCCCGGTCGAGGGACCTTTGTAATCGGTGACGGTGCCCCCGGGATAGGGGGCATACCAGTCCGAACAAAACTCCCAAACATTCCCGTGCATATCATACAAACCCCAAGCGTTCGGCGGATAGGTTCCGGGCAAGGTTGTCATCTTCTCGTATCGCCATTTAATCCCGCCGCCGTAGGGAAAACCGCCGTCGAAGTTGGCTTGAATCGAACTGAACGATATGCCATCTCCGACTCCGAATGGAGTTGTTGTCCCAGCGCGGCAGGCGTATTCCCATTCGGCTTCAGTCGGCAAGCGGTACGAGTATCCGAGGGGCAATCTTCCGGCAGCGCGTTCTTTTGCGGTGAGGTTCTGGCAGTATGCGGTCGCTTGTGTCCAACTGATGCTCTCGACGGGCAGTCTCGTGTCGTAGGCGAAGGCGGACTGGTTCGAGCCCATGATCGAAAGATAATCAGCCTGGTTTACTTCGTATTTCCCGATCCAAAAACCGCGCGAGATTTCCACGACCGTTTGGGGGCCTTCCACGGCCTCGCGGCGCGCCTCGTTAGTGGGGCTGCCCATCGTGAAAGTGCCGGGAGGGATGTAAACCATCTTTGCGGGTTCGACGCCGATGCGATAAAAGCGCCGCGGCGCGGTCGCCGGGTCTTGGTCGGTGACGGCGAGAGTGCCACGGCCCTTGTTGATGGTCTTGAGGAGACTCCAATGAACCAAATCGTCGGAAACCGCGATTGGGTAGCTCTCTCCGAGCTTCACATCGAAAAAGAAACGAACGAAACCGTCAGGAGTCTTTTCGGTCCCCTGCAGGAGGGGGCTGTCGGTCGCGAGATCGGCGGCTGAAGTGGATGAGGTTGTCGGGTAGAGAGCGAGCGCGCAGAGCAGGCAGAACGCAATGCGGGAATTCCGCCAATACCGTACGGGGTGGATCATAAAGCGCGGTGCCCGACAGATAACTTGCAAGGCTTTGCTTATGGCTTCGGCAACGGGTCGAACAGGCCGGTCAGATACGGTCCCATTTCGTCTGGCAAGTCCTGGGCAACGAGTTGGGCAAAATATTTCGACCCCAGGGGCTGCGACAGGTGCATCAGATCGTTCGGCCAGAGCTGAATGAACTGGCTGCCCGCCTCGCCTAGTTTGTTCAACAAATCCATGGAGCTTTTGTGCAGATCGATCAGCGGAGTATGCAGATCAGCCGCTACCTTCTTAGTGATGTCGTTGCGCCCGTCCCAGGCTTGCTCCTTGAGCACATGCCCCTGCGGGTCGAAGTAGCGTCCGGAATGAAGCGTAACCATGATCGGAACGCCATTGAAGCTCCGCACGGTGTTAACAATCGTCCGCAGGTTCGCTTCGTATTCAGCCGCAGTGGTGCCTCGATCAACAGCATCTTGTCCCACTCGGGGGAGGCCAAAAAAACTTTGGTGCTGGTGTAAGCTTGCGCGTAGTTGACGACCGTGACATTCGGCTTGAAGAAGGTCGCGAAACCACTACCCCAGCCGCTGACGTCTGCAGTCATGGAATCGCCCAACAGCAACACGACAGCATCCGACGGCGCGGGCGGCGTGGGGATCAAGCGAAAGTATCGAAAGCGGCTGTCACCCGGAGCAAACTGATAGCTGTAAGTGGTCTGGCCGACATCGTGAATGTCGACCCAAAGATGCAGGTTCGCACTTGCCTGGAGGGTGTAAGAGCCGCCGGAAGGAGCGGTGGCCTGGACGACGTAATTGGTTGCATCTTTCGGCGTGATCGAAACGGACTGCGCGAGAGCGGAACCAGTAGATATAAGGGCGCACGTGGAAGAGCGCGATTACGAATGAACGGGCAGGGCAACGCATAAGATTGTGATGCTAAAGGTTTGCTGTCGCGTCTTGGGGGTGGGTGA
Source organism: Limisphaerales bacterium (assembly GCA_044226545.1). Classification (GTDB taxonomy): domain Bacteria; phylum Verrucomicrobiota; class Verrucomicrobiia; order Limisphaerales; family SXQI01; genus DASVNK01. The sequence goes on from JBGAGW010000028.1 coordinate 8,176, forward strand.
GCGCTACTGACGACCGTCGAAATAGTCGGGAATTGTATCGGGGCCATACAACGCTTTGATGCCGAGTGGTTCCATGCGAGCTTTGCGCATCGCCTCGACGTGACCATCGACGAACCAAGCGTCTGCCGAACCGTTATGGCGCGCGTGCACCTGGAATTCAGCATTGGCATTGGTGCTGTAAGTGAAAAACTGCTTGCCGCCGTAACCCATGCGGCCCCGGCTCGTCGTATCAACCAAGTGTGCGTAATCCGTGGGGATCGGAACGGCAGAAAGCTTCAGATTCTCCTTCAATTTTCCGGAGAGGACAATGTCGGGCGGATCGGACCAAACGCCGAAAGTCTGAAACCAATTCGTGAAGACTGCGAGAGGAGGATACGCGGGGCAACGAAAGGTGGCCGGAGAGCCCATGTTTTGGTTCGTGTAAAGAAGACCACCCCAGGTGAATTTTGTCTCGAGGGGCGAAGCGATCTGAACGATGTCGGAATGGTCGTTCCCGTAGAGGACAACCGCGAGCCCCACTTGCTTCAGATTGTTCAGGCATTGCGTCTGTTTGGCTTTGCTTTTCGCCTTGGCCAGCGCCGGCAATAACATTCCCGCTAAAATCGCAATGATGGCGATTACCACGAGGAGCTCAATCAAGGTGAATCCAAACGGAGCCTTTTTCCTCTCAATCTTGTGCACTGTATTCGCTTATCAATTGGCCACACGCACGTCAAAGGCGGACTGTAAAAATCATACAGTCTTTTTCGCAGAGTTGGAAGTGTCTTTCGGAGGGGCGGCCAAGCGCGGGCGTTGCCAGCCTTTGATTCCGAGTCCGATGTCGCGTTCCACGAACTCCCAGAGAACCACTTTCTTGTTTTGAAGGTAAACAGGACGGGCCGACAACTCCTCTCGTACGAGTGTCGACCCACCGCCGTCGTTTACGAGTGACATCATCGGTTGTTCCAATTCTTTTGCGAGGTGCGCGATGAAACCTGCGCCTGTGGGCGCATCCGTCTGGTAGATCCGCATGAAGCTGTCTCCCAAAACGAGAACCTGTCCTTCGAGCCCATCTTTGTACAGTGTGCTATCCTCCTGACGAATCACTTGGGCAGCGGAAACATTTTCAGGTTTCAGGCTGCGTTCGATCAAAGGCACGTGAAGCATATGCACGATGTCACCCAGCCGCTGCACAGGAGCGGAACGGTCCTTGTACTCATTCTTGCCGGGTTGAACCCAACCGAGCTCAGTGAGTCGACGAGCGGCTAATTTCGCGGCGAGATCAACTCCCGCGGGCGACCAGTGTGTGTCCTGCTGAAGGTAGAGCGGTGTTTCTGAACCGTCCTTTTGTCGTGCTTGGCTAAATGCGTTGAACAGATCGAGCACTTCGACCTTCGCGGCGCGAAGTTTTTCCAGGACCTCCCGAGTGCGCGGGCTCACGACGCTGTGCAGGTTTTTCGCGCGGGAACTCAAGTAGTCCGGATAAATGCTGTCCTTGTTCGGGACCGGCATCACCAGCAATTGAATCCCGAACGCGGCAAGTTGATCACGGAAATCGACAATTGCTGCTACGGGATCGTTCGTGGAATTCGAGGAATGGGCCGTCTCGTTCCGCGCGAGCATGTACTTGAGACCCGGTTTGTAAAAGAACCACCCGGGCGAACCGAAGAGGACTTTTTCTCCGCCTTCTTTCAGCCACGCGAACTGCGCAAACTGCAGCCAGGGCCGGCTCAATTTCCCAGCCCAACTGGCTTTCTCCAGATTTTGCTCGTAATTGCGCAGGTTCGAAGCTGTCGGCCAGTCGCTGAATAACTCGAATGCTCGAATGCCCTCCTCGCTACGGACTTCCATGATTGTTTGGACCAGGGGCACGCTGGCGATGATCCCGACGAACAGAAAGATCAAAACCCAATTCGGATCGCGAAGACGTTTCATCGTGAATCAGAATTGGAAGTAAAGGAAGGGGTTGAACGCCTGCGAGTACATCACCATCAGCGAGAAGGCGAAGAGCGGCACCACCACTGCGGTCCGCCACCAGGTGACCGGTGCCAGCGCCCAATCGTGCGCCTGCAACGGTTGGAACACCAACACCGCGCAAATGCCCATGACGATCATGTGGTATGGAGTGTAGATGATCGACGCGGCTAGCGGCGCCACTTCGCCAGCCGGTGCAAGAGCGAACATCGCCCGGAAATATTCCGTCGCCGCGGTCAGATTATCGGCGCGGAAAAGAACCCAGGAAAAGAGCATCAACAGAAATGTGACCGCGATTCGTCCCGGTCGTGGCAGCCAATGATAGAAGCTTTGTTTGCCGTTGAAACGTTCGAGCACCAGGAGTAGTCCGTGAAAGGCGCCCCACACAACGAACGTCCATTTCGCTCCATGCCACAGCCCGCCAATGAGCATCACCACAGCCAGATTGAAAAACGTCCGACTTTCCCCCTTTCGATTGCCACCCAGCGAATAGTAAAGGTAATCGCGAAGCACGCTGGAGAGGGAAATGTGCCAGCGTCGCCAGAGTTCTGTAATGCTTTCGGAACGATACGGCGCATCAAAATTCCTGGGGAATTCGAAACCGAGCATGCGACCGAGGCCGACGGCCATGTCGGAATACCCGCAAAAATCGAAGTAAATCTGAAAGGCGTAGGCCAGCGCACCAATCCAGGCGTCAATCGCGTAGGGATTTGCGGTGGCGAAGACCGCATCCGCCACTTGCCCGCACGGATTCGCGAGCAGAATCTTCTTCGCAAAACCCACGACGAAAATTGCAATGCCCGAAGCGAACCGCGCCGCAGTGTGGTCCCGTTCCCTCAGTTGTTCCGCCAGCGTCTTGTACCTGATGATTGGTCCCGCAACCAAATCTGGAAACAACGCAACAAAGGCGGAGAACCCGGAAAGCGATTTCGCCGGAGTCGCATGCCCGCGATAGAGGTCGATGATGTAAGTGAGTGAGTGAAACGTGTAAAAGGAAATGCCGATCGGCAAAACGACCGTGAGCACCCGGAACGGCTGCGCCCCCACCGCGACGAGCAATTGGTTCAACGTTTCCGCAGCGAACATGTAATATTTGAAGAAGCCGAGCAGCATTAAGTTCGTTACGACGCACGCGATCAGAGCCAGCTTCTTTTCGCCTTGTGTGGCCCCTTCGCGAGTGATGACTTTGCCCCAGAGAAAATCGGTCACTGTGGTGAAAAGCATCAAGCTCACAAACCACGGTTGCCACCAGCCGTAGAAAACATAACTGCCGAGCGTGATCCAAAGATTCCGCCAGCGGTACGGCAGGTTGTAATAAACGAGCAGGAACAACGGCAGGAAATAAAAGACAAAGATGTGGGTGGTAAAAACCATCAGCTAATTTCGCGCCGAACTCTGCCGAAAAACGGGGCGATTTCAACGAGAAATCCCTGAAAAACGTAAACCGTTCGGTGATCCGGACGGTTCTCGCGAGAATATCCAAGAACCTCGCTATTGGGGCAGCGGAGCCTTTTCGCGGGTCGGGTTCGGAATGGAGTTGTTCGTCTGTCGATTGGCCGAATTTGTCGCGATGGTCGTACCAGAGCCCGAAGCCAAACCATCCTTCCCATGTCCTGAGCCTGTCCCGTCGAAACCGGGACCCGCGCCACCCGCACCTTCCATGCTGCCGCCACCTTGTTTGGAATACGCGCCACGATTCTCCCCGCTTTGATTGCAGCCAGCGACCAGAAGCCCAAGAGTGAGCAGGACAAGCGTCGTCTTCATGGAAAACCAGTCCACCCGTCCGACCACCGGCGCAATGATTCCCGGCAGCAAACTTGTTTCAGGGCCGCCCCGACATCGCCCGCGCTCCGAACGATGATACCTTCCACGCTAACAGGCAAGGCGCATGAGAATTCTGGTCACGGGCGGAACAGGAGTCATTGGTGCCGGAATTATTCCGGAGTTATTAAAGCAAGGGCATTCCGTTCGGTTGCTCTCACGGCGGGCGGAATCCGATGCCCGCGATTATCCAGAACGGGTCGAACCATTCACCGCCACTGTCACCGAGCCACAGCGCCTGATCGGCGCCGGTGACCGGTGCGACGCAGTCATTCATATTGCCGGCATTGTTCAGGAGAAACCGCCCGACCAGACTTTTCAGGCGGTCAACGTTGAGGGGACGAAGAACATGTTGGCTGAAGCAGAGCGTGCTGGTGTTCAGCGTTTCGTTTACATCTCCTCACTTGGCGTGGACCGGGGCCAATCACGCTACCATCAGTCCAAGCGCGCCGCGGAGGAACTCGTTACAACCAGCGCGCTTTCATGGACAATCCTCAGGCCCGGTACGGTCTACGGGCCGGGTGACGAAGTGATTTCAACGCTGTTGAAGCTGGTGCGCAGCCTGCCCGTCGTTCCGGTCGTCGGCTTTGGCGAACAACGGTTCCAGCCGATCTGGTTCGAAGATCTCGGAGTCGCCGCTGCTCTGTCCATCGATAGCGCGGACACGCATCATAAAATTCTCGAGCTGGCGGGGAGCGAAATCACAACCACTCGCGAATTGATCGACAAACTAGGTGAGGTGATGGATCGATCGCCCGCGCCGGTTCCAGTTCCGACAGCCGTCACGCGCGTAGCAGTTCGCATCGCTGAGCGCTTTGAGGCCGTCGAGAATCTTGTGGAGCGCTCAGGACTCGGAATGCCGATCACCACCGATAAGCTGCAGATGCTGCTGGAGGAAAACATCATTCCGCAGCCGGAAGAAAATGCTCTCACTCACCTTTTCCGTTTGAAACCCACCCCGTTGGACACCGGATTGCGTTTACTCGCAGAGGAACTACCTGAGCTATTGCCGGAGGAAGGTGTCGGAACGATGGAACGGAAGCAGTTCACGGTCGAGATTGAGCAATCGAAACTCGGCGCGCGCGACCTGCTCGCGGTGGCTCGCGAACGGATGGGCGAGCTCATGGCTATTGAGTTCACTGGAAAACACGGGGCTTCGGAGGGTGTCGACAAGGGCGATACGTTGGACGCAAAAATTCCGGGCCGCGGCATCGCGCAGGTGCGCGCTCTCGAGGTAAGCGATTGCTCGCTGACGTTTGTAACTGTCGAAGGCCATCCCCTGGCGGGCCTGGTTGGCTTCCGCACCAAAGATTTGAAGAGGGGAGCGATACGATTCACCATCGAGGTGAATGCACGTGCGTCCAACGCTCTGGATTGGATTGCGCTGCGCGCCGTCGGAGCGAAGATGCAGAGGGCGAATTGGCGGACTGTTGCGAACCGCATAGTCGAACTCAGCGGTGGTTTCGCCCCGGGGCGGATCATCGAGTCGAGCCGAACGCTTTCCGCGGACGAGGCCGATGAGGTTAATAGCTACGTAGCGGGTCTCGTTCGTGAGAGGGCACGGAGCGATAACGCGCAAGAATCGGCGTTGCAGAAAGCATAATGCGAAGATCCGTGGCCGGGAGGAATCCAGATTGACATCCCGAGTCCTGCGTCGCGTAGCCTGAGTCGAGAATGGCATCTCCGTAAACTCTGTGATTTGAGGGATCAAAACGCTTGAGGTTTGCCTTGTGTGCGAAATGGATCGTCTTAGACTGCGCACGCATGCAACGGCCGTTCATTGTGAGTGTCGTGATCGCGTTTTCGCTCGCTTCGGCGCAAACTTTCGCAGCGACCCTTCCCACCTGGATGCAGCAAAGGCGCGAGGCGCAGGTGAGACAGGCACCGCAAATCGATGCCTTTCACAATTTTCAGTTCAGCGATCACTGGGAGTCCAGCCAGATTCGTTTCGAACCGCACGCGGTAGAGGACGCCAATAAGCGATTCAAAGGAGTGCATTACGACCATGGGGCAGGAGTGGCTATTGCAGATGTCGATGGGGATGGGCGGCTCGATCTTTTCTTCGTCGCTCAACAGGGCGGGAGCGAGTTGTGGCGGAATGTCGGCGGCGGGAAGTTTGAGAAGATCGGTGTGTTTCTGAGGGATCGGGTAGGGGTGGCGGCGGCCTTTGCCGATATAGACAACGATGGCGACCCGGACTTGTTCATAACGACAGTCCGCGGCGGTAATGCGCTTTTTGAAAACCTGGGGAACGGCCAGTTCCGAGACATTACGCAAAGCGCGGGGCTCGAGTACAGCGGACATTCTTCGGGAATTGTCGTCTTTGATTTTGATAATGATGGTTTGCTCGACCTTTATGTGTGCAATGTGGGGCGTTACACCACCGAGGAGAGAGGCCCAGGCGGTTATTACGTGGGGTTGCCGGATGCGTTCAAAGGTCATTTGTTTCCTGAACGGTATGAACCCGGGATGCTCTACCGGAATGTTGGTAATGCAAAATTCCAAAACGTGTCCGCAAATGCCGGTCTGGAGCCGAAAGGATGGTCCGGCGATGCTTCGTTTGCGGATTTGAACAACGATGGTCGGCCCGACCTCTACATATTGAACATGCAGGGCGATGATCATTATTTCGAGAACGTCGGCGGCGGGAGATTCGCGGAGAGAACCGCGTCCTACTTTCCCAAAACGCCGTGGGGGGCTATGGGAATCAAGTTTTTCGATGTGAATCAGGATGGGCGGGTCGACCTGTTGCTGACGGATATGCATTCGGATATGACCGACCCACAGATCAAGGCCAGCAAAACGAGCTTCGATGCGGGATTCGAAAAATCCAAGAGTGAAGCGTGGTGCAATGCGTTTTGGAGCGAAGAGTACTTGCAGGGCAGCTCAAACAATATTTTTGGAAACGCTCTCTACCTTAATCGCGGCTCTTTGCCCCTGGTGGAAAGCTCGCAGGAAATGGGCGCAGAAACGTTTTGGCCCTGGGGCCTAAGCACCGGGGATCTCAACGCCGATGGTTACGAGGATGTTTTTGTGACAGGCGGGATGGGATTTGGTTTTCGCTATTCCATCAACTCACTGCTGCTGAATGAACAGGGTAAGCGCTTTCGCGATGCGGAATTCATTTGCGGGGTGGAGCCGCGCGCTGGCAATCGACTCGAGAAGGCGGCGTTCCTGTTGGACGCTTCGGGAGCGGATCGGAACCACCCTTTGGCTGCCGGCAGGAGTGGCAAGGTGCCCGTTTTTGAGGCATGCAGCAGTCGTTCGAGTGTTATTTTTGACCTGGATGATGATGGTGACCTCGACATCGTCACAAACGAAATGGACGACCGCCCAATGGTGCTCGCGAGTAATGCGTCCGAAAAGAGGCAGCTTCATTGGCTGAAGATTCGATTGGCCGGCTCTCGTTCCAACCGGGAAGGGCTCGGCGCGTTGGTGAAAGTTCATGCCGGAGGGAAGGTCTGGTCTCAACGGTACGACGGTAAGCTGGGATATCTCGCTCAAAGCAGCGCGCCGCTTTATTTCGGATTGGCTGAAGCCACCAGCATCGAGAAGGTCGAGGTCGAATGGCCTTCCGGGGCAAAACAAATTGTGAAAGAAGGGCTGAAGCCAAATCAGCTCATTAAGATTGTTGAGCCGTAGTGGTCAGAGCCGCCCACAAACTAACAGTTTTGCTGGCAGTCGTCGGATTCGTGGTCTGCTGCGGCGACGAGTATCCAATCCAGGACGGGGCATTTCACGTCAGGCCTCCGGCGGAAATTCAAGGTGCTCTCGACCTCGCGGCGCAGCACCCGATGCTAAAGCGAGTGGTTGTTCATGCCGGGACGTACAGGCCGCGTCGGAAGGGTCAGGCGCTGATCTGCCTTAATCATCGTCATGACGGGCTCACGATCGAAGCATGGGGGAAAGTCGTCCTGACTGCGCAAAACAGAGAAATTGCGGATCCGACCGCAGAAAGCTTCCCGGCCGTGGTCAATCACGTGGTCTATTTTGGCGATGGCATTTCGCGACGCACAGTTTTTCGTGGGTTTACGATTACCGGAGCGAACAATTTTGTGACTGACCTTGGCGGTCCCGCCGCGCTGGAACCGAGGTTCGACGAGTTACGCAAAACGGAAGGATTTTACCGTGACCTTTTCTTTTTTACGGATGGCGGCGCCATCAAGATTTTTGGCCGATCCTACCCGGTGATCGACGGAGTGGAATGTGTGGAGAACTTTTCCAGTCCTTGTGCAGGAGGTGTTTCCATTGAGCACCGTGGCTTCAGGGAGCAGTCAGCCTTGTTAACCAACTGCATATTTCGGGGAAACCGCGCCCTTGTGACCGGATCCGCTGTCGATTTGCTTCCCGGAAGCTCAGCCGAAATCAAGAACTGCCTGTTCGTCGGAAATATCTCGAATTGCGGGGAGAGTTACCATGTGAGCAAGGGCAACATGAATCGGACGAATCTCTTGGCGCTCATTAACACGACGCTCGGATATCAAGCGCACCATGGGTCTGGAGCGCTGACCGTCTTTCCCAACTCCCACGTCCGGGTCGAGCGCTGCACGTTTACCGGCAACTTTAATGGTGTGGACGACAAGGGTTCCGGCTCGGTCTACGAGGCATGCATTTTCTGGCAGAATACCGCTTCGGGCGGTTATCGGAAGGGCGGGCGGTACGAAATGGACGTGAATCGAGGGACGGTCGTACGCAACTGCTTCATCAACGGGAACATAGAGGATTTGGCGCGGGTGATCGACGCGCGAGTGAATCACCTGGAATGTGCTGATCCGGAATTCGATGCGGAGTATAACCCCCGGAATGGTGATTTTTTGAATGTGGGCAGGACGAGATCGAAGGCCCCGCGCTGAGGTTCAACGTGTGTCAGCAGGTTTATTCGACGCAATCCGCGCTAGTTAGGCGCCTAACTATTAGGCAGCTAACTATAGGGCAGTAAACATTTTACTTGACCCTCTTTCGACCCTCCGGATAATCGCCACCACGAATCCCAGCCTTTGCGGCGTTCATCGTTCGTGAATTGCTCGAAAAAGGGGAGGGGAGACCCAAAAAATGAAACCTAAACGATTAAATAGATCTTGCATCTTGTCGCGGCTCGCGGGAGCTGCGGTATCCCTCGCTGCATTAAGTGGTTCCATCGGCCATGCCGGCACTTTGAACTACGATTTTAGCACCGATCCGTCTCAAGGCGCCGACCCAATCATAGTGGGCGGCAATAACCCTGATTATTACGTCTCCTCCGGAGGAAATCCGGGCGGGTTCCTCGCGATCACTTATCCGATCGGCAGCCAAAAAACCCAGGTGGTTTTTCCGGACACTGATCCAGGAAAAGTTGTGACCGCTTTTGAGTTCTCGTGCGACCTGCGTGTCGGAAATCCGCAAACGGATCGAGCCGCAGACGGTTTCAGCATCAGTTTTGCGCGCGATGGGGACCCGATCCTGGAAGATCCGGTCAATTCGGACATGTTTGGCGGCGACTGCTGCGCGGAAACAGGAACACAGACAGGTATTGCGGTTTCGTTCGATACCTGGTCCGGAAACACTTTCCCGAAAGATCCGAACGACCAAACGGATATCGAAGGAATCATTGTTCGTGTCGACAATGTGACCGTGAAGAAAGTCTCGTTGCCGACCCGGAACGGATTGGCCGACGACCCTACCACACTGCAAACCGGGCCCCGTGACGCGGCGTACTGGTCGGGTGGTGGCGATCCGCTAGCTCCCGAGTCTTGGGCAGGATTGGCATGGAAGCCGTTTTCGATCTCCCTGAAGGAGGATGGAAAGCTCACAGTGAAATATAAGGGCAACACGATTCTGGATAACTTCCAGACGGCATATTTCCCGACCTCGGGCCGCCTGGTGATGGCGGGCCGCACGGGTGGAGCTAACGAACACACGCATGTTGACAACATCAAGCTTACCACGACTGCAGCGAGCTGTGCTTCGACTCCGACTGTGCCGGCTAATCTGAAGGTTGTGGAAGCGGGTGCGCGTCGCGCGGTTGTTTCGTGGGATGCTTCCAATATGGGAGGCCAAACCACTGGCATTGCGTATGAGGTCGAAGTAAATGGCAAAGCGGTTCCTGGGCAGATTCTTGCCACCCAGTACGAAATGACCGGGCTCGCTCCGAGCGGTGCGAACACGTTCAAAGTCCGCGCGAAGAACGTCTGTGCGCAGGCTTCTGACTTCGCCACACTGGCGGTGAATACCGTCGCGGAAGTTGACAGCCCAGGCACCCTTACAGCGCAGGTTTATCGCTTCGCGACCGATGGCACTGCTTTCGGTGGTGCGGGCCAGGACGGCATCGATACCGTTCTCCAGGACGCGAAATATCCGAACAGCCCGGACGACGTTTATTACGTCAACGGCTTCCAATTTGGCGAACCGGCTTTCGGCAATACCTACGGGGAAAACCACATGGTCCGCATCGCGGGCACTTTCACGGCTCCGAAGTCTGGCAGCTTCCGTTTCTTTGTTCGCAGCGATGACGCTTCACGGATTTATCTGAAGTCTGGCAGCGCGCTTCCAAATCCAAGCACTGATACTCCGATCGCCCAGGAAAACGGTTGCTGCGGCGGTTTCGAAGAACCCGGCGCTGGTGACAATGGCGACGGTACCTTCCCGACGAGCGAACCGGTCTCGCTGACTGCTGGTACGACCTATGGTGTTCTCTTCCTCGTGAAGGAAGGGGGCGGCGGTGACTGGGGCCAGGTTGGCTGGCGCGAAGAAGGCACAAAGACGGTTTATCCTCTGGTCGGGTCCGTCATTAATGGAGGAAAAGGTGACCCTGTTGGGGCAACTGTGACTATTAGTACACCTCCTTCGGCAGTTTCGGTGGCCGGGTACAAGGCAGCTTCGTTCAGCGTGACTGCAACCTCGACCTCGCCTTACAACAAGGGGCCATACTACCAATGGTTCAAGAATGGAACTCCGATTATCGGGGCGAATGGTCCTACCCTCAACATCCCGGTTGTTCAACCTACCGACAACAACGCGAAGATCAAAGTTGCCGTGAGCACGGTCGGTAAATCGGTGGAGAGTCCCGAAGTGGCTTTGACCGTGACGCCCGATGTGGCACCAGCTATTGCCAGCGTGACCGGTAGCGATTCCTTCAATCAGGCGACGGTCAAATTTGACCAACCAGTGGCTGCGGCTTCGGCTGGAGCTGCCGCCAACTACACGTTCGACAACGGTCTGACCGTGAGCAGCGCAACGGTGGTGGACGACTTCACCGTTCGTCTCAACACCGGAACGCAGACCTCCGGCAAGGTGTATAACCTCACGGTCAATGGCGTGCAAAACCTCGGTGGCAAACCAGCCAGCAATGCCACAGCCAAATTCACCGCGTGGGACCTCGTCGCGGGTGCTGTTCGCGCGGATCAATTCACCGGGTTCAACGGTGCTTCCCTGGCAGACATGGACGCAGTTATTGCGGATCCGAAGTATCCGAACAATCCCGATGTCGTTCGCTTCCTGTCCAACGGTCTGACCTTTGGCGAACCGAACTTTGGCGACACTTGGGGTGAAAACCACATGGTGGCCATGAAAGGTGTTCTTAAGCCAACGGAAACGGCAAAATATCGTTTCTTCGTGCGTAGCGACGACGCTTCCCGCCTGTTCATCAACACAAGCGGCGCAGCACTGCCTGATGCCAAGACAGCAACAGCGATCGCGACCGAGGCGGGATGCTGCGGCGGTTTCGAAGAACCCGGCGCCGGTGATAACGGCGACGGCACCTTCCCGACCAGCGAACCGATTCAACTTACTGCCGGCCAAAGCTACGGCGTCCTCTACCTCGTCAAAGAAGGTGGCGGCGGCGACTGGGGTCAGGTGGCCTGGCGCAAAGATGGAGACACCACTCCAGCCGGCTCACTGACGCCGATCAAGAGCGCCATCTATTGGTACGCGGCTCCGGCGAGCAGTGGTGGTGAAACTCCTGTGATCTCGATCACAGGCGGCGCCGCCGCAACGATCACGTTCACCGGCACGTTGCAAGCGCGCGATTCGTTCAGCACCGGTTCGTGGACCGACATCACCGCGACCAGTCCCTACACCGTCCCGGCAGGGACGACGGTACGGTTCTATCGCTCGAAGAACTAAGTTGGTTTAACGCCAATTGAATTGCGTGATGCCGGGCGAAAGCCCGGCATCTTTCTTTAAGGGTTGCAACCCGCTGCCCTGGTTTCGCTCCTTCAGTCCGTTACTTATGTTTCATCATCGCGGGGTCATTCTCATCCTTGCCTTCGCGCTGACCAATTCCCGCGCGGCAGAGCTGAACGGTTCTGCTCTGCGGCCCCGGCCAGGTGAGCGACCTGTCGGCTTCCGCAAGATCTTAACAGAGAACTCCGGACTCACATTCGCGCATCAAATTCCCACCAGTCGCTCGTTAACGAATCAGATGCTCCTCGATGGCTCGGGTGTGGCGCTCACGGACATCGATGGCGATGGCCGGATCGACATCTTTTTCGGCGCGAGCGACGGTCAGAGCCAACTTTGGCGCAATCTCGGAAACTGGCGTTTTGTCGAGCAAACGGAGAGTGCGTTCCCCGATCGCAAACGCGATTTGTCCGGAGATGTAACTGGTGTTGCGTTTGCCGACCTGAATGGTGATCACAAACCCGATTTGGTTCTCAACTCTCATGCGGACGGGGTGCGAATTCTAACCAACACGGGAGCGGCGACGTTCCGTGCGCTCCCGTTCCGGCAGGGGCAGGCTCGAGGTGGTCATTCCGTGGCAATTGCAGACATCGATGGCGACGGGTGGCTCGATATCTACATCTGCAATTACCGGCAACGTGCTTTGATGGACATGCCCAGTGCCCGCGCCACGTTTCAGACGGTAAACGGTGTTCCGCAGATCGCGATGTTCAACGGTCGGCCTGCGTCTGAGCCTGATTTGACGAATCGCTTTCGCGTCGGGCCCTCGGGTGAGTTGGAGGAAATGGGCGAACCTGACATCATCTACCAGAACCACGGTGGCACCAATTTTACGGTGGTCCGCTGGACGAACGGCAACTTTTTGGATGAAGAAGGCAATGCTTTAGCAGAGCCGCCGCGGGATTGGGGTTTGGCCGCTCAATTCTGCGATGTGAATGGGGACGGTCGGCCAGACCTCTATGTCTGCAACGATTTTCAATCGCCAGACCGATTTTGGATTAACTTGAGCACCCCCGGCCAGGTGCGCCTTCGGCTCGTTTCGCGGAGCGCGCTTCGGCATACGAGCTTGTTCTCGATGGGTGTCGACTTTGCGGATTTCAATCGGGATGGTCGTTGGGATTTTTTTATCGTGGATATGCTCAGCCCGGACCATGTCAGGCGACTGACGTCCATGGACGGGAGTTCTACGATCAAGAACAACTACCCGGATCCACTTTCCCGTCCTCAACTCGGCGCGAATACACTTTTTCTCCAACGAAGCGACAGATCGTACGTGGAGGTGGCTAACCTCTCGGGAGTAGCGGCGACGGATTGGTCGTGGACACCACTCTTTCTCGACGTGGACCTGGATGGATGGCCCGATCTGTTGGTGAGCGCAGGCCAGGAACGCGGATCGAGAGAGCTGGACATTGCCGAGCATATGAAGCAGTTCCGCCGTTCCGGTTTGCGAACGGATGCACAAATTTTCCGCGAGCGACAGAGATTTCCCCGCCAGTCCGCGCCGTTGAAGGCGTTTCGCAACCAAGGCACTCGATCTGCGGAGGGCCTACCACGTTTCGAGGATGTGAGCACGACGTGGGGCTTTGACTACGACGGTGTGAGCCACGGGATGGCTGTGGCCGACCTCGACGGCGATGGCGATCTCGACGTCGTCGTGAATCATCTTCAAGCCCCGGCTGGGTTGTACGAGAATCTCTCAACGGCGCCGCGAATTCATATCCGCCTGCAAGGGAACGCGCCGAATACCGCCGCGATCGGAGCTGAACTACGATGTCGGTCATCGGGCACAAACAGCCTGCCGCAACTGGCACAGGTTACGGCAGGAAGCCATTACCTGTCCTCGGATGACGGTGGAAAAACATTCGCCTGTGGTGATACGCCCGGGGTGCTGGAGATTCGCTGGCCTTCTGGGCAGATTACAACCGAAAGGAATCTTCAGGCGAATCGATTCTACGAAATCAAGGAGCCCGAAGGTTTACTCAAGAAACGTATGGATCCGCCAGCGCCGGCCAAACGCCTGCGGTTTGAGGCGCGAGTGGTGGAAGAGGCAGGCAAGCCAAACCAGCCGATTGATTTCGTTGCGCAACCTTCGCTCCCCCGTTTGCAGTCAACCCGCTGGCCCTGTCTTGCGATAACGGGCGACACGAACTCTGAATTGCAACTCTGGATCGGGAAGCCGCAAAGCCGCTTGCGGGCCCGTTCACAGCCGTTTCTCCAGTCGGCGCGCGAATTGGGCAATGTTCGCTCCGTTATTGCCGTGGTTCCATGGGGCGGTCACCTCATCGCAGCCACTGATGCGTGGCAGGGAACGACCCAAACGAATTCCAGGCTTGTTTCACTGGAGCGAAAGACCGGCGTGGAACAAATCATTAAGGCACCCGTTCCTGCCATATCGTGCCTGGCCTTCAGCGCCGCCGGGTCGACGAACTTTTTCATAGGAAGTGGTTCGTTGCTCGGCGATTACCCGAATAGCGGTCGCAGCGCGTTAATGCAGTGGCAGGCGGGTGGTTTTCAAGCATCGAGTGTGACCAACCTGGGGCTAGTCACAGCCGCGGTCTTTGCCCGGTTGAGAAGCTCGACCGATCCCGATTTGATTACAGTCAGTGAGTGGGGACCACCGCGTATTTTCCGTATTGATAATGGCAGACTCATCGCCTGGAACCCGCCAGTGCATTTCCAGAAGAACGCGGTGAGACAACTTGGAGACTTGAACGGATTGTGGCAAAGCGTCGCTGCCGAAGATCTGGATGGCGATGGCCGTAAAGATCTGGTCCTCGGAAACTGGGGATTGAACTCCCCTTTTGCCCTCTATACCGGTCCCGCTTTGCCACCAGAATTCTCGATACGTTCCCTGTCGCTCTACCACGGTATCTTTCAGGGAAATGCCCGGACCTGTTTTCAATGCTACAGCTCCGCGGAGGGTCGTGAATTGCCGATTCAAGGACTGAACGATTTGTCCCGTCATTTGCCATGGATCAGTGAAAAATTTAACACGCACCGCAGCTTCGCGAATGCAGATGCCCCCAGCATTCTCGGCGCTCAGCTTGCGGTCATGCAACGGGTCGAGTGTCGCTGGCTCGCGTCGTTAGTCCTGTTCAATCGAGGCGATCATTTCGAGGCCTTTCCACTGCCGGACCTCGCGCAAGCCGGACCGATCTTCGGCTTGCAAACCGGGGATTTCGATGGCGATGGCCACGCGGATGTTTACTGCGCCCAGGGTTTCTTCGGATATAATTTCAACGCTGGTCGGGATGACACGGGCGAAGGTGTTTTTCTCCTGAGCCGGGGAGATTCCAGTTTCGATGCGCTATCCACCGTGGATGCTGGATTTCGCCTTTTGGGGGAGCAACGTTCGGTCCTGTCGCAAGATATGGACGGAGATGGACGGCCTGATCTGGTGGTTGGCGAATACGGTGGAACGGTTACACTGTTGCTGAATCGCCGACCATGAGTTCGAAGTTCATTGCCGCAACCCTCGTTCTGATAGCGCTGTTCCAAACGCAAGGCGCCAATCTCGTTCCGAACTCATCTTCGGTTACGAATATCACCTTTACAGAACACGTTGCGCCGATTGTTTTTCGGAGCTGTCTTCCTTGTCACCGTCCCGGACAAGTGGCGCCTTTCACGTTGCAGACCTACCGGGATGTGGCCGATCGTGCCGAAAAAATTGCGTCCGCCGTTATTTCACGGCGCATGCCGCCCTGGCAGGCGGATCCGATGTGCGGCCCTTTCGCCAATGCACGTTTGTTGAGCACGAACGAAGTTCAGATAGTTGCCAAATGGGCCGCATCCGGTCGAGCGGAAGGCGATCCTAAGTTTCTGCCTCCGTTGCCGGTTTTTTCTGAAGGGTGGCAGTTGGGTCAGCCAGACTTGCTCGTCTCGACCAAGCTTCCATACCGGCTGAAGCCCTCGACGAACGATACCTACTATAACCTCGTTCTCCCCTTCAAGTTGGATCGTCCCCGTTTTGTACGCGCCGTTGAATTCTCGCCTGGAGGAGCGGGCCTGGTGCATCACGCGTTTCTTCGATTTGATCGAAGCGGGCGGTGCCGCCAGATGGCTGCGGAGAACGGGAATGCCGGTTTTCCCGGAGTGCACCTGCCAACCGGGGCATTCAGCTCGGACTCTCAGTTTCTGAGCTGGCAACCCGGGCGCAGAGCATCGGAGGTGCCGGAAGGAATGGCCTGGCAACTCGTTCCAGGCACGGATTTGGTTCTGCAATTGCATTTGCCGGCCACGTCCATCTCGGCGGACATTGCGCCGTCAGTGGCTTTCTATTTCACCGACCAGCCTCCGACGCGCCGCGGATACAAGGTTCGGTTGACGAGCTTCACTTTTGAAGTCCCCGCGCACGCAACCAACTACACGGTTCGAGAGGAGTTTGTGGTGCCCGTAGCCACCACCGTGGTGTCCCTTCTGCCGCATGCCCACCTTCTCGCCAGAACAGTGCGCGTGACACTGACTGAACCTGGCGCGCCAAGCCGCACGCTCCTCGATATCCCGCGCTGGGATTTTCAATGGCAAACCGATTATAACTTGCAGCCGGAGCTGTCCATCCCGGCCGGGAGCCGGCTGGCCATGGATTTCACCTACGCGAACCCCAACTCTTTTCCCGTACGTTATGGGCCGAACACAACGGATGAAATGGCTGAGCTCTGGGTGCTCCTGGCGATCAATAGTCAGGCGGAATATGCCGCGATGGCCAAGGCGGAGTCGCCGCTGGTTATTCGCGACACCATTGCCTACAACCGTTATCGCTTGCGGACGGATCCGCGCGATTGGCGCGCTCATTTGCAAATTGCCAATGCGCTGCTTACCCGGAACGATGCGCAGGCCGCACTTCCTGAAATCGAGCGGGCTGAAGCCATTGCCCCGAATGAATCGGAACCCCATTACTGGGCCGGCTTCGCTCTGCGGCAGCTGAACCGAATTGAGGAAGCGGAATCAAAGTTCTACGAAGCGCTCCGCTGTGATCCGAAAAATTGGCAGGCCCACGGAACACTCGGCCTCATTTTTCTTGGCCGAAAGGACTACCAGGAAGCCGCCAACCGATTCAGGGCCGCTCTTGCTGTTAATCCCAACGATCGTCTCGCGCGCCAGGGCCTCGCTCAGGCCGAAGCCGCTTCGCAACGCCGGTGACCCTAAGCCGCTATTACTTGAACGCAGCCCATGCCTCGCTGTGCGGTTGGTTATCTTTGTTCCACAGGCGCATCACGTCGTCCTGCAGTTCGAATAATTGATTGGGCGCAAACATCGCGGTATGACCGTCGGCGAAGGAGGCGTTGAACTTGGAACCATGCCGCTTTTTCTGGGCCGCCTGCTGCTCGAACCCACGCGACGTTGATACCTTGTGATAGAACGCGCGAGGCGAGAAGAGGGAAATTGTCCCGTCTCCCGCCAGGACCGTGTCTCCGAAACTGAGCAACTGCGATGGCGAAACGATCTCCTCCTCCCGGACATTTCGGTTCGGTCGCCATTGTCCGTCCGATCCGATAAACGCGCTTCCACCGATACCCCCTCCACCCGCCCCGGCGTCATTAATATCGTAGTCGCGCGCCAGAGGGTAAAAGACGCCGCCGTTGGCTTCAAACTGGCCAGCCATGCCGAAATTGGTCGCGCGCTGGATCCCCCCAAGGCCCGGGCAACGGTAGAGCTCGTTGGTCCAATAATTGCGGGTGTAAGGCCGGAGTTGATCCACCCAAAACCCGGCGGTCGTGCCTGGTTCCCACCACCAGCCATTTGGATAAACATGATAATCCGCAGCGTACAGAGCCGTTGCGAGACTGATCTGACGGAGATTATTCCGGCATTTGGCTGAGAGCGCGGCGGTCTTAGCCTTGCCCAGAGCCGGCAGGAGCATCCCGGCGAGGATTGCGATGATCGCAATCACGACGAGGAGCTCGATTAAAGTAAACGCGAAGCGCGCGCGGGGCGGGTGCATGGGCTCATATTATAAAGCTCAGGACAAAACACAATCACTCGATCTCATCCTGCAGAGAATCGATTATATTCGCACGGTCCGCAGTCCCGAAAAACCGCGCTTCGATGAGCTGAACGGCGGGCGGCGGCCGGCGACATGACAGGTCTGTCATTTTTAGCAGCGAGACACGACGGTGTCTTCCCACTAGAGTTGATTGAAGATCGCCAGATCGCGCATGCAAAATCGGGTCCTCATTGTTGAAGACGAAATAAAGATAGCAACTGTTCTCAAAGAGGCGTTGGAAGAGGACGGTTGCGCGGTCGATCTGCTTGCGGACGGCTCCAGTGTGCGATCGAAACTCGAACAAGGTCTGTACGATGTGGTTATTCTCGATATCATGCTGCCGGGACAGGATGGCCTCAGCGTTTTGCGGGACGTGCGCTCTCGCGGTATTTCCACGCCTGTTCTGGTCCTGAGCGCGCGCGGAGAAGTGGACGAACGTGTGGAAGGGTTGGATTCCGGGGCCGACGATTACCTGCCGAAGCCGTTTGTCATCACGGAGGTTTTAGCCCGAGTACGAGCGTTGGCGCGTCGCCGGAAGGAATCTCGCGCGGCAACTCTGCAATGCTCTGACCTGGTCCTTGATCCTGCGACGCGAACAGCCCGCCGCGCAGATCAAAACATCGATTTGGCAGCGCGCGAGTACAAGCTGCTGGAGTATTTAATGCGCTCGAGCGGCCAGGTTTGCAGCCGCGGAGCAATTATCCGGCATGTCTGGGGATATAACTTTGATCCGGGCACTAATCTGGTGGATGTCTACATCATGCGTTTGCGCGAGAAGATTGACGCGGGGTTCGAGCACAAATTGCTGCATACGATTCGCGGAATCGGGTACGTGCTGAAGGAGGGGAAAGCATGACGATCCGGGGTCGAGTCACGCTTTGGTACTCGGTGCTGCTTTTCATCTCGTTTGTGCTCGTGGGGAGCGGAATGTACTTCGAATTGATCTACGAACGGAATGTCCACATTCAAAAGCATAAGCAGCAGGAGCCGCTGGAAGAGGAACTGGGCGAAATACTCGGATTTTATGTTCTCCCGGTGATGGCACTAAGCGCCTTGGGGGGATGGCTGCTGCTTCGGCGGTCGTTTGCGCCGTTGGATCAACTCACGCGCGCTGCCGAACGGCTCAATGCCGAAAATCTTCGCGATGCTTTGCCGCGAACTTTCAACGGAGATGAGGTGGACCGCCTTTCCGAAGTTCTGAACGCGAAGAACCAGCGGCTTTCGGCGGTGATGAACGAGATCCACGAATTTACGCTACACGCGTCGCATGAGTTGAAAACGCCTTTGGCCATTCTCCACAGCGAAATCGAAACAGCTCTCGCCCGGTGGCAGCTCTCGCCTGAGCAGCGCGAGCGACTCGGCAGCCAATTGGATGAAATTCAACGTCTCACTCGAATTGTCGAAGCCCTGGGCCTGCTCGCCCGATCCAACAGCGGCGACGTCACCTTTGCCCGAGATCCTCTGGCATTTCACGAAATCGTGCGTGACATTGCGGAAGATGCGGTAGTGCTCGCGCGCCCCAAGGAGGTGTCGGTGACAATCGAAAAGCTCGATGAGGGCTGGGTGCTCGGGGATCGAAACCGCTTGCGCCAGATGCTTCTGAACCTGGCTGAAAACGCGAGCAAGTACAACAAGCCGGGCGGCGTGATCACGATTGCTCTGCGGAATGATGGCCCCTCTCTGACGCTCGAGTTGGCAAATACGGGCGATGGAATCCCAAAGGAGGTTCTCCCCAACGTCTTTAAGAAGTTCTATCGTGGCAATTCCAGTTCATCCGCGGATCCGGGCGGTGCAGGGCTCGGTCTCAGCATCGCTCAGGCTATCGCGAAAGCTCACCATGGTGAGATCAACATTGAGTCGTCGCCCAAGGGCTGGACGATAGCTCGCCTTTCTTTGCCGAAAATTACCACGCTGGTGAATCCAAACGCTGTAGTCCGTGATGGAAAACCGAAGACAGTGAAGGCGTTCCTCTTCTAGGCGGCCGCCAGAGGCAACTCAGTTTCCGCCCTCCGCGCGGGGCGGACCCGATTGCTCTTTTTGAGGTAACGGACGACTCCGTAAAAGATCAGGACCGGCAGGCAACCGGCCCAAAGAAGTTGGATAGCTCTTTTGTGCTCTGCATATCCATACACCCATCCAATTTTCCAGGCGAGCAGGACGAAGACGGAAAGCAGTGTGAAGCAGAACGTGCCGTATTCTTTGACCAGCGCTCTTCGCCAGTCATAATTGAATTCGGCCAAAGACGACTTAAGCCCCCGGAAATTTGGAATGAATCGGTTTACACGTTGCGCATAATCGTCGTATGCGGCGCCAAACTTATCGCGCAGGTACACTTCCTCGACCGTAGTGATAGCCAGATAGATATAGGCGAAAAGGGGTGCGACTATCAGGTAACCCCACAAAGAGCCATAGATCAGGATTGGCCCGAGAACCATACAGTAATTGCCCACATACATCGGGTTTCGCGTATGGCAATAGAAGCCGCGCGTGACCAATTGATTCGCGAACACCTCGCGATTCCTGCCTCCGCGGCGAATGTAGGCATACCCGATCACCGCCAAGCGAAAAGTCTCTCCGCCTAAAAGGAGCAATACTCCCGCGGCCATCGCAAACCGGTCCAACGTTTCGTTTCCGAACAGCTGTCCGGGACGGGTGGTCGCCACCATGACCAGCAGCACAACCGGAAATAACGCATTCCGAAATCGGAAAAAGAACTGGCCGGAAGCCAGCAGGAATCGGTTGAAAAGCGAGGTCATTTGATGGCCAGCATTCCGCAAAAGTTATACCACCGGAAAAATACGTCACAACTTTTGAATCCGTTACGCAAGAGCAGTTCCCGATTTTCGTCGAAATGATAGGGGATCAGCACGTTCTCCAGAGCTTCACGCTTCTGCGCGATTTCCATATCCGAATACCCGTTCCGCCTCTTGAACTCATAATAGTGTTTGATGAAGAGCCGATTGATTGTGGAATTCTCGCTGAGCATCTTTTCCACGAGAATCACGCATCCATCTTTGTTCAGGCCGGCGGCCATTCCGGCGACCATGCGATCACGATTAAGCGGGCGGATAAACTGTAGCGTCAGGTTTAGAATCACTACGGAAGCATTGGCAATCGGCACGCCGTTGTTCAGGTCCGCGCATCGGAGTTCCGTTACGCGCCTTGATCCGGCCTGCTTTAACTTGCTCATGGCCTTCTCCAGCATCTCGGGCGAGGAATCCACGCCGACGAACGTCACGTCGGTCGGCAGAAGCTTGTCCAGGTGCAGCAGGGTGGTCCCGGTGGAGCAGCCCAGGTCGTAAAGATTCGAGCCCGGCACTGCAAAATCCTGGGCCAGTTCTCCCATGATCCGCTGAATTTCGGAATAGTACGGCACCGACCGATCGAGCATGTCGTCGAATACCTCGGCGGTCTTCGCGCCAAAATCGAAATCTGCAATGAGCTCTCGTTTCTCCGCAAACAGAGCGTCCCGTGTCGTTCCCAGCATAACTTCTTAAGCGCTGAAAACATACTAATCGCCCATCGTCTTGTCCCGTTTTTATAAATGACAGTTTTGTCATCTGCTTTCGGCCGGAGCGGTCATTTGCAATCTCACGTTCGCAAATCCATCCTAATCCGGTGCCGGAGAATGAAGCCCAGCTTGAACCCGAAGCGTACGCGCGCATTTCAGCGCAGACGCGGCGGCAAGCCATGGATTGGAGCCTGGTTCTCGCAAGCCAGGACATTCATCCGATCATCTCCCCGCCCGAAGAATCGAATGCGTGGAGTTTGTTGGTTGAACAAGGCCAATACGAACGGGCCCTTGCCGCCATCCGGCAGTATCGATTGGAGAATCGCGGCTGGGCGTGGCGTCGGGAGTTGCCGGGCGCGGCGCTGGAGGTGCATGTCGGTGCGCTGTTCTGGTGTTTGATTCTCGCCTTTTGGCACTGGGTCGTCACGTTCGTCTCGCCGGAACTGGAAATGGCCGGGCACATGGACAGCGTCCGCGTGCGCGCGGGCGAATGGTGGCGCGTGGGAACGGCGCTCATGCTTCATGCGGACCTGGCGCATCTGATGGCCAATGCGACGTTCGGCGTGATTTTTCTTGGCTTCGCCATGGCAAGATATGGCGCGGGCGTGACATTGTTAACGACCTACATCGCCGGGTTGGCGGGAAATCTGGTCGGGCTGAACTTCTATTCGCGCCCATACATTGGAGTGGGCGCTTCGGGAATGATGATGGGCGCACTCGGTTTGTTGTGCGTGCATTCCCTGGGGCTATGGCGCGAGAATCCAAAGGCTGCGCGTTATGTTGTGAGCGGCGTCTTTGCTGGATTTTTTCTTTTTATTCTTTTTGGGGTGAATCCGCGGGCGGATATTCTGGCTCATCTCGGCGGCTTCGTCGCAGGGCTGATCTTTGGCGGGGTGCTTTCCTTTATTCCGCAGCGAAGACTGGAAAATCGCACCCTGAATATCATCGCTTTTGCCCTGCTGCTCGTGGCAGTAATCGGGACGTGGACGCTCGCTTTGCGACGATAAAAAAGGCTGCCTGTGCCCTGCTCCTGTTTTGCGTCACCGCAAAAGCGGAGTATCGGGGCGCGCAGTTCGTCGCGTTCACCACTTTCGAAAAATTTCAAATCGAAACAAATGCATCCGGTATCACGTTGCTTTCTCCACAGTTGCTGCCCGACGTTAATTGGAATGAACTGATCCCTTCCTGGAATTTCAGAGGAACAAATGGGCTGACTGTTGAAGCCAAGGTGTTCTTTCCGGATCGCGAAACGAAGTGGTATAGCTTTGGCCATTGGGCAGCGAATGCAGCGCTTCTGCCGAGGCAGAGCGTCCGCAAGCAGCAAGATGGAAACGGGAACGTGCTGACGGACACATTGGTGATGAAACAGCCGGGTGGCGCCGTTAAAGCGAGCGTGACGTTGCGCGGCGCAAAGAACACCGACGACCTGAAGCTTCTCAGTTTTTCCTTCAGCGACACGACCGACCATGAGCCGCTGTTAAATCCGCAGACAAATGTCTGGGGAAAGATTTTACACGTTCCGGAGCGATCGCAGGCGGATTATCCCGAGGGGATCAATTCGTGGTGCAGTCCAACGGCTGTCTCGATGATCCTGGCCTATTGGAGCGAGCAACTCGATCGGCCCGAATTGAATCACTCCGTTCCGGAAGTAGCGCAAGGTGTGGACGACCCCGAGTGGCCCGGCACCGGCAACTGGGCGTTTAATATGGCTTTCGCGGGGGAACATAACGGCCTGCGCGCCTACGCAACGAGGTTGACCGACGTCAGTGAAATAGAAGCTTGGATCGAACGCGGCGTTCCGGTGGCCGTCTCCGTTTCCTACCCCGCGTTGCGAGGCGAAGCGAAACCCGACAGTGGTCACCTGGTGGTTTGCGTAGGTTTTACCGAGAAGGGCGATATCGTGGTGAACGATCCAGGCCGAAGCCTGGTTCGGCAGGTCTATACACGCGCAAACCTAATTCGCGCCTGGCGCCATTCTGAAAACACCGTCTACCTCGTTTACCCCGAGAACCATACGACTCCGCCAGACCGATTTGGTCACTGGCTCGATTCCAAATAGGGGACAAAGAATGCCATCACTCCTCCAACAATTTGCCGAGCGGTTGATGCGCTGCCCGGCCGCACCGTACCACGAATCGCTTGTCGCCGCGGAAGCTTTGCGCATCTGTGAGGAAAATGGGCTTCGGACAAAACTCGATCAGTTCGGAAACATTCTCGTGAGCACTGGCGGTTCAACCAGAACGCCCGCATTCATATTAGCGGCGCATCTGGATCATCCCGGTTTTGCCATCCGCCAGAAACTAGGTCCCAACCGTTGGAAAGCGGAGTTTCTCGGCGGCGTTCCCGACAAATATTTTCAGCAGGGAATCGCACTTCGATTGATGCCCGGGGCTTTCGCCGCCCGCCTTGGCCAGAGACTGGACAAGCGTCTTTTCGAAATCCACTCAGACGACGAGACTGCCCTTCGGCAATTTGCCGTGTGGGATTTGACCGACTTCAAATTGACCGACGGTCGAATTACCGGACGGGCTTGTGACGACCTGATCGGCGCCGCGACCATTCTTGCCGTGTTGGCGAAGTTGCGGCGTTCCAAAGCAAACGTTATCGGAGTTCTTTCTCGCGCGGAAGAAGTTGGTTTTCATGGCGCGCTGGCTCTTGCCCAATCTGGCAAGCTGCCAAAAAATTCGTTGCTGATTTCTTTGGAAACCAGCCGCGAATTACCCGGTGTGCAGATGGGAGCCGGTGTTATTATTCGCGTCGGAGACAGGACATCGATCTTTGATTCCGCCGGAACGCGCTTCCTTGCGCACGTCGCTGCCCAAACGGCGAAAGAGGACGTAACCTTCAAATATCAACGCGCGTTGATGAGCGGCGGCACCTGCGAAGCGACCGCGTATCAGGAGTTCGGATATCGCTGCGCGGCGGTTTGTGTCGCTTTGGGCAACTATCACAACTGTGCCAGCGACGGTACGATCCAGGCGGAATACGTCAGCCATAACGACGCGGAGAACATGGCGATTTTGCTCGAGAAGTGCGCCCGCGAGTTCAAAAACTTCAAAAAGATCACCGAACAGCTTCCAAGACGCTTGGCGGCGAGCGCTCTCCAAGCCTCCCATCCGCTGAAGAAAACCGCACTGCGAACTCTCCCGTAACTTTATAGGTCCGCAAAGTTTTCCCGGATAGCCCGTTCTATCTGGGCCGCACGTCGAGGGGCGGTGCCGTAGGACCAAAGTTTCTGCAGTCGATTGAATGCATATGTTTCGTAACCCTCCTGCGCCGGCGCGTAAATGTTGCACCACGCACCTGCTCCAAGAGCCACCAGAGCGGGCTTGTCCGGCAATTCGAGCAACCGCCATTCGAGCGCTGGATTGGTTCCGCGCGCATGCGCAAAGCAATCATCGAGCAGAGCCTGAAACCATGGCTCGAACACCTTTCCGGTGCGCGTGAAAGCGTGCGCGACATGTTGGCAGCATTTTCCGGGATGTTGCGCAGGCAGCGGCTCCCGCGGTTTCCAATCCGGACAGGTGCAGCGCGGTTCCTTGAGCATGACGACGTAGCTCTCATCATCCGGAGCGGGAATTTCAAATTTAGCATCAATCACCGGGATGAGAGCCTGGCGAACAGAAATTGGTTCTGCATCTTCGATCTCCTCCTGCGTGCAAGGATTCTTAAGCCGCCATTCTTCTTCGACGCTGCTGATGGTCTCGGCGATCAACCGCATTTCTTCTTCGTTTAAAACGCTGTCGTCAAAAGCGCTTTCAAGCATCGGAGCCAGGAGGTTGCCGGGCCAGACCGAGGCACAATCCCCGTTCTTTGTTAAAAAGCTCGCAAGCGACCACACTTCATTGCCGGTGAGCAGCCCATCCGCGGTCAGTTGGCGGAGAAAGCAGATCGTCTTAAGCGTAGCATCCATATCGCACCTCGGAACGCCAAGATAGCAGGCGGGGTGGGGGTGTAAACATTAGAGGAAAGCCAATTTTCCTTCCAAAGAGGCACGGGGTTTGCTAGGAAACGGCATCATGTTTCGGTTAGGTGTGTTTGGGACGCTCTGCGCCCTCTGGTTGAGCATTGCTGCGGCAATGGGCGCGGAATATCGCCTGAACAATGGCGATGTTTTGAAAGGGCAGGCGGCCTCCTTCAACGATGATGGGCTGGTCGTGCGCCTGGACCTGGGCGGGTTTTCGCCCCGCGTTCCCTGGGGCAAGCTCACTCAGGACACCTTGAAAGAACTGGAAAAGAACCCGCAAGCCGCGGAGTTCGTTGAGCCGTATATCGAAATCCCGCCGGAGGTCAAAGAGAAGGAAAAGGAGAAAAAGAAAATCATTAAAGTGACCGAACCGCCGCGCGTGCCCCTGGTCGAAGGAAAGACCGGCTTTTTCGGTGCGATGGCCAATCCGCTCGGCTGGACCATTTTGGCGCTTCTCTACGCGGCCAACATATACGCAGGGGTGCAGATTGCGCGTTGGAGAGGAAAGCCGGTGATCGTTGGCGCGGGACTTTCGGCCGTGGCGCCGATTATCGGGCCCGCGATTTTAGCCGCCATTCCGGCAAGTGCGGTCGCGGGTGCCGAAGCGCCGGCGGAAGAAGCGCCTGCCGCTACAGACGGCGTGAACCCGATGCAGCAAGCGCTGCCTTCGGGAATGCAGGCCAGCAATTTGGGATTGGCCGCGCATGGAGGGGCCAAAGGCGGAGGCAACCCGGCTTACAACCAGGTTTATACGAAAGCGAACACAACCTTCGAACGCAGATTTTTTGAAACGAAGTTCACCGGATTTTTCCGCCTGGTGCCTTCGGATCAGGAGAAGGACCTGGTCGTCGCGATCAAAACGGCGAAACAGGAAATTCAAGGCGTGCGCATCAGCCGCATCTCCGCGACGGAAATTCATCTGCAAACCAAGCAAGGTGCGGAAGTGGGCGTGCCGTTCGCGGAAATCGCGGAAGTGGCGGTGAAGCCGAAGAGTGCTAAATAGGAGGCAGCGTGAACAAGTTCAAGACCATCCTGCTTTTCGGCGCGCCGGGCGCAGGCAAAGGGACGCAAGGGAAAATCCTCAGCACGGTGCCAAATTTTTTTCATTGCGCCTGCGGCGATGTCTTTCGGAATCTGCGCATCGATAACGAGCTCGGTAAAATTTTTATCGAATACTCGAGTCGCGGCGAATTGGTGCCGGACGAAGCGACGATCCGCTTGTGGAAGAAATCGATCGAGGGCAGCCAATCGCTCGGTCAATTCCATCCGGAAAAAGACACGCTGGTTCTGGACGGTATCCCGCGGAATGTAAACCAGGCTCGGATGTTGCAGGATTCTCTCGATGTGCGCGCGGTCTTCTATCTGACATGCAGTGATTTCAGCAAGCTGGTGGAGCGTTTGCAGAGACGCGCGCTGCGGGACAATCGCCTCGACGACGCAAACCTGGCCGTGATCAAAACGCGCCTGGAAACGTACGATAAAGAGACGAAGCCCGTCCTGGACTTTTACGGTCCGAAACTGGTGCACACCATTGATTCGACGCAGTCACCGATCAACGTCCTGCGCGATATCCTGAGGCAAATCGCGGCGATTGGCCTGGCTTGATGGCGTTGCGCGTCGTCTTCTTTGGTACCGCGGAGTTGGCCTGCGCGAGCTTGCAGGCGCTGGCGGGGGATTCTCAATTTTCAGTTGTGGCTGTTGTCACGCAACCTGACAAACCGCGCGGCCGCGAAATGCAGGTGCGGCCTTCCGCAGTCAAAGCCACCGCTCTCGCCTTGAACCTGCCGGTGCTACAACCAAAGCGGGCGCGGGATCCGGCATTCATCGAAGAGATTCGCGCGTTGAGCCCGGACGCAGGCGTAGTCGTGGCTTACGGACAGATCCTTCCACAAGCTTTGCTGGATGTGCCTAAGCATGGATTTGTGAATGTCCACACTTCTCTCCTGCCGAAACATCGCGGGGCCGCGCCGATTCAAACAGCTATTCTGATGGGAGATGCGGAAACGGGGGTAACGATCATGCAGATGGATGCCGGATTGGATACCGGTCCTATTCTAGCGCAACGCTCAACGCCGATTTCCAATGAAGAAACGTCGCAAACTTTGCACGATCGATTGGCGAAGATTGGGGCGGAGTTATTGGTCGAGACGTTGCCGCCATTTGCTCGTGGTGAAATTTCGCCGCGTCCACAACCCGAAGGGCCCACTTACGCGGCGAAAATCGAGAAAGTTCATGGGCTGATTCGATGGAGCGAACCGGCCGCTGTCATCGAACAGAAAATTCGCGCCTTCACCCCCTGGCCCGGAGCGTACGCTTATTTCGAGATTGGCGGCCAGTCGCGGTTGGTGAAGGTGTGGAAAGCGGTGGTGGAGAACGGAACCGATACGCCGGGCAACATTTTGTCGCAGGAACGCGGGCTTATCGTCGCTTGCGGCGAAAAAGCGTTGCGCTTGCTGGAGATCCAAATGGAAGGACGCAAACGGATGATGGTCCAAGATTTTCTTGCCGGCCATGCGGTCACAAGGACCCTGCCCGCGCCAGTTTAGCGCAATGGCCAGACGATGGGGACGAGCAGGATCGCGATAAAATAAATCAGGACCGTCAGCACCGAACCTACTTTTAAAAAATCCCTGAATTTGTAGCGGCCCGGGCCGTAGACCATGAGACAGGATGGCTCCAGCGGAGTGAGATAAGAGCAACTCGCTGCGACCGCGATCATCATCGCGAAAGTGCGTGGGTTCAGGCCGAGTTTGTATGCGGTTTGCACCGCGACGGGAAGAAGAACCACCGCCGCCGCCTGGTTCGACATCGGCTGGGTGAGAATCACCGTGACGATGAAGAACCCGGTCAAGACCCAAAACGGTCCGGACGCACCCGCGACACGCGAGATCAGATCCGCGATATAAGTGGCAGTGCCAGTGTGCTCCATGGCCGTGCCGAGCGCGAGCATGCTGCCGATCAAAATGACCGCTTTCCATTCCACTTCGCGGTAAGCGTCGTCCGGCGTGATGCATTTGGTCAGAAAAACCGCGATGGTTCCAAGGAGAACGGCGATGGGAAAGCTGACAACCTTAAGCGTACCCAACCCGAGTGAGATCGCAAAAATGGCAATAGCCAATTTCGCGCGTGCCCGGTTGGGGCGCTCTTCACGAACTGCGTTCAGAATCCGAACCACATTTTGTTCCTGCAGTGCAGCGACGTTTGACGGTGTCCCCTGCAGCAAAAGGACATCACCCATTCGGAGCGGTGTCTGGCTGAGTTTACGCCGGATATTTTCGCCGTGCCGGTTTACGCCCAGCACTTGCAGGCCGTAACGTTCGCGGAAGCGATACCCTTTCAGAGAGCGACCGATCAACGGTGATTTCGGCAAGAGAATCGCTTCGACCAGTTGCACATCTTTGCTTTCGAGGGTTGGGTCAGCCAGCTTCGCGTCCGCCTTAATATCGATCCCCGCGGTGTCCTTAATTTTCAGGAGTTGTTCGGTGTTGCCCTCGACCATGAGAACATCGTTCGGCTCCAGTCTCAGGGCCGGATCCGGCAGAAGCACTTTTGTCTTTTCGCGAACGATTTGGATGACATTCACACCAAGATCCTTGGCGAATGCGGCTTGTTCAACCGTTTGTCCGGCCATGGGGGAGGAAGGGAGAATCATCAGTTCGCTCAAGTACGGACGCATACCAAAGTCGCCTATCAAGTCGGAACTGTGCGCACGATCAGGAATCCAGTGCCGTGCAAAATACATGTAAGCGAGACCGACAATCGCAATGGGAATTCCCACAGGCGCCAGTTCAAACATGCCCATCGGTTCCATCTTGTACTGCCGCAACAGGCCGCTCACCACCAGGTTTGTGCTGGTGCTGATCAGAGTGACTGAACTGCTGAGAATCGAAGAAAACGCGAGGGGCATCAGCAGTTTCGATGGGCTGATCTTTGCCCGGTTAGCAATGCCGATCACAATCGGCACGAAAAACGCGGTGGAAGCGGTGTTGCTCACGAAGGCGCCAATGCCAGCGGAGGTTAGCATGATCACGAGGAGCAGATGCGTGGGTTTATCGCCAGTATGTTTCAGGATCAGGCGAGCGGTGAGATCCATCACGCCGGTGCGCAGAAGCGCGGCCGTCATGATCAAGAGCCCCAAAATAATAATGACTGTGTCGCTGCCGAACCCTTCGAACGCTCGGTCTTTAGGCAGAAGTCCGGTGATGGCAAGCGCGACGAGAACACCCAGGCCGATAACATCGGGCGAAATCCATTCGAGGCTGAACAGAATGCCAGCCACCACGACAATGCCCAACAGCAGCCCGATCTCGAAAGTCATTCAGGTGTCTTCCCCGATCCTACTCGTAATCTTGATCTTAATCCTAATCTATTCGTTCGGTTCGGGAGATTAGGAATAAGATTAGGATTACCATTAAAAGAAAAAGGGCGGCCCCATGTTCAGGCCGCCCATTTTATGCACCACCCCGTCTTCTCTCCTAATCATCAGATCGCGGAGCCATCAGCAACCCCAATACGAACCCGAGGCCCGCCGCGATACCGACGACTTTCCAGGGATTTTCGTGGACATACTGGTCGGTCGTTTCCGCCGCTTCACGCGTGCGAGTCACAACCGCGTCCTGTATTTGCGCCCACGAGTATCGCCCGGACCGTACCCCTTCTTCGATCTGATCCGTCAAATTCTCCAGCTCTGTCCTTACCCCACCCGTCTCGTTGTTTTCCATACCGCTCCTCGTTTCGACGCTTCAATGAATGCCTGAGAAAGGGTCTTATCGAAATAGGGCATGCGCCTGAACGCAACTTCGGGGAACGCACCGCGACGGGTGAATCAGAGCATGAGCGTCTGGCAACGCTGCTCCTGTGAGGTGGAATAAACGTGAACATGCGCCGCGCCCGCGGTGGAAAGGCGCTCCGTTACGCAGTCGTAAGCCAGTTCCGGGCGGTTACAATCGCGGCTGAGATGGCCGAGATAAACATGGTGCAAATCCGCCGTGACCAGTTCTTCGAGAACCGCCGCAGCGGCTTCATTTGAAAGATGACCGTGCCGGCTGAGAATGCGTTGCTTGACGCTCCAGGGCCGTTTCGGATCGTCCTGCAACAATTTCATGTCGTGATTAGTTTCAATCACGAGCACGTTCGAACGGCGAACTCGTTCCACGACCAGTTTCGTCGCATGACCGAGGTCCGTCAGAAAACCAACCTGATGATCCCCGGCGCGCAACATGAACCCAACGGGATCGTAGGCATCGTGTGGCACGGAAAAGGTATCAACACCAACCTCACCCACTTCAAACGAAGCGCCCGTGCTGAAAATCCGAAAATCGAACTTCGTCTCGAACTGCATCTCGACTGCTTCCTTGGTCAGTCGATTGCAATAAATCGGCACCGGGACCTTCGAACAGAGCGTGCCGAGGCCGTTGGTGTGATCGGTATGTTCGTGCGTGAGCAGAATTCCGGTGAGGCCTTCGGGGGCCCGGCCAATCTGCGCGAGTCGTTCACGAATCTGTCGGGCGCTGAACCCGGCATCAATCAAGAGGCGCGTGTTCCCACATTCGAGGTAAGCGCAATTACCATTCGAACCGCTGCCCAGGATCGTGAACTCAACCGCCACGGTGTTGAGGCTAGAAAATCAGCGTATCGACGGCAATGGTTTTCAGGAAAAATATCTACCGACAGCGGAAGTCCGCAACGAATGACGTGGCAAAAATTCTTGTTTTCCCCGGTCGAAAATCGGTTAACCTGTGCCACCCGAGCCGCGATTCTCAAAGGATTGGATCGGAATTATTGTCGATGAATAGCAAAACGATGCGCGCTGTCGGCGTGCTCCCGATGAAACGGGAGGTTCGCCTGGTGGAACACGTTGCTCCGCAACTTTCCGCCGATCACCAGGTGAAAGTCCGCGCCCTGGAAGTGGGTATTTGCGGCACGGACAAGGAGATTTGCCATTTCGTTTACGGTTCGCCTCCGGAAGGTTTTGAGTATTTGGTGATTGGTCACGAATCACTCGGTGAAGTGACGGAAGTGGGTTCAAAGGTTCGCGGGTTAAAAAAAGGAGACCTCGTTGTCCCGTCGGTTCGCCGGCCCTGCCCTCACTCGCAATGCCAGCCTTGTCGCGACGAACGGCAGGACTTTTGTTCCACCGGCGATTTTACCGAGCGGGGCATCAAGATGCGTCATGGGTTCATGACCGAGTATTACGTCGAGGAGGAAGAGTTCCTGAACCCGGTCCCGGCCAACCTCCGCGATGTGGGTGTCCTGGTGGAACCGCTGACCGTTGCTGAGAAAGGCCTCGAACAAGTCTGGCAGGTGCAGAAGCGTCTCCCCTGGATCAAAGAAAACGCTCCGGCGGATGCGCGCGGCACCGGCTTGAATGCAGTGGTGCTTGGCGCTGGGCCCATCGGAATTCTCGGCGCAATGACTCTCGTGCGGCACGGTTTCCGCACGTACGTCTATTCCCGTTCACAAAAGCCCAATCCCAAAGCCGACCTGGTCGAATCGTTCGGGGCCACCTATCTCTCCTCCGAGACAATCAGCGTTGACGAGTTGGCCAATCAGGTGGGCAATATCGACCTGGTTTACGAAGGCGTCGGACTCTCGAAAATTTCTTATGACGTGATGAAGGTGCTCGGCATGAACGGTGTCTTCGTCTTTACCGGCATCCCGGCGCCGCGTCCGGCAATTCCGATTGAGGCAGACATGATCATGCGCAACATGGTCCTGAAAAACCAGGTCGCCGTCGGAACCGTGAATGCGGACCGCAAAGCGTTCGAAGATGCGATCTCCGATCTGGGCATTTTCATGAAACGCTGGCCGGACTCGCTCAAGTCGGTCATCAGCGGCCGCTTCACGCTCGACAATTACCAGGAACTGTTGCTTGGTGATAAGAGCGGCATCAAAAACGTCATCGCTTTGGATTAATATGGCAGGCAAGTGGATCGATATTTCTGTGACGATCAAATCCGGCATGGCGCACTGGCCGGACAATCCGGAAATCGTCGTTGGCAAAATGCTCGACATGGAAAAGGGCGATGTATGCAACGTGTCCACCCTTTCCCTGGGTTCGCACACCGGCACACACATGGATGCGCCGCTCCATTTCATCCGCAATGGCAAGAGTCTCGATAAAATGCCGCTGGAGGCGACGATCGGCCCTTGCCGCGTCTTGGAAATCAAAGACAAGGAAGCGGTCAAGCTGGAAGAAATTCAGGGGATGAAATTCAAGCCCGGCGAACGCATCCTGTTTAAAACGCCCAATTCCCGACGTTCATGGAAGACGGACAACTTCGACGAGGATTTTGTCTACATCTCGAAAGAAGCCGCCGCATTCCTCGCCAAATCGAAGGTGATGACCGTCGGCATCGATTACCTTTCCGTAGGCGGGTTCCGCAAAGATGGTGTCGAGACTCATCACGCGTTGCTCGGTGCCGGGATTTGGGTGATCGAAGGACTGAACCTCGCGAAGATCAAACCAGGCCGTTACGAATTGTGCTGTCTTCCACTCAAAGTGTTGAACAGCGACGGCGCTCCGGCACGCGCAGCTCTCCGCGAACTTTAAGACACGATGGGCGACCCGAACCCACTTAAGGTCGCCTGGTTTCCGTACTTTCCCGTCGAGTGGCTGCGTGATCCCCCGGCGGAACTTCGCGATTTGCCGCGCCAACATCCAGCGACGTGGCAGCGAATTCTTTGGGACGAGTTCAAAACAGACCCACGTCTTTCGCTGGATATCTTCGTGCCGCGGAGCCAATTTCCCCGCTCGTTCAAGTTCGAGCGTGAAGGCACTCGCTTCCATTGCATCCGCACCCCGCCCGGACTGCGCGCCGCGTCACGTTATTGGCTCGATACTTTCCTGATCCGGCGCGAACTGCGCCGCCTGCAGCCCGATCTGGTGCACGGATGGGGCACAGAATTTGGCGGCGCAGCTATCGCCGGTCGCGTTCCCTTTCCTGCTTTGGTGACGATGCAAGGAATCCTCACCTGGTGCGCCGAACATTTTCCGCTCAATCGCCAAATGCGCATCTCCTGCGCGCTGGAACCACGTAGCTTGAGGCGCGCGAAGATCGTCACCTGCGAATCGAGCTTCGCGAAGGATTACCTTTCGGAACACTACCCGCATTTGAAAATCCTGCAGGTGGAACACGCCCCCAATCCTTTGTACGCGACCGTCCTGCGAAAATCCCAAACCAAACCCGCGAGGATTCTCTGCGTGGCCTCTTTCATTTATGGCAAAGGCGCGGATCTCGTTCTCAAAGCTCTTGCTTCATTGCTCGCTCGTTATGAATTTGAACTAATCTGGCTCGGGTCGCGCGACGCTGCGCTTGAGACTCAATTGCGGAGTGAAACCGCACCGGCCTTATGGGAACGCGTGACATTCAAGAACAGTGTTCCGCCGGCGGAGATTGCTGCCGAGTTCGAACGTGCCACTTTCTCCGTTTTGGCGACTCGTGCCGATAACAGCCCGAACTCCGTAAAGGAATCGGTCGTTGCCGGCGTGCCGGTGATCGCGACAAATGTCGGTGGCATTCCAGATTACGTTTTCCCGGGCAAGAATGGCCTCTTGTTCCAGAATGGGTCTGTCGAGGATCTCGGGCGAAAACTCGAGGAAGCCTTCTCGCACCCGCTCTTTTCAGAAGGGAAAGTG
Organism: Limisphaerales bacterium; assembly: GCA_044226545.1. Lineage (GTDB taxonomy): Bacteria > Verrucomicrobiota > Verrucomicrobiia > Limisphaerales > SXQI01 > DASVNK01. Next base: position 42,206 of record JBGAGW010000028.1, read on the forward strand.
GACGAGGAAACGCTTCTTTCAACGCGGGATTATTTATCGGCTAAAACGATGGCGCGGAAGTTTTTTGAAGCTTATCAACGGGTGTTGAGCGACAGCCGTCATTGAAGTTCCGGATCACGTCGCAACGCCACTACCAGCGCCAGCCGAGCAATCGCGAGCGGCAAAGTCTCCGCGAGTGTTTCTGTGCTGGTACTGGCGCCGGTCTCAAACCGCGCAAAATACTTTCCCGTGCGAATGCTGGTCGTGCCCGTTTGCACTTTGTGACCGTAAAGCGATTTAATCCGTGCTCGGAGTTTTTCGGCTGCCTTATCGTCCGTCGAGTAGGGGAGCGCTTCTTGCGAGGTGTTTTGAAAGAAATGCTCGTGCAGCCAATTGTCGAGTTCGACACTGGGATTCGCCTTGTATGGATTACCGATTTCCAAGAGTTCGCTAGCCTGTAACCGACCCCCTCGGGAGTCGTCAAGGGAATGTTACGAATTGTGCGAATTAGAGGCGCAGTCTTGTAGCTCCGGGCATTCAGAAGAAATTGACGTGAATCCATACGGAGAGATGCTCCTCACATGAAGTCGTTATTTCTCGCACTGCTTTTCTTTTTGGGTTCCGTGCGCGCCGCCGAAAAACCTTTTCTCAACGGAGAGTTTTTGTTCCCGAAAGAGGAATGGCACAACCATGCTTCGTGCATCGTTGAAACCCCGCGCGGAGATCTGCTCGTCTGTTGGTTTCATGGTTCCGGCGAACGAACCGCGGACGACGTTAAGATTCTCGGTGCCCGTAAGCGCAAAGGGGACAGCGAATGGAGTGCGCCGTTCCTCATGGCCGATACGCCCGGCTACCCAGATACCAATTGCGCGATGTTCATCGATCCACAGGAGCGCCTCTGGCTGCTCTGGCCGACGATCTTGGCAAACCGTTGGGAAAGCGCCCTGATGAAATATCGAATTTCCACCAACTATGATGCGGCCAACGCCCCGGTCTGGACTGTGAATGAAGTGCTCCACATCACCCCGCCGCCGGAATTCGGCGAAACGGTGAACTCGTGGTTGACCAGGGAAGAAGCCAAATGGAACGACTCGCACGCGCCGGAGACGGAAGAACGGGGCCGCGCCTACTTCGCCGAACTTCATCGTCGCGCCAGTGATAAGTTGAGCTGCCGTCTCGGTTGGATGACTCGGGCGCATCCTTTCGTCCTCGACGGCAAAAGGCTCATTGTTCCCCTCTATTCCGATGGCTTCTCCTTTTCCCTCATGGCGCTCAGTGATGACTGGGGCGAAACGTGGCGGACCAGCGCCCCTCTTCTCGGTTTCGGCAACATTCAACCGAGTATTGTGAAACGAAAAGATGGATCGCTCTACACATTAATGCGCGATAACGGGCCGACTCCGAAACGATTGCATCAAAGCAGTTCGCGAGATGGGGGAGAGACCTGGTCCGAAGTGACGGACACCTCCTTGCCCAATCCCGGTTCAGGAGCGGAAATCATCGGGCTGAAAGACGGCACCTGGCTGTTGATCAGCAACGATACCGAAAAAGGACGAGATCGCCTGGCGGTTCAGCTTTCCGATGATGAAGGGGAGACATGGAAATGGAAGCGTTACCTCGAAAAAGGAGAACGCGATCCATTGCGCGAAGAATTTCATTATCCGAGCGTCATTCAGTCAAAGGACGGTACCTTGCACGCGTCGTATAGCTTCCATCTTAAAGCTCTCCCTGGTGACACCTCGAAACCGGCAAAGACGATCAAACACGCTCACTTCAACCTCGAGTGGGTCCGTGCGGAGTGACTGAATCAGCGGGGCAAAAACGCTTGAATCTGCTCCGGCGTTCCCTCGAAATCAGCAAGCAACAACGCCGGATCAAGCGAATGGATCGGCATATACTTGGCCGTGGCACTGGCGAGGACCGTTCCAGAGGAATTCAGGAGCTCCCCCTTCGTGACGAAAATGCGGTGACGTTTGTTTTCCAGCATTTCACCGCGCGCAAGAATATGCGCACCGATTTCAATTGGCCCCAGATAGCGGACGGTCATCTCCGCGCTGAAGCAAAAGCGTTTTGCGCGCACTGCGCAGGCCCAGACCATTACCTCATCCAGGACAGTTGCAGTTATTCCGCCGTGGAGAATGCCCACGAAGCCGTTGTGTTCAACTCGAGGAGTGAAACGTGCTTCGACCACCTGCCCGTCGGTGAAGAAGCGAAGATTCAGGCCCAGCGCATTTCGCGAACCGCAAACGAAGCAAGACCTCGAGTGAGGCAGTTCTTTCATCTTTTGACCGGAATTGAGAGCCTACCTCGTACGGAAGGGAAGCGGAAAAATTCTGAATCGCCGCGATGACATGCTTTCGGAAAACCCCTTAGCCCCACTGCCGTACCTTTCGCCATTTTCATTGGATCTGTCCCGGCGGATTGATGCTTCATGGGCAAAGCGAAACTGAAACCTCTCGATCAACAGGTCATCGTCATCACCGGAGCGTCCAGCGGCATTGGCCTTGCCACCGCAGAACTCGCAGCCAAACGCGGTGCTCAAATGGTCCTCGCCGCCCGGAGCGAAGCGGCCATGGAAAACATCGTGCGCCGCATCACAGCTTCCGGCGGAAAGGCAATTTTCGTCCCGTGCGATGTCGGCGACAAGCATCAGGTGGAGAATATTGCTCAAACCGCGATTCAGACTTTTGGCCGGATCGATACCTGGGTGAACAATGCGGGCACATCCATCTACGGCCGTTTGGACGAAGTGAGCGAAGAAGACAGTCGTCGCCTCTTTGAAACAAATTTTTGGGGCGTTGTGAACGGGTCACTTGCAGCTCTGCCCCATCTCAAACGGAATGGCGGTGCTCTGATCAACATTGGCAGCGAAGTTTCCGAAGCGGTCGTCCCGCTCCTTGGCATGTACTCCGCCTCCAAACACGCCGTCAAAGGATTCACCGACGCCCTGCGGGTCGAAATTGAAGAACTCGATGATGCGCCAGTCTCCGTCACCCTCATCCAACCTACTGCGACCGACACTCCCTTCCCGCAGCACGCGCGCAACTACATGGATAAAGAACCCAAACTCCCGCCTCCCCTCGACAACCCCGAAGATGTTGCTGAGGCGATCCTGGATGCCGCCATTCATCCCACCCGGAACAAGAAAGTCGGTGCCATGTCTCGCGTCAATACCCTAACGGCTAAGCTGGCTCCGTCGTTGGGTGACAAAATGGCAGCAAAGCAGGCAGACCGTATGGAGTACGATGAATTGCCCCGCGACCGCCGGGGATCCCTCAGTCGACCGAGCGAACTGACCGGGGTTGTCGCTCAAACTCATGGCACTGGAGGGCAGGAAGAATAGGTGCCGGGTAAGTAATCCCAACCGTGCTCTGAAACGTGGCTAAGCGTTCCGCTGCTACGACCCTTGTGAAACGAGAACAAAGATGACATTTCGAGCCTTGGAACTTTTGCATTTCTCTTTATAGGAGGATTGTCCTCGGAAAGTTTCGTCCCCGGTCAACTTCTTGACGCATGTCGCGAAAAGGCATGCCGTTGGCGCAGGAATAAATCTATTTTGCGCAGCAAAACTTCGTTTTCCCGTTGACTATAGTGGGGCGTTCTGGGACAAAGTGGGGTGCTGTGGCGGGATTAGGATGTGTTTGCTGACCTTGATCCCGTGTTTTGCCTGTGAACCAAGCCGCGCCAGTATTGTACAATTCGATCTACCGTTTTGGGGTGGACGATAAGCGCCGTTTGCAGATCCCAGCCAAGTGGCGCCCGTCCGAGGAGGGCTTCCAGTTCACACTCCTGATGCTTCCAAGTTCGGCGACCAAAGAGCTGTATTTGCTGGTTCTGCCGCCGGAGCCGATGCAGGCATTGCTCGGCAAAATGAAGGAAATGCCGTATCGCGACCCAAAAGCGGATTCGCTGCGGAGGTTGCTCGGCAAAAACTCGGATCAGGCGGTGATGGACAAGTCTGGTCGGATTTGCATTCCGGAACAGATGGCAAAGGGGGCCGCCATCGAGCGCGAGGCGGTGTTGATCGGTTCGTGGGATCGATTCGAAATTTGGAACCCGGAACGTTACGAAGCAACGAGCCGGGTCGACGAGGCAATGGCTTCTGAGGCTTTTCAACTTATCTGATTATGAGTCTCAAACAATTCCTGGCGGTTGGAAAGAGTTTTGAGGATGTGCCGGAGGGCAAGAGCCCCTTTGAAATGCGCCAAGAGGTGCAGTTGCCCCGGTTCGAGAGCGAACCGCGCTTTACTACAAAACAGCCGGTGATGGTCCAGACCGATTGGCTGGCGGAGAAAGAGCATCGATTGGCCGATCCAAAAGGTGCGGCCAAGCCTAAAAAGGTTGTTAAAACGCGCCGGAAAATTTCGTGGCTGCGCATCCTGACGTTTGGGCTCTTCAGCGCGAAAGAGAAGTTTGCGGGCCATATGGTCCAGGAAGAAATGCATCTGGAAAACGTCCGGGTAATGCGCAATGACCTCGCGGATTCGGATTTGGAAGTAGTGGTGAACAAAAAAAAGAAGTTTGCGTTGCGGGCTGTGAAGCCGGAGGCCCAAATGCCAGCGGAAGTGCAGAAGGCGAGCGAATCACCGACCAATACGTTCCCCCCAACGAAAACAAAAACGAGTGTCTTCGCGCAATCGCAGGACGCGCGTTCCTCCAGAACGAGGCGATACGAGTGGTCGGAGTTGACCGTGCGGCTCTTCGAAATTGGGCAGCATTAAACCCTATGGCGCGTGCCAACCTTTTCTCACAAATCTGTTCTGCGGCGGGAGGTGCTCGAAGCGCTTCGACCCGCGGCCGGACACCTTTTTGTGGATGGAACGGTCGGAGGAGGCGGTCACGCGTTTGCGATTCTGGAAGCGAGTTCGCAAACACGATTGATCGGTTTGGACCGCGACGACGCGGCGCTCGAGGCGGCAGCGGAACGATTGAAGCCGTTCGAAGGCCGCTTCGAATTGCATCGCGCGAATTTTGTAGAGATCGAAAACTTCGTCGCTGGGGAGAGCTGCGATGGGGTGTTGCTCGACCTGGGTGTGAGTTCACCGCAGCTCGATTGGGCGGAACGGGGCTTCAGTTTCCAGCAATCCGGTCCTTTGGACATGCGCATGGACCGTCGCGACCCCGTGACTGCCGCGGATGTCGTAAACACGTGGCCGGAAGACGAGTTGGCGAATCTCTTTTGGGAGCTGGGCGAAGAGAGGGCATCACGGCGCATTGCGAATGCTTTAAGCAAAAGGAGGGCCGTGCGCAGATTTGAAACAACGCAGGATTTGGCGGAGTTCGTCACGGGTGTTGTAGGACGCCATTCGAAGATTCATCCTGCCACGCGCGTGTTTCAGGCATTGCGCATGGAGGTGAACCGCGAGTTGGACGCGGTAGAGGATGGCATCCAGGCGGCCTGGCGCGTGCTGAAGGTTGGGGGCCGTTTGGCGGTGATCACGTTTCATTCGCTCGAAGATCGCGTCGTCAAAGATTTCGCTCGCGCGATGGAGCGCGACTATTTGGTCGAAGGCGAAGCGGATCGTCCGGAGTTCCGTGTGCCGAAAGAGCCGGAGGGACGGTCGGTTACGCGAAAGCCTATTACGCCGAGCGAGGAGGAAGTGCGGGAGAATCCGAGAGCGAGGAGTGCGAAGCTTCGAGTCATGGAAAAGCTCAGGACGAATGACCAAGCACTAATGACCAAATAATGAATCAATTTCCAAAAACCAATTTAGCGAGGCTGCTTCTGGAACTCGACAAAGCTTCCGACAAAAGATCTGTTGGCGTTGCGAATTGGTCGTTGGTCCTTTCTTGGAGAGTAGGGCTTGGTCATTGGCCATTCTACCCGGAGGTTCACGCATGAGTCGTCGCAAGGGAGCCCCACTGAAGCCGAAGACGGTCATCGTCAGCATTCTCATTTGCACGGCGGTGTGCCTGGCGGGCATCGGCTACGTTTGGGCCAAGACGCAGGTCTGGGCGCTGGGACGCGAGATGAAGGCGCTGGAGAACCGGCGGGACGAGTTGAAGCGGGTGAACGACGATTTATCGCGTACCTATGCGGCAATGTGTACTCCGCGCGAACTGGATTTGCGGGTAAAACGTCTAAATCTCGGCTTGGTGAAGCCGCAACCGGATCAATTCGTGCGTCTGCCCGAACCCACGCCGATTGCGCGGCAGGCGGCGGCTGCGCCAAAAATTTACGCGTCAGGAGGGAACCGGTAATGGGCCGGAAAAAGGCACTCACACAATCGCTGGTCCACGCGATGCAAATTCGCCGGCTCGCCTTTTTTGCGGGATGCATCATCACGGGCTTCTGCGCGTTGGGATATCGACTCGTTGATCTGCAATTGATGCGCCACGACGAATTGAGCGAAGAGGCGCGGAACAACACTGAGCGAACCTACATTCAGCACGCCCGACGCGGTGATTTGCGCGATATCAAAGGTAATTTGCTCGCCACCAGCAAAGTGGTGCACACCGTCTGCGCGAATCCCGAGACGCTCGACACGAATTACATGACGGTCGCGATTCAGATTGCGCCCGTGCTGGGTATTCCTGAATTGGAACTTGCGGACAAGATCCGTCCGCGCATGCGCACAAATGATTTTGGCCAGATTGTTCCCGTCACGCGGGTCCAACTGAAGAAGAAGATCGAGGCAGATGAATGGAACAAAGTCCGCGAGGCGATGGACCAGGTGTCGTTCGGCGTGGACGAAAAGAAACTGAGGGACACGCGCCGCGCCTACTACAATCGGATTCGAAAGAAGGGCATTTACGACGAGCCCGAAGAGCTTCGATTTTACCCGAACGAAAGTTTGGCCGCTCATGTTTTGGGTTACGTAGGGGTCAACGAAAAGACCAATAATGGGAAGGTGGAGATCACAACCACCGGAAAGGATGGCCTCGAGTTGACCTTGAACAAGGTGTTGACCGGCGTGCACGGTTGGCGGCAGACCGAGACGGATAGCCGCCAGCGAGAATTGGTCCTCTTTCGCGAACAGGATGTGGCCGCGCGCTCGGGACTGAACGCGATTCTCACTATTGACTCGGGCGTTCAGCACATTGTGGAAGACGAACTATCTGTCGCATGGGAAAAGCACAATCCCACGAGCATCTGCTCGATCGTCGTGAGGCCGAAAACCGGAGAAATCCTCGCCCTTGCAATATTGCCTAATTTCAACCCGAGCGAAATTGGCAAAGCTCCCATGGAAAATCGAAGGAATCGCGCGATCGCGGATTTTGCCGAGCCCGGTTCCACATTCAAGACGGTGGTTGTTTCCGCAGCATTCAATGAGCATCTGGTTGATCTCGATACATTGATTAACTGCGAGAACGGACGGTTCTTCTACGCTGGAGAACCGCTTTCTGACGAACATCCGTGCGGGATCGTGCCGGTCGAAAGAGTCATTAGCAAATCTTCGAATATTGGCGCGGCTAAGGTGGGAATGATGTTGGGCAAAGAACGGCTATACCAATATTTGCGAGCGTTCGGTTTTCATCAACAGACGGGCATTCCTCTTCCCGGAGAAGTCGTTGGAATTCTCCGCCCGCCAGAAAAATGGAGGCCCATCTCAATTACGCGCGTGCCGATGGGCCATGAAGTGGCCGTGACACCGATCCAGATGGTGATGGCGATTTCCGCGATTGCGAATAAAGGGGTGCTGATGCGGCCGGTCCTGGTCGACAGCTTCGTTGATGAGCAGGGGGAAGTTGCAGCAAAATTCCAACCGCAAGCGGTCGCGAATGTGATTTCACCAGAAGCAGCCGCGAAAATGGTCGCGGCGATGAAATCGGTCGTTTCGACGAATGGCACCGGCATGAAAGCGAAACTGGCCTACTACACCGTCGCCGGGAAAACCGGAACGGCACAGAAACTGTATAATGGCCGTTATTCCCGGACGAAGCATTATTCGTCCTTCATCGGATTTTTTCCGGCGGATAATCCCGAGCTCTGCATTTCGGTTGTGATGGATGAGCCGCACCATGGCCAGTACGGAGGCGAAACCGCCGCGCCCGTCTTCGCTCGCATCGCCGAACGTGTGGCGAATTACCTGGCGATACCTCCGGACACTCTTCCCGCGGAGAAACTGACTGCGAGTGTGACTCGCCGAAATTGATGCAACTGCGCACGTTAATAGAAGGTCTGGAGACCTGGAAGGTGGAGGGCTCCCTGGCCGCTGAGGTGACCGGTTTCGCTTATGAGGCGCGGCGTGTTTCGCCGGGAGATATTTACTTCGCTCTACAGCGTGGAAATATCGACGGACACGGCGAAATCGAACTGGCGGTGCAGCGTGGCGCTGTCGCGGTCGTGTCCCGGCGCAATGGCACGATGCGGCAGCGGGTCACGACGATCGAAGTGGTGGATACCCGTGCTGCGCTGGCCGATCTTTCGGCGAGGTTCTACGGCAAGACCTGTGAAGCTCTGCGCGTGATCGGCGTGAGCGGCAGCAACAGCGCCTGGAAAACGGCCTTTCTCTTGCATTCAATTTTGCGCGCGAGCGGCGTCAATGCCGGGCTGATCAGCGAGCTGCGTCATGAATTCGGAGAGCGTCGCCTGCCTGCGGGTTCAGCTCTGGAAAGTTGCGACGTGCACCGTTTGTTTGCGGAGATGGTGCGCGCGGGCTGCGGGACATGCGTGTTGCAACTGCCGGAAATCACTCTCGCATCGATGCGCGGGATTCCGCTCGATGTGCTGGTGCTGACCGGCGAGGAGCAGAACCTTTGGCGCCTCTCCGAATTCATGAACCAGTCGACCGCGCGGCGGCCATCTTGCGGGATTTTGAACGGGGAAAAGCAGGACGGGCGGGAAGCGGCCTGCGCGGTCTTGTTCGACGCGCACGTGACATTCGGATTGTCGAGCGCGGCACAGGTCAGCGCACAGGACGTGAGTTGGTCGACCGAATCGACGGAAGGAACGCTTTATATAGGCAATGAGAATGGGCGATTTGAAGTCCCCATCATCGGGCGTGAGAATCTGACGCATCTGCTTGCGGCGAGTGCTGCTGCATTTGCGTCGGACCTCACCGAGCGACAGATTGGTCGCGCGTTGCATCGATTGCAAACGCCGCCCGGATCTTTGGAGCAGGTTCCCACGCCCCAGCCGTTTTCAGTGTTTGTGGATGAAGCGCGGGACGAGCGTTCGTTGGAACGCGCGCTTCTCTCATTGCGTGAGATCACTACAGGACGAATTCTTCTCGCGTTTGGCGCGGCAGAAAAGACGGTTGGCAAAGAGCGCTTCGGCATGGGGCGCGCGGCGGCGAAATACGCGCAACGCATCATTCTCACCGCTGACAATCCGGGGCGGGAGCCTGTGGATCAGATCTGCGGAATCATCGCGCAAGGCATCGAGAGCGTTGGGGGCGTGGAATATCATTTTCAACCCAGTCGGGCTGAAGCCGTCAGCGAACTGATCGGTTTGGCGCGACCCGGTGACGTCCTCTTGATCAGCGGCAAGGGAGACCGCGTCTACCAGGAATTGGCAAACACGATTGTGCCTTTCGACGACAAAGCGGTGGCAGCGGAAAATCTTACAGCCTTACCCGCACCTCGAGTTCGGCCGCAACGTCGGGAACTCGTGCCTGCATAATGGAAACGAGAACCCTCCAATTTATTGCGGAGAGTTGCGACGGACGCATTGTGAATGGCGACGCGAATGTGGTGGTTAGTGGAGTTTCGACTGATTCGCGCACAGTGGCCCCGGGCAATCTTTTCGTCACCCTCTCTGGTCCAAATTTCGATGCGCATGAATTTCTCGCGGACGTGTGTGGCAAAGGGGCAGCGGCGGCGGTAGTAGACGAGAGAAGGACGTCGCCGCTGCCCCCGGGATTTCCTTGCGTGGCTGTTCCAGGTACGCGGCGAGCGTTGGGCGAAATCGCCGCCGCGTATCGACAGCAGTTCGATATCTCCGCCATCGCAGTCGCTGGTTCGAATGGCAAAACAAGTACGAAGGAACTCGTGGCGGCGGTGTTACGCCAGAAATTCGAAACATTGGCGAGCGCCGCGAGTTTTAATAACGAGATCGGCGTGCCTTTGACGCTGCTGCAGCTCGAAGGGAGACATCGAGCGGCTGTATTGGAAGTGGGCACCAATCATCCGGGAGAGTTGCGGCCGCTGCTCGATATCATCGGGCCGACTGCCGGGATAGTCACGAGTATCGGACGCGAGCACTTGGAATTTTTCGGTTCCATTGACGGTGTCTTGCAGGAAGAAGGCACGCTGGCGGAAGTTCTGCCGGCGGGCAGCTTTCTGCTGATTAATGGTGACGGTTACGGTGCCGACGAATTGGTGCGCAGGAGCAAGGGGCGCGTCATTCGTGTCGGCACGGGCGCGAAGAACGATTGGAGAATTTCGGGAGTAACGATGGGCGCGGAGGGAACGCGCTTTCAATTGTCTGGTGGGGAAAAGGATTTCTCGGGTGAGTATGTCACTAGACTGTTAGGTACGCATCAGGTGGTGAATGCCACCTATGCTGTATTGGTCGGGAAGGAACTGGGCCTAAGTCCCGCTGAAATTCAGCGTGGCCTGGCCTCTTGCGGAGGCGCGAAAATGCGCCTGCAACTCAAGCAAATCGACGATTTCCTGGTGCTTGATGATGCGTATAACGCCAATGCCGATTCAATGCACGCGGCCTTGGATACTTTGCAGACTTTCCCTTGCAAAGGACGGCGCATCGCGGTGCTGGGAGATATGGCTGAGCTCGGAGAAAGTAGCGCGACCGCTCATGAAGAGATCGGTCGACGGGCGGCGACGGGGGAGATCGATTACCTCGTCGCCGTCGGTAAAAACAGCCGGATTATGGCGAGCGCGGCGCGCGGCGCGGGCCTGGAGCGTGTGGTGGAATTGCCGGAAGTCGACAAAGTGGGACCCGCCGTAACGGAAATTGTTCGGCCCGGTGACTTGGTCCTTGTGAAGGCCTCGCGATCCACGCGGCTGGAACGAGTAGTAGATTTTTTGGCGGCGCAATTCGGGGAGGGGCAGAAGGTGCCCTAATTGGAACTTTGTCGGCAGCCTTTGTCGGCCGTCTTTATGTGGTTCGACAAAGTTTGCCGACAAAGTTTGCGATAAAGTTTTTGGAGCAGCGCGGTTGATGTTTTTCTATTTGAGCCAGTACTTGCGGACGCAAGCCGAAGGCACGGGATGGGCGGAAACGCTTTCACCGCTGCGCGTGTTCAACTACATCACGTTTCGTAGCGCCGGCGCGGCGGTCACTGCCCTGCTCTTTAGTTGGTTTTTGGGCCCGCCTGTGATTCGCTGGCTCAAGCGTTTAAAGTTCGGTCAGAACTACGTGGACAAGGCTGAAGAAACCGGCGGGATGGAGACGCGCGTGATCAGTAAAAAGGGAACGCCGACCATGGGCGGGCTTTTAATTGTTACCGTCATGGATTTGGCCGGTCTGCTCTGGGCGCAATGGAATGAATTGGTGGTGCTCACGCTTCTCTCCCTGATCGTGCTGGCGGGATTGGGTTTCTACGATGATTACGCCAAGATCACCAAGCAGAATAACCTCGGGACCACTTCGCTGATCAAGTTGGTGGTGCAGACCCTGCTGGCAGGATTCATTGGCGTTTATCTTTGGTTCGTGCCCGACACGAGCAAGCTGATCACTGAGGTCATGGTGCCATTTTACAAATATGCGATTGCTTCGAGCGCGGTGCTTGGGTTGATCGTGACGATTTTCGCGATTGTCGGCAGTTCAAATGCCGTTAATCTCACCGATGGCCTCGATGGACTGGCCATTGGTTGCACCATAATCGTTACGACCGTTTTTGTGATTTTCACTTACATCGCGGGAAACTCGGAGCTCTCGAAGTACCTGCAAGTGCCGCACGTCGCCGGCGCAGGGGAACTCACGGTCTTTTGCTCCGCAATGTTGGGCGCTTCGCTCGGATTTCTTTGGTATAACTGTCATCCGGCACAAGTTTTCATGGGCGACACCGGCTCGCTCGCACTTGGCGGAGCGTTGGGGATTATGGCGGTTCTTATTCACCAACCATTCATTCTGTTAATCGCCGGTGGAGTGTTCGTTGCGGAGGCCGGTTCGGTGATGATCCAACGCGGTTGGTTCAAATATACGAAACGAACTCGCGGACAGGGCCAACGGGTATTTTTGATGGCTCCGCTCCATCATCACTTCGAGAAAAAAGGGTGGTACGAGTCGCAGGTGGTGACCCGTTTTTACATTTTATGCATTTTGTGCGCGCTCGTGGCACTGAGCACGCTTAAGCTCCGGTGATCCGGAATACATGGACGATCTGGCCAACAAGAAAGTGGTTGTAGTCGGCTTGGATGCAAGCGGGCTGGCTGCCTGCTCGTTGCTAAACCGGCACGGCGCGCGAGTGTCCGCAATCGCTTCCTCGGCCGAGAAGCCGTCCCAAAAAGGAACAGCCGAACTTAAAGCACTCGGCATTTCTCTCGTTACGGAAAAGAATTTGAAGGGTTTCGACCTCGCCATTCACAGCAGCCAAACCAGTCCTCGTGATCCCGTAGTCGCTGCGCTTGCCGCCGCTGGCGTTCCAGCCATCAGCGACCTCGAATTGGGCGCGCGCGGGTTGTTCTGCCTGAGCATTGCGATTTCTGGCACGAACGGAAAGACCACGACAGCAGAGCTAATTGCCAACATGCTGGCAAATTCCCAACGCAAAACCGTCCGCGCGGGCGCCAGCGGCGAACCGATTTGCAACGTGGTGGAGCAAAGCCGGGAACTCGATTTCGTAACGCTCGATCTCAATTCATTTCAAGTCGAATCGACCGAACATTTTCGCCCCGCAGTGGCGGTGATTACAAATCTCCGCAGCGACCACATGGATCAATACGCCCGCTTGAGCGACTACGCGCGGGCCGTCGGCAAAGTTTTCAAGAACCAACAGGTGTTCGACTGGGCCATTGTGCAGAGCGAAGCGCTCGCTCATTTGCGTGCGCTCGAAGTCCCGATCCCTTCGAAAGTCATCACCTTCAGCGCGAACAACCGTCGCGCGGATTTGTTCCTCGATCGTGGCCTGCTCATCAGCGCACTCCCAAATTGGGCCGGTCCCCTGTTCAATATGGATCAATGCGCTCTGCTCGGACCGCACAATTCGGAAAACGTGATGGCAGCTCTGGCGATCGGTCACGTATTAAAACTCCCGCTCGAAGAGATGATTTCAGCGCTGAAAGCTTATCGACCTGGCCCGCACCGTCTGGAACTGGTCAGCGAATCCAACGGGGTACGCTTCATTAACAATTCTAAGGCGATGAATGTCGACGCCGTGGCACAATCGATTGAGGCGTTGCCGTCCGGGCGAGGGGCTGAGCCGAACATCTGGTTGATTGCTGGCGGAAAGGATAAATCGCTCGATTTTCACGACATCGGGCCGCTGCTGGCGCGTCGCGTCAAAGGCGCATTTTTGCTTGGGGAATCGCGCGAAAAAATGCGAGCTGCGTGGAGTTTGTTTACTCCTTGCACGCTGGTGGATTCGCTGTTAGAAGCAGTCTCGAAAGCGGCGGAGCGCGCCGAGGCGGAAGATTACGTGCTACTGTCCCCCGCCTGCTCAAGCCTCGATATGTTTCAGAGCTACCAGCACCGCGGCGAACTGTTCCGAGAGGCTGTTCAACAGGTGGTGAGCAATGCCGATAATAAGAGTAGCCGGACGAAGTCCGAAAGCTTTACCGTGACGAATTGAATTGAGCGCGACTGTTTTTAGTCATGAATTTTTTCGCGAGTCTCCTGAGGGGCTCGTAAACGAACCATTTTTCCTCAGAGGGTTAGATAGCACTGTTCCACGACCATGAGCAATCCGAGTCCATTAATCCCGCAGGGTACTTTCCAGGCCCAGGCCAACAAGGGCGCGTCCAACGTGCGCATCGCAGTGGCCACCATTGTTGCGATTCACGTTGTCTTTTTTGGCGGCCTGCTTCTCCAGGGCTGTAAACCGACCAAAACAGCGGGCAACTCCACCGCCGATACCGCGGCTTCAACCACCTCGACGTCGAGCAACAATCTTTCGTTGCCGCCGATCACTTCGGAATCGCTTTACTATTCAAACGCCACTCAGGTGCCGACCGAACCGCCTCCGGGTGCTCCGATCACAAATGCGCAATCCTACAGCACGGCCGCCCAGAACACGCTCGCTCCCAGCACAACCAACGCGACTCGCGACGCCTGGAAGCCCTCGAATCTGGGAGTTGTCGGGAGCGGCGCGCCGCAGGAACCTGCAGGCACCGGTTCGACGAAGGAATACACAGTGGCCCGCGGCGACACTTTCGCCAAAATCGCGAAAGCGAATGGAACAACGGTCAACGCCATTCGCAAAGCAAACCCGAATGTCGATCCGGCCAAGCTTAAGGCCGGAATGAAGTTGCAGGTCCCGGCGGCAACGGTGGCGAGTGCATCGACCACTCCCCCCGCCACGACCGGTGGTGGTGCGGAGGGGACAGGAAGCGCCCCTTCGACCGACAGCTACACAGTCAAATCAGGCGATACGCTTACGAAAGTAGCGAAAGCCCACAACGTAACCGTCAGTCAACTTCGCGCGGCCAACGGTCTCAAGACCAGTGGTCTGAAAGTAGGTCAAAAATTAAAGATTCCTGCTCCTTCCGCGGCCGCGGGAACGAACGAAACCGGCGCGCCGAGCGTTAAGCACACAAGCAAGACTTCGAAATCCAGCACCAACACAACACATACTGCGGTTCATTAAACCGGCGTTCCCCGCGCCAGTAAACCTGCGATGAAAACTGCGACGACAACTTTGATTTTGTGCGTGGGCGGTCTTCTCGCACTGGGCATGGTAACGCTCTACAGCAGCAGCATCGTTCGCGGCACTCATTATTTCACGATGCAAAGCGCGTGGAGCGCGGCGGGAATCTTGATTTGCGTCACAGCGGCTCTTTGTGATTACCGCTGGCTGAAGAAATTTACGTGGCCACTATTCATTGTCTCGGTCATCTCGCTGGTGGCCGTTCTTTTGCTGTCTCAAAAAGTCAACGGCAGTCGGCGATGGCTTCAAATCCCTGGCGTGGCGAACTTTCAGCCTTCCGAACTGGCGAAGTTTGCGTTGATTGTCATGCTCGCCTGGTACGGCGAGAGATTTCAGAGAGATATCCGGACATTCTGGCGCGGGCTCGTTGTGCCTGGGATCCTGTCGCTGATCATTCTGGCGTTGGTTTTCCTCGAACCGGATCGTGGAACGACCATCCTTTTAAGTTCGGTGACCGGTCTGATGCTTCTGCTCGCCGGCGTTCGCTGGTTCTATTTCATCCCTCCCGCAATTGGTGGCGTGGCGTTTATGGTGTTCGCGCTCGTCTCCGATCCTCTGCGCATGCGGCGGATTCTGAGCTGGCTGCATCCTGAGGATCACAAGGATGGCGCAGGTTATCAGGCATGGCAGGCGATGATCGCGCTCGGCTCCGGTGGTCCCACAGGACTTGGGCTCGGTAACGGCCGACAAAAGCTCGGTTTCGTTCCCGAGAATCACACGGACTTCATTCTTTCGATTGTGGGGGAGGAGATGGGATTGGTGGCGACGCTCGCGGTGATTGCCGCGTTCATCATTTTTATCATTTGCGGGGTCTACATTGCATGGCATGCGCGGGATGTTTTTGGGCTCCTGCTCGGAAGCGGAATTACTTTTCTGATCGGGCTTCAGGCGCTCATCAATATTGGCGTAGTGACGAGTGCACTCCCAAATAAAGGTTTGCCCTTGCCGTTCGTGAGTTACGGCGGATCAAGCCTCTCACTGATGCTCCTCGCCATCGGTGTGCTCATCAGTATCGCGCGCCTTGGCGGCGCTCCGATGCATGAGGAAGTTGAGGAGACAGACCTCCGGACCGCGATGGCATAAGGATTAGAAGGACCAATGTCCAAGCACTAATGACCAAGGAATTTCCAATCGCCAAGGACTCAGTTATTACCCGTAGGGCGTTTGGTCCTTGGGCAATTGGGTCATTGTTTGCTCATTGCGTGCCTTGTCATTGGTCATTTGCGAATAGCCGTCAGCACTTGGATTCATCGCAAATACCGACGTTACCAAGCTCGCAACAATCCTGATGCACCTAAAGCCTGCAGATCGACTTGTCGCAATTGCCTGTGGCGGCACGGGTGGTCACTTGTTCCCCGGCATTGCCATTGGCGAAAAGCTGATGGAACGCGGCTGCGATGTAACCCTACTGGTCTCCCAAAAGGAGGTCGACCAGATTGGCGCCAGCACCAGTGGCGGCATGGGGGTGCTCAGTCTTCCCGCTGTACCGCTCTTGAAGGGCAACTTTCCAGTCTTCCTCAAGGCGACCTGGCAAAGTTTTTGTCAGGTGCGCAACGCCTTCAGAAAGCGCCGCCCCGCCGCTGTCCTGGCCATGGGCAGTTTCACCAGCGCTGGACCGATTTTTGCGGGTAAAATTGCGGGAGCCAAAACGGCTCTCCACGAATCCAACAGCATTCCAGGTCGCGCGAATCGACTGCTCGCACCCTGGGTGGATCACGTCTTCATTGGGTTTTCTTCCGCTGCCAGTCAGTTGCGGAATCGGTCTGTCCAATTCACCGGCACTCCGGTCCGTCCTCAATTTCAGCCGCTGGATCCAGCGGCGTCGCGGATGGCGATGGGGTTGGATCCGAAAAGTCCCGTTGTGCTGGTGATGGGAGGAAGCCAAGGTGCTGCCGCTGTTAATAAGGCCATGCTAGGGGCCGTTTCTACTCTGGTGGAAAAGATTCCCGGCATTCAATTTTTGCACCTGACGGGCGCTGCCACGCACGAAGCAATCTCTGCCGCGTACAAGCCACTCACCAGTCGGGCGAAAGTGTTGCCCTTCCTTACCGAGATGGATCTGGCGCTCGGCGCGGCGAGCGTTTGCGTCAGTCGCGCAGGCGCTTCCTCGCTTGCGGAAATTGCGGCCATGGAAGTGCCTTCCATACTGATCCCTTATCCGACGGCCGCGGACGACCACCAGTACCACAATGCGCGCGCTTTCGCGCAGGCGGGCGCGGCCCGTCTCATGGTTCAATCTCAATTGCGCGCCGATCAACTCGCGCAATCAATCGTTGAACTGGTCTCTGACCAGCATATCGCGGAACGAATGCGCGCGGAACTGCGGAAATGGCACTATCCAGACGCAGCGGATCAAATTGCGTCGGCACTCTTGCGGGGGCGCGAGGAAGAAGCTCAACCGGAACCGCACGGCGGTGTTCTAAAGTTCAGGCACGGATGACTCTGGCAGAATCTCAAACGCTCGCGATCCTCCCGTTGCTGAAGCAGCGGTTGAGCTCGACTGCTGTTCTCCGGCAGAACGAACCTCTTTCAAAACGAACGACCCTGCGCGTAGGCGGTCCCGCAGACCTTTACGTAGAACCTGCCGATGAAAGCGATCTCGCGCGTGTGCTTGAGATCTGCCGAAGTCACAGTATCCCATGGTTCATGCTCGGGCGCGGTTCGAATCTTCTAGTGCGTGATGGGGGAATTCGCGGTGTGGTGATCTGCCTGGCTGCGCCTGCATTTTCCGAAATTCGCATCGAAGGCGAAAAGGTCATTTGTGGTGCGGGGGCGCGCCTGCGCAGTGTGGCATTTGAAGCGAAGAAAGCTTCGCTCACCAATTTGGAGTTCATGGAAGGCATACCCGGCAATATCGGCGGCGCTCTGCGCATGAACGCCGGCGCTTTAGGTGGCGCGATGTTCCAGGTGGTTGAGTCGGTGCGAATGATGGATTTGGAAGGCCGAATCTTCGAACGGACTGCCGGAGAGATCCCGGTCGAATATCGGAATTGCACGATGCTCAAAACGCATATTGCGTTGCGTGCCGTTTTAATTGGTCGTTCGGCGCCGCGTGCGGAGATTGATCGAAAGATGGATGAGTGCAGCCAGAAGCGCTGGAGTTCTCAGCCGCAAGCGCCCAGCGCCGGTTGTATTTTCAAAAATTCCGCCACCATTCCGACAGGTCGCCTCGTTCAAGAGCTTGGCCTCAAAGGAGCGCGGCGCGGGGGTGCTGTCATTTCTGACGTTCATGGAAATTTTATTGTGAACGAAGGCAACGCGACCGCGCATGACATTGTCGAATTGATCGAGCTCGTGCGCGAACGCGCCCGTGCCGAACGCAGCATCGAATTACAGACAGAGGTTCAAATCGTCGGTGAAGATTAAGCCACTCCATATCGTCGTGATGCTCGGCGGGCCTTCCGCAGAACGGGAGGTGTCCCTGCGCACGGGCAAGGCTGCAGCCAACGCGCTCCGCTCGCTTGGCCATACAGTCCATGAACTCGATCCCGTTCCCGGCCAGTGGGAGTTGCCCCCCGACACCGACGTCGTGTTCCTTGCGCTCCACGGGACCTACGGCGAAGACGGCGCTGTGCAGGAGGAACTCGAGAAAATCGGGGTTCCCTACACAGGCTGCGATGCTGGGTCAAGTCGTATTGCCTTTGACAAGGTTCTCACCAAAGAACGTTGCGTCGCGGCCGGAGTGCCTACGGCGCGTTATGTTGTGTTGCGCGACCCAGCAGCCCCGCTGCCCCCGTCGCTTCAACTGCCGCTCGTTGTCAAGCCAGTGCGCCAGGGTTCGAGCGTAGGGCTTCAATTCGTGGATACGCTTGAACAATGGCCAGGCGCACTGAGAAACAGTTTGCACTTTGATTCCGAGGTTCTGGCCGAAGAACGCGTTCTTGGTCGCGAGACAACGGTCGCCATTCTCGACAACAAAGCTCTCCCGATTGTCGAGATTCGCCCAAAAACCGGCGCCTACGATTACAGCAACAAATACACCTCTGGCGCGACGCAATACTTTTGTCCTGCCGATTTCGATGCGACGACAACGAAACGGATTCAAGAGGCCGCTTTAGCCGCGTTCAACGCGGTCGGTGGCCGCGATTACGGCCGAATCGATATCATGATCCGCGACGGCGGTTTGCCGGTTGTTCTTGAAGTGAACACTTTGCCGGGAATGACCGAGACCAGCTTGCTTCCGAAGGCCGCCGCTGCCGCCGGAATTTCCTACGAACAACTTTGCCAGCGCATGGTCGACCTCGCGCTGCAGCGAACGCCCGTTGCGGCCTGAACCGATGTGGGGACGTGGTAAAAGTAAAAAATTCGAACGCCAGTGGTTGCTCGATGTGCGCTCGCGCTCGGGGCCACTCAAGGCGGTTCGTCTTCGCATGGCAGTGAGCGCTCTGGCGATCTCCGCCGGAATTGTGCTGGCCCTTTTCGTGAGCTGGAAAGGTGGCGAGTATCTGCTCGAACAATACGTTTATACGAATCCTTCCTTTGCCATCGAGCGGATTGACCTGCAAACAGATGGCATTATTCCCGTCGAACAAATCCGTTCCTGGGCGAATGTAAAAGTGGGCCAGAATCTCCTCTCGCTCGATCTCGCCCGGATCAAACGTGATCTTGAGCTGGTCCCTTTGATCGAATCCGCTTCAGTTGAACGTCTGCTCCCGCGCCTGCTCATCATTCGAGTCCGCGAACGCGAACCGATCGCCCGCGTCGTTGTCTTCTCCGCTCGGCCCGGTGACGGGTTGCTTGAGCCTGCCCCGCTTTATCTCGACGACCAGGGAATGGTGATTCCGCCCGTTTTGCGTGCGCTCAACACGATAGCGTTCGACAACGCCACTCGCTTCGTTCCCACAATTACCGGAATCTCGGCCGCTGCCTTCCGTCCCGGTCACATCGTGGATTCGCCCTATGTCCTCGCAGCGCTACGTTGGATTCGCGCATTTCAAAAATCGGAAATGACAGGACATGTCGAAGTTCGCGCCATCGATGTCTCCTCACCGGCCGCCATGATCGTATCCACTGAACAAGGCAACGAAGTCACTTTTGCCTATCGGGATCACGATACTCAACTGGCCCGCTGGCGCGCGGTGCATGATAATGTCGGTCGACCCACGCGGTTGATCGCCTCGCTGGACCTCGCCGTAACTAATTACGTTCCGGTCACTTTTGTCGATCTCACGAACGGAGTTCCCGCTCTTCTCCATCCTTCTCAACCTTCACCTTACAGGAAAAAGCATGTTTGACCGCTCCTCCACCATTGTCGGCTTGGATATCGGCACATCAAAAGTCTGTGCGGTGGTTGCCGAACTCACCGAGACCGGCGACGTCAGCATTGTCGGCGTTGGCCAGGCAAAATCCCGGGGCGTGCGGAAAGGCGAAATTGTTGATTTCGCCGCTGCACAAGAGGATATCCGCAACGCGGTGGTCGAAGCTGAGCAAATGGCCGACGTGGAAATCCGCAGCGTGTATCTCGGCATCAGCGGCGGGCACGTGCGCGGCTTTAACAATCGTGGTTTTCATCCGGTCGCTTCGCACGATCGCGAGATCATCCAGGCGGATGTCGAAGATGCGATCAAGAATGCCAAAGCGATCAATCTGCCCGCCGAGAACCGCATTATTCATGTCGTTCGCCAACACTTCCTTGTCGATGGCCAGGACGGAATCCTGAACCCAGTCGGGATGTTTGGCGCTCGCGTGGAGGTCGATGTCCACGTCGTTCACGGCCTTTTCAATCGACTGCAGAATCCCATTCGCGCGGTGAAAGCGCTCCAACTCGAAGTTGAAGATATTGTCTTCAACGGAATCGCTTCCGCTCTCGCGCTCCTGACCACACAACAAAAGGAACTTGGCGCACTGGTCATCGATATAGGCGCAGGAGTAACCGATTATGCAGTCTATGCGCGTGGTGTGATCAAGCACACTGGCGTTCTTTCTGTCGGCGGCGATCACGTTTCCAACGACCTCGCTTACGGGTTAAAAGTGCCGCTCGGCCGCGCCGAGCAACTGAAGATTGATTACGGCTCCGCCATTGTGGACGACCGCTCAAAAGGCCAGAGCATCGCCCTCGCGAACGATCTCGGCCTGCAGGAACGCACCATCAGCCTGGAACATCTGCGCCGCATCATGTCCGCCCGATTGGAAGAAACATTCGAGATCATCGCCCTGGAACTCGACGAAGCTGGTCTGTTGAGTCAGATCCGCGAAGGCGTCGTCCTCTGTGGCGGTTGTTCACGCATCCCGGAGATCCAAAAGCTGGCTGCTCGCGTATTCGGCTTGCCGGTCCAAATCGGGCGAACCAATTCCATTAGCGGCCTGAAATCCGCACTCGATCAACCGGAATTTGCCACCGGCATCGGCCTCGCTCGCTATGGATCGTTTGAAGTGCGAAAGCGCAACACGCAAAAAGCTTCGCTCGCCGGCGGGCTAAAGAAATCGATCAACCAAATCTTTCGTTTTGCAGGAGCGCCTGAATAACACCGAGGAGGAACGATGCTAGAATCTCAACCAGATCACAGTTCGCAGCCGGTACGCGTAAGAATCGTCGGCGTGGGCGGCGCGGGTTGTAACGCCGTCGATCAAATGCTCAAAACCGATCTTGCGGAACTTCCGCTTGCGCTGGTCCACACGCACGCACGCGTTTTGCAGCAGCATTCCGTCCCGAACCGATTGCTCATCGGCGTCAATCGTACACACGGCCTTGGCACTGGGGGCGACGCCGAACTCGCGCGTGTTATGGCTGAAAGCGACCGGGACGAACTGGTCGATCTGGTGGGTGGCAACGAACTCGTATTTATTATAGCCGGGCTCGGTGGGGGCACCGGTACCGGGGTGGCTCCTGTTCTCGCCAAAGCCGCTAAAGACTCGGGCGCTCTTGTGATTGCGATTGTCACCACTCCTTTCGATTTTGAAGGAGACCGCCGCCACAAGCAGGCCCAATTCGGCCTTCAATTGCTGCGCTCCATCGCGGACGCGGTGATCTGCTTGCCCAATCAAAAACTCTGCCGGTTGCTCAGCGAAAGCGCCACGATTGTTGAAGCGTTCGCCAGCACAAACGCGTTGCTGGTGCAGGGCATTCGAGGTCTCTGGCACATGCTCACGCGAGCCGGCCTGATCAACGTCGATTTCGCCTATCTCTGTTCAGCGCTTCGTGGACGCCACACCGAAAGCCTCCTGGCTATGGCCGAAGCGACGGGGCCCCACCGCGCCACTGAAGTTCTCGAACGACTTCTCACCAATCCGCTGCTTGAACCCGGCGCGCTCTCGGAAGTGAACCAGGTTCTGGTCAGTCTCGGCGGTGCCCAAAATCTGAGCGTTGGAGAAATCACAGCGATTATGGACCGCTTGAAGCGCGAAACGGACGCAGAGCTCATCTTCGGCACTGCGATCGACACGTCATCCTCGGACCGAGTGAGCCTGACACTCATCGCTTCCAAGTTCTGCAAAACCGCTACCCAGCCGATTATTGACGCTTCGATCCAATCAGTTCGTCAGGTAACCGACACCGTTTCCAGTTCCGAGGCTGCACTGGTAGAGGACGAAATTGCCCGACGGCCGGCTCCTCGATTCATAGCGCCCCCGCCCGAAAGTACGCCACAAAGAACACGCGACATTCTCGACAAGCAGGCGGGCTCTCGTCTGCGCAAGACCGCTTCAAAATGGAAGCAGGAGATGCTTGCCCTCGAAATCGTTTCGCGCGGCCGGTTCGAAAAGAGCGAACCAACGATTCATCGCGGCGCGGACCTCGACGTCCCGACCTACATACGTCGGGGCGTACCGATGAACTGACTATTGCGCGGCAAGCCGTTGCTGCAGCGAAGCGATCCGTGCCTCCCAGAAAGTTTTCAAAGAAGGCGCTTCCTTGATCAGAGTTTTGTACAGGCTGAGCGCCGCTTGCGTATTCCCCATGAACTCGGCCAGCTTTCCGGCTTCGAGACCGGCTAGCTTTAGGTAGTAAGGATCGGGCGTTGCATCCGGTTTGTTGGGATAAACCACATTCAAAAAATGATCCAGCGCGGCTTTTTGTAACTGGTCACGCTCGGCGGCCGGTTTACCTTCAGCCATACCTTTGAAAGCCAGTCCCAGCCCGACTTCCGCCTGGTTCCGCGTGGCGACGGGCACATCTTCCACTTTCGAATGCAGCACCGCGATATAAGCATTCGTGGCCTCGCGATAGCTTTCTACATAAGCAGGCAGCGACGCCAATTGAAGATGGCAATCCCCCTTCTTTCCCAGCGCGAGCACAGCGAGTTTGTTCGATGGATATTGCGTCGCGATGCGGTCGAACACCTTTGCCGCCTCGATAAAGTTCTGCACCGAATTCGTGCTGCCGGTGATTGGCTCCTCCAGGAATACATCGCCGAGCACAAAGTACGCTTCGGCGCTTAACTCCGGGGACGAATTCGTATCGACACTCAACGCGTTTATCAAATTCGTCAGATAGGAACGTGCGTCGCTATAACCCTGGCGCTTGAACGCAGTCTTCGCCGCCATCAAACGCGCTTCGTAGGTGAGCGGGTTGGTCAACCAATTCGTGTTCTGAAACACGCGCTGATAATTCTGTTCCGCAATGGGCCACTGCTCCTGTTCATAATAATAATCTCCCACCCACAATTGCGCCGCCGGGGCGAGTGAGTTGGTGGGGAACTGCACCACAAAGTTGGTAAACAACACCAGCGCGTTTGTCCGCTGTCCCGCCTTGTCGAACAGCCGGGCGCGCCGAAACTCCACCGCCGCGCGTAGTGTGTGATTCGTATAGGTGCGCAGCCACTCATCCGTTTTTCTCAGTGCAGTCTGCAATTCACCTTCTGCGCCAAAACTGCGTGCTTCGGCAAAGCGCACCTCTGGCGCGAGCCCAGATCCCGGATAGCTGCGCAGGAAATCTTCAAAAACCCTCCGCGCCTCGGTTGCTTGCCCGTTGTTCGCCAGCGCTTGCCCGAACTGAAAAATTCCTTCCTCGGTCAGTGGACTATTCGGGAAATCCTTCCGAAAATCTTCCAGGTAGCTGCTCGCCGCGGAGAAATCCTTCACTTCGATGCAGGAGCGAATCAACTGTCGATAAGCCTTGTCCAGCAGCGCGTTCCGCACCTGCGGCAGATCGGTATAGTTGCGGACCACCGCGAGATAATTGCTCCGTGCCCCCGGTGCGTTCTTGAGAAAAAGTTCTGCATCACCCATTTTGAAAAACGCCAGCGCCTGATCATCCGATCGCGTCAACTTTTGTGCAGCGTTGAGGAACGCCGTTTCACTTTCCTGAATTCGAGCCGGGCGATCCAACGCGGTGCCCTCTTCCCAAAAGGACCAGCCCAGATTCAGCCAGGCTCTACCTAAATGAGTGGAGTTGGTATATTGCGAAATCACGGCCTGCAAGTGACCACGGGCCTGGGCAAGTGCATTCGTTGCGGCTGCGCTTCGGCTGCCATCGGTCGAAAGCTGCCGGAACTGTTCGATCCAAAGCTCGCCCGCTTTAATCCTGAGCAAATCCGCCGCCGGCTCGTTGGTGTGTGTGCCGAGATAAGTCTCGATCCGGGCGAGTGCGTTGCTCGTGGCGCCGCTCGTCGAAAGCAATTCCACACTCTTCAGGAGCGCGAGCCTTTTCTGATCCACCGGCAATCCTTCAATCGCGCCAATCTTCTCGTAGGCGCTTACCGCATCCCCCGCGCGATTCAATTTCCGATAAACATCCGCCTCAAGGCTCCGCGTTTGCGCTTCCAACAGCGGCTTCTTCGCCGCAATGGCGGCGGCGAGCGCATTCGTCAGATGCGGCAACGCTGCCTCCGGCGCAGTTGCCGGCAATTCAGCTCGGGCCAGCAGATAGTTTTTTTCCCACGCGAATTCCGACTGGTCAGCGGGCGTCGCGATTCCTTTGAGCGTCGCCTTCGCCTCGTCCGTTTTCGAGAGCGTTATCAGGGCGTCCGCCAACAAGAGTTGACCCCGCAACGAGGCAGGATCGGTGGGGTTTTCTTTCGAGAGCCTTTGAAATGTAACTTTTGGGTCCTGCAGTAATTCAACCACACGTGCGTAATCCTTCGCCTGGTACGCGCAAAACGCTTCCAGATAGCTCGCCCGCAAACGCAACGGCGAGTCCGGAAAATCGGTTGCCACTTTCCGGTAAGACTGGGCTGCTGCCGAATAGTTCCCTAATTCACTCTGGGCTTCCGCTGTCCAAAAAATAAAATCGGGAGCCAGCACGCCGGCTCTTCCCGCATTCGCCTGCAGCAGATCGACCGCCGCATCGTAGCGACGCAGGAAAAACCGCGCCTCGCCCTGCAGCAAGATCGCGTTTGAAACATTCGTCGACCCCGGGAATTTTTGAACAAACTCTCCGAATTGTCCTTCGGCCCGTTCGTAAAACTTGTCCGCGAATGCTTTCGACGCCTGCGTATAAAGTTCCAACTCCCCGTCAGCGCCCAGGCTGATACGAAGGGAGAAAATCAGTAGCACGCTGAAGAAACGCAGCATTTTGGATCGCTATTCTGCCACTCCGTGCCAAAATTGCCACGCCTTTCAACGACGAATTGACTCACAATAAATGTTACCGGGGCGGAGGGGGTTGGCGCGGGCCAAAGCAGTCGTTGACTCATAATTCATGTTACCGAGGAAAATGGCGTTATGAGTCTGCCAAGCCGGAAGGAATATCTGGAGAGGATCCG
>JBGAGW010000004.1:0-393107 GCA_044226545.1 Limisphaerales bacterium
TTCTCGTTGTAGCACGGCTTGAGTCCTTCAGCGAGGGAGCGCTCGTTACAATATTGTTTTGCATCACGCCAGCGCACGCGCTCGACTGGCCGCTTTGGTGTTTCATTCCAGTGCGATGGGTTCGGCAGTTGCACCTTTGCCAACATCTCCTGCGTCACTTCATATTTGTCCATCACGAACGGACTTACCTTCACCTTGTGCGCCGGTGACTCGTCCGGATTGCCCGAACTGCTCCCCATTGTGAAATCGCCGCCCGGGAGAGAAACCATCTCGACACCAGAAGGAGTGACGACGTCGATCGGAGCGGAAGCTGACGTCTCCGCCTTGGACGGCGTAGCTTCCGTTCTTGGAGCATCCGCCTGCTTTCCGCAACCCGCCAACAATGCAAGAGCAATAACGAGTAACGAGCTATTTCGCATTTTGCGGAGCCAGGTACCAGGCCGATTCCTTGTTGCTGTTTCCATCCTTCGTCAGCGTGACAAAGTCCGCATCGGTCGCCTTATTCAAATCGAGCACGCCAGGGCGCGCAGCCGAAACGCCGATGATGTTCCAGCCCGGTGCGTAAATGCCCACAATCTCGCATGCGGCGTGGAAAGTGCCCGGCTTGCTCAAATCGCCTTCGCCTTCCGGTCCGCGGCTGATGCTCAGATACTTGCTGTCCGGTGACCAATCGACGTGATAAATCTTGTTTTTCTCATCTTTAACCTGCACGCGGCGCGCGCCTACTTTCGGATTGTCTGAATTCAGGTCGATCGGCGCAGCGGCAATTTCGTGATCACCGGGACCCCAGGCAATTTGCTGGCCGTCGGGACTGAGGCAGGGGCGGCAGCCAGGAATCTTCAGGTCAATGATCTTGTCGCCATGCCGCTCAATTAAAAGAATTGCGTGGCTGTACCCCATCCCCGCATGGACCGTCGCGGCAATCCATTTGCCATTCCGCGAAAACGAAGGGTTATACAAATGGTGCAACTTTCCGGTATTCGGATGCTCCTCGATTTTCCCGGTCCCCAGATCGTAGAAGCTCATGCCTTTTGTGTAATAGTCGATGACATTGAACTTCGGATATTCCTGCGGCAAAAATCCGATCACCTTGCTGTCTGGGGCCCAAAACGGTTCGCGCGCGTAATCGACCAGCTTTTTCCGATTGCTGCCGTCCACATTCATCACCCACAAGCTGCGAACCGTCTCGCGCCCTTCACCTTTGTCCACCGTGTAACAAATCTTCGTTCCGTCCGGTGAAACTTGCGGGTAATGCTCATGCTCGCCGGGCGTCTTTGTGAGATTTACCTCGTCAGAGCCATCCGGCTTCATCGTGAAAATCTCCCAGTTATTATCCACATACGATTCGTATGCGATCCGATACGGAAGCGTTTTCAACTGCTCGCCGATGGGCTGATGTTCACTGGCGGAGAGCGCCGCAACCGACAGAGTGGCCGCGCAAAGTAAAAGACTGTGCTTCATGTGTTGAGCGATGCTTCAGCCTATTCGTCGCAAGTGCGCCCTTCAAGACCGAAGTGTGGTGGCTCGGCGGCAAATTCTACGCTATATTGTTGGTAATGTCCGCCCCCGAACTCATGGGCTTTGTCCTCGCGGGAATCGTGATGTTTCTCGGGTTGATCGGCACGCTCGTCCCTGGAATTCCGGGTGCGCCGCTCATCCTCGCCGCGGCTGTGGGGCACAAACTTTACTTCGGGCCCAACAGTGTGAGTTATTGGATCCTTTTTATTCTTTTGGTTCTCACGATCCTCTCCATGGCCCTCGATTTTCTTGGCAGCCTCCTCGGGGCAAAAAAACTCGGTGCGACCTGGCGAGGAATGGTAGGCGCAGTGCTCGGCGCAATTGTCGGGCTCTTCTTTAATATTCCCGGTTTGATTCTCGGCCCAATTATTGGCGCATTCCTTTTTGAATTGCTGAGCGGCCGAGAGTGGCGGGAATCAGCGAAGGCGGGAGCCGGAGCGTTCCTCGGGATGCTGCTTGGGACGGTTGGACGCGTGACCTGTTGTGTGATCATGATCGCAGTCTTCTCGTTGGGCGTTCTTTGGAATCGCGGATCAAGCACAACCGTGGTGAGTACTAAACAAACACCCGCCTCAAGAGGCGCGTCGTTGCCTCCCACCGTTCCCAAGAACGCACTATAGATAATCGATTTGCTTGTGCCTTCTGCCTCCAAACAGCGCGGCGGCCACGCGCTGCCATGAACACACTATTTGTCGAGGAGATCCCGTATGGCTTTGGCGAGGGCGGATTTGCCGTGGCGTGAAAGTCACCGGAGATTTTCTTTGCTGCTCTTGCGTTCCTGAACGATTCTCCCTGTATGGGGATGAGACGAGAGGCACGCGAAAGGGCGGTGCAATTCTTATTTCAGTATGACCTGAACAAAGCGGAAAACCTGGACGAAGCGTTGAAGCAATTCTGGGATTCGCAACGCTCTGCCGCGCTCCAGGAGGAAAAAGGCAAAGCGCGCTGGGGCGAAACGGTCGAATTACCTCCTCCGACTTCCGAAGAGGCGTCGATGCGTCTTTTCGCTGACCCCTTGATTCGCGGCACGCTCGAGCATCTGACGGAAGTCGATGGGAAGATTACGCAGTACGCGAAAAACTGGGACCTGAACCGCATGGCGGTGGTGGATCGAAATATTTTACGGCTGGCCGTTTACGAGATGCTTTTTCGGCAGGACATTCCACCGGTGGTGAGCATCAACGAAGCGGTGGATATCGCGAAACGATTTTCCACGGATGAAAGCGGCCGCTTTGTGAATGGTATATTGGATAAAGTGAAAGGCGATCTGATGCGGCCGGCGCGCGTGGTGAAGGTATAGAGGGCATAGTGTTTACTGACCTCCATCTGCATACGACGTTTTCGGACGGCACCTATTCCCCTGAGGAATTGGCGGCGGAAGCGAAGCGTTTTTCGTTGGTGGCGGTGGCGCTGACTGATCACGACACGGTGGAAGGATGCCCGCGGATGAGAGCAGCGTGCGACGCGGCGCGCATCGAGTTCATTCCGGCAACCGAATTGACCGCCGAGATCGAGGGTATCGAGTTGCACATGCTCGGCTACTTCATCGATATCGAGAGTCCGGTGTTGCTGGAGCGAATGGCTCACTTTCAGGAAGGGCGCCATGAACGCATCCGCGAGATTGTAGCGCGCCTGCGCAAGATGCAGGTGCCGCTGGAGGAAGAGGATGTTTTCGAACTCGCGAATTGCCGTTCGCCTGGACGCCCTCATGTTGCCCGCGCGTTAATTGAGCGGAAAGTTTGCAAAAACTTGGATGAAGCGTTCGAACGTTTTCTGAAAAAGAACCGGCCGGCGTGGGTTCCCAAGGAAAAGATTTCGGCGGAGGATGCGATCAAATTGATCCACAAAGCGGGCGGTCTCGCCGTCGTGGCGCATCCCGGACTCGCGCGCACAGAAGAAGCACTTCCGGGCCTGATTGAAGCGGGCATCGACGGGATTGAGTGTTTCCACACGAAACATTCGCCGTCGGCTTCGGAATATTACGTGGGGCTGGCGGAGCAGCACGATTTGCTTGTGACGGGCGGGTCGGATTGCCACGGGATGAACAAAGGCAAGCCGCTGATTGGTTCAATCAAATTGCCCTACGAATATGTGCGCCAGGTGAAGGCGCGCTTGCCGGACGAACATCCGGCGCGGAAGAACAGCGCACCGGTGGAATAACTATGGGTTTGTTCGACAAATTTCGGGAAGGCCTCAAGAAAACGCAGGACAAGCTGACGCACGAGATCCGGCGCATCGTCACTTTTTCACCAAAGCTGACTGAAGCGAGCATTGAGGATCTCGAAATGGCGCTGATTGGCGCCGATTTCGGCACGGAGATGACCACGCAAATCGTCGATGCCGTCCGCAAGAGCTACGAATCACAAGGCCGTACCGGAGTGGATGTGTTTGGCGTCGCGCGCGGCGAATTGCAGAAGGCGCTGTCCCAGGAAGATCATAACCTGCGAAAAAATCCGAACGGCTTGACAGTCGTTTCGGTCGTGGGCGTCAACGGCACCGGTAAAACAACCACGTGCGCAAAGCTTGCGCATTGGATGGGCCAGAACGGTCACCGGCCAATACTGGCGGCCTGTGACACGTTTCGCGCCGCGGCAATCGAGCAACTGAAGCTTTGGGGCCAACGATTGAATGTGCCGGTGATCGCGAGTGCTTACGGTGCCGATCCAGCCGCGGTCGCGCATGACGCAGTTTCGGCGGGTCTGGCGCGGAACTGCGATTATCTCTTTGTGGACACGGCCGGGCGTTTGCATACAAAAAGCAATTTGATGCAGGAATTGCAAAAGCTGCATCGCGTCATGGGAAAACAACTTCCCGGCGCACCCCATGAAGTGCTCTTAGTCCTGGATGCGACGACTGGGATGAATGCGTTGAATCAGGCGCGCGAGTTTCACAAAACCGTCACACTGACGGGACTTGTCATCACCAAACTCGACGGCACAAGCAAAGGCGGCATGGTAGCCGCGATCGCCCGCGAACTGAGCGTTCCGGTGAAGTTCATCGGTCTCGGCGAACAGGCGGATGATCTGCAACCGTTCGATGCCGCGAGTTTCGCGAACGCGCTCTTTCCGGAAACGGAAGCTACCGCGGCCTGACCGATTTATGGGCAGCTTTTCGTCGGAGGATGAAAAGTTCATGCGGCGAGCGTTGGCGCTGGCCGCAGGAGGTTACGGCGCGACTTCTCCGAATCCAATGGTCGGCGCTGTCCTCGTTCGGAATGGCGAGATCATCGGCGAAGGCTGGCATAAGTGCGCCGGCGAACCTCATGCGGAAGTGAATGCAATGGCATCCGCTCGGAAGCGCGGCTCGGACCTCGAAGGCGCGACTCTTTACGTCACGCTGGAGCCATGTTCCAGTTTTGGAAGAACCCCCCCATGCACCGATGCAATTCTCGAACAGAGAATTAAACGCGTCGTGGTCGGAGCTAAAGATCCCAACCCGAGACACGTCGGGCGGGCATTTCGGATCTTGAAGAAGGAAGGGGTCCGAGTGGATTCCGGCCTCCTTGCCGCCGAATGCGCGCGCCTCAACGAGCCGTTCAATCACTGGATCGTCGATCGCCGGCCGTTCGTCATTCTGAAATCGGCGATGAGCCTGGACGGAAAAATCGCGACGAACTCGGGTGAATCAAGATGGATTACAGGCGAGAAGGCGCGCGCGTTCGGAATGCGGTTGAGGCTCGGCGCGGACGCGATTCTGTGTGGAATTAACACGATTCTGAGAGATGATCCCTCGCTCACTGTGCGCGGAAGAGTGCCGTCGCATAAAGTCCTGAGAAGGATCATTCTTGACCGAGAGGCGCGCACGCCACTCACAGCGAAAGTGGTGAGCGACGATGAGGCGGCGAACACTACAATTGTAATTTCTTCGGCCGGGGACAAGAAACGCGCGCTCAATTTGGAGAAACGAGTGCGCGTCATCGTGATGCCTTTGAGCAGGGATCGGCGAATGTTCAAGCTCTCGGCTTTGCTGGAGATTTTGGGCTCGGAGAATGTGACTTCGCTTCTGGTTGAAGGCGGAGGAGAGACGCACGCAACATTCCTTTCGCAAAAGTTAGCGAATCGGATCTGCTTCTTTTATGCGCCTTTGATCATTACGGGGCGAAATGCGCCCAAGGCGGTCGCAGGCGAGCACACAGTGAACCAGGGAAAGGGCTATCGACTCACGTCGCCCGAATGGAAAGCGCTCGGTCCAGACTTGCTCTTGACTGGTTTGGTTGATTATTGAGGCACGATGTTTACCGGGATAGTCGAGGAAGCAGGAAGGGTGGCGGAGGTGCGGGAGACACCTCAAGGTATCCGCGTGTCCGTAAAAGGGACGGTTGTTTCTGACGGGACAAAGATCGGCGATAGCATTGCGGTGAACGGTTGCTGTCTGACGGTGGTTTCAATGGGCGACTCCCTCGGATTTGATTTGCTGCGCGAAACCTGGCAGCGGACAAATCTGCATGCAGCCGCAGTCGGTTCACTGGTGAACCTTGAGCGTTCGATGGCGGCGGATGGCCGGATTCACGGGCACTTTGTGACCGGACATATCGATGGGACGGGACGCATTCAGACGTTCGAACAACGTGGCGCCGATTGGTTTCTGCGCATCGAAGCGCCTAAAGACATACTCAGGTATGTCGTATTCAAGGGCGCCATCGCGGTGGACGGCATCAGCCTCACGGTCGCGGAGGTGGACGCCAGTTCGTTCGCTGTCTGGATCATTCCGCATACCTACGAGGTGACAGCCCTACGCGAACGCACGCCTGGAGCGTTGGTCAACCTCGAGGCCGATCTTCTTGCGAAGTACGTGCAGAAAGTTACTGCTGCTTGAATTTATCCGCGGCTTTAGCGCGCTGCAAAACATCGGGCGGAAGGACACGATCCAGCACGCGGCTGAGGTAAGTCAGTTGCTCGTCATTCGAGTCAAAAACAAATCCCAGCCGCAACGCTCGCAAGGCGGTTTCGTAATCGTTATGACCGATGGCGCTGCGGACAACCAATGCAGCAAAATATTTTGGACTGAAATCTTTCGGCTGGATCTCGTCCTTGCTGATCAGCCCGGAAAGGATTTGTTCGATTTTGTGCGCGTATGTCGTCCAATTCGCCTCATCGCGGAGTAGACCAGCTTCTGCCTTGATGCATTCGATTAACTCCGTCCGGGCCTTACTCCCGACGGTAGGATCTTCGGGATAGCTCTCGGGGGCGCGGAAAATGATGTGCCCCATGGGATCAAGACGCGGCGCATTTCTGCCGCCATAAATATGTTGCAGGTAGAGATGGAGATCGGGACTCGACGCGTTGAACAGGCTGAAGCTTTGGAGCAACTCGTCGTTCGGCAACCCGCGAAGCGCCATGGTTTTCGCGCGGTCTGCGAGAGGAAATTGAACGGTGCGCTCGTCGAAAAAGTACATGCGGTTCGCGGCACCACCAAGAAAGAAGGCTTTGGGAGCGGCGTACTCGAGGTACGGAAATTCGTCCTCCTGGATCGGACCATCACCGGCGATAGCCGAGGCGGTTTTCTGTGAAGCAACCTGGCGTGCCCAAAGCGCGGCAGGGCTTACGATTCGTAATCCCGCCATGTCTTTACCGGGCTGAACCCGGTCGAACAGAACCTGGTAATGCGCAGGATCAGAGGGCCACGGTTTGGGTGATCCCAGCAGAACCAAGTCTCCTTCTTGTGTATCCCATATTTCCATGTTGGGAAAAACCGACGCGAAGGTGCGGAAGATCAGGAATACGATGTCATCTGCCATTTCGTATTTGTGAAACCACTGGGCCATGACACCGTTGGGGGTGAGATGGTTGGTGCAGAGTTTGTAAAAATCGCGGCTGAACACACTACCCACCCCGACAACCCACGGATTGGAGGGCTCGCTAATGATGACATCGTATTTGTCGGGGCGAAGTTTCAACGCCGCGCGGGCATCATCGTTGATAATCCGCGTGCGCTCATTTGTGAGCACGCCGCGGTTCCAGTGCGCGAAGAGAGTCCCCGCTTCTAAAACCGGTTTACAATTCTCGGCGATGGTTAAGCGCTGGATAGGATGGCCAAGGAGTGCGCCCGCAGTGATACCGCTCCCAAAGCCAAGCACGAACACATTGGTCGCATCGGGTCGAACAGTCATCGGCAGATGGGCCAGCAGATATTGAGTGCCGGCGTCGCCGATGCTGGAAGCGTCGCTCTTACCGTTGATGCGGAGGGCGACCTGCTCGTAGTTGTTGGTGACGGTCTTCTCCACGCTCACGGTGGCGTCCGCCGAGTCCTTGTAGAAAAGCAATTCCACGCGCTTTTGTCGTTCGATCATGGCATCCTGAGTGACGAACAGATTGCGCACGCGAAAAAGGCCCGCGCTCATCACCCAACGCCATCTCGCCCCGGTCAAGGCAGTGCCCAGAATCGCGCCAATCACCAGGACCACGGAGGCAAACATGACGCGCGATTGATGACGTTGAAATGCGATCACGCCGGCGAGCGCGAAAAGGAGAATCGCCAGGGCGGCGAGAGCCGTGCGGAGCCCCATCGTCGGCATGAGAATGAATCCAGTGAGCAGGACGCCGACTACCGCTCCGATCGTATTGGCCGTCAGCAGGCGACCGACGCGATCCCCCAGCGCGGCAGAGGAGGAAGTGGAAAGTCGAATGGCAAGCGGAACGACCGCACCGAGACAAGCCGCTGGTAAACCGAGGAAAACAAACGCGAGCAGGCCAATTGCAATTTGATGCCAGAGATAGCCGACCTGATTCGGTGCGAGTCCATATTTGGCCTGGGCGTAGAGCAGAGCGATCTGCTCGATAAAGAGGACATGAACAATCACCAGGCAGGCCGCGGAAATGAGCAGGGCGTAAATCACATTGAGCCCATATTTTCTCGCCAGGCGACTCGCAGAGATAACGACACTGCCCAGACCAATCCCAAGAATAAAACTCATTAAAACGAGAGAGAACGACTGGAGCGACCCGCCGGCGATCATGGCCAGCGCCCGCGAAAAGGCGACCTCCAATCCCATCGAAACACCGCCGGTCAACGCGACCAGCAACGCGAACCAGGCTGTGCTCGGTGCGGCTTCAGCCGAAGAGAGTTGTGCGACAGTGTGCGCCGTGAATTGGGGCCTGGATAATTTCAATGATTCGCGCTTTGCCAGGACGACAGCGAAGAAACCGATGAAGAGATTGAACAATGCGGTGAGTTCAAGGCCCGAGGTCAGGCCGAAATTCTGGACGATGAAGAAACCGGCCAGGCCCGCTCCCACGACAGCTCCCAGACTGTTGACCGCGTAGAAAATTCCGACGCGCGCCGCGTTATCGAGGCCGCTCTGACGTTGAATCCACGCAGCCAGGAGCGGCAGCGTTCCCCCCATGAGGATGGTCGGACCGAGCAGCAGGAGCGTGGAAATGAGCAACTTGATGACGAGCGGAAGAACCGGCATGTCGACAACGACGGAGCCGATAGAAATAAATAGGCTATCTGCGAACTTGAAAATGCGCGGAAAGAAAAAGGCATAACCGCCGATGATTAGCTCCAGGATCGCATACCCGCGAAGCGGTTCCGCACTGGCTGCGGAATGTTTTCCGAAAATGCGATTGCCGATGGCGAGACCGCCCATGAAGACAGCGAGCACCACCGTTTGAGCCTGCACCGTGCTGCCGAGCATGAGCGTGAGATACTTCGACCAGAGCACCTCGTAAACGAGCGCGGTCGCACCCGAACAAAAAAACAGCAGCAGAACGAGCATAGAGTTCGCGCGACTTTACGGGCAGTAAACGCGAAATTCCATTACGAACCGAGGTGCACGAGTCAACTACGTCAAGAAGCGAGTCCATTACATCGGTGCGCCTCGCGCAAAAAAAATCTACGCTGATTTTGAAGCGGGTTGAACAGTGAAAGGCAACCGGTCAATTTGCTCCTGCGGCAAAACGCTACCCGCGCCCAGCTTCTCTCGCAACGTCCGCATGCGGACGGCCAGTTCGAAGAACTCGTGCAGCGTGAGGAAGTCGGTTTCAAGAAGTTTTTTGATGAACGGTTCTGCTTCGCATTCCAGCACCTTTTGGGTGCGGAGCAGGAAATCGGAGGATTCGCCGCGGAGGAGCGGTTCGATAGATTTCTCCTCGGCCAAAGTCACTTCGTTCGTTCTGTTACGATCGAGCAGCGCCATTGGGAAATCGAAAACCGATCGCGGTGTATGCCGCTCGCGCCAAAGTGTTCGGGCAAGCGCAAACAAGGCCCGTCGGCAAAGCCCGCGGTTCTTGAATGCGCCGATCAGGGTTTCGCCTGTTTCCGCTTTTTGATCGAGGCTGAGTCTGACGCGGATCTGGTTTGGCAAGGGGCGAAGGCCAAAAAAGCTGTAGGTCCGGCTAAGCGCATGTTGAACGTTGAAGCGTGGTCGATGTTCCTGAATCAGCTCCACTTCGCGCGCCTGGGCCGCGGCGGGATTTTCGCAGACGTGCAGTTCGATCGACCGGGTTTGGTGGACCATCCTGATGATCTTGCGTGGCTCCCGTTCGGGTTGCGCGTTTTTGTAGTAGCTGAGTCGCAACCGTAAGTTCTTCGACTGACCCACGTAGAGAACACGCCTGCCCTCACCCAAAAACAGGTACACTCCCGGTTGCTTAGGCGCGCTCCGAAAGAAGTCGACGCCCAGCAGATCCAGGAGCGGCCGCTCGAATTTCAAAAAACAAAGTTGCTGTGCGCTCATCCGCGTTTCCGAAATCTTAAGGAAAATGCGGGCAGAATCGCAACTCTGGACCTTTGGAAAGGTGCAAATTGTTCCAAATGAGTGAGTTGTACGCAGGATGATTTCTTTAAGAAAAAGGATGGGCAATGACAGTATTTGTCATACCCCCTCCTGCAAAATCGTGCGCAGATATGAACAACACAACGATTGAGCAGATGGAACTGGGGATGCGCAGCCAAATCCGAAACAACTATCGCAACGTCCGCGAAGATCGCTTGAAGCGCGCGCGTTGGTGGTTCAACCGCATGCGCGTGGTGGTGGACCTGGCCTTGCCACGCCAGCCGGTCGAGTCGGTCCGTCCGGAACAAACCTACTTCAAACTGCAGCAGGGACACTTGCTGTAGCCACAGCAGCGCGCGGCGCTCGCTACACGCCGCGCGCTTTCCCTTTACTTTTTCGTGAATCCCATAAACTGGGGCGGTGAAAAAGATTCTGGGAATCGTGATCCTTGGCGGGATCGCATTGGTGGTTCTGGCAGTCGTCGCCATCTTTTATCTTGGGCCCATTGTGAAAGCCGGAGTGGAAAAGGCCGGTCCCCGGATTGCCAAGGTTCCCGTGAAGTTGGATGGCGCCAGCATCTCGATCTTCAATGGGAATGGCGAACTGAAAGGTTTCGTTCTCGGCAATCCAGAAGGATTCAAAACACCCGAAGCGGTGAAGGTGGGCACGGTCGCAATCAGTCTCGTTCCGAAAACGGTGACTTCCAGCAAGGTGATTGTTCGTTCGATTCGTGTCGAAGCCCCCGAAATCACTTATGAGGCCGGTTTCGGCGGAAGCAACATCGGCAAAATTCTGGAGAACATGCAATCCACCGAGAAACAAGAGAAGAGCGGAGGCGCGAAAAGTTCGAGCAAAGCACTTCAGGTCGATGATTTCCTGATTACCGGCGGGAAGGTTCACGTGAGCGCGACGGTCCTGGGTGGAGTATCTGCAACTTTGGCGCTGCCCGAAATTCACTTTTCGAACCTCGGGCAAGGTCCCGAAGGAATCACTGCGGCGGAATTGAGTTCGAAAGTATTCAGCGCCGTCGTGGACGCAGCGGCGAAGTCCGTGACGGCGAACGCCGGC
Organism: Limisphaerales bacterium; assembly: GCA_044226545.1. Lineage (GTDB taxonomy): Bacteria > Verrucomicrobiota > Verrucomicrobiia > Limisphaerales > SXQI01 > DASVNK01. The sequence continues at coordinate 11,303 of JBGAGW010000004.1, forward strand.
AACATCGGGAAAATCGCCAACGATGCCCTCGGCGATTCCGCGAAAAAAATCAGTTCCGGAATTAGCGACCTTCTGAAATCTAAGAAGTAATCTGCGCTCCAAAAACCGACGCAGATTGTAGCGGCGCTCGGCGGGAAATGGTGTAACGTGCAAACCATGACACGACGCATCGTGAGCGGTCCGCCTTCGCCGGAAGAATTCCAGAAACAGATGGCTGAATTCATGCGCCAGCATCTGCCAAATCTCTCCTTTTTTCGTCCGCAGACCGGGAGCAGCAAGTCCGATGATACGCCGGCTGATAATCAATCGAACGTTGGTTTCGAATTTGATAAGAAGCCGCGCGACGTCAAAGCGTATCTGGATCGCTACGTGATCAAGCAGGAGGAAGCAAAAAAGGTCCTGAGCGTCGCCCTTTGCGATCATTACCAGCACGTCCGTCTGGCGATGCAGGGCAAGGAACAGCCCAACTACACCAAGCAGAACATCATTTTGGTCGGGCCGACTGGCGTTGGTAAAACCTACCTCATCCGCAGCATTGCAGACCTGATCGGCGTGCCCTTCGTAAAAGGCGACGCGACAAAATTTTCCGAAACGGGCTATGTCGGCGGCGATGTGGAAGATCTGGTGCGCGAGTTGGTCCGCCGCGCCGACAACGACGTCCAGAAAGCGCAATACGGCATCATCTATATCGACGAAATCGACAAGATCGCCACCGCTTCCGGGCACGTCACACGCGACGTCAGTGGACGTGGCGTGCAAACGAACCTTCTCAAGTTAATGGAGGAAACCGAAGTGCCGGTTCGTTCGCAAAACGATCTCGCCGGCCAGGTTCAGGCGATGCTCGAAATGCAGATGCGTGGTCGCAAGAGCGCCCCCACCATCAACACGAAACACATCCTATTCATCGTGAGCGGTGCCTTCGACGGTCTTGAGAAGATTATTCGCCGGCGCATGCGCGAAGCGACCATCGGTTTCGCCGCAAAAGGGCAGGAGATCGAAGCTCAAGCCGCGCTCGAACAGGTTCAAACGCGCGATTTCCTGGACTTCGGTTTCGAACCGGAGTTCATTGGCCGTCTACCCGTGCGCGTGGTGTGCCATCCACTGGAAACGGAAGATCTCTTCAATATTCTCAAAAATTCGGAAGGCAGCATCATCCGCCAGTACGAACAGACTTTCGCCGCCTACGGCATTGAGGTGCTCTTCAAAGATGATGGCTTGCGCAAGATCGCCGAACTCGCCGGCCAGGAACAAACCGGTGCGCGCGGGCTCATGACCGTTTGCGAGCGAGTATTGCGCCACTTCAAATACGAATTGCCCTCGACGCACCTGAAGCGGTTTGAGGTCACGCGCGAATTGGTCGAAGACCCGGAGAAGACTCTGGGTCGTTTGCTTGCGGCCAACGAGCGGGAGGAACGCAGCTTCTCACGCCAACTCGTTTACGAATTCGCCGATCGTTTTTACGACAGCCATAAACTTCGCCTGCGCTTCAGCGATGATGCCGCTGACCTGCTCGCGCAAATTGCCGAACGAGAGAAAATTCCCGTCCGCGAGCTCTGTGCGGATCGTTTTAAGGATTTCCAATTTGGCCTGCGTTTGATCGCGCAAAACAGCGGCCAGCAGGACTTCGTGATTGAGCCCGCGACTGTGAACGAACCCGATAAAACTCTGAGCGAGTGGGTCGTGGCCAGCTATGCGGAACAGACCGCGAAGGCTTCGCCTGCCAGCTAGTTATGGCACGCGAATCTCTCGCCGCGAAAGCTGAACGAGCCAATCGCATCGCTGAAGGTCTGAGGCGCACGTATCCCGATGCGCATTGCGAGTTGAATTTCACGACGCCGCTTGAACTGCTGATTGCGACGATTCTCTCCGCGCAAAGCACCGACAAGCAGGTGAATGTCGTGACCGAATCGCTCTTCAAAAAATACCGCTCCGCTGCAGATTTTGCGAAGGTGGACCTCAGCGAGTTGGAGAAGGATATTTCGCGCATCGGCCTCTTTCGCAACAAGGCCAAAAGTATAAGCGCGTGCTGTAAAATTCTGGTCGAGAAATATCGGGGAGAAGTCCCGCGAACGATGGAGGAACTCACCAGCCTCGCTGGAGTAGGACGCAAAACCGCTAACGTCGTTCTCGGTAATGCTTTCGATCTTCAGGAAGGGGTGGTGGTCGATACTCACGTCGCGCGGCTGTCCGAGCGCCTCGGCTTAACCAAAGAAACAAAGCCCGAGAAGATTGAAGCCGATCTGATGAAACTGATCCCGCGCAAAGATTGGGCGATGTTCAGTCATTGGCTCATCTGGCACGGACGTCGCCGCTGTTTCGCTCGCAATCCAGAGTGCAGCGCTTGCGAAATTCGGGAGCTTTGTCCATCGCGCGACATCGGCAAATGAACGACTGGTTACTCATTCGAACCGGCCTCGGAGGAGCGTCATGGAACATGGCGTTGGACGAAGCGCTCCTTGAATTTTCGGCCACGCTCGGCAAACCTATTTTGCGTCTCTATGGCTGGGAGGAAAGAGCCGCAACGTTCGGCTATTTTCAGAAGTATGCCGAAGTGACGGGCTGGACCGAATTGCGTCCACTCATCCGTCGCCCAACAGGAGGCGGTCTGGTCCCGCACGACACTGATTGGACCTACAGCATCATCGTTCCGCCAGATAACGAATGGTACCAACTTCGCGCCGAAGGAAGCTACTGTCGCGCTCACGATTGGATCGCGCAATCCTTTCGTCATTTACGCGTTGCCACTGAACTCGCCGCATCTTCAGCCAAAGAACTGCCGGGGCGCTGCTTCATCGGCGCTGAAAAATTTGATGTCCTGGCGAATGGCCAGAAAATAGCCGGTGCCGCGCAAAAGCGAAACAAGCTTGGCCTGCTGATCCAAGGTTCCATTCAACCCGCTCGCAAAGACTGGCAGCGCATTGATTGGGAGGCCGCGTTGTTGCAGACCGGCGAAGCGCTCCAGGATATTCAGTGGACCGAATTGAAACTCAGCGACGAACTTCTTGCCCGCGCCGAGTCGTTGAACCAGGAAAAATACTCACGAGACGAGTACAACCGACGTCGATGAAACTTCTCGTCCGACAACGGTGTGGAGCGCGGACATTCCTGTCCGCAAGTGTTTTTTTCATCTCGCTCTCTCTTCTCGCGGCTAACGAAAACCTGAAACTCGAAGGGCACGTGACGCCATCTCAAGGCTCTGGCACAAATCTGGTCTTCCATACGGATTCAGGCGTGTCGTACAATCTGAAGCGCACTCCCGCTTCCGAAGCTCTTTTTCTGGACACCAATATCTGGCCAAAACTCCTTCTACTTAATGGCAGGCTCCAGACGAATTCGTTCGAAGTGATCGGAAATCTTCGTTCGATCAAAGACGGAAAGGTGCAGGACCTCTTTTATTACTGCGATGTCTGCTCGATCGCGACGAGCGTTCCGGGCCTGTGTGCATGCTGCCGTGAGCCGACGGTGCTTACCGAAAAGCCCGAGCACAGCCCGTGAGTGGAGCCTTGCGGGCTTGACCGGGGTGGGTATTCTAAAAACCACTCCAACCAGCCTATGCGCACGCGAGCCAATCGAACTTCGGCATTCACTTTAATCGAACTGCTCGTCGTCATCGCCATCATCGCGATCCTCGCCAGTCTTCTCCTTCCGGCTCTCGCCAAGTCCAAAGAAAAAGCCAAAAAAATCAGTTGTTACAACAACCTCAAGCAACTCGGCCTCGCGATGATTCTCTACAGCGATGAAAACAATAATTTCGTCGCACGAGGGAACGAACCGTACTGGTGGCAGATTTACATTCCATTCCTCGGTGGAACCTCTGCCGCGCGCGATCAATATGGCCGCATCAAAGTCTACACATGCCCCAGTTTTCCCGATAAACGCCAGGTCATGTGCTACGTGGTCAACGCCTGGCAATTCAGCAGTCTGCGCGATACAACCGGAAGCGAGTTGAACAAAGCACAAAAGCTTTCGCGCATTCAACAACCTACCGACACTGTTTACCTCGCCGATAACGAAAATGGTTCCTGGCGGCCAATCTTTACGGAAAACAAGGGAATCATCGGTTCCACCGACGTGAACGACGTCTGGTCCCCATCGCACTTGCCCTACACATCAAGCGGCACAAATCCGCGTCTGAACGGTGAACGTCGCGTTGCTGCCAAACGCCACGCGCTCGGCAGTAACCTGCTTTATTTCGACGGCCACGCCGGATGGAAAGACGCCCGTCGACTCACGGTCGATGACTGGCGGGAACAGAAATTTTGATCACTGCTTCCCTGTCGAATCAATGTCCGCCATCAGGAAGTGAATGAGATGTTTGAGACGAGTCTCAAGGTCCACCGTCTCTAAAATTACCTGTCGCTGAGTTGGCGCCGCCAGCAAAGTGCATGAGACTAAATCCGCGAGCTGATCCGGATTCTCCAATTTCGCGAGGTATTCGATAATCGTGTCGAGCGATGCGCCGTTCGTCGAGGCCTTGTCCCCCTGCGCATCCATTTTCAGCAACTGATTCAGGATCGGGAATGGGAAGCCTTGCTTGAACCGTTCCGAAACCAGATCCAGCACCTTGGAGGTCAGAGCGTCAACGGCGAGGCTGTCACGGCGCTTCGTTTCAAGAAGCTTAAACTTTTCGATGCGATAAGGTCGCTGCTTCAATGTTTCGGTCAGGCTGATTCGCGCGACGCCCTGCAAAATCAAGTGCGAGGTCGCGTCTTTGTGCGTGACAGCGGCGCGCACCAGGCCCAGGCCTGCGATGGCGGCCGGGGTGCCCTTGGGTGAGCCCGGCTTCTGCATCGCAATCGCAAACATCCGATGCGAATCGAGCACATCCCGCAACATCTTCCGATAACGCGCCTCAAAGATGAACAAGGGCAACATCACTTGAGGAAAGAGGATTGCGTTCGGAAGCGTCATGACGGGCACTTCTGAGGGTAGAACCATGAATAGAACTTAGGCAACTTCGTCGTTTATTCAAGCGACAACCCAAGATGGAGGCTTGCAAAACAGGCTGCCTGCCAGCATGGTAATCGCCCACTTTATGAAAGCGTTGATCGCGATCTTGATTCTTGTAAGCGTCGGTCTCGGCGCCGGCCTGCTTTACAGGCACGCTACCGCTGAGAAGAGGGCCAAGCAGGATGAGGAGACGATCGTTCGTTACGAGAACAAGCTCTCCGAGACGGACAAGAAGCTCGCTGAACAAGCCGCTGTCAACGCGGTTCTCGAGCAGAACCTGAACACTCGGACTAAGGAGCTTACGGAAGTTTCCAATACTCTCGTGACGGTTACCGCGAACCTCGCCAAGGTCCGCGAAGAAGCGCAAATTGCCGCCACGAACGCCGCAGCCGACATCGCCAAACGCGACGCTCGCATCAACGAACTCGAAACTCAGCGCGACGACCTGACGAAGCGCATGACCGACCTGAACGGCCAGATTACTGACTACCAGGGCCGCATTGAAGATATTCAACGCAAGCTTGTTGCCTCCGAAGGCGACCGTGATTATCTCCTGGGCGAACTGAAGCGCCTCCAATCCGAGAAGAACGATCTCGAACGTCAGTTCAACGACCTCGCGATGCTCCGCGAGCAGGTCCACAAGTTGAAAGACGAGCTTTCGATCTCGCGTCGGCTGGATTGGATTCGTCGCGGTCTCTACGGATCGCTGAAAGGTGCTGAACGGCTCCAGAAAGGTTTCGTCCAGCCTGCGACAACGACGACCAACCAGAATTACGACCTTAACGTCGAACTGAAGCAAAGCGGTGGCGTGCAAGTCGTGCCAAAGCAGGCGAACCCTGCGCCTGACGCCCCGAACCAGACTCCAGCAAAATGACGCCGTTGTCCGATTCATTCGGACGGGTCATGCGCGATTTGCGCGTGAGCCTGACAGACAAGTGTAATTTTCGCTGTCTCTACTGTCTCCCGGAAACCGAGGAAGCCGCGAACTTCTATCGCACGAAGTTCGATGCCGTCAAAAATCCTAATCCTGCTCGTAATCTTAATCCGAATCTCTCTTTCAAACCACGCACTGCCCTGCTCAGCTTCGAAGAAATCGAGCGCCTCGTGCGGATCGCAGTTGATCTCGGTATCCAAAAAGTTCGGCTGACCGGTGGCGAACCACTGCTCCGCAAAGACATCGAGCATCTCGTCGACCGGCTATCGCGAATTCGCGGCATCGAAGATCTGGCCATTACGACAAACGGCTTTCTTTTCGCGCAAAAAGCCGAAGCACTAAAGAGCGCCGGCCTGAAACGCGCCAGCTTCAGCATGGATTCGCTCGACCGCGACAATTTCCGGCGGATCACCGGTCGCGACGGCTTGATCGAAGTGCTCGCTGCCATCCGCCTCGCGAAACGTCTCGGCATGACTCCCGTAAAAGTAAACGCCGTGGTCATCCGCGGCTTGAACGATCACGAAATTGAATCGCTCTGTCGCTTCGCCATCGAAGAAGAAATCAGCTTTCGCTTTATCGAATTCATGCCGCTTGATTCAAGCCGAGCGTGGCTTAAAGACCTGGTTGTTCCCGGCCGCGAAATTCTTCAGCGTCTCCGCGCTCAGTTCGATCTGGTTCCCGTGCAAAATTCCAACCCGTCCGAAACTGCTCGACGCTGGCGGGTTGAAGGGACTCAGGCCGAGATCGGCATTATTGCTCCAGTTACGGAGCCTTTCTGCGGTCACTGCAATCGCCTACGTCTGACTGCTGACGGGAAGATGCGGACCTGCCTCTTCAGCCTGCACGAGCACGACATTAAATCGTTTCTCCGCAACGGTGCCTCCGATGAGCGCGTCGCGGCGGAGCTACGCGGAATCGTCTTCCAAAAAGAGGATCGCCACCACATCGGCGAACATGAGTTCGTCCAGCCCGAACGCACGATGAGCTGCATCGGCGGGTGACGCACTTCAAAACGCTCGCTTCGCAGGGCGCGTCGTTCCGCGGCGAGCCTAGATCGAGACTGAAGCATGGAATTCGCATCGCGCGACCGTAGGTGCCCCACTGACCTTAAACTCCGGTTCTACAACCGCGCCTTTCAATGCTACCGGTACTCGTATGAAACAACAGAACGAGAAAAAAGGTAATGTTCAGAATCCGCAGCAGGACCCTCTTTTCAGGACGCGAACCGATCTTCCCGGACAAAATCCCCGGGCCAACGACGATCCGAGTCACGATCAGAACAACGACGAAAATCGTTGTCCTTGATTGGATTTAGTTGCTCGCGTGTTTGCGCTGATCTTGAATCGGGGTCGCCGCGTCGATTTGATTTCCGTCGAGAGCCACCGGTCCGGCGAGTTCTTCTATCTTGATGCCGACAGTCTGTTTGCGATCCGCGCCGGCGCGCGTATCGCGAATGATGTTGTTGCGGAAGATCAGGTCCTTCGTTTCGCCCCGCACGCGGATGCCCGCGGCGGAATCCTTGCTGCCATTGTTTTCGATCACATTGTTTTCCAAGCGGTTCCGGTGGCCGGCCATCCCGACTGATTCGTTACGGAAGAAAACACCGTCCTGGTGGTTCGAACGCACCTCATTTTCGCGGAGCAGATTGTCGCTATCCTTGTGGCCGATCGAGATGCCGAAGCGGCCATTGTCTTCGAGCAGGTTCTTTTCGAAGAGTCCATGTCTGACGCGCCAGCAGAGGAACAGACCGTCTTCGCCGTTTCGTTTCGCTACGCAGTTGCGGACGATCGGACGTTGCGAACCACTGCCCGGGTGGAAACCCAGGCCGGCGTTCTCTTCACTTGTGCAGTTCTCTACCAAAACATCGTTCGATTGCTGAAAACTAATGCCATCTCCGTGATACCGGCGAACGGCGCAATTCTGAATCACCGTGCCAAAACCGCGGTAAAGGAAAATTCCCGCGCCGCGACAACCGTTGAGCGCAATATTTTCATCTTTATTCCCGTCGATCGTGAGATTTTCGAGCCGCACGCCTTCGACATTGTATCCGCTGATCACTGGAAAGACCGTCGCGGCTTGTGCGCCGTCGGCAATCATGCAATCCGCATTCAGCGGCATGCTGATCGCGAAAGTATTTCCGTTCTGTCCAAGAATTCTGCCGACCGTTGTATGAAAGCCTCCCGAGTTGCGATCCCAGACCGTTACGCCGTATCCAGGTTTGAATCCCTCAGGGTTCACTACGGTGATCTGCTCCTCGCCAAAGTCACCGTCGATCGCCAGAGGCGAAACGGCCCCCTTCGCCTTGCGAAGAATGGTTTGGCCTTTGACTCCACGCACAGTGACGCGCGACCGGAGATGGAGCGAGTCATTCATCAAGTATTCGCCCGCTCCCACTTCGACCACGCCTCCACCCAGGTTGCCGACATAATCCACCGCCGCCTGCAACGCGCGATTGTCGGTGCCCACGATATCCGCCGACGTTTGTCCCACCGTAATCTGCGGCGGGATTTTCATCTCCGAATGCATCGCGCGCGGCAATTGCTTCTCTTCGATGCGCGGCGAGAAGTCCGGCTTGTCCGAGGCAAAGGTCGAGCAGCCGAGGATTAAAACGAAGATGGCTTTCATCCAACGATCAAATCTCAAAGCACCGGCTTCGTCGAGTGCGAAAGCCTGTTAGAAATTTTCTTACCGTTCCCCTAATTTGGCGGGACGCATGCTGGACCAATGCGCATTCTGCAAACGAGAGGTGCCGACTCGCGGCCATCACGTTGTCCCGCGCTGCAAGGGCGGACGCGAAGTCGCTCCGACCTGTCACTCCTGCGAAGATTTCATTCATAAAACATGGTCGCATAGGGAATTGCGCGACACGTTCAATTCGGTCGAAAAAATCCAGGCGGATGAGCGATTCCGACGGTTCCTGCGATGGCTTCACAAGCAGCATTCCGGCGCTGTGTTTCGCACCAAGCGTAATCGGTCAAGACACCAGGACTTGTTCCGCTAAGATCTGAAATAATACGTACTCGTATTATTTTATTGATCTTCGTCAAGGTCTGCGCAATGTTTAATGGTCAACCGGCGGAACCGAAGGACGCATGGCCAAGAGAGAACGCTATCAACGATATTTGCTGCTTTGGGCGCTTTGTTCGGCGTTTTCATTAACTTCAATTGCTGCTGCAACTTCTTCCGGTTCAGCCACTCCTGATAGTTGGCCAATGTTTCGCGGCAATCCGGGACTGACCGGCATTTCTCCCGCGAAATTGCCCGCCTCTCCCAAATTGCTTTGGACCTACAAGACCGGCGGCCCCGTAAAGTCTTCGCCCGCAATTGTGAATGGAAAGCTTTACATCGGCTCCGACGATAAGCTTTTGCACTGCATCGATATCAAGAAAGGTCAAAAGCTTTGGACCTTCTCGACTGAAGGCGAGATCGAGTCCTCGCCGCTCGTTTTGGATGGAAGCGTTTATTTCGGATCGACTGACGGTGGACTCTACGCGGTGAATGCCCAAACTGGAAAGCAGGTGTGGGTATCCAAGACTGGCGATAAGATTCTCGGTGCACCCAATTGGGTCCTGTCTCCCGACGGTCAGGCAAAATGGATTTTGACCGGAAGCTACGACTACAAGTTATACTGTTTCGACTCCAGTAACGGGAAAACGAATTGGACCTTCGAGACCGGCAACTACATCAACGGTTCGCCGGCGGTAGCGGACGGCAAAACTGTCTTCGGCGGATGCGACGCTTTGCTGCACGTTGTTTCCCTGAAGGACGGCCAGAAAATTAAAGAGGTCGAAGCCGGTGCTTATATTGCGGGTTCAGGAGCGTTTGAAAAAGATCGGTTCTACATCGGCCATTACGAGAACGAATTCCTGTGCGCCGATCTTGCCGAGGGTAAAATCGCCTGGCGTTTCAAGGATCGCGCCTTTCCCTATTTTTCTTCGCCCGCTCTCACGGAGGATCGGGTTATTTTCGGTGGACGCGACAAAAAGTTGCATTGCGTGAAGAAAGCGGATGGCGAGGAAATATGGTCTTTCGCGGCGCGCGGCAAAGTGGACAGTTCGCCTGTAGTCTGCGGCGATAAGATTGTCGTCGGTTCAGAGGATGGCCGTCTTTACATCGTGAATGTGGCCGACGGGAAATCAGTTTGGAACTACGAGATTGGGCAAGGGCTGGCCGGGTCGCCAGCGGTCGTCAATGGATTAATCGCGATCGGGTCGGAAGATGGAACGGTCTATGCCTTCGGAACGAAGTGAAGATCTCAATGCCGGAACGAAGTGAGATGATATGAGCACCCTTGTTTTACCGCCGCCGCAACAAACGCCCACCATTCCGATCGAAAAGCAGACCACTGCAGGCAATTACTTCGTTTCGAATTATCCGCCCTTTTCGTTTTGGAAGCCCGAGTTTCTCCCGGAGTTCTACAGCGCTCTCGAGCGACCGCCACGCATCGGAAATCCGCTGGGAATCTACGTTCACATTCCTTTTTGCCGGAAGCGCTGCCATTTCTGTTACTTTAAGGTTTATACGGACAAGGATTCGTCGGCGATTCGCGGTTATATCGACGCGGTGCTGAAAGAGATGTCGCTCTACGCCGCGAAACCTTTCGTCGGCGGACGCAAACCAAACTTCGTCTATTTTGGCGGCGGAACGCCTTCCTATCTTTCTCCCGACCAACTGAAGCAGCTCACTGACGGGATGAAAAAACTTCTCCCGTGGGATGAAGTTGAAGAAGTGACTTTCGAATGCGAACCGGGAACGCTCACCGATCATAAATTGCAAGCGATCCGCGATCTGGGTGTCACCCGTTTGAGTCTGGGTGTCGAGAATTTCAGCGATCACATCCTCGAGATCAACGGACGCGCGCATCACAGCAAAGAAATTCAGCGTGCCTACCAATTCGCGCGGCACATTGGTTTTCCGCAGATCAATATCGACCTGATCGCCGGCATGCTCGAAGAAACCGAAGAGAATTGGCGCGATTGCGTGCGCAAAACCATCGAGATGTCGCCCGACAGCGTGACGATCTACCAGATGGAAATCCCATTCAACACCGCGATTTACAAGCAGATGAAAGCGGAAGGTCGGCTCGTCGCGCCCGTGGCGGATTGGGATACGAAGCGCCGCTGGGTTGCATACGCTTTTGAGGAAATGGAAAAGGCCGGTTACACCGTGGGCAGCGCCTACACTGCGGTGAAAGACAAGAGCAAGACCCGTTTCATTTATCGGGATCGTCTTTGGGCTGGAGCTGACCTATTATCGCTCGGAGTCGCTTCCTTCGGTCACATCAACGGCACCCATTACCAGAACCAACACGACTTCGAGCCTTACCTGAGAGCGGTGAACGAGGGGAATTTCCCGGTCTATCGCGCGCAAACGCCCAACGCGGACGAGCGGCTCATTCGCGAATTCGTTCTCCAGCTCAAGCTCGGCAAATCGAGCATTCAATATTTTAACCAGAAGTTCGCCGCTGACATCCTGCGCCGCTTCGCCGTGCCGCTCCAGACGTTGAAAGACTGGGGCTTTCTCACGATTGAACGTGATTCGATCATTTTGAATCGCGAAGGTCTGCTGCAGGTCGATCGCCTGTTGCACGAGTTTTTCCTCCCTGAACACAAAAACGCCCGTTACGCCTGATGTCATACTGTGTGAGCAACGAATCGACTCCGACGGTTCTGCCGTGGGCTCATCCGCTCGACGAACTCTACGCCAAAGCAGGTCTGAGCCTGCCTCACATCGAAAATGTGCCGGGCGAGCAAGTGCCGCAACCGTTTCGGAAACTCCTCGTTCACGAAGGCGACATGACTCCGACGCTGGAGAAGTTTCATAGATCAGCCATTCATCTCAACGTCCTCGGGCGCGAACAGCGCGATGACATCTATTTCCGAGAGGTGCTCCTGCTCGCCGATGATTCAGAAAAGGTGGTCGAATTCGGTGCGATCAAAATCAATCTCGCTTATTTCCCTCCGCCGGCACGACAGGAAATTCTGCGCGAACATCTCCCGTTGGGGACGATCCTGGCCCGCAACAAAATCGATCATACCAGCCGGCCCAAAGCTTTCCTGAAGGTGCAATCAGATGCGTTTATGAATGGCGTCCTCGGTTTAAACGGTGTCCACACATTGTACGGACGTCGCAATACATTGAGCAATCTTCAGGGACAACCTCTCGCTGAAATCGTCGAAATTCTCCCACCGGTTCAGCGCAATTAATAACCATGGAAACCAAAAATCATTTCGACGCATTGATTATCGGCGGAGGCCCTGCGGGGGCAGCGACCGGCGCTGTGTTGGCCGAGCACGGACACGACGTGCTCATCCTCGAGCGTGAAAAGTTCCCACGCTATCACATTGGCGAATCGCTGCTTCCTTTCACCTTTCATCCGCTGCAACGGCTTGGATTGATCGAAAAGATGCGCCAATCCGCGTTCATAAAGAAATACAGCGTTCAGTTCGTTTCGCCTTCTGGAAAGGCCTCACAACCTTTCTATTTCTTCAACCGTTACGAGCAGGACGTTGCACAGACCTGGCAGGTTCTGCGCTCTGAATTCGACCTGCTCGTGCTGAATAACGCCCGCGAGCAAGGCGCGCAGGTAATGGAAAAAGTTGCAGTCAAAGAATTTCTCCGGGACCGCGACCGTGTCGTTGGCGTCCGTGCTATCGACAGTTCAGGACGGGCGCATGAGTTTTTCGCCCCCATCACGATCGACTGCACTGGACGCGAAGCCTTTGCCGCAGTGCGGAACGGCTGGCGAATGGGTGATCCCGAACTGCACAAAGTGGCCGTATGGACCTATTACCGCGGCGCGATGCGCGATGGAGGCATCGACGCAGGAGCGACCACAGTTGCGATGGTTCCGGAGAAGGGCTGGTTCTGGTACATCCCGCTGCACAACGATGTGGTAAGTGTCGGCGTCGTGGCCGAAGGGAAGTATCTCTCCCGCGATGGCATCAAAGATCCAAAACAGATCTTCGACCGCGAGGTGACGCAGAACAAATGGATCGAACAGCACCTGAAACCCGGCCAGCAGTTTGGTGACTACTTCATTACCGGGGAGTATTCTTTCCACTCCAAGTACTGCGCTTCCGAGGGTTTGCTCCTGGCTGGTGATGCCTATTGCTTCCTCGATCCTGTTTTTTCTTCCGGGCTGATGCTCGCGCTCAAGAGCGGCGTGATGGCTGGCGACGCCGTGCACGAAGCGATTGTGGCGCGAGACTTCTCGCCCTCGCGCTTTACCGAATATGGCCGGTTGCTGCGCGAAGGCATCGAGAACATGCGCAAGCTGGTCTACGCCTTCTACGAGGAGAACTTTAGCTTCCGTCAGCTCACCGATAAACATCCTGACCTCGCTGGTGATATCACGGATTGCCTCTCGGGCGACGTGAATAAGGATTTCTCGCGCCTATTCAATGCGGTTGCAGAATTTGCTCCTGTGCCGGAGCCGCTCCCGTATGGATTGCCACTGGAAAAAGGCGAGCCTGCTTACGCGAGTTAAGCTTCCGGGCTCACAGTCGAAACGACGCACTTTTCCGGATCGAGATAGCGGCGAATGGCGTTGTGAACATCAGCGAGCGTCACCGCTTCGTAATGAGCATCTTCCTGGTCGCAATTGCCGTAGCCCAACCCGTAGAGTTCATCGAGAGCGGTTGCAACCGCATAACCCCCGAGGTCCTGCCGGGCGATTTTCTTTTGGCCGAGCAGTTTGGCTTTCGCGCGCTTTAGTTCTTCGGAGGTGAGACCCTCGGCGCGAAGGAGGCGAACTTCTTTGAGCATTTCTTCTTCTACGAGCGCGAGTTTATCCGGCATCGTGCCGGCATAAAGCGCGAAGTAGCCCGGCTGCAAACCCAGAAAATGCTGCGCACCGACGTAGTACGCGAGGCCGAGGTTTTCGCGGATGCGCACGAAGAGACGGGACCCGAGGTCGCTGAGTGCCTCCTGCAACAGTTCGAGCGCGTGACGGTCGGTGTTGTGGATGCTCACCCCTGGGAAAGCGATGACGATCACACCCTGTTTTTTGTCACGGTGTTCGGAGACGCGGATTATTTCTGTCGGGTGCAAAGGTTCACCCGCCTCAATCTTGATAGGCTCGCCGCGTTTCCAACTCCCAAACTTCGCTTCGATAGCGGCCTTCACGCGCTCAGCGGAAATGTCACCGAACACCGATAACACGCAATTATTCGGGATCGTGAGACGATGATAAAAATCCAAGAGGTGCGCCCGGTTCGTGGAACGAACGCTGGTTTCCGACCCGGCGACATCGAGGCCGTAACCGCGGTTGCCGAAAAGCTTTCGGCGCATGCCCTTGCTCGCGCTTTGCAGCATGTGATCGCGTTGCGCGCGAATGGTGGCGAGTTGCACTTCCTTCTCGCGTTCGAGTGAAGCTTCAGGAATCAGGGGGTTCAGGACGACGTCGGTCAGCAAGTCGAGCCCTTGATCGAAATCGCTGCTCAGCACTTCGGCATTCACTCCAAAGCTGTTATTTCCGCCATAGCTATCGAGGCTGCCGCCGAGCGACTCGATTTCGTTCGCAATTTGTTCTGCGGTTCGGGTCGGTGTGCCCTTCAGAATGCACTTGGCAAGGAGCAGCGTGAGTCCGTTGTTTTCCTGGTTTTCGGCGAGCACGCCACCCTGGAAAACCATTCGAAATTCAACGAAAGGAAGGCGATGATCCTCTTTGAGGAGGAGGCGCATGCCGTTCGGCAATTCGATCTTCTGAATCGCTTTGTCGACAATCACTTCGCGTGATTCAACCCGCTGCAACATTGTGCCGGTCGGTAGCAACGCGTAAAGCGTCCGGTTTTCAGCGACCAAATACCGTTGAGCGACCCGCTGAATGTCTTCACGAGTAACGCGCTTCACGGCGGCGAGGTAACGCTCAGAAAAATTCAGGTCATTCGCCGACATCCAATTGCCACCGAAATCCTGCGCCTGGCCTTGCATCGTTTTGCGCGTTGCGAGCGTGGCAGCGGTGAACTGCTTCACCGCTTTGGCCAGTTCCTGGTCGGAAACGAATCCAGCCTTGATTTTATCGAGTTCGGCGCGAACCGCGACGCGGGCGGGTTCAAACATGGCGCCATCCACGACACCGCTGATCCCAAGAAGACCGGGATTTCCGGGATTATAAGTCCAGGCATCGACGGAGTGAACGAGGCCGCGGCGTTCGCGAATTTCCTGGTAAAGCCGGGAGCTATGACCGTTCCCCAGAAGCGTGGCTAAAACGTCCAACACGGGAACATCCGCGTGACGAATGTCCGGGATGTGCCAGGCAAAATGGAAATGGCCGAGTTCGATAGGCGCTTCCTCAAAAATCTCGCGCGGTGCCGCTTGCGGCGGTTCGAGCGGCATAACGGCCGGGGGCAGCGGACGGGCGCGGAATCCCTTGTAGGCTTCCCGAATTTGCGCTTCGACCTCAGCAGCGTTGATATCACCCACCACGACAAAGAACGTGTTGTTGGGAGCGTATTTCTCGCGATAGTAAGCGACCACATCCTCGCGTGTCAGTTCGTTGAAAATATCGGGGTAACCGATGACCGTGTAGCGATAAGGACTGCGGGTGTAAGCCGTTTCGAATAGACGACGACTCGCGCGGCGCGAAGGGTCGTCCTGGTTCATGTCCATCTCGCGCAGGATGACTTGTTTCTCCTTTTCCACTTCGTCGGGAGGCAGAGTCGCGTTCTGCATGATGTCGCAGAGAATATCGACCGCGAGCTTAGCGCCGGTATTCGGCACGTTGATGTAGTAAACGGTGCGATCGAACGAAGTGTAGGCGTTCATGTACCCGCCTGCGTCCTGCACCTCTCGATCGATCTGTCCGGGACCACGACGCCCAGTGCCCTTGAAGAGCATGTGCTCCAGCATGTGTGAGAGCCCCGCGCCGAGCCACTTGCCTTCGTCGATGCTTCCAGCTTTGCACCAGGCCTGCACCGAAACGACTGGTGCACTCGGATCCTCCCGCACGATAATGACCAAGCCGTTCTCCAGCGTGGTCAAGCGAGTTCCTGGGGGCAGCGCAGGGATCTCCAAAGCAGCAGCGGCCGCGAGCGCTTCAGCACTTGGCTCGCTTTGGCGGTTGAACGTTTGAAATTTTGGGTCTGCGCTCAATTCTTTTCCACTTCTGTTGGTTGTGCAGCGGGAGTGACGGCGCGTTTGGATGAGGGCAGGAACGGGTCGCGGAACGCTTCCTCGAAACTGTAGCCGCTCTTGAAATCCGCCATGCTGTCCTGCTCCTGCTTTCGCAGCAAATTGTTCTCCACCATCAGGAAAACCATATTCCCGAAATCCTCGCAGGAACGAATGCCCCATTCCTCTAAAACGGTGGCGGTCATCGGACCATAAGTGAGCAGGGCGTATTCGCGTATGCCGTTGAGCAACTCGTGGCCGGAAATATGGCGAACCTGGTTTTTGTTCGCTTTGCTGATGACCTTTTGCGTGAACTCCAGGGAATCGCGCAGAAACATGTAAGCGTCACGGTGATAACGCGAATCGCTCTCCACGATTTTCGTCAGGACGTCATCAAAATTAAGTGGCTGCATCAAAAACGCTCGGGTAGAGATACCAAGGCTTTTCACCAAAGTTTCTCGACCTCTCGTCGGGAATTCTACTTCAGAAGCTAAGCAACAGCAATATTCACCACCTTTTTTGGGACGACGATGAGTTTCTTGATCGTTTTGCCTTCGAGGAACGGTTTTACCTTCTCGCTGGCCAGAGCGATCTTTTCGATCTCTGCGGATGAGGCCTCGGCAGGCACTTCGATAACGTCACGCAACTTTCCATTTACCTGCACCGGAATTTGAAGAGTGCTTTCGACCAGAAGCGCGGGGTCGAATTGGGGCCAGGCTTGATAGGCGAGTGTCTGAGTGTCCGGCGCGAGACGCCGGCTCAACTCTTCCGTCAAATGTGGCGCGAGAGGTTGAAGCAACCGTAGAAAATCCAACAAAACAGATTTCGGCAGGACGTCCCAGGTCATGGCTTCGTTCGTGAAGATCATCAAAGTTGAGATCGCCGTATTGAAGCCAAGGCCATCCAGGTCTTCCGTCACTTTTTTGATCGCGGTATGAAGTGCTTTCAACTGGGCGGAAGAAGCGGTTGCATCCTGGATCTTTGGATTCAAACGGATGGTCTGGAGCAACTCCGGGCCAGGCGAGGGAGCGGTCGTCATTGCCTGTTCAAATTCCGTTTCGCTCTTTTCATCCACGAACAGGCGCCAGACGCGACCGAGAAAACGGTAAACCCCTTCCACACCTTTGGTGTTCCACGGCTTCACCATTTCCAATGGTCCCATGAACATCTCGTAAAGCCGAAAGGCATCCGCTCCGTACTCGCGCAGAATATCGTCCGGGTTTACCACGTTGCCGCGCGACTTGGACATCTTCTGTCCATCTTCGCCAAGGATCAGCCCCTGGTTTACCAGACGATAGAATGGTTCCGCAGTGGACACATATCCGAGATCGAAGAGAACTTTGTGCCAGAAGCGCGCGTAGAGAAGGTGCAACACGGCGTGCTCCGTGCCGCCCACGTAAAGATCAACGCCCGGTTTTGCGTTTGCGCCCGAACTGGCGGCTGTTCCCATCCAGTATTGTTCCTTCGGGCTCTCGACAAACCTTTGCGCATTCGCGGGATCGATATACCGGAGATAGTACCAGCAACTGCCCGCCCACTGCGGCATGGTGTTGGTTTCGCGCACGGACCCGTCCGGCAGATGGACCCAATCTTTCGCGCGGGCAAGCGGCGGTTCGCCGCTCGCGGTCGGCTTGAAATCAGTGAGCGGCGGCGGCACAACCGGCAGTGCAGTTTCGGGTAACGCTTCGTGATGACCGTTTTTCCACAGTATCGGAAAGGGCTCGCCCCAATAGCGCTGGCGGCTAAAGAGCCAATCGCGGATCTTGTAGTTAATGGTCTTTCGCCCCAGGCCTTTTTCTTCGAGCCACTCTGTAATTTTCCGTTTTGCTTCGGGAGTGGAGAGACCTGTAATGGGACCGGAATCGATGCTCGTGCCGACGCCGACAAAGCCGAGTGACTCCTGACCTTCCGGCGCTTGGACCACGACACGGATCACCTGTTGGAATTTGAGTGCGAACTCGAGATCACGTTCATCATGCGCGGGCACAGCCATGATCGCGCCGGTGCCGTACGTCGCCAGAACATAGTCCGCGATCCAAATCGGGATTCGCTCTCCGTTCACGGGATTAATCGCGAACGCCCCAGTGAAAACACCGGTCTTTTCCTTCGCCAACTCGGTTCGTTCGAGGTCGCTTTTGGAAGCGGCGAATTTCTTGTATTCCTCAACCGCGCTCTTCTGCTCTGGAGTGGTGAGCTGTTCTACGAGCTTATGCTCAGGCGAGAGAACCATGTAAGTCGCGCCGTAGAGCGTGTCCGGGCGGGTTGTAAAAACGGTGATGCGCGCAGGTGAATCAGCGACCTGGAAATGGACTTCCGCTCCTTCGGACCGACCGATCCAGTTCCGTTGCATTTCTTTGAGCGATTCCGGCCAGTCGATTGTCTCCAAATCGGTGAGCAAGCGCTCGGCATAAGCGGTGATGCGCAGCATCCATTGGCGCATCGGCTTGCGCACCACCGGGTGGCCGCCCACTTCGCTTTTGCCGTCAATGACCTCTTCGTTGGCAAGGACCGTGCCCAACTCGGGGCACCAATTCACTGGAGTTTCTGCAACGAAGGCGAGGCGTTTTGAATCGCGGTACTCGCGCTTTTGATCTTCGGTTTTGAGCTCGGAGGGATAGATGAGTTTCTCGATGGGCTCGGCCTTGTTCGTCGCTGGATTGAACCACGAGTTATAGAGTTTCAGGAAAATCCACTGCGACCACTTGAAGTATTCAGGATCGGTTGTGTCGATCTCCCGCGACCAATCGTAACTGAAACCGAGCGATTTGATCTGGCGTTTGAAAGTCGCAATGTTTTCTTCGGTCGTTTTCCGCGGGTGCTGGCCGGTACGAATGGCGTACTGCTCCGCCGGTAATCCGAATGCATCCCACCCCATCGGGTGAAGGACGTTGAAACCTCGCGCGCGTTTGTAACGGGCCAGAATGTCGGTCGCGGTGTAACCCTCCGGATGCCCCACATGCAGGCCAGCGCCGCTCGGGTACGGGAACATGTCCAGGATATAAAACTTGGGCGGGAGCTTTCCGTGATGGCGCTGAGCAAATGGATGGCTTTGGGGAACCGCCTCACCGACATCCCAGGCTCGGAACGTCTGCTGCTCGTTCCAAATTTTCTGCCACTTCGATTCAATCAGATCAAATGGGTACTGCTTCCGCGCACTCGACATAAAAGGGTGAATATTGGTGGAGGAGTGGTTCCGGGGCAACTGGGAGTTTTGCGCTGAAGGCGGAGGGCACGGGTAGGGAAAATCCAATCATTGGTGGTTGACAGGAGAGAGTGCCGTTCGCGCATGCTGTCGCTCGTGCCGCTGGTCACTTATTTTCGTGCGCTGCTGTTCATTTATACGCTGCTGGTTTTTGGCGAGCTGGCGAGCGTGCCGCTGACGATGAATTCTCTCCCAGAATCGATTCGGAAATTCTCCGAGGAACAGTGGAAGGAAGAGTTGCCGGAGGATCAGGCGGGACCTCTGGCCATCGTGTCGCTATGTGGACTGGCGTTGATGGTGGTTTCGCTCGTAGGGCTGGCAGTGCTCTGGCGGCCTGCGCGGATGTTGTTCACGGTCTATCTGTTGTTGATCGCAATCAGTGTGGTGCTATCGGGTGCGACCGTTCAGTCGGAATTGACGAGCGTCCTGTCATTCATGAACACGATCATCTCCGGCTTGATCCTGGGGATGCTGTACTTTTCGCCGCTGCGGGAGTACTTCGATCAGAAGGAGGAGGGGCAGGAACAATAGCGGAACAGTTTTTGTATAATAGAGAATCAGGAACTCAGGAAATGATTTCAGGCGAATTGGTTGCGTCTTCCTGATTTCCTGAGTTCCAGATTGATTTTTCCGAGCTACGCTTCGCGCCATTGGATAGCGTGCTGAACGAGTTCGGTGGCGTTGCGAAGGTTAAGCTTTTCTTTGATGTGGGCGCGGTGTGATTCGATCGTCTTGATACTGAGATGGAGTTCTTCTGCAATTTGACGGGTGCCGTGGCCCTGGCCGATCAATCCGAATACTTCCAGCTCGCGATCGCTGAGATCCTCGATCGGTGAACCGGTGCGGGCGGAACGTCCCCCGACCAGTTGGTGCATCATTTTCTTCTCCATGCGCTCGCTCAGGTAAATCTCGCCGGAAAGAACCTGGCGTATGGCGGTCAGGACTTTGTCCGTAGCTTCCTGTTTCATGATGTATCCTGCCGCGCCAGCCCGAAGAGCACGGACCGCGTAGAGCGATTCATCATGCATGGAGAGCACCAGCACTAGCGTTCGTGGGTAGCGGACTTTGATGTTTTTCAGCAGTTCGATGCCGTTGCTGCCTTTGAGCGAGATGTCAGCAATCACCAGGTCCGGGCGGACCTTTTCAAGAGCATCGAGCGCGCGATGAACATCTTCCGCCGTGCCGCAGACTTGCAGATCGCGTTCCTGATTGATCATCTCGGACAATCCCTGGCGAACGATCGGATGATCATCAACCAGCAGAATCCGATGTTTGCCGCCATTGCGTGGGGCCGATTGCTGGCTCATAGACTTCCTCCCCGAAGAATCCTGGAAACTGGTTAATTCGATTGCCATGGTAGACGACAGGTTAAAGTGAATAGCTACAGCGCGAAGCGGCGCACTGTTTGCACCAAACGCCAGATGCGCCACGCCCAACCGCCCATTTTGTAAGCGCGCCGCCAAGGCATTTTCAGAGCGAAAAGGCCAAGACCAGCGAGGACGATTGGATTTTTGAAAAAGGAAGTGACCTTGCGCGCCATGACTGTTCGCGCCTGGTACTGATAATAAACGCGCGCCATGTTGTAGCGCGCCACGTCAGACTCAGCGATCAGCCGTTGCTTGTGAGCGATGATTTCGTCAAGGCGGGTCATTTATGGTGCGCGCGGTTGAAGGGAGGCATAGTCCTTGCCGAGTTCAGTGGAGGTTGCGGAGAAAATGCGCGGCTTGGTTCGAACTTTGTGGCGCAGGGTGAGCCAAAGCGCAATGCCGCCGCCCAGGTAGAGAATCGTAAACCCGCCGAGCACGATCAACGGATGGCTTTCCCAGAAGAGAACCACGACGAACAACGTGAGAAGAATCATCCCCATGCTCAGGCAAAACGCCGCGGCCACCGCCAGGAGCAAGAGTTGTTCGATCCACTCGCGCTGTTCTTCGATTTCGACGGAGATGATCTCGATGCGCGTTTTAACAACAGCGATCCAGCTCGCTAGAAACGAGCGGATCGATTCCATCATCCCGCTGGATGCGGCGGAGTCGGCGCTGGCAGCCATAGATTAGCTTAGCGGCGTCCGATGAGCAGCCCGACCACGAAACCCGCCGCCATCGCTGCACAAACGGCGTTCCATGGTTTCTCATGAACGAAGGTATCTGTGCTCTGAGCGGCATATTTGGTTTTATCCATAACATCCTGCTGCAACTGGTTCAGGCGGGCCTGCGTCTGGCGAACAGTTTCCTGAACTTTGTCAGCGAGCGCACCGACGGAATCGGCAGTTTTACGAAGAGCGTTTTCGGCGGTTTGAGAATCTGTATTCATACGAAAGTCCCTTGTTTGACCGGTGGCGAGGTTAAGGGTTTCCTTGACCAAGCTCCATTAGGAGCAACCCTGTAATTTAGTAAGGCTTTTCCTTATCCGTCAAATCCGGCGAAAAACGTGTAGAACAGGCATTTACGATTACGGAACCCGATTCCCCCAGCGAGTGAAGTTTTCCGAGAGAGTATACGTTTGAATCCGGAGCGTCTTCTGTGCCGGATATGCAGTGAAATTTCTCGCATCAGGAGTCGTTACGAGCATTCTGCGAAAGCCTCGACTCCAAGGTTCGCGTCGTTCCGTTTATCTTCCGTCTCTGAGTCGTTCAGCACGCTGAAAATTCTGCGGTTGAGCCGCTTGACGCGTCCGGGGAGGGGTCTTACATTCTGCGCGCTCTTCGGGTTCCAAAGTAGCTCAATGGTAGAGCAATCGGCTGTTAACCGATCGGTTGTAGGTTCGAGTCCTACCTTTGGAGCCATTTTTTGTCATTCGAAAACCAAAAAACAGCTACCCAAACAACTCCAACCTCAGAAACAAAGCCGGGAGGTAGGCTATGCCGCATCTGCCGAGCAAAGCAGGTCAAGCGGGTTTAGATTTCGAGAGCAACGCCCGAGCATCAGCGGGTCGCGCCGCAACATCAAAATCATCAGCGTCTTTTGCGGGGTATGCTAATGCGGATTCGAGGACCGCCATCGCGCGGGACACACGCTGAGAATCAAAGAGCCCCGTGTAGTTGCTGCGAACTAAGCCGTCCGAAGCGTGACGTAACCCACGGCACAATCAGGATAATTGTGAGTTAGTGTTTCGCAATGTTGCTCCGCCTCCGCCTCGCGGTGCACGTTGAAGAGAAGGATGGCTAGGTCGCCGGACAGATTCAAGTGGTTGTCCTCTTCCGGGAGAGCTTCGAGCAGACTCTGAATAAATGGATGCCAAGTTCGCCGCAACTCGTATCATCCAGCGACGCGTTGAGCGACTCATGAACAAAGTCCACGCTCCAATTGGAGAGGCATTGGGACATCCGAGGAAAAAGTTGATCCGAGGCGTCACTCAGATTCTTCATTTTTGACGTCAGGCGCGGGCGCAAGGTTTCCCAAACCTTCCACCAAACGGCGATAGCCAGGGCGGGTTTCCGCTCGGCCGAAAAGGCGTAGCCCTCGCACAGCCAGTCATCAATCATCTCCTGCGAGGGGTGGGTTTGAGATAACCGGCGCCACAACTCGCACGCCGAAAGTCCAAGGGAATCGCGGTCCGACTGACTTGGCGCCGTAAGACGACGCGCCCAATCTTCTGCAATTTCCCATGCGACGAATCGAGTCTTTGTCTGCTCGATAAAGTCTGCCCGGTTGTAGGCCACGCCAATTATCTGAAGCCGCTTTTCGATTTCATCTGTAGCCATCCCAGCCACCGTGGAGGCGCTCCACATTTTGAGTATGCGGGCGCGATCATTTGAATGAGCAGTGTTCAGCAGAGCCGTATCGTCGCGCAATTTGATAAAACGTTTGGGTGGATGCGGACCATTCCGCCCGATTTCATCGCCTCCGCGACTGCGGATGGGTGTAGTAACGAGTGACTGAAGAAACGAAGCGTGGTTCTACGGATTAGTGTCAGGTATCGTTTCACCATGTCCGTCGCCTTTGCCAAGACAGCACTTCTTGAATTTCTTTCCACTGCCGCAAGGGCAAGGATCATTCCGACCCGGTTTCATATGATCGTTGGCAGTCGCCAAGGTCGCGTATTTCCTATCCTCAGCGCAACGCCTCAATTGTCACTTCCACGCGCTCGGTCCGCCCAATTGCATCCGAGGTGAAGAAATAAAGCCCTTTTTCCACTGGTTCTTTCCGTTTTACTTTTAATACCTGATTCATTGCGTCAATTGCATTTTGACGGCTTACAAACTCCACACGACGGGTACTGGCATATTCTGATCTGAGCGATGCCAAATGCCAGAACTTTACCGCGCGTCAAGGATCTACTTTCCTGGTCGATTCGTGAGAAGCTTAAACCGGCTGGCGAATAAAGTATTTACGCGCCGATAGGGTAGCTCCAAACTGTTTCGCCGAAGCAAGCGAATGAAAACCTCCCGTCGCTCAAATTCGCGGTTGGACGCAACGCCTGGTTCGACCGGACGCGGCCGATGAGGAGATGATCGGGATCAGAGAGAGCCAACTTCACACAACGATGAGAAACACCTTGCTGATCATTCTGGCCACGGTTGTTCTGTCTTCGACACCCGCTGCCCAGGACAAATCGCCGAAGTCGCCCGAATCTGGCGTCGGAAAAGTCGCCTCGCACTCCCAAGGACTGCATGGCTACATTGGTTTTGGCCATGAGAAGCTCCCGCCGGATGGCGGTTTCAGCGCAGGCATGGGCTTCTATGCAGCGGTCTGGCCGTTGGTGGATCAGCCGCTGGCGAATTTTCAGATCGGACTGCCAAGCTCATGGATCCAGTCTGACAATTCCGACAACAAGGACAAGCCGCTCGCGCCAGAGGGTACGCTAGCTCGCAAGTGGAAAGAACGCGGCCCCACTTGGAGCAGCGTGTTTCAGACGGTCGAAGGCGGCCTCGGTTACTGGGCCGGCAACCACTTCCGTTACGGCCCGCCGAAGTTCAGCATGAACGCCACGCCACAGTGCTACGATTATGAGGTCGGGTCGCCCGGTTGGTCGTTCTTCTACAACAACGAAGCCCTGCCCGATCATCGGCTCGGTATTGCGCAGTTGAGCAATCGCCTGCTTATTCCTCCCGACGCGCTGCCGTTCGAGGGGCATCCCAACGGCGAGTTTCTCGGCTATTCATGGATGGCGTTGCCGTTCACTGATCCCACGCACGACGATCCTCCGACAGGGGATCAAAGCTGGACCTGTTTCCTAAGCGCCGCCAATTTCAAGGGTCCAATCGCTTATTACATCCCGGAGACTTGGAGCAAGATCGGCAAGCTCTTCAATGTTCCGTTTCTGTATGGTCGCGGTCTGGACGCGCGTCCCGGGATCATGGGCGGCGGCGCGATGGAAATAAACACTGTCCCGCGTTTCGACGCCACGGATGCTCAAGGCACGACCTATTCGAAACTGCCGAAACTCCAATTTCCTGTGGACGCGGAAGGTCGCGCTTACCTCGTGCAGGACGTCACCTACTATTCAAAAGCGGCGCTCTATAATGCTTTCAAAGCCTGGCGCGAGGGGGGCCCCGCCTGTTCCGGGCGCTTCGATGCGAAAGGAGCCTTCCAGCCCAAGCTCAACACCCGAACGACTCGCTATGATCAAGCCGGGAAGAAAATGATCGGCGTGGAGCGTGCCTTCGACACCCGCATTTTTGACGGCAATGTGTGGGGATTGCAATGGTTCACCAACGACATCGCCCGGAACGGCCTTTTCCCGCAATATTACCAACACGTTGGGGAAGAGCGCGTCCCCGTGCCACCGACTGACGTGCCGGCGGAAACCAACCTGCGCACGCAGGAGTTCAAGCGCGCCAGGATGGGAGCGCCTTACACCTCGCCGAACATCGGCGCGTGGGCCGAGCCCGGCCCAAAGACCGGCCCGTTCACCGCCAAACTTGTGGACGGCTCCGTGGTGACCTACTCATGGTATCGGTTTGTGGACCAACCGTCCTTTCAGCAGTATCACTGGAGCGCGGAGAAGAAAGCCGAAGTGCAGGCCTTCGTAGAGAAGATACACGCGAATTGGCCGACGGATCGCGATTACATGACGCCGCCCACACGGGGTAAGCTGGTTTCGCTCGATCCTGCTTTGCTCGTAACGCCGCCCTCTGGTTTGGAAGTTGGCTATGTGCCGATCGTCACGCGACAAGAGGCGTCCACCGCGCCAATGGGCCGAGAAGAGTAGTTTATGAAAACCGCCACGACATTGTTCATCCTCCTGCTTTTGAGCGGCCAACTTTGGGCGAAGCCTCTCAACGTATTCATCCTGGCCGGCCAGTCGAACATGGAAGGGCACGCCAGGATCGAGACTTTCGATTACATCGGCGATGACCCGGCGACTGCGCCGCTGCTCAAGCAGATGCGCGCCGCGGACGGCAAGCCAAAGGTGTGCGAGAAGACGTGGATTTCCTATTTCACCGGCGCCGATGGAAACAACAGC
This sequence comes from Limisphaerales bacterium, assembly GCA_044226545.1. Taxonomy (GTDB): domain Bacteria; phylum Verrucomicrobiota; class Verrucomicrobiia; order Limisphaerales; family SXQI01; genus DASVNK01. The sequence continues at coordinate 36,910 of JBGAGW010000004.1, forward strand.
GAGGGCTTCGGCAAGCTTACCGCCGGATACGGATCGCGGCAGGACCCGGCCATAGATGGTGGCAAGATCGGCCCCGAGTTCACGTTTGGCCTCACGATGGACGCGTCGCTCGACCAACCCGTGCTGCTCATCAAGACAGCGTGGGGCGGCAAAAGTTTGCACACGGATTTTCGTCCGCCGAGCGCTGGGCCGTATGTGTTCAACGATACGCAACTCACAAACATTGTGAAACGCGGCAAGGATGTCGCTGAAGCGCGGGCCACGAAGGTGGCGGAGACCGGCGCCTATTATCGGTTGATGATCGAGCACGTTAAAAAGATCCTCGCCGATCCGAAACGCGTTTGTCCCGCCTACGACTCCGCGCAGGGCTACGAGATTGCCGGTTTCGTGTGGCTGCAAGGATGGAACGACATGGTGGACGGCGATGTGTATCCTCGCCTGCCCAAAGGCAGTTCCGCCAATCGCTACGCCAAGTACATCGATTGGATGGCTCAGTTCATTCGCGACGTGCGGAAAGATTTAAACGCGCCGAAGATGCCCTTTGTCATTGGCGTCATGGGCGTGGACGGCGCCAAAGCCGGCGCCGACATCATCGCTTTCCGCGAAGCCATGACCGCCCCCGCGCTGCTGCCCGAGTTCAGAGGCAACGTCACGGCCGTCCCCACCGCGCCTTTCTGGTCGGAAGAACTGGGAGCCATTGCCGCCAAGCACGAAAAGGTGAGGCAAATGGAATACTACCTGAACTCCAAACACAAAGACCACGCCAACGCGGATGGCCACATGACCGCCGCGGAGAAGCAGGAATATCTGCGGAAGTTTGAGGCTGACCTCATCACGCCGGCCGAAGCCACGCTCTGGAAACGTGGCGCCTCCAACGCCGGCTACCATTACCTCGGCTGCGCGAAAACCTTCGCTCTGATGGGGAAAGCTTTCGCCGAGGTGACGCTCCGAATGATGTCGGGGCAGTCGAAGTGAGCCTTTTGAAAAATGCAGACCGAATGCCGCATGAAAACTAACCCAGCCAATTTGCAAAGATCAGCTCTCGCCTTTTTGATCGCAATCTTATGCTTGTGGCCCAGCGCGCAGTGCGCCGCGGAACCGCAGCGCGGCGAAATGTATGGCTATCTGATATTCGGCGGCGACCGAGTCCCCAGTGAGTTCAATGCGGGCTTCTCGCTTTACGCCGCGGCCTGGCCGCTGGTGGACCATTATCCTGGTCATGATTTCCAAACCGGGCTGCTTGGCACCTGGATGCATCCCCAGTATCAGCCTGGAGAAAAGCCGACCGAAAAATGCTACACCGACATCGAAGGTGGGCTCGGTTGGTGGCGCGACACGCACTTCCCCACCACCACTCCGAAATTCATCATGGGCGGCGTCGGGCCGAACTTCTCGGTGATCGCCAACGGCCCAGGCTACGGAGCGGGTAGTTGGGAAAAAGAGCGCGGCCTTTACGGCGTCGCGCAACTCAGTCCGTGGCTGCTATTTCCGCTCGACGGCCTGAACCTCAAACAGGGAGTCCAGGGCGAACTCTTCGGCTATGGCTATCTCCCGCTGCCGCTCACAGATCCCAAGACCACCACCGCGAGGACCAATGTTCCAACCGGCAACCAGTGCTGGACGCTCTTTTTGAACACAGCGAACTTCAAAGGACCGGCCACATTCTTTCTCCCCTATTTCTGGTCTCGCGCGCTGGTCCAGAATCCCGAGTGGACCGGCAAGTTGCTCGATTCGGCTCCGTCGGACCCGAACAAGGCGATCCAGATGGAAACCCAACACATTCCCGCCGTCTTCAGCAAGGACAAGGACGGGATCTCGTATGCCCGCCTGGCGCGGACCGCGTTTCCGATCACGCCCGCTGGACACTCGGCCCTGCTGCACCGTCACACTGTTTATAAAAAAGCCGCGTTGTGGGACGACGTGGAGCGATGGTTTGCCGGCGGCGCACCCGCCGATGGGATCATCAAGCCCGCGGCTTCGACTACGCAAACCTTCAAGGCGAATGGCGGCTCAAGCTGGAGTTTTTTCCCACCCGGCGTGTCGCGCAAGGAGGCCAGTTCATTGGCCTGGAAATCCTTCGCCACGTCCATCACTCCGGACCCGCTCACGTTGGGGTTCCGCTGGAATGAGGAACTCACGCGCCAGCACGGAGCGCTGGTCACGCTGCCGGAATTTTTCCGCCTTGGCCCTGCTGGCGGCGAAAAACAACTCTGGTCGGTCGTTTCAGGCCAGGGCGTGCCAGAAGAACTGGGTCTTACGCAATACCGCTTTGAGACGCCAAGGGAGGAACCCCAGAAGCCGCGCCTCACGCCGGAAGAAGCGGAGAGTTCATGGAAGAAGCCCGGTCCCAAAGCTGGCCCATTCAAGGCGCGCCTCGGAGACGGCAGCGTGGTAACTTACTACTGGTATCGCTTTGCCGACCAACCCGCGATGCTCAATGCAGACCTCACACCGGCGGAGCGCGAGGTCGTGCAGAAGCGCGTCGAGAAACTGCATCGCTCCTGGACCAGGGACCGCGAATACCTCGCTCCTCCTAATCTCGGCAAGCTCGCTGAAATCGATCCCGCGCTCATCGTCACCCCACCGCCCGGCCTGGAAGTTGGCTACGTGCCCATCGCTACGCGGCAGGAATTGGAAAGGAAACCATAATCCGCCCGCGGAATCAGACGTTCAGCCGCCAAAGGGTGAAGTTCAGGGCCGCCGCAAAGCCCACCCATGCGAGATAAGGCGCAATCAACAAAGCGGCGACGCGGTTCACGGGACGGAACGCCAACAGCGTCGCGGCGATGCCAAACCAGAGAAGCACGATTTCGATGAATGCCACTCCCGGCCAATGCAGCCCAAAGAACAGTGGCGTCCACGCAGCATTGAGCGCGAGCTGCACAAGGAAAAGCGTCAGTGGCCAACGTTGTTCTGTAAACCTGCCGCGCTGCCACACGAGCCATGCCGATACGGCCATCATTATGTAGAGAGCTGTCCACACTCGCCCGAAAACCCAACCCGGCGGATTCCATGACGGCTTCTTCAATGAGGCATACCACTCGCCCGGCATGAACAAACCGCCAAATGTCGCCGCGGCAAAACAGAGCAGCAGCCAGCCCCCAAGAGCCAGCCAGCGGCGGCCGGGTTTCATTAAAGTGTGGTCCGGGGCGTTCATGCGGGAGTGGCGTTCGCAATCGCTGCAAGTCCTCTACTCGGTTTTCAAAGCTCCGGCCTTACCTCCGTTGCCGGACCGGACGATTCGCTGTTCCTTTGAAAGCAGAGTAATAATCCTGGAATCTGTCATAAGCTCTTTGCCTTTTTGGTTGCCTACCACGTTGTAAAACGCGGCATCACTCCAGAAGTTAAAACCGAACAATTCCGGAAACCGTTCATCCAGCTTCCGCGCTACTTCGAGGCAATCGCGCGGCGCATCACTCTTGTCCCGGACGCCCAATTCCGCCCACCAAATTAGTTTGCCCGCTTTCTTTTTCTTTTCCACTGCCCAATCGTATTCGTTGAACTCCAACCCTCGGCCGTATGCCGATTTTCCGATGATATCCACGTAGTCATCGCCGGGATAATACTGCTCAAGCGCGCCCGCGTTCTGCGTGGTGTGATAAGCCCAGAGGATGTTGTCCAAACCCTTCGCGGTAAATTGATCATGCACCAGGCGGAAGAGCCGAATCACATTTTGCGCGCCGTCCTTGGCGTGCCATTTATTCCGGTCGTCCAACTCCACGAAAGGGGTGTAAACCACCACCACTCCCTTCTCTTTAAGCCATTGCAGGTCGGCCGCCATGCGGTCCATTTGTGCGTAGAAATTCGCCTTAACCGCGTTGGCCTCGGCCGCGAATATTGCGTCAATCTGCACCGAATCATTCCATCTGCCGCCGCTCGGGTTGGCAAAAAAGCTGTACACCCCCACGAGCAGCCCGCGGTCCCACATCTGCTTCACCCCCTCGTTCCACTTCGCGTCGGGAAACGGATCGTCATCGAAATCGTAGGTGATGCATCCATATGCCGGCATGACTCCGGTGTGGTCGTGAACTCTTTTTAGCCAGTTCGAGCGATGGTCCAGGTCCGGCGTTTCGTTGTGCACCCAGGTGGCCATCTGCCCGAAGATATACGAACCGTGCCCGCGCCCCTTCAGCCAATCCAAAATCTCCTGCTTTGTTTGCGAATGGACGGCCAGCGGAAACGCGAACAGCAGAAAAGAAACAAGCCTAAGAGCATGCCAGAGGCGCTTCCCTGGCGACTTAGCGGTGGAGTCGATGCTCACGACCGCAGGCTAAGGATTAACTTGATGCTCGTCAAAGCAATCGGGCTCACTTGGCGGCTCAGTTGAACGGCGGCAGTAAAGCAATGCATGTGCGGTTATGCGCTAGCGGCGCAGTTGGAGTCGGAACGCGGTTAACGGCCGAACGGTCTGAACGTAGTTCAGGCGACCGTCGCCTTCTTTACGACAATCGTGCTACTACCGAACTTCAAAGGCAGATCCGCAGCACCGCAAGGAATTAGCGGCACGCGAAATTACAACTATCACGCGGCATTAGACCCGAGTCGATGGTGTGGTCGCTGACTTTTCGGTGGCAAATGCAGAGGCGCTCGCCATGATGTAGGCACACGCTCCCATGCAAATGAATTCTATCAAGGATTAAAGAATTCCCAGTGTCCCCACAGCCTCGGCGTCAACTCCGCTTCGCTCGGCACATCCGCAGTGATTCCGGTGGATTTGTTGGACCAGTAGACGCGCTGAAGAGTTTGAAAACCATTTCCGCGCAGGATTCCCAGGTCCCCTTTGATTTGTTCACCGGGCTTGGGATGCAATCCGAGCACACTCAACGGAATAGATATCTCGTAATTCCCATCGCTCCCGGCCAACTCGACTTGGGCGCTGACATCTTCGACGCGGTCGAGAGTGATTGTCCGCCACGGTGAACTAAATGACACAGGATCCGTCGTGCCTGGGACGACGGCGCGATAGAGTTCGGCGACGGTTTTGCCGTTGGTTCGCGTCACAAGCAAACGCAAATCGCCCGCCACTGGCTTTTGTCGTTTCTCATCAGCGCCGCTTTCGCTGCCGATCATCACGTCAAGCGCGCCTCCTGTCTTAAAGAGCGCCTGCGCCATTTCGTGCGTATTTCGGAGGAGGTTCGAGTCGCCGGTTCGAAAGGCCGCATAGAACCGATCGCCGGCAATGGCTACGGCGCCGCTCACGTCGTACGGTTTAGTCTTGCTATCGAAGAACGCGGCGACACCGCTCTTGTCGATCTCAACCCAGTTCGCTCCGGCCCAATCCTCGAGATGTCCATCCACGTCCGGAGCCGTCGAGCATCGCGTCAAACGCCTGAAAGTCGAATGGCTTGCCGAGCCAATCGCGGAAGACTCCGTCCTTGACCCGGCTGTGCATTTGCAGTCCGGCGCCATCCACGGGAATTCCCTCCGCGCGCAACGCCTTCATCAAATCCAGGAACGTTTGGCCGCGCAGGCTTTTCGTTGTTTCGTTGCCCCATTCGTTGAGAATCAACTTCACATCTGGCCCCGCAGCCTCCCGCGCGATTCGGAAAGCCTCGACCAGGTAAGCGGGAAACTCGTGTCCGTGGCCTTGATACATGCCGAGTGTCTTCATCCAGACGTGGTCGCCGCCTTTCCAGGCTTTCACCTGCCAATCGAAGTCTCCGTTCGGCTTGCGACCGGTTCCGGTGAGCGACTCGTTGACCACATCGACATAATGAATGTGCCCGCGATAACGATTGAGAATTGACGTAATTCGATTGGAGGCGAGGAATACACGCCGAAGTGGGTCAACTTTCAATTTGTTTGTGTTCGCAAAAGCAATCAGCGCATCCAACCGGGCGAAGTCGATGTCGCCGGGCGCACGCTGAATGGAGTTCATATAAACGCCGGCGGTCATGATGTTGAAATTGCGTCGGAAGAACTCGGCCTGCGGCGCGCGCTCTACTCGCGACGGTTCCAGGCCGCTGGCGAATGAACCCAAAAGGAAGCCGGGGCGCACCCGCGTCGCAAGCGTGGCGAGGGATTCGTCAGGAACGGTTGACCCGGGATTAATTGAATCTGCGGCCGACAAGTTGCCGGCGCAGAGGAATACCGCCAAAGCGATCGAGGGAATCTTCATATTTGGGATTCGCTGTGGATGGGTGTGAATGGCGTTCACGGCTGGGACGGGACAACATCATAGACGCGCACGTAATCGACTTCGAAGTAATCGGGGAGTTTTGCCGCGGAGATGTCGCCGCCCCATTTGCCGATTTCTTCGGTGAGTTTGAGATATTCGGGGGCCTGTGAGACGCCTCCCGCCGAGCTCCGCCAAGTCTCCTTGCCATCCGCGTAGAAGACATATTCATTTGTGCGCCACCAAAGGGCGAAGGTGTGAAAGCCCGAGGTCAGCTCCGGCAGAGTGACTTTTGTCCCGGCGCTTTTGTGATCCTTGCCGTAGCCGTCCCAGTGCAGGTTCATCGTGATTTGCCCGTTTCGCCACGGTACTTCAACGATGTCAATCTCCGTTCCGTCGCGCCCTTCGTCTCCCACCTTGTTCACGCCCGACGACATCAGCCAGAAAGCCGGCCAATGGCCAGGTTCCTTTGGAAATTTGCAGCGCACAACCCAGTAGCCGTAAATGTGCTCGAATTTCCTCAGAGTGCGAACGGCGCCGCAAGTGTAACGGTCGCCATCTTTGGTGGTGCGGAGAATTAAGCTGCCTTTGCCGTCGAGATAGGCGTCCTTTTTTACCCAGTAACCGTCGCGGCGTTTGGAATCGCCGATGATCTCCCACTTCGATTCATCCAGCTTGGCGCCGTTAAATTCATCGCTCCAGACCAAGTCCCATTTCTGGCCGGCCAGCAGCGAAGGCAGATCGTTCGAATTATGCTCACGCTCGGCGGCGGCAATGAGAAGGGGAAACAACAGGAGGCAAAGGAGCGCGGGTTTCATATTTTTCCTGATTGCAAATGCATTCGAAATTCAGTTCCAAATCCCAATCATAAAATAAAGATGGATCGTTTAATTGACGTCGATCAAGTTACCTGACGCCGCGAGTCTTCGAGTGCAACGGCGCTCTGTTCCCGGCCTGTCAGTGGGTGATCAATCTTTAAACTGCGGAATTTTCAGCAGTTCGCCGCCTTTCAAGGCTGATTGATGCGCGACGATTCCAGCCACTGTCATGTTGAGGGCCTGGTTTACATCGACCAGCGGCTTACGATCCTGCAAAACGGCGCTCACGAATTCGTTCATCAAGTGGCCGTGTGATCCGCCGTGCCCGCCGGGATCGACGCCCGGCGGCAGCGGAGGTCGGCGCGTGTTTGGCAGCCTTTTCTCCAAACCTTCATATTTCTGATAGAAGGAGCCGCGTTCGCCGCGCACCCGGCCTTTTTCGCCCGAGTCGCCCGGCGTATCCCAACTCACCGCCATGCGAGCCGCGCCGCCTTCGCTCGTCCGGAAAAGGGCGATTTCTGTTCCGAAGGGATTTTTGTAGGGATTGTTTGTTGCTTGCAGGTGTTTGATCTTGCTCGGAATTCCCATGCACGACACCTCCTTAAACGATCCGCCCGTAACACCGCAGTAATATGCGTTCGAGTGTGTTGGATACCATTGCGGTGGCAAGCCGACGCGCCATCCTTTATAAGAATCGATTGGCTCCTCCATGTAATGGAAATATTCCCCTTCGGCGTAATCCAACTTTCCGAATCCGCCCGCATGATAAATTTGGCGCATTGCCGCAAGGTCTTCATGGAAATATGAGGTCTCAAACATCATGTATTTCAGCCCGCTCTTCCGGACAGCTTCATGAACCTGATGCGCTTCTTCCAATGATCCGAAAACCGCCGGAACCGCTGTGGCCACATGCTTGCCATACTTCAATGCCTCAAGACAATGACGCGCGTGGCTCGGCGCATCTGTCGCGATGAAGACGGCCTCAACACGATCGTCTTTCACTAATTCCTCGAGTGAAGGATACGTTTTTGGGCAACGACATTCTTTGGCGAGAGCCGTGCATCGATCCGAAAACAAATCACTAACGGCAACGATCTCGACGTTGGGATGATCCTGAAAACTGAACGCCGAGCCGAATTTGCAGACGCCGTAACCGATGATGCCGACGCGCAGCTTGCGATCGGAAAACGGTTTCCAGCTTTCGGACGCTGCGGGGTCAGCAGCGGCCTTCTCGAAACCTTGGATCACCTTCTCTTGTGCCTGTGCTTTTTGCGCCGCCGCAACTGCGACGGTAGCCCCGATTGTCTGGAGGAATGTGCGACGTCTCATAGCAGGTTCATACCACGATGACAAAGGCCATAGCGAGTCGTTCATCGCTTAATTCAACCAGAAGGTCTTGATTGTCCTTTGATGGGGATCAAGGCCGGTATTACATCCGCATGCCAAGAGTTCCAGATGCGCGCCAATGTTTTGGTTTTGACGTTGTTCGTTCTCTTTTTGCAGAACGTTCGATCGGCGGAGGATCCGCAATTAACCCACAAACAGCTCGCGGAACAAATCCTGGCTGATCCCGATTTGCAGCTCGTTCTGGATAAAGCGCGGGTCCTTTTGAAAACCGGCCTGACTGCCGGATCGGGCTACGGGGAAGTCTGGATTCGGGACCTTAACACATTCATCGAATTGTCGCTGCAGGTGAATCCGCCGAAGCAAATCCGAACTGCGCTTCTGACGTTTTTTCAGTTTCAACTTCCTAATGGAGATGTGCCTGACGGATTCATTCCCAAAGAGCGCGGCTCCGTGTCTTACAATTATCGGCGCTCGGATCTCGCTCCCGGTCTGATCGCGCACAAAAATACTGTGGAAACGGACCAGGAGACTTCGCTTGTCCAAGCGGTTCGCCGTTATGTGACGACAACAAAAGACCGAGCGTTGTTGCGGGAAGAAGTGGCCGGAAAAACCGTTCTCGATCGGCTGGAACTCGCGCTGGAGTATCTCCTCAACGAACGATTCGATTCCAAGCATGGACTCATTTGGGGCGCCACGACCGCCGATTGGGGCGATGTTCAGCCTGAACATGAATGGGGCGTCGAATTCGATGCCTCATCGCATCGAGCGATCGACATCTACGACAACGCCATGTTCGTCATCGCCATCGGCGATTTTCTCCAACTGCTCGACCAGGCCTCACCGAAAATCACGCGTTGGACAAAAATCCGCGATGAAACGAAACAGAACATCCGGAAATATTTGTGGGATACATCCCGCCAGAAGTTCATCCCGCACATTTATCTCGGCGACTCGCCCTTTCCGAAGAAGTTCGATGAAAGCGCCATTTATTATCACGGCGGGACCGCGGTGGCGATCGAAGCTGGCATTCTCTCGCACGATGAAATTGCCCGCGCTCTCCAGGACATGCGCGCGAATGTTCGGGCCGCTGGCGCTTCCTCAATCGGGCTTACGATTTACCCGCCCTATCCCAAGGGCTTTTTCAAAAACACGGCGATGAGTCCCTACTCGTATCAAAATGGCGGCGATTGGTGCTGGTTTGGCGCGCGCATGATTCAGCAACTGATCCGCAATGGTTTTGCGGCGGAAGCTTACGCCGAGATCAAGCCGATGGTCTCCCGCGTAAAAAAGTACGGCGACTTTTACGAATGGTGGTCTCTTGCGAACGAGCCTCGCGGCTCAAAGCAATACCGCGGCTCCGCGGGCGCCTTGGGACAGGCAATCCTCCTCCTTAACGGGTGGGCCCAAGAGAATATCGGCCCAGCAGAAACACGATCTACGCCAATTCTTTTCAAGGTGCCGGCAGGCGGGATCACCTTAACCAACTCCGACCCAAGCGGCAGCACCCTCAAATCGTTCCTCCTGCCGACCGAATCGATGCGAGGCGCATATGTGTATGTCGCCGCGAATATAAAAGCCCAGAGCGTATCGGCCAAATCACAGCCTTGGAATGGCATCAAGCTAATGCTGAAAATCGAAACTCCCGGTCGAACTGATTGGCCTCAGCCGAATCTGCCGGTGGGAACATTCGACTCGCGGCGGTTTTCCAATCGCGTCTTTATTCCAGCGGATGCGACCGCCGCAACTCTCACCCTTGGGCTAGAAAAAGTTTCCGGCGTCGCTTCATTCGATCAAGTGGAGATTTCGTTGGATCGATATGCTCGACCCGCTCCAGCGGCCCCGGCAGACCAGGCCATTTTCCGCGCCCACGACTTGCCGCGTCTGCGCGGCGCAATGGTGAGCCCTCGAATGACCGAAGCCGACCTGGCGACCTTGGCCAATGAATGGCACGCCAATTTAATCCGCTGGCAGATCATCCGCTCGAACCACGAAGCTCAATCGCAGACCAATTACGATCAATGGCTCGACGGCATGCTTGCGAAAACCGACCAGGTCCTCGAATGGTCGAAAAAGCGCCGAGTGAAAGTAGTTCTGGATTTACACTCGCCGCCTGGCGGCCAGCTTTCGCAGGGCGGTTACGTCGCGGCAATGGGCGAAATTTTTAACAGACCGGAGGCGCAAGAGCATTTCATCGAGGTCTGGAGGAAGATGGCGCGCCGCTACAAAGGCAATTCGGTTATCTGGGGCTTCGATCTTGTCAATGAGCCGGTGGACGATCAGACCGCGCCGGGTTGCCAGGATTGGCAGGGCCTTGCGTTGAGTGCCGGCCGGGCGATCCGCGAAATCGATCCGGAGCGCATCTTGATTGTCGAACCGCCGCGCTGGGGAGGGCCATCTGGCTTCGAGGAGTTCAATCCAATTCCGTTGCCGCGCGTCGTCTATAGTTTTCACATGTACGAGCCACACCGGTTCACGCATCAGCGCGTGTTCGACAAAAACCAAGCGCCAGTAGCTTATCCTGGCGAGATCGAGGGGCAAAATTGGAACCGTGAAAAGCTGATTAAAGCGATGCAGCCGGCGATCGATTTCGCTCGGAAATATCGAATGCATCTTTACGTGGGAGAATTTAGCGCGATTCGTTGGGCCCCTGGTGCGGAAAAGTATCTCGCTGACCTAACGAGCATCTTCGAAGAACAGGGCTGGGATTGGAGCTATCACGCATATCGCGAATGGTCCGGCTGGAGCCTTGAGCATAGCGCTGACGAACAGAACGATCAGCCGGCCGAAGAGAAAACGGCGCGCTTTAACGTGATTGAGAGATGGCTTAAGCAGAGCTCGGAAGGAGAGTGACGCCTATCGGAACGCGCGCGGTAATCTCAGTCAAAGGCGAGACGACGAGCGTCAAAAGGAGCTAATTGCGTGGCCAGACTCTAAAGCCCTCCGCGGAGCGTTTCTCGAAAGGTCCGGGCGAAGGCCGCAAAACATTTCGCGGATGACCAAAGTAATCCTTGTTCAAAACAAGGGAAGAGCCATCCGGATTTTCAATGGCCAAATTGGAGACCATCGTTTTTCCGAGAGAGCCGGTTGTAACGATTGTTGTTTGAGCTTCGGACAATTCCGGCTCAAAGCCGAAGTCCAAAAGCGCTTCATTTTCATTTTGCACAAGTCTCGGTTTCGATATTTGGCCTCCTGTGAGGGCATTGGTTTCGTGTGTGTACGGTTGCGCGCCGTTGTAATAGACATTTCCTCCCGTCCGAAGAGGAAGTTCACGGGGGTTGTAAACGCACAGTCCAAACGTAGAACCGGAAGCGTTTTCATTTTTAGAGACCTTGTCCGCCTGAATCCCAGGGCCAACAAAAATGTTGTTGAAAAACCGATTGTCGCCGCCGCGGATTTTCAAGAGGCCAGCAACTGCGGTTGTGTGCGGCGGATGATATGGAGTCTGGCGATTCGGTTCTGGGTGACTGATAATTCTGCCGGCAAAAAGATTGTGCGCGTAGCTTCCGCCTTCTGAAACATCAAGCAAGCTGACCGTCGAAAGAAACAAATTATTGTCCGCCAGAAATGGACCGTGATTCACTTCCACAAATAGATCCTCGGACGCATTTTGGTGTAACAGATTTGCCGTCACGCGCGTGCCCTGGGCCATCCAGTCTAGCCAAAGCCCACGGCACGTCCGGTAAATGTGATTGCCCTGAATGGTAGTATCGATGGCCGCGTGAAATTTGATGCCGGCCATTTCAGCCCCGCTAAAACGGCCTCTTACGTGAATATCGTGAATCTCGTTCCCGGTTACTGAACTAAACGCCGCGCCCAGGCTCCCAACGATCCCCGCTTGCTCGCAGTGTGCGATCATGTTGTTGCGAACGATGTGGTGACCTATGGTTTCCTTGTTCCAACCATTTGCAAGGGCTCTTTCGATCGTCTTCACATAACCTTCGGCAGTGTTGGCTGATGTATTGTCCCACTCGTCGCCATACTTTCCGAGCGCTATTCCAGAGCAGGTCGAGTAGGTCACGGTGTTGCTTTCGATGATCCAGCCTTTACTCCAATGCGTGCCGATCAGTCCGATCTGTTCGGCAGTTGGAGGCGCCCACGGCGTGGCCGCTTGCGTCAAGGTGAAGCCGCGCACCGTGATATAGTTAATGCCGGACCGTCCCGGATAAAACACTGTCCGACGCACGTTGATCTCGACGAGTTCCTTATTGGGGTTCACGCCCGGGAATTGCGCCCAGATCGTTGTCTCGTTCGTGTTTACCTCGGCAAACCACAATCCGATCTTTCCTGTTGCCTGCAGCGCGTCACGTGTTGGCGCTTCCATCAGCCACTCGCCATTAAGGTAAACGGCGCCTGTGTGATGCTCGCGGCCGCGCGGGTCAAACCAGTCGCCGTGAATCAAGTCGGAATAGGGATTGAATTTGCCGAAGAATTCATTTGGCAACGTCACTTTCCACACGTCGTTTTGCGTTTTCGCCCAATTCGTTATCACTTCAGAACCTTTGATCAGAGCCCGTTCGCCGGGAGCCGCTTGATAGGTAATTGGCTTCTGCGGGGAGACTCCGCCTCGCGGCGGCGATACTCGCTCTCGATAGACGCCCGCATGGACGGTAATGATATCGCCGGGTTGCGCCCGTTCAGCGGCCGCTTGAATCGATCGCAACGGCTTCTCAGGCGAACCGCTGTTCAGGTCGCTGCCCTGGAGTGAAACATGGAACTCCGCCGCAAATGCGGAGATGAATCCCAAAGAGCCGACAACAGCCATGGGCCAAAAAGCGATGCTTTTGATCTTCATCGAACAAGCGATTGAAAATCAGCCTTTCAGGAATCGCATTGGTCCGCGTTGATCTGTGTCAATGCAAGCGTCGCAGAAATCGCGCGCTTATAATGCTCCGATGCCTTCAGCGTTTTGACGATCCGCCGCTGAACGTATTCGCGCCGGATGTGAATGCCGGACGCGGCTTTCCGTCGCGATGCCCGATGGCGCCCACCCCGGCGATCGGAATCTGAAAAACACGTCCGCCTTAAAAGTGATCTTTTGCCGGAAAAACAAATTGCGACGCGGGGAAACGGACCCTGCCGGCATTCTCTATTCGGACCGAACGCGCTAGCGAGGAGTGCGAGGCGACGTGGGTTCTTTCGTAAGAGAGCGCTCGGACCGTCTCCGGCGGCTGCGCTGTGAAGGCCAAGGCGTCCAGGCCACCGCGGCGGCGAGGATAATCCCGCCGAGGAGAAGTTCTGCAAAAATCCTGGCAGTCATCTCCATACGCGCCCCTAGAGTAGCAATAAACTGATCGACGGCGGTCACGGCGTCAAGACGGTGTATTTTTGAAACGCGCGCGACGACGTCTCAAAGCGCGAGCAGGATCTCCTTATTTCCAAAAGGGGTCGCAAAACGGTCCCACGCTTTTACAGTTTGCTTCACTGCCGTGAGAACCAGACATCGCGGCGGAATGGCCAGGAAACTCCGCATCGAGTACTCGGGCACGATTTACCACGCGAGGAATCGCGGAGATCGCCGCGAAGAAATCTTCCAGAACGACGAGGACCGGAACCTTTCAGCGTTTGACGACCTGCCGCTGAAAGTAGTCGCGCCAGATGTTGAATGCCGGACGCGGCTTTCCCGTTTCGTCAATGAGCCCGCAGTCACGCCACGCAATGAACAACTCCGGCGCAGATACTTTGATGGCATCCCAGAGCCGGTCGTAGTCCTGATGAATAAACAAGACAACGAACTGAAAGTCGCGCCTCTCCGCCAATTCGAGGAGGGTCCGCAGATACGCAGCCTGCTTCTCGGGGCTGCCGTTCAAGACGATTTTGCTCTTCGGAAACTCGGTGTGCTCGGCGCTGTCATTGGTCTCGACAACCGCGTACGGTTTGCCGAACGAATCGAAATTTTCCAGGAGCCATTTGAGCGCGACGTCCGGGCTCTCGCTAATGAAGAACGGATAAAAGCTGATTGCCACAAAATCGTTCGCATCCATCAGGTCCTGGCATGCCTTCAACATGTCGCCGTTGTTTTTGATCAAGTTGTGGAGGGTGTACGAAGCGAAAATTGGAAGGTTCGGGTAATCCTTTTTCAATTCGCGATAGGCGCAGCGATGCAAATCGGCGTATGCCCGCCATTTTTCTTTGCCGGCGCTGAAGATTTCATTCACCTCGATTCCGATACAAAGGTAGTCAGGTTTAAAAAACTCAACGCTCCGGCGGCAATAGTTGAGATACGCCTTCTTTACCAACGGGTCATCGTAGGCTTTGTCGCGCAATTCAGCGGGGAGCGGAGTTGTGCCTTTCTCAGCCAACTTTAGCTCACCGCGTCCAGGCGAAATCGCCAAGTACACTTTCGCGCCGGGCGGTTTCATTGAACGCTTCATTTCGCGCTCGGCCATTAATTCTTTTGGGAACGGCTCGTTTCGCAAAGCCTCCGCCCATGGCACGCCCTCGATGTGGTGCGCGATCAGGTCCGCATTGGTTCGGACAAACTCGCGCGTGTATTCAATGGCTTGAGGGGTCACATCGGGCGGGAACGCAGTGAACCCCATATGGAACGGTCGCGTTGGGTGGTTAGTCTCGGCCCCAGAGAGCGCCAATGCCAGCTTGAGGACGATTCCCAAGAAGCAGCCTAGATAAAACAACGGTTTCATTTACGGTGTCCTCGATCCCATTCAAAAGACATTACAACTCGACGGTTGAAAACTACAGCATGGTCGCAGACCAGCAGCGCACTTGAAAGCAAGATGGTGGCCGATCGGGTAATTCGTTTTGCTTCCTTACTCCCAAATTCCGCGTAGGGAGTGGAAAAGCCGGTGAAATGACAACCCTCTTGAAGCTGTTCTTGGTGTGTTCCAACGTCCGTTGGTCTTCCGCCGCCTTTCTCGACCCACCAAAGCTCGAGAGCTTTTGATTCGCCGGCGATAAGATCAAGTTCAGGGTCGGAATGAGCGGCGTTTCAATATCCCCGCCGCTTTGGTTCAAAAGTTCGAAATGGTGTTCGACTGGTCCCGCCCCGGCATGCGCAATCCAAACGGACCGCAGTTCGAGCTTCGGTTGCGCGGAAACAAATCGAATCGTCATTACGCCATCGGCCTCAGTCTTACCTTCGAATTCCAATGCACCTCTCGAGGCCCGCCGTTGACGAATACGCGATCTGGAAGGCGGAGCTTGCTTTCGCCATCGATCCAGCGATGTCGAGTTGGTCGCAGGTCTGTCAACACAAGCCGATCCGCTTCCGCCCGGACGGTCAACGCTGTGTCCGCCGTTTGCAATGACCAGCTTTCGGCGGCAATAGCAAATGGCGCGAGGGCCAAGACAATCGAGTGAATCATTCTTCGAATCACATCCGGTAGGATAAATTGAGAGACGGGATCGGGAAAATGAATTGAGCAACTTGCTTTGCGCCTTCGGCAGCAATCGAAGTTGATTGATCTTGAATCGGAGAAGCTCAAGTTCATTCTAGGTTCGCGAGCCATGAGTGATTTCGTCAGCCATGTTTTCGGAACAGCAGTTTGGCTCTGCGCGTTTATCGTTTATCCTGGGCTTTGGGCTGCTTCAGCGGCGACGCGAATTCCCGCGCTTCAATGGGAGGAGCGTTCGGACTGGATCAATGTTAAAACCAAGGTCGCTCCCGCCGCAGTCGGCGATGGGAAGACTGACGACACCGTTGCTGTTCAGAACGCGCTGAGAGGATTGCGCGACGGTTCCACTCTTTATTTTCCGCCGGGCGTTTACCGAATCACTTCCGCGCTGATTCTGAGAAACTCGAACGGCGCGAGATGGATCGGTGGTCTTATCGTTGGGAGCGGTGGCGACACGAAGATAGTCTGGGATGGCCCCACAGGCGGAACGATGTTGGTTCTCGATGGAGTTGCTTATTCGAGATTCGTCGGCTTCGAACTCGACGGCCGCGGTAAAGCGGCAGTTGGCTTTCATTATGACGCGAAAAAGGGTTTTCAGACCGAGGTGACACATCGGGATCTGGGGTTTCGTGGTTTTAGCAACGCGGCTGTCTTGGAGGAGCACGCGAACAATGGACAGGCGCTCGCCGAAACCAGCTTTGAAAATTGCCTGTTTCAAAATTGTGAACGGGGCGTGGCTTTCCTCCAGTTTAACGACTACGACTACACGTTCGATGGCTGCGAGTTTCGCGACTGCGGTGTCGGCGTCGATTGCGACCACGGTAATTTCTACATACGCAACTGCCATTTCCAGGGCAGCCATGTTGTGGACATTCGCGATGGCTCCGAACATTGCAGTTCGATCCGCCGCGCGACGTCGATCGGTTCTCGCGCGTTCGTTCAGCGAAAATCGTCGGTGGCTCCGTTGACGATTCAAGATTGTCACGTCGAAGGGTGGATGAATCCGCAGGGCGCGGTGATTCTGACTCGCCCGCCCGTTTTGCTCTTCGACTGCGCGTTTACGAAACCGCCACAAAACGCGAATCACGAAGCGATGCCGCCCGTTCGCGTGTTGAACGACGGTCAGCGTTTGCTTATTTCTGAAAATCAACCCTCCGGAGGCTCTGATCTCATTCAAGGCGCCCGGCCCATGTTGATGAGCATTCCCAAAGGCGAACCGAAAGGCGTTATTCGCTCGGCCAGCCAACGTTTTCTGCGTGAGAAAGCTGATCTGCCGAAGAGAGTCTTCGATGCAAAGCGTGATTTTGGAGCAAAAGGGGACGGCGCCGCCGACGATACTATAGCAATTCAGAAAACCATTTACGCTGCCGCGACGGCGTCTCGCGATAGCATCGCCTACTTGCCGACAGGCAACTATGTCATCAGCAAAACACTGCAAATAACCGGAACAAATTTTTTCGTCGGCGGCAGCGGTTGGAGTTCGAAGTTGATTTGGAAAGGCGCCGAAGGAGTGACAATGGTCGAGGTGCGAGAACCTCGGGGAGTGACGCTGCAGAATATTATGATCGGCTCGCATGACGCGGGCGCGATGAACAATGCGATCGATATTCATCAAGTCGGTTCGACTCACGCGTCGCATATGACCTACGATGGCGTCTATGCCTTTGGCATGTATCAAAAGGCGCCGTTGCGAAAAGGATTCCGCTTTTCCAATTTGGGAAAAGACGAGGTGGTCATCATGCCGCACGTACAGGGGAATCTTCGCTTCATCAATTCCGCCAGGGCCACCGCGCTGGTGAATTGCAGCTACGAAGGCTCCGTCGTCGTCGAGGGGAAGGACGGATTACGCGATGGTTTGCTCGGCTTTCAAACGCGCCTGGCCACGATCGTGACGCACGGCCTTTATCTGCGCGATAACCAGAACATCGTGATGAGCGACTTTTATGTCGAACAAGCTGACAATGGATTCCATTTCGAAGGCAGCGCGGATGATCCGCCCGGGCGCGCAACCATCACCGGAGCAAAATTTCAATCCTTCACCTCAAGCGATCTGACAAAAAACAACGTTTTCGAAATTCACAACTACCATGGAGAGATCGCAATCGGGCCTTACCAGTTTTACCAGGAGCCGAAGTTGATGCGGATGAAACAGACCGGCGAACGAACGGTCGAGGTCCTCTTGTGGGGATCGGGCTGGTACGGGGCCAAACCTGATCCGCAACTCGGTCCCGCCGCACGGCTGTCCGCCGCAGGTAACGATTTCTTCGGCGAAGCTCCCGCCGCGGCGCCAACCATAGAAGAAACTTTTTTTAAAAACGCGTCGACGGAAATAACGCTGAAAAAACTCAGCCGGGTACTCGACGATCTACGCCGGCTCGGTGAGGCGGACCTGCGGCTGAATCATCCGGAGCAAGCATTGCCCTGAATCAATGAATGCGCCTGCGACAAAGTTCGAG
Source organism: Limisphaerales bacterium (assembly GCA_044226545.1). Classification (GTDB taxonomy): domain Bacteria; phylum Verrucomicrobiota; class Verrucomicrobiia; order Limisphaerales; family SXQI01; genus DASVNK01. The sequence goes on from JBGAGW010000004.1 coordinate 54,998, forward strand.
AATTTCCGGCTTCGTTTGATCGCGATCCTTGAAGTCGGCCTTTTCCTCGCGAGCGAAGTTGACGTTCTATCACAATAGAGAGGAGAACGGGCCGGGATGCATCGTAATCGACGCCACAGATTCGGAAATCCGTTTGCCTGCCGAATCCACGAGAGTCAGTCGCAATGTGTAATCCCCCGGCTCCACGTCCCGAATTGGGAGTATTATGCGGCGCGACTCTTCGAGTTTCTGGCGCGCTTCGGAGTTCATTTGGTTATTTGCGGTTTCCAGGCTCGCTACAACTTTGCAGCCCTTATTTGTCGAGATACTCCCGAGCAAATCGAATGGAATCTCCAGCGCATTCCGCGGCAGGAGAACATGATGCGGCGCGTCGATTCCCGCGATCATTGGCTGCGTCAAACGAAGAAGTGATACCTCTCCAATATCGAAAGTCAGCCGTGTTCCTTGTTTATAATCGTGCTCGGAAAGGTGAAGCTGGATGCGGCTGATTGACTTCCATGCGCTGGCCTCTGCATCTGTCGCCGACATCATCTGTTTGATCGGAATTCGAATTGGAAGCCAGATATGTTGCTCGCCGCCGAGATCTATTGTCCTTTGATAAAGCGCCCGTTTCCGGCTGGGAGCTGAAATGCTCAGCCCGATCGGGGTGTGATCGTCCGCCACTTCATCGCGGTCGGAATCGATCCGAATCCACATTTCCAGGATGTCATAGGAACTGATGTCGAGCTCCCCCGGCTTGAAATCTCGTCCAAGGCGGGGCCAGCCTACCGGGTAACTGCCGCCTTCGCCGCCGTCATGTTCGTAATCCACGCTTACCGTCCACCTGAGCCCATTCTTACGGGTGTGGCACGCGGCCTCTGTGACTTCAATTTTGCCTTCGGCGGTCCCGTTTTTCCAGCCACTGAAGTCAGAGGCGAGGTCCAGGGTTTCCAAGTTTCCGGATTTCGCTGTAGCTTCGTAGGACGACTCCGTTTTTGCCGCGGATTCCGAATGCGAATTGGTGGCGAGAAGGAATCTCCTGCACTCCATCGGGAAGGGCGGGTTGAGTCTTCGCGCGCCGTTCAGGAACAGTGTCCGGCGGTTTCGGGCCAAGCCGCACCGCCGGCAAGTTTAGGACTTTCGCTCTCCCGGTCGTTGAAGATTCAAGTCGCGTTCGCTTGGCTGTCGGATGAACCGCGCCAAACTTCTGGTTTATCAGCCTTGCAAGGCCGCTCAACTTCTCGTCAAAGACTTCCTCGCTCACTTGGCGATTGTTTTCCGCTTTTACCAGCGGATCTGCTTTGAATTCGAAGCTGTGCGCTAAGTTACGAAACACATTATTGGATGAGGCCTGATGTTTCTTTTGCCCAAGCATCACCCACGGTTGCGCGCGTCTTGCCCATCGACTGAAGCAGGTGTTGTCGCGAATCGTGCAATTCTGCGCGTCGTAAAGGGAAATGCCGTGAAACTGGTTCACACAGACGACGTTGCTCTCGACTAGAAAGTTTACGAGCGGACCGTCGAAGCAACCGATCCCCTGAAGGCCGTTAACCAACGGCAGACCATCCTTTTCCCGTTGGAGAATGATATTGCCGCGCAAGGTGACGTTCCGAACCGTGCCAGTGCCCACGTTAAACAAGAACACCTGAATCCCGTCGTCGTGATTGTCGTCGCCGTCGCGTGCGCCTACGAAGTTATTTTTGATCACGTTGTATTGCGCAACTTGGCCGTCACGAGTCACACGCATTCCGTCGCCGGAAAAATTCTCGACAACGTTTCCTTCGGCAATGCATTCGGGCGCGCAAAGCTCGATGCCAAAGCGGGTGTTCAAAACGTAGTTGTTGCGCGCGATGTTGTCGCCTCCCGTGCCGGCCAAGCCAGATGCCATTTGCCGGCTTATCAACCCAGTCCTTCCCGGTCCATGCAGACGAATCGAGAACAGAATAAACAAAACAATTCTGAACGATCAGGTTCGTGCTCTGTTCGCCGCCGCGTTCGCCGAGACTCACCACATACCGCGGCGTTTTCTCCAGAGGCGATGACGCCAGGGATGGCGAAACTGTAAGTCCATCAACAATCCAGTTGCTGCCCTCCCCAATTTCAACGGAGGCGACCATCGGTGTGCTCTCGGGCGCCGCGGCGATGGTAATCGGCTTTTCATTGTACCCAGCATTGATGCGTAGAACCCCATGCCACCCCGAGCGCAAAACTATCGTGTCTCCCGCCTTCACAACCGAATTTGTGGTTGTCCTTTTGCCTTGCTGATCTCGGAGTTCGATCTTTCCGGTTTCAATCACTTCTTGAATCGTGCGCCACGGATGATTGGCGCTTCCATCCCTGGCCACATCGCCAAGCTTTGGATCGCAATAAAATGTCGTGGCGTGCGAAGCCATCACCATTACCACAACAACTGCGCAAGCAATTACGTTCCTCATAACTCAGCGATACTGGCAAATGCGTTATTCAGCCTGGTTGTTTCAATTGGCGCGTTCCGTCCAAAACGTCATCATGATTTCGGCCAGGACCTGCTCACCGAATTCGTTCGCATGCACCACGTCCCGGTAGAAGCGATGCGGGTGAACGCCGCTCGAACGGATATATTCGGCCCATGGCGTTGTCATATCGAGATACGCGCAGCGCTCCTCTAGCGCGAGCGATTTCAAGCGCAGGCCATATGTGCCAGCCCCGGAATGCGAGGCTGCGACAAGTGCTTCTTCGTCGCGCGGATCAACGGTTCCGAACGCGCCGGTGAACAACAGAAATTCCGTTTCAGGAAGTCCTTCCCGGACTTGGCGGATCACATCGCGAATGCTCGCGATATCCCGCTGACTAATTCCGCCGATCAACACCAGGTCTGGCTTGCGGGGCAGGATGTATTTCGCGACGCGCCCTTCTTCCTTGTAATGCTGGCAACCGCCGCCGCCGCGCACGTACACCGTCGCCTGAATTCGCGCTTTTGGATAAGCCTCCTGCAGCAAACGAACCCACCCCGAACGCATTGTATCGTTGACGATGCTGTTACCCACAGCGAGGAGCCGCAGTTCGCCTCCTTCATGCAGTGTTTTCCTGGTCCGCTGTAGAAACTTCCAATCCGCTGGTGGTGGACTGAAATGCCCAGGAGGCATTTCCTTGCGAATCGCAGCGATCTGCGCGGTTGATCGGCATGGTGAACTGAAGATGTAATAATCCTTCTCCGCCGGTTCACTGTGCTCCTTCAGGTCGGGCGGATACTTTGAAGGCAGAGCGCCTTGCTTCGGGAACACCACCGGCGAATCCGCCATCGTACCACCAGGCCGCGCTCTCGTGTTCACGGCGTTGCGATCTGGTGGCGCGGCTTCCTGGGCCAGCGCGGCGCATAGACTCAGCAGCAAAAACATCAGCGGCGCTTTCATATCTCTCCCAATCTGCCGGATCCCAAGTTATTTTGCGATCACTCGCAAAGCTAGGATGCTTTCGCCCGCAGGGGCAAAGTCGCCACGAATGCGAATCGTCGCGAGGTTGGTTGCGAGAGATTTGATCGCAAGGTGAGATTCAACCCGCGACATCGGGCTCACACGGATTGAATCTGCAAATTCTGCGTGCAATTCTGGAGCGGCTTCGATGGACAAGCGTCCTTCGAACGTTTGCGTTCCAAAGTTGTAAAATACGACCGGGATGGTTTCGCGCTCGCCCGGTCGGATGACATAGGCGGATTTGCCCAAATCGATTTTTGCTTCGGGCCAAAGCGTCTGCATTACCACCGTGCAACGCGATGAGTCGAGAAGCGCGGCGGGAGATGGCGGAGTTCGCAGAGTTAGCGCTTTCACGGAAGCAGGCGATAGAAACGCAAACGTTGGAGCGTTCGACAATTCCAATTCTTTGCGCGCTTCGCGGGGTCGTCCGAGTTGATCGAAGACTTTCACCGCACGATCGCTCAAGTCCAATCGGGCCAACTTGTGTGTTGTCCACGCCACGAGGACGTTCCGCTCGATGCCATCCGGTCGCGCGGAGAATAGATAAGCGCGAACCGCATCGTCTGAATGGTCAACTAGACCGAGTGGCCGCGCATCCGCAAGGAGCCTGCCCACGACCGCGAGCGCTACGTATGCCGGTCGCGGTGTGAGATCGGGCCGGAGAATTCCAAATTGCGTTTGTCCCTCCACATAGTGAGGCAAAAGAAAATAAAATGTGGCCGCGCTCCCCTCATGCAGCGAACAGGCAAACGTTTTTGCAACTCGTTCGGCCTGGACTTTCAAATCGTGATCGCTTGGTTCCTTCAGTTTCTCGTCGCCGGTCCATTTAACAGGAACGGCGCATTCGCTCACCCAAAGCGGTCGCCCGGCCGAAACAGCGCGGTGATCGGCGTAGAGCCTGGGATATTTCTCGAACGCCTCGTAGTGATGGAGATTGTACGTATCAAAATATGGCCAGGCATGGTTCGCCTGGAGATCTGCGAGTTGATTGGTGTTATGCATCGCGAAGACATTCAAGCAGGCAATCATTTCAGGATTGCCAGACTTCAAACCGAAGTATGCCGCTTTCTGTAAGGCCGCCATCTCAGCGCCAGTATGTCCGCCGAACATCGGAATATCCGCTTCGTTCCACGGCTCAAACGCCTGCACCTTCCCGCGCCATCGTCGCGCCATCGCTTCGTAAAAGCCATAGACATCCCTTAAATCCACGGGAAAACGTTTGCCATTCGCGTTCGCCCACGAAGGCGATTGATGAATCACTTGAAGAACGCGCAAACCAGCAGCGCTCTGGGCGGCGGCAGATGCATCATATTTGTTCGGAACGCTGAATTCGGCTCGCTTTGGTTCCATCTCGGGCCAGCTCAAGCGATCGCGCACCCAATTCACTCCGGCTAATGCGCAAAGGTTGGCGACTGCGTCCATTTGGTTAGTTTTGTAGAACCACGCCATCGCCACGTCGATTCCAACAGGTGATGTCAGAGGCGTAGGCGCGGTTAAAGGCTCAATCACTGCCGCCGAAATCCACTTGCTCGTACCTGCCTCTTTGAAACGATAAAACCCGACCGGCAACATTCCCGCTGAAATTTTGCCGCCGCCTTCGAACGTTCGGATGGTTTGGTCCTCGTATCCAGTGAGAACCCACGAACCCTTTTCTGGAAGCGTTACTGAAACGTCTTCACCGCGTAAGAAAATGTTCCCGGGATGACCGATCGCCGCTTTGGGAACGGTTCGGGAGTCTTCCCCATGCGTGCAGACTAGCAGCGCGGCGCCAATCAGCAGCGCTGCGTGCCGTCCGATTTGCTTTGTGTTCATAAACATATTTTTGCGTGGCTGAGATCATTCACCTGAAACCAGGATCCACCGTTCCCCCGCTTTCAACTCGCGTTTCTTTTCACTCTTCGACCACGGCGAGAGCAACCGGCACTCGCCGCCCCGTTCGGCCAGAATCTCGACGCGTTCAACGCTTCCTTGGTGCCGCTCCGCAGAAACGAGGAAAGCTCCTTCGGCTCGCAGCGTCGTGAATGAGACGTCTTGCCAGCTTGAAGGTATCGCTGGAAACACTTCAATTCGCCCGCGGTGGCTCTGGAGAAGCATCTCCTGGATGCCCGCCGCTTCCGCAAGGTTGCCTTCGAGCGTGAACGGTCGATACGTGAATTTTGAATATCCTTTGCCATCCCCCCAAACGAGTGCTCCCAGGATGCCGTTACCCAAGGGAAGAGCTTCGTCCCAGCGCGTGACCACATTCGTAAAATGAAGAGCATGCTTCGGAAAGTTCACCGCGATCTCTCCCAGCGCAACGACGCCCGAGAGAAGCCAAAAAAGCGCGCACGCGACGAGTCGATAGCCGGGCCGTTTCATCGTCGGAGCTTACCGGTTTCGAAACCCAGTAGATTTGACCAATATCAAATCATCGAGGTCTGCGCAAAATCCGCTCTCCTGTTCCGTTGTTGCGAGAAGTTAACGCACCCATGCCTTCACCGTTGCGCATTCGGGGGCGCTTCCTCCGCTGGTTGGTCGAATGGAATAAGCGCCAACCGCAGCCGGCACGATGAATGTCTCAGCGTAATGCACAACGAACGGATCGAAATCGCCACCCGCGCATTCGATCACGGCTTCATCACCTTGGACTAAATTCAAGACGTTGACACTGCCCTCCTCGATTCCACGGGTGTGATGCGCCACCGCGTCCGTAAACCAATGACACCGAGTCAAGGCCATCAAGTATTACTCCACAAAAGTCTTCACTACGGCCGGCGTGGGTGTGAAGGATGCCTTTATTTCCTCAGTGATCATCGGATTGGTAAATCTGATTTTTACCTTCGTGGCAATTGCCTTTGTGGACAAAGCCGGACGGCGGCTGCTTTTATTGAATGGTTTGGCGATTCAAGTCGTGGCGCTTGGAGCGGTTGGCTGGATGTTTCATGCCGGAGTCAACGGCGCCCCGCTGCTAATTGCGATTCTGCTGTTCATCGCCGCGTTCGCCACCGCGCTCGGGCCCATTCCGTGGATTTTGAGTTCGGAAATTTTCCCGACGAAACTTCGGGGCCGCGCCATGGCTATTGCCACATTTACGATTTGATGCTCGTGCTACATCGTGGCGCAGACCTTCCCGATGCTCAACGACACCCCATCCATCGGTCCCGCGAAAGCCTTCTTCGTTTACGCATTCTTCAGTCTGGCTGGTTTTCTCTTCGTGCTGGCTCAAGTCCCGGAAACCAAGGGACGCAGTCTCGAAGAAATCGAAAAAATGGCCAAAATAACCGTCAGGGAATCGAAACCAGATGCGAACCGGTTCTCTTTTTGCAAAGAACGGTTCGCTCGTCGCGGGACAGTTGCTAATCTGACTTAATGATCCGATATCTTGTCTTGATCGCCTGTCTTTTTGTGGCAGCGCGCGCCTCCGAGGAACCTTCGAATCGCGTGATCGCCTTTTACTACGGTTGGTATGCAAATCCACAGACCGATGGCGCCTACGACCACTGGAACTCGCCGGTCTTCCAGCGCGACCAAAATGCAAAACCGAAAAGTTTTCCCGGCGGAGACGATATCGGTTCAAACTTTTATCCACAGGCCGGCTGCTATTCCGTCAACGACCCGGAAACTCTGGACCGGCAGATGCGCGAGTTGATGGAGGCTCGAGTCGGCGTGATTTGCGCCTCCTGGTGGGGTGAAGACTCATTTACCGGAAAGAATCTGCCAAAGCTAATGGACGCGGCGCATGGATACGGACTGCGCGTCTGCGTTCACATCGAGCCGTTCCCGGGCCGAAATGCCAAAACGACAGGACAAGCCATGCGCAAGCTGATTGAAAAATATGGATCGCATCCGGCGTTCTTCCGCTCACCCGACGCGGTCAGACGGTTTTGTTTACGGTTCGACGACAAAAAACTGGCCGACCCTGGCGAACTTCGCGCGCGAGAATAAGCTATTGTTTATTCCAAGCGTCGGCCCCGGATACATCGATACGCGCATTCGCCCCTGGAACACCGGGACGACCCGCTCGCGGGCCGTTTTTCCTGGAGTTTGCGGCCGTAAGCTTCCGCTTCGGCGCAAAGGTTGAGAAAGGCCAGGAGCAGAGTTTGATTTCGAGATTGCTGACGCTGGGTCTGAAGTTCCTTGATGTGGTCGGGATTGGGGATGCGCTGGCCGCGCTGGTAACTGCGAACATGCGCCGCCACGAGTTTTTCGTTATGAAAGAGCAAGAGTGCTCGGGTAGGATTTTCAGAGTCAAGCGCTGCGAAGCGTAGAGGTAAGGCACTGAATAACGATTGGATTGAAAGATGATGTGGCAGCAACGGCTGACATCGGCCGGTTCAATGACCGCGCAGTCGTAGGGCATCACTGGCAAAGCTTTGAGCAGCGGCTTTTCCTTTTCGAACAGGGCCAGCGGTTTTTGATTGGTTTCGCCGTGGATGCGGACATTGGCGATGGTATCGCCCCATTGGATGGCGGCGGGATTGAGGGCGGCAAAGGACGGGATCTCCAATCCGTTGAGGAAGTTCTTTTTCACGTAGCCGACACCATTTTCCACGCGCCCTTTTTCGTTTCCCTTCCGGATGTTGCAGGCGACCGGTTGAAAGCCGTAATGCGCGGCAAAATCCAGGTAGCGCGGATTGAACAAGGCCTTTTGTCCGGCGGGATGGCGCACCACGCCGACCTTCAGATTATCGATCATAATTTTCTCGGGGACGCCGCCGAAAAACTCGAAAGCATAACGATGACAAGTCAGGAACTGATCCATGGCCTCGGAGAGGGTGAACTCGAGGTAAAGCATCCGGCTGAGGCAAAGGACCATGAGGAAAAAAGAAAGACGGCGGCGGGTCGAACCCACCGGCACCGAACCATACTGGCCCCAGTCCACCTGGGCGCATTCACCGGCGGCAAATTCCAGCATGAGGTAAGCCGCCTTTCGGACCGGGCGCACCCGCCGGACATAATCCTTGAGAATGGTATAGCCGCCGGCGTAGCCCTGCTGCTGAAGTTGCTGAAGGATTTGCTGCGCCGTGTAAGGATGGCGACCCAACAGGGTGATGATCTGGTTTTTGAACGCGTCGAGCTTGCTCGAACGCTTCGGACTTTGCCGCTGCTGGAAGCTTTCCCGCTCCATCCATTTCTCCACCGTCTTGATATCCAACTGCAACTCCGCGGCGATCTGTGAGGCCTTGAGCCCTTTCTCTGCCAGCAAACGGATCTGACAGTACGTTTCGTAGTCGATCACTGCCGGCCTCCCGAAGTCAGACGTTTGAAAATGTCGGCCACCGAGAGTGTTTGCCCGGCGCGCTCGGCGGCAGGCGTGGGCGGCAGAGTCCCCGGTTCCAGGGAGAGGACCTGATAGAGCGGCTTGCAGTAGGCAACCAAACCAGCCTTCTCCAATTGCGCGCGCGCGTTGGCGAGTTGGAGCGGATCGATCTTGAGCCGCCGACAAAGCGAAGCCTCGGAGTAGTAGCTCAATCCCTGAACGTCTGAAATGGTGATCAGGAAAAGATAAAGAGCCAGCGCGGTGCAGTCACAACGCTCAATGTAACCATCGCGGACCAGGCGGTGATCAACCCAGTTGAAGCTCGGCGGCACCTGCCGGAGACGATCCGGACGGAGTAATCGTTTTTGAATCATGACGCGGCGGAATCTCGGGCAGGTTTTCCAACCCCAGGATGTTCCGGCCCTGAAGTAGCAACGGCGGGCAACCTCGGCGATGTCCTCTTGTAACGAACTGCCCGTGACCATCGAGACCAGGCCCACAAAAGCAGGGTCTTTCGCGAGAACGAAATCTTGTAACGCAGCGGGGGCCGGTGGCGATGCATTACAAGAACTCGTTCCGGGGTTAACCGGCTGATTTTCAGGCTCTTGAGATGGCTTTGAACGCGAGTTGCTTTCCTCGATCAGCGCCGCCCAAGGAATTCCAAACGTTCTTTAACCGCCGGGGGCCTCATTCAGTCCCCGGCTCCATGCGCGAGGGTGCAACGGCCACCTTGGACGAATCGCGAGGTCTTCAGTGCTACGCGTTGATAACGTGTCAGAGAAACTGTCAGATAAAAGTACTGTTAGTGCAGCTCCCCGTAGAGCCGGTGTACTGCCAGATTAGCCTTGAAAATTGGGAGAAAAGCCGCAAATTTGGGCCTGTCAGAGGTTCGAGTCCTACCTTTGGAGCCAACTTTCTTTCTTCAGTAACTGCCCCTTTGAGTTTTAAACACAAGCAAGCGCTACCGAAGAGCTCTGCGGGTGATCAAGGCCACAGCGGGATTCGCAATGCGGCGTTCGGCTGTGATGGCGTGAAATTGTGAGCGACACTGTTTGGCCTCGCCAATCTCGCGGAAGTTGTAATGGGCCACCGCGTCCCTCAGCGCTACGGTCGGCACGGCGATGAAGCCGCGGCCTTCCGCAGCCATCACTTTCATCAGCGCCAGGTCCTCGAACTCCGCAACGACTCGCGGTGCGATGCGTTGCTCGCGAAACCAATTCTCCAGCTCTCGGCGCAAAGTGGTGTTTTCGGTCGGCAGCAGAGCCGGCGCGCCATTGAGCGACTTTGGAAAGCCGCGCGCAAGCTGTGCCGCCAGTTTTTTTTCCGCGCAAAGCGTGGCGGTGGTTTCGCCGAGCAGATGACTGAAAGTCCTGAAGTTCGTGCTGGTGGACGCGGGTTCGTCCGACAACACGATGTCCAACCGGTGCGCGGCCAATTGCGCGAGCAGGTCCTCCATCTTTCCTTCCCGGCAGATCACATGAACCGTCTGCGGCATGGCAAACACCGGCGCGAGAATTTCATGGGTGACCAGTTTCGGGAACGAATCGACCACCCCCACGTAAACGCGCAATGGGCGAGTCCCGGGACGCTGCTGGACCGCGTTCAACAATTCACGACCGAGGCCGAAGATCTCCTCCGCGTAGCCAAACACGACCTGGCCAGTGTCAGTCAGTTTGTTGCTGCGGCCGTCCCGCTGAAACAGCTTCTCCCCCAGAGCACCTTCCAGTTCGCGGATTTGTTCGGAGATGGACGGTTGCGAAACGCGCAAGCTCGATGCGGCGCGAGCGAGGCTCCCTTCCTTCGCGACCGCATAAAAATATCGGAGGTGATGGTAATTCAGCCACTCCATGCCTCGACACTTTGCTTCGGAAAAACCGAAGCGTCCATTCGAAAGGTCGTATTAGTCCCGCAGCCTTTTCCCGCGCATGGTGCGGCTGTGAACGCCGGACATGGCCCGGCAGGGAAAATGACCTTTATGAAAACCAGTATGAAAGAAGCGATTGTTGCCCCCGGTGAACTCATTCACGTGCTCCACCGGTTCGAGAAGGAAATCCGACGCCATTTCGTGGGCGAGGTAGAGGCCGTTCAAGGCGGCGTGGCTCGTGCCTCTGGGTACGTCTTTGTGGTGGACGATCCGCGCACCCATCAGTTTACGCGGCGTCCGGAGCGGAGAACGAAGCTGATCGCGCTGGGGGACGGGGAATTGCTCATCAACGTTCTGCCGCTCTCGGTCAAACTGGAGGATGTCCATTACGAGACAAAGGAGCATCGGCTCTTCGTGACGGACGGGAAAAAATGGAAAATGGACGTGAAGGAATTTGGCTGGAACTAACCGGAAACAACAACCGCAAATCGATAGGAAACCATGAAACTGAACGTGCAACACTTCAATATCCGCTCTCTCGAGGCGCTCGATTCATTCGTCGAGCGGCAAATTCTAGCGCTCGGATCGGCCCGTCAAATCGACGAAGCGAACGTCCGGCTCAGCCGCCTGCGTGACGTCAGTCCGCCCTATGAAGTCAAAGTGCACCTGGTAACGCCGGGGCCGGACGTCTTCGCTGAAAGCCGGGACCACACCTTGCGTGCGGCTTTCGCCAAAGCGATGACGCAACTCGGAAATCAGATCAGCGGCCGTGCCGCGAAACGATTGCAACGACTTAAGAGCAATCTCAAGGGGCGCCGTGGGCGATGAGGCCTTGAGTACGCAGACAAAGAAAAAGATGAAGCCAAAACTTATCGTGAAGTCCTTTGCGGAGATTCCGGCGGACGCACGCTCAGCGAGCGCGGCAGTCGCAGAACGGGCTGTCGCCGGTTGCCGGGATATCTTCAACACGGATCCGAGACCCAGCCTTATCCCCGGGAGCTTTGCTCCCGGATATGACGCGCGCCGCGGCGTCGCGTTTCAATCGGTCACCCCCTGGCCTCATGGCGGGTTGAACGAATGAAACTGAGCGCCAAGACAGCTTTGAAAAGTTGAACCACAATGAATGAATCACTCTGGCTCTGGATCGGCTTCAACCTGTTCATCCTCGCGATGCTCGGGCTGGACCTGGGCGTCTTCCATCGCAAATCGCATGTCGTTTCCCTGAAGGAATCACTCACATGGACCGGCGTATGGGTTGTGCTCGCGCTTGTGTTTAATGCGGGCGTCTGGCACTTCGCCGGTTCGGAGAAAGCGGTCGAATTCTTCACCGGCTATCTCATTGAGAAATCGTTGAGCGTCGACAACGTCTTCGTCTTCGCGCTGCTCTTCTCATATTTCGCCGTGCCGGCGACTTACCAGCACAAAGTGCTGTTCTGGGGCATTCTCGGCGCGCTCGTCATGCGCGCCATAATGATTGCGGCTGGAGCCGCGCTCATCGCGCGCTTCGGATGGATCATTTACGTGTTCGGCGCGTTTCTGATCCTGACCGGCATCAAGATGGTGGTGAAGCGCGAGGAAGAGATTCATCCAGAGCGCAATCCGGTGGTGAAGTGGTTCAAAAAGCTGATGCCGGTGACACCTGCATATCGCGGCGACAAATTCTTCGTGCGCGAGAATGGGCTCCGCATGGCGACGCCACTCTTCGTGGTCTTGCTCCTGGTGGAATTCACTGACCTGATCTTCGCCGTGGACTCCATTCCTGCGATCTTTGCGGTGACCACCGATCCCTTCATTGTCTACACATCGAACGTTTTCGCCATCCTCGGCCTGCGTTCGCTCTATTTCGCGCTCGCCGGGGTGCTGAACAAATTTCACTACCTGAAGATCGGCTTGGGCATGGTGCTCTCCTTCGTGGGTGTGAAAATGATCCTCGCTCACACGGCGTGGAAGATTGATACGCTTGTGTCGCTCGGCGTAATCGTGATGATTCTCGCAGTCAGCGTCATCTGGTCCCTGTTGTATCCGCGCAAAATAAAGACGGCTGAGCCTCAGGCGATGAATCCGCCCGATCTCAAACCGCCGGGGCCTTCGCCCAGCGTGCCCGCAGTTGTGCACTCCCTAAAATAGTGAGCAGGCAGATCCAAATGTTGGTCGAATCGAAGCCCTTCCACCATTTCATCGTGGCGATGATCGTGCTCGCCGGCGTGGTGGCAGGAGTGGAAACGAGCCCGGCCTTGTTCGCCGCCCATCGCGCGACCCTCGTCGCGCTCGATCAGGTTATCCTCGGCAGTTTCGTGCTGGAGGCGCTGTTGAAAATGGGGGCGCACGGGCGCCGGCCATGGCGCTACTTCGCGGATGGCTGGAACGTCTTCGATTTCCTGGTACTGCTGGTGTGTCTCCTGCCGGTCGGCGGGCCGTTCGCGACGGTGTTGCGTCTGGCCCGCGCACTGCGATTGCTGCGGCTCGTCAGCGCATTGCCGAAGCTGCAGTTATTGGTCGGAGCGCTGCTGAAAAGTTTGTCGGCGATGGGTTACGTGAGCCTTTTGCTCGCCCTTTTGTTTTACATCTACGCGGTCGTCGGAATCCACCTGTTCGGCGGGCACGATCCGAAAAATTTCGGTGGGCTGCCGCCGGCTTTTTTGTCTTTGTTCCGGCTGGTTACACTCGATAACTGGGCGGACCTGTTCGCCGCGCAAATCGCCCATGTCTCGGGGTTCAAGGTCGCGATCTACTTCGTCAGCTTCATCGTATTCGGCACGATGATCATCCTGAACCTGTTCATCGGCATCATCATGAACAGCATGTCTGAGATGCACGCGGAGATCGCGGAGCAGGACCGCGCGCGGCACGAGGCGGAAAGCGGTTCCGCCACGCTGGATGACGAACTCTCTTCGCTCCAACGCGAGATGACACAGATGCAGAAGCGACTGGTTGGATTACGGCGGAAATGGAGCAACCGCCAGCCAGCCTTTGATCAGGAGCAAAGCCGGGAGATGGCCGCATGAGACGGTTGCTTATCGCGCTCACGGGCGGAACGGTGCTATTGATCGGAATCGCGCTTCTGCTGTTGCCGGGGCCTGGCGTGCCGTTTATGGGAGCGGGCGCGGCGATCCTCGCGACCGAATTCATCTGGGCACGGCGCGCGTGGCGCCGGGCCAGAGGAACGGTTGCGCGGGTCCGCCGCAAATCGGGCTTCCGAAGCTGGCTGCGGGCAAGGCGCCCGAATCAGAACAAGAAAGCGCCCACGCCCCCGGCCAGTGAGCTTGGCGCCGGTCCGCTTGCTCCGTAGAGTAGATTCGATGCGCGCGCAACAGATTCCCGATCCACGCCTCACGCGCTCGTTCATGGGGCTGAGCGCTTGGTTTGTGCTCTGCTTTGCGGCCGCTGCTTCAGGAGCGCTATTTATGCCGGGTGAGTGGTATGCCTCGCTTAAGAAGCCGGAGTGGAATCCGCCAGGCTGGGTGTTCGCCCCGGTATGGAGTGCACTCTACTCGATGATGAGCGTGGCGGCATGGCTAGTCTGGAGGCGCGGTGGATTTGCGGCTCAACGCCGGGCGTTGGTGGTGTTTCTGGTACAACTCGGACTGAACGCTGCCTGGACTCCGTTATTCTTTGGTTTGCATTGGCCTGGTGTCGCCTTCGCGGAAATTCTGCTGCTCTGGCTGGCAGTGAGCGCAACGCTCTTCGTCTTTGCTGGAGCGAGCCGCACGGCGGCATGGCTTCTCGCGCCGTACCTCGCATGGGTGAGCTTCGCCGCGGCGCTCAATTTCAAGCTGTGGCGATTAAACCTTTAGACTAACGCGACGAGCGAACGGGGATTCACAGGCCGCCAATCAGGTTATAAATGAATCGATCGCTAATCAAAGTGCGTTTTGACTGAAGCACCAGAGATGGCGCGCGCTGCGGAGGTAGAGGGCAGGTCCCGCGATGGCAGGAGTGGCACGTACGCTTTCATTCAGCTTGTTTACCGCTGCGACATTCAGGTTATCGCCCGCTCGGAGGACGACGAAGGTTCCTGGTTCGTTCACGACGTAGATGTAGCCGTTGGCCGCAATCGGGGAAGCAACAAATTGCCCGCCGACCCCGAGGCGCTCGCGGTCAACGAGACGCTTGCCGGTTTTAGGATCCAAAACGGTCCAGAGGCCGCCATCGCGCAGGAAGTAAAGGCGCCCCCTGTAAAACAGGGCTGACGGCATTTCCGCGAGGCCTTTGGTGGTTTCCCACTGAACGTGCGTCTCGGTGCTGTCGCCTTTTCCACCGGAGCGGATTGCCACAAAGCGATCTGCATTAAATTTGTCTTTGGCGAACGCTTCATCTGCGTCCCACTCTTCCTTCGTCACTATTCCATCTTTGTTCGCATCGATGAAGTCGTGCATCAAGGCTCGCAACGGGAGCATATTTCCGGGAACGTCCTGAGGCACCTCCTTGCGAATCTGCCAGATGAGGGACTCGGGAACTTCATCGATGGAGAGTTGACCGTCTTTGTTAGCGTCATAATTGGCGATATGTTTCTTCCAATCGAAAATTGGATCGTCGGGTTCGGAGGGGTCGCCCATTCCGCTCCCTCCTGCAAATAACAGGCCTTCGCCCACGACGGGGGTTGTCACTGCGGAAAAGCCCCAACCGCGAACCCACCATTTTTGCGGACCGCCGTTCAAGGCGTAAGCGGCCACGCGTCCTTTTCCCTGCACCACGAGTTCCTCGAGGCCATCGTGCTGCCATACTATCGGCGTGGCGTAGGATGCGCCTGCCAAGGGCCGGGGAGAGGTCCACAGAACCTGCCCCGTGGCTGGTTCTATCGCGACCAGAGCAGCATTGGTGCTTTCCCCATCGTGCTGCAGGATCAACTTGCCACCCGCAAGAATCGGTGAGGTGGCAGTGCCATATTGAGAAGGGAGGCGCTCAAACGCTCGTTGCCACACCTCGTTCCCGTTCATGTCAAACGCAACGATCCCGAACGAGCCGAAGTAGCTATACACCCGCTCACCGTCTGTGCACGGCGTGGGCGCCGCCGGAGAGCTGAACTGGTGGCATGACTCGATTGACTTGGCGGGAGCTGCCCGGCGCCAGAGTTCGCGGCCGCTCTTTGCGTCATACGCGAGAGTCAGTAATTGCTGGCCATCCAGTGCGGAAAGGAAAATTCGTCCCCCGGCGACGATGGGCCCAGACACGCCCGCTGGCACTTCGGTCTTCCAAAGCAGGTTTGTCCCCGCGTCAAAATGGATCGGTGGTCGACCTGACTCGGAAACTCCTGCGCAATTGGGACCGCGAAACTGCGGCCACTCCGGAGCAGCACTGAAAACTTGGGAGAGGCTCCCGATCAGGAGCAAGAGAGCACAGACGGCCCTGAGAGCAAATCGGTCCATCGTTTTGGCCCGGCGGGAGGCGCTCGTTTTTCTGGGTAACTTCATAGGCGCGATCACTCTGCGTTAATGCAGTGTTAATAAGAGATGAGATGGAGAGGAATCGAGTGAAGTCAAGATTCTAATGACGGGCAAGCTTCCCGGGAACCTTTCTGCGGTTTAGGCTGGGAGGATGAAATGCATCGTTCTGTTTGCTGCGATCGCGAGCTGCCTGTGCGTTGTTGCGGATGAGGCGAAGCCGCGCGCCGCACGTTCGGTGCATTGGGGATGGCCGGCGCCGGACGCGGAAGTATTTTGCACCAGCATGATTGTGGACAGGTCTGTTCCCGGCAGCTACTTCATGGCATGCGGGTGGAATACGGGGTATTTCGGAATTCAGGAACTCGCGAGCGGAAGGAAGGTGATCATTTTTTCGGTTTGGGACCCGACGAAAGGCGACGATGCGAATGACGTTGCGGCCGAAGAACGGGTGGAGTGCCTTTTCAACGATCCGGAGATGCGAATTCGCCGTTTTGGTGGCGAGGGCACCGGGGGCCAATGCATGGGGGATTACACCTGGCAGATCGGCGAAACGAATCGTTTTCTGGTCCGCGCCTCGATCGAAGGCATGAAAACATCCTACACCGGCTTTGTCTCCCAGGATACCAAGTGGCGCAAGCTCGTCACTTTTCGCACCCGGACCGGCGGTCAACCTCTGAAGGGCCTGTATTCGTTCGTAGAAGATTTTCGCCGCGATGGAAAAAGCGCGCAGGAAGTCCGTAAAGCCCGGTTAGGGCAAGGGTGGGTGAAAGGTGTATCGGGCGATTGGGTCGCGCTGGTTCGCGGACGGTTTACGGCTTCGAACGCTACCTGGGAAGCGCGCGATGCGATCAACGCCGGGCTTGAGGGAAACTGGTTTTATCTTCAAACCGGGGGCGCGACGCAGAATACGCTGCAACTTCGATCCATGATCGAGAGGCCGGTGCTTGATGTTGCGCTTCCTGAATTCGAGTAGGCTTACTTTTTCCCGGGATCGGCACCACCGGCCGCAAGCTTCGTAACTCGTTGCCGGTTTACGTTTGATTGCAATCCGATCTGGTCAAAAGCAATCGGTTGAAAGCCCAATTTCCATGCAGGAGAATCTTTCGGAAGGGAAAATCCGTCGGCTGGCGTTCCTATTTGTTTTCGGTCGGTAGTCACGAAGTTATCGTGCTCCGCGAACATTTCCGGTTTGGAGTGCCAGCCGGCTTCGAACCATTTTCCGACAGCGACGTTGTGCGCTATGACATTGCCTTCCGGCGGGATGCCTTTGAAATTCTCGCCGGTGATGGCTGGTCCTTCAGGCGGGCCGTAGTATGCGTCCAATGACTTCATGGCCGGGTAGCGCTCGCGATAAAGCTTTGGCGGAACGGCAGCCAATTGTTTTCGCATGTAATCGTTTACCATTCCGCGCCAGACGTGCGAACTGTCCAACCCGCGGCCATCCGCCCGCACCGCCGGATCGCAGTCGACGAAGATATTGTTTTCCACGCGATGATCGCGACCACCCCCGATGAACATCGCCCAGTGAACTTTATAGAATATGTTTCCGAACACTTCGGTGCCGCTCACGCAATCATCCATGTAAACGCCCATCGAACCCATCCCGACGCCACCCGTTTCGTGAATATAATTGTGCCGAATACGATTTCCGCGAAATGAATAGTCGCGGCCGGTGTAAATCGCACCCACGTCGCCTGTTTCCAGAGCGATATGATGAATCTCGTTGAATTCGATGAGATGATCGTTGCCGCTGAAAAGAATCGCCGCGTGTGGATGATCGTGGATCAGATTGTGTGAAACTCGCTGGCCGACGCCATTCAGTGACACCGCGGGAACGTAACACTTGGACCACCGACCCTGCCGCTGGAAATGGGTATTCTCGACGAAGTGGCCGCCCGGGGTAAGAGTCTGTCGGTCTCCGCCGTTCAGTGCAACGCCCCCATCGCCCGTGTCTAAAATATCGCAATCGCGTACCCCGTTGCCGCGCCCGCCCTCGATCGTCACACCGCTATTCCCAATATTCCGGATGAGACACCCGGCGATGGCATTGCTCGCGCCATTCCGAATTTCCACGGCGTTGCCGCGCGTCGCTTCCATTATCACGCCGCGGAAGCTAACGTTGGAGACGTCCGTCATTTTGATAAACGGTCCGGGTAGAAGGGACAGAATCACCTCAGAATTCGTATCCGCTGGCGGCCAGAAGTAGAGCACGCCGCCTTCACGATCCAAAAACCACTCTCCGGGTTCGTCGAGCTCCTCGAGGATGTTCAGGAAGCAAAAACGCTGGCCGGTGCGGAATCCGTAAAGACCGTGCGGCGGAGCAGTGCGGATGAAGTGACGATCCACATCCAGTTCGGTGATTCTCTCGTAAGAGTTCGCCCAATCCCATGCCCAGTATCCGTGAACCCACACATCGTTGCTGTTCTTCCAACGACGGGGACGTTCGCCCGCATAGAAGAATCCGTTCTTCAAATCGCCAATTTTGCCACCATGATCATCGCCCGTTCCAGTGGTTTCTGGAAATCCGGCGATCTTTTCCCATGCGCCTTCGTTCGGCCAGCGCGCGAGCGTCATTGGTTTGCTATCGAAGAACAGTTCGCAATGCGCGGTTGTCCCAGCGCGCCCGAATCCGCGCGATTTCATTTCGCCGAAATCACTGATTCCTAAATCTCTCAGGTTCAACTGAAGAACGTGAGTGCGCGCCTTTTCATCCAATCGGTCTAGAACGGTCGATTTGGTGACGGCCGTGAAGCCGCGCAAAAGCTTCCCACCAAGCAGTCGCACACGCTCATCGCGAAATGCCCTCCAGGTGATCGGCGCTTCTGCCGTGCCCGAATCTACTTCCGTTAGTTCGAGAGTATTGGTCCGAACGAAATCACCGTCTCGCAACCAAACAGTCACACCGTCTGTCGGGAGTTTTCCACGGCGTTTTAATTCACGGATCGCATCGCGGGCACGCTCCAGTGTCTGAAACGGCATCTTTTCAGAACCGTCATTTCGATCTAATCCCGCGGGCGCAACGTGAAACTCGGCGCTGAAAACCGAGCGCATCAGGGAAAGAAAAGCGATGATACAACCCCATTTTGGGGATGAGTGCGGCAAAGCGAGAAATTCAATTTTCATCTGCAACGTACGTACGTCCAAGGAGATCAAGGACGCTCAAGATGGTGGTGACTCACGAATAAAAGACCAGGAAACCTCCGCTTTCTGCCCGTTGTCATATGTCACAACAAAGTGACTGCCGAGTTCCTCATCGACCTCGACACGGATCGGCATGGCCTTGCCGTTTATCTTGTTGGCCTTGCGAATATTTGAGTTGGATTCCAAAAAACTCAGTCCGTCTTCGAACTCAACATCAAACGCATCCTCCCAACCAAGATAGCGGGCGTTTTTAAGGCGCGAAAAAGTTCCGTGTCCGTAGGGCTTCTTCAACTGGACTGCGTTTTTCATAAGCGACCTTCGCGGCGTAGATCTTCAACCAATTTAATCAGTTTTTTGTCCGGTATCCAACCTTCAATTCGGTCATTCGGTCGATGTCCAAACGACCAATGTGTCGTCCTTTGCTATCATAGACGTGCACATGCCGAGGCACATGGTCCCCTATGAACCATTCCAAAAGGTATCCTCCCCGGCGGATTCGCCCCACGTCACGCTTTCGAATAAACCTCTCCGCCAGCCGTTACGAATTCGCGCGACTTTTCACCCATACCTTCTGCGATCGCCTCCTGGTCGGAAATCCCTTTTTCGGCAGCGTATTTGCGCACGTCTTCGGTAATTTTCATTGAGCAGAAATGCGGGCCGCACATGCTGCAGAAATGGGCGGATTTTGCGCCCTCCTGAGGAAGCGTTTCGTCGTGGAATTGGCGGGCACGTTCGGGATCGAGGCTCAGGTTGAACTGATCTTCCCAGCGAAATTCGAAGCGGGCCTTGCTGAGGGCGTTGTCGCGGAGTTGCGCGCCCGGGTGGCCTTTGGCGAGGTCCGCTGCGTGCGCAGCGATACGATAGGTGATCACGCCCTCTTTCACATCCTGTTTGTTGGGGAGACCGAGATGCTCCTTGGGAGTGACGTAACAGAGCATCGCGCAACCGAACCAGCCAATCATCGCTGCGCCGATGCCGCTGGTGATGTGATCATAACCGGGAGCAACGTCGGTGGTCAGAGGACCGAGCGTGTAGAAAGGAGCTTCGTGGCAGTACTTCAGTTGCAGGTCCATGTTCTCCTTGATGAGGTGCATGGGCACATGGCCGGGGCCTTCGATCATCGTTTGCACGTCGTGCTTCCACGCGATGTGCGTCAGTTCGCCGAGCGTTTCGAGTTCGGCGAGTTGCGCTTCATCGTTTGCATCAGCCACCGCACCGGGACGAAGGCCGTCGCCGAGACTGAAGCTGACATCGTACGCCTTCATAATCTCGCAGATCTCTTCGAAGTGCGTGTAGAGGAAGTTTTCCTTGTGATGCGCAAGACACCACTTCGCGAGGATCGAACCGCCCCGACTGACGATGCCGCACATCCTTCGCGCGGTGAGCGGCACGTAACGCAAGAGCACGCCGGCGTGAATGGTGAAGTAATCAACCCCTTGCTCGGCCTGTTCGATCAGCGTGTCGCGATAAATTTCCCACGTGAGCTCTTCGGCCCGGCCGCCGACTTTTTCGAGCGCCTGGTAAATTGGAACCGTGCCGATCGGAACAGGGGAGTTGCGGATAATCCACTCGCGCGTTTCGTGAATGTTCTTGCCCGTTGAAAGGTCCATGACGGTATCGGCCCCCCATTTCGTGGCCCAGCGCATTTTCTCGACTTCCTGGTCGATGTCCGAAGCAATGGCGGAATTGCCGATGTTCGCGTTGATCTTCACGAGAAAATTGCGACCTATGATCATCGGTTCGATCTCCGGATGATTAATGTTCGAAGGAATGATCGCGCGGCCGGCTGCGACCTCCTGCCGGACAAACTCGGGCGTGATGTAACTGGGAACTCGCGCGCCCCAGCCTCGGCCGGGATGTTGGTGATTGAGAACGTTCGAGGGACCGCCCTGGGCAGAAGCGCGAACGCCGTGCGCCACTCGGGAAGCCTCATGCACTGCTTCGAACGCTTCGGTGCGTCCCATGTTTTCGCGGATGGCGATGAACTCCATTTCGGGGGTAATGATGCCTCGTCGAGCGTAATGGAGTTGCGAGACGTTTCGGCCTGCTTTGGCCTGAAGCGGACGGCGTTTCAAGCCAGGAAAGAATTCGAGTTTTCCCCGTCGATCGGAACGCGCTGAGTCCTCCGCGTGGCGTTCGGAAAGATAGCCGTTGTCCTCGGGACGAACATTGCGTCCCGCGTATTCTTCAACGTCACCCCGTGACAGAATCCAATTTCGCCGGAGAGCGGCGAGTCCTTCGCGCACATTACAGGGCACATCCGGATCGCCCCAGGGACCGCTCGTGTCGTAAACGCGCACCGGCTCGTTTACTTCGTAAGTGCCGTTAAAAAGTTTGGTGCGGCTCAGTTCAATCTCCCGAAAAGGAACGCGAATGTCAGGATGCAGAACACCGTTCACGAAGACTTTGCGCGAATTAGGAAGCGCATCGGTACTGTGAGGTTCAAATGAATCTTTGGCCGCAATCATAATATCTCCGTAAAAGCCCCGGCGAAGCAGCGGAAGGAGCAGTCCCTTCGCCAGCATTACCTGGAGCAGGTTCGACGGGTCTTCCGCATACCACCGCGGAACTCTCAGCCATTCTGGCCGCTCGCGCGGCGCTGGTTGGCTCCCCTGCTATCAAGGGACGATGGGCGGGAATGGAGTGGGTGTCAAGAACGCGCCGAACCCGAATCGAAAGAGATTTTGCCGTCGGAAAGCTGGATTTGTCGAGAGGCGCTGTCGGCCAAATGCGTGTTATGCGTCACAACGATTACGCTGAGACCATCCGCGTTTAACTCTTTCAGGAGAGCAAGAATCGACCTCGCGGTCATGCTATCGAGATTCCCGGTGGGTTCGTCGGCGAGCAGCAATTTGGGTTTGTGGTAAAGCGCGCGGCCAATCGCCACGCGTTGCATTTCTCCACCCGACAGTTCATTGGGCCGGTGATGGCGGCGCGGACCGAGTGCGAGCTTCGTCAGAAGTTCTTCCATCGATCCATGCTCCGCCGAACGAGAAAATATGTGTGGGATCCGAATGTTCTCTTCGACTGACAATGTCGGAATGAGTCCGAAATGTTGAAAGACGAATCCGACCTGTTTACGACGAAATTCCACTTTGACCTTCTCGTTCGCGGCAGTGAGATCCTGTCCAGCGATGCGGAGCGTTCCCAAAGTGGGGCTGTCCATGCAACCAAGCAAATTGAGAAGCGTTGATTTGCCGGAACCGGATGGGCCAACGACGGCCACGAATTCACCTTCTGCAATCTGTAGCGAGACACCATCCAGCGCACGTACTCGTTGTGTTCCGCGGATGTACTCTTTGGAGAGATGTTCTGCTGAGACTAAAACCTTCATCTCAGTAGGTGGCGTGCGCGCGGAAGGCTTCGACCGGGTGAAGCCGCGCGGCTCGAATGGCCGGCACCAGGCCGGCAATCAACGCAAGAAGAAGCGCAAAACCGGCGGCGCTGCTGACGGCCACCGGGTCCAGGGTGATCAATGTCGTGTTTGGAGCATAAGCGATTTGATTGCGCACCCATTGCTCGATCAGGCGGGCACTGGCGAAAGAAATAACGATTCCGAGAATAGACGCGCTCAAGGCAGCGGCGAGCGTTTCGCCAGCGAAAAGACAGAAGATCTGGTTTTTCGAAGCACCCAAGGCCCGCAGGACGCCAATCTCACGCGTGCGTTCGAAAACGGCCATGAACATCGTGTTTGCCAGCGCGGTGCCTGCGATGAGAAACGCAATAGCGGAAAGCGCGGCGAGCAAGTATTTCGCCGCCGCACTGATGTTGCGGATGGTATCGAAGAGATGGGTGAGAGGAACGATGTTCATCTGGAGGCCTGCGTCGCAACCGCGCAGGCCCTGGACGGCCTGCTCGAGCAAAGCGGGTGATTTCAATTTGACGAGCACGTGCGTTATTTGCCCCGAGTGGTGCAGAGCGCTTTGAACGTCCGCCAGCGGCATGAACATGAATTCGTCTTCAGGTCCGGCGACCCGAGACAAAACGCCAGAGACATGAACGCTTCTCTTTAGCAGGTCTATGTTTGCGACGGAACCAGATGCGACGTTCAAACGGCGGGCCGTTTCAGCGCCGAGCAGGACTTCGCCTGCCTTGGGAAACCGTCCCTCAATTCGCCAGGTCGGTCGCAAATCCAGATACTTTGGCGTAATCCCAACCAAAACTTCGCGCAGACTTCCGTATTGCGCCGCCATCAAAACCGGCGCAGCGACTGCAACGCCGGGCGTTTGCTCCACCTGCGAGAGATACGCCTCCTTTAAGTAACAGGGCCAGTTCGCTCCGTGCAGCGCGAGGGAAGCCGCGTCGTACGGGCAACCTTTCGGCACGACGAGAATGTGCGCGCCCAGTTGAGCAAGTTCCGTCTGCAAACCGCGTTCATAACCTCGCTGAAATGCGAGCAGCACCGCCAGAGTGCCTGTGGCGATCGCCAGTCCGGAGATGGTCAGCAAGGTGCGCATCCTCTTTTCCCAGAAATTTCGCAGGATGAGTTGAAGCATTCAGTCCGCTCCTTTCAGCACCTGCGCCGGTTCATAACGCCCCGCTCGGAATGCTGGGAATAAACTCCCCACCAGTGCGACGAAAGCGCCGATCAACAAAGCCAAACCAAACGATCTCGATTGGAATGTAAACTCAGTGAAGAACGGCAGATAGGTCCGGGCGAAGTCGACGGCAAGAAGTCCCATTAGGACGCACGCCCATCCGCCGACGATGATTCCAGCAATCGTGAGCACCGATGCTTCCAGCAGGATCATTTGGAACAGTTGCGTTCGTGAGGCTCCGACTGCCCGAAACAGGGAAAACTCGAAAGCTCGCTCCGCGACGGACATCAGCAGCGTATTCATCAGCCCGGTGACACTCGCGCAAAAAGCGACCCATCCAATCGATTGGAGGAGGGTGCGCACAGTTCCGAGTATGTTCAGGAAGGTGCCCATCATTTCCGTCTGCGTCACGACTTGTGCACCCGCGATCCGCTGAAGCCGCGCTGACACTTCGGTGAGAGAGGTGGGATCGCGCAGCCGAATGCCCACCGCGGTGAGCCGGTTGTTGCTGTTGAACATCGCCTGAGCCGTGCGTAGCGGAACGAAAAACAGGCTGTCATCGCTGGTGCCACTGTGACGAAGGACGCCAGCCACCTTGAATGTCCGTCCGGTTTCCGGACTGGAAAGGAGATCGCCCGGCGCACGCATTTCCAGTTGGGCCGCATCCGCGCCGAGAATCACCGAATCGTCGCCGGAAAACCAGTCCGCTCCGGTGGCGGCTTTCCACCATGTTTTGAGCGCGATTCCATTCTCGTCCAAACCAACGAACATATCGGTCCGTCCCTGGTCCGGTCGTGGAACTGCCGCTATCAAGAGCGGCGCAGCAATCGCGACATCCGGATCAGCTTTCGCCTGCGCAACCGCTTCTTCCGGCAAGGATGTTTCGAGGGTGTTTCCCTTGAGCACGCGGGCCGCGGCGTCGTATGGACAACCGAGCGGCACCAGCATGAGGTGCACGCCCATCGCGTTGAGTTCTTTAAACAGTTGCTGTCGGTACTGCGCGGCAATCTGGTCGACCAACAAAAGAAACGCTACCGCGATGCCTATACCACTGACCGTGAGGATCGACCGGAGCCGCCGGCGTAAAATCGTTCTGAGAACGAGCGTAAGCATTTAGTGGTGCGAATGTGAAAGCTCACTATAACCGAGCTCATAAAGAATGAGGAGTGCCTTTACTTCTTTCGCCAGGTCGCCGGCGACGCCTTGCGCATTGGGACAAACAAAAATGACATCATCTTTCACGGATTTATTGTCGAGTTGCTGTTCCAGATCGCATTTCTCCAGCGCGTCGACAATCTCCGCGGGCTCACGAATCCGCTGGATCTTAAGACGATGAATCTTGTGGTCCGGAACGAGCGCCAGCGCCACTTCAATTGCGCCGTGCTCGCCCTTCAGGCGCCGGGTCAAAACAAGGCCAATCTGAATGTCATTACTCAACACGGGATAACAATGCAGGGCCATTTCGTCCGGGCGGACAGACCGCCCGAGTCGTTTCTGGAGCTGCAGACGTTTGGCGCTTAGCACGAAATCACGTACCTCATATTTCGTCGCGCCAGGAAACCAGTTTGTCAGGTCCATGTCGGCGTCGCGCCACGGGCAGGGAGTTCCGGCTTCCACCGGGCGGATGTCTGGTTCGAAAATTGTGTTCGGTTCTCGGGAGCTTCGAGTGATGTACAGAACCGCAGCGATACTGCCAAGCAGAGTGAGCACGAGTGCGAGCTTGCCCGCGGACATGGCTAGTAGCTCAGGCCAGTCGCCTCGACCTGCACATCGTCATCGACTTGCTGGAGCTTGCCGGCAACTTTGACCTTCGCGTTCAACGGAACGGCCGTTACGACAAATCCAGATCCCTTGGTATCGACCTTGATTACGCCGGTTCCGTCGTCGATGCGGAACCAACACCCCGCCTGCGGGCATTTCTCGATCATGGTGCCTTCGAGCGTCATGCGCGTGGGGGCGTCACCGGCACGGACTGCCAACACAGACGCGTGTGGGTCCTCCGGCGCTTTTCCCAGCACCTTCCCTTTTGCCGCGCATCCACCGAGAGTCAAAGTAAGCAGAGTGATGACAAACAACCGCCACATATAGGAAATCGAGTTAAGGGACGACGCCAATTCCGGGCGCCGAAGGCGGCGCACATTGCAACTGAATCGTTGTTTCCGCCGTGGTCGCCGCGTGACCGTCGCAAAAATAAGCCATCCGAATCGGCCTGGGTGAATTGCCCGTGGCGGCTAAAGGATCATGCCAAGACCAGATCTCGGCTCCCATAAATGTTTCTGACGGCATCGCGATCGCTGCTTCTTTAGCGAGCCGCGTCATGACAGTGTTCAGGCAAAAACTGCTCCCGTAAAAATCCGCCATCCGTTTGGGCTCCGGCGATACCTGGTGAATCGGATCAGCAGCGACGCTCGCGGGAATCCCCTTGTCGCTTGGGCAGGCGAACACATTCGTCGACGTAATGTAGTTCGTTGTATAAACGAGCCAATTCGTCGTTCGGCAAGCCTTGCAGGGATAAGCAGGACCCGCGACGGGATCTGGAAAACGCGGCGGGTAATTCCCATTGTGATCATCCACATACATCATCATTCCGAGCGCGAGTTGCTTCACGTTGGAAAGGCAGGACGATCTTTTCGCTTTTTCTTTCGCTTTCGCCAGCGCGGGCAAAAGCATCCCGGCGAGAATCGCGATAATTGCGATCACCACCAAAAGTTCGATCAGGGTAAACGCTTTGCGCGACTGGTTTGTGGGCATGCTGCCACCATGCAAAAAATTGTCCTCGATGTGGACAAGAGAAGGCCAGTCCGCTGGATTTTTGGGGTGAATAGCTGCTTTTTAGGGGTGGAATGACAACCGTTCTACTCTGTTATTTGCGCAGATAACGATCAAACCATTGCCCGAATGAACGAATATCCCAAATCATAGTCAGCCAGCCATGGCCGCCCCCATGATGGACAACCAGATCGATTGTGTTCCCCAGTTCGCGAGCGCGTGCCTGGAAACGCTGCGACTGATCAAGTGGAATCAAAATGTCCGCATCCCCGTGATAGATCAGAGTAGGCGGCAAATTCGTGCGCACGTGATAAATAGGGGAGAGATCCCGGCCGATCACTTTCCAGGCCGGCAGATTCGTTGCGCTCGGACCAAAGGCGCGCACATAGCTCTTCGGAGGACCACCATCGCCCGGATTCTCCACAGAGGCGCCCAGATTCAACAGATCCGTCGCGGGATAAAAAATCGCGACCGCCTGAACCGAACTATCTTCCTGATCGATGACATCGCGGGAATCAGCCGGGCCGGGACTGCCGCGGGTAGCCAGCATCAGAGCGAGATGTCCGCCGGCACTTCCGCCCGTCACTGCGATTCGTTTCGGATCAATTCCATATTCCTGCCCGTGATGCCGAATGAAACGAATGGCTCGATGCATATCCTCGGTTATTTCCGAAATGGTCGCTTCCGGTTGCGAGAGGTGGGTGACCGGGAAGATGGTATAACCCCGGCGCAGCAGCGGGGCTGCCATCCAGGCGTGAAACGCATTGGTTCCCGATTTCCACCCCCCACTGACCAGGAGTGCGACCGCGAGGCCATTCGGATGAACCGGTCGAACGATCGAAAACGTAAGGTCATGACCGTTGCGACGGGAGTATGTGATCCCTGCCTGCATCGTGACCCGCGGATGAAGGTACCACCATGCCGCACCCGCAATTCCGGCAACGAAAAGCACAAGCGCGAGAAGCCCAAGACCCAACCATTTTAGAACGGCACGCACTTTCATTGATCGACGTTAACCTGACGGTCGTGTGAGCGCGGTCAAGTTAAACTGTTCTTCCGCCTCGCGAGGGTTATTAGAATCCAATTTACTATTCTCAGCGAACCTTTACTACCGTCCCATGGCGATCGAGAATAGTCCTCCGGAGGGTGGGGGCGTCTTTCGAACAACCCAATGGAGCATGGTCCTCAATGCCGGGTCGCATGATTCAATCGTGGCCGCCGCGGCGCTTGAACAACTCTGCCAGCGCTACTGGTATCCGCTCTATGCCTGCGTACGCCGTTCCGGTTATTCCCATGAGGATGCCGCCGACATGACTCAATCTTTCTTCGCCCGCGTCGTGGAGAAAAAAACGTTGATGGGGGTTGAGCCAGGCGTAGCGCGCTTTCGCTCGTTTCTGTTGACCGCCTTGAAGCATTTCATGATCAACGAATGGCAAAGTGCGAACCGCCTCAAACGCGGCGGCGGAAAGCAGATCGTCTCGCTCGACGAAAAAGCGGACGAACTGTACCGCGCTGAACCATCGCACGACGTAACACCCGACAAGCTCTTCGAGAAACGTTGGGCTCTCTCCGTTGTGGAAACTGCACTCGGCAAGTTACGCGCGGAATTCGTCATGGCGGAAAAGCCGGGATTGTTCGACGTGTTGAAACCCGCCTTATCCGGAGAGAAGCTGAACCGCGGCTATGCGGAGGTCGCCACCGATTTTGGGTTGAGCGAAAGCGCGGTGAAAGTCGCCGTGCATCGGATGCGGAAAAGATTTGGCGAAGTCCTCCGGGCAGAAGTCGTCGAAACCATCCGTGATCCTTCGGAGGTCGATGACGAGGTGCGCTATCTGATCCGCGCCTTAGGCAACTAAACACTCAAACCGAGTATATTTCGCTTACCTTCAGCGTCAGCGACACGGAACGCAGTGTGAATTCACCTTCGTGATGCGTCTCCCCCGGTTCCCATCCCTCCGCTCGCCGGAAAATCCGGATTTCCGGTTCGAGCGGATTTTGGCCAACGACGACATACTCTTCGAGCGACGCAATGCGCTGATAAGCAAAATACTTCTCGACCAGGTCTTTGTTCTCGTCTTCGGAAAGCACTTCGATGATCAGCTTGGGCTTTTCCCGAAATAGCCTCGGATTGTCCAGCGGTTCACAAGCCACCATCACGTCGGGATAGTAAAAGAGATCCTTCGCCAAAACTTGCAGGTGCACTTTCGTGTTGAAAATAAAAGCCCGGCACGGACTTCCTTTCAGGTGGTTATGAAGATGATTGTGAAAGTTGCAAGCAATCGCGTCGTGTATAACCGTCGCCCCAGGCATCGCGAAGACACGTCCGTCAAAATACTCGCGTCGAAGGTCGGTGTGCTGCTCCCCTTCGAGGTATTCATCCACGGTAATGAATGAGTTTTCAACAGCGCGTTGTGCTTGCATGCTGAACGAGAAAGTAC
This sequence comes from Limisphaerales bacterium, assembly GCA_044226545.1. GTDB lineage: Bacteria > Verrucomicrobiota > Verrucomicrobiia > Limisphaerales > SXQI01 > DASVNK01. The sequence continues at coordinate 83,802 of JBGAGW010000004.1, forward strand.
CGCCGCCTTTCTCCGCTGACAAGCGGGCTGATCCGCCCAGGATTACCAGGGGATCCTCCTTTGTAACCTTCTTCCCGATTCGCGGTGGTAGAGAGTGGCGATCGAAATCGCCACGAACATCAACCAACAACAAAACAAACATTATGAAACTCAAGACTATCCTCTCAATTTGCACTGGCATCCTCCTGCTTTCGGGCTCGTCGCAAGCGGGTCCTCAGGTTCCATTCAAAGCGCGCTTCCATGGGTTCGCTGAAGCACCAGAGGTTACCGACGTCCAGAATGTGGTTAAGATCGTTGTTCCGTTGCATGGTGTCGCCACCCATTTAGGGCAGTTCGACGAACAACTGGTTCACTTCTTCAATAAAGATACTGGAGCCTTCAGTGGCTACGCTGATTGGACCGCGGCCAACGGCGACACATTCAGGACCGTCTTCGCAGGACAGCTTTATCCCACCAGTGATCCGAATGTCGTTTCCTTCCAGGTTACACACACCATCGTGGCGGGGACGGGCGATTCAGCAACGCCACTGGCACTTTCCAAGGCGTCGACGGCCTCTTCAACCTCGTCACTGGCGAGGATCATGGCGGCTACGTGGGCGTCATCTCATACCACTAATTCGCAGTGCGCAGCCCCGGGCTTCACGGCCCTGGGCTTGCCGCATTCACTCAAAAATGAATGTATTTCCGATAATTAATGTGATTAGACTGTCAAAACGGATCGTCACGATTTGTGAACGCTGATCCCCGAAGAACTGCTGCGTGCCGTACTTGCGGAACACGTCTGTCCACTGACTCATCTCAGGCTTTATGCCCCAAATGCGTCCTCGAACAGGCCCTTCTAAACAACGAGAACTCCGACCCGAACGCTACCCTTCGCCTTGACGCTTCAATTCCCTCATCCCCTTTCACCGGCACGCGACTTCGCTACTTTGGCGATTACGAACTGCTTGAAGAGGTCGCCCGCGGCGGGATGGGAGTCGTCTTCAAAGCTCGACAGATCAATCTGAACCGCATTGTGGCGATAAAACTGGTGCATGCAGGTGCACTGGCCAGCCAGGATCTCATTAAGCGTTTCAAAGCGGAAGCCGAAGCCGCGGCTGCGCTCAATCATCCGAACATCGTTCCCATTTTTGAAATCGGTGAAGTGCAAGGCCAGCACTACTTCAGCATGGGCCTGGTAAACGGACCGAATCTCGACACATCTCTGAAATCCAATCGGCTGCCGCCGCGCAAGGCCGCCGAACTTCTCGTGCTTTTGGCCCGGGCTGTCAACCACGCGCATCAACACGGCGTGCTGCATCGAGACATCAAGCCGAGCAACATTCTCATCGATCAAGACGGCACGCCCTACCTCACCGACTTCGGCCTCGCCAAATTTGCGCAAAAAGACAGCACACTGACGCACACCAACGCCATCATGGGCACGCCTTCCTATATGGCTCCCGAACAAGCGCGTGGCGAAACGAAGAATGTCACCACGGCGGCCGATGTCTACGGCTTGGGCGCAGTTCTTTACACCTGCCTGAGTGGGCAGCCCCCGTTCGCAGGTGGAACTACTTTCGAGACGATTCGCCAAGTTTTGGAAAATGAACCGCGCCGGCCCTCATCTTTGAATTCAGTGGTTGATCGTGACTTGGACATTGTTTGCCTCAAATGCCTGGCCAAGGATCCTTCCAAAAGATACGCCTCGGCGGAAGCGGTTGCGGCGGACCTTGCCCGCTGGCTGGGCTCGGAGCCAATCGAGGCGCGGCCTGCAACGACTTACGACCGCCTCCAAAAATGGGTGCGGCGGCGGCCAACTGTGGCGGCATTGACCGCGCTTTCCATCCTTTTGCTCCTCATCGCCGGCATCGGCGGAGCTTTTTATTCTCTTCGACTTAAAACTGCTGCGCTGATTCTCGAAGAGAATCTCTACGCCGCGGAAATGGGCGTGGCCTTCGCCGAATGGAGTCGAGGCAACGCCTCTTTACCTCGCGAGCTTTTGGAGTCAAACCGTCCTCGCGGAAAGCGCGACCTGCGCGGATTCGAATGGTACTATCTCGATGCGCTCTGCCAGCCCAAGGAGCTCTTCAGCATTCCGCGACAGACCAACCAAATTTTTGGGCTCGCCTGTTCGCCGGATTCGAAGCTCGTCGCAGCCGCGCAAATGAACAAGACGATCCGCTTGATCGACCTGGTCGCCCGCCGTGACGTCGGGATCCTCGAGGGTGTTCCTGCCGGTTACTCTCTAGCTTTTGATAAAACCGGAAAACGCCTCCTTTCTTCTTCCTTTGAAGAAGGAATTCTTCCCATTTGGGATGTCGATCGAAGATCGATTATCACTAATCTGCCAGTTTCAGGACAAGTTCTGTCGGCTGTATTTAGCCCCGACGGTAATTTCATCGTCTCCAGCACCGGCGACCTTTACGATCGCTCGAAGCCGGGCGAGATTGCTCTCTGGTCTGCTATCACTTATCAACGCTTGCATACCTTCCCAAGGCAAGCCGCTGCTGCGTGGGAAGTAGCCTTCTCGCCAGATAGCCGGCTTTTGGCGACTGCACAAGGAGACGGAACCATTGCGCTTTGGAATAGCGACAGCAGAGCCTTGGTTCGAACCGTTGAAGCTCATGCGAACATTGTTTCAGCTATTGCTTTCTCACCTGATGGGAAATTTCTGGCCAGCGGATCATTGGATGAAGCGGTGTCTCTCTGGACTGTCGCTGATTTTCGCCAGATTCCCATCGGCCGACACGAGCGCGTTGATTCAGTAGTATTCTCCCGTGATGGCAAATGGCTCGCTTCCAGCGCTCGCGATCAAACGATCAAGATCTGGAACATCGAAGACCGCCGCGCCAAACCGATCCTTTTGCGCGGTCACTCCGGGCGGATTTGGGCGATTGATTCCACGGCAGACGGACGCTATCTCGTCTCCGGATGCGTTGATGGCGATATCAAGGTCTGGGATTGGAATACTATCGCTCACGAAATTCCTTCGCCCATCCGGACGAAGCTCGACCTGATTTTCTCTGACGATTCGGAAGTTAATCTCAGCGACACAAAGGCGGGAACTCTGGTTTTGAAGGTTCCTTCAGAGGAAATGGTCGCGAATCTGCCAATCGAAGGCGCAATTTTCTCACCAGATGGCAGGGAAATCCTCGGCCTGGCAAGAGGCACGACGAACACGCTCGTGGTATTTGATCGCGGCACCTTGCGGGAAAAGAGCCGCATCTTCGTTGGTCACGAAACGTTTCCACCATTTCAGTTCTCTCCGGACGGAAAGCACTTGGTGGTGCGCGGGCCTCAGGACTCATTCGAATTGCGCAACCGTGAAAAGGATTGGGCGGTCGAATCCGTCCGGAAGCTCCCTGCGCCCCCTCACGTTTTCAATTTTTCGACGGATGGACGGTATCTCGCCGCGCTCTGCCCGGAGAGCCGGACAGCCAGCGTGTTCGGCCTCTCCCATTCAGATTCCGGACATGTTTTGCACCTCCCGATGCCTTCGCCGAATCCGTTGATCGCGCCAGCAGTCTGGATACCGAAAATCCACACGATGATTATCGGAGGGGATCGACCCGTGGTCCAGTTGCGGGACCTGGACACGGGAGAAATCCGCACGCTCAAGCTTGGAGCAGGTCCCGCATGGGCTCTCGCCGTTTCTCCTGATGCTCGGACCTTGGCGGTGGGAAGCCAGGATGGGTTCATCCAGCTTATTAACATCCGCACCCTCCGTGTAATGGCCACGCTTCGTGGGCATCTGACCAACATTCAGCACTTATCCTTCTCACCCGACGGCACAATGTTGCTCTCCAAAGGAGGCGAAGGCGCTTACCTCTGGAGCGCTCGTAAATCGGCCGGCCGACTGTGATAAAACTCGTTTTCTTCCGGGCGGGTGATGTTCATATTATTCACGACTCTGTTCAGCGTAACCTTTTCGATCAGTCCCTGTGTTTCTACCTCGGAGCCACTCCACGGAGGAGCGACTCACCAGAAGCCATGAAAACGAAAATCCAGATGCTGCTCTTTTCCCTCCTGTTTTGCACACCCGCCTCCAAAGCCGAGCCTGCACACCGACTGACCGGCATCACCCTCATTACGAATCAGACCGTCGTTTTGACTGCGGAAGGCTCTGTCGCCGCCACAAACGTCTTTCGCAATTACTTCGATTTGGTTCCCGTCCAAGCGTCTGGCGACCTCGGCAGTTGGACCACCGTAAACACGATGCTTCGAACGAATCTCACGACCAACTCGATTTCTTTAAGCGATCCCTTGTCGTCGAGCGGGCGTTTTCAGTTTTTCCGCGCCGCAAGTAACCAATGGCACACACCCTTGCGCAAACCGACGGGGCCTTTTGCGGTTGGCACCACTACGCGCCTCGTGACCGATTCATCTCGGACGAACCGGTTTGGCTACAAAACCAATAGCTCCTTCATGCTCACGTTCTGGTATCCGACTGCCCGGCAAATCGACGCCACTCCTGCTCCATACATGCATTCCGTTCTCGCCAGCAACAAGACTTACTGGTCCAGTTTCATTACACGCATTCCCTCTTTCGTTTCCCACGCCATCGCTGACGCACCCATGAGCGATGGTGCGGGACAGCCCTTCCCCGTCATTATTTATTCCCACGGCTTAGCCACTGATTCCGGCCGCGGCGTCCGGACCGAAAACACCGGCCGCTGCCTCGAACTCACCAGTCACGGCTTCATCGTCGTCAGCCTCGATCATAATGACACCTTCGGCACTGTTTTCCCCGGTGACAATCTCGTGCTCGGGAAAGCAACGGATGCTTTTGCCAACGAACTTTGGTCGCACACCAATCGCCTGCGCGACATCGATTTCGTCATTGGCCAACTCTCCGAAATGAATACAAACGACCCGATCCTGGCCAACCGGCTGGACCTCACCCGCATTGGCATGATGGGCTGGTCGTTTGGTGGCGGCGTTGCCGCTGACAGCTTGCGCGTAAACGAAAAAATCTCCGCCAGCGCGCTTCTTGACGGCTATCTCTCCGCCCGCGCCGACTTGAAGAAGTTGGGTGTCCAAAAGCCAGTCCTCGCAATGTGCAGTCCCACCAGCGGTGGTTATGACGAAGGCCTGGCCCTATTCAACAAAACCACAAAAGACTCGTACCTGCTTCAAATCAAAAACTCTGCCCACGAAGACTTCACCGACGCTGAATGGCTGATCTCTCCCAGCGACAACTCACGCCGCCGCGCCGTGGCGATGGACGACTGCGCTGTTTCGTTCTTCAAAAAGTACCTTCAGAATTCCGACGATCACCTTCTGGACAATCCTTCCGCGACCTACGCGGAAGTGATCTCATTCAAGAAGAACTGAGTTGAGATCTATTCACTGTCCGACCCGGGATTTAAAACCATCCTCCATTGTACTGATTGGAACGTTCGCGCCACGGCCCGGAGCGCTGTTCGACCTCGATTCACTCGTCGGGGCTGCGGCGCTCGAACCCTTTGCGGCTAGAAATCTGTGTCCGGATCCGAGATGCGAACCGATCCGTATCGGATCATGGCAGTTGCTCGAATTTGCGGCCTTGATGATAACCCGGGATGTTGAAAAGCCCTTAAGCAAAATGCACGCAAGTTATCTGCCGAGCAGGTACGTCCTATCTCGATCATTCTGACGGAGCCACAAGCCGACACAAAAACAAGTCCGAATTTGTAGAGAAAATGCTTAGCGGTCGTAAGCGGAATGCGTTTGGCGGTGCATCTGCCATTCTTATTGGAAGCCGGAAAAGCTCTGAATAAGCTGCTTCAAAATGACAATTCAAAATGAACTCGCAAATTGTGAAAACAGGTCGAGCGATCGCCCGACGACGATATTCTCCATTCATAGTGCTAACTCGGATCAGCTTGCTGTTGGGCATCGCATGCATCACATCCCGGGCCATAATCGTTGAGAGCCACAGCGAACTTGATGTGACGATTCCAAATTCATTGGCCCAAACTCTTACACTTCAATCCGCGGCAATTGTGGACTGGATCGGTGGTTTTTCCCAAGATTTGGCAATCAACTCACCCCTCCCTCTACAGGCCCTTATGGATACTCATGACGCAAAGGCGACGGCTTTTATCGACGTAGCCGATAACCACGACGGAACGAGCACTCTTTTTTTTACCGATAGCGCCCAAATCACGGTTGGTAGTGAGACACTCGGCTCCCACGCCTCGTCCTCCACTGAGGGTTCATCTTTCCAGGTTCAGGAGGACATGATCCTGCCCTATCACATTAAATACAGTCGAAGCCTAGTTGCGGAAGGGAATGTATGGCCCAGCCTTCCCAGTACGGGTGCCGGCGCTATCGCCGCATTCTTTATCTATGACCAAAACAATCCCGCGGATTGGCAAGAGTTTCTCAGTATCGACGAATTGCTCCTGAGTGGAACGCCTTCTGCCCCGGATGAGAGCCTTGAGTCGTCGGGTGAGATCGTCCTCCAAGCCGGCAAAGTTTACCGTGTGAATCTTTATTCTGTTGCGGAAGCTTTGGCACATGCTGAGCAAGCGCCTGAGAATGGCAGTCCGCTTTTACCCGCGCTTTTGTTCTGCGGCAGCCTCTTCGCAGCAAAAACGTGGCGGAGAAGAAAATCCCAATCGACAATGCTTGTCGATTAGCGATCTGCCACGCGAGAACAACTGTTTGCCGGGGATTTCAAAACCGTTAACCGGTTTGTCGTCTAGTTCCTTTTTCGCGCCCTTGTCAAGGACCCGGACGCGCTGCAGCGAACTTCCTCATGCCAATGATTCCAATGTCTTCGTTCCAATAACCTTTAGGCCATCGATGATCAGATATTTGACAATTCGCAAGCGGCCTACGCTGAGATCATCTCGTTCGAAAAAAAGAAGAAGCCACCGGGTGAAAACTTTTGTCATTCCACATCGGCCCATTAGACTGTGCGCCTATGGCGGAACGGACGGCGCAGATCAAGCGCGCCACCAAAGAAACGCAGATCGACTTGAAGCTGAATGTGGACGGAACCGGGAAATCAAAAATTTCCACTGGCATCCCGTTTTTCGACCACATGCTCACCCTCTTTGCGAAGCATGCGGTCATGGACCTTCACTTGAAATGTAAGGGCGACCTCGAAGTCGACGCGCATCATACTGTAGAAGATTGCGGGATCGCACTTGGTCAGGCCTTTGTTCAGGCGCTCGGCGACAAATCCGGCCTCAAACGCTACGGCACCGCCTTTAACAACACCGACACGCCGTCCGAACCCTCCACTCTCAACTCTCAACCCTCAACCCGCCTCAAAGGCGAAGCCTACGTCCCAATGGACGAATGCCTCGCCCGTTGCGTGATTGACTTCAGTGGTCGTCCCTACCTCGTCTGGCGCGGCTTGGATAAACTGCAGTTTAAAGAAATTTCCGGTCGCGAGAAAAAGCAGGACATGTCTTCAGCCTTTCGTTTCGGTCTGGCCCGCGAATTCTTCCAGGGTTTCACCAACGAAGCCCGGTGCAACCTCCATTTGGAACTCCTTTATGGCTCAGAACCACATCACGTCGTCGAAGCGCTTTTCAAAGCGTTCGCAAAGGCATCCGACTTCGCCTGCCAGCGCGACCCGCGCATCGCGGGCCAAATCCCAAGCACGAAGGGCAAGTTGTAGGCACGCGAACTAGGGTTTCTGCTCGAGCCACGCTTTTAATTCCGCCACCTGCTCCCTGGTGAGCGCATGCTTGGGAGGCATGTAACCGTAATCGACGTAAATTCGGATCGGATGCGAATGAACACGATACAGCGGTTGGCGAATTCCGTCCGTATCGTGACACTTCGTGCAGAACTCCAAAGTCATCGGCATTCCGTAATCCCGCTTCTTTTCCTCTGGCGGCCAGTAATAGCTCGAAAGCGGCCCTTTCGCGATATGCCGCCCGATTCCTGCAGCCAAACGCGCATCCATCACCAGGTCCTCCCTCGCCGGATGAATCGCCAGCGGGCCTGACGAGTGGCACTTATAGCATTCATGACCTTCAAATTTTATTTCCGCCCGGTTCAGATCCGCGAAGTAATCGAGTGGCGGATCGAGCGTCATGTCCTGCACAATCGAAAAATATCCCCAGTCCTTGTCCGTTGACGTTTTTTGCACCAGCAGGAAGACCCGCGCCACCTCATTCGAGAACGCCGCGATATGATTGAGCATGGGCCGTCGAATGACATCTTCCTGCGTGCTCACAAGCCCCACATCCGAGAGCGGATTCGCTCGCCCCTCTTTGAAAAGCTGGCGCGCCTGATTCATGTAAGCCTTCACCTCGTCCAGCGTCAGTCCATGGACATTGCCGCGTGAATGCGGCGACAGGTCCAGAACTGGTTTCACCCATTCTTTGTGAATTCGGTTCGTCCCGACCGATGAACTTAAGCGAATGAACTCCTCAGTTGAAAACTTCGATAGGTCCAGGTCAGGCAGGAAGGGCAAGCCGGTGCCCAGTGACCTGGCCGGCTTGATGAGCGGGATATCCTCGTGGTCAGCCGCGCAGAGCGGGAGCGAGAGGAACGCCAAAGCGAGAAAGCGCCGTAACAAAGTCATCGTCGATTTTTAACTCTCTCCCTCCCCAGACCGAAAAACAAGAATTCTCGGTTTACCCGAAACCGGCAAGTGCGTAGCTTAGCCAAATGTTCGACGGAATGTGCAAAGTTCCTTCAATTTATTAACCCACGGGATTGCGAAGAATAAATGAGCAAATATGCCGAAAGTGCAAGGTGCTGCGATGCAAGTAGATGTATCCTTGGTCTTCATGAAGGAGCTGTTTCCTGGACTCGAGCACTTTTTGTTTCAGGAACCTGAATAGGAGCGCGTTGCACCCCGTCAATCTCAATGACGAGCAAACTGGACATCTCGACGGCAACTGATGAAGTGCTCGTGAAGGCCGCCCAAAAAGGGGATATGGCCGCCTTCGAGGAATTAGTGGCTCGTCACCGCGACAAAATCTACGCGCGTGCCTTCAGCATGCTGCGTAATGAGGATGACGCGACTGATCTTTCTCAGGAAGCATGGGTAAAAGGGTGGCAGCGGTTGCACCAGTTTCAGGGCGACTCGAGCTTTGCCACCTGGATGACACGAATCGTAATCAACCTGTGTCTTGACCAATTGCGCAAAAACAAGCGGGTCAAGAATGAGTCGATCGACGAGATGAACGAAGAAACGGGTGGTGTGGAACGGCAAATGCCGGTCATCACTCCGAACCCGACCGAAAACCTCGAGCGAGGCGAACTTCGGCAGCGGATCGACAAGGCGCTTGGGCAATTGAGTTACGAACACCGGACCGTGCTCATCCTGCACGAATTTGAAGAATTGGAATACAAACTGATCGCGAAAAAAATGGGATGTTCCATCGGCACGGTAATGTCCCGTTTGTTCTACGCGAGGCGCAAAATGGCCGCCTTGCTCGCAGGACTGAAGCGAGAAGAGTTGAAGAGTGAGTGAGCAATGAACAGCGACACGCAACTGAAAATCCAGGCCTATCTGGATAATGAGCTGAGCCCGGGCGAGGCTCGTCAGATAGCAGCGATGCTATCGTCGGATCGCGATCTGCAGGAGTTGTACGGCGAACTTCGGGCGACCAAAGAATCGCTTCGGGACAACGAACCCGAAGTGAAGCTCGGGGATTCGAGAGAGTTTTACTGGTCCCAAATCCAGCGTCGCATCGCGACCGCCGAATGGGCACCAGCACCGAGAGCGGCACGTCCATTGTGGGTGCGCCTGCTGGCGCCGCTCGCCGGCACCGCGGCGCTTTTCGCCCTCTTACTCGCGGTTATGAACCCGAGCACTCGTATTGCGCCTACGACAACTGGCGGCGCGATCGTTTCAGCCGCGAATACCAATCGCCCGTTGCACGGTGAAGTCGAGGATTTGGCGGAAGAAGTCTCCAGCGTGACGTTCCGTTCCGAAGAAAACGGCGTCACAGTTGTGTGGCTGACCGCCTGCCAGTAGAGTCGCCGCCAGATATATCGGATAGATATGCAGTTATCGCACCGCCTCCTTATCGCTTTCTCGTCGCTTTCCCTCGTCACGGCGGCTCTTTGCGCGGACCCCAAAGATACCAACAAACCCGCGACCAAGGTCGAAGAGCAGAAGTTCATGGCCGTTGTCGTTTGGGCGACCGACGATGAGAAACCGCCCGATAAAGAGGAAGAGCTTCATCCTGCCGAGCCAGACCTCAAGGAGAAAATCAAGTTCCTGAAATGGAAAAACTATTTCCAGGTCGGCGATCGCAAACACGTCAAGATCAAGCCCGGCGAAACCAAGGAAGTGCAACTCAGCCACAAATGTAAACTGAAACTGCACGAAAGCGCTCAACACGGTCTGGAAGTCGAGCTGATCGACGGCGAAAAGAACAAACCCATTCTCAAGAAGAACCAAAGCATGCCGCTCAAGGACATTCTGATCATTGGCGGCGACGACAAAGACGCGACCGCCTGGTTGGTCGTCCTTCGCCCGGAATAAGGTCCGATTTAAAGATCGGCAGCATTTCATTCTCCGCGCGGGAGCCTTGGTTGCCGTGCGGCAACCAAGGCATCTTTTGCCGATTCAAACAGGCTCCGAGTCATTTGCTTTTTCGCAGATTGCGGCTTCGCTATGCCGTAATCGTTCCTTTCGCGTGACGCCTGCCAGCTGAACTTAAAATTTCAAAGAGCGACGCAGATCATACGAGTGATCTGCAGAAAATTGGTTGTGTTCTCATAGGATGGCGGAGCGGTGGCGGTCGCGGGAGCGGACGGCCCAAGAGAGGTCGGCAGTTCGGCCGGGAATCCAGATGGAGTGAGCTCGGGAACTCGGTGGTGCACTGGTGGCGGCGCGGAGAGCCAGGGCGAGTGCTGTTGTGCGGTCGCTGTGGCCGTCGGCGGTGTGGGGAGCGCGGTAGGTGATTTGGCCGGTGTGGGAGACGGTGCGCTGGATGGCGTGGAGATCTTCGCGGATTTCGCGGCTGATCGGGATGCGGAGAAGGCGTTGTTCGAACGCGGCGCGGAGGCGGGGGAAGAGTTCGTTTTTGAGGGAATTGGTGAATTGGCAGAGCTCGAGTTTATTTTGGGACGCCGTGGAAGTCGTCCCTACCGACTGAAGGAGGTAGTCGCCGAGGCCGATGCCGGCGCCGGTGTAGTCGAGGCAGATTTTTTGGCAGCGCTTGAGGCGGGGAAGGAGGAGTTGGAGTTGGTCGGGGGTGCTGGTGTTTTTTAGGCACAAGACTTCGCGGGTGAGGAAAATCCATTGAGCATTGAACATTGAGCATGTGTCATTTTGCATTGAAGTCAGGCGCTCAGCGCGGGGAACACGTTCCAAGATCCAGCACACTGTGAGGTGGTGTTTGCGACCGAAGTCGATGCCGGCATACAACTGCGAGGAAGCAGGAGGCAGGGGACAGGGAGCAGTTTCGGTGGCTTGGTCGGATTCGCAGGGGGAGATGAGGTCGTAGGGGAACATGACGCTGCTCGTGTCCATGAATTCGCAGAGGTACTCCTGCTGCCAGGCGTCGGGGTCGTTGAGGCCAGCCTGGAGTTCGGTGGCGTTTAGGGGGAGGCCCGCGGTGATGGCGTCGTGGATGGTGATTTTGGATTTGAAGTAGGGGGAGGAAATGGAATCGATCGCGGATAGCGCGGAAGGATTTTCAACAGAAGGAAACGGAGGGAACGAAGGATCGGCGGGCGGGGCGCCCGCCGGGACAGACGAGGCGTCTGTCCTACCCGGGAGAGTATGAGTAGGAGTAAGAGTATGAGTAGGAGTGTTGAGCCAGAGGGAGGCGAATTTGTTGTTGAGGCCGTTGGGGGTGGAGATGATGCGGAGTTTTTTGGGGCCGCCCCGTAATGGATTTGAGATGGAGGGGAAGATGGCGCGCCAGATGTCGTCGGAGTTTTCGTGGAAGGCGAATTCGGTCAGAATAAGGTTGGCGCTATAGCCGCGGATGGTTGCGGGGTTTGCGGGTAAGGCGATGAGGCGGGAGCCGTTGGACCACTGAATCTCAGCTCGCGAAAGACGAGACTGCGAGGCAAGGCGAAGGGCTGAAGGCTGAAGGCTGAATTGATGGGAATTACGAGGGAGGTTCGAATCGAGATTCGAACTGGAAAGCGCTGTCGTGCCAGCGCACTCCAAAGAGCCGAAGGATTCGTCGTAGTTGTCGATGTCGAAGCGGAGGACTTCGGCGCAGGTTTTGGCTTTTTGCAGGGATTCGAGGGCCTGGCGTTCGCTGGGTGCGACAATCGTCCAGATGGTGCCAGGATTGTAGAGGCAATCGATGACCGCTTCGGCGGTGGCGGTGTGGTCCTTGCCGGTTTGTCGTGCCCAGAGGCCGATTTTGAAGCGTGAGTTGTTCGCTGCAAAAGCGGACTGGTACGGGAATAGGTTAAGGAGGTCCAGCAGTTCGGGTTTGGTGAGGTTCATGGGTTTCGTTGTTATTAATGGGTTGTTGTGCGGTTTCTTTCATTGAGCATTTTGTATCGAGCATTTTGCATTTTTCATCGAGGTCAGGCGCTTCGCGCGGGGGATTTTGGACTGCGGATGGCGCGGATGAACGCGGATTTTTGGCGGGCGGGGCGCCCGCCGGGACAGGCGAGGCTACGGGGGCGGGAGTAGGAGTAAGATTATGAGTAGGAGTAGGAGGCGCGGGGCGAGGGCCCCATTGGGCGATGGCGCGGGCGCGGATTTCTTCAGGGGTTGTGGCGAGGAATCCGAGGTGGTCGCTCTTTCGGGAGTGAGTAGGAGTGGGAGTAAGAGTAGGAGTAAGAGTAGGAGTAAGAGATTTCTTTAAGGCGAGTTCTTCTTCGCGGACTTTGGCGAGGCGGTCGCTGATGGCGATGCGCTGGTCGTTTTGGGTTAAACGACGCTCGTTGTTAGCGTTGCGTTTTTCATTCCATTGGCAGTTTTTGCGGTAGTGGAAGATGCGGAGGAGGGTGTTGAGTTTGGCAGGGGTCATTTCGCGGGCGGTGGCGAGGTCGAAGGCGCGTTTCATGACGAGTTCGATGCCGGCGTCGTCGTACGCGACAGGATCGCCGTTCATGATGGCGAGGAATTCGCGGACGCCGGTGGTGTCTTCTTCTTTTTCGGTCAGGTGACGGGCGAGGTCGCGGGTTTGGTTGTAGCGGCACAGGGCGGAATCGCACATGTCGATGCCGAATTCGTCGTGGAGCTTTTCGCGGACCTTTTTGTACGGGAGGTCATCCAGCCAGGTGTGGAGTTGGGTGAATTGGGCCTCGGTAAGAGGCTTTAGCTTTTCAGGGATGGTGTGGGGTCTCATAAACAAATTCCTTTCATTGAGCATTGAGCATCGAGCATGTGTCATTTTTCATCGAGGTCGGGCGCTTCGCGCAGGTTTCGGAACGATTTGGAAACGCGAAGGGCGCGAAGAACGCGAAGAAAAGAATAGATGGAAAATCTGTCGTAACTCGGAAAGACGGGCATGGAATAAGCGGGAAGGCGGATTTCCGGATTTCCGAGGGCCGGAATGGAAAGATTTTTCGCACGCGGAGACGCGAGGACCGCGAAGGAAAAGAGCAAAAAGATGGGGGCAAAAAAATGGGCTGCGACAAGGGAACGAACTGTCGGCGGACGCAGAGGACGCGTGCGCTCCCCATCAATGTGGTCACTGGCGTGACTGCGAATAGGAATCCCGCGATCCGCCTTCGGCCAAAAGCTTCCGCGGTCGCTGAAAAGCTTTGACGAGACAAGTCGGCTCGATAAAACGGGACACTTGTTCGGAGTCGATTCCGAGTGACCACGAATTCTATGTTCGTGGTCATAACAAAGGGACTGTAACACATTTTTTATTTGAATCAACTTATTTTACTAAATTATCCAAACAAATGTGTTGACTTCTGTTTCGAAACGGTGTATACATCTAGCCCTAAATTGCGTGGGTAGCTCAATTGGATAGAGCGGCCGCCTACTGAGTCCACAACTTCCTAGTGGCTTCAGATAAGCGGTGGATGTGAGTTCGAGCCTCACCCTGCGTGCCAACGGACGGGTAGCTTAATTGGATTAAAGCGGCCCTTTTGCCTGAGCCCACAGAGGATTAAGTGGTTTCAGCGAAGGGTCAGATGCGGGTTCGAGTCCCGCCCCGTCCACCATCCTTTTCTTCCAAAGTCTTGCAAAAGAAGGGAATCGCCGCTATCAAGCGGGAAAATGGGCGATTATCTGCGTGCGGCGTTTCTCGTGCTTTCTGAGGCTGAAGAGGCTCTCGGGCCAAAGGAGATTGTTGCTGAGGCCCTGCGTCGAGGTTTTCTCGAAACCGAAGGGTTGACGCCGCACCAAACGATGAAATCCAAGCTCTCGACGGATATTCTCGAGAAGGGTCCGGATTCGTTGTTCATGCGTTCAGAAGCGGGAAAGTTCACTCTCCGTGCGCGGGTTGGACAGGTTCAGGAGCATGTTGCTCCGCGCTTCAAGAAGGCTCTGTTTGACGAAGATATTGTCGTGTTTAAGTCTGAGCTTTTGGGCCGCTACGTGCGTGGAACAGGGCTCACTAGTGAAGGGCTGAACACAAAAGAGCTGCTGGCCGAAACTTTTCCAATGAGACGGCGGGAAGCTGAAGAGGACTTCCAAGTAATTCAACTCGTCTCGTTTTACATCGTAACATACAAGAAAAGGTATCTGACGTATAAACGGACAAAGCGTCTTCCTGAGTCGCGCCTACACGGCTTTTACTCGATTGGCTTCGGCGGGCACCTGAATCCGGATGACATCCCGGTGTTATTCAACTTTGCAGATCCCTCGCAAGCCTTGATGTTTATTCTTCGGGAACTCCAAGAGGAACTTCTGCTGGATGAAAACCCCGACCTACGTTTTAGAGGTCTTATTTATGATGATTCGCGGGAAGTGAGCCGGCAGCATTTGGGCTTGGTCTACGATGTCTCGTTACGGTCAGAAAACTTCCGCATCGGTGAACGGGGGTTCCTCATGGACGCGAAATTCGAAACGCTCGAACAGATCAGGGGGCGCATCGGAGAATTTGAAAATTGGTCGGCGAAGCTCGTTCTAGAGGGAGCCCTTGAGAAGTAGTGAATATGGCAAACCTGGGGGATACCGAATTCTGGAAAGGAGTGCTATCCAATGCCGTTTATGGGCTGATCTGTTGGATTGGCACGAAGGCGGCGAAAAACATCCAGCTGGCTTCGTCAAAAAACCCTTCACTATGGCGAAACCTGTTACTTTGCTTTGTGTTCGTCATGTGGATCGTCACGAACCTCTTTATTCTCTCAAAAGCGACAAACTACGCCTCCATCTCGATTATCGTAACGACGGTTTTGGCGTATTTCGCGATCCACTCTCAGGTCCGGCGATTCCCGCAAATTGGTTTGATCGGAGCAGATACTACTATAGCAACTGGCCTGAGCTACAAAGATTCGCTCCGCATGTGCCATAACGGCTTAGATTTCTTGGGTATTGGCGGGAGCAAATTAACGGAACTCGACGAATTTGAGGAATCAATCCGACGATGCCATCGTGAGAGCAAAGCCGTTCGGTTTTTACTCGCAAGGCCTGACAATCAACGATTGCAGCAGGCCGCGAAACGAAAAGGTGTCGATCCACAGGCATACCGAGAAAGAGTCGAGAAAAGCCTACGGACTATCGCCGAGCTTAAGAGCGTAAAGAGTCTTAACGTCGAGGTGCGCCTCTATTCTAACAAGGAAGAACCCATTTTTCGTTTGATGTTTGTAAATGAGTCTTTGTGCTTTGTGAGCTACAACGTTTTTGGGGAAGGGGATGGCTCTCAGTTACCACAATTGCATGTGCAAAGATTTCAGCGAGAGCGAGATACTGGGACCTTTTATCATCCATTCAGAAGATATTTCGATGTTCTATGGCAACGGTCTAAACCCTGGGATTTTAAATTTCCAATTGCTTAATGGAAAAGCTGCGTGTCCAATCCGCAGCTCTCCGGAAAAGAGGTTGCAATGCGAAGCTCAGGCTAAGGGATCTGCGGTCGTTGAAGCAGAAAGTAATGCGCGGTGCGCAATTTTACACGGATTCCGAGCCGCTTCTCTGCGATAGTTCAATTTACTCCTCGATCGATACAATTTTTGCTCCCGTCGCGGAAGCCGTAGATTTTGGGTATGTCGCCACCATTCACGCAGCAAATGACCTTCTTGCCAAGGGTATAGTGCCATGCGATTTCAACGCAGCTTTTTCCTTCGAGGAAGGATCCTTCACTCAGGATCTTGCGCGTGAAACTCTGCGTGGCGTTGCTCGTGCTGTCGGGGAGTTCAATGGCCGGTTGGGAAAATGCCACACGCTGATCGGTGCTGACACAACGATTACCATGAATGTGTGCGGCTCGGCTGAACGCGTTCAACGGACTTTAGTGGCCGGGCAGATGTACAGTCTTGTTCTTACAAAGCCAATCGGGGCTACGCTCGGTTATTTTCTGGGGGAGCTGCTTGGAAAAGATTCGGTTAGAATACAAAGCCATCTTATTCTGATGATGAGTCATATTCGGCTCGCCAAGGCACTCGCGTCGATTTGCATGGAAGGGACGACCGATGTCTCTGGTTTCGGCTTGGTTGGTCACGTTGCGTGTTTCGCAAGAGAGGCCCGAGCGAAAGTGATTATTCGTTCCGCATCCATCCCAGTGATCGCTGGCTTATCCGAACTGATATCTCGGTCGGGTGCTGACTTCTGTTCTGCTAATCGGAATATTGAAGACACCGAAGGAACGTGCCTTTTGCGCCGCAGCCTCCAATTTGCGGAAAAGGTCCTGCTTTATAGTGCCGAAACCTCAGGCCCTTTGCTTAGTATAGTCAGAGTGGAGGACGAAGGGCGCTACATCAAACATGCTCGAAGCGCGGGCTTCCGAGATGCAGCCGCAATTGGAAGTATCGAGCTAGCCAAAAAGGGCGCAGTTGTGATTGAATGAACTCTTATGAGAGATTTGGGCGAACACTTCGTCGAGGCCTGCGTGAATGGTCGTTTTCAACCGCCTCATAGGGGACATTTGGAATATATCTTGGAAGCGAAGAAGCGCTGTGATTTCCTTTGGATTGGGATCACCAGGTTTGACTCATTGGATGAGACGCCATGTGAGAAAGCAACCCACCGCGCAACGGCCGAGTCGAATCCGTTAACCTACTTTGAACGCGTGCAACTTTTGACGCGTATTCTGGAATCCGAGGGTGTTCCGCGCGGTGCTTTCGGTTTTGTTCCCTTCCCAATTGATCAGCCGACTAAGCTTTCCCAATTCATTCCACCGATAATTCCAATTTTTACGACGATTTACGATGAGTGGAACCGCCACAAAATTTCACTTTTAGAAAGCGCCGGCTACCGTGTCGTTGTTCTTTGGGAGCGAAATCGTAAGGAATTTTCAGGGCACGCGATTCGGGAGTCAATGAGGAATGGTTCCGATGCTTGGCGACAGATGCTTCCGCCGGCTGCCGTCCCGTTGGCGGACAGTCTCGATCTTGTCTCGCGTGTAATCGCACCGAAGTGTCCTTAGCGGGGAAATCTGTCCGCCGCATAATTGGTGAAAAGATACTCTTTAACCTCTCCGCGTCGGGATCCTTCACCTCCTAAGAGTGAGAGACGTTCGACCGTTACCCGCTGCAGATTTCGGTAGAGCAACCGAATGCTGCCGTGTGCCGCGTTGGTAAGCAGAATCTTGACTCCTTTTCTCGTAAGCGAGTCTATTACGCGCGCGAGTCGCTTTTGGTCTTCCCAGGTGAAGAGAACGGAATTGTATTTCACAAATCCATTATTCTCATGGGCCACGGTGTAAGGCGGATCTAGAAAAACAAAATCTCCACGTTTCGCATCGGCGCAAGTTATTTCAAAATCATCACAGCAGATTTTTGTTCCGGCGAGCTGCTGAGAGGCTCGTTGAAGAGCTTCGGCCGGGGGACTCACCTTCCGACCGTTTTTCCCGAATGGGACGTTGAACACTCCGGCCCGGTTTGTGCGGTAAAGGCCGTTATAACATGTTCGGTTCAAATATAGGAACCGGCTCGCTCGAATCACCGCGTCGCTCGGAGAACTTGAGCGCTCTCGATAATACGTGGTGGCGTCGTTCTTCAAGATGCTGGTTCGTCGGTGTATTCCGCGCCAATCTCGCGCCAACTCGCGATAAAAGTGGATCAATTCCGGATTGAGGTCGCCAATGGTGGCTTTTTCCGGCCTCAATGCGAAGAATACAGCTCCCCCCCCGACAAATGGTTCGTAGTAAGTGGAGAAGCGAGGAGGGACAAGTTCCGTAATCGCTGAAAGCAGTGCCCGCTTTCCTCCAGCCCATTTGAGAACGGATGAGGGGAAATAGCTTTTGTTTTGGCGCGTTGTTTCCGAAGTGCGATTCACGAAACTCGGTTGATCATGCAGCGCGCGTCGTGATAGAGGCGAGTATTTTGTTAGTCAAACCTGACGCAAACTTCACTCCAATGCGCAAAAATTGAGTCCTCAACTCCGCCCGCAGCCTTCGGCATATAAGATCGAACTCCCTGTTCCGCCTCTTTTTGATGCCCCCTAGGAGACCTTCTCTGCGAAACGAGGTGAAAATGAGAAAATAGAAGAATTCTGGAAGATTTTTTTTTCGAACATTCGAGGGGTTGAGGTTCAATTATTTACGGTAAATAGTCTACATTTTATTCATACGTGTCGAAAATAGCTCTTTGCACTTTCACTGGAATGATATACTTTGAATGCGCAATGCAACTGTAATACAACATATAAAAACACGGATTGAGGAAGTTCGAAGGCCGAAGTACGAGTTGCGAAATGAAAAGTGAAAGGAACGAATACAATGAAAACACGAGCAGAATTCGATGCGCCGCAGCAGCGGCGGGCGAAACAAGGGCGGTACAATCCGATTTCGGGGCTCACGGACCCAAGGCAAGTGGCGCGGAAGTTGGACGCTTTTGAGGCGGGGTATCTGCGGGAAGCAGTCAACATTTGGGAGACACTGGAACAACGTGATGATTTGATCCGGACGGTGGTTTCGAAGCGGAAGAAGGCGATTGGGAGGGAGGGGTGGACGGTTTTGGCGAAGAATGATCTGCGGCCGGAACAGGCGGTGGAGGCAAGGGAGCATGTGGCTGCGCTGGAGTATTTTTACAATCATTTGGAATGCGAGAATGCGCTGGATAGCGCGGAGAAGGGTGGGTTCAAGTTATTGGTGAGGCAAATGATGGATGCGGTCGGGAAGAGGTTTGCGGTGCATGAGATTGTGTGGTCCGAGCCGGACAGGCCACAAAGTGCGAAGGCCGAGGTGCGAAGTGCGAACTCCAAGGAGAGCACAGGAGGCAGGGGACAGGGGAATATTCAACAGGAGGGAACTGAGGGAACGGGGAGGGAAGCGTTTGCCCAAATGACCAATGTCCAAGCACTAATGTCCAAGGAAATCCCAAGGGCCAAGATCCAAAATGAGGGGAGGGATTTTTCTCACGCGAAGAGCGCGGAGACCGCGAAGGGGGAATTGGGAAAAGGGAGCAGGGGACAGGGGACAGTAATCAGTCGGGAGGGTGAACCGATTCATCTGAAGAATGAAGGAACGCGGGCGTGGCGCCGCGCGTTGACAAACGGGGCGCCTGTCCTACCCATGCCGAATGCGGGCTCGGCGATCCCGCGTGACCGCCAATATGTCACGGCCAAATTCAGGTTTGTGCCGTTGTCGTTTTTTGAAAACACGACTGGTCGTCTCCGCTTCCTGGAAACGGAATCGGAGACGGGCGGTCGTGAGTTGGAGGCGGGGGCGTGGATGGTGAGTGTGGGGGAAGGGTTGATGATGGCGACGTCGATGGCGTGGATTTTGAAGAGTTTGGCGCTGAACGATTGGTTGCAGTATTCGGAGCGGAATGGGCGTCCAGGATTGAAAGGGGCCACGGCGTCAGCGGAGGGGAGTGATGAGTGGAATGCGCTGGATCGGGCGCTGGGTGATTTGTTGAACGGGAGCGCGGTGGTCCACAATTCGAACGATGAGATCAAGGTGGTGGATCTGGCTGCCGGAGGTGAGATCCCGTTCCCGACATTGGTGGAGCGGATGGATCGAATGATGGCGGCGCTGTGGCGCGGAGCGGACTTGAGCACGATCAGCCGGGATCGCGGGTACGGCGCGAGTTTGCAGGAGAAGGAGACGTGCGCGCTGGAGGAGGACGATGCGGAAATGCTGACGGAGACGTTGAACCGGTATGTGGATGAATGGGTGATCAAGTATGTGTTTGGCGAAGAGGTTAAGCCGCTGGCGCAGGTGAAGGTGTTGGTGAGTCCAAGGGAATGCACGACGGCGGATATTCAGATTGATGAGTTTTTGATTCGGAATGGGGCGCCGCTGTCGATTCAGGAGACGATGAGTCGGTACGGGCGGGCGCTGCCGAAGGAGGGGGAAGCGACACTTGGGCGCAAAATGTCCAATGACCAAGCATTAGTGACCAAGAAAAATGGGCATTTGTCTCACGCGGAGGGCGCGGAGGCGCGGAGAGAAGAAGATTTGCAGGCGAGCTATCCCGAGAGTTCATCTCACAGGTCTGAGGGTTCGGAGATGGTGATGAAGAACGAGGAGGCATCGTGGGGACCGGCTGTGACCTTCCGCGATAGCTCGCTTGCAGAGGGAATGACCAATGACCAAGCACTAATGACCAGGGAATGCACAAGCACCAATTCCACGATTCCCAACGAATTCGCGGTAATTCAACCTGATTGGTTGCAGTTGTCGCCGTATGGGGAGTTCCCGCACTCGCGCGGGTTGCAGCGGGTGGATCGGGCGGCGGTAGACGTTCTGGTTGCGCAATTCAATTCGTTTCGCGGGAGGTTGGGACGGTTATTTGGCGGCGTACCATTCTATATAGGTCATCCGGATGTTCCGAACGCATCGGACCTGGCGGATCGGAAGGCGTATGGCTGGGTCAATCAGCTCGAAGCGCGCGAGGATGGGCTTTATGGCCTGGTGAAGTGGAGTGATGCGGGGTTGGATCTGCTGAAGAATGCCTATTTCAAATATCTGTCGCCCTATTGGGAGGCTCGGGAGATTGGGAACCAGAATGGGCGCAGGGTTTATCAGCCGGTGGCGCTGGTCTCTGTGGGGTTGACGAATCAGCCGAATATTCCGGTCAGGCCGCTCGCCAATGAACAGAAGGTTCAACAGGAGGAAACGGAGAGAACAGAGGAGAATTTGGAAAAGAAGGCAACGAAGGAAACCAAGGGGGAAAAAGAGCCATCAGGCCGGAACCCGGCTGAGCAACTTGAATTCGCATTTGTTCAAGGTTCTTCCGGTACTAGTCGAGGTGACGAGACTCAAACTTTGCCGCGGTCCGAGCGCGCAGAGAATCATCAGAGTCTCCTGACGTCCACGGCTACACCCGTGCGGAAAATGCATTGCGAATCGCTGACCAACAATCTCGGTTCGCGCCGGGGCGAATTGGTCCTGATGTACAATCGGCGGGATCGAATTCAGGAAGCGGTCCTGGCGAAGACGCGCCTGGGCATGTCCTACGACGAGGCCTGGGAATCGGTGAAGAGGGAACATTCCGCATGGTTTGAGTGAGGAATACGGAGCCGCGACCGTAAGGGAGCGAGATGGGCTTTCGGACTTTAAAGAAATCCTTCCTGCAAACGCTCCGTCACCGTCGCGGCTCTGAAACAAGATTTCCGGGGCTCGTGCGAGCACCGGCGAAAACAAAACAATAAACAAACAAAGAAAGGACAAATACAATGAAAGCAACAAAAGCAAAGTTCATGAGACAGGCGCTCGGCGCGCTCGTGGCAGCCGCGCGGGTGCGCTGGTTGCAATCGCAAAGCAAAACGCAGGTGCGTCTGCATAACCTCCGGGAGGACCTCGGCGGCAAACCCAAGACGGTTCTGCTCGCGAATATCGCGGAAGGAACGCATTGCGGGAATATAACCAAAGCGGTCGACGCGGCGATCACTGAGCGGTTTCTGCTCGCAAAGGTGGGCAGCGCTTCGGATCGCGTGGCGGTTTGCGGCGCGGCGGATACGCCCATCGGTGTGATCACGGATGAGGCTGCGGCTGCGGCCGACCTGGTGAATGTCGCGCTGCTTGGCTCCGCGGGATCAACGGTGCGGATGGTGGCCAGTGCCGCGATCACGCAAGGGTCGCTCGTGGAACCGGCGGCGAGTGGACGAATCCAAACGCTCAGTGGTGCGGTTGGGACGCATCACGTGGTGGGCCGCGCACTCGACGCGGCGAGTAATGCAGGCGACGTCATTGAGGTGGATCCGTTCTACTTCATCCGCGAGGTCTAAGCGCAGGCTAAAGCACTGCGGCTACAGAAGCTTGAAGCCCGCGCTGTTCGGGGAAGCAGCACGAACTTCGATCTTCATTCAAAACAAACGCAGGCTAAAGCCGTGCGCCTACAGCCTGCGCCTTCAACCAAAACCGTTCCCCAAAAGATAGTTTGCGGCGCCCTCACGAGCCGCCGCCATGAAAAAACGAAAACAACAAACAAAAGGAAGACCAAATAAAATGAAAACTGAAACACTACAGAACGACCAAACAATCTTGTCTTCGCTCGCGCCCTTTTCGGAGCGCTTGGAGCGGGACAATGGCCAGATCCTGCCGGGGCAGGTTTGCCTGGCCAACGAGTCGCGGTTCAACTCCGCGTACTTCAGCGAACCGCTCACCGCTTACGCCACCGGTTGGAAAGAGCCGAACAATATCGAGGCGCTCCTCGATTTTGTGGCGCCGCCGGTGCAGGTGGGCCGCCGGTTCGAATACAAGAAAGCGGATAATAACGAGGCGTTCCTCACGGATACCGACGATGCACGCGCGATCGGCGCGGATTTCAAACGCGTCGAGTATCGCGGGTCGACCGCCAACGACAAGACGACCAATCGCGGGCTCACCATCCGGGTGGACCTCGATAACGCCGGCGATATGCCGAACTGGCGCGAGATTTATACTGCGCGCCTGATGCAACGGATTCTGCGGAGCGAATTGCGCCGCAGCATCGATACGCTCGTGAACGCCGCGACCAACACCGCCAAAACCTGGGACACCAGCGCCGGGAAAGATCCGGACCAGGACATTTTGACGGAGTTGCTCGCGTCGGTCGACGCCTCGGGAGTGCGCCCGAACCGGTTGTTGTTCGGCGATGTGGCCTGGAACAAACGGATGATCTCGCACCGCGCGCAAGCGACGGCCGGCGGGTTCGCCTCTTCCAGTCTCACGCAGGAACAGCTCGCGAGCTTCCTCGGCCTGGATGGCGTCCGGGTCTCGCGCGAACGGTACCAAAGCGCCGCCGCCACCAAAACGAAGGTGGTGCCGGACGTGGTGGTGCTATTCTTCGCGATTGACGGCGCGACCACCGAAGATCCGACCCACATCAAGCGGTTCTGGAGCGCGGTGGAAGGCGGCGGCAAGTTCCGGGTGTACGAACACGCGGTCAGTTCGAAACTGGTCGACATCACGGTGGAGCATTACAGCAACGCCCTGCTGACCTCGAGTGTGGGGCTGCGGAAGCTGACCATCTCTTAATCACTCCCTCCTAATCCTAATCGTAATCCTACTCTTAATCTGTTTAAGAGATTACGATTAAGATTAAGATTACGAGTAGGAGAGGAAAGTCGAAAGGCGAGGCGGCTTTTGCGGTTTTGGCCGGAAGAGGTCGCCTCGCCTGATTCAAGTCCCGCAGGGACGTTCGCCAATAGCCCGCCGTTTCAACGGCGGGTAAGTTTAAAAAAACGTTTCCGTCCCAGCGGGACGGCTGGAATCGTTGAGCCGTCCGGTTACCGCCACAGATATCGCGGATGATACTCGACCTTGTGTTTCGCCAGCAGCGTGACCAACTCCTCTTGAAAGCTCATCTTTTTATGACGCTCCGGCTGGTTTTGAATATACTCCTGCGTCTTTCCCAGCTGCGAAACACTGACGCTGAATGCGCCGTACTCCTCCTGCCATGCGAACGCCCGGTCTATCGGGAATGTTTCGTGGATCCATTTGGACGATGTCCCTTTCAACAACTGCATGGCCTTGGCGATCGACATCGTCGCGGGCAACGAGATTAGGACGTGCACGTGGTCGTCTGTGCCGCCGATCTCCAACAGCTTCATTCGATTGGTTCGAGCAATTCCTCCTAGATACGGGAACAATCTTTCCCGGAGATCAGGGTGTAACAGCGGCGCCCTTTCCTTCGTACTAAACACGCAATGAAAATACGCGCTGATGTAGGACATCGTGCGATTCAACCGTCCCTTCAGGACGAGATGCAACTCGAAACGATGACCCGCCGTTGAAACGGCGGGCTATTGCCGGATCGTCCCTGCGGGACTTAATACCCGGCGTCTCCTCAAAAAAGGCGGCGTTTTCTCCACGCATAACGCGTGAAATTTCCGCCCCTGTGCTCCGCAACACACACGCAACCCGTTGATTCATCGCACCCCTGATTTTATTGGCCCACTTGGCATTGCCTCTGCTCAAAAGATTTCTACAGAAAAGGCGTTGACACTCTTTTGCTGGTTTGATTAGAGTGCGCGCACCGTAACCCAGAAATAACCGAAAGAAAGTATGAACAGCGTTTTTCGCAAATACAAAAACGGGGCTTTCACGCTCATCGAGCTGTTAGTCGTTATCGCCATTATCGCAATTCTCGCCGGTATGTTGCTGCCCGCTCTCGCCAAAGCCAAAGCGAAAGCACAGCGCATTAAATGCGTGAACAACCTCAAGAACGTCGGCCTCGCTTTCCGTATCTTCTCCACAGATAACGGTGACCGTTTCCCGATGCAGATTTCCACCAACGACGGTGGTTCCGCTGAATACGTGGCTAACAACGCGCAAAACATCAACGCGATCTGGTACCATTTCGCTGCTCTCTCCAACGAATTGAGCACACCGAAAATCGTGACCTGCCCTTCGGACGGCAAAGTGACCGAAGCGAATGCCTGGGGCCCTCAGACCGGCACTCCTCCGAAGAACGTCGTTCCGTTCAACAACAACAAGTACCTCAGCTATTTCATCTGCTTCGATGCCAGCGAAACCTCTCCTCAGGGCTTCCTCGCGGGTGACCGCAACATGGTTGGAACCAATGGTTTCACTCCTACCCGTGTTGACGCTGGTGTGAGCGTGATCACTGCCGCGAAAGTTCCTGCAGATATCAACGCGCTGCAAACCGGCTGGAGCAAGAGCGATCTTCACCAAGATCAAGGCGACATCTGCATGGGTGACGGCTCGGTCCAACAGTTCAGCAGCTCACGCCTCAAACAGGGCTTCAAAGACATGGGCACCGACGCGACCACCACGATCAACTTCGGTCTGCCTGGTATCAAGTAAGCTGACCTAATTATATTTCGTTACGAACAGGCACCTGCAAGGGTGCCTTTTTCGTGTACGGGAGCACCGTGCAAAGGCGTAAAGAAGGAAGGGAATTAACCACAAAGAGCACAAAGAAGACTTCTATAGATGTCCCAATCGTACCACCGTGCGGATGAATGCGTGCTGGAGCCGGAACATCCGGGAGCAGAAGCCTAGCAGCAGCCTCTTTTCCTTTCTATGTGATCTTTGTGCTCTTTGTGGTTAATACATCTGGCGTCCGCAAAATCTTTTCCATCGGTTTTCCCTTGGCCAGTTCGTCGACCAGTTTATCGAGATAGCGGATTTCCCGCATGAGCGACTCTTGAATTTCTTCGATCCGGACGCCGCAAATGAGACCTTTGATCGAAGTGCGTGCGGGATTGAGTTTGGGAGCTTCATGGAAGAAGGTTTCAAAGTCTTTCTGCTGCTTGATTTGTGCTTCTAACTCGCGCTGGTTATAGCCCGTCAGCCAACAGATGATGGCATCGACTTCCGCCTTCGCGCGGCCCTTTTTTTCGGCTTTGGCGACGTAGAGGGGATAGACGCTGGCGAAGCTCGTCGTGAAGATTCGGTGTTTCGTTGTCATGTGAGTGGCCGTGGCAAAGCGTGAGGCACGCGGCGCTCAAGCGCAAGAAGGCAACCGTGCAGCCGTGCAGACGAGGAATTAAGGAAACCACTATTGGACACGAATGAACACGAATCAGCCTGATTTAGGACCGACGCTCACCGGTTCGACGGGTTCGATTCTGTTTGCGAACCAAACAGTTCAACGGCATCGCGGTTGGCGGGCGCGGTTGATTTACTGACTCCAAGTTACAC
Organism: Limisphaerales bacterium; assembly: GCA_044226545.1. Classification (GTDB taxonomy): domain Bacteria; phylum Verrucomicrobiota; class Verrucomicrobiia; order Limisphaerales; family SXQI01; genus DASVNK01. Next base: position 109,817 of record JBGAGW010000004.1, read on the forward strand.
CCGGAGCTATGCAAAGTGGAACCCGTCGGTTCCGAATTTAGGCGAATTTCAATTCGGTAGTTGTGGCGTCGGCGTCCCAATTGCGCGGGGGTTTGGAGTTTACGGATGCCACTTCTTTGATCGAAAGCTGGTTGCCGATGGCTTTGGCGCCTTTGACTGAAACGTCCGCGGGTTTGCAGGTTTGCTGGCTGACCTTTTGGTGCGGAGCGGGCTTGTACTTGATGTAAAGCTGCTCCGGCGTGTCCGGCGAAAAGAATAGAATTTTGGATTTTTCCGGAATGCAGAAATATTCCTTGTCCATGATCATTCCGCCAAAGGTGAAGCGCTTCAGGTAGGCCGCGTCGCGGTTGGAATAGGCAAGCGTGAAAACGCGATCGCGTTCGGGAACGCCGCAATAGACCACGTCGGGACCGACAAAAAGCTTCTCTGGCAGCTCGACCATCTTGTAATGGCCGTCCTTGAAGAGGAGAAGGATTTTGTCGAAGCGGGTGCAATCGATCTTGAACTCTTCGCCGGCCGCTTTGAAGCCGACGTAGCCTTTCTCCCGATCGTAACTGAACTTGAAGGCCTTGAACGCGGCATCCTTGGCGTCGACCTCGTCGTAACGGCTCGATTTAGTGAGGCGCGGATATTGATCTTTGTACTTTTCGATCAACGCTTCAATGCGGCCAATCACATATTTCGTGAGGTTCTTCAGGTCTTTCCGCGTTTGCGCCAGGTCGGCCTTGATCTGTTCGAGTTCCTCGCGATGCTTGTTGATGTCGAAAAGTGAAATGCGGCGAATGCGAACCTGAAGCAGGCGGTCCACATCGGTGTCGATAAGTTGCCGGACGAGTTCTTTGCTGAACGGCTTGAAGCCGTCATACACCGCGGCGAAGACGGCTTCGTTCGTTTTGCATTGCTCAATTTTCTTGTAAATGCGCTCTTCTATGAAGATGCGTTCAAGCGTGCGAAAATGCATTTCGTCCTGGAGCTTGCCTTCCTTGAGCTCCAACTCGCGCTTGTGAAGCTGAACGAGTTGCGCGGTATTCTCTTTGAGAACTTCCGAGACCGTCATCTCCACCGGCCGGTTGTTCTTGATGACGATAATGCGACTCGAAATGGAGATTTCGCAGTCGGTGAAAGCGTAGAGTGCGTTGATGAGTTGTTCCGCGGAAACGCCTGGCGGCGTCTTCAACTCAATCTCAACGTCCTCCGAGGTGTAATCGTTGATGCTCTTGACCTTCAGCTTCCCCTTGCGAACGGCGTCTTCAATCGAGGCGATGAGCGATTCCGTCGTGGTGGTGGGCGGAAGTTCTTTGATGACGACCGTGTTTTCGTCCTTCTCTTTGATTTTCGCGCGAATTTTGACCGAACCGCGGCCATCCTGATACTCGCGGGCATCCATCAAGCCACCGGTGTAAAAATCGGGCAGGCACTTGAAGGATTCGTTTTTCAGAATCGAAATTTGAGCCTGAAGCAGCTCGATAAAATTGTGCGGTAAAATGCGGCAGGAAAGCCCCACGGCAATACCCTCGGCGCCAAGCATCAGGGTGAGCGGGAGCTTCGAAGGAAGAGTGACGGGCTCCTTGTTGCGGCCGTCGTAGCTCGGGATGGTCTCAGTGAGTTCGTCGTTGAAAAGCTCATTGCGCGCCAGATCGGTCAAACGACATTCGATGTAACGGGAAGCGGCGGCAGGATCGCCGGTATAGATGTTGCCGAAGTTTCCCTGGCCTTCGATCAAGTAGCGCTTGTTTGTGAGGACGACAATCGCGTCATCGATCGCCGCCTGGCCGTGCGGGTGATACTTCATCGCTTCACCCGAAACGGTCGCGACTTTAATCAATCGGCCGTCATCGAGCCGGTGAAGGGACCAGAGGATACGCCGTTGGACCGGTTTCAGGCCGTCTTCGATATTCGGAATCGCGCGGTCGCGAATAACGTAGGAGGCGTATTCGAGAAAGCTGGTGTTGACCCGCTTGTGCAATTGCAGATCGATTTTGGCGGGATCGAAGGGACGATGGTGCGCGACTTCGGCGGGAACATCTTCCGCCTTGATGTGCGTCCCGTTCCCGTTGGAAACGGGCGCGCCTTTTCCATCCGGGGAGCCGTTGGGCCCGGGAATGGGAAGTTCCGGTTGTTCCGAGTCGTTCTTGCGATTAGAGGCCATCGAATCAGTCTGAACCAGCTCACGCGCGGTTGAGCCTTAGCGTTGAGCAGGGCCGAAAGTAAATCTCGTCCGATGCCGTCGCAAGCAGTAATCGGTGTAGGAGGGAATCTCAACCACGAATGAACACTAATTGACACGAATGAGGCAACCTCAACGCATTGTCTTCATCCATTCCCCCCAGTTTTTCTCGATGCGCTCGAATTCCGCGTCGATATCTTTGCCGGTGTAGAAGGTGACCAGTCCATGAAGGACGTTCGTTTGGCCGGGTTGCGTGTCCGGGAATTTTGGGTCCGCGTGAAGACAGGGGACCGGTGGATTGGCCCAGGCGCGATGGATGGGCTTCCACGCCGTGATTACCCAGTGATCGCCATTTTCCGAACGGCAGGCGGCGAACGGCGCGCGCAGAATTTTGTTCGCGTTGGTCTGTTGCGCGAAGCCGACGACGCCTTTGAGCATGACGCAGTTTTGGACGCGGAGATCGGAGAGCACTTGCGTGGTACCGTTCGAAAGCCACATCTTCATTAGCACGGCTTGGGGAGCGGCGTGGGCGTGCGTGCCAAATCGAATCCCGTTGGGAAGGGTTCGTTCCATACGCAGGTCGCCGTTTGGAAGTTGATCCCATTCCAGAGGTGGCAACAAAATGTTTTGCTTGCTCCAGACGGTCGGCACATGGGTGTGCGCGAGATAGGTGAGACCGAGGTTGGACCAGATCGCTTCCGGGACGTCGGCAACGATGTACTCGCGCTCGTCCCACGGCGTGAAGATGCTGATCTTTGTTTCGCGTTGTGGGTCAATTGCGCCGTCCAGAAATCCGAGTCGCGGATGGCGTCCTCCGGGATATGGCAACATCAACAAGGCTGCTCCGGGTGCGCGACCTGGCTTTTTCTCGATTTGCAGACTGAACCGAGTGATGGCTCTCTGAATTTCCTCTGCAGACAATCCCGTCGCTGCTTCAACTTCCTCGGTGGAGTAGCGATGATACCAAAGCATGTTCTCCAGCAAGCGGCGCAATTCGGTTTCTGAGTTTGGCCTTCTGCCTCCTTCAACGGCCCGGAGGGAAGGATAGCACCAAAGGATCAAAAAGCTGAGGAACAAAGAGCGGCTCATAAAAGGAGTTTATAACGGATCAGGCCCATTTGTGGGAAAGACATTTGACGGATTTGTATGAAGGCTTTAAAAAAGCCCTATGAAGACCCTAACCATAACGAGTGCAAAGAGGAACCTCGGAAAATGGCTTCAGGCAGCCGCTCAAGGGGAGGAAATTGGCATCATATCCGGGGCCGATATTATCGCACTTCGCAAAGTCGAAGTTCAAGCAGCGGATGATTACACCTATGGGATGCGGGAATACGGAGTTACACGAGATGAGTTGAAGGAATTCGAGCGCAAGTTGGAGGAGCAAGCCACGGCGCTGGATAAGAGTAAGAAGTGGAAAGAGTTCAATTCGGTGAAACACCTGAGAGCTGCTGTTGAAAAAGTCGCTCAAGATTGAATCGGAAGTTTTCGAACGGTTAGCTACAATTCCGCGAGATGAGCGCGACGCATGTTGGCTGGCGCTGTCGGAACTTGTTTCATCTTTTGGGCATCCTCATATCCATTCTGGCCTCAGCATTCGAAAACTTGCACCAAAGGTGTTTGAGTGCCGCGGGACACTTGCCTGGCGATTCATTTTCGACGTCCACGATGATGGGTTGCGCGTGCGAAGGTTGGCAACACACGACGAAATAAGACGGATGATCCGCTCGGGAACGCTTTAACTATTGGTGGCGAGGCACTGACTGGTTCGTGTCTTTCTTATCGCCTGGCTCATCGATGAGTGTCTGGAAGGCCTGCTTTTGGGCGGGGGTTTTGATGTAGGGGAGAAGATCTTCACGGGTGGTAGGGGTGCGTCCATCGTTAGCTGCGCGGTAGGCATTTACGACTTCCTGAATGATAGGCTCGTTTTCTTTCTGACGTGGGTCGTCGTTGCGGTAGCCGCTCGGGCCGAGGCGCCAGATGCGGTCGTATTCAGGATCGACCACGCGCTTTTCGGAGATGACATAGTCGCCTTTCGGAACATCGGCGAATTTGCCGGAGTGGGTCATTTCGTATTGGTCCAGCATGGAGTCAGTGACTGGCAGTTTAAACAATGCCTTCAATTCGGAGACGCGCGCCGGCAAATGGCCGTCGTGATCGTTCAGATATTTTAGGAGGGCGTCGGAAAACTCGGGTGCCAGTGTATTTTTGGCGATACGGCGGAGTTCGGCGAAAGCGCGGCGAACGCCTTCATCCGTATTCAGGTCGGCGTCGCGGGCAATGTCCAGCCAGGTGCGGTCGCTCAGAAGATCCATTTCCGGCACGCGCTGGTCCGGCCGAGCATCGATAAGACGACGCAACTGATTTTCCTTTTCTTTCCACTCCATCGCAGTTTGGGCGAAGCCGTCTGCGGCTTTCCGGTCACCGGTTTGTTGGGAAAGGCGAGTGACTTCGGCGCGCAATTTCATGAGTTCGGAGGCATTGCGGCGCAGTTGCTCGTTTTCGCGTTCGAGAGTGGTGACACGAGCGGTGAGTGCCTGGCGTTCGGCTTCAAAGGTCGAGCGTGTCGAGTTGGTGGAGGTCGCCTGGAGAAGTTCCACTTCGTGCGAGAGTTTGCTGGCGCGGTGCGTTTGAAGAAGGGCTGTCCCGACGCCGGCGGTCAGGAGCGCAGCGGCGATAAATTTCTGTGCGGTTGTCATAATGAGAGCTGTAGAGAGAGCGATGGAAGGAGCCGCTGCGGCTGCGCCCGCAGCGATGGCACCGGCCAACGCCGTCGGCGCAGCTTGAACAGCATAGGAAGAGAGTGCGGTCGCCAGGGCAGCCTCGGTCGCCACCGCCCCGCGCGAATTCAGGATTTGGCGAAGTTTTTGCAACGCCCGGCTCACCCGTTTTTGCGCGGAATCCTCGGAGACGCCCAGCGAATTTCCCACATCGCGCAGGGATCGATTTTCGAAAAAGCGAAGGACTAATGCAGAGCGCTCGTGGGATTCGAGTTCGGCCATCGCGTCGTCAAGCTGCGGTTCGATTTCCGCCCAGCGGGATGTGTCAGGGTCCATAGGTGCGATTTCCTTGGCAGCGGTCTGCTCGCGAGCGCGACGACGGGTTTCGCGACGGATCAGATCGATGGATTTGCGGCGCGCGATTTCATAAAGCCAGGCCGCGAGAATCGTGTCGGCCCGAAGCCTTGCCGCCTGGCGGGCGAGTTCGATGAAGACGGCCTGGGTGACTTCCCGGGCAAGGTCCGGCGAGCGGAGTTGGCGGAGCGCGGCCGAGAAAACGAGATCGATATGCCGTTCGACAAGTGAGGTAAAAAGGTGATCCGCGCGGGATTTCGCGAACTCCTGCAGCAGTTCGATGTCGGTGTCGGAACTCGGCATTCTAAAAGCATATCGTCGCCGACTGAGAAATCCGACAAGAGAGTAGGAGTAAGATTAAGACTGGGAATAGGAGGGGGACGTCAGGCGAGAATGAGTTCCATGTAAACGACGTCGAGCCAACGATTGAATTTGTAGCCGACTTCTTTGAAACGGCCGACGATTTCAAATCCGAATTTGGCGTGCAAACGGATGCTGACTTCATTTTGTCCATCGATCACGGCGATGATGGCGTGCAGACCAAGTTTGCGGGCGGATTCGATGAGAGGGGCGAGGAGGAGTTTGCCGATGCCCTGGCCGCGATGATCTTCCGCGATGTAGACGGAGTTTTCAGTCGTGAAACGGTAGCCTTTTCGGTCGTGGTAACGGTTGAGGGCACTCCAGCCGACGATGCGGCCCTGATCGTTGATCGCGACGAAAATCGGAAGTCCGGTTTGCTGATGGTCGTCGAACCAACTCTGGCGGTGCTCGAGGGTCCGCGGTTCGTAGTCGTAACTGGCCGTCGTCTTCAAGACAGCGTCGTTGTAGATCTCGAGAATGCCAGGACAATCGGCGCGAACGGCTGGACGAACCTTGATCATCGTGTCGCTTCTTTTTGAATGAGCCGGAGGTTTTTCATCACGCCGGTTTGCGGACGGCCGAAGGCGTCGTGCAGCTTGGTGTATTCGCCGAAAAGCTGGTCGTAGATTTTTTTGAGCGGACGGGTTGGGCAATAGACTTTCTTCGAAGGCTTCACCATGTGCGAAGCGGCTTCGTGAATGTTTGGATGCAAGCCGCCGGCCACCGCTCCCCACATGGCGGCGCCGAATGCGCTGGATTGTTCGCTGCTGGCCACGGTGATGGGGCGTTGCAGGACATCCGCATAAATCTGCATCAGGACGGGATTCTTTTGCGCGAGACCTCCGCTGGCGACGAGTTCGTTAATCGCCAGACCTTTGGTTGCGAAGGCATCGACGATTTTGCGGGTGCCGAAGGCGGTCGCTTCGATCAATGCGCGATAGATCTCGTGCGGACGTGTGTGGGTGGTCAGGCCCATGATCACACCGGTAAGGTTCGCGTCGACGAGCACCGAGCGATTGCCGCTCCACCAATCGAGGGCGAGTAGACCCGTTTCGCCGGGCTTTAGTTTTCCGGCCTGTGTGGAGAGGAGATCGTGGACAGAAACTTTCGCACGCGCGGCTTCCTCGACAATGCGTGCGGGCACCGCGTTATCAACATACCAGGCAAAAAGATCGCCCACGCCGGCTTGCCCGGCCTCGTAACCCCAATAGCCTGGAACCACGCCGTCTTGCACGACACCGCAAATGCCCTCTACTTCTTCGCGTGAATCGGTAATGAGAAGGTGACAGGTCGAAGTCCCCATGATCATCGCGAGAGTGCCGGAATAGGTGATACCGCAGGCGGGCACGCCAGCGTGCGCATCGATATTGCCCGCGGCAACAGGAATGCCAGGCGCGAGCTTGAGACGCGCTGCCATTTCCGGGGTAAGTCCTCCGACGCGCGATCCAAGCTGAACGACCGGGCCGCCAAGTTTCTCGCTCACCACATTCCTCATTTCGTGATGAAGTTGCCCAAAGTAATCGGGCGAAGGGTACGACCAGGTATTGCCTTGCGGTTGGACGCGCATGCCCTTGAAACCAGCGGCGGAAACATTACGGGTTTGCTGACCGGTAAGTTGCCACACAATCCAATCGCAACCCTCAATGAAGAAATTGGCCGCGCGGTAGACTGAAGGCGCTTCGCGCAACGTTTCGAGGACTTTCGAGAAAAACCATTCGCTGGAATATTTGCCGCCATAGGCGCGGATGAACTCTTCGTTCCGTCTCCGAGCGACATCGTTGATATGGTCCGCTTCGGCCTGGGTCGCGTGATGCTTCCAAAGCTTTACCCAGGAATGCGGATTTTTAGCGAATTTCGGGTCCTCGCAAAGTGGCGAGCCATCCGCCTTGACCGGCAGAACGGTGCATGAGGTAAAATCGGTTCCGATCGCCGCGATGTCCTGAGGGCGGACTTTCGCCTGCTTCAATAGAGCAGGAACGATTTGTTCGAGCGCCTGAAGATAATCGGCGGGGTTCTGAAACGCGGACTGCGGCCTGAGCTTCGCGGTACCGAGTCGCTCACAGATGACTCCGTTCGCGTAGTCGGCGGACGCAGAGGCCAATTCGCGCCCGTTCCGGGCGTCCACCAGGACAGCGCGGGCGGAAAGCGTTCCAAAATCGACGCCGATGACAAGTGGCTTGGGCATGTTCCGGACTTCTTAGCGTGGCGGCGCGCAGGGGGAAAGGAAAACTAATGTCTGGGCAGCGCGATTGCCGGAAAACAATGCGTGCGATATCAATATGGGATGCAACGGCTTCTTACTTTTCTGACGCTCTGCCTCCTTGCGACCGCGTCTCGCGCAGACACCGCGCCCGTCAGTCTGGTTTGCTTCTCCGTGCAAATTCAGCCTGCAAGCGTGAATAACTTTGGGCTGATGACTACTTTAAGCGTCTCGAGCACGGGCAGACCCAATAACCCGAATGGCGAATTGGAACTGGCGGACGACACCGTTCCGTACACTCACGACAGCTTTTTTGTGATTGATGATCCCACTTTTCCCGAAGCGGTTCCTTTCTTTTTCGGGCTGGATGTGCCGGATCAGGGTGACTCGAACACGAACGGCCTCGCGGATTTCTTCGACATCAGTGTGGAGACGCCGGGCGTGAAAACGTCGGGGGAGCATGAGTCACCGTTCGGCGGAATGGAACAATTCACCGCCACATGGACCCGTCCGGCGGGGCAATCGACCGGGAAAGTGGTGATGAATCTGCCGAGCCTTGGAAGTTTCACCCACGATTACGCGATCTTGCAGTATGACGGGGTGCTTACGTATTCACTGACGAACAAATCAATCACCGCCAGCGTTATCCTGACGAACATCGCCGCGCCGGACGATCAGATTTCAGGGCCGCTCTCCATGACGATCACAAACAACTCCAAGCTCGGATACGAGTCGGGCACCTGGACCAACCGCGGCGGTGCCAGTTACGTGTTTCATTCCATCGATTCCCTGGACCGCTTTGGAACAAACTATATCGCCGTGGTTAGGTTCGATGACGGATATCCCGCGACGTCCGACCAGGATTACCAATACTGGTTTCTGCTCATTCACAGCAGCGATGCCAATAACAACGGAGTGCTAGATTTGGTGGAAACGGCCGCGACCTCAGAACGTCCCCGATTGGAAATCCGCAAGGTGCAGGCCGGCATCGAAATCTCCGTGTTCGGCTCAGCCGGAGCGAGCTACTCCCTCGAATCAGCCAACTCTCTCACAAATCCGACCTGGACCAATTTGCAGACCGTAGCGGTAGATTCGAACCCGCAGACCGTTGCGATTGCATCTGGGGCCACAATGAAGTTCTTTCGTTTGCGACTATGACAGCGAACCACGAATGAACACGAATCGACACGAATAACGCCGAGCAAGATAATCTGATTCGTGTGAAGTCGTGTTCATTCGTGGTTTCAAGAAACCTCTATTCTTCCGCCGCGCTGAGTTTCGCGACGACGTTAAAGTCTTCAAGCGTAGTCACGTCGCCTTTGATTTCGCTACCGCTCGCAATTTGCTTTAGCAAGCGGCGCATGATTTTGCCGGAACGGGTTTTGGGAAGCGCTTCGGCAAAACGGATGTCGTCCGGCTTTGCCACCGGCCCGATTTCTTTTCCAACGTGTGCGCGGAGTTCTTCGCGAATGGACGGGTGCGGCTGAATTCCGCTCTTGAGCGTGACGAACGCGACCAGCGCCTGACCTTTCAGTTCGTCTGGACGTCCTACGACTGCGGCCTCGGCCACCTTTTGGTTGCTGACCAGGGCGCTCTCGACCTCCGCCGTTCCGATTCGATGGCCAGCTACGTTCAACACGTCATCAATGCGGCCCACGATCCAGAAGTAACCATCCTCGTCCCGTCGGCAACCATCGCCAGTGAAATAACTCCCTTTGACCTCCGTCCAGTACACGTCGTTGAAACGCTGCGGGTCGCCCCAAATTCCACGGAGCATGCTGGGCCACGGTTTGCGAATGACCAGCTTGCCGCCGGAGTTCTTCGGAACACCGTCTCCTTTGTCATCGACGACCTCGGGCAGGATACCGAAAAACGGCAGCGTCGCGCTTCCCGGCTTGGTTGGAGTCGCACCGGGCAACGGCGTGATCATGATTCCGCCGGTCTCGGTTTGCCACCAGGTGTCGACAATCGGACAACGCTTGCCGCCGATCACTTCGTGATACCAGATCCATGCTTCGGGATTGATCGGCTCGCCCACAGACCCCAGCAACCGCAGTGACGAGAGGTCATGCTTCTTCGGCCATTCAACGCCCCACTTCATGAAGGCGCGAATCGCGGTGGGAGCTGTGTAAAGCACACTCACCCGGAACTTCTCGACGATTTGCCAGAAGCGATCCGGTTCCGGCCAGTTCGGTGCGCCTTCATACATGAGGGACGTAGCACCATTCGCGAGCGGACCATAGACGACGTAGCTGTGGCCTGTGACCCAGCCCACATCCGCAGTGCACCAATAGACATCCGTATCGCGCAGGTCGAAAACGTATTTGGTGGTCAGCTTTGCGCCTAGAAGGTAGCCGGCAGTCGTGTGTAGAATCCCCTTCGGTTTTCCGGTCGAACCGCTGGTGTAGAGAATAAACAGCGGATCTTCACTGTCCATTTTCTCCGCTTGGCAATTGGCATCCACATATTCCAACTCGCGATGCCACCAAACGTCGCGGCCTTCCTCGATATGCACTTCATTTTGGGACCGGCGAAGGACAATCACTTTCTGCACCGACCGGGCGAGAAGATTGCCTTCCGGATCTTTGAGGTGCAGGGCATCATCGACATTCTTTTTAAGAGGAACAACCGCTCCGCGGCGAAAACCGCCATCCGCGGTGATGACCAACTTCGCCTGGCAATCAAAAATCCGGTCCGCAACCGATTGGGCGCTGAACCCGCCGAAAACGACTGAGTGTACCGCACCGATGCGGGCGCAGGCGAGCATCGCGATTGCGGCTTCGGGCACCATAGGCAGATAAATGATTACTCGATCGCCTTTTTTGATGCCGTTTCGTTTGAGAACGTTGGCAAACAAACAAACCTCACGATGCAACTGCTGATAAGTCAGCGTGCGTTCCTCGCCGAATTTTCCAGGTCCGGCTGGTTCACCTTCCCAAACGAGCGCGGCTTTGTTCGCGGTGGCCGTGTTCAAATGGCGGTCGAGGCAATTGACCGAGAGATTCAGCTTGCCGCCCACGAACCATTTTGCATCGGGCACTTTCCATTTGAGGACTTGTTTCCAGGGCTTGAACCAGACCAATTCCTTCTCCGCCATCCTGCCCCAAAACGCCTCGGGATCGTCGATCGACTCTTTGTAAAGCCGGCGGTACTCCCGCATCGACTTCACGTGGGCCCTGCCGCTAAACTCTTCGGAAGGAGGGAACACACGATCCTCGTGCAAAACCGAAGTGATCGACACGGGCGCGGCAGATTTGGCTTTCTCAGTCATACGCAGGCGGAAATCCTAATCAGATAGCCCGTTCGAGCAAGGAAATGAGGCGAATGTCCTGAAAGCCGATTCCCGTTCGTTGTGGCAGTGAAATCGAAACGAAAAAATTATGTCGACCAACACGATCAAACTTCACCGAGTTTTCAAAGCCAAGGCAGAACGAGTTTACCGCGCGTTCATCGACCCTGACGCGATGGCGAAATGGCTGCCGCCGAACGGGTTCACCGGAAAGGTGCACCAAATGGACGCAAAGGTTGGTGGAATTTATAAAATGTCCTTCACCAATTTCTCCACCGGCAAGAGCCACTCTTTCGGGGGAAAATATCTCGAACTCACTCCGCACAAAAGTATCCGTTACACGGACCGGTTCGACGATCCAAACCTGCCCGGCGAGATGATCACCACCATTTCCCTGCGGGAGATTTTTTGCGGAACGGAATTAAACGTCACCCAGGAAGGTATCCCCGCTGCGATTCCGCCGGAGGCTTGTTATCTCGGCTGGCAGGAATCGCTCATACTGCTGGCAAAGCTTGTCGAGGCAGAGATTCCGGATCAGCCTTAAACGAAAGATTAAAGCAGCTTCAGCTTCGGAAGATCTTGCAGGTCGATCATCCCGACTGGTTCGTGCCGAGAGTTTACCACGATGAGGTCGTCGATATTGCGCTCGTTAAAAATCGAAAGGGCGTCCGATGCTAAAGCCGTGTCCTTAACGGTAATCGGACCGGGTGTCATGACTTCGCGCAAGACGCGAGAAAGGATCTGACTGTCGGTGGCCATGTGTCGGCGCAGGTCACCGTCCGTGAAAACGCCGACCAGTTTGCCGCGTCGATCCACCACACTCAAGCTGCCGGCTTTGGCGCGGGTCATCACAAAGAGAGCCTCTTTCACTGTAGCCTCTTGTTTCGCGACCGGATTGCGTTCGCCCGTTCGCATGATTTCGCCCACTTTAAGGAGCAGCGCCCGCCCGATTGCTCCCGCTGGATGATGCTTCGCGAATTTCTCTTTAGAGAATCCGCGCGCGTCCAACAACGCCATCGCGAGCGCATCGCCCATCGCCAGCATCGCGGTGGTGCTGGCAGTCGGTGCGAGATTAAATGGGCAAGCCTCCTTTGGGACCTTCACATTGATGACAATGTCGCTGAAGCGTGCCAATGTGGAGCGCGGTGCCGCCGTGAAACTAATGATCGTCACCGAAAAGCGTTTCAACGCAGGCAACAAATGCGCCAACTCCTCCGTTTCACCTGAGTAACTCAGCGCGAGAATCACATCGCCGTCATTCACAATGCCCAGGTCGCCGTGAAGGGCATCCACACTGTGCAATAAGACGGCCGTTGAGCCAGTGCTCGTGAGTGTCGCCGCAATTTTCTGCCCGATATTTCCAGATTTGCCGATGCCAACCACCACGACTTTAAGCCGGGCGCTCAAAGCGGACGCAATACATTCCACCGCGCGCGCAAAACTTTCACCCAACTGCTGGCGAACAGCTTTCAGCCCGGCAAGCTCGATATCGAAAACTTCTCTTGCGCGGGCAAGATGACGATTCCCTGCTTTCATCGGCAGGGCTACTGTGCGAGCAGAAGGTCGCTCCGCGCAAGACTTGCGATGACTCCGTTCCCTGCGGTATTTTGGCGCTATGGATGTCGTGATCCACTATCCGGATGACTTGTTCGCGGCTTCAGGAAAATCGCAAGAGGCTCTCGAACGAGATCTGTCTCTTGAACTGGCGATCCGGCTTTTCGAAACCGGTGAGCTATCAATGGGTCGGGCGGCGTCTTTGGCCGGGTTATCAAAGGCGGATTTCCGGGACGAGCTGACGCGGCAAAAGGTTTCCTGGATAAACTTTGATCAGGAAGAACTCGGAGCTGAGTTGCGTGCAAGTCGAGGAGATTATAGTCGCGGATAGCAGTCCGCTTATCGCTCTGGCGCGCATCGAACAATTGCCGATTCTTAACAGGCTCGCAAAACGTGTCTTGGTTCCCGCAGCGGTTTGGGAAGAAATGACACAGGACGCGGAACGGCCAGGCGCTACGAGCGTGCGGAAATCTGCGTGGATCGAAATCGTTTCGATTGATCCAGAGAGTGGCCCGACGATTCCCTTTAGCTTGGATACAGGAGAGCGTGAGGCCATAGCGTTGGCCGCCACCAATCCCGGTTCAGTGCTTCTGGTTGACGACCTGCGCGCTCGTCGTACTGCGGTGGAAATGGGAATAAAGGTGCTTGGCACGCTCGGCCTGCTGCTGCGTGGGAAAAACGCCGGCTTCATCAAGGAGTTGCGGGCCGTTATCGAATCGCTCCAGGAAACCGGCATCTATCTGCACCCTCGTCTGGTGGAAGCGGTGCTTCGGGAAGCAGGCGAGGTCTAGATTATCAAAGCAAATTCGCGGCAACTTCGGCCAACTCTGAGCGTTCGCCCTTTTGGAGTTCCACGTGAGCCGCGATTGGCTGCTCCCGGAATTTACTGACTACGAAATTGAATCCGTTCGAGGAAGAATCGACGTAGGGGTTATCGATTTGGTAAGGATCACCGGTAAAAACGATTTTCGTTCCTTCGCCGACACGAGTAATGATTGTTTTCACTTCGAGCGGCGTGAGGTTTTGGGCTTCATCGATCACCATGTATTGATTAGCGATGCTGCGTCCGCGGATGTAGCTGAGAGCCTCGACGACCACCAATCCGGATCGGATCAAATCGTTACTCCGGCGATGTTCGTGGCCCATGTTCAAATCGCCGAGCAGTTCGAGAGCGTCGTGAATGGGTTGCATCCATGGTGTGAGTTTTTCTTCGAGTGTCCCTGGTAGAAAACCGAGTTCCTTGCCCATCGCGATGGTGGGGCGAGCCACAACGAGCCGGCGATACTCTCGATCGAGCACTGTCTTTTTCAGCCCGGCTGCCATCGCCATAAGCGTCTTTCCCGTTCCCGCTTTCCCCATGAGCGTAACCAACTTGATGCGATCATCGAGAAGCGCGTCGAACGCGAAATGCTGTTCGCGGTTGCGCGGTTTGATACCCCAAACCCCCTCGCGGCTGTCGATAATGGGAACGAATCTCTTGCCAGTCGAATCCACCTTGGTGAGCGCGGTGCGCTTCGGATTCGTTTCGTCGGTAAGGGTGCAGTACTCGTTCGGATAATTAACGCGGCCGTTTCCGATCTCCAACTCGCCGTTGGCGCGAAACGCGGTCATCTTTTCCTGCGATACATTCTTTTCGCAGAGCCCACTGTATAAATCTTTCAGCAGCACGCGGTCCGTCTCGTAATCTTGCGCCGCGAGGCCGAGCGCGTCTGCTTTAATGCGAAGGTTAATATCCTTGGTGACCAAAATGGTCGGAACTTTCTTTTCCTGATTTTTGACGTGCAGGGCGAGTGCGACGATACGGCTGTCTACGTTGTTTCCGTTTGACGGAATGGTCGAAAGATCCACATCGCGATTGAAGACGATGCGGAGGCGGCCACCGTTCGGCAGATTCACTCCGTCGTTCAACCGTCCTTGCGCGCGGAACCCATCGAGCATGCGGGAGACCTGACGAGCGTTTTGGCCGAGCTCACTGGATTCGCGTTTAAATCGGTCGATTTCTTCGAGAACTTCTATCGGAATAATAACGGAATTATCTTCGAAATTGAGGAGTGAATTTGGATCGTGAAGGAGAACGTTGGTATCAAGGATATAATTTTTCACGTGCGAACTGCTTGACGGTGATTTTGGCCATGCGCTCGTACCACGCCGCCAGCCTTTTGTGCGGCCCTGGCAGAGCGTAATGACCTGAATAGAGAAAATTCCCCAGCATCCCAAAAAGATCGAAATCGACGAAGCGCGGCGCTTCATCCAGGAGGAAATCGCGCGTGAGAAGCATCTCCTCGCAGCACGTCAATTTCTGTTCCATTTCATGGATAAGAGCGGGTTGCTGCTCGCGCCACTGATCGAGACAGCCGCGCCCAAACTTGCGTTCCTTGTGGCGAACAAAACCGAGATGATCTTTGCGCGGAACGAACTCGCGCCAATAAACGTCGTTCAACTTGAAGCCGAGCCCTTCCACATCATTCTCGAAATAGCGCCAGATCAGATCCTGAACCCCTTCCCACTTCTTCGGAAACAAACCGAGCGAGAGTTTCTGGTCGAGATACTTCGCGATCACCTGCGAATCAGCATCCGTCTCAAACAGGACGTCCGCGCCATCGCGCAAGACAGGCACTTGATAATAACGCTCACGAGTGAGCTTCCAAACGAGGGTGCGATCTGGATTGGGAACGTTGATGATTTTGAATTTCTGCCCGGAGTATTCGAGGATGCGACGCTGGACGATGCAGTAAGGGCTCCAAGCGAATTGAATCAATTCCAGCATCTCAGACTTGCTACAGGGGCGATATTAGACAGCACTGGATCATTTTCAAGGCGAATCGCGCTGGAAACGATTTTTTTCCAGACTGTAACACTCGCGTCGATGTTCAGAAGCAAATCACCGCAACCGAATGGTTGGAAAAGAAGCGCCTAAGAAAATCTCCTTCAAGGGCAGGGCTATATTCAAAGCCGCAACTTCAAGGCTCGATTCCATCCCGTGAACAACGCTGTAGTCCCATTCGGAAACGGTTTTGCGGACGTACTGCTCTACGCGCGGTGCGTCTCCGGAAACGAGCAGATAGGTGTGCAACGACTTGATCGTTCGGTAGTGATCGAACTTCCCACCGCGGTCGTAACCTTCGGTGCTCTTCGAAAGCACTTCTACAATCAACGTAGGGTTCAAGAGGAACGTGCCATCATACTTACCGGGGCCGCACAAAACGGTAACATCAGGATGCGTGCACAAGCCGGTGGCTTCCACTTTCAGACGCAGGTCGCTGGTGAAGACAGAGCAACCGCGCGGGCGCAGCGCGTTGTGCAACAACGCGATCAAATTTCCAGCGATTAAACTATGGTCCGGGGTGCCTCCCGCCATCGCGAAGATTTCCCCTTCGAAAAACTCGAACTTGGTATCTCCCTTCTCTTCCAGTTCGACATATTCATCGACTGTGTAGCGATGCTCGACAGCGGTCTGATTCACCCGAAAACTTTAACAAATTTGCGGTCCTGATCAATCATCTACACGAGCAACTCTTTCACGACGTTGCCGTGAACATCGGTCAACCGATAGCGACGGCCTTGATATTTGAAGGTCAGTTTCTCGTGATCGATTCCGAGTGTATGGAGTAGCGTGGCTTGCAGGTCGTGAACGTGCACCGGATTTTCGACGACGTTATAGCCAAATTCGTCGGTCGCGCCGTAGCTGACGCCGCCCTTGAAACCGCCGCCGGCGACCCAACCGGTGAAGCAACGGGGATGATGGTCGCGGCCGTAATCAGTGGCGGTGAGTTTGCCTTGGGAATAATTGGTGCGGCCGAATTCTCCGCCCCAAACAACGAGTGTATCATCCAGCAAGCCGCGCTGTTTCAGGTCGGTGATGAGTGCGTAGCAGCCTTGATCGATGTCTTTGGTGGAACGCTTGATGTTATTCGGCAAACCGCCGTGGTGATCCCAGCCGGGATGATAAAGCTGGATGAAGCGAACGTTGCGCTCGGCCAACCGTCGAGCGAGCAGGCAGTTTGCGGCGAAGGTGCCCGGCTTGCGCGCTTCGTCACCGTATAGTTCGAACACCGAGGCGGGCTCGCCGGAGATGTCGAGAACTTCGGGAACGGAGGTCTGCATCCGGTAAGCCATTTCGTATTGGGCGACACGCGCATTGATCTCGGGATCGCCGAGGTCCTGGTATTGAAGTGCGTGAAGCTCGGCGAGACGATCGAGCATCTTGCGCCGGCTTTCGGCGGAAATGCCGTCCGGATTTTTCAGGAAGAGCACCGGTTCCTTGCCGGAACGAAACTGAACTCCCTGGTGGATGGATGGCAGAAAGCCATTGCCCCAAAGGCGGGAATAAAGCGGCTGATCAATTCGATCTTTCGAAATCAAAACGACAAATGCAGGAAGATTTTCATTGGCGCTGCCGAGGCCGTAACTCAGCCACGAACCGAAAGAGGGGCGTCCCGCCATTTGAGAACCGGTTTGGAAAAATGTTATGGCGGGGTCGTGGTTGATTGCTTCGGTGTTAAGAGATTTGATGAAGCAGAGATCGTCGACAATTTTCGCAGTGTTCGGAAGCAATTCGCTCACCCACGCGCCGGATTTTCCGTGCTGGGCAAATTTGAATGCAGAGCCCGCCATGGGCAGCCGGGCCTGATTTGAGGTCATGGTGGTGAGGCGCTGGCCCTTGCGAATCGATTCGGGCAGGTCCTCACCGTTCATCTTGTTGAGTGTCGGCTTGTAATCGAACAACTCCAACTGCGACGGCCCGCCGCTCATGAAGAGATAAATGATGCGCTGGGCGCGAGGCGTGACGTGCGGCGCGGTGAGAACACCAGCGAAAGGATTCGGAGCTTCGGGTGCGGCGATGCTCTGGCGAAGCAGGCCGGTGAGTGCCACGCCGCCGAGGCCGAGGGCGAATCGACCGAAGAAGTCGCGGCGATTCATGTCGAAATTAATATGCGTGTTTTGCATCACAACAAGAACCGGTTTTTCATCGTTTAATAATTGTTTCGTCGTAGTTGAGGAGCGCACTCGCTACAACGGAGCCTGCGGCCAGGTCAATCGGCGGGATGGATGGATCGTTCGCTTTGTCGCCGACGGTCAACAATTTGATACTCTCCTGCTCATTCTTTGCAAAAAGGTCGTGCTGCTCAGAGTAGATTTTCTTCAGCAGCAGGAGTTCATTTTCCTTTGGATTGCGGCTTGTCATCAGACGGAACAAATAACTGATCTGCGATTCGATGGTGCTGCCGCCGTTCTTGAACATCCGTTCGGCCAGGAAGCGACTCGCTTCGGTTAATTGGGGATCGTTCAAGAGGATGAGTGATTGCAGCGGAGTGCCCGTGACCTGTCGGCGGACGATGCAGGTGTTGCGCTCGGCCGCGTCGAAGGAAACCATGGTGGGAGGAGGCGAGGTTCGTTTCCAAAAGGTGTAAAGGCTCCGTCGATACAACCCTTCGCCTTTGTCCCGATCGTAACGAGCGCCGGACTTTTCCTCCCAGAGACCTTCGGGTTGATAAGGTTTCACGGGTGCGCCACCGATTTTCTCCACAAGCAATCCGCTCGTGGCGAGCGCATTGTCGCGCAACATCTCCGCGCTCAAACGATACGCGGGCATGTGTGTGAGAAGCTTGTTTTCGGGATCGACAGCAACCGACTCGGCACTGCCGGTCGAGCTTTGTCGGTAGGTCGCGCTGAGAGCGATTTGTTTCAGGAACCGTTTGATATCCCAACTGTGATCACGCAGATCATTCGCGAGCCAGTCGAGCAACTCCGGATGGGTGGGCAGTTCGCCCTGACTGCCAAAGTTGTCGCTGGTGGCCACAATCCCGCGCCCGAACATCTGCTGCCACAAACGATTCGCCGCGACACGTGCGGTGAGCGGATTTTGCTTGTCGAACATCCATTTGGCGAGTCCGAGGCGATTGCGCGGATAATCCGGTTTGAACGGCAGGATGGCGGAGGGCGTGTTCATCGTGACCGGCTCTCCGGGGGCATCGTAAGCACCGCGCTTCAAGATGAACGCGGGCCGCGGTTTGGCCATTTCGTGCATCGCCATCGTTTCCGGAATGGGATTGATCAACCGACTCTGCTCCGCGCGAACGTCACGCAGGTCGGCCAGATGCTTTCCGTAGAGCGGATTGAAGTTGGCCAGGTAATAGGAGAAGAGCTGCTCGCGCTGCATATCCGAAAGAGTCTCGGCACTCAACGCTTCGCGCAGAGCGGTGCTGCCGTGAAGATGTTCGATCTCGATCGGCGCGAGTGTCCGATCGAATACTTTGAACTCGTCGACCAGTCCGTCGCGGAAACCGTTGTCTCGAAAACGATATCCAATGGTCAGTTGGGGGCTGCCACGCTCGTAAGTGATATCCTTCCAAAGATTGTCCCGCACCACCTCGGTCTGAGTTTCTGCTCCGTTCCAGTAGAGTTTGAGACCGTTCGCGCGGCTCGAACCGTCATAGGTCATCACGAGGTGCACCCATTCGTTGGTGGGCAAAATGGATTTGCTCATGACCTTCATGGCGTTGCCAGGCCACATGTGATGCAACCCCAGGCTGACATGGCCATTCTCGATCAACATCTCGTAACCTCGGCTCGCCGCGTCGAGCGCGGCCGAACTACGATGAAAGATTGCGGCGCGTTTCGGAATGACCGGTGTCCGCAACCAGACGCTGATCGAAAAAGGATCTACGCGTGAGAATTCCCCTATTCCGTTTAAGATAAATCCATTCTCGCCACTGAGCGATGCCGCCTTTCCACGATAACCATCCACCAGTTGCGGCGATTCGCTTGCGGTTGCGGGCTTGCCCGAATTCGCGTCGTTCGCCACTTTGTTGTCCTTGATCTCCTCAAAGCTGAGCGACGCGACCATCCCTTTCAGCGCAGGCTCCTTTGGGCGATTCCGCAGCCAGGCTTCGAAAGCGCCGCGTGCGTTCTGTTTCAAAGCGGGCGTCTGTGATTCCTTTGTGCGAATCGCGGACTTGAGCTCGGCCAGTTTTTTGTCCTGCTCATCGTTTGAGAGCAGGAGCGTAGGAACCGGCATTGAATCAGTGAAATAGGAACTTTGTCCGGACTCGTCGATGTTATTGAAAAAAGAAAACATCGAATAGAAATCACGCTGCGAAATGGGATCGAACTTGTGATCGTGGCAACGGGAACATTCGAATGTGAGCGCCAGAAACGCAGTGCCCATCGTATCCACGCGATCGACCACATAGCTCACGCGGAACTCTTCCTCCACGCTGCCGCCCTCTTCGGTTTGCATGTGATGCCGATTGAAGCCAGTCGCCAGAATCTGTTCCTTGGTCGGGTTCGGCAGGAGATCGCCCGCGAGTTGCCAGGTCACGAACCGGTCGTAGGGCGTATTCTCATTGAACGCTTTGATCACCCAATCCCGCCACGGCCACATCGCGCGGTAACGGTCGGCCTGGTAGCCGTGCGTGTCCGAATAGCGCGCGAGGTCCAGCCAATCGATGGTCATCCGCTCGCCGTACTCCTTCGAAGCGAGCAGCTGGTCTACTACTTTCTCGTATGCATTCTCGGATCTGTCCGCCAAAAACGCATCCAACTGCTCAATAGTGGGCGGCAAACCGGTCAGATCAAATGAGACGCGGCGGAGCAGCTTTTCGCGAGAAGCTTCCACTGATGGTTTCAGTCCAGCCTTCTCGATCCGGGCAAGCACAAATCGATCGATATCATTGCGCGCCCATTTTTCATCTTTCACAGCCGGTGGAGTTGCCGCGCGCGGTGGAATGAACGCCCAGTGCTTTTCCCACTTCGCTCCCTGCTCGATCCAGGCGCGAATCTGCGCGATTTCTGCTTCGCTGACAGTAAGGTTCGATTCGGGCGGAGGCATCTTTTCCTCCGGATCTTTGCTGATAAGCCGCTTGTAAAGTTCGCTTTGATCAGGCGCGCCTGGTTTCACCACGACCTTCCCATCCTTCTCGCGGAAAACGCCGCCATCGGCGGTATCGAGCCGGAGCTTCGCCTTACGATTCTTTTCGTCCGGGCCATGACAGCTCAGGCAACGATCGGAGAAAACGGGACGAACTTGCGAATTGAAGCTGACTTCTTCAGTCGCAGCGAAGGCTGGTCGAAAAAAGGCCAGCGCGGCGAGGACTATCGATAGGCGCGAGAGCATGATACAGCGGCAATAATGCTACAAACTCAGCGAATTGAGAACATCCCGTTTTTTCACGGAATTGCAAGGGGTTGACCCCGGAGGGTTCAACGCGATTAGCCGGTGCTTTCGCGTCAGCGACACCACCGGTATTTTTTTGGATTCGACACCGCACCCCGGACGGGGTGCCAGGGTAAACGAACTGAGATTCTGGCACCGCCTTCGGGGTGCGAACGCACAATTCGAGTTTTCCGGTGGTATCGACCTGACGGTCTCAACCACCGGCTAATTGCTTCGAACCCTTCGGGTTCACGATCGGCGAGGAGCGCTAGCGATGAAAATTGTGAAATGCACACGGAAGAAGAACGTTTTTCTAAAGAGAATCGGGCTGTCACCGATAGTTATCTTAACAGTCGCTTCTTTAGCGAAACTTCATATGAGCAACGCCGCCCAGCAATGGGCGGCGCATCTCTTTAAGGGGTCGAAATCTCGGTCAACTTCACGTCGACCATCAAATCTGTCGCAATTTTCTCCAATTCTTGGCGAAGAGCCTGTGTATCGCAAGCGGCTGGGATACTCACTCTCGCTCGCGCGTGAAAAAGAGTTTCGCCAGACATCGGCGCGCTGGTGATCTCCGTTTCCAAATCTTCGACGTTTACGCCGCCGCGAGCGAAGGCCTGGGAAATCTGGCGAACAATTCCGGGCCGGTCCTGGCCGACCAGGGTTAATTCGGCAATTCGTCCAGCGGCTTCGGAGGGCGCGGCTTCATCGGTCTGGACCGTAAGCTTCAGTCCGCCAGCTTGTAGCGAACTGAGATCGGCAAGAAGCTTCTCACGATTGGCAGGGGGAATGGTGAGCCGCAGAATCCCGGCGAATTGGCCGCCGAGCCGGGACATCCGGCTTTCAAGCCAATTACCGCCATGTTTCGCAATGGCCGCGGCTAACGCTTCAACCAGACCGGGGCGATCTTTAGCGACAACGGTAATAACTAACGGTGCGTCCATGCGCCCGGAAAATTAGCGGCGATCAGAGTCGCGGCGTTCGGATGGCTTCGGGCTCTTCGTTCCTTCGATCACCCAGGCGATCAGAACTGGCGTAAAGCAGAGAAACAGTCCGATCGGCATCGAGCAAATACTCCAGAATTTATCCATAAACAGGCCGCTAACCTTGCGATGGAACCTCTGCTTGTAAAGGACTTTCCGCGTCCGCCAAAGTCTACCCTTTTTCTACCATTTGCCGTCCACCAATTGGGAGGTGATTCGGCGGGCCAGGTCTTCGGCTATGAGCGGAGCAGCCTGACGTTCGGAGGAAGCCAAATCCGATCCGGACCGAATGGTGGTCCGGCCAGTGACTTTGGTTTCGAGCACGACTTTGCCGGTAGCGCGTTCGGTGGCTGTGACCTGCGCAACCGCACTCACATCGTAATCACGAACGGTGAGCACGTCCGAGGGCTGAAAGCTGATTCCGGAACGGTTGTACTCGATGATCACGCCATCGACGATGATGTCCGCATCGTTTTGCGTGGCGAGCCGATAGGTGCCGTCGCGCTGAATCCAACGACGCAACGAAGTGGCGAGGGGTTCACTCAAACGCGGTTCCCAGGTGTCGTTGCGGAAGAGATTGATCTGAACGGCGCGGGAGCCGGCGGGAACGCCGTTAGTCGGGCCGAGTTGATACCCGCAGCCCGCAAAGAAAAACAGGAGCGCGAAAGCGCCACTAGCGCTGGGCCGTCTGGCGAACAGTCCGCTTCTTGATTTCGTCAATGCGCTTGCGAGCTTGCTCAGCATATTTCGAGTTGGGATCGCGAACCAACACTTCGTTGTAGTAGACGAGCGCGCCATCCCATTGCTTCTTCTTCTCGTAAAATTGCGCCACGATCAAGCTTCCTCGCGCTTGCTCTGTCCGCAGAACAGCGATCTTCTTCTGGCACTCAGCGACGCGCGGGTCCCCCGGATAAAGCGTCATGAAATCGGTGTAGGTGGAAATGGCCTGACCCGCGACGTTTTGGTCGTACTCGGCGGTCTTGGCCTGTTTCAAATAGGCTTCGGCTGCTTTGTAAAGTGCGTCGGCGGCGACCTGCTTGCGGTCATGATATTTGTCTGCCGCGCCTTCGTACGCCTTCACCGCCTGTGGAAAATCAGATTGCTTCTCCCGGGCCGCACCGATGTTCATCTGCGCGTTGGGCGCCACTTCACTGTACGGGCCGTTCTTGATCAGCTTTTCATATAAGCCAACCGTTTTGTCCATCGACGGGAAAAACGGGATGTAACCCCACAGCTTGAACCACTGCCCGGCCAGATAACGATTCGCGATCTCGTACTGGCGCTTCACCACCTCTTCATAGTTGGCGGATTTGGGATATTTCTCCAAAAGCGCCTGGTACGCTTTGAAAGCGTCCTCATCCTTTTTCTGCTCTTCGAGGCAGCGTCCCACCAGATATTGAGCCTGCGGAGCGTAGTCCGAAAGGGGCCAAACTTTCACCGTCCGACGCGCGGCCTTCAAACCGAGGCCATAATTCTTCGAATCAAACGCTTGTTGCGCAACTTCGAGCTGATCCTTCGCCCGGGTGCGCGTCCACTTCCCGCCCCCAACCGACTCGTAAGTCCACCCTTCTCCGGCGCGATAGACGAGCGGGGCAGGAGTATTCACCGCCATGAGCAACAAAGCGGAGGTGCACAGAATGATACGAACGGACCGGCGCAGCATCGACCGCACCGTATCGAACCTGAGCTTTTAGTCAAGCTGGCTCGCCGGGATCAAAGCTCGTTTATGCTTAAGCTCGCCGCAAACGCATGCGATAGGTAACTATAGGCCTGCAGAGCGGTGGGCAAATGCCGAACCGTGGATCATTGCAGGAGCGAGCGATGTTCGACCGCAAAGCATTTTACGACGACCGCGCCCGGTTTCGCCCCGCGGAGCAGAAGCGCTTTTACCATGTGCTTCTCCGCCGCTATTACTCTTTTTTCATCCCAGCAGGGTCGCGGGTTCTTGAGGTCGGCTGCGGCACCGGCGATCTCCTCGCCGCTCTCAAACCGAGTTACGGTGTCGGCATCGACTTCAGCGAAAAAACCCTCGCGCTCGCCCGTGAACGGCATCCCGATCTCCATTTCCATGTCGCTCAAGGCGAAACCTTCGAATCAAAGGAAAAATTCGATTACATCATTCTTTCTGATCTGGTGAACGACGTCGCCGATGTCCAGGCGCTTCTCGAACATCTTCGCTCCTTCGCCCATGAACGCACCCGGCTCGTCCTGAATTTCTTCAACATGCTTTGGCGGCCGATCCTCGCCATGGCGGAATCGCTCGAACTCAAGGCGCCCACTCCGCCGCAAAATTGGCTTTCCGCCGCGGACATGCAAAACCTGTTGCGGCTCTCCGGCTGGGAACTCATCCGCCAGGAGACGAAAATCCTAAGCCCCGTCGGCATCACCTTTTTCGAAACCATCCTGAACCGCGCGCTGGCTCCGATCCTCAGTTCTTTTTGCCTGACCATTTTCCAGGTCGCCCGCCTTCCTCAATCACGCCCGGAAAAGCAGTTCACCTGCTCCGTTGTCATTCCCGCGCGTAACGAGGAAGGCAATATCGAAGCTGCGGTCCAGCGCATGCCTCAGCTCGGTGCCTCCACCGAAATCATTTTTGTCGAAGGCCACTCCAAAGACCGCACCTGGGAGGAAATCAATCGCGTCGCCGAAAAATACCCGGAACGCCGCATCAAGATCCTGAAACAGAAAAGCAAAGGCAAAGCCGGCGCAGTCCGCGAAGCCTTCGCCGTGGCGACAGGCGACATTCTCATGATTCTGGATGCCGACCTGACGATGCCGCCCGAACAACTTCCGAAATTTTACGAAGCACTCCGTTCCGGGCAGGCCGAATTCGCGAACGGCGTCCGCCTCGTTTACCCGATGGAACAGCAGGCGATGCAGTTCCTGAACATGATCGCGAACAAGTTCTTCGGCGTCGCTTTCACCTGGCTGCTCGGCCAACCGATCAAGGATACCCTTTGCGGCACCAAATGCCTTTTCCGCTGGGACTATCACGAAATCGCCCGCAACCGCGCCTATTTCGGCGACTTCGATCCGTTCGGCGATTTCGACCTGCTCTTCGGCGCGGCCCGTCTTAATTTGAAGATTGTCGATCTTCCCATTCGGTACCAGGCTCGCACCTATGGCGAAACCAACATCAGTCGCTGGAGTCACGGCGCGCTTCTCTTCCGCATGGTCGGTTTCGCTGCTTCACGGCTCAAATTTCTCTGAGTAACCACGAATGAACACCAATAAACACGAATTAGGATGGAGTGCTTCCCCTTTATCCCGGATCATTCGTGTCCATTCGTGTCCATTCGTCGTTGGCTTCTGAATGTTACTCCAGCCCTCGTGAAACCTCTCGAACAACACCAGCTCGAGATTCAGCGCAACAAAGAGTCACGGGCTGCCAAGCCGCTCATCCGCAAAATCTACGCCGACTTTTACGACCGCATCGTCCGAGAACTCGCCCGCGACGTTCCCGGCGCGATTGTGGAAATCGGGTCCGGCAGCGGCGACCTCAAAGCGCGCGTCCCCGAAGCCATTAGCACCGATCTTTTCGAAAACCCCTGGCTCGACCTCGTCGCGGATGCCTATCGCCTGCCTTTCCGCGATGGTAGCATTTCAAACCTTGTGCTCCTCGACGTCTTCCATCACCTCTCTCGCCCTCTGGCTTTTCTCCATGAAGCGGAGCGCGTCCTCGCCAAAGGTGCGCGCACCATCCTTTTCGAACCTTATATATCCTGGATCAGCTCCGTCGCCTACGGCTGCTTCCACCACGAACCCGTCGGATGGAGAGAACCGATCGACTGCTCCACCGAACCACCAGAGGGCCAGAACTACTATGCGGCTCAAGGCAACGCCACGCGGCTCTTCTTCTCCGAGCAATCAAGTCTTCCGGCGAGGTTGCGAGTTCTCAAAAAGATTGCCCTCTCTGACTTCACATATCTTCTCTCCGGCGGCCTGAGCAAGCCTTCCCTTTATCCATCGTTCGCTTACGGCTTACTAAAGAGCTTGGATCGAGGCCTTTCGTCGATTCCTTCAATTTTTGCCGCGCGATCTCTTGTGGTGTTGGGCCGCACGTGAAGCTCCAATCTGCACAATCATCGACAACAGTAAATAATACGACTCAAAATCAGCTCAACCACCTGTCTATCAGACGGTTGTAAACAGCGTAGCGCAAGGGGAGCCATAGCGGAAGATTCGCACATTACAGCCCAGCGCTCTTACCAGTTAAAAATCCAAAAGCCGCGGTTGGGGTATGACTATGGATGTCACTCCCCCTTGCTTAAAACCGTCTCAATGAAAACAAGAAACGCAATCAAAACGCAGTCGCGGCCGGCGCGAAAAGCGCCCATTGTCAGCGGAGCAAAACGGCCAACAGAGTCATTGACCGCCCCGGTGCCCTCCTGTATTCCTTCAACCTGTTTCTGAAAGACGTTATGCCCCCAAAATCCTCTGAAAAAGTCGAAAAAACTCCTGCACCCGACACGAAAAACGGCGACGCCGGCAAGCAAGCCGCCGCCCGGATGCGCGACCTGGAAGCGGCCATTTCGGTCATTACCAAAAATTACGGCGACGGCAGCATCATGCGCCTGGGTGACTCCTACAAAGTTAAAATCGAGGTCATTCCCACCGGATCACTCGGTCTCGATATGGCGCTCGGCGTCGGCGGAGTGCCGCGCGGTCGAGTGGTCGAAATTTTTGGCCCCGAATCCTCCGGCAAAACGACGCTCATGCTCCACATCATCGCCAACGCTCAAAAGGCTGGCGGTCTCGCTGCCTTCATCGACGCGGAACACGCGCTCGACCCTGCTTATGCCCGGAAGCTCGGCGTCAATCTCGACGATCTCCTAGTCTCTCAGCCCGATAGCGGCGAAGAAGCACTCACCATTTGCGAAACACTCGCCCGCTCCAATGCGCTCGACGTTATCGTGATCGATTCAGTGGCTGCCCTGGTTCCGAAAGCCGAACTCGAAGGTGAGATGGGCATGGCTACCATGGGGATGCAAGCCCGCCTGATGAGTCAGGCCCTCCGCAAGCTGACCGGCGTGCTCAACAAAGCGAAAACCACTTGTATTTTCACAAACCAAATTCGCGAGAAGGTCGGCATCATGTTCGGCAACCCCGAAACCACCCCCGGCGGCAAAGCGCTCAAATTCTACGCCAGCGTCCGCATTGATATTCGCCGCAAAGATGTGATCAAGGATTCCGCCGGCACCGCTATCGGCAACCACGTCAAAACGAAAATCGTGAAGAACAAAGTCGCTCCCCCTTTCGCCGAAGCCGAGTTCGACATCTACTTTAACCAGGGCATCGACCGTGTCGGCGGCATTCTGGATGTCGGCATCGACAATGGCGTGGTCGACAAGAAAGGCGCGTGGCTCCAATTTAATGGCGAATTGATCGGCCAGGGCCGCGAAGCCGCCCGCCAGGCATTACTCGAAAAGCCGGACCTTGCCCAAAAAATTATCGCGCAAATCGCCGAAAAGCGTGCGGGCGTCGTTCCTGCCGCCGCTTGAGCTTTTGAAATATACAGGGGCGCTCCGATGGTGGAGCGCCTTTGCGTAAGAATTTGGCCCTTAAGTCTGCGGCGAAGCCGCCCGATTGCAGGCTAGGTATCTCAATGGAAGTCGTCGTTCCATGCGATTGCGGCACACGCTTCAGCTTCGAGGTCGAGCCTGTTGAAGGCCGTCTCCCGGCGGGCGCCGAATTGCTCTGTCCAAGCTGCCAGAAAGATGGCGTTCCGCTCGCCAACCGAGTAATCGGCGAGACTCTCCGCAAGGCTGCCGCCGCTCAGGCGCGACTGGTTGAAGCCGAACCTAAAAAGAAAACGATTTTTCGCCGCCCGCGTGAGAAAAGGGAAACCTCCCAACCTGAACAGGTACAGATCCCCTATTCTGATCCTTACACCGAAGCGCAAAGCCGACGCGATGACGACGTCTACACCGGTCCGAACAAAGTTCGGGGCATGATCGGTGCCGCGGTGGGCGGCGCAGCGGGCGCTGCAGCTTGGGCTGGCGCTGTTTACATCACGGGTTACGAAATCCGCTACGTGGCTGTCGGTGTCGGTGCGCTCGTTGGCCTTTGCAGCCGCAAATTCGGTGGTGGGCGAGATTATTTCCTCGGCCTCTTCGCCACCGTCTGCGCTTTGCTCGCCATCCTGATTGGTCAATGCTTTGTCGCGAACGCCTACATTAAGAAATTCGCCGCTGAGTTCGCCACGATCCAGTACGAAACCCGCCTCGAATACGCGAAAGAGGTCGAGTCGCTCAAGACCGACGCAGCCATAAAGGAATTCCTGCTGACGCGCGGTTCGCAGGAGACGAAGTTTGCCGCAAAGATCGATGCGGGCGATGCTGCCGTGAGCGCTTTCAAACTCAAGGAACTGCCCGAGTTGAAAAGGCTCGCCGCCGGCAATCCCACGCGCGACGCTTATATCGAACAGGAAAAAACCACGTATCTGCAAAAGCTCGGCGTGAAGGACATCTTCGTCGCCTCGATCACCCCGTATCTCTTCTTTTGGGTTTTCATCGGAATCGGCGCAGCCTGGAAGCTCGCCAGCGATTACGGCACCTCGGTCGAGTAGGCAGAGCCTGCGCACAACGCCTGAACGCCAAAGGGAAATGCTGACCGTCCCGTCATTGCGATGAGACGGTCTTAAATCAGAGTTTTCTCCTTTTGAGTCTCTCTTCCAAAACTGGAACAGTCGAACCATGTCGCTCTCACCCGGGCTAAATCACCATTTCCTGCTCGTCGAAAATGACGCGCAAGAGGCCGCCATACTTGATCAGGCATTTCGAGCCATTCCAGATTGCGGTACTGTTGCGATCGCCCGGAACGTTTCGGAAGCCAAGGCATATTTAAAAGGCGCTGGCCTCTACGCGGACCGCTCGAAATACCCGATGCCTTCCAGCATCCTCTCAAGCTACAGAATCGACGGCGATTCGGGTGTGGACCTGCTCGCCTGGGTCAAGGGCGAGAAGGCGTTGCGTCAGATTCCTTTTGTCCTCCTGACTCCAAGCTCTGCGTCATCCCGTGAAATTGCCGAGGCGAAAATGACCGGGTCAGTCCGAGTCGTGAAAAAGCCGGCGAATTCAAGGGAACTCAAGCTTGTGCTGGAAAAGCTCGCCGAGGCGATGTGTTCCGATCCTTCGCACTCCTGCCATACGGACTTTTGATTCGATCAGCGGCGGTCCTTTCCGGCTCGGCCTCTTCCTTTTGCGCCATTGGAGGAGTGCAGGTTGTAATGATATTCCCCATAAGTGTCATTTCCTTACGGGGTACTCGCATGTAGAACTCCTGCCGTCAGTTCGAAAACCAAACTTTTCAACCTATGATCAAACCGATGTTTTCGTTGGGCCTGGCCGCAACGCTGTTAGCCTGCCAAACTTGGGGCGCTACGGACTCAGAGATTTACAGCGCGATTCGCAGTGGCGAACGCGCCGCCGTAGAAACGTTGCTCCAAAATGGCGTTTCTCCGAATCAGCGCGACGCGGATGGAAATACGCTCCTGATGAACGCCGCCATGTATGGCCGGCCAGAACTCCTCTCGTTCCTCATCGAAAAAGGTGCGGATGTTAACGCGGCCAATAATGGCGGCGCAACCGCATTAATGCGCGCCGCCGGTGATACCGCGAAGATCAAGCTGCTGGTTGGCAAAGGCGCGAACGTGAACGCCAGATCGGCCCTCGGCAATACACCGCTGATGCTGGCCGCTCGCGCGAATCCCTCCGCTGACGCCGTGAAATTTCTGATCGAGCACGGCGCCGAGGTGAACGCCACGAACAACTTTGGTGCGACGGCGATTCAAACCGCGGCCGCCAGCGGCGATCTCGAAACGGTCCGCACCCTGATCAAGCACGGAGCTGATGTGAACGCCCACTCGCGCGGCGCGGAGCCAAATGTTTTGTGGGGTGGCGGACGTTCGCCGTTGATGTGGGCTGCGGCTCGTGGCGACCTCGCGATGATGAAAGTTCTCATCGGCGCAGGTGCGAATGTGAATGAGCCCGAAGGTTTTGGAACCGCGCTCATCCAGGCAGCATGGATGGACCAGATTGAAGCGGCCCGCCTTCTCATCAAGCACGGCGCAGACGTAAACGCGAAAGATTTTCGCAGCGGGTATACAGCGCTGCACTGGGCGGCATCCTCCGAACGCAACAGTAGCGAGTTTGTCGATCTGCTCCTGAAGAACGGCGCGAATCCGAATGCGGAAGGCGGCGAACAGGTCGACGCCTTTCTCGGCGTTCCCCAAACTCCGCTGATGCTCGCGAAAAAGCGTGGTGACACGCCGATCACCCAATCTTTGACCGCCGCTCACGCGAGGCTCAATCCGGCTACAGAGAAACCGCTGGCCCGCGGCCAACGCGCGCTGTCGAACGGTGTCGATCCTGAATTGATCCGGATAGCGTTGAAGCAAAGCGTTCCGCAACTCGAGCAGACCGCTCTCGAATCCAAAAAGTCTTTCGTCAGCCACGCCAGCAAACAGAATTGTGTCTCCTGCCATCAACAATACCTGCCCCTGACCGCCACGGCCTTTGCGCGCCGCGCCGGCACTCCCCTGAATCAAACGGCGGAGCAGGAAATTCTCGCCATGGTGAAACGCGACAACGGAGGGCTGTATGAAATCACCGCGCAATCGACCTTCCATCCCGAGCCGGCACATTCTTACACCTACGCCCTCCTTTCGCTCAGCGCGCAAGAGCAACCGGCCGATCCCCAGATTGACGCCATCGTGCATCACCTGCTCGTGATTCAAGACAAGGATGGCTCCTGGCATAACAACCTGCCTCGCCCTCCGATCCAGACGAGTGATGTCGCTCCGACCTCGCTCGCGATCAAAGCCCTGACCAGTTACGGTTTCCCGGCGCAGCAGAAGGACATCGAGCAACGCATCGTCCGCGCTCGCAATTGGCTCTGGAAGGTTCACCCCGCCAACACCGAAGAGCGCGTCTACCAACTGCTCGGTCTGGCCTGGGCGGGGGAAACACCAAAGACTTTGCAGAAACTCGCGAACGCCTTGTTGCGGGAGCAGCGCGCGGATGGCGGTTGGGCCCAATTAACCAAACTGGATACGGATGCCTATGCAACCGGTTCAGCCCTGTTCGCCTTGCACACCGCGGGCATCAAGTCGAAATCTCCCGAGTTCCGCAAGGGCCTTGAGTACCTCCTCAAAACGCAACTTGATGACGGCACCTGGCACGTGGCGCGTCGCGCGTTTCCATTCCAGCCGACCATGAAGAGTGGCTTCCCCCACAGCCGCGATTCCTGGATCTCAGCGACTGGCACAAGCTGGGCCACGATTGCGCTATCGCTGGGTTTGGAAGACAAACCGGTGCAAGTTAGTCTCTCGAAATAATTGTACTCATTTCTCCACTGCTCCGCTGGGCGATTCAAGTCCGACGGAGCAATTTCTTTGAATGACCAATGTCCAAGCACTAATTGTTAAGGGAATTACCCGAATCCCAATGCCCAGAGCATTGGGATCGAAGTTGGCGATTGTTTGGACATTAGGCCTTGGTCATTGGTCATTCTTATCATTCTTCTCACATTGGTCAGACCGTCGCCGATATGTTATGAATAAACATTGATGTTCCCGGCGCGTGTCATTCCAAGGAGCGCGAAAAAGGCTTTCACACTCATCGAGCTTCTCGTAGTGATCGCGATCATTGCGATTCTCGCGAGTCTCCTCCTGCCCGCTCTCGCACGCGCGAAAGAGAAAGGACGCACGGCGCGATGCACCAGCAACGTTCGGCAGATGGCCCTTGCGCTGACCATGTACGTTGACGATTTCCATCGATATCCAGCTTTGAGGTTTCTGACTTCCAGCGGGTCGACCTATTGGTGGTTCGATGCCCTCGGAAGTGCACTGACGAAGTGGACCAACCAAGAATCCGTTTTCAAATGTCCGAGCTACAAATACTCGACCGACACCAATGGAGACTTCGGGAAGTTTGGATCGTACGGTTATAACTCGCTCACGCAGTTCAGTCTCGGCATTGACCAGGCTGTCACAGGCCCGATCACTCTTAAAGAAACCGCAGTTATTAACCCTTCAGGCATGATCGGTTTCGGTGACTCCGATCTTCTTTACGTCGAAAGGCTCAAAGCGATTGCTGGAACCACAGACCTCGAGTACCTCCCTATGAAATATCGGCGAACCCGCCCCAATTTCGCTACGGAGCAAAAAGCGGTGAACGAGCGCCACGGTGGAAAACATCTGACCGCTTTTTGCGACGGGCATGTTGAACTTATCAAGTTCACTAACCTCTTCGCCGACGACGACGAAACCCGCCGGATGTGGAATTTCGATCATCAGCCGCACAAGACACCTTACGACCAGTGAAACCCCGCGGTCAGTCGGCTGAAAGTCGGAGATATGGGCTTGCTTTCGACGCCCGCTTCACTTGAGTCAGTAATCTCCTCTGATTTCGCCCAAATTTTTCCTTGTCGGAGCGCTGATTTTCGGGAAATCGTTCGCCAAGTGGAACGAAAAATGCAATACTGCTGAACAGAACCTGCGGATTTGTATCTAACTTTTGTATGCCCAAATTTAACTATGTCGCCATGGATTCCCGCGGCAAGGAGACCAAAGGCACGCTCGACGTCGCGAATCAGAATGAGGCGATCTCCCGGCTGAAGGAGATGGGGTATTTCCCCACCAAGGTCACCGAAGCCGAGAAGGTTAAAGAAAAGGCAGACAAAAAAACGAAAGCAGCCACTCCGGCCGCCAAAGGCAAGAAAAAGGGCATCAACATCAAGATTCCCGGCTTCGGCGGAAAGGTGAAGCCGAAGGTTCTGACTACTTTCACGCGTCAGCTTGCGACGCTGGTCGATGCGGGTCTGCCCCTTTTGCGCGGTTTGCGGGTTCTGGAAAAACAGGAACGCAACGCGGTGCTCAAACGAATCATTGGCGAACTGGCCGTCTCAATTGAAGGAGGCAGCACCTTCTCCGAAGCACTGGCGCAACATCCCAAAGTTTTCAATCGCCTCTTCGTGAACATGGTCAAGGCCGGTGAGCTCGGCGGTGTGCTCGAAGTCGTCTTGAACCGTCTTTCCGAATTCATGGAAAAGGCGCAGAAGATCAAAGGCAAAGTCGTCGCGGCCATGTTCTATCCGGCGGCGGTTATGTTTGTGGCGGTGGCCATCTTGACGATCCTGATGGTATTCGTTGTGCCGAAGTTCAAACAGATCTTCCAGGACATGTTGGAAGGAAAACCGCTCCCGGGCTTCACCCAGCTCGTGCTTGGTATCTCTGACGTGATCGCGAACAACGCTTTGGCTTCACTCGGCGTCGTTATCCTGATCGTGATTGCCTTCAAGCTCTTCATCAAAACCAAGTTCGGTCGCAAAACTTTCGACCGCCTCAAATTGCACTTCCCGGTGCTCGGCCCGGTCATCAGCAAGGTGGCAATTGCACGCTTTACGCGCACTCTTGGCACATTGATCTCTTCCGGCGTGCCGATTCTCCAGGCCCTGAACATTGTGCGCGAGACCTCCGGCAACGTGATTGTTTCCGATGCGGTGAGCATGGTCCATGAGAGCGTAAAGGAAGGTGAAACGATCACCGCCCCCCTCGAAGCGTCGCGCGTGTTTCCTCCCATGGTCATCAGCATGGTGGACGTCGGCGAGCAAACCGGCGCCTTGCCTGAAATGTTGATGAAGATCGCCGACAATTACGAAGACGAAGTGGATAACGCCGTCTCCGCGATGACTTCGCTGCTCGAACCGATCATGATCGTGTTCCTGGCAGTCATCGTCGGCAGTATCGTTATTGCGCTGTTCCTCCCGCTCATCACGCTGATCGATCAGCTCGGCAGTGAAGGCTCGGGCGGCGGCGGCAAGGGCGACAAGGATTAATTTAGCGAATTCGAAAGGCCACCTTCGGGTGGCCTTTTTTGTTTATGTGCGCTCAGATTCTTCTAGTGTTGCTGCTGCAAGCGGCAGATTGGCCCCAGTTTCTCGGCCCGACGCGCAATGGTGTCTCCACCGAGCAAATTGCGGAGGACTGGACCACTGCACCCAAAGTTGTCTGGAAAAGTACTGTCGGCGCGGGCTTTGCCGGTCCCATCGTAGTTGGCGACACCGCTCTCCTTTTTCACCGGCGCGGCGACAGCGAAATTATTGAAGCCTTCGACGTTCAGAGCGGCGCTTCGAAGTGGAAGAACGAAGGAGCGACTTCATATCGGGACGATTTCGGTTTCGATGAAGGACCGCGCGCCGTCCCTGCGGTCAGCAACGGTCGTGTTTATGCGATGGGGGCTGAAGGAACCATCCGATGCGTTACTCTTCACGAAGGCAAGACGCTTTGGACCGTCCCGACCAAAGACGAATACAAAGCGCAAAAGGGCTTCTTCGGAATGGCCTGCTCCCCGCTGGTAGATGGAGACAACGTCATCATCAATATAGGTGGCGAAGGGGGAACCGGTTTGATCGCGCTCGATGCTGGAACCGGCAAGCTCCGCTGGAAAGCGCGCAGCGATGAAGCGAGCTATTCCTCTCCTGTATTAGCGAAGCTTGATGAGAAAAACGAAATCATTGCCTTCACACGCGAAGCCGTTTGCGTGATCGATCCGCCGACCGGCAGACAGCAGACGGAGTTTCCGTGGCGCGCCCGCATGCACGCTTCTGTGAACGCAGCCACGCCGATCATTGTAGGGAATCTGATTTTCGTGACTGCGAGCTATGGCGCAGGCGCGGTTTTGCTCGAATGGAAGAATGGCAAACTCCAAAAGCTCTGGTCCAATGACGAATCGCTTTCCAGCCATTATGCAACCCCCGTTTATTACAACGGCTATCTCTACGGGTTTCACGGTCGCCAGGAATATGGGGCGAGTCTCCGGTGCATCGATCTAAAGTCGGGCAAGTCCGCCTGGAGTCAGGATCGATTCGGTGCAGGCACAGTCACTCTGGCGGGAGACAAGCTCCTGATTCTGCCGGAATCCGGCGAATTAACGCTGGTCAAAGCTTCGCCGGTGAAATTCACAGTGTTGGGAAAGGAGCAGATTTTGGGGACTGGCGTGAGGGCGTACCCCGCCTTAAGCGATAAGCGCTTTTTTGCGCGTGACCGGCAATCGCTCGTCTGTGTCCAACTTCCGTAAGCTTAGTTCGCGACCCGCGCGAGCATGCAGCGCGGATACGCCAGGAGCGCCACCGCTTCCTGTGCTTCGCTTTCAGAACGGACACCGTGCAACGCGACTTCCAATGGAGATTCGCCTCCGTGCAGAGGCACGGTTGCGTAAAAAATGCCGTCGCGATTCCATACACTCCAGCTATCGAACTGGCATGGATTGGAAGCCACTGCAATGCTTTCCGACACGTTGTTCACGGGGACGCAGCGGACTCTGGTGTAAATAAACGAAATACGCAAATCTTTTCGTATCTTTTCTTGTTACATTTCTGTAATGCATCGTGCCAGGCGGGACTAAGAAAGAATCTCTCGAATCACCTCCCCGTGAACGTCGGTCAAGCGGCGGTCGATTCCGTTATGCCGCACGGTGAGCTTCTCGTGATTAATGCCAAGCAGGTGAAGAATTGTGGCATGGAAATCGTAACAGGTCGTCTTTCCTTCCACCGCTTTCCATGACCACTCATCGCTTTGGCCGTGAGCAACTCCAGGTTGGATACCGGCGCCGGCGAACCATGATACAAAGGTGCCGCCGTTGTGATCGCGTCCAACGCTGCCTTGAGCAAAAGGCATTCGCCCGAACTCGGTAGTCCAGATCAACAGTGTGTCATCCAGTAAGCCGCGCGCCTGGAGATCCGTCAGCAATCCAGCGGTGGGCAGGTCGCTCGATTTCGCCATCGCGCCAAGTTCCTTCGGGATATCTCCATGGTTGTCCCAATTATTGGCGCCGCCACCGTGACCGCTCCACACCTGCACGAATCGAACACCATGCTCGATCATTCGGCGGGCTAGAAGGCAGCGCCGCCCAAAATCTGCGGTAACCGGTTCATCCAGTCCGTAGAGTTTCCGTGTCGCTTCCGTTTCCTGTGAGAGATCCATGAGCGCCGGCGCGGTCAATTGGAGCCGCGCAGCCAATTCGTAACTCTTGATCCGCGCATTGAGCGTCTCGTCGCCGGGCCGTTCGGCTGCATGGCTGCGATTGAATTCATTCAATAGTTCCATCTCTTCGCGGCGACTGGCGGTCGTCACTTCCTTCGCACCTTCTGGCGGCCGTAAATACAGGATCGGTTCCGCGCGTTCCGCATGAATGATTGTGCCTTGATGATTCGGCGGCAGGAATCCCGAGGCGAACGCGCTCCGGCCGTTGTAAGGAAGTCCGCGCGCATCCGGCAGCGCAACGAAAGCGGGCACTTCTTCCGTGAGCGTCCCGAGACCGTAGGAAATCCACGCTCCAAGGCAGGGAAAGCCGGGAAGCTGGAACCCACTATTTTGAAAATAAGAGGCCGGCCCATGCACGTTCGAAGGCGAGGACATCGCCATCAGGAAAGCCATCTTATCGACGTGCTTCGCAGTGTGCGGAATCGCGCTGCTCACCCATCGTCCGCATTCGCCGTGCTGCGCCCATTCAAACGGGCTTTTCATGACCGCACCCGGCACGCTCACGCTGGCTTCGACCCGTTCGCCCGTCCCGGGATCGAAAGCCTGGCCGTGGCGTTTGATCAACTGCGGCTTGTAATCGTAGAGGTCACACTGGCTCGCACCGCCGTTCATGAACAGCTGAATCACCCGCTTCGCTTTTGGAGCAAAGTGAGGACGCCCGGCGACTCTCGGCGCTTCCGAAGCGAGCAGTCCCTCGCGTCCGAGCAACGAAGCGAGCGCAACTCCGCCGAGCCCCGTACCGATATGCGAAAGAAAATCACGTCGCGAGTGCAGTTGCATAATCAATCCAGAAACATGAATTCGTTGCTGTTCATCAAAAGATGCGCCGCGTTCGGCAATCCGTTCTTCTCCGCAAAAGCACTCAACTTCACCCATTCTTCTTCGCGGGGTTCTCGCTGTAACATCTCGCGATACAGGGCACGCACTTGTTTTTCCACATCGCCGCTCGCCAACGAAATTCTCGAGCCGAGATGTTCGCATTGGCGAATCAGGAAACGATCATTGAGCATGGCGAGCGCCTGCAAAGCAGTCGTTGAAACGGAGCGCACTGGCGTTATCGCGCCGCCATCGGGGCAATCCAGTGTATCCATCAACGGATCGGGCACGGTGCGAAACAGAAATCGATAAACCGCGCGACGGCAGGCCGCAGACGATTCGACATCGAAATTTTCGTACTCCAGCACCGGCGGAGCGCCTCCTGTGTTGAACGTGGCATTGTCGTGGTGCACGAATTGAATCGCGGCCGGACCGCCCATCGTACCATCGAGCTTGCCGCTGAGGGCGAGCATCGTATCGCGCATCTCTTCTGCGGTGAGTCGATGCCGATTTTGCCGCCAGAGCAGGCGATTATCTCCGTCGAGCGTTTCTCCCTGCCGACCGAAGCTGCTCTGCCGCCATGTTTCGCTCGTGAGAATAAGTCGATGAAGAGCCTTGAACGAACAGCGCGCTTCGTCGCGGAACCAGACCGCCAACCAGTCGAGCAACTCCGGGTGACTCGGCGCGCTGCCCATCTTGCCGAAATCGTTGGGTGTCTCGACCAAACCGCGCCCGAAGTGATATTGCCAGACGCGATTCACGATGCTGCGCCACGTCAGAACATTGCGTTCGTCAGTCAGCCATCGGGCGAGCGCGACCCGGCGGGCGCTCTCATCCGCTCCTTCATTGATTGCGAAATCGCACGTTAGCTCGGGAATACAGTGAAGAGTTCCCGGCTCAACCAGTTCTTCGGGTTGATTCAGATCGCCACGCCGCAACAAATGAATCGGACGCGGCTTCAAGCTCGGCTTGAAGCTGCCGGATGGAGCAAAATCGCGCGTGGCCGCGTAAACCATCTTGGCTGGCGGGAGCTTAGACAGTTCACGTTCGACCTCGGCGTTTAAGGCGTAAATCGCCAGCTCTTCGTTCTGTTTTTCTGTGCGTTCTCTCGTCGCGATCCGGAGAAGCGCGAGAATATTCGTCGGAACCGTCGGGCGTTGCCGCTTCGCTTCTTCTTCGGTCGAAGCCCAGAGCCGGAACCGGCCGATCTGGTGCCCTTTCATCTCTTCGTGTTCGAGACGAATGACAAAGGTACTTCCGTTGGCGAAGCCGACCGGTGTCTTCAACCCGAAGATCGCATCGTGCGATTCACCGTAACGCGGATGTACGCTCCAATAGGTTTCCGACTTGCCATCGATCAATCCGGCCGCGCCTTGTCCATCTCCCGAGTGATCCACCGTCGCACTTGAAAACTCGAGCACCGTCGCCCCGGCGGTCGTTCCGGAGGATGGCTGCACCACGGCGCGCACTTCGGATAAGTGGAAATTCCCATTCTCGTAACGGCCCGGACCTTGCTGGGGCAAACGATCATCGGGCAGAACTTCCAGGCGCACCGCACGAATTTGTTCAAGGCGAGTTTGAGCGGTCACGATGTAGCTGTCGCGTTCAGGCCGATTTCCGCTGACAAACCAGGAGTCATCCGCCTGTCGCGCGAAGACTGTTCCCGCAGCGCTGTTCGCGCTTGTCACACTGACCACTTCGAGCGGCTTCCAGGCATTCGTCCAGGCGGTGAGTTGATCGGTCAAAGCCGCGATCTGTGCATGCGCTGCATCCAGCGCAGACATGATCTTCTCCTCTCGCGCCGCGATCGCGTGCTTGCGCTCAAGCAACTCGCGTCGGCGGAGATGAACGGCTGAATCGTGGTCGTACGGTCGATCCGCGCGATCCACTCCGGAGAAGACCGCCTGCAGGCTGTAATACTCGCGCTGGCTGATCGGGTCGAACTTGTGATTGTGGCAGCGCGCGCATTGGACCGTCACGCTTTGAAATGTGCCCATCACCGTCGTCACCATGTTATCGCGGTCGAGCACCTGCGACATCCGATGATCCACCGTGTCCTCCCGCACCGTAACCATCAGCGTGTCATCCCACGGACCCGCCGCGAGGAAACCGAGCGCGATGGTTGCCTCCGGTTCCGAAGGAAAAAGCCCGTCACCCGCCACCTGTTCCTGGATGAAACGCACGTACGGCTTGTCCGCGTTGAAAGAGCCAATCACATAATCCCGATATGGCCACGCATTGAAGCGGGCATAATCGTGATCGTTGCCATGCGTATCTGCGTAATGCACGACATCCAGCCAATGCCTCGCCCAATGCTCGCCGTATTGTGGGGAGTTCAGAAGTCGGTCAATCGCTTCTTCGTCCGCGTCGGGATTATTACCCGTGTCGAAGCGTCGCACTTCCTCAGCAGTCGGCGGCAACCCCGTCAAATCGAAGTAAATCCGCCGCAGGAGCGTGCGACCATCCGCCCGCGCAGACGGTTGAAGTCCCTCCTTTTCAAGACGCGCGAGAATGAATTGATCAATCGGGTTTCGAGGCCAGGTCGTGCTCCTGACTTTCGGAACCTCCGGTCGATTCAACGGTGTGAAGGCCCAATGCTTTAGCGACGCCGCTGCTGCTGCGTTCTGGAGAAAGCAAACCAGAAGCGCGTTCACAACGCAGATGCTCCACCGGGCCATGATGGGATGATTAGCCCGCCCCTTGAACTGCGCAAGCCAGTAAGCAGCGACGGCTTAACGCTCCCGAAAAATCTCCACCTTCTGGCCTGGATAGAAACGTCTTAAATTATAACGTCTCTCAACCATGGCGCGCCCGCTTTTCGCGCGTTTCGAAAAATCGGGCTAATGCGCCGGCGTACGGCTCGCCCGTTTTCAGCTGAATCGCGTCGATACGGGCCGAAGTAAAAAGCTTTTTCAGTTCGCCTTGCGCTTTGGTCTGCCGATCAGAAAAAGCCTGTCGCTTGCGCGCGTCGCCTGTGTTCACTTCCACCAATTCGCCCGTCTCCGCATCGCGCAGGAGAATGTAGCCGATGGGCGGCAGTTCCAGTTCGAATTTATCGATGATCTGGATCGCAATGACGTCGTGTTTTCGATTCGTTTGTTTCAGCGCCGCCGCCGAAGTTTGTCCTAACGTTTGCGAAAGAACCACATTTCGTCGCAGGTGCGCCGCGATATTGGCGCGGGTGGGCGCGCTTTGGCCGAGAAAATCCGAAACCACGACCGCAATGGCCCGGTGTGGCGTAACGCGATTTAGAAAGAGGAGCGCCGAATCGAGATCAGTGCCTTGTTTCTTCGGCTCGTAGAAAAGGATCTCCCGAATGACGCGCAGCACGTGCTTGCGTCCTTTTTTAGGTGGAATGTATTTCTCCACCTCTTCCGTAAAAAGGATCAGCCCGACTTTGTCGTTGTTTCGAATGGCCGAAAACGCCAATACGGAAGCGATTTCTGCCGCCAACTCCCGCTTGGTTTGCTCGCCCGAACCAAAAATCCCACTGCCCGAAAGATCGACAATCAGCATGACCGTCAACTCGCGTTCCTCAACGAACTTTTTGATGAATGGATGGTTCATGCGGGCCGTCACGTTCCAATCGATCGTGCGCACCTCATCTCCCGGCTGATACTCCCGCACCTCTTCAAAGTTCATCCCCTGGCCTTTGAACACGCTATGGTACTGCCCCGCCAGCGTCTCATTCACCAGGCGTAACGTTCGCAGTTCGATTTGCCTGATTTTTTTAAGAATTTCTTTGGGAATCATGGAGATGAAAGCCCTTTTTCCATCAGAATGCCACTTGTGATCACGCCAACCAGGAAATTGAGCTCGGCCGCCGCTTGAACGTTGCAATGCACGAAAGGCTTCGGGAGATTGCTGGCAGCCCGGCTCGTTTCCCAACTATTCGATCGTTTAAGGCACCGGCAGTTCATCAAAGATTTTCTGAATTACCGTTTCGCTCGTTTTCTCTTCGGCTTCGGCTTCATACGTGATCGCGATCCGGTGACGGAGCACATCCATGCCGATGCTCTTTACATCCTGGGGTGTCACGTAGCCACGGCCTTTGAGGAAGGCATAAGCCTTCGACGCAAGCGTGAGCGAAATCGTGGCACGCGGTGAGGCGCCCATCAGGATGAAGTCTTTCACATCGATCTTGTATTCCTGCGGCTCTCGCGTGGCGCAGACCAGGTCAACGATGTAATCCTTCACTTTGTCGTCAATGTAAATGTCGTTGATGACCTGCCGCGCTCGTAAGATGTCTTGCGATTCAATCACCGGGCGAACTTGCGGGAGGCTGCTGGTCCGCGCCATCAGTTCGAGAATCTGCCGTTCCTCCTGCCGACTCGGGTAGACGATCTTCAACTTGAGCATGAAGCGGTCAACCTGCGCTTCCGGCAGCGGATAGGTGCCTTCCTGCTCGATCGGATTTTGCGTGGCCAGCACGAGGAAAGGTTCTTCCAACCGAAACGTCTGTTCGCCAATCGTCACCTGTTTCTCCTGCATCGCTTCCAGCAGCGCGCTTTGCACCTTGGCGGGCGCACGGTTGATTTCGTCTGCCAGGACAAGGTTCGCGAAGATCGGGCCCCGCCTCGTCGAAAAATTACCGGTCTGCGGATTGTAAATCTGTGTGCCAACCACATCTGCCGGCAACATGTCCGGAGTGAATTGCAGCCGGGAAAACTTCACGTTTAGCGACGCCGCAAGCGACTTCACCGCGAGCGTTTTCGCCAGCCCCGGAACTCCTTCCAGCAGCACGTGGCCGTTGGCGAGCAACCCAATGCACAATCGCTCCAGCAGGTACCGCTGGCCGATGATCACTTTGTTCAGTTCCGAAAACAGCGGCTGCACAAACGCGCTCGCCCGCTGCACCTCTTCGTTAATGGCGCCAATTCCCGCACTCATCGTTGAAAATCGCCGCCAAGATGCAACGGACCGCCCGCCTGCGCCAGTGCGTTGTTTGAGTGCAGGCTTGGCACTCCGTTTGAAAACATTACACTCCCGACGTGCTTGGATTTCTACGGATCATCGCCATCATCAATGCGGCAGTGTGGTTCGGCTCGATTATTTTCTTCACATTCGCAGCCGGCCCGGCGTTTTTCTCGGACCAGATGATCGCTTTGCTCGGAAGACCCCATGCCGGTGCCGCAGCACAAATCGTTGTGCACCGCTACTTCGTGATGCAGCAGTGGTGCGCCGCAGTCGCGATAGCCCATTTGATTGCTGAATGGCTTTACACCGGCAGGCCGTTTCACCGTTTGATTCTGATTCTTCTGATGGGACTCTTCGTCATCGGCATCCTCGGTGGCTATATGCTTCAACCCCGCATGCATGAACTGCACCTCCGCAAATACGCGGTCCAAACGTCTCCCGAGGTCAAACAAAGCGCTTCCCGTTCTTTCGCGATTCTCCATGGAACGGCCCAGGCTCTGAATTTGCTCGTAATCGGTGGAGTTCTGGTGTATCTTTGGCATGTAACGAAGCCGGTCAACGCAGCTCGTTTCACGAGTGTGAACCGCTTCACGGTGTAGTTTAAGCGCGGCGTAAGCGCCAGGGTATGTTCGGGGGAAAAATCGAGTTAGTGATTGGGCCGGTTGACAAACTGGTCCCCGTGCATGTCCTTAAAGGCAAGGCGTCAGGAGCGCCGCTGGAAGTAAAGGTATGATATCAAACGAACGTCCATCGCCATACGGAAATAGGAACTATGGTCACGGGGGCGGCCATGGTCACTCGGGACACTCAGGACACGGAGGGGGACATTCTCACAAACCCGCGGTGGTCGAGGACACGTTGCGCAGTGACAAAGTTCAAATCGAACGAAAAACTTTTCTTTTTACCCTCAAGGAAAACCCGCGCGGCCGTTTTTTGCGCATTACAGAAGATGTCAACGGCCGCCGCGATACCATCATCATCCCCGCAACCGGCCTCGAAGATTTCCGGAAAATCGTGGATGATATGGTGCGGTCGTCCGCCGAAACGCCTCCGAAGGCGCCGGTCGAATAATGTGGAGTGCAGCGGCAAAGCGCAACGGCGACGCCGCTTGCGCGCCCTCATTTTCAGCCGCGTAAACGGCCTGTCGCGTCCCTGACCGAACTAAGGCGTCACCGCCAGCCGCTCTTCATTCTGTTCGTGCGTCATCAGTACACCCTGCTCTTTATATGGCTTGAGCATGAAGTGTGTTGCTGTCGAGAGCACTCCCTGGATCGTAGCCAGCTTTTCGGAAACAAACGACGCGACATCGCGAAGGTTTTTCCCTTCGACGAATACCAGAAGATCGTACCCGCCTGACATTAGGTAGCATGACGTCACCTCGCTGTATTTCGCGATCCGATCGGCGAGCCGATTAAATCCACCTTCTCGTTCCGGTGTGATCTTCACTTCGATGACGGCGCGCACATGTTCGCGCCCGAGCTTTTCGTCATTCAAAATCGCCTTGTACCCGAGGATCACCCGGTCCTGCTCGTATCGCTTAATCGTGGCGCTGATTTCCGCCTCGGGAGCATTGAGCATTTGAGCGAGTTGCGCAGGTTTCAGTGCGGCGTTCTCCTGTAACAATTTCAATAACGGATCCATTTGATCTTTCGGTTTGACCAGGTCACCGCACTATAAAATCGGCCCGTCACAAAGCACGCATATTCTGTGTCCCGCGCTTTTCGCGACGGTGAAAATTCTTCGTTCTTTTTCCATTCCCCGCTACCGTTCTTCGCACCCATGATTTCAACAGCCGAATCCAAGGCCGCTATCCCACCCTGGAAATGGTCCGTCGTGGTGATGATGCTTCTCGCTACAGTGATCAATTACATTGATCGCCAGACGCTCGGATCGGTCGCCACGTTCATTAAGGCGGAATTCAACTTGAATGAGCAAGGCTACGGTACGCTGGAAGCCTGTTTCGGTTACAGTTACGCGGTCTTTCTCATCGTCGCTGGCTTCGTGGCCGATCGCTGGGATCTGCGCTGGCTCTACCCGATCGCCCTGCTGGTCTGGTCTGCGGCGGGATTAGCCACCGGTTTTGTCGAGACGCTCATCCAATTGCAAATCTGTCGCGCCATCCTGGGCGCCGGCGAAGCCTTTAATTGGCCGGTTGCCATCGGGATTATCCGGCGGATCATCCCTCGAGAGTCGCAAGGTTTCGCGAACGGGCTT
The DNA here is from genome assembly GCA_044226545.1 of Limisphaerales bacterium. GTDB lineage: Bacteria > Verrucomicrobiota > Verrucomicrobiia > Limisphaerales > SXQI01 > DASVNK01. The sequence goes on from JBGAGW010000004.1 coordinate 153,587, forward strand.
TTCAACAGTGGCATGACCTTCGGCGCGGTACTTACCCCACTGCTTGTGCTCGCTTTGGTCGGCCCCAGGGGAGAAGGCTGGCGTGAACTTTTCCAAATCGCCGGCGCCGCCGGATCGATCTGGATCGTTCTCTGGTTGTTCGGCACGCGCGGCCATCGGGCGGAAGAAATAGCCAGGCGAACTGACGACTCTGCATCGATAGGTGCCCTAACTTTCCGCGGTCTTTTTTCCCTCCGAACTTTCTGGATCACCGTGGCCGTGGGTATCGCCGTGAACATGAGCTGGCACTTTTATCGTGTCTGGCTCCCCCGTCATCTGGTCGTGGACTTGCACTTCACCGATCAACAGCTCCAATATCTTCTCATCGCCTTTTATCTCACTGCGGATGTCGGCAGTATCGCAATCGGCTTCGTTACCCGCCGTTTGGTGACGGCGCAACGTTCCATCGAACGCGCGCGAAAAATCACAATCATGGCGGGAGCGCTTTTGTGCTTGTTGCCAATACTCATTCTCCTTAGCCCGACTCGCGCGATCATGGTCCCCCTTTATTGCCTGGCGGGCGCGGGCATCATGGGTGTGTTCGTTCTTTTCTACGTATTTGCGCAAGACATCTCTCCTGCGCACACCTCCAAGTGCGTTGGGCTCATTGGTGCCTTCGCCTGGTTCATCAATTCAAAACTGCACCCGCTCGTTGGCCATTTCGCCGACACCCATTCTCCGACGATTGGAAAATTCGCGCCGATGATCGTCGTGGCCGGCGTGTTGCCGCTTCTCGCCGCGCTCATTGCCCTCACGTGGCCCGAACAACGTAAATTTGAAGCGGTCGTCCAAGCTAATTCGCTATCGGTATCTTGAAGAAACATTGCCAACCGCCGTAATCCGAACCGAGCGAAACTCTGCGCCCCTGATACCAATCGACGTGCCCATCCTCAAACGTGAAGTTGCCGCCTTCAGGCGCTCCCCGGGCACCGCGGTGCACAGACGAAAGCACCTTCTTCCCCTGGTAATCTGTCGTCCATTGTAGCCGCGGATCGTAGATATTCGTCGTCTTGGATCCTGTCGCCTGCAACCGGTCGATCAGGAATGGTGCGTTGCTGTACGGTCCATCCAACTTCTGCCGGAAAAACCATTCGGCCGTCCCCTGCGCGCCCCCGGTCACATCAGGATCACCCGAGCGGCGGCCCGGCAGGTAAAAATAACCCACCAATTGCGGATCGTTATCCGAAGCGATCATCGCCTTTTCCGCAACGCGGTGCCAAACATCAGTCGGACAGAACAGAACATCATTCGCCGCACGCTCACTCTTCGCGGTGGTGCGGCGATTCTTGATCAGATAATTGTTCCAGAAATTGCTCATCTGCGGCATCATCCAACTGAATCCCACGCCGTTGGTGTTATTCGGGTAACGATTGTCGTTATCGTTCCCATACAGATTGATCGCCAGCCCCCACTGCTTTCCATTGCTCGCGCAAAGCGTTTTTTGCGCCTTCGTCTTCGCCTTCGCCAGCGCCGGAAGAAGCATCGACGCGAGAATCGCAATGATCGCCACCACCACCAGCAATTCGATCAGTGTGAATGCACAGGCCGTGGACTGCTGCTCTCGAAACGACTTTTTCATGGGAATGCGTCCACTTTGGCCAACCGCTCGGCTTTGTCAATCATCTCGACAACCGTTTCCATCTGCGATAGACCCGATTCGCTGCCATTATGAGCGCCATTCACGAAGCGCGTCTTAAACTCAGAGCTGAACTTGAAGCCCCTCCAGCCCTCCGCCGTTTCGGCAGCGGATGGATCAGCGGCGTTCTCGGACTCGTGCTGGGCGTGGCCTGTTTGCTTTTAGTTCTCTCATTGCGAGCCCCCGGCGCCCTTACCACTCCGGAAATTCGTGGGCTCGGGAACAATCCCTGGTTCCGGCTCTTCCTGCAACTTCTCCTCGTCGGTGCGTTTCTCCTCTCGGCACTCAGCTTTGCACTTCGCCGTGGAAAAATCCTCGGTGCCAGCGGTGTTTGCGCCACTCTTCTGGCCACATTGCTCGGGGGATCCAAAGCCACGCAGGCGTTACCAGATGCCCCGCTTTTCTTCGGTCTCGATTATTTCGTCTTGAGAGTTTTGATGACCGGAATTCTCTTCATTCCGTTCGAGCGCATCTTTCCGCGCAAGCTCGATCAATCAATTTTTCGGGAGGAATGGCGGGAAGACCTGTTCTATTACTTCGTCAGCAGCATGATGGTGCAGATTCTCACCTTTCTCACCTTTGCGCCCGCCCAATCGATTCTTAACGTAGCCAGCCTCGGCGCGGTCCGGGCCTGGGTGGGAGCACTCCCCTTTGTGGTCCAATTCCTCGCAATCATGTTTCTAACCGACTTCATGCAATACTGGGTCCACCGCGCCTTTCATCGCATACCCTGGCTCTGGCATTTTCACGCCGTCCATCACTCCGCGCGCAGCATGGATTGGATGGCGGGTGCTCGCATGCATTTCCTGGAAATTCTGGCGCTGAGAAGTGTCACTGTCATTCCGATGTTCGTGCTCGGGTTTACAGAAGGGGCCATGCACGCCTACATTTTTCTCGTCTACCTTTACTCCACCTTCATTCATGCCAATCTAAGCTGGAATTTTCCCTACTTTGAAAAATTTCTGGTCACACCTCGCTTTCACCACTGGCATCACGGTATCGAGAAAGAAGCGATCGACGTGAACTTCGCCATCCACTTCCCGCTCCTTGACCGCCTTTTCGGCACCTATTTCCTCCCACAGAATCGCTGGCCCGACGGTTACGGCATTCAAGGCCATCCAGTCCCGAAGGGATACCTGTCCCAATTCAAATATCCCTTCGCTCCCCCCCCCGGTAAAATCGGATAGCATCGAATGATTCAGTCCGTTTCCAACCAGCCTCTGATTTTGGCGGGCTGACACCCGGCCGCTTCACTCGAGGTGGTGTCGCACTCAGCCTACTGCTGCAACACAGCACGAATAAAAAGAACGCTCTGCCCTATGAAAAACATCGTTCAGCACGACTTGCACACTTCCGACTCACCATAATAGCCGCCCCGATCACGCGATTCCTCGTAAGTCGCGCCCTTTGTTCCTTCCCATGCCCGAAAAACTATAGTGACCGCCGACCCCGGCAAAACCCCCACAGTGGGCGGTGTTGCCGGAGGAAAAATGTAAGCCGCGGCCTTGGCCACAGGACTTGGCGGTCGAAAGGATGCCTGCGGCTCAAGCGGAACCAGCGCGTCACCGTCCACTCGAAAAAGCTCCGCCACCATTCCCGGAATACAACCGGCTCCCCGGCCATCCGGCAAAAACACCGGCGCATCGACTCGCGAACCCACTTTATTGTTGAGGACCACCTGTCCGAGATAATTGCGCCGAGAAACCGGTGTTCATCGCAGCGAACAGGAAGAGAAAGGAACTCATTACTTTCATGGCAAAACGTCCCAGTACCCGGCGAGAATACGCGGCCCCTGATTACCTCGGATAGTCTCTTTTTAACGACTTGTTGTCCTCTCCGGAGAGGACTTCGTCTGCGCCTCCCTCGCCTGTGGACGAAAATCCGGAGGATGTTCCGACGATTCGAACAGAGCTTTACCTGATGTCGCTTCCGAGTAGCGATACCAGATTGGTTCAAAGGAACATTTTCGAAAGAAGGAGGCATGACGATGAAACCCACATTCTTCGCATTGATTTTGATCGACGAACAGGGAGCGGAACAGTTCGGTGGAGCATTCAGCGACCCGGCTCAAGCCGAAAAAAAGGGGGAACAGATCGGCCAGCGCTTTGAAGTTCGCCCCGCGTTCCTGTAACCTTCGGTCGGTTGAGCGGGTCGCTCCGCGCGCGCCTAAAAGCCCGCGTAACGCTCAATTCGCTAGCCTTTTCCCGTCATCTGCGGTTTCCTGCCGCATGTGATGGCTTTAGTTGGATCTTCCCGGACTACGGTGATTATCATTCTGGCAGTCGCAATTCTGCTGGTCTTGATTTTCACCGGTCGCGAAATCTACAAGGCGGTTCACCCCAGGAACAAAGCGGTTCGAAAGAGGAAGCGCCGCGAGTTCTGAGCCCACTTTCTCGAAACATTTGCCAGTCATCCGTGTCTTATTACCAACACCGAACGGTTCGTTCACAGGGTGCGTCTTAACTAAACCTATGCTCAAAAGAGTGCTGGCGCTGTTTTGCCTGGCCGTGCTCCCGCACGTTTGCGCGGCCCACGTCGTGATCAGCGAGATCATGTATCACCCGCCGAATGATCGCGACGATCTCCAATACATCGAGCTATTCAATCCCGGCAACGGCGCCGCCGACCTCTCCGGTTGGCGGATTGCGGGCGGCGTAAAGTTCACCTTCCCGCCGAAAAGCACCATTGCTGCAGGAGGTTTTCTCGTCATAGCGCGCGACACCGTCGCCCTTCAGCGGGCGCATGGCCTTGATCTGCGGGTCGCCGGGAACTTCACAGGCCGCCTCAGCCACAAAGGCGAAAAGCTGGAATTGCTGGATGCCTCCAATCACCTCATCGAAAAACTGCACTTCCGCGACCAGTCGCCATGGCCGCTCGGTGCTGATGGTTACGGAAGCTCCCTCGAGCGTATTTTTACCGAAGGCGCCGTCGATGATCCGCACAACTGGGCTGCTTCCGAAAGACCACCCGCCGGCACTCCAGGCGGCTCAGCGGGCGAACGTAACACCGTTGCTTCCGCAAAACCTTTGCCGGTCATCGAAAACGTTCGCTGGGAGAAATTCCCCAAACCAGGACAAGCCCTCGACGTATCGGCTGATGTAAGCGGGAAATCAGCCGTCGACCATGTGATTCTGGAGTACCGAATTGTCCGTTCCGCTCGCCAGGGCTCAACGAATGAAATTCAAATGCACCGCTCTGCCCCCGACGGCACCCTCTTTATTGCGCAAATTCCTGCCCAACCCGCTGGGACTCTCATTCGTTTCACGATCCGAGCCAAAGATAAAGAAGGAGCGACTCGGATCGAACCGGCCGTCGCCGAACCGCGCCCCGCCTTTTCCTCCTACACGATGGAAACACCTGAGCGCGCCCGCATCCCCCAGTTTACCGTGCTCAATCCCGAACCACTCCGCGGCGGCGGGAATAAAATGTCGGCCCCGCGAAAAACCAGTTCCGGCGCAGGAAAATCCGCGGCCATTTATGTCCCGGCCCAGGGAGATCCAGCGCAGCCGGAGCTATTTGATTTCGTGCAGGTGCGACGCCGCGCCGGCGGCCTGAAAGTCCACTTTTTTCACGACCAGCGCCTCGCCGAAATGAGCGCCATCAATTTGTTGTTCGAAGGCCCGCCTCGCTGGGTCTTATCCGAACATCTGTCCTACGAACTTTATCGCAAAGCCGGCATGAAGATAGAAAACAGCGGACACGTGCGGCTCATCATGGATGGACGCACGCTCGGTTACTATCTTCTCGTTGAACAGCCAAATAAAAACTTCCTCGCCCGCAGCGAACGTGATGACAGTGGCAACCTCTACAAGGTCCTTTGGTTCGGCCGCGGCGTAGTTGATCAGCACGAGAAGAAAACGAATCCAACAACAGGCCACGATGACATCGTCACTCTCATAGAAACACTCCGCAAAAAATCTGGCGCCGCGCAATGGGCCTACATCAACGAGCAATTCGATGTCGACGCCTTCGTGAACTACTACGCCGTTAATATGTGCATCCAGAACTGGGATGGCTTCTTCAACAATCACTTCGTCTATCACGACCTTCGTCCTGGCGGTAAATGGGACATCATTCCCTGGGACGAAGACAAAACCTGGGGCGAGTATGACGGCTGTCCCCAGGACTATTCCTGGTACGACATGCCGCTGACCTACGGGATGAATGGAGACCGCTCCTCCGGCGGGAACAGTTGGTTCGGCGGCGGCCCCTTCGGAGGCGGATCGAGTTGGTGGCGTCCGCCTGGATTCCTTTCCGGTCCGCTTCTGTCCAATCCGCAATTTCGCCAGCGAATGCTCGCACGTTTGGGCGAGCTCTGCGCCACCGTGTTCACCCCGGAAAAGTTCGGGCCGGTCGTCCAGAATCTGCAGCAGCAACTCCGCCCTGAAGTGGAGCTGAAAGCCAGGGCAAATGGGCGCGACCCCGCTTCAGCCCTGAAGCAATTCGATGCGGATATCGCTTCTTACCATCGCCAGCTGCTTCAACGTCGCAAATTCATTCTCGCGGCCCTGAATAAATGACCTGATGCCCTAAAATCCTGCCTGCCACTCTACCTCTATAGAGCCATGGCCGTAAGATGAGGCGCTCGGGTGGTCTTGTTGCGCAATGCGTTGGTTTTACCCTCCGGCGTCATTGAAATAGGTAAGGGTTGTACCCTTAACCGCGGTGTCTGATTGCAACGCGCTTCAGTATTGTAATCCGCTCCCATCCGCCTTATAGTTTTCTTTGCATGACGTCTGTCACCCAGATGTCATTTCAGATTCCAGTTGCTTTCGCGGCACCTCGAATCCGGAATGATGGCTCAACCGGGTTTATTTCCGGTTCTGTTATCTTTTCCCAGCAGGTTTCCACAAAGCCCATTCGGTTTACTTCTTCCTCGGACCGAGCAGCAAAGCTGTTGCTTTTGTGTCCATGGCACAAAAGCTGGCACGTTAAATGCCACGATACGCTGCCGCCCAAAAACAAACCAACTCCCTCGCCATCAACGACAAACTCGAATAACGATGCGCAAACAACTCAGGAAAAAAACGCACGTGGCGCGTTAAATTATCGCGAGTTTTTAAACATCCTTCACGTCCAAACAGTGGTTCAACGCTCGTCCGCACCTTTCGGTTTGGCGAGCACCGGAACCTTGTGCGGCTTGGTAACTTACCAGTGGTTATGACCGTCTTTTCTTTGTGGAAAAACTGGCGAATTGAGCGAGGCTAAGCGAATGCCCAGACCAACTTGGAATTTGAAAGCAATGACGCGCATTCTTGCGCTGCCTATGGTTTGCTGGGGAATTTACAACTCGCAGGGTGGCGAGTTCGACTCGAAAATCAAACCAATCCTCTCGCAGCACTGCTACGATTGCCACGGCGACGGCATGAACAAGGGCAGTGTAGCTCTCGATGAATTCAAATCCGAGCAGGACGCACTCGCTGCCACCGATCTGTGGGCACACGTTCTGAAAAATGTTCGTGCTGGCCTGATGCCTCCCGAGAAGAAGCCCCGCCTTTCCGCGGAAGAATTCAGCACACTCGAAACCTTCATCAAGCGCAGCGCATTCAGGATCGATCCCGCCCATCCCGATCCCGGTCGCGTCACCATTCGTCGCCTCAATCGCGTCGAATACAAGAACACTATCCGCGAATTGATGGGCATCGAGTTCAACGTCGACGAGGAATTCCCGCCCGATGATACCGGTTACGGCTTCGATAACATTGGCGACGTCCTCACGATTTCTCCGCTCCTGCTCGAGAAATATTTGCAGGCCGCCGAAAAGATCGTCGCGGATGCTGTCCCGACTGTCTCCAAATACATTCAGGAAAAGACGCTCGCGGGCAAAAACTTCTCCACTGATGGCGTCAACGCCGAGCAGATGAGCTTTTACAAAGCGGCTGCGGTCACGAACACCACGAAAGTTTCCAAAGACGGCGACTACAAGGTGACCCTGGATTTTGCGGTGCGCGGCGCGTTCAATTTCGATCCGGGTAAAGCCACCATCGTTTTCAAAATCGATGACAAAGAAAAGCTTCGGAACGATTTCAAATGGGAGAACGGGAAAAAGTTCGAATTCACCTACGACGAGAATTGGAAAGCCGGCGAACACAAATTCGCGCTGGAGCTCATCCCTCTGAGCAAACCCGAGGAGAAAAAGACTTCCATCGACCTCCGCCTCAACTCCGTCAAAATCAAAGGTCCACTTGCACAAAAGGACTGGGTCAAATCGAAAAATTATGAGCGCTTTTTCTTCAAGGACGAGCCGCCGACGGGCCCGGCCGAACGCCACGAATACGCCCGCGAGATTTTAACCCGCTTCTGCAAAAAGGCCTTTCGCCGCCCGACAGATCCGAAAATTGTCGACCGCCTCACAACCATCGCTGAGACCGGTTACACCCAGGGTGGCAAGAATTTCGAGCAAGGAATCGCCCAGGCGATGGTCGCGGTTCTGGCGACCCCCCGCTTCCTCTTCCGCAACGAAGAAACGGTTGACCCAACCGCCAGGTTTTCGGATGTGGACGAATACGCGCTGGCTTCGCGACTCTCTTATTTTCTCTGGTCGAGCATGCCGGACGACAAGCTGTTTGAACTGGCCGAGCATGGGGAGTTGCGTCGCAACCTGAAACAACAGGTCGACCGCATGCTCAAGGACGATCGCTCCCGCCAGTTCGTAGACAACTTTACTGGCCAGTGGCTTCAGGTCCGCGACGTCATGGGCATCGCCGTGAATGAGCGCGCTATCTTCGCTCGCGAACGCACCGAGCAACCGAAGGAAGGCGAGCGCCGGAATCGTTTCGGCCCCCCAAAAGTCGAACTCGATGACAACCTCCGCCGCGCAATGTCGGAGGAGACGCGCATGTATTTCTCCTACATCATGAAGGAGGACCGCAGTGTTCTCGAAATGCTCGACAGCGATTACACCTTCGTTAATCCGCGCTTGGCCAAGCTCTACGACTTCCCCGAACTCGAAGGCAAAGAGACTCGCCGCGTCACCGTTCCCAAGGACAGCCCCCGAGGCGGCATGTTGACCCAGGCCTCGCTCCTTTTGGTCACGTCGAATCCAACTCGAACTTCCCCGGTTAAACGCGGTCTGTTCCTGCTCGATAATTTCCTTGGAACTCCGCCGCCGCCACCCCCACCGGACATCCCGAACCTCGATGAGTCTGCCAAAGGTCTGGACCACGAGCCCACCTTGCGTGAAACCCTTGAAATCCATCGCAACAAACCGCTCTGCGCCTCCTGCCATAATCGCATGGACCCGTTAGGCTTGGCTATGGATAACTTCAACGCCCTCGGCCTCTGGCGCGACCAGGAAAAAGGCCAGAAGATCGATTCCGCTGGCAAGCTGATCACCGGCGAAGCCTTCTCCAACGTCAGTGAGCTGAAGCATATTTTGGCGACAAAACGCCACTCAGATTTCTATCGCTGCCTGACCGAAAAACTGCTAACTTACGCACTTGGCCGCGGTCTGGAATTCTACGATGTTGAGGCCGTGGATCGGATTGTCGATAAACTGGAAGCGGACCAGGGGCGGTTCTCCACTCTCCTGACTGGCGTGATTGAATCCGTTCCCTTCCAACAACGTCGAAATATTCCGGTCACCAACGCGGCGAAACTGACGAAGGACAAAACGGTAGCCTTCGAACACTGATGAAATGATATGAGCAAACGAGCTGAACGACACCTCGCACTGAACCGCCGCCGTTTCCTGCATGGCCTGGGCGCATGCTTCGCCCTCCCCGCCATGGAGACCTTTCTTGGCCGGTCGAGTCTCGCCAGTGTTCTGCCCGGCGGCGCACCCGCTCCCGCCACCACTGCCAGCGGCGCTCCTTTGCGCATGGCCTTCATGTACTTCCCCAACGGCGTGATCCAGGAGCCCTGGTGGCCGGAGGGCGAAGGCAAGGATTTCAAGTTCAAGGAAACCCTTCAGCCGCTCGAAGCCATCCGTGAACGCGTCCAGATTTTCTCCGGCCTCGACCACATCAACGCCACCGCCGGCAAGGACGGCGCCGGCGACCACGCCCGCGCCAACGGCACCTTCCTCACCGGCGTCCGCGTCAAGAAAACCGCCGGTGCCGACATCTTCGCTGGCGTTTCCATCGATCAACTCGTCGCCCAGCACGTCGGTCATGTCACTCGCTTTTCGTCACTCGAACTGACCTGCGACGCTGTCCGGAAATCGGGCAACTGCGACTCCGGCTACTCCTGCGCCTACCAGCACAACCTTTCCTGGCGCTCCCCAACCGTCCCGATGGCTCCGGAACCGAATCCGCGTTTCGTCTTCGAACGACTCTTCGGCGAAGGCTCCCGCGGCCAGCGCGCTGAAAATTTCAAAACCCGTCAGGCGCAACAGCGCTCCATCCTCGACTTTGTCATGGACGACGCAAAGTCCCTGCAGCGCGAACTGACCTCGCGCGACAAACAAAAGCTCGATGAGTATTTAACGAGCGTCCGCGAAATCGAAAAGCGAATCGAGCGCGCCGAGCAATTCAAAGACACTCCTGACCCGGCCGTCGATACCCCTGTCGGTATCCCCGCGAGCTTCGAGGAGCACATGAACCTCATGTACAGCATGCTCGCGCTCGCGTTCCAGACTGACAGCACCCGCATCGCCACTTTCCTCCTCGCCGGTGACGGCAACAACCGCGCCTTCCCGGAAATCGGAGTCGTCGAAGGTCACCACCACCTTTCCCACCACCAAAGTAACAAAGAGATGATGGACAAGGTTGCCCAGATCGACCAATGGTACATCCAGCAATTCGCGAAGTTCCTGAAGAAACTCGAAGACACCAGGGACATCGACGGCAACTCCATCCTGCACAACTCCATGATCGTCTACGGCTGCGGGAACGGTGATGGCAACCGCCACACCCATTCGAATCTTCCAGTCGTCGTCGCTGGCGGTGCCGGTGGTACCTTCGATTCGGGTCGTTTCGTCAAGGCCGGAGGCCAGCCCATGTCGAACCTCTTCCTGAGCATGGCCGACCGCATGGGCGTAAAAAGCCTCGACCGCTTCGGCGACTCGAACGGCCGCCTAACCTGCGTTTGACAGGTATTCAGTTGGCAGCCTCCCCGGCGAGTGGCAAGTTAGCCCCGATGCAAGAGGATCCAGCAGACGAATGGCAGGAGTGGTATCGTCTGGCACCGTTGGATCGTTGGCGCGAGAGCATGAAGCTCTGGCAACGGTACCTCTCGCAAGGAGGCAGCCTTGATCCCGAACCCGATTCACAAAGTCCTTTCGACTTTCCAGAACTCCGCGGTCCGCGCCCTGTTGATGGGCGGTCAGGCCTGCGTGTTCTACGGCGCGGCGGAGTTTAGCCGCGATACCGATTTCGCCATTCACGCCGATCCAGAGAATCTGGATCGTCTGCAACGGGCCATCCGCGACCTTCGGGCCGAAGTGATAGCCGTTCCTCCCTTTTCCCGCGAGAACCTCCTTCGCGGTCATGCCATTCACTTCCGCTGTCACCATCCGGAAGCGTCGCGGTTGCGAGTAGACGTCATGTCCAAAATGCGCGGGGTAGATGATTTCAAAAAACTTTGGGAGCGTCGGACGACCTTGCAAGCGGAGGATGGAACAACCTACGAACTCCTGAGCCTGCCCGATCTCGTGCAGGCCAAGAAAACGCAACGCGACAAGGATTGGCCCATGATTCGCCGTCTGGTCGAAGCGGATCGCGCCAGTTGCACCTCTGCTCCCAGCGCCGAACAGATTTCCTTCTGGCTTCGTGAGGCGCGAACTCCCAACCTTTTGATCGACCTGGCCCAGAAGTTCCCCGCTCACGCAACCACATGTGCTCAGTCCCGTCCTTTGCTCAGACTTGCAGTCCAGGGAAACGCCGCAGCTCTCGAAGACGCCCTGGCCCAGGAAGAGCGGGCAGAACGCGCAGCGGATCGAGAATATTGGCTTCCATTAAAAAAAGAACTCGAACAAATGCGGCACTCATGAGGTCAAACTCGCCGCGTTATGCGTACTCTGCGCGCCCAGCCTCCCCGGTGCTCCCGCCTGTCCGACCTCTACATTTTTGTTGTCACACTTTGCTCCATGCTCATTCAGGTATCCGGCTTCAACGGACTCCTCGGCGAAGGTGATCGCGCGGTGCTTGCCGAGCCAACCGCCACATTCGCTCACGAGATCAAGCGGCTGAACCACCATCAGACTTCCTTTAAATATGTCGCACCTCTTCCTGACGGCGACTCCTCCACCGAAGCGGATCTGGTTGACTTGCGCACCGCCCTGCAAAAGGTCCGCCTCAAAGCAAACCGCATCGATGAGATCTGCCGCGCCCACGGCAACGAGCGCGCAAAGCTCGGCGCACCCGAACAAGACATCGAAGTGATCGAGGAACTGCCGGCGGAATTCGCCTATTACTTTCGCGGCTACATCTGTTGGTCTCGCGCAGGACGAGAGAAAGAAGAAGAAAGCCAACGCATGGTCGCCAAAGCCAAAGCGGCCTGGACCAAAGTTTTGGCTCTTCCGCCAGCGGAGAGACAGTTCAAATCTACGTGGGCTTCATACATGCTGGGCGTCGCCGAAGACGACTACGAGAAATCCATCGCGCATTTCCGTGAGGTCAGGCGTCTGGTTGATGCCGGCTTTGCCGACTCGCAAGGCCTGGCCGCCGCGAGCTTTGGGCTCGAAGCGCAAATCTATTTGGCCCAACACGATTACGTTCACGCCATCGAGTATTACCTCTTGCAGGATGCGACTGGAGATCCCAGTGCTGTCGAATCGCTCCGCATGGTCGCTGATGACGCGGCAAAACCTGACAACGCTGAACAACTTGAGCCTCTCGCCGCCGATCCTGATGGCCAGCGCATCATCACCGCTTACCTCATTTCCGGTCGAGCGGATGACCCGACGCAACTCACCGACCGTTGGCTGCCTTTGATCGAAAAGGCAGATATTCAGGACTCGGATTTCGCCCAGCAACTGGCACTCGCGGCATACCGAGTTGGGAAGATGGAGGCTGCAAAAGAGTGGTTGAAACAAGCGGAACCGAAAGCCTTCACCACCCGCTGGCTCACAGCGAAACTGCTCTTTGCCGAAGGCGAACTCGACCGCGCCACCGAAACGTTGACCAGTCTGGTGAAAGACTTTCCGATCATTCCGAGCGGTGACGAACCCGATCCGAGCATCGTAACGTATAACGATTCGCCCGGTTTCGCCCGCACGCAGATCCTCGGGGAGCTCGGTGTGCTTCGGCTGGCTCGGCGCGAATACTCGGAATCCCTTGACGCACTTTTGCGGGGCGGTTTCTGGCTCGACGCCGCGTACGTCGCCGAGAGTGTCCTGACCATTCCTGAACTGGTCGCATACGTGGACGCCAATTGGAAAGCGACCAACGCCGATCTCGCCTTACCAGAAGCAGAGAATTGGCCGCACTCGACGGAACCCGACACCTTGCGTGTGAATATCCGTTACCTTCTCGCACGCCGGCTCGCCCGCTCTGGCGAAGAACAAAAAGCTCTCGCGTATTTTCCGGCCAATTGGCGGCAACGTTTCGAAGATTACCTCGCTTTGCGCGCCGCCGCTGACGACAAAACCAAACCCGCGGTCGAACGCGCGGATAAACTCTGGGAAGCAGCGCGTATTCTGCGCGACGATGGAATCGATCTTTGCGGCACCGAAGGCGCTCCTGATTGGAATGTTTACGGCGGACAGTTCGATTACGCAGTGGATGTCGAGGTGCGGACCGCTCTCTTTGGGGAGCAAGCTTCTCCCAGCGACGAAGAGATTGCGCGTGCTCACGAGAATCGCCCAACGCCGAATCGCCGCTACCATTATCGCTACACCGCAGCGCAACTCGCGCTTCAGGCCGCAAAACTTTTACCTGACAACGACCTCCAAACCGCGATCATCCTTTGCACCGCCGGTTCGTGGATCAAGAATCTAGATCCAAAAGCCGCCGATCCCTTTTACAAAACACTCGTTCGCCGCTGCCGCAAGACCGAGATCGGAAAGGAAGCCGATAAGATCCGTTGGTTCCCGCGTATCGACGAAGCGGGCAAGCTCCTTCCCAAGCTGGCTCCGGCCCCCGCGCCGATCCTTGTCCCGCCACCCGAACTGTTGGAACGTTTCCCTTTGGCGCTCGACGCACGGATTCGATTGGGGCGCGGCGTTTTGGCGTGCTAATGAGCTAAGTAACCCGAACTGGCTTGGCGCCGGTTCTCTGCTACATTCGGGCTCATTCGCAACCGCGATATGCACCGCTCGCCGCCCACACGTCATCGAATGCTCCCACTGCGACTTGCATTTTGCCTCATTCTTTTGGCGTTTGGCCGGGGTTCTTTTTCTGATGATTCCCGGCTCTATTTCGAGCGCTACAAGGCGCTCTCTTACCTCGCGCAGGACCTGGGAGTGGCGGACCTGAACCTTACCAACGTGGGCGCACATCAATTGATGGTCCGCGGATTTCTGAACAATCGTGGCGAGGTCCTCATTGGGAACCGGCTTTGGCTGCCGCAACCGGCTTACGGTCGAGCCGCTGGTTGGAGTGGTTTTGGCCAGGGGGTCCGGGCCATGGGCCTGAGTGACGCGGGTGCTGTTTTGCTCGTCACCAACGGCGTGGGAAGCATTTTGAAAGATGGAACGGTTGTGCCGATTCCGACCGATACGGAAAAGCCAGCGCCATTTGACTTCATGCCGTGGGACATTTCACGGAATGGAAGGATGGTGTTAGGCATCGTCCGGACCTCGAAAATTACACAACAGTACGCTCCGGCGGTTTCGGTGGATGCGAAGCTGCGCGTCCTCAAAACATCCAGCGGTGGTCGCTCGGTTCCGGACACGGTGATGACCAGCCTCGCGGGCCGTCCCGTGAGCGGGCTTCCTCTCGCAGTAAACTCGCGCGGGCAGATTGTGGGTGTAGATTTCGGCGCCACGCCCGCTGACGACAAATATGTCATGTGGGTCATCAACAGCGACTCGGTGTTGGTGTTGGGTGGGCCGGTGACGATTCCTGATGGGGACCTGATCAATCGGGAAATGTCGATGAACGGCTCGATCAATGAGGCCGGTCAGGCAGTTTTCGGGGTGCTCGGATATCATACGGATCCGTTGCCACGCGACCCGAAGCTCTATCTGCCCACGGCCGTCCCGCAAAACCCACTCTTCACCGGCATGTCCGTACCCTCGAGCTCGAAAACAATTCCCGCCGGATTCTCCAGCCTGTCTGTGATCGGTCCCGGCACCGGGGCTGGCCCAGTGGTTTACCTCGAAGTCGCTGGCATCAACGACCGCGGACAGATCGCCTCCGCGACTCTTACAGGCGGCCATTTCAATATTTTCGGTTCTGGCGTCGTGCGGTACCTCTTCGACGCGTATGACGACATCCTCGGTCTGAAGGTCAACGTCTCTGGGTCTCCGCTATTCCGCCCGCGCGCGATCAATGATCTGGGTGAAGTCCTTACCGTCGGATTTTCCACCGCGAGCGATCCTTTCAAGTTTCCGGTGTACCTCCTTTCGCCCGCGCTCGCGGGCGTTTCTTCGGCCCGCATCGAAAACACGACGAGCGGGCCGGAACTTGTCGTGAGTGTAAATGTCACGAATATCGGTCGCGCCACATTCAGCGAGGTTATGGCCACGAATTTGAATGTCACGGCGGCGGGCAGTCTGGTTTTAAGCTCAAAACCGATCGCGGTGGAATCTCCCACGCTCGATCTCGCGCCGGGACATTCGCTGACCGCTCGCTGGCACTACTCTGTTCGGGGTATCGGCCCGGTCGTCCTTACATGGAAGATATTGGGGAAACACGTTTCATCCGGGACGCGTGTTGATACGGGTGTTCGCAACCATCGTTTTGAGTTGGGAGTGGAGTCGCCGCTCGGGCTGGAAATCGGCCTCCAGCCCGCGGAAGTTGCGGTCGGCTCTCGCGTCTCCCTTCAGCTCACCGCGATCAATCACACCACTCAACCAATGAGCAACGTGCGCCTGACCGGGCCGGTAACGTTGAATGGCGACGGTGGTGTGCAACTGCTCGGCGGACCCGATCCGGTCAGCATTGCAACTCTTGCTCCCGCTGAGAGATTCACCTTGCGCAGCCTTTATCTGGCGACCAATGCGGGCAGTGTGACCTTTATCGGACAACTCGAGGGCGAGCAGAATAATCAACACATTGTCAGCGCGGCTCTCACCAGTCCAAAGCTTCTGATCAGGCCCGATGGCGATCTTCAGATTCGTGCTCACACTGAAAAACCAAGCCCGTTCCTTGGCGAAGATGTTTATGAACAGCTCCCGTCCCCCGTTCAAATCGCCTCGCGGGGCGTGGAAACAAACGAGCCCGCCGTTTTCGACCTGAAATTGGTCAACCCCGACACGAAAGCGCGCGTCTATTCTCTCAAAGTCAATACCAGCAGCCAGCCAGGATGGACCTTCCAAATAAAATCGGGCACGTTGGACATCACCTCGCTCATCCAAAGCGAAACCGGATACAAGCTGCCGGAAATGCCCCCCGGCAGTTCGCTCCTGTTCGAAGTTCGGATGACCCCCGGGGACGAGGTTCCCTCCAAAGATCAAGCAGAGATGCAGTTCACGGTGCGCGGGGAGGACGGGACCGGCAGCCCAATGGACTCCGTGGTTGCGCGGGCAGTTCTCTTTCCTATTCCGCTCAAGATCACCTTTCATCATGTAGGGTCTTCCGCGGTGACCCAGGACAGCCTCAATGCCGGTCAAACCGATCTGTCCGCGCCGCTCGAACCGGTGACCGATCGTTTCGTTCTCGGTAGTCAGCCACAGTTTGGCGGGGGCAGTCAGACCCCGGGCAATTATCACGGATGGGTGGCCGACGATGTCACTCCTTTCCTGGTGAAAATCGAAGCGAACATTGTTGACCTGGCTTTGTTCCCTGAAGGACGAAAGTTTCGCCTAAAGGTTGATCTTACTGTGGGCGGGCTCTTCGCGGCGCAGGGCAGTTATGATGGGCCAGCCTTAATGGATACCATGCGGCTGCTGGATACCAGCGTCGGAAGCTGGGCCAAAACCGATGAATTCATTTTGGACAAAAATAGCTGGACCGCGTTTCTGTGGCTTCCAGCGCTCCGGGCCGATGATGTGAAAATCCACAATGGCGGGATCGTGCAAACTCCGAATCAGTTTCTCGGCGGGATAGATATCACTTTTCCGGCCAACGGTCGCCGAGTGAGCACCGAGGAGTTTGCGGTTCGGAAGCCGCCCATTTTTCTCCTGCATGGTTATAATACCGCGGGTGACTGGGGCATTTCTTACCGGGATTTCGCGCGCGACAGCAGGCCGGGCGACCCGTCGGCAAAGAATGACCCGGACAGCTTTGTGCGCACGATCAAGTATGGCGTCCTGACATTGAAGGAGATGAAAAAGAATGGGACTGTGCTTCAACCCAACACAACACTCTCCCTCGAAGAATGTGCGGGACTGGCGTATGCCGCGATGGACAAAGAGAGAAGCGTTCTGCAGCAAAAATGGGCTTTTACCCGTTTCGACCTGATTGGCCATAGCCAGGGCGGAGTCCTGGCCAGAATGCTGGCGAGCAAAAACTCGAACCCGCGGCTCGCCGTACCCTTTCGCAATCCGGATAATCTGTACCGCGGACGCTTTCGACGCGTCGTGACGATTGGATCGCCTCACAACGGCAGCCGTTTGCTGACTTACATTGCGGCTTACATTGCGAGCCGAAATCAAGAGGAAACGGCTCACTTGCCCACCGCCCTGCAGGCCTTCCAGCCATTACTCCAGGAAAAGTTCAATCCCTTTGGCGCGCAAATCCGCATGATTAACCACCCGGACCCGAGCGCCCCCTGGTACCCCGATCCCGGCGCGCAGTTCCACATTATCCGCACGACCATCGATCTCGGACGTTCCCCCGCTCCCGGCGATTTCACTCCTGCGTATCAATTTCTGGGGCTGACAGTGCCCGGCGTCGGAGCGGTTGTTCTCCCGCGCGGATCAGATGGTGTGGTTGACTTCGATAGCATTGCTTCGAACCTGCCGCCCGACCCACTCGCGCCGAATGTTTTCGATCTGCAGGGCCGTGATGTCTCGCATGCTGATGGCGGCGGCTTGTTTGGCGTGGTAGCGGATTATGAAACCGATTCGGTGGTAGTCGCCGCGCACGCCATTAACGCGCTCGATCAAAATCCGCGCCCGGGCGAGAATATGCAGTTCGGGGCTTTCCAACTGCCAGCCCTGGTGCCCGATTCAGAAAATGCTCTTATCACTGCTGCGGCGGCCAAAGTAAGAATTGCCGAGCGCAACGCCGCACAGATTACGGCCAGGAACGGCCTCGCTCCATTGTCGGCCTTCGCTACTTCCGCGGCATATGCGTTTCAAATCGATTATCAGCCCGCTCATGCACCGCAAAATAGCGTGAGTTGGCTGGCTGAGGTTTACGGTCCCGAGGGGATCAGCAGCGATGGAGTAATTCTCACGCCGCACGGTACGAACCAGCGCGAGGTGACCGTAACCCTGGCCAACAATTTGATTGGGGACGTCGTTTTGCAAGCGGTGTATCTGGACATCGCGAACAGCGTCGTCATGACCGACCCCCTTCTCGTGGCGTCCCGCCTCCCCCCAGGCGCGACCTTAACTGGATTTGAACTGTTGCCTGGCGATTCGACCTGGCCAGTTCGCACTCGACTCGAGCCGCAGATCTTCGCGAGCTACAGCGATGGAACCGCCACCCTGCGTTATCTCCAACCGGGTCAAGTGACCGTCACCTCTTCGAATCCATCCATTGTTTCGGTGTCCGACCCGTTGCGTTGGGATTCACGATCGGCGGGGACGGCGCGCGTCGTGGTGGGATGGTCCGGGTATCTCGCGACCAACGATTTCACGATAACCTCCGACAACTCTACACCGTCGCTCGCGATTACATATGATCTCTCCGGCACAATTACGCTTTCCTGGCCAGCCTCCGCCACGGTCTTTCACCTTGAACAGACCATCGATCCCAGTTTTCGCAGCCCCTGGGAGATCGTTCCAAACCAACCGACGATCACTGATACTGAATTCGCTCTCGCCCTGCCTGCGTCTCGGCGCGCCACCTATTTCCGTTTGAAACGATAATTGCCTCCTGGTGCGAAGACTCGGGAAGCGCATTGACTTCGGCTTCTCGTGGGACGTTTTTCCGTTGCAATCCCGCTTTAAACTCCCTCGACATGTAGCAAAAAGAAGTGAATGCTCGCCAGCTTGACAGGTGAAAAGAGCCTGTTAACTTACGTATCCTAAGTAAAATAGTTATGATTGCTCCGGCTGCCCCAACGAAAGTCACTCACAACGAGGAGATTAAGGAAGCGAACCCCTCGCTGGCCGGCACCATCGCGCAAACTCTTGCTGACACGACCACCGATAAGTTTTGTGAAGATGACACGCAATTCATGAAATTTCACGGCATCTACCAGCAGGATGATCGTGATAAACGGAAGACAGGGAAGACCTTTATGTTCATGGTGCGCGGGCGATTGCCCGGCGGCGTGGTCAGGCCTGAACAGTATCTTACTTTCGATAGACTCGCCACTGAGTGTGGGAATGATACGCTGCGTATTACGACCCGCCAGGGATTCCAATTTCACGGGGTGGTAAAGAGCGGTCTGGGCAGGTTGATCAAAGGCATCAACGATTCGCTTTCGACAACGCTTGCGGCATGTGGCGATGTGAATCGCAATGTGATGGCCTGTTCGACACCGGCGACAAGTCCGCTGGTGGAGCGGGTGTTGGAGGATGCATTTCATCTTTCCAAGGTGTTGCTGCCGAAAACTCGGGCGTACCACCAGATTTGGGTCGAAGGAAAGCAACTCGATCTTGAAGAGGAGAAGGATTTTGTCGATCCGCTCTATGGCAAAACGTATCTCCCGCGGAAGTTCAAAGTGGCATTCGTGATTCCGCCGCTGAACGACATCGACATCTTCACGAACGATCTCGGTTTTATCGCCATTGAGGAGAACGGAAAACTTCTCGGCTACAACGTTCTCGCGGGCGGTGGAATGGGGATGAGTCATGGCAACGCGGAAACTTATCCACGCATGGCGGACGTCCTCGGTTTCATTACGCCGGATAAAGTGGAGGCAGCAGCCAAAGGCATGCTCACGATCCACCGGGACTTCGGTGACCGGACCAACCGAAAACATGCGCGTTTGAAATACGTGGTGGAAGAGCGGGGTGCGGATTGGACGCGCGAAGAACTCGAGCGACGTGCCGGATTCAAAGTGGCTCCTGCGAAAGCATTCGAATTCACGAAGCAGGGAGATTTGCTCGGGTGGAATCGGCAGCTTAACGGCAAAAGCTTTCTTGGTTTGTTCGTCGAGATGGGGCGGATCAAGGATACTGACCAGGTTCAACTCAAAACCGCGCTGCGAAAAGTGGTGGAGCAATTCAAGACCGAGGTTCGACTGACCCCTTCGCAGAATCTTCTCCTCGTGGATGTGGCGGACGATCAGAAGAAGGCGATCACAGATTTGCTCGCGCAGCATGGTGTCCGGGTGGAAGACCAGGGTTCGCCGGTGCGGTTGGCATCAATTGCGTGCCCCGCGCTGCCCACGTGCGGATTGGCTCTCGCAGAATCGGAGCGGATCTTACCGGATGTGATCACGCGCCTGGAGAAACTGTTCGATCAGGTTGGCCTGGCCAACGAAGAAATTGTCGTGCGCATGACCGGTTGCCCGAATGGTTGCGCGCGGCCGTACATGGCGGAAATCGGATTTGTGGGACGCGCGCCCAACAAATACATGGTTTATCTCGGTGGAAATATCGCGAGCACACGCCTGAGCCGTCTTTGGAAGGAGAACGTGAAGAGTGAAGATTTCGAAAAAGAAATCGGCCCACTTCTGACGCGTTATGTTCAGGAACGCGAGCGTGGCGAACGCTTTGGCGATTGGTGTGATCGGGTGGTATGGCAGGAAAGTCCCGCTCCAGAGCCGGCAGCGGCGGTGGCCTCGATCTGATGCTCACCTCTCCTGCAGTCGAATCTTTGAACCGCGAATTTCAAGGCGGTTCCACCGAAGACATTCTGCGCTGGGCGTGGAATGAATTCGGGACGCGCGCGGCTATCGGAACCAGTTTTCAAGGCGCCGGGTTGGTAATGATCCACCTCGCACGACAGAACGGTTTGGATTTTCCAGTTTTCACCTTGGATACTGGCCTGCTGTTCCCCGAAACGCTCGAACTGAAGAAGCAGCTCGAGCAATTCTTCGAGTTCAAAATCGAGTCGCTCGTTCCCGACTTATCTGTCGAGCAACAGGCCGCTGCTCTCGGACCGGAACTTTGGAAGAGCAACCCCGACCTTTGCTGCACCACGCGCAAAGTTATCCCCCTTCAAAGCAAGCTTGCCGAACTGGATTGCTGGATCACTGGTTTACGACGCGAACAATCGGACACTCGCGCCACCACCCAGTTCGTCGAAGTTTACACGTTTGACGAATCGACTGGCCGCGAAATCGTGAAGCTGAATCCCATGGCGAATTGGTCGCGCGATGCCGTCTGGAAGTACATTCAACAGCATAAGATCCCGTACAATCCCTTGCACGACCGGGGCTATCGTTCGATCGGCTGCTGGCCGTGCACCGCAAAGGTTGGCGACGGTCAGAACGAACGCGCCGGACGGTGGACCGGCTTCAACAAAGTGGAGTGCGGTATCCACACCTTCATGGCCCGTAAGGCGTAGATGAGTTGAAGGTTGAACGTTGAAAGTTGAAGGTTATGGCGAGCGCGAAATCATTTAAAGATCTGGAAATCTGGCGGAAAGGCCGCCAGCTCGCGAGCGACCTGTATAAAATTACAGGCACAGGCGCGTTCGCTCGAGATTTTGGACTTCGCGATCAACTTCGCCGCGCTGCGGTTTCTGTTATCTCGAATATTGCGGAGGGGTTCGAACGCGGGGGCACTCGCGAATTCGTTCACTTTCTATACATCGCCAAAGGCTCATCGGCTGAAATGCGAGCGCAATTGTACGTTGCGGTTGATTTAGGATACTTAGCTCAAGTGGAGTTTGCGTCTCTCTCGGAGCGAGCACAGGCGCTTTCGCGACAGATCGCAGCGTTTATCAAATACCTGGAAACATCTCCTCTACAAACGCGCCTCAAAACTACAACCAGGAGCGCGCATACAGCAACGGCGCGCGCATAAAGAGCATGACTTTCAACTTTCAACCTTCAACTTTCAACGACTGATGGATTATCTCTCGAAATTGGAGAATCAGAGCATTTATATCTTGCGCGAAGCGTTCAACAAGTTTGAGAACCTCGCCATGTTGTGGAGTATCGGGAAGGACTCGACAGTTCTTCTTTGGCTCGCGCGCAAAGCGTTCTTCGGGCACGTGCCTTTCCCACTCGTGCACGTTGATACCACCTACAAGATCCCTTCGATGATCGAGTATCGCGATCGCCTGGTGCAGGAGTGGAAGTTGGAGTTGGTGGTCGGCAAGAACGAAGAAGTGTTGCGAAGCGGGAATACGTTCCCGAATGGCAAGGCAACGCGCGTCGAATGCTGCGGGATGCTGAAGAAGGATGGCCTCAAACAGGTTCTGGAAAAGCATCATTTTACGGGGGTAATCGTGGGAGTGCGTCGCGATGAAGAGCCGACCCGCGCGAAAGAACGGTATTTCAGTCCGCGCGACAAGAACATGGAGTGGAACGTCGAGGATCAACCACCGGAACTGTGGGATCAGTTCAAGACGGATTTCGAACAAGGGACGCATATTCGCATTCACCCGCTCCTGCATTGGACGGAGCTGAATGTCTGGGAGTACATCCATCGCGAGAACATGCCGATCATTCCGCTCTATTTCGCCAACGGAAAAGGGGAGCGTTATCGCAGTCTCGGCTGTGCTCCCTGCACCGGCGCGATCAAGTCCAACGCGAAGACAGTTCCTGAAATCATTGAGGAATTGCGGAATACCAAGACGACGGAACGGTCCGGTCGCGCGCAGGACAAGGAAAGCGAAGACGCGTTCGAAAAGTTGCGCCGCGACGGATACATGTAAAATGACCAATGTCCAATGACGCAATGTCCAAGGAACGATTCAACCGCATTCGCGGTTGGGTGCATCTGATTGAGAGGCACATTGAAACCCTCCGGGTTTCTGCTTGGTCATTGGTCATTCTTCCACTACATATCTGACTTTTATGTTTCGGGGAACTTACACTGCGATCGTCACGCCGTTTAAAGACGGCAAGGTGGATGAACCTTCGCTCGAGCGCCTGGTTAAGGCGCAAATCAAGGGCGGCGTGGATGGGATTGTGCCGGTCGGCACGACGGGCGAATCGCCGACGCTCAGTTTTGAAGAGCACATCGCAGTGGTGGAACGCAGCGTTGAATTGGCCAATGGCAAAGTGCAGGTCATGGCCGGCACCGGCGCGAATTCAACGGATGAAGCGATTTACCTGACCAAAGCGGCTGAGCGCGCGGGAGCGGATGCGTCGTTGCAAGTCGCGCCCTATTACAACAAGCCGACTCAGGAAGGTTTGTTCCAGCATTTCCGGGCCATCGCAAAGAACACAAAGCTGCCTATCGTGCTGTATAGCATCCCAGGACGCTGTGGAGTCGAGATCGCAATCGACACGGTCGACCGTTTGGCCCGCGAGTGCAGTAACATCGTGGGTATCAAAGAGGCTGGCGGAGCGCCGGATCGCGTGAGCCAATTGCGGGCGGCGCTTGGACCAAAATTTTCGATTTTGAGCGGAGATGATTCGCTCACCTTGCCGTTCATGTCTGTCGGAGCGGACGGCGTGATCAGCGTCGCGTCGAACATCGTTCCCAAAGAGGTTTCGCAAATGGTCAAGGCGTTCGCGGAAGGAAATTCGCGCGCGGCACTGAAAATTCATGCGCGTCTATTCCCATTGTTCCGAAACCTTTTCATCGAAACCAATCCTGTTCCGATCAAGGCGGCGCTGGCGATGCGCGGTATGATGAAGGAGGAGTACCGATTGCCGCTCGTTCCGATGCAGAAAAGCAATCGTGAAGTGTTGCAACGGACTTTGGAAAGCTGCGGAATTCTCAAGGAAGCGGCATGATCAAGGTTGTTATTACCGGTGCCAAAGGGCGAATGGGGCAGGCGTTGATCGCGTGCGCGTCGCGTTTTCCCGACATCAAGGTTGTCGGCACGGTCGACGTGGGCGATAGCCTGGAGCAAGTCATTCCGGGCGCGAATGTCGTTATCGACTTCAGCTTTCACAACGCAACTCTCGGTGTAGCTGAACTTTGCGCGCGACATAAATGTGCGCTGGTGATCGGCACGACCGGTCATAACGACGAGGAAAAGTCCAGAATCCTGAACGCGACTTCCAACATTCCAGTCGTCTGGGCTTCCAATTACTCGACCGGAGTGAACATGTTGTTTTGGTTGACGCGGAAGGCGGCTCAGTCGCTTGGACCCGGTTTCGATCTGGAAGTGGTGGAGATGCATCATCGCATGAAAAAGGATGCACCGAGCGGCACGGCGATGACTCTTGCCGAAATCCTGGCTGCAGTTCGCAACGAACAATTGGATGAAGCATTGCGTCATGGCCGTCACGGAATTGTGGGCGAACGCACCTCGCGCGAAATTGGGATGCACTCGATCCGCGGCGGTGACGTGGTGGGCGATCACACCGTGATCTTCGCGACGAATGGCGAGCGTCTGGAACTGACGCACAAAGCTTCGAGCCGCGAAACTTTCGCGAATGGAGCGTTGCGTGCGGCGTTGTGGATCGTGAAGCAACAGCCCGGGCTCTACAACATGCAGCATGTCCTCGGCCTCGAATGAGCGAATCGCTCTGATTGCTCTGGGCTCGAATCTCGGCGATTCGATCTGCGCTCTCAGTGACGCTATCGAGTTGCTCGAACGCTTCTCCACGAAGCCAATCGTTCAATCCTCATTCTGGCGCAGCGCACCGGTTGATTGTCCGCCGGGATCTCCAGATTTTGTAAACGCAGCTCTTGTCCTATGGCCATTTCCCACGGAGACACCGGAGAGCCTGTTGGAAAAGCTAAAATCGTTGGAAGCGCACTTTGGCCGCCGACCGAAGGTAGTCTTTAATGAGCCGCGGCCGTTGGACCTTGATTTAATCGCCTTTGGAGGAGAAACGAGAAAGACCGGAGTGCTCACGCTGCCGCACCCCCGCGCTCACTTGCGGCAATTTGCTTTGGCGCCGCTTGCGGAGGTCGCGCCAGACTTCCGGTTGCCGGGACAGGCGAAAACAATTGCGGAACTCTTGGCGGTTCTTCCGGATCAAGGTGTGGTCAAGGTGCACCGATAAACACGAAGTGGAGTGCGAACATTGCTGTCCGCAAGTCCTTCGAGCTACAACGCCTCTGTAAGAGCCAATGCGAATCGCAGGGTCAACCATTTCTGACAAGAAAGTCCGCGCTCCACTTCGCTCTCAAGAGAAACTTTTTTGGTGATACGGTTAATGCTACTGTATTGCCTGACGCATGGCTCAGTTTACTTACAAAGCCCGGCGGCGCTCCGGTGAGTTGGTTTCGGGAGTGCTCGATGTGGCGGATCGTTCGGCAGCGGTGCTGCAAATCGAGCGGCTCGGCTTATTGCCGGTGGCGGTAGATGCCCCACGGGTCGAAGGCCAGAAAGCCGATCGAAACGGCGAGCGCGCCGCGAAGCCGAAAACGTCGCGCGCGGATGTGCTTCCGCCAGCCCTTCGCGAATACTTCACCCGCCAACGCAAGCCGAAGCTGCAGGAGTTGGCCACGTTCACGCAGCAGCTCGCGAATCTTTTGCGTTCGGGCATGCCATTGACCGTCGCATTGAACAGCATGACGCATCTTGGCTCCAAAGGCATTTCCTCGCAGGTGAGCAAAGACCTGAAGCAAGATGTGACCGAAGGAAAGAGTCTTTCGGATGCCATGCAACGGCAGGGGATCATTTTCAGCGATCTTTACATCAACATGGTCCGCGCTGGTGAGCAGAGCGGTGCGCTCGTGGACGTTTTGCAGCGCCTCGCCACCCACTTCGAGCGGTTCGCTGAGGTGCAGTCGAAGTTTGTTTCGGCGCTCATCTATCCGGCGGTCGTGGCGAGCGTGGGCGTGGGGATCATCATTTTCTTCATGACCTACATGATGCCGAAATTCATGTCGATCTTTGAGGGTATGAAAGTGCAGTTGCCGATGTCGACCATGATGCTGATGAACTCGGGCAAGTTCTTCCAGCGGTACTGGTGGGTGATGCTGCTGGTGGTCGTGACGATTTTCATTCTGTTCAAACGTTTCCAATCTTCGGCAACCGGACGAAAGACGATCGACGGCTGGAAATTGCACGCTCCGATTTTTGGGCGCGTGAACAAGTTGAATCTCTACGGACAGTTTTCGCGAACGCTCGGAACACTGCTGCAAAACGGGGTGCCTGTGTTGACGGCCTTGAAGATCACGGAGCAAGTGATTCCCAACACAATTTTGCAGGAAGCGATTGCGAAGACGCGCGAAGAAGTGACAGATGGCAAAACGATCGCGCAACCGTTGGCGCGGAGTAAAGTTTTCCCGCAGCTCATGATTGACCTGTTGCGCATCGGTGAGGAGACGGGCGACGTGCCCGGCGCGTTGCAAAACCTGGCAACGACTTACGAGAACGAATTGAATATCGCGCTGCGCGTGGTCACAAATTTGATCGAACCGGCCATGATCATTTTCATGGCACTCATTGTCGGGTTCCTGCTGCTGAGTATTCTTTCAGCCATGTTCGCGATTACGTCGAATATCGGCCAGAGCTTTTAAGCGCCAAAGAAATGACCAATGACCAAGCACCAATGACCCAGCAATGATCCAATTCTCAAACATCAAAAGGGGCGAGCGAGAACCGGGAGCCACCTTGGGGCCTTGGTGTTTTGGGCATTCCTTGGTGATTAGGGATGGGACATTGGTCATTTCCGCGCCCCGGCGGAGGGTTTCGTTTAAGGGAAAACCTCGAGGCGCTACAGCGAGCGGTTTCACCCTGATCGAGATCATGATCGTCTTGGCGATCATCATGGTCATCATGACGATTGGTGTGCCGTCGGTGATGCGTGGAATGTCGCGGGACGATCTATCACGCGCGATGAATGACACAATTGAAGGATGCAAAACGGCCCGCGATCGCGCAATTTTGCAGGGGATTCCTTATGAATTTGTGCTGACGTCGGAAGGTCAAATGAACGTGAACGCCCTTCCGCCGCCTCGTGGCGAATCTCTTTTGCCAGACGCCCAGACATCCTCTTCGAGACAAATTCCAGCGGGACCATATGCTGGTTTCCCGCGGCATTTGGCCGAAGATGTCGCGATTCAACTGGTGGATGTGAATTTCATCACCCGGATGGAGGAACCGGAGGCGCGCGTGCGTTTCTTCCCGAACGGCACGTGTGATGAGTTTACTGTGGTTTACAATTGGAAAGGCAAGCAGCGCACTGCCATGGCTGATATTGTCACAGGCAACGTGAGCGAATTCGTTCGGCAATGAGGTGAAGATTGCAGCGACAGCCAAAAGAGGAACGAGAGCATTCAACCTGCTTGAGGTGATGATTGCCGTCGCCATCTTCTTCATGTGCATCTTTTCCATTCTGGCTCTGGTTTCGCGCAGTTTGAAGGCGGCGCGAGCGCTGCAACCGATGCAGGTGGATGCGCGCGACGCTATCGCTTTTCTATCGCTTACGAATCGCCTGGAAGAAGGGACCCTGCCTCCGGAAGTAATCATGGCGTTCGAAAAAGAGAACCCCGGCTACACTGTCGCAGGACAAATTTACGAAGTCGCCACTAACGGGCTGTTTCGAATTGATTTTACTGTTGGCGGAGCGAGTGGTGGGGAACAGAAAGTGGCGGTCACGTCCGATAGCAGCATTCTGTTGTTTCGTCCGCTCTCGGCTTCAACGCGCGCGGGCGGAGTTACTGGATTGAGACGATGAAGACGGCTCTGACATCCAGACTTCGCAGACAGGCGTTCACGCTGGTGGAAATTCTCATCGCGATGGGAATTTTCGGGATGATCATGCTGGCGATTTATGCGAGTTGGTCAGCCATCATGCGCGGCACACGGGTCGGCCTTTCCGCGGCCGCCGAGGTGCAACGAACCCGAGTCGCGATTCACGCGCTGGAAGAATCCCTCGGTTCAGCGGTCATGTATGCGGACAACGCGATGTACTATTCGTTTTTCGCGGATACGGCGGGAAACTTCGCTTACCTTAGTTTTGTCGCGCGCTTGCCGCAATCGTTTCCGGGCAGCGGTTTGTTCGAGGGGCAGTCGCTCCGGCGCGTGACCTTCCAGGTGGATAAAGAGAAGAACCTGGTTCTGAGCCAAAGCGCGTTGCTCGACATTTCGGACAAGCCTTACACGATCAAGCTCGCACCGAATGCGCGGGTGTTCGCTGCTGAATTCTACAATCCGCGCAAGAACGAGTGGCTGCCCGAATGGGTGGCGACGAATCAACTCCCGACGATGGTCCGGGTGGCGATTGATTTCGGCGACGGGCAAACGGCTAAACGGCCGACGATTCGTTCGATCCCCTTAACTGCGATGGCGATCAGTCGGGTCGGTGCGCCGAATCAACCGGCGAACAATGTGCGTCGTCCGGGGCAGCAAGGGACGGGGAATGGAGATGGTGGTTTGGATGTAATCGGCGGCGGCGCTGGCGACATGCCAATGTGGCAACCACAACTCCCTTCCGATTGGGGCGCGAACCGCGGTACGTTGCAGCAGCGGCGGGAGGATATTTTCGGAGATTGGTTTTAGATGCGCATTCGACTCCAATCCCAACCGCGCGGCATTGCGCTGATCATCGTGATGATCGTGATCATCGTGCTGGCGGTATTGGCGGGTGGGTTTGCGTATTCCATGAAGGTCGAAACGCGGCTCGCGCGCAATTCGAGCTTCGATTCGGACATGGAAATCCTTGGACGGAGCGGTGTTGAACTGGCTCGCTACATTTTGGCGATGCAACTGCGCATCCCGCAGCAAGGCGCCTACACGGCACTCAATCAGAAATGGGCGAATGGGCCCGCTGGAACGAATGAATTGCTCATGGGCATTGAACTCGACCACAACCAGCTCGGCATCGGCGAGTTTTCGATCCGCATGATCGACATGGAGCGGAAGTTCAATCTGTCCGCCATCCGCGACGAACGGAATTCCATGATCCTGCAGCGGGCGCTGGAAATGATGGGCGTTGATCCCGTCGACGTGACCACGATTGTGGATTCCTATTTGGATTGGGTTGATCCGGACAATCAAAAGCATCAGCAGGGCGCTGAAAGCGACTTTTACGCGCGGCTGAATCCGGCGGCGCCATACGTGGCGAAGAACGGTTTGATGGATGACGTTTCAGAACTGCTCCTGTTGAAGGGGATGCGCCCGGAGATTTACTTCGGTCCCAAACGAACCGGCGTGACAGCGGGCCGCGTCGGGATGGCAGCCAACTCGGCGCCGGTATTGCCTGGAGGCCTTTCCGCGGGACTGGTCGATCTTTTTACGACGATTTCCACGGCAGGACTGGGCGTAAATGTGAACACGGCGTCGCAGGAGGTTTTGCAGATCCTTCCGGGAATGGACGCTTCGCTCGCACAGTCGATTATCGATACGCGCGCTGGTCCCGATCATCAGGATGGAACGGAGGACGATCTTCCGTTCGAGCAACGCGGCGATATTCTTTCGGTGCCGGGAATGACCCCGGAGATTTCGCAACTGCTCGGTCCGTACATGGTCCTCCAGAGCAGTATTTTTCAGGTGATTGTCGAAGCGCGCATCGGTGATTATGTCCGCCGTTACGAGGCGCTGGTGCATCGCCGTAACACGCAAGATGTCGCAATTCTTTACTTCCGATGGCTTTAGAATTGGAAGTAAATGAAGGGCACGTAACTGAGCGGCGCGGAGAAAACAATAATCAGCACCAGCGCGTAGTACGCGCCCCAGCGCAATGCGGGAAGGCGAGGCATTCGGGCCAGGGCGTGTTGGTGGTTCCTCGCAAACCACTCCACCACTAGCAAAAGCGCAATCCATTGCAAGCCCCTCGTCGCGGCAGGACGTGTAATAGCGAGTGATCCGATCGCGCCGCCGATCTTCTGAATCGCAAGAATTGCATCTTGAATTGAGCTGGCGCGGAAGAAAATCCAGGCAAAGCACACGAGATGGAAGGTCAGAATGATCTTCAAAATGCGCGGAAAAAGAGGAGCGGGCGCGAAAGTCAGTTCGTGCGATTCGGTTTTGGAAAAAATAAGGTAGCCCAGAAAAAACAGGCCGTGCAGCAGTCCCCAAATGAAAAATGTCCAATTCGCACCGTGCCAGAGGCCGCTCACGATAAAGACGATGAGGATGTTCAAATACCAGCGTGGCTTGCTGACGCGATTTCCGCCCAGTGGAATATAGAGATAACGCCGAAACCAACTGGAGAGTGCGATGTGCCAACGCCGCCAGAATTCGGGAATGCTCGTCGAAAAATAGGGATATGCGAAATTTCGACTCAGGCGAAAATTGAATAGTTTCGCGCAGCCGATGGCGATGTCTGTGTAACCGGAAAAGTCACAGTAGATCTGGAACGCAAAAAAGTAGGTCGCCCAAAGGAAATCGCTGCCGCTCGCAGTGGCCGGATGTCCGTAGGCTGCTTCCACCATCGGCGCGAGCGTGTCGGCGATGACCATCTTCTTGAAAAAGCCCCAAAGCATCTGTCGCGCGCCGTCGATCGCTTCCCCCCAATCGAATTGTCGCGGTTTTTCGAATTGCACGAGAAAATGCGTGGCCTGCTGAATCGGCCCGGCGACCATGTGCGGAAAAAAAGTGATGAAGCACATGTATTGCACGTAATCCTTCACAGCCGGCAACTCCCGGCGATAAACGTCGATCGTGTAACTCAGGGCCTGAAACGTGTAAAAGGAGATGCCGAGCGGAAGAATGACTTCGAGCAAAGGCAGATCCAGCCCGAGCCCGAGCGTTTTCATCCCGGAGTGAAAGGAACCGGCGAAGAAGTTGTAGTATTTGAAAAAGCCGAGAACAGCGAGATTGCTGGCGATGGAAAAGAAAAGAAGCAGTTTTCTTCTGCGCTCGTTCGCGACCGTCATGAGCTTGAGCGCGACCCAATAATCGACGGTTGAAGTGAAAAACAGCAACGAGAGGAAGCGCCAATCCCACCAACCATAGAAGAACAAACTGGCGACGAAAATCAGGAAGTTTTGTTTGCGAAATTCAAGCCGCCAGTAGAGCCAATAAACCACGGCCAGAAACACGAGAAAGGCTGGAGTGGTGAAGGACATCTCGACTAAACGGCCGTCAGGGTCTGCTGGCCGAATCTGGACGTCAATTCATTTGCTAGTCATTGGAAGGCTTGGCGCAGAGGTTCATTGCCGTTATTGTACTTAGATGAGCACAGTGCAGCAGATCGAGAACGCACTCGAGGGCCTGACTCAACTGGAATTGGCTCAGGTTGAGCGAAGGATTCTCGAATTAAGGAAAATCGGCAACGACGCACCGGGTTACGAATATCTTCATCGTGAATACGGGGTGTCGCCTGACGAATGGCAACGTTTCGTGCAGCGGCAAAACCGAACGTTACGTAGTCAGATTGATAATGGGGAGATTAAGCTCTTCACCGGTGATATCGACAGCGACCTGGCCGATTGAAACAGGCTTTTCTTTCGAAGGATTTCCGGAAGCAACTGCGCGGCGAGTCGCGTGAGATACGTCAACTGGTCGGGCAAGGAATTTCCGGAGCGCAAGAACTGTTTGGCCAACCGCATCATCATGCCGGACTCGGCATTCGACAACTCGCTTCGGGATATTATGAGTTGCGCGTAGGGATTAAGTTGCGCGTGCTTTTTCGCGATTTACCGGATGGGCTTTTGTTTGAATTCATCAGCAGTCACGATGAAATCCAACGGTTCATCAAGAGCCGTTCGTAAGCACTCAGTGTATTTATGGCGCGGGTCGCGCGGCGTCGAGATGTGCGGCTACTTCACTGACTTGAAGAGCACGATCATATACGGCGACTTCATCCAATTTGCCTTCGAAATTCGCAATTCCTTCACTGTCTCCTCCAATAAATAGTTCCGCCGCTTTTTGGACGGAGTCCACCTCGGCGAAAACCTCTTTTCTCCCATCGAGGTAAACTGTCACGATCCTGCTATCGCGAATCAGAGCAATGTGATGCCATGTTCGCAGCGATAAGACGGTCTGGCCGAGCGAAGAGGTATCTCGTCCGTGCGTGAAAACAAGTCTGCCCGTGCTTGTGGAAGGTTCTGTCCCGCCGATCGTCAGGCGATCACCTGCTCCAAAAAGACATCCGGTGACCGCGCGAGCCGAATTGGTAAGTCCATTCCAGAACCACAGCTCAACCGAGTATTTGTCCTGCAACTTAAGACCGGTGCTCAGACGGCCGCCGGCGAAATGGGCTGCTCGATTGATCGCGTTCGGACCGGAAAACTGGGACGGTGTTAATTCGGCCGAGGGCGAAACACCATCGCCACTGCCGGGTCCGGGAAGATAAAGCGCTATTCCATCTTCGTAACGGGCCGCGTTGTGATTGGTAGAGGAATCATGAGCGACAGGCGTGCTCATCTCCTCGAACCGCCAATAGGCGAGCGGTTTTGATGCGAGGACAGCCTCTACGTACGGACCATTTTGAATCTCTACCGCCCGTCGAGGCTTGGAACTGATTTCTTCGAATAGCCGGAGCAGGGCATGGACGATTTTGGGTTCGGCGTTAGTTTCAAGGCCGGCCGTGCGCGCCGGCCAGGTTGTGTAACCGCCGAGTTTGTGCTGTTCCGGAGTTGGAATGTAGCCTTCTGCACCGTTCGCGAGCTCAATGTTAATCGTCGGTCGTAGCGGGCTTTGAGCCTTCAGCTTCAAACCGGTGAGTGCGTAAACTTCATTGGGAATTGCAGCGATCCCCAAATCGCCTATTCCGATCGCCTGCAAAAGCAATTCGGTTTCGGGCCGATCATGCAAGTAGATCGCCTCGAGCGCATAAACCTCGGCCGTCGTTTGAGGCAGCCGCTCGCCCAGAGTCGCAGCCAATTTTCTCGCCCAATCCAGTCGCTCGGCTGTGGGCGTGCGATAGTGTAATTGCATTACCTCCTGCGCGATGCGCAACGGCACCCAGTCCAAAAACTGAATTCGGGCGTAAGCCTCTTTCGCGCGGAGAGCCAACTCTTTTGCATACGCGTCGTAGCCGATTTCTTTTCGAGGGGCGCCGTAATCCATCCACATCTGGTCTCCACTCGTTCCTTGGGACATGATTGCCACGAAGGAAGCAGGCGCATTGGTCAGAGTTTCTGCGATGTGTTTGCGGAAACGACCGCAATAGTCAGAGGAGAGCAAATCGGACCCGTAGTAATGCTGGGAATAATTGGCCAGCAGAGCGAGGGGGCGTCCGTTCGGCGTTTGCAAAGCAATGACAGAGAGCGCGGGATCAACAGGGCCGGACGGACCGATCGCGTCCGGACTCTGGTGTCCCGGATGCATGTTGGCGCGCACATTACGCTGGCCGAACGGATCTTCGAGCATCTTGTCAGGACGCTGAATCCAGCGTCGGTTGAACGTGTGATCCCAATCGTCCACAACGGCCCAACCGATTCGCGCGGTCTGCAACTTTCCGTTCGCCTGGATGATCGCATCGGCAATGCGCGCGGGTAGAAAGGTGGCGTAATTCGGATCCGCCCGGCTGCCCAGACAGCCCATGGCCGACGGCGCCGAATGGGTATGCGTCGACGAGATCATCATGTGATCGGTGGAAATTCCCGTGACCCGACTGGCAATCTGTTTGGCGTGATCCAGCAAATCGCGAGGCAGCATGCAACTATCGACCACCGTCAAGCAGATGCGGTTGGAGCTATCGTCCAGCACGAGGGCGCGGGCTTCCAGGCGGTCTACCACCCCAGTGGCACTTCGCTCGGTGAACATGGCGTTGACGAGCACTGGGAAATTTGTGGGAGAAATATCGGTTACGGCTGCTCCGGCGCGAAAAATCTTCTCCGCCGCATGCCCGATGGTGCACGTGCATGCGTTCACGGCGCAAAGGAAGATGAAGATTTTGCTGCGGATTGGGCTCATATAAACGAACGGACACCGGCTACAAAGCGATCCAAAGCAGTGGCTGCGGTATCGGGAGCAAGACTGCCGTAGGCGAGCCGGATATAGCAGCCTTTTTTCAAACCGAACGCGGTACCAGGGATGGCGGCGACTTTATGCTCGCGCACAAGGCGCTCGACAACGCGAAGTGGGTTTTGCCGCGTTTTGAGGCGAAGGAGAAAATAGAACGCACCGTTGGTTTGCGGCACTTCGCAGATATCGGAAATCGAGACGAGTTTTTCCAGGACGAGTTGCCGCGCTCTTTCGATTCGCTCCAATCGTTCGGCACAATAGGCGCGTCCCGCTGCGAGCGCTCCAAGCGCAGCGTATTGGGAAATGACAGGAGCACAGATCAAGACGGTATCCTGGATTTTGTTGATGGCTTCGATGAGATGATCCGGTGCCACCATGTAGCCGATGCGCCAACTCGCGAAGCCGTAAGCTTTCGAGAGCGAATACAATGAAATGGTGTAAGCGTAGGCACCCGGGATTGAGCCGGGCGAAAAGTGGCGCGCGCCATTGTAGGTGAAGTATTCGTAGGCTTCGTCGTGAATGTGATAAACGCCGTGTTCGCGGCAGAGTTGATTCACTTCGCGCAACGCTTCCTCGGGATAGACCGCCCCCGTTGGATTGTTAGGGGAGATGGTGACGATGGCCTTGGTGCGATTGGTGATGGCGGCGCGGATCAGTTTTGGCTGGAGTTGGTAATTGGAATCGGTCGGAACAAGCACCGGCTTGCACGAAGCCATGGTGACGGCCATCTCGTGATTGAAGTAGTACGGGACCTGCAGAATGACTTCGTCACCCGGGTCGGCGATGGCGAGCAGGGCATTAGTAAAGGCAAGGTTCCCGCCGGCGGTAACGAAGATGCGACGAGCTTCGGTGACGATGTTGTTCTCCCCGGCCAGTTTCGCTCGAATGGCTTCAACCAGCGCAGGAATTCCCTGGACCGGTTTGTATTTGTGATTTTCGGGGTCCGCCAGGAATTCGGAAATGCGCGCGACCGCTTCAGGCGGCGGACTGTAGCCGACCACTCCCTGGCCGAGGGAAATCGTGCCGGGATTCTCGCGAATGAGTGACGCCACCACGGGAATGATCGGCGTCTGGACCTGCTGCAGACGTTCGGAGCAGAGGCGCGTCACTTCGCGGAGAGTTGCGGAATTTGATTTTCGGCGTGGGCGGTCCAAAGAACGGCGTTCAGGAGCAGGCGTTGGATGTTCGGGTCTTCAAAGTTCTTGTAAAAATGGCCACCGGTGTAACCGAAGCCACGGCCGCCCTCCGCTCGCTCGACGGCCCAACCGACGACTTTTTCCCAGTCCTTCTTCTCCGGATCAAATGTGAAAAGCGGGGTGATGTTCTTCTTATCCTCGGGAAAGCGCATTTTGAAATAGAACTCTTCGTGCATGGAGAATGGACTGATCCCAGTCGCGATCGGATGCGCGGGTGTGGCAGGGTAAACCTGGTAATCACGGGTCTCGATTTTTGAATACCACTTGTTCGGAGCATCGCCGGTTTCGTAGTGGAAGTAGCCGCCGAGCCAATCAAGGAACTGTTTGCCCGCTTTTTGACCAGGAACAAAAACGGAGTAGTGGATACAAACTAAACCGGCGCCGCGTTTCATCTGCTCGCCCAGGAATTGCAGGCGGCCTCCCAGGAGCAGCGGGTAATCCTGAACATTGTGATCGGAACCGTCGCAGTAGAAAACGATGGTATCCACGTCACGCAGGTTATCCTGCTCGGTCGGCCAGCCGTCGTAGTAGACCTTGGTATCGATGAACTCCAGTTGGCGTTCGAGTTGATGCGAGAGGAGGTCGAGAGATTTTTTGTAGTCGTGTTCGCCCGGACCATGGCTTTTCTTGCCGGCGATGAACGCAACCCGAGGAATCTTTGCGGGGATCGAGCGTATCTTCACGTCGCGAACGGCCGCGGTTGTTTGGTAAGTCGAGATGCCAAAGGGAGCGGCGTCTTCGATCTCGCCCGGACGCATGCTGATTTTTTTTCCAGCGATATCTGCGTCGATGATTCTATCTTTATCGATCCAGGCCTGGATCTTTTTGTCCGTGACGCGCAGGCGAATGGTGTACCACTTGTTATTGTCGAACTTCAGATATTGCGTGTACTCATTTTCGGAGGCATCCATCCCGTCGATGCTGGAAACGCCGACGAGCGAACCGCCCCAACCGCCTACGACGAGCGTCGCGTTCGAATCCTGCACCGGAAACGTCAGCGCGCAGAAGAAATCGTTTCCTTCGATCTTCATCGCCTGGACTTCGACTTCGTAGTTGATCTTGAGAAGGTCGTTTGTGCGTTTTATGCCAGTGAGAGCCACGCCGGTGCCGATGACGATTTTGCCATCCTCGACTTTGACTTCGCCCGCGCCGCCGAAGTTGTTAATTTGCCAGCCCTTGATGTCCTTGCCGTTGAAGAGTGGTTTCCAGGCGTCCGCAGACATCGCACTGCAGAGTGAGAGCATCGAAACGATAGCGAGCAAGTAAATGTGTTTTTTCATTCGGATTCCAAGAATTCGGATTGTTTCAGGAGTGCATCGAGTTGGGCAGGGGACGCGGTGCCGGTCGTGCCGAGTTGGTGAATAACCGTGGACGCGGCGAGTTGGGCAATTTGTAATGTCTCTTTCATCGTTGCGCCGGCACTGAGCGCCGTTGTCAAATTAGCAGTCACGGAATCTCCCGCGCCGACAATATCAATTTCGCCGCGAATGGGCAAAGAGGGGACCATCTCGACGCTGGATTGGTTCGCGCCGACGATGCCTTGCTCCGACATCGTGACGAATACGTTCTTGCCGTATTCGCGTGCGAGAGCGAGAGCTTTCTCTTTTACCTGGTCGATCGAGGGCTTGTTCGTGAGAGAATAGAAGAGCGCCAGCTCCGCCGCATTCATTTTGAGTGAGACGGGCGGATAACCGCGAAGGCTTCGGCGACTATCGGCAATGATGAGCAAGCCCGGATTTTCGCGCGCGACTTCACGGACAGCATCGAGAACCTTGCGGGTGATGACACCGGTTTCGGCAATATCCACCTGGTCCAACAGGATGATGGCGTCGACCTCGGACGCGAGGGTGCGAACAGAGTCTGCGACGCGGCGTTGAAGTTGTTCGGGCGTAGTATTCCAATTTTTTGTATCGAGGCGATTCAATTCTTCGGGCGCTCGATTTTTGTGCACGAGCAACGGCTTCGAGTAAGTGAAAGTGTGTCGCTCCGAGGTTTCCAGCAGATGATCCAGTTTAACGCCGGGCGCTTTTTCCAGTGCGCGTCGAAGTTCGAATCCCTCGCCATCCGTGCCGATGATCGCGGCCGGATAAATCTTTCCGACTCCAAGTGCCACGAGGTTGTTGAGAATGGTTCCGGCGGCGCCGGGCTGACAACGAACACGGACGACGTTATGGACTGGCAGATTCGTTTCAATGGAGATTTCCTGAAGACCCGGATCGATCTCAAAATACCGATCCAGGCAGATATCTCCGACCAACGCGACGCGCAGGTTCGAGTAGTGAGATGTGATCTCTTTTAACCGACTAGGGCGCACGGAAGTAGGTAACCGTTCGTTCGGCGCTCGGGCAAACTCAAAAGCGAACGAAGAAAGGGGCGATGAAAGCCCGCGGGGCCGACCATTAGCCTCTTAGCCCCTAGGGCCGAAATAGTGCTTGCCGCCGATGGCGCTTATTTCATAAAACACGAATCGTTGCCGAAGTGACGCCCGGCAGCGATCGACGTCTTCTTATGCCTTTAGCGATTCGATCCGGGTAACTGTGCAACGCAGTTCCCAATTAAATGTCAGGCGGCTCCCTCGGGAGCCGCCTTTTTGCTAATGGCGGTACGGAGTCGCTTTTGAGATGCGCCAGCAAATGGATTAGTTCCCTGGATTCTTCTCCCCCAAACGCTCGGGTTTTATCTCGCATTTCGCAGGATTGCATTTTGCAGGAATGAAGGGTGATTGGCCTTCTGACAATCAGCATTACGTTGGGCCGGATCGCCTAACGGTCAGGAATTGTTGGACTTGCGTGGTGTTGCGCGGCTCACACGTGATTGAACTGCTGCGGCGCATTTCCAGATGGCATCGAGCGTGCTCGGAGAAGTGCAACCCTGAATTAAAGAAGCAGTCAGGGTTGGAAAGAAAGATGTTATGAAAATGAACCGGATTCTTACTCTCGTTTTATTCCTGGCGCTCTCGCGAGTTGTTTCGCACGCGGGAGCTTTCGACGCGTTTCTCGAGATAAAAGGGATCGACGGCGAAACCGAAGACAAATCCCAAATCGAAGTTCTTTCCTATTCGTTTGGCGTTTCCAATCCTGGAACGCGCGCTGGCAATACTTCGAGCAAAGTGAATGTCCACGACATCGTCATCACCAAACACGTGGATAAAGGCTCCGCCAATTTGCTCCAGGCTTGTGCCCAGGGAAAACATTTTAAACAGGCGGTGCTCATCGTATCGCGCGGCAACGTTAAAGGCTCCGTCCAGTATATGAAGATCACCTTGGAAGACGTCCTGATCAGCAGTTACCAAACTGGCGGTAGCTCCGGCGACCTTCTGCCGACGGATCAAATCAGTCTGACCTTTGGGAAGGTGAAGGTCGAAAATGGCGGAACCTCGGTCGAGCTGAGCATCGGTTCGGATAACGCTGAATAAATGAACTGTTGGCAATGTTAGCAATGTCGAAAGGCGCCCGTCGCGGCGCCTTTTCGATTTTAAACTTTCGGCTCCCAGCCTTTGCGGTATTCGCGCTTCCAAAGTTTCATCGCGTCGTTGTCTTTCAGAATGTGGCCGCTCTCGGGATCAGTGTGAAGTTCGTGGCCGCTGCGATAAGCGATATTTCCGAGATGGCAAAGAAGGGTGCTCCAATGGCCTTCCTGGATTTCTGAGTTAAGCGGTTTGTTTTCGCGGATGGCGTCGAAGAAATTTGCGATATGGTCCTTTTCACCGCCGGGGCCGTTCTTCTCCTCGACCAACTTTCCCTTGAGATCAAAGATCTTGTAACCGCCCCCATGATTTTCCAGCGTGCCTTCGTCGCCATAAAAACTGACGAACGGCAATTTTTCGTTCGTGCGCGGCAGGCAACTGCTGCAGTCCCAACTGATCCCCACCTCGCCGAAATCGTAGGCGGCCATCGCGGTGTCGGGTGTTTCCTGGTCGTCGTCGAAATGGTAACGCCCGCCGGTGCAGGTCACCCGTTTAGGACAGCGCACACCCAAACCCCAGCGTGCCAGATCAAGTCCATGCACGCCATTGTTGCCGAGTTCGCCGTTGCCCCAATGCCAGAACCAGTGCCAATTGTATGGGACAAAGTTATCTTTATAAGGGCGTTCCGGCGCGGGCCCTTGCCAAAGCGAATAATCCAATCGATCCGGAACAGGCACCGTTTTGCCACGTCCAATCGATCCACGTGCGCTCACATACCAACACCGCGAGTAGCGCAGTTTGCCAATCGCTCCCGCCCGCATTTTTTCAACTGCTTCCACTACCGCCGGCCAGGTGCGCCGCTGGTTTCCCATTTGCACCTTGCGGTTGTACTTGCGCGCGGCAATCACCATCATCTCGCCTTCCCAGGGATTGTGCGAGCAAGGCTTCTCCACGTAGACGTGTTTGCCCGCTGTGCACGCGAGAATGGTCGCAGGCGCATGCCAATGATTCGGCGCGGCAATGAACAGAGCGTCGAGATCCTTTTCCTCGAGCACTCGCCGAATATCGGTCTCTGCTTTGAATTCCTTCTTCTGCTTTTGCGATGCTGCTTTCTGACCGGACGCCAGACGATCCTTATCTACATCACAAACGGCGACCAGTTCGGTGTTCGGGATATCCAGCGCGGAGCTGATGTGAGCCAACCCCCGCCCGCAACCCATCACCGCGATGCGCATTCGGCTGCTGGGTGCTTCGGCGCGAGTGAACCGTGCAGCGGCGCCGTAAAACGCAAGGCCGGTGGCGACGGTGGAACTTCGCTTGAGGAAAGTGCGTCGATTGGTCATATCAGCTTTTGGCATAAAGTTTCGCCACGTACTCGCCGTAGCCGTTGTAGAGAATTGTGTTCACACGGTTGCCCGTGTCGACCACACGTTCGGTGGCTTGCGACCAGCGCGGATGGCGGATGTTAGGATTGACATTGGATTCGAACGGATATTCGTCGGGCGCGAGCGTTTCCCAGAGAGTTGCCGGTTGCGTGTCCACAAAATCGATGCGCTCAATCGATTTGATGCTTTTATAACCGTACTTCCACGGCACCACGATACGGATGGGTGCACCGTTCTGCTTTGGCAGCGGCTTGCCGTAAATTCCGGTGGTGACAAGTGTCAGCGGATTCATCGCTTCATCCATCCGCAGACCTTCCGTGTAAGGCCAGGGGTAATTCGATAACTCGGCGAAACCGGGCGCTTGATCGGGCCGCATGAAGGTCGTGAATTTCACGAACTTCGCTCGCGATTTCGGGACAACTTTCTCGATGAGCTTACTGAGCGGAAAACCGGTCCATGGCACCACCATGGACCACGCCTCGACACAACGAAAGCGGTAGACACGCTCTTCCAGCGGAAAGAGGGAAACGATTTCCTCGAACGAGAGTTTCATCGGTTTCTCAACAAAGCCGCCAATCTGCACTTCCCATGGCGACGTCACGAATTTTCCGGTCAGCCGCCGCACGCGCGTTTTCGTAGTCGAGAACTCGTAGAAATTGTTATAGCTGATGGCGACTTCTTCATCCGTCAGTCGAACATTCGCCGGATGGAATTCGGGATTGCGCGGAAAGGGATAACCTTTCGCAGCGCTCGACGCAATGGTGGAAGGCGTCTCCGCGGCCAGAGCCGAGCGGACCATTGCGCCGAGCCCACAAAAACCGAGTTCTCTCAGGAATTGCCGCCGATTCCGGTAGATCCTTTCAGGCGTAACGACCTTTTCGGGCAGGTGCCACCCGGGGCGGAGATTGATGTTTGGCATACCACCATTCTGAACCACTCGCGTGCCCTGCGCAGTTAAAATCTTCCATTACTCACCGATCCGAGTTCGAAAAAACGCTTTTTCACCGGACGCCGGTAATCGCAGAATCGTGCTGTACGTATTAAACAGAACGTCCGTATAAACCGGCGTCCAGATTTTGAAGTCGCTACTGCTCTCCAGAACGACGCGGCTTTCCGGATTCGCAGAAATGCTCACCTCGAGGTCGCCATCCGGACGGCGGTGGATCGCGAGCATCTGGGGGATATCCGAACCATCGTTATCCTTCAAAATTACCGAAGCGAACGCCCCTTCACCCGGAATGTAAGTTGGATCGGTCTGTACCCACTTCAGAGTGCCATCGATGTCCGCCAGCTCCATTCCGGGGAAGTAGACGTTATACGAATTCCCCTGCGCATCAATCCGCTGCTCCTGGTTGGGATAGGCAACATCGAGAAGGATGGTTTCGTTCGGCTCAATCTCGGCGTCGTCCAGGATGTTCATTGTCACAAATGCGCTGCCTGCTCCACTCGGAATGACCACGCGATCGATGAGCGGGCGAACGTAGTCACGACCGGACGCCGCTGTCCCGCTCAGCCGATAAGTGACCGTGAGTGGCTTTTCCAACGATCCGGTGCGCGTCAGTTGAAAGATGTTCGTCAAACCGACTTCCTCAGCGACCACCGCGGGCGCGACCACTGAAACTCTGGGAATTTCCGTCGCTATAAAATCAATGTTAGTCAGGTCCTGATCGACCAACATGGAACTCCGTCGCGCGATAGAATATCCGAACAGAAAAGCTCCCGGCGTGTAACTGCCCGATTCAAGCTCGGTCAGAGTGTAATTGCCGTTTGAATCGGTGAACGTGAAGCGCGACCGATGCCCCGAGGTGCCGGCGTCGCTGATACCGTTATGAACGCGCGCCCCGACTATCGGTTTGCCGTTTGTCGTCAGCACGCGTCCGGAGATTCGATACAATTTCGAATCGCCGATCCGAATTGGAATGCGTGCCCGGGCGAGTCCACCTTTCATGTCGCTTACTTCGACCAAAACCGAAAAGTCTCCGGAGTGCCGCCACGATTTCAGAACGTTCGATGCTGTGGTGCTGGAAAAGCCATCTCCGAAATCCCAATGCCACACGAGTGCGTCCCCATCTGAATCGGACGCGGTCGCTGAGAGTTTGACTGCCTGACCAACTTCGGCTTCTGCCGGGTTTGCGCCTAACGTGATAACTGGCGTGTGATTCGCCTTTCCCACATAGACCGCTACCTTCGCGCTTCGCGAATCTCCCTCACCGCTCGCCTCGAGCACCGTGATGTGAATCTGACTCGGAAGATCAGAGAACGTCTTCCCCGGTTCAAGAATGACACCGTTATTTACGCCCGGCGCACTCGCCGCCGGCGCGAGAAGCTGTGTCGCCGAATGGCCTTCCGAGCGATCTGCCCAGCGAATCTGCACACCCGGAGAGGTCGTCATGTTGGTTTCGAGAGAGGGCAGTTGAATCCAGTATTCCCGATCCGTGAGCGGGGTATTCGCGTGGAGTGGAATACGAATCGCGCGAGGCAATTGGCTGAGCGCACCGTCTGTGGCTTGAATGTGATACATGCTCAGGCCCACCCGCGCGGCCACCACATCTTCTTCGTTCAGCCATCCGAGTTGGGCGCGGTAAACAGCGCTGAATTCCACTCCGCCTGAACCCATGATGTCGAACAGATCGCCGTACTCTCCGGAGTAGCCCGGGCCAATGATGCTTTCATGGCCCAGTTCACTGTCGGGATAAACGGGAATAGAACGCGGGTCGGGTGTTCCCGGGAAATTCGAAGGCAAGGGCGGGCTGGCGTTTCCAATGTTCGGCTGGCCCGTGACCCAGGAATTGGCATGGTTCAGTCCGAGATTATGTCCCAGTTCATGCACGACTATGACAGCGCCATCCGCTTGAATTTGTGCGCCCCGCGTCCCGAGATTCGCGTTCCCGCCCATGAAACCTGGCACTCCGCTGTGACGCACGATATCCAGGTCAAAATCGAGGTAATTATATCCCGCAGCGCGGCCGGCTGCGCGAACGTCGTCAATGAAACGATCAAATCCACCGCCTCCTTCGTAGCTGTCTCGTCCTTTCGACAGAAACAAAACCGGCGAGACAGTCCAGTTCAGTTGAAATTTACCTTTCGACACGCGCGTGAAAATCGCGTTGGCCTCCGCGAGCGTTTGATTCGCTGCTTCCAATGAGATCGGATCGTTTTGATCGTCGGGAAAACGAATACGATAAAAAATCAGCTTTTTTGTTCCAATCGAAGAAACGGAGTCCGGCGCCAGGGCGGTTTGCCGTGCGGTGCGCATCAAACCGCAGGAAAATTCACCCGCGTTTGCGACCAAACCAATCAACAACGGTGCAGCAGTCCATAATCCGCGGACGTTCAATAACTCAGCCATAACTGGCGGTAAGTTACGAACGAGCGTCCGTTGCGAAATAATACTTAAGGGTGATCTGCTACTGAACGGCCGCAGTCTGCGTAGGCGGGATTTCAATCACAAACTGGAGCTCGGCGTTGCGATACGCTTCGATCTCGATCTCTTTCGTGACCACGCCGGCTTTCCGGTGATGCGCCTGCACGGTGTAG
Source organism: Limisphaerales bacterium (assembly GCA_044226545.1). Taxonomy (GTDB): domain Bacteria; phylum Verrucomicrobiota; class Verrucomicrobiia; order Limisphaerales; family SXQI01; genus DASVNK01. The sequence continues at coordinate 196,777 of JBGAGW010000004.1, forward strand.
CGCCCGGACGGAATTCCATCGATCACGAACACCCCATTTTTGTCAGTTACCGCGAAGTAAGGATGATCGAAAACAGAAATGTAGGCAAACTCCCAGGGATGAACATCGCAGCGTATGCGGATAAATTCCTCCGGCGCTTTCAACTCGAACGCAAAGGAATTCAAAGCGCCGGGCAAGAGAGTTCTGTGCAGCTCACCGTTGTTTTTACTCTCCAAACGCGGGTTGTGCAGGACGCGATCTCGATTCTGAAGGGAAATTTTTTGTCCAACCAATCCTGCAGAAATGTAGGGCTCGATGTTACAGGCCTGTTCAACGAGTAGACTTTTCTCGTACGATCGGCCTTTCGGTGACACTCCTGCCAGACTCACGACGACGTCCGCCAAACCGCCATCCTTGCCCTGGACGTAAAACCGTGTAGTGGCTGGCGCGAGCCCCTTCTTTACGAACTGACTGCAAATCGGATCGGCGGCGAGAGGAAGCTCTCTCTCGGGCGGCGGTGTGCCGGAGAAAGTCACGCGTCCGCTTAAACGTCCGCCTCGCAAAGTGGCAGTGGAAGCGACGGTCGAGTGAACCGGTGCGGGTCTTGTCACGGGAACCACAACTATTCGAGGCGATTGATCTTCGCCCTTTTCGGTCGGAGCGGGCGCGGGCGGCTGCTGCGGTTCTTCCGTAACTACCGGCTCGATCACAGGAGGAGCGATGCTGCGAGGCATTCGTTGAAAAGTCTGGCGACGCAGTTCGGACGCGGGCCGCGTGCCTACCTCTTCTTGCGGTGGTGCTAAAATTTCGGGTTCGGGCGGAGGAACTGTATGCCTGGCGCGCATGAGCACGAGGGCGATAACCCCCATGCAGATGACGCCGAGAGTGAAGGCTGCCAGGTAACCGAGGATTGTCCGCTCCGCTTCCTTCATGGCTTCATTTTATCTTACCACACCGCATGCCCGAAGAAGTTTCGGTGATCTAATCGTCGCGACGAATCGAATCGAACAGGGAACCTGCAATATCAAACAGGTCCCTCTCACCAAACGTCCAGGTGGCGCTGATCGGTTCGCGATCTACGGGAATATTTTGAGCTCGGCGGGCGGCTTCGAGACGACGGCGCGCCGCCTCGAGTTCAGCCTTTTCTTTGGCGCGCGCAAGGTCCAAACCACCGGTGCGGATGAATTCGACGATGTGCTGCAATTCATCGCGATCAAACCACGATCCGTGGCCTTTGCAGATGTCGAGGATGATGCCGCTGCATTTGGCAAAGTTGACGCGCTGCATCAGCTCGCGGCAGGCCGGGCAACGGACGTATTGCACTTTCAATTCGATAGTGCGCTGACCCGGTTTGAACATTTCCGAAGCGCTCCCGAGGACGACCGACTGCCGCTCGCGGTCGGTGCAGATCGCGTCGAAAGTGGCGGCGTCGACCCAGAGTCCGTGACAGCCGGAGCATTCGTAAACGCTGGTTTTGCCCAGGGCCACCTCGACCAGCGCGATTGACTTACATTTCGGGCAGGGCATTCCCGTTTCGCCGCCGGGCACCCGCTCACTGCGCGCGCCGCAATGCGGACAGAACTTCGAGCCCGCGAACATCATGGCGAAACAGGAAGGACACGATATCGTCGCGAGACGGGTCCCGCAGTGCAGGCAATTCGGCGAATTGGTGGCGACCGATGCTCCGCACATCGGGCAGTTCAGGTTACCAGCTTCGACAGGTGCGCTCACGTTTCGCGTGGACGCCGCACCGTCACGTCCTGCTTCGCACGGTTTTTGACGATCATGTTCGCGGGAAGGATTCCCCGCCAAAAAGTGTTCGGATAAACGACGGATCCACGACCAAGAATGCTGCCGGGATTCAAAACGGAGTTGCAACCCACTTCGGCATAATCGCCCACGAGCGCCCCGAACTTGCGCAGGCCGGTATCGAACGGGATGCCATCCTTCTCCACGGTGACATTGCCAGGAACCAGTTTCACGTTGGAGATTTTTACGCCCGCTCCGAGATGCGCTTTGTGACCGAGGATCGAATCGCCCACGTAGCTGAAGTGCGGCACGTTCGCGTTGTTGAAGAGGAGAGCGGTTTTGAACTCGCAGGAATTTCCGATGACACAATTGTCGCCGATGATTACGTCTTCACGGATATAGGCGTTGTGACGGATCTGGCAGTTGCGGCCGATGATCGCGGGGCCTTTGATCATCGCTCCGTGCTCGACCACCGTTCCTTCGCCTATGTAAACGTTCTTCCCGATATAGGATTCCCCTTCGTTCTTGTGATAGTGCGCGGGGCGGACGGTAATCGCCAGGTATGACTTGATCTTCTTGAGCGCATCCCAGGCGAATTCGCAATCATCGAAAAGCAGCGCGTGTTCGCATTGGGAAAGATCGAAAAGGTCCGCAGCGGAATACATCCGCGTCAAAATAGGGAGGGGCGGGAACGGCTTCAAGTGCGAAGAGCCCTGATTGTGTTAAACTACGGCGGTTCATGGGATTTTTTAAGCTAATCAAGAGCGATACCTCGTCCAAAGCGCGGTTGGGGCGAATGCACACCACGCGCGGGAGCATCGATACGCCGGTCTTCATGCCGGTGGGCACTCAGGCGAGCGTCAAGGCGATTGACCCGCGCGAATTGGATGAGATGGGCACGCAGATCATTCTCGGCAATACCTATCACCTGAGCATTCGGCCCGGACTCGAAATCATCCAGGCGGCAGGCGGCTTGCATAAATTCATGAACTGGTCATTGCCGATCCTGACGGATAGCGGCGGCTTTCAGGTGTTTTCCCTGGCTAAGATTCGCAAGATTCGTTCGCACGGAGTGGAGTTTCGGTCTCACCTGGATGGCTCACTTTTGTTCCTCGGTCCCCGCGAAGCGATGGAGGTGCAACGGATTCTTGGCTCGGACATCGCCATGGTCTTTGACGAGTGCCCGGCGCACAATTGTTCTGCGGAACAGGCACGCGAGGCGGTGGAGCGCACGATCGTCTGGGCCAAGGTATGCCGGGAGCAGCCGCGTGCGAATGGCCAGTTTTATTTTGGCATTGTGCAGGGCGGGGTGAATCCGGAACTGCGAGAGCATTGCGCGCGAGAGTTGGTCGGAATGGATTTCGACGGCTATGCCATCGGCGGCGTGAGCGTGGGTGAACCCGAACCGGAGATGATGCGCGCCGTCGAACTGGCGGAACCATTTTTACCCGCGGAAAAGCCGCGTTACGCGATGGGGTTGGGCACTCCGGCACAGTTGGTGGAACTGGTCGCGCGGGGCGTTGATATGTTCGATTGCGTCTTACCTACGCGCGTCGCGCGAAACGGAACCGCGTTCACTTATAAGGGCACCGTCAGCATCAAAGCTGGTTTTAACAAAGCAGATTTTCGGCCGATCGACGAAGGTTGCGAATGCTACGCGTGCAAGAATTTCACGCGGGCCTATCTGCGACACTTGCTGAATGTGGATGAGATTCTTGGACTGCGGATGCTAAGCGTTCATAACAGTTACATGTACATGAAGGTGATGCGGGATATCCGTGAACACATTGCCAACGGCACGTTTGGTGAGTTTCGCGAGATGTTTGCCAGGACGTACGTGCCGTCGCAGAAGGTACTGGCCGGGCGCCAGACGGCGGCCGTTCCTGGGCCATAGAAACACGATTCGAGCTCCTTCGTCTCCTGCTCGCAATCCTAATCCTAATCTCTTTAGCAGATTAAAAGTAAGAGTAGGATTACGAGTAAGAGAGGGAACTTCATATCCGGTACCGCGGGACGTCAACGCTCGTCGCGCAGGTCAGCGGCGGCGAATTCTCAGCGGCCCGCACAGCCAAAGCGAGCGCGGTGCAACGATCGCTATGGCCGTCAACAGTGTGAGCAGCGCGAAAGGTAAGTTGGCCATGGCCGCTCACGAACTTTTGCATACCGTGCAGGTCTTCGCGAATTGCAGTGCTTTTCGGAATGAGAATGCGGCCGCGTTCGAAAGCAGCGCGTAGTGTGGGGAACAGTTCATTTTTCAGGGCGCTCGTGAACTGGCAAAGTTCAATGCGCCCAGCCATCGGCAGATTCCTGGGTGCCAGGCGGTGCGTGTATTTCGGTCCCTTATGGTTTGAGCCAAATTCCTCGGCGAGCAGATCTCCGAGGCCCACTCCTGCTCCGGTGTAGTCAATGCAAGCCCGCCGCACCCGCGCGATGCGCGGGTGCAGAACTTCCATTTGCGCCGGAGTGGAGAGACGATCCAACACCAGCACTTCGCGCGTCAGGAATTTGTTCGATGGAAGTTTTTCGATCAACCAGCAGACGGTCAGGTCCTGTTTCCGGCCGAAATCGATTCCGGCGAACAATTCGCCTTTGAGCGTGCTGAGGAATTGCGGGGTGGTGGTTTCGGTGGCTTCGTCCGACTCGCAAGAGTCGATCAATTCGTAGGGAAGCAGCACAGAACTGCCGTCGAGAAACTCGCATTCGTATTCCTGTGCCCATGCGTCGGGATCGAAGAGCCCTTCACGCAATGACGTGAGATTCACCGGTAGCCCTTGCGCGGCAGCCTCCTGAATCGTCACGCGATGTTTACTGAAACGGTTGGAGTCGTGCCAGAGACGATGGAAGAAATTCCCCTGGCCGTTCGGAGTGGTGATGATTCGAAGCTTTTTCAAACCGCCGCGCAATGGATTGCTCACACTCGGAAAAACCGCGCGCCAGATCGCCGCGCAATCATCGTGAAATGCAAATTCTGTCAGGATAATATTGGCAGAGTAGCCGCGCATGGTTTGTGGTTTGGAAGGGAGTGCGGTGATGCGCGATCCATTGGCGAACTGGAGTTCGGAGGCGTTCGCCACGAACCGCAACGCGACGGGTCGTGGCGAATGCCGCATCTGTCTTTGGAAATGGCTCGCCCACTGTTTCACCTTCTCCAGTGATTCGCGCGCCTGCCGCTCGCCGGCCGCAAGGATCAGCCAATGCGTTGGGCGTTGCAGGCAATCCAGCACCGCTTCCGCGGCGCAGGTGAAGTCCTTGCCAGTCTGCCGCGCCCAAAGCCCGATTTTGAATTGCGAATGGTCGCACAACCAACGGCGTTGGTACGGAAAGAATGTGGAGAGGATCATAACGCGGTTGCATTTGGGGTTGGCTCTGGTGTCACACGAAGTTCGGGTTCGACGTTCTGGTCGAGCCAGTCCGTTAGTCCTTGATTCCCGTCGTTCGACGCATTTTTCTCGGCGAGATCCTGTCGTCGTGCGGCAATGATCAACGCAATGATTTTGCTCAAGTCTTCAGGGTCGCCATCTTGCGCAAGACTCCGCCAAACATGTTCGCGCAAGGATTGAAGAATGGCAGCGTCGTGCTTCGCGCCGGTTTCCGCGGCGCGAGTCGCTGCGGCCTCCAAGGGATCTGGTGTGCGCCGACTCTTCGCAGGTTTCATTGAGCGCCTCCAGCCGCGTTAAGTGTTGCCTTGCGCGAACGGACCAGTGCTTTATGCGCAGCGTCCATTTCACGTGAAAGGTTCAGATGGAGCTTGTCGTTCCAGGAGTCGCTCGTTTCGTTGCTTATCCGTGAAATTCCGGATGGCTCGCTTTTCGTCCGCTCGATTCCTTTGACGATGGCGTCGAAGGCTTTAACGCTCACGACACCGAGAGCACCCGCCAGCGCGGGAATTTTGGAGACGATCCAGCCGAGGATTCGGCCAAGAATCGGAATGGCTGCCGGAACGAAGATGCAAAGGACGACGATGGCGCCAATGAGTACCGAACTGCTGCCGATCCATTTGGTCCAGCGCGTACGAGTGCGGTTTTGATTTTCTTCGTGCGTTTCGCCGAAAGCGATGAGGCGATCCGTCTGCTTCTTTTCGGCAGTAATCAGCTTCTCGATTTCGGCGAAACGCCCGGAGAGATGGCGTTCGGCTTTGAGCGTTGCGAGAGAATTCGTTTCGTTCGGCTGAACGAATGGTTCGACACGGACTGGGTGGAGTGGCAAGCCTTCAATCCGCTGATCTTCGCGCGCGACGCGAAGTGCGAATTGAGTGTAGGTGTCGCGTTCTTCTGGAGGTTGAAGTTGCAGCGAATCGACAACTGCGGTGGTGAGCGCGCGTGAGTGCTCCGCCAGTTGTGTGTTAAGCTTTGCGCGTTTGCCCGCCACGTGCGTGCAACCGGTCGCACTGAGGGTAAGTGTGAGAGCAAGCCGCGACAAAACGCGACGTGTTGCCCGCCCGCGAACAATATACCGTTTCATAATTTTTGTGCCCTTATAGGGCGTTGACAGCTGGTGGAGGCGTCTCCGGAATGGAGGAACTTGCTCGCTTGAAACGGGCGTGAACTGAAGCCAAACAGGGCTCCGGTTCAGGCACGTTGGCCAACCGTAAGTCAAATGTTAAAATTAAAACTTAGTGTAGTCAAGAAGTCTTCGCATAAAACTTCTGAAGAATTTTCTGGTTGCAGAACAAAGCATCAGAGATTCTTGATGAGCCCGCACCTTGATCGTGGATGTTACTCACGCGCACACCGGGAACAAGCATCGCGCCGGGAATTCTCCGGAAGATTCATCCTCCCATTTCGCAAAACTTCCTTCACCAACTCCCGGCAGAGAACCTCCTGATTCGATTACAAAAGGATTTGAGTACCGAACTCCAGGCGAATGGCAACGAGGGCCTGTGGCTTTTGGAATCACCACGATTGAAGGGGTGTTTTCGTTGATTTTCGTCGATTGGGAGAGCGCCTTGCGAAATGCGATCTCGTGGACACGCCTGTAGGTGGGCGTGCCCCCAAAATCCCTGGCTTTTCTTTAATCCGGTTTTCGGGGGTTACCGTGGGAGCCACACACTTTTGCAGTTTCGATCCGAGGCCGAGAGGAATCGCTCGATCTCATGGACTGGAGCTACTTCCCCGCACGCTTTGGACGCTCCTTGGAGACTTATTAGTAGTTTTCTATTAATTTTCTCTAAGCGACAGTTGCCGAACAGTTCGCAAAAGGGCACTTTATCGAGATGGGAAGGGCGGTTGCGCTTCCGCAAGGGAAAAATGGAAAGATCGCCATGAGATTCTGGCCGTTGATATGCGGGCTTTTGTGGATGCAAACTGGTTTTGCTCAGACCAACTCTCTTTCTAAAAGCAATCTCACGACGAAATTCTTCCCGTATCCATGGACGGCCGACACGCTTACAAACGGGCTTCGTCTGGTCACTGTTCCGACCGAACACAAAAATCTGGTTGCATTTTATATTGTGGTGCGGACCGGGTCGCGCAACGAAGTGGAAAAGGGGAAGAGCGGGTTCGCGCACTTTTTCGAGCACATGATGTTTCGCGGGAGCGAGCATTTCACTTCGGACCGACGTGACGCGATCATGAAGAAGGCAGGTGCGGAGTCGAACGCTTACACTTCAGATGATCGCACTGTTTATCATGCACTGTTCAACACGGCTGATCTCGAACAGATCATGGAGCTGGAAGCGGATCGCTTTCAGCGCCTGAAATATTCGCAGAGCGATTACAAGACAGAAGCGCTGGCGGTGCTCGGAGAGTATAACAAGAACGCCGCCGATCCAACGGAGAAGCTGTTTGAAGTACTGCGCGAACAGGCCTTCACGATTCATACTTACAAGCGCACGACGATGGGTTTCCTGCGCGATATCCAGGCCATGCCCAACGAGTACGAGTATAGCCTGGAGTTTTACAAACGGTATTACCGCCCGGAATACTCCACCGTTCTACTCGTCGGCGATATCACTCGCGAGCGCGCACTTACTCTCACGAAGAAGTTTTTCGGCGATTGGACGCGAGGCTCTTATAGACCTGAGATCCCGGTCGAGCCGCCTCAGAAGCAGGCGCGGTCGGCTTCAGTGGATTGGCCTTCGGCGACTCTTCCCCTCGTTGTCGTCGCTTACCACGGTCCCGCCTTCTCGGACGTGAAGAAGGATGCGGCCGCGCTCGACTTCGTGGTGCCGATCGCCTTCGGTGAGAACTCAGAGCTTTATCAGCGTCTCGTTCTGAAGGAGCAGAAAGCCGATGTCCTGCAGGCTGTTTTTGAGGATCATGTGGATCCCGAACTCTTCGCTGTGATCGCGCGAATCAAAGATCCCAAAGATACGACCTACGTCCGAGACGAGATTATCAAGACGTTTGATCGTTTTACCAAAGAGCAAATCACCGCGGAAAAACTCGAGGAGACACGCTCGCACATTCGTTATGGGACGGCGCTGGGCTGGACTGATGCCAACGCCATCGCTGGGTTTATTGCGCCCTATCTCAGTCTTTCGGCCACACCGGAAACGATTGATCGGGTCTTCGCCTTGTATCAGCAGATTACGCCGCGCGATGTGCTCGACGCTTGCAAACGTTACTTCACTCCGGAAAACCGCACGATCGTCACGCTTGCCACCAAGCCGAAGGAGGAATCGAAATGAGAGCGTTACTCCTGCTGGTCCTTTTATCCATGGGTATTCAGGCTCAATCTGCGAATGATATCGCAGTTTTGCCGATGCCGTCGAATTCGCCGTTGGTCAGCTTTCGAATCCTGTTCCGCACCGGCTCGGCTTACGATCCAGTGGGTAAAGAAGGCCTTGCCTCCCTAACCGCCAGCCTCCTTTCTGAAGGTGGTTCGGAGAAGCTCGCCTACGACGAAATTCTCAAGCAGATGTATCCCCTGGCCACTTCATTCGGGGCGCAGGTCGACAAGGAAATGACCGTATTTGTCGGCACGACCCATGTCGATAACCTGCAAAAGTATTATGCGTTGATTCGACAGATGCTTCTCACCCCGGGTTTTCGGGAGGATGATTTCACGCGGCTCAAGGAAGACGCGATGAATTACCTGAAGGTGACGTTGCGCGAGGGGAACGACGAGGAACTCGGCAAAGAGCAGCTCTACAATTTCATCTACAAAGAACATCCGTACGGGCACGAGAACGTGGGTTCTCTGCGTGCGTTGGAGAAGCTCACGCTGAGCGATGTGCGAGAATTTTACCAGTCCAACTACACGGGCGTGAAAGTTGTGATCGGAGTGGCTGGAGGGTACCCACCGACATTTCTCGACCAGGTGCGGAAGGATTTTGCGACACTGCCGAGCGGCGACCTGAACCTGCAAAAGTTTTCCGAACCGGACCTTGAACCGGGAATGCGCATCCAGATCGTGAAGCGTGACACTCGCTCAACCGCGATCTCCATGGGGTTCCCGGTCAACGTCACGCGGAAGGATCCTGATTACGCGGCGCTCACTTTGGTAGCTTCCTGGTTCGGCCAGCATCGGTCAAGCAACAGCCATCTCTACCAACGCCTCCGCGAAGCGCGCGGGCTCAATTACGGCGATTACTCTTACATCGAATATTTCCCGCGCGGCATGTTCCAATTCCAGCCCGATCCAAACCTGGCGCGGCAGCAACAGGTCTTCCAAATCTGGATTCGGCCCGTTCCACCCGAACAAGGACTCTTCACTTTACGCGCGGCCCTATACGAATACGACAAGCTGATCAGCGATGGGCTGACGAAGGAAGCGTTCGAAACCACCCGTGAATTTCTATCCAAATTTGTGGATGTCCTGCTCCAAACACAAAGCGCTTCGCTCGGTTACGCGCTGGACAGCCGCTACTACGGGATTCCTCCTTACAACGAATATCTAAAATCTGAACTCGCGAAACTCACAGTGGAAAAAGTGAATGAGGCGATAAAGCGCCACCTGAAATCAAACAAGATGCGCGTGGTGATGGTCACGAGCGAAGCGGAGGCCTTGCGCGACGCCATCATCAAGGGGGACCCTTCCCCGATAACTTACAACTCGCCGAAGCCCGACGAAATTCTCGCCGAAGATAAGACCGTCGAGAAATATCCGATCCCAACCAAGGCAGAATGGGTCGAGGTCCTGCCAATCGACAAGGTATTCGAATGAAAAAATAGAACCACGAATGAACACGAATAAAGAGGAAGCGTTTTGCTTTTTGCTTTATTCGTGTTCATTCGTGTCCATTCGTGGTTGAGCAACCTTCGGTGTTATCCGAGAATGCGGCGGCCTTCGTCGAGGAAGATTCCTTTGAAATTCATCTCGAGCGCCTGCGCGTTGGTCGCTTTCGCGAGGGCTTCTTTTTCGGAAACTTTGCGGTCTTTTACCAGTTGGAAGAGAGCCTGGTTGAAGTTCTGCATACCGTCCTCACCCCCGGTTTCAATCGCCGCGCCAAGTTTGTCGAGCCGGTTTTCTTCGATCAGTTTTTTAACCGTGCCGGTGTTGATCAAGATCTCAATGGCTGGGGTAACGCCGCCGGCAATCGTGTTGACCATGCGCTGACACACGACGGCTTGCAGCGTGCCTGCGAGCTGTCGACGGACTTGCTCGCGTTCGTCTGCGCGGAAGAAGTCAAGAATACGAGTAACGGATTGGGCGGCGTTGGTTGTGTGAAGAGTCGAGAGCACAAGGTGACCGGTATCAGCGGCGCTCATGGCGGCCTGGAAGCTGATCGAGTCACGCATTTCGCCAATCATGATGATGTCCGGGTCCTGCCGGAGAATATGTTTGAGGCCTTCCTGGAAGGACATCGTGTCGAGGCCGATTTCGCGCTGCTCAATAGTGCACTGATTGTCGTCGAACACGAATTCGATCGGGTCTTCCAGCGTGATGACATGCTTCTTCATCGTGGAATTGATGTGCTGCATCATTGCCGCCAGGGTGGTGGATTTTCCGGATCCTGTGGAACCGGCCACCAGGACGATACCGCGCGGTGAAAGCGCGAGATCGCGAAGGATCGGCAGGAGACCGAGTTCTTCGAAGCTTGGAATAATCGTCTTAACGTAACGCATCGCGAGGCACCACTGGCCGCGCTGCTGGAAAACATTCGTGCGGAAGCGGCCAACGCCAGGGGCGTAGTAGGAAAAATCGACTTCGCGGTCATCTTCGAGCCGCTTCTTCGCATGTTTGGGGACGGCGTGTTCGACGATGTTATTGATCCAATCCTCGGTGGGCGTGGGGGCTTCGATCGGGACGAGTTGGCGGTTGATACGGAAAATGACGGGTGTACCGACTTTGATGTGGACGTCGGATGCGCCGCCCTGCACGGCAATCGAAAGGATTTTGTGAAAAACTTCCATGGGACACGGTATTTACATGGCCGAAACGAGTTTCGCCAGCGCATTTAGAGCGCGTTCAGGGTTGTCGCGTTCAAACATCGCGGTAAGATTCCGCCAACCATGTTTCACCTGTTGCTCGCTGCATCGCTCTATTCGTCGGCGTTTGCCGCGGAAGCTCCGCGTCTGGATTTGACCGGGACACGTATTGTTCGTGTCACGAGTGAAGCGCAACTCCAGGCAGCAATGACTGGCCTGCAGAATGGAGACACCGTTCTGCTTGCGCCGGGTACATACAATCTTACGAGCAGCCTATATATCAATAGCCGAGATAACGTAACGATCCGGGGCGATTCGGGCAGCACCAATGTGGTTCTCGCCGGAAAAGGGATGGACAACGCCAATCACGGCGGCGTGCCGTTCGGCGTTTGGTCCAACAGCAGAAAAACCACCATCGCGCATCTGACGATTCGCGATACCTACGACAACGAGATCATTCTCAATCCGGGAGCGCACTCGGCGCACGTTTATGCGGTGCGACTGATCAATTCCGGATCGCAATTCATCAAGTCGAACCCGCAGGATGCGAACGCCGGAAAGGGGAATGAGAATGGATTGGTCGAATACTGCTGGTTCGAATACACCGGGAACCCCCCGGCAGATCACGGCGCGGGTGTCGGCTACTTCAACGGCATCAGCGCGCATGCGGCGAAGAACTGGATCGTGCGCAAATGCACCTTCAAAAATTTGCACAATCCTGATGGAACGCCCTACGCGTGGAATCCGGCCGTTTTATTTTGGCGCAATTCTTCCAATACCGTTACGGAACAGAATACGTTCATTAACGTCGATCGGGCGGTGGCATATGGCCTGGATAACAGCACGCCGTATCGCGATCACAACGGTGGAGCGATCCGGAACAATTTTGTTTACCTGGCACCAGGCTTTTTCAGCGCAAATCGCAAAGCGTCCTCCGATGGGGCGATCATCGCGTGGAATTCGCCGGGAACGCAGATTGATCACAACACTCTTTTGCTGAATCAGAATACGTTCTACTCGATTGAATTTCGATTCCCCACGACAAGAGACGCAGCCGCGCGGAATAACCTTTCGGACACCCCACTTCATTTGCGTGACAACGCCAACGCAACGTTGAGTGGAAATATTGAGAAGGCAACGCCGGGCCTTTTCGTCGATCCAACCGCCGCCGATTTGCATCTGCTACCCTCGGCGGGCGCGGCTATTAACAAGGTGATGCCAGTTAATACCGTCACAAACGATTTCGATGGCGAGATTCGACCGGGCAAAGACGCAGATGTTGGAGCGGACGAGCTGAGTCTGCTAACGCAACCGACGATCCTTGATTTCGGTGTTGCCCTGCTTGAATCGCGGATGCTTTTCACATCGCTGGCGAACCATAAATACGCGGTTGAACAGACCGATGATCTCGCGAAAACGTGGGCCGTCGCGGAGAATAACATTCCAGGAACAGGATCTCCGATTCAGATCACTAGGCTTAAAGCCGAGCTGCCGCGGCAGTTCTACCGGATCAAAGTGGTGCAATGAAGGCTCGAGAACGGGTGGTCGTACGGCTGCTTCTGGTGGGCGCTTTGCTGGCCGTTATCTGGGCCCGTTTTTCGTACCATTCGTCGAACGTGAGTTCCGAGCTCCGACCGCTGGAAATCGTAATGAATTACGAAGAAAAAGCTGCCGGGCAGTATTGGGCTCCGGAGTTGATCGCCCAAAAATATGGACGGGCGGTCGAACAATTGTGGGATCAATTGAACGGCGAGACGAACAAGCTTCGGTGCCTAGCCAATCAACGCATCACTGTCAGCGTCTCGGCTTATCAGGAAGCAGACCCGGTTAACCACGCCGTTCGAATTTATCGGCCGTGGGGTTCGACGACGGCTCAACTGCTGAACGAATGGCTTGGCTCTTTCGAAGACTGGGCATTGAGGCAATGCGAATTTCGACAGATCGGTTTCACGAATTCCTCCAGTCCGGCGAGTCGCTATTATTTTTCGGCTCACGTGGAAAATACAAACCGGCAGGAACGTGCGATTCTGGAAGGGGATATTGCGGTGTTTTGGAAAGGGACGGCCGATCTACCGAAAATCGCGCGAGTCGATGCGAGCCGAGTCGAGGTGCGAACGCGAAAAGGGGCGCCGCCGTTCCGGCAGGTCTTCAGCGAGTCGGTGATGCCAAAGGAGGGTTCCTTTTTCATCGACCCGCTTATCGTTTGGGATCTGGACCATGATGGGTTCAATGAGATCATTCTCGCGGCTGCGAATCGAGTTTATCGGCGGGATGCGAATGGAAACTGGCAGCCGCAAGTGTTGTGCGAGCACGATCCCGGCCTGATCTTTGCGGCGGCACTTGGAGATTTCACGGGAAACGGCACGGTCGATTTTCTTTGCGCGAAATTTGAGGGCCTCCTTCTTTATGAAGGCACAGCCGATGGTCGATTTCCTGATGCCCCGCGACAGGTCTGGTCGGTGCAACCGCACTTGAAGTACGCGCAGACGATGGCTTTCGGCGACATCGATGGGGATGGAGATCTCGACCTCTTTCTCGGACAGTACAAGGTGCCGTACGAAAAGGGGCAAATGCCTTTTCCGTATTTCGACGCGAATGATGGCTTTCCCTCGTACCTGTTGGAGAACGACGGGAAAGGGAATTTTGCCGATATCACATTGAAGGCGGGATTCGGGCCGAAACGAGGGCGGCGTGTTTATAATTCAGCGCTGATTGATCTGAACCGGGACGGGGCGCTGGACCTCGTGCTCGTAAGTGATTTTGCCGGGCTGGATGTATTTTCTGGGGACGGCCGCGGACGGTTCAAAGACGTCACGACCAATTGGTTCGCGCAACGAGAGGGTTTCGGCATGGCGAGTTGTTTCGCAGATTTCAACCGCGACACGCAAATGGATCTGCTGATGATTGGCATGAACTCGCCTACGGCCGATCGGCTGGCGAGCCTCGGTTTGAATCGTCCGTACGAAGCCGAGGATGCCGGGATGCGCACGCGAGTAACTTTTGGAAATCGTCTGCTCTTTGGTCAGGCCGATGGGAGATTTCAACAAAACGCGATGAGTGATGCCGTGGCGCGGACGGGATGGTCATGGGGTTGCGCGGCGGAGGACTACGATAACGATGGATTTCCGGACATTTACATTGTCAACGGGCATGAGAGCAATGAATCGGTGCGAGAGTACGAACCCGAATTCTGGCTGCACGATATTTATATAGGGAACTCCAAGGAGAACACGCTGGCCCAGAAATACTTCCTGGAAAAAATGCAGCTCACACGCGGGCATGGTTGGAGCTACGGCGGATACGAGAAGAACCGTTTCTTTTTAAACCTCGGCGGGACCAAATTCGTCGAGTGCGCCTGGTTGATGGGGCTCGCTATGGAGGAGCCTTGTCGCAACGTCATTGCCGAAGATCTGGATGGAGACGGTCGGGCAGATCTAATCGTCACAACGTTCAAAGTGTTTCCCCAGATGCAGCAAACGCTTCAAATTTTCCGGAATGAAATGTCAGTGCAAAGCCCTCTCACAACACTGGCGTTGAATGACGTGAAAGGCACCGGACGGCTAATCGAGTTGGGAAATCAGGTCGAGCCCCTGCTTTCATCCGGATCGTACCGGTCGCAAGTCCAGCCGCGACTGAGAATTCAAAAGGGGCAAGTCAGCAATATTGTCGAGGCGCTCAAGCTGAAGTCCACAGATTATCGGGTGCGTTAAGGCGAGAAATTCGCTCGACGGACAAGGGTTCAGCGGAGGTAAATCGAGGGCGCCATGAACCTGAACCGATTCGATTACCAAATAGCCGTTGTGACAGGCGGAACTTCCGGGCTTGGGCTGGCGATTGCGCAGCGGCTCTTAGCGGAAGGCGCGTTCGTTGTTGTCTTCGATTTCAATTCGGCGACGTTTCCTGGAATCCTGGCGAAATTGGGCGGGAAGGGTTCGTGCCTGGAGGTCGATGTGACCAGTGAAGTGCGGGTGCAGGCCGCCGTTGAGCGTGTACTCGCGGAGCGCGGGCGGATTGATGTGTTGGTCAACAGCGCCGGAGTGACGGGCAAAACGAATATCAAATCGCACGAGGTCGAGCTGAGCGACTTCGACTTCGTGATGAAGACGAATGTCTACGGCTCTTTCCTGACCGCGAAGCACGTCCTGCCGGCGATGTTGCGGCAGCAATACGGGCGCATCCTGCATATCGCCTCGATTGCGGGAAAGGAAGGGAACGCCGGGATGCTTGCGTATTCGGCTTCCAAAGCGGCCGTGATCGGTATGGTCAAAGTGCAAGGAAAAGAATACGCGGAGACCGGCATCACGATTAATGGGCTCGCACCAGCGGTGATTCAAACGCCGATGGTCGAAGCCATGCCTGAAGCGCAGGTGAAATATATGACGGACAAGATTCCGATGAAACGGTGCGGATCGCTGGACGAGGTGGCAGCCATGGCCTCCTTTATCGTGTCGCGCGAGGCGAGTTTCACGACTGGATTTACCTTCGATCTGACCGGGGGACGCGCCGTTTATTGAGTGACGGAGTGCGCCCGTCCTCGGGCGCAGCGATAACGGCGAACAGGTGGTTGGGGTCTTTTGTCGTGGAGGCTCGTCTCCTCGACGAAGTCGGAAACGCAAAGCGATTCGAGGTTGCTGCGCCCGAGGACGGGCGCACTCCGGGCGGAGAAAATGCCACTTGAGAGCCGCCCCGCGCGCACTTACTGTGTGCGCCTTTATCTATGCTCAAAGCTGGTATTGTGGGGCTCCCAAACGTCGGGAAATCGACCCTGTTTAACGCGGTAACGCGCACGCGCAAAGCGGAGGCCGCGAATTACCCGTTCTGCACGATTGATCCGAACGTCGGCATCGTCACCGTTCCCGATCCACGCCTGGAAGTGCTCGCGAAAATCGCCAAGACCGCGGTCCTCATTCCTGCCGCGATTGAATTTGTCGATATTGCGGGTCTGGTCAAAGGGGCCGCCGCGGGTGAAGGACTCGGAAACAAATTCCTGAGCCACATTCGCGAAGTCGATGCGATTGTGCAAGTCGTCCGCTGTTTCGAGGATGAAAACATCCATCACGTCGCCGGAAGCATCGATCCGGTCCGCGACATCGAGACGATCACGACTGAACTCGTCTTGGCCGATCTCGAAGCCGTGCAGAAAAAGATCGAGCGCGTCAGCAAGGACGCAAAACGCGGCGAAAAAGCCGCCGTGGCTGAGCTGGACGTTCTGAAAAAATTTGAGCCGCATCTGAATGCAGGCAAACCAGCGCTTCTGGTGGAACTCACCCCTGAAGAGAAGCTCATCGCGAAGGGCCTTTATCTGCTCACGGACAAACCCACAGTGTTCGCCGCCAATGTCAAAGAGACGGAACTGGCCAGCGCCGATTCAAATCCGCACGTCGCCAAAGTTCGCGAATACGCCCGCACGCATCACTCCTGCGAAACGGTCGTGATCAGCGCACAGATCGAAAGCGACCTGATCGATCTTTCACCGGAAGAAGCGCAACAGTTTCTTTCCGAACTCGGCGTCAAGGAATCCGGCGTAGGCGCGCTGATCCGCGGCACGTACCATCTGCTCGGTCTCCGCACTTACTTCACCGCCGGCGAGAAAGAAGCCCGAGCCTGGACCATCCACGCCGGCGACACCGCCCCGAAAGCTGCCGGCGTGATCCACACCGATTTCGAACGCGGATTCATCAAGGCCGAGACCGTCGCCTACGAAGATCTGGTGAAATGCGGTTCCGTCGCTGCCGCGCGCGACAAAGGCCTTTACCGCATGGAAGGCAAGGAATACGTCGTCCAGGACGGGGATGTCATGCTTTTCAAGTTCAACGTCTAGGGGCACCCGGTTAAGAATAGAGCGTGTGGTATTCGCGGCACGAAGGTTGTTGATCGCGTCGGAAATTCAGTTCGTGTGCAGCTTCAACTCGGGCGATCCAGCTGCCGCGAAGCCCCGAATGTTCTCGACCCTGTCTTTGGCATACTGAATCGCGCATGTTGAGTTGCGGACGTGAATTTACTATCTGATCGGGAAGATCTGGGCACATCGTGACCCCTGTGAAGATTCGGATCCTGAGTCACGCGCGATTGAGTTGAACCAGAAGCTAGTGACCGCTCCAGCTTTTCGAAGTTGAACATCGTCCTCGTGTCATGGTCTCGATTCCTATCCCTCAACTCTCAACTCCTGCCTTTTCCCCCCTTTCCAGCGTCACTTGATTTCACGCCTGAAAAAGTGTCCGATAGATGACTGTCGCGCTGATGAGTAGCACGCCACATGAAGTCGCTTCGCCAAAAGGCGGGCTCTTCACTCGTTACACCGGTCGCCCGAACCTGTATGACGAGAGCCTCACCGTTTCCGGTGAACTGCGCGGGCACTGGCGCGAATTCGGACGCACTCTCGAAAAACTGGGCGCCGAAGAGCTTTCGCTGCGGGCAGAGAATGCCCGCCGTATTATTCGCGAACATGGCATTACCTACAATGTCTACAGCGATCCTCAGGGCATGGACCGTCCGTGGGAACTCGACGTCGTTCCCCTGCTCATTTCCGCTGAAGAGTGGCGGACGATTGAACGCGGCCTGATCCAGCGCGCGACGCTGCTCAACCTGATTCTCGCCGATGTTTTTGGCCCTCAGGAATTGCTTCGCACCGGCGCACTTCCTCCCGCTCTCGTTTTCGGCAATCCGGCTTTCCTGCGCGCGTGTCACGGCGTCCGCGTTGCGAAGAATATTTATCTCCACCTCCACGCGCCGGATCTCGCCCGCTCGCCCAAAGGCGATTGGTGGGTCCTGGCAGACCGCACTCAGGCACCTTCTGGAACCGGTTACGCTCTCGAAAACCGCATCGTCAGTTCCCGGGTTCTTCCCGACGAATACAAAGAAGCGCAGGTGCACCGGCTCGCGCCCTTTTTTGCCGCTCAACGCGAGACTCTTCGCAGCCTGGCCCCTAAAGGCGCGGATAATCCGCACATCGTGCTGCTCACCCCCGGCCCGCATAACGAAACCTATTTCGAGCATGCTTACCTCGCGCGTTATCTTGGTTTCACCCTGGTGGAAGGGGGCGACCTGACCGTTCGCGACAGTCGCGTTTATCTCAAGACGCTCGAAGGTTTGCAGCGGGTCGATGTCATTTTACGCCGCGTGGATGATACCTTCTGTGATCCGGTCGAATTGCGCGGCGATTCCTTCCTCGGTGTGGCAGGACTTGTCCAGGCCGCGCGTGCCGGGAACGTCACGATCGCCAATGCGCTCGGCAGCAACCTTGTTGAGAGTCCAGCGTTCCTCGCATTTTTGCCGAACCTTTGCCGGTTGCTTCTCGGTGAGGAACTGCTCATTCCGAGCGTTGCCACCTGGTGGTGCGGCCAGGCCAAGGAACAAAAATACGTGCTCGAACACCTCGACGAAATCGTCGTGAAACCCGCTTTCGCGCGCGTCCTCCAACTGCCGTTCTATGGCGGGCGATTAAGCAAGGCCGAACGCGACAAGCTCGTGGCGGATATCCAGCGACAACCCTTCGCTTATGTCGGCCAGGAACGGGTCGCCTTCTCCACTGTGCCGGCCTGGATCAATGACAAGCTGGAACCGCGCGGTGTCGCCGTCCGCTTCTATGCCACCGCCGCAGGCGATTCCTACGCGATCATGCCGGGCGGTTTAGCCCGCATTTCCGGGCACCCCGGCGATCCGGTGCTGAGCATGCAAAGCGGGGGCGGCAGCAAGGATACCTGGGTCCTTTCCGATACTCCGGTCGCACCGGTCACGCTTCTCACCGCCGCCGGGCAGCCGAAAATCGCCAACCGCATTTCCACCGAGCTCCCGAGCCGCGTGGCGGACAATCTTTTCTGGCTCGGCCGCTATGGCGAAAGGCTCGAAGCGACCTTGCGCCTGCTCCGATGCGTGCTGCGCCGCCTCACGGATGACTCGTCGCCCGAAGGCGTCTCTGAACTGAGCGCGCTCATTGAGATGCTCGCCATGACCGAGCGTCTTCCGCGCCATTTCACCGGCCGCGTCCCGGTCAGCGAAGTGGAACAGGAAATTCTCCAACTGGTTTACAACCCGCAGCGTACCGGCAGCGTCCGCGAACTCGTTCTCCGCCTTCGCCAGATCGCTTCCATGGTGCGCGACCGCCTCTCCGCGGACACCTGGCGAATTCTCAACCAGCTCCAGACCGATTCCAAAACGCGCGCTGGCCGTCTGCCTCTCGCGAACGCACTCACCGTCTGCAACACGCTCATCGTTGATCTCGCCGCGTTCAGCGGCATGGAAATGGAAAACATGACGCGCGGCCATGGCTGGCGCTTCCTCGATTTTGGCCGGCGCCTCGAACGCGCCTATAATCTCGTCGATTCCATCCGTGCGGCTTTGGCCGTGACCAACGAAAGCAATGCGCTTCTCTCGCTTCTGGAAATTGCCGACAGCACCATCACCTATCGGCGCCGTTATTTTTCCGAACCGCGCCTCGCCTCGGTGATGGATCTGTTGCTGGCCGATTCGGGAAACCCCCGTGCGCTCGCGTTTCAGCTCAACGCCCTCTGCGACCACGCCCGGACTTTGCCCAAATCGCAGGAACATGCGTCGGGCATGCTGTTGCTGAGAGTCAATGCGCTCATCAGCAAATCGGGCGAATTTCTCCTTTCCGAACTCGAAACCAGTCACACTGAAAAACTGAAGACGCTTCTGGTCACACTCGCCTCCGAACTGACCGCACTTTCGGACGATCTCACCGAACAATATTTCTGCCACACCGTGGCCCAGCGTGTGGAGATACAGCCATGATCTACCGCGTCCGCCACACCACCAGCTACGAATATCATGAGACCGTCTCGCTCTCGCATCACGTCTTGCGTCTTCGTCCGCGTGACACCGCGCGGCAAACCTGCCTCGATTTCCAGGTCTCCATTCATCCCACTCCCCGCTCCACCGACCTGCACACCGATTACTTCGGGAACGAAGTCGCTTTCGTTGCCGTTGAAAAACCTCACACGGAGCTCACGATTCATTGCACGAGCAAAGTGCGTAAAAATCGGGTGCGCATTCCCGATGCCGCAGAAACTCCGTCCTGGGAGCATGTGCGTGATCTCACCCGCGGCTACCAGATCGGCCCTGCCCTCGACGCCAGCGAATTCCTCTTTGATTCGCCACTCGTGAAAGCCGCTGATGAATTCGCGGACTACGCATCCGTCTCGTTCACCAAAGGCCGCCCGATTCTCGAAGCCGTTCTGGATTTAACCGGGCGCATCCACGACGAGTTCGCCTTTGATCCGGAGGCGACAACCGTCTCCACTCCCGTCGCAACTGTCCTCAAAAGCAAACGTGGTGTTTGCCAGGACTTCGCCCATTTGCAGATCGCCTGCCTCCGTTCCATCGGTCTGCCCGCGCGCTACGTCAGCGGCTACCTCGAAACCATCCCTCCGCCCGGGCGCGAAAAGCTCGTCGGCTCCGATGCATCGCACGCCTGGGTTTCGTTCTATTGCCACGGCCTCGGCTGGACCGATGTCGATCCCACGAACAATCTGCTCGTCGGCCAGCAACACGTGACAGTCGGTTGGGGCCGCGACTACAGTGATGTCAGTCCGGTACGCGGTGTGATCCTGGGCAGCGGCCAGCATACCGTGAAAGTAGCAGTTGATGTCGAACGCCACGATCCGAACGCAGCCACTCCATGAAAACATTTGAATGCGATTCCTGCGGCAACCTGCTCTTCTTCGAGAACGTCGTTTGCCTCCGTTGCAAGCACACCCTCGGTTTTCTGCCTGACGTCACCGACCTTTCGGCTCTCGAACCGCTGAAGGACAATCTTTGGAAAGCTCTCAGTTCGGCCAGTTCGACGACTGAATACCGTCAGTGCCAAAACTCCATCCAGCACCAGGTGTGCAACTGGATGATTCCCGCCACTGATCCCAACCCGCTTTGCGAGTCGTGCCGCTTGAATCTGGTCATCCCCGATCTGACGGTCGCCGGAAATCTTGAGCGCTGGCAAAAGCTCGAACTGGCCAAACGCCGCGTCATGTACTCCCTTCTGCTTTTTGGTTTACCCACCGAGGCCGAGGACAAACGCCCCGCGCTCCGTTTCAAATTCATGGCCAACCCGCCGGGCGGCCCGCCCGTCTTAACTGGCCACGCCCAGGGCATCATCACCATCAACATCGCCGAAGCGGACGACGCCGAACGCGAGCGTCGCCGCGTCGAGCTCCACGAACCATTCCGCACTTTGCTCGGCCATGTTCGTCATGAAATCGCCCATTATTATTGGGACCGTCTGGTGGCCGACACGCCGCACCTCCCGAAATTTCGGGAACTGTTCGGTGACGACCAGCAAAATTACGGAGACTGCCTGAAAAAACATTACCAGAACGGCCCTCCCGCCGACTGGCAGTCAAAACACGTCACGTCCTACGCCAGCTCTCATCCGTGGGAAGATTGGGCCGAAACCTGGGCGCACTATTTGCACATGGTCGACACCCTCGAAACCGCCGCGAGCTTCGGCATTTCGTTGCGCCCTCGTCACGCCCAGGCCGCAACCATGCGCGCTGAACCTCAAAAAATTCGCGACTTCTCCAATTTCGACGAAATCACAAAAAACTGGCTGCCACTGACCCACGCGCTCAACGAACTCAATCGCGGCATGGGTCTGCCCGACCTCTACCCCTTCATCCTTTCCGCGCCCGTCGTCGAAAAACTCCGCTTCGTCCACGAGCTTTTGCGGAAACAAAAGAAATAATCAGAAGTGGCGGAAGGGGTGGGAGTCGAACCCACGGTACGGTTGCCCGTACGCCTGATTTCGAGTCAGGTGCCTTAAACCACTCAGCCACCCTTCCAACCTATTCAGGACCAAGAACGTGGTGACGCAACGCAGATTCAAAGCTCTCTTGTGACAACTTTTCTGTCCGGCGACCGTGGAAGATGCGCGCAGCACGGAAAACGTTGTCAGAAGTCAGGCGTGAATCTTTACCGCTACATCCCAACGACGACCTACTATGCACCAGTCCGCACTCAAGGCAAGTTAAAGCAAGATTGCCTCAACACAGGCCATACCCAGGCCACCACGCCCGCCTCACGAGCACGGCGGCTTCAGAATTAAGCGGCGGCGGGCTTGGCCCCGGCGAGACCGGGAGGTTGCGGAGCGGGCTTCGGCGCGGGACCTCGGAAACTTCTCCAATAGCGCACGGGAACCAAACATAAGCCGATCAAAACGAGTTGGCTGATATCGAAAGCCATCAGCCATTTGAACGCCTTGTCCATAAACCCGTAGGAATGCAGCCCCACGCCGAGCATGTTCACGCCAAACCAGGAGAAACCTGTCACGATATTTCCAAAAATGGCCAGCGCCATCATTCCTCGTTCGCGCACCAAACCGCCCCAACGCGCGTGCAATACGATAGCGCACCAGATGACGATGAGCAGAGCGCCGTTCTCCTTCGGATCCCAACCCCAGAACCGTCCCCAGGATTGATCCGCCCAGATTCCGCCGAGAATCGTGCCGACGAAACTGAACAGAGTCGCAAAGCAGGTGATGCCATAAACCATTCGAGTAAGGCTCTTGGCAGTCGTGGCCGAGAGGGTAGTCGTGAAGAAGCCCCGCAGGATGTAAACCAGCGCCAGGAAGCCCGCGACAAACATCGAAGAGTAGCCCAGCGTGATGACGACGACGTGGGTGGCGAGCCAGAAATTCGTATCGAGCACCGCTCGGAGCATTTCCATGGTATCACCCCCGAGCGAAAGGTTGTGCGCGATAATCAACGTCACCACTCCCACAGCCGCAGCGGTGACACCACCGATCCCGTCTTTCCAAACGCGTTCGAGAATGATGCCGAGAATGCCGGCACCCCATCCGACGAAAATTGCGGAGCTGTAGAGATTCGTCACAGGCGGGCGTCCTTCAAGATACATGCGGAAGACCAGGCCGGAGGTGTGAATTGCGAGCGCAAGCAACAACAATTGATATGCGGTGCGACGAGTCCAGGGAGCCCAGTTCATCCAGAAAGCGCACCCGAACAAAAACGCCACGAGGTAGATTGAGATGCTTTTGATGAACGGTTCGTAATGGTTGAAGAAACGTTCCTCCGAGCCCTTACGCAGTTCCTTGGCAAATGTTCCGCTCAAGGCCGCGGTGTAATCCCGCACCGCAGAATTGAAGCCTACGGAATCGCCGCTTCCGTAAGCGTCCGCCATCTTCGCGAAGTAAATGACGGCTGGCTGGATCTCGCCGCTGCGCAGTGATTCCATCAAACTTTGGCCGATGTTCATCCAATCTTCTCGCGCCTTAGCGGCAGTGTGCGGTGGAACGCTGAGAGGATAAGCGACGTCGCTCAGCATCTGATACCGTCGGAAGAATTGCACCATCGGCTGTAACGCCTGCTCATCGGCGGATTCGCCGTTTTGTCGACGGTTTAAAGCGGCGAGACCGGGGGCGAGGGACTTCTGGAAGGATTGCACTTCCTCAGTGAAGTTGGAGACGTTTTCCGGACGGAGGCTGTTTTTGATTCGAAAATAAAGTCCAAGCGCGTTGTTGAGTTTGATTGAAGCCTTTTCGCGCACGGTCTGAGTTTCCTCCGGAATCTTGTTCTCGTGGATGCGTTTGGCTTCCGCCTGAACCTTGGGCCAACCCTCTTCCAGTTCGTTAAAGGTAAAATATTTCCGTTCGGTGGAAAGCTTCAGGTCACTGAGCACTTCGGCATTATCGATGCGAAAGATATAGCGCTTGTCCGCATCCGCCGGCCGGGTGGTCGCTTCGAGAAACCATTCGGGCGCGGACATCTTCTTCACTTTGGCTAGATCAAAAAAACCAAGCTCTTCCTGCGGACGATCCGTTAGCAGCACGGTGGATTTGCCACGAAGCATCAGGAGGGCGTTTTTCGCTACGGAATCGAACGGCTGGATACGTCCGTTGAGCAAGACTGGAATTTTTGAAAAGCCGGCGACGTCGAATTCGCTCCTGGTTTTCTCCAGGCGCAAGCTGCCCACAACCCAACCGGCCATGATGAGGGTTACCGCCCACGGCAGCCAGCGCTGCCATTTCTTTTCTGGTGTGTTCTTCATGCGGTCCTTTTCTTCGCGAAGACGATGAGATGAGATAGAAATTGATAAAGCAGTCCAAGTCCGACCAGCGAGCAGGCGACATACGGGGTGAGCCAACTCGGATTACGGACAACCTGGAGAATGGTCACGGTATCATTCGCATTTGGATCAAACCCGCCCTGGTAATAAGTCTCGCCCGCATAACGCAGCGGATTGTTCATGTAGATCAGCACTTCACGGTTCTCGCCCGTCTCCGGCTGGATCAACTTGACGCGGCTGGAGAAATTCTTCGGAATGTCCGTGCCGCGATAGATGTCGTGAGTGAAATCGACCAATTGGATGGTGTGCGGCTTATAGTAGCGCACCGGCCGAAGGGCCAGTTCGTACTGGTGGCCGTTGTAAAGGAAAGTTTCGGGACCCACCAGGGACGAATTGAAACGATCTCCAAATCCCATCGCGACCCGTTGAACCAATTCGTATTGCGTTTTCCAATTGGAGAGCATGAACGGGCCCTTCGGCCCCTCGCTCGTTTCGATGGTGATGGATGCCGCCGGAATATTTTGGCTATCCAATGACGTTTCAAAGGGACGCTGTTCAAAATCCAGCTTTCCACCGCCGAGTCGTGGCATCGAATTCTCCCAAAAGGAATTTACCTTCACTTTGAAGGGCAATCCCGCTGCTGTGATTTCGCTCTTGTGCGCGAGTAGCCTTTGCGGAATAGCCGTAACCGTGTCGAGGGAGGCATCCGCACTTTTATCGATAACCACCAATTCCGCGGTGCGCCCGCTTTCCGAGTAGTTCTTGCTCTGGCCTTCTTCAATACGCATGTAGCTCTCGACCTGGAAAAGTTGAGTGAAGAGCTGCCCGACCAGCAGGAGGATCAAGCCGAAGTGAGCGAGGAAAATGCCGATCTTCTTTTTGCTGAGCTCGAAACGTTTGATGTGCGCCGCGATCAGATTTATCAGCAATAACCCACCGAGCAGGTAACCGCCGGGATAAACCGGGAACTTGAAACTGCCGTTCTCCGGCTTCCACCAAACGAAGTAGCTGTTGAAGAACTGCTCCTGGACAACATAGAGACCGAGTTTCACCTGGGCCAACGTGCCGATGAAGACGAGGCCAAGCGCCAGCGCCAGGCAAACCACTGTCAGGCGTAACGATGTGAATATGTCCAGAACTTTGCTCACGTGGGTCTTTCTCAATATGCGCTAACTACGAATTTCAGGAAAGTATCCTTCTCCTTCGCAACCAGCGCGTCATCACCAATCAATTTGTAAAACCAAGTTTCGCCTCCGCGCGGAACGCCAAGCGCGACCATGCGGGCTTGCTTTCCCGTGCGTGCGTTCGTGCCTTTGAGATCAACCATGTAGGCGTTCTTCTTTCCGTCCACCTCCACCATTTCGACGGAATTCTGCGCCTCCGCGTCCGCGACCGGCGACAAGCCGAGTTGTCCCCGCCAACGATTAACGTTGGCCGCCAAACCACCGACATCGCCCGGAAACTTGCTGATACTGATATCCCCCTGGCCTTCTGCCCCACTCACCGCGTAAGCAGCGGTTACCATTGGGCCCGGCGCTTTTTGCTGCCAATTGGACGGAACCTGAAATTTTGGAGCATCGCTCGCCGGGGGAACCGTTTTCGAGTTGGCGCTCGCAGGCTTTTCAACAGCGGCGAGTTGTGTCGGCGAAGGCGCTTCGAATTTCAAGGATTTAAGAAAATCGACAAAAGCTGGCTTTTGTTCGGTCACCAGGTCATCCGCGCCGGTCATTTTCACAAACCACAGAATGCCCTCGCGCTCCGCAATCGCACCCAGAGTGCGTGTCTTGAACTGCTGACCAGTTTTTGGCTCTGCGTTGACCATTTCGAACAGGTTTCCTTTGGCGTCACCCACTTCGACGGGCTTGGCCTGCGCGGTCACCTCATCTTTATTTACCGCAGGTAGGCCAAGTTCTTCTCGCCACATATTGACGCTTTCTAGCTCAATATTGCTCGCGCCAGGCAAAGGAATGACCATGACCTGCGCCATTTTTCCTTCCGGCCCATCCACTCCGAAGCTTGCTTTGCGCATTCCCTGGCTTGGAAGTTCCTTCCACCCTTTCGGCAGGGACCACGAAACTTTTGGAAGCGGGACGCTCCCATGACCGGCCATAGGAGGGGGAGATCCGGCTTCCGCAGCATGGTCATGATCGTGGTCATGGGCTGCGACCTTCGGTGTATTATCCTCTTTGGCAACGCGATACGTCTTGATCTGCGAATCCCCACAGCCGGCCGCCAACAGGAAGCCAATCCCCAACCCAAAGAAACGAAAGGCGTTTTTCATTTTGAACATGCGTGATTTAACCCAGGGCTAACATTCCATTGACGCACCGGGCGCAAGAATATTCTGGGCAGCAAAGCAAAAACTCTACTGCTTGTGAAAGATTTCACAAGCAGTGATGAGATCGGAAGATTGTGGTCTCAGTCCGTCACAGAAGGAGCGCCCGCTGGACGCGGCGGATTGCCGCAGCGCGGCAATCGCTACCCGGTGGAACTCTTCGCGCGGCGAAGAGTCGCGCTCGTCCAGAGCGCGCCCTCTACTCCCCGAGAATGTGCACTGTCACGCGCCGCCGATGCGGATGGGTGCGGTGCTCCCAGAGATAGATGCCCTGCCAGGTCCCGAGAACGAGGCGCCCGCGAGCGATGGGCACGCTCAGGTTAACGGTCGTCAACGCTGTGCGCACATGGGCGGGCATATCGTCGTCCCCTTCTGCAGTGTGTTCATACAGATCGTCGCCGTCCGGAACCAACCGGTTGAGGAAGCGGTCGAGGTCTCGCCGAACTCCCGGGTCGGCATTCTCCTGGATGAGGAGCGAAGCGCTGGTGTGCTGGATGTGGATTGTGCAGAGGCCCGTTTGCATTCGGGCCTCGCTCACGAGAGTGGCGACCTGATCCGTGATCTCGTAGAGACCACGGCCCTTGGTCGACATTGAGATTTCGTGGCACTCCTGCCGTAACATCCGCGGTTACTTTGAAATCTCGCGAATCTGGATATTGCGGAACGAGACCTGGCCGTGGTCGCCCTGGAGGGCGATATAGCCGCTGTCGGATTTCGCGAAGCGCGGCATCTTGCCGAACTTACTTTTGGCGACGCGTTGGTTGAAATCGTCACTGCCAATCTTGTATTCGACGTACTTCACCCCGTTGACATAGTGCTCGCATTTCTCCGGCGAGATGATGATCCGCATTTTGTTCCATTCGCCGGCCGGTTTGGTCGCGTCGATGGGCTCACCAGTTTTCGGATCGTTAGCAGGCTGGTAGAGAGCGTAAAGCCAGCCGCAACGTTGCGGGTCTTTGGCGCCTTTGTTGTCTTCAAGCTGAATTTCAGGGCCGGTCTCCCAAGGGGCGCCACCTTCTTCGGTCACGTGATACATGATCCCGCTGTTGGATCCTTCCGCCATCTTGAATTCGAGTTGAAGCTCGAACCAGCCAAACTGCTGGTCGGTCAGCAGATCGCTCGCGTTGTGCGGATCAACGCAAACCAGCACGCCATCCTGCACCTGCCACCCGGGCTTGACGGTCTTGGCTTTGAAGTTGTGCCAGCCGCTCAAATCCTTCCCATTGAAAAGGGAGGTCCATTCCTTCGCCGGAGAGAGTTCGTAATTGTGCGCCTTTGGTTTCGCGGCCGCGCGTTGTTCCTTCACGATGTCGCCTTCGAGCGAATCAAGACCAGCGAGGGCCTGCTGCAAATGAGGAAGGTCGGAGTTGACCCTGGTCTGGACCTGGCGCCAGCGGGTGAAATGCACGTCGTTGTGCTGCAGGGTCAGGCGATGGACCTGCTGCGCCTGTTTGGACATCGGCGTGGCGTACATCGCGAGGTTAATCCCTTTTTCGAGTTTCTCCCGGGAGAAATTGCCGATGGTTTCGCCATCGATCTTGAGGGTAAAGTTATCGCCATTTAGGCCCGAGACTTTCAGCGTTTCGCGATTGAGCGCATCCATGAAGTCGGATGAACTGATAGCGAGAGCGGTGGCGTTGTCCTTCAGATCGACAGGCATCGGAAGGCTCTCGTCTTTTTGCGTCCAACGCAGTCCACCGGATTGTTTGCTGACGTCAGAGACGCTGGTCTTCTCGGTTTTGGTAGCTTTACCCGCGCTGGCGTCGATTTCCACGGTTGAGACAACGGCGGGTGCGTGCCAGGCCTTGAGGAGTTCGCCCGCCATGAGCAGTTGACCGGACGAACCTGGATGAACGCGATCGGGGTTCAGTTTAATCGCGAGGTCGTGATCCTTTTCGTTGGCCTTCTTTGTGGCTTCCACCACGCCAGTGTTCAAATCAGCGACAGTGGCGTGTTCACGCTCGGCGAGTTCTTTCACGAATTGGCCGTACCGCACCAGAACAGCATTATAACCGCCTTCGAAATTCGGTGCGCGGGTGATGTCATCGAACGGCGAGGGCTGAATGAGGGTCAATCGCAGGCCGGGAAGTTCCTTTTTGAGTGAATCGATGATGTGCTCGTAGCCTTTTGAGTAGGTCGTGAAAATCTTCTCGTCGAACGCGCGGTACGAGGCGTCGTTCATCCCAAGCATGATCGTCATGACGGTCGGGTTGTAGGCGAACACGTCGCGCCTGAGGCGTTCATCGATATTTCCCCCGCCACCACCGGTCACGCGGTCGCCACCCCAACCGGAATGGACAAAGGAGACATTCATATCAGGGAAGCGCGTTACCGCGTAAGTTTCGGTGAACGTCGTGTAAAGGCGTTGGTCGGTGATGCTGTCACCGTAAAAGACGACACGGTCGCCATCCTTGAGAAAGAACCCGTTGGAATCCGCGGCATGGAGCGCCGCGAGGGAAAACAACGAGAAAACCGGAAAGAATGTTCGTTTCATATTCATGGAGCGCGTAAGGGCGCGAGAGTTACAGACCGGGCGGACGGACGCAATATTCGATTAAGCGAGAAAATGCGGATATCGATGTCGTGAATGGCTTGGGAGGACTACTTCGATTCTACTACCGAGAGGCTGCCTGAAAACAAATGCCGAATTTTAGGACAGTAAGAGGACGTTTTCAAAGAGTCGTCAGTCGTCAAGTCGTCAGGTCGTCACACCGAAGCAGGCTTTGTGGACCAACTTGCCGAGCACGCACACTCCACTCATGGTTTGGCGGCGTTACAATGGCCGCGCTGACGTGGAGAATCGAATCAAGGAACTGGGCGAGCAGTTCGGAACCAACGTCTGACCGTGAAAAACTTTGGGGGGCTCCGAGGCGATGCACCACCTGGCCATCGCAGCCTACAATTTCTGCTTATTGCTTCACCGCAAACTGGATCAGTTAGGAAAGTGTGAACTCAACACGCTGCGATGGCGATTAAGCAGCCGCGCGGATTCACATTCTGAAGCTGAAGAGCAGCACGCCCGGTTTGTATCGCTTTGAGTCCTTTACGGCAGTCCCAGAACCGAGCTTGTATGCAGCGGGGGCTGGCGCTGCATTGACTGTTTTTGCTGCCCGCCACCGGAGGGCTCGGATTGTGGGTTCGTCCAAGCAACGCAATTAGCGGACGATGTCTGGGCGCGGCCAGTGCTC
Source organism: Limisphaerales bacterium (assembly GCA_044226545.1). Classification (GTDB taxonomy): domain Bacteria; phylum Verrucomicrobiota; class Verrucomicrobiia; order Limisphaerales; family SXQI01; genus DASVNK01. The sequence goes on from JBGAGW010000004.1 coordinate 226,371, forward strand.
GCAGCTTGTCTTTTCCGGCGGCGTGGCTCAGGGTTCGGGGCGGTTAGGCTGCTTACCTACACTCTATGGCCGTTCCAGGACTCAAAGACGTTAACCAATTTGGTCGACTCAGCGTCGGCCGAGATCGAAGCATGGTCCAACACATCTGCCGCTGCTGCGGTGCCGATTTCGAGTCTCGAATATGCACGAGAGGTTCTCACGGCAATTGAGGACAGCGTTAGCATTGGTTCGCTTACCGTTGGCTTTCGGAATGTTCTCGCTACAGTCGACGCAGCAGAAGATCACCCTCAAAATCACCGGCAATTCACTTCATTTCTACCGGGATGCGAACTTTTGGTTTGATACATCCATTGTGTTGCCCTCCGGCAAAGATCCAAAGCAGTTGCACGCCACCATTAAGGATTGTCCACCGCCACAAAAAGACAGCATTGGCAAGGTCGTCAAAGCCTTCTTCAAGGTTGACGGGGTGATGCTGACGTTGGCCACGATTGGCGACGATTCTGAAGAGACGGCGCAAGCTTTTGAAGCCGCAGGGACTCGCTACGAATTCCGGAGAGTTCCGAAGAAGAATAGCGAAGCCTCGCCAACCAAATAAATGAGCCGCCGAACGAAGCTGGAACTTACTCGGACGGGCGCACCCAACTGCCTGCCAGCGTGCAGATTTGGTTGTGCTTGTGGCGAGGCGGCCCAACTTCTGGACCTTTGATTCCATGCAAGCGAAGCCCCTCCTTCTAATCGGCTTCGTCGTGATGATGGCCTTCCTCTCACGCCGCACGACTGATTCGAGCCAGCCCCTCCGGTCCCAGCAACGAAGAGGTTGGCAGAAGCTCTTTTACGTGGCCGGGCTGATCGGTGCGCTGCTGATCGTGCTGAATCCAGAATTCCTCGCCCTCGGGTTCCTGGGAGACGCAGCCTTCTTTGACCTGCTCGTGCTTGCTCTGGGCCTACAGCTTCAGGCTGCCGTCACTGGGGCTTTGCATTGGGTGCAGGATGCTGCCATCGCTACGCGGACATTCATGGTTCACCGGCTGGAGCGGGATTGGATTGCTGTAGCAGTCACCCTGGCCCTGTTCGCCGACTGGGCTCTAAAGATACGTGCGAGCGTGAGGAGAATTTCATGGGCGGTGGCGTGATGCCCCACAATGTCCAATGCAGGGGAGCCAGTCGAAATGGCAGGCGCTTTCCGCGCCATTTTGGAGCATTGATCCTTATCTCTTTGCTCCTTATATCGCTTTGTGCCTGCCGAAAAAGGCAACTCACGACGGTGCTAGATGTGACAAAGCCGGACACACTTAACCTCACCACTGCGCCGAAACAGGGCATTTCGGTCTACAGCTTGTCGTTGCGCATTCACGGTGAGCTAGACGGGGTGGCGGACATCTCGGGCACAATCCTTTCAACACAGCGTATAGCTGGGCATTTCGACATCAGGAGGGGGGGCGATTACTACATGACCAACTGTGTCATCCAGTATTCCCCCGGACAGGTGCGGTCGGGAACGGTATCCGTCGAGTATGAGTTCCGAACAACTGATTAGACTACTTCGCTTCCAGACGCAAGCCGACAGAACTTGGTGAGCAATGTGTTTCGGGTTTGCTTGTGTTTCTGGACTGCGTGGCTTAGAGGGATAGATTCAGAGTGAATCCAAAACTGGTTGGCTATTTCCCGAAGCGCACCATGAAGGCTCCCGAGGGTCTGAAGCCATGCGGAGTCGAGGAGATCTGTAGCGTCAGCAGTTGCATGTCCCCTGCGCCGGAGAATTGGATTAATCACTGGCGTCATAACGAGTTGTGGGCGTACGACACACAAGAGATCGCTTGGAGTGTTGTTCTTCCTGAGCTTCAACACGCATTTCATCTGTATGCTTACGCCATGTATCCGCTACGCTTTATTCACGGGGAGCAGCAGCCGTTTTCTATCCCAGAACTGAATGTTCAGCCGTGGCCGAAGTCTTTCATTCGGCTCGGCTACGACGGCGTGAGCAGGAGTCTCGACACTAATTTCGAATGCTCGCCATTATCGTGCAATGGAATGGCAGAACGCTTTGCTGCCAATCGATACTGCCTGATTGATTCTGAGCAGAAGGGATTTGAGCTCGCGCAGCGGTTCTCAGAATCGGAGCCGGAGCCCGGCCCTTACCATGTCGTAGAGGTATGGAGACAGATGAAAGCTGAGTCCGGAACAGAGCGCTAAATCAGGGACAGCGCATGGAGCTACAAGTCATCCACGGAGACTTATTGGACCAACCGGTGGATGTCATCGTCAACGCGTGGAACCGAAACATCATCCCGTGGTGGTTATTGCTGCCACAGGGAGTTTCTGGAGCCATAAAGCGCCGTGCTGGTTATGAGCCGTTCCGAGAGTTGAGCCGCAGAGGACCGATACCTCTAGGTGGTGCAGTGGAGACTGGCGCCGGCCGCTTGCCGTTCCGTGCCATCATTCACGTCGCAGGCATCAGCATATTCTGGCGCTCATCTGAGCGAGCCATTCGGGGCTGTGTTCGAAGTGCACTCGACATTGCTCGCCAAAGAGACTATCGATCCATAGCCTTTCCGCTCATCGGAGCTGGCACTGGCGGCTTTTCGCCTGAGCGTGCGCTGGACATCATGCAGGACGAGGCAGGACGAACTCAGTATGATGGAGAGGTTAGATTTGTCAGATTCAGACGCGCGGCCTAACATGGGCACAGGAGCGCGCGAACTACACCACATTCACGTTACTGTGGCCTCCGTTTTCTCAATTATCGCAAACAGTTATCGGCTGGACACAAACTCTCAACTACAAGGATACGCCCCTCGTGCCACTGGCTCGCTGGTTTCCCCTCGTTACGGCGCTTGGAGCCAGGAAGCGGTTCGGGGGAAGGATCCTGACCGAGCGGAACCAAACCTGAGCTGTTCCGGTTGAACTCGGAGCGGAGTTCATACATGGGCAAGCTCCTGAAACCTGGCGCAATATAAAGGCCGCCGGCCCAACTCGGCTGCCATCCTGTCGCGCCGATCGGGAATCAGCGGTCATTGGAAAACATTGCACAGCCGCTTCACCCGTTAAGCAGCTTTCTTCAGGACTTTTGCGACCGCTTCCATTTCTTCTTTCGTTTGCGCCTCTGCCTGCGCCTTACGCTTTTCCTCGAGCTTCTTGGCGACAGAGATCGCCGCAAGACGCTTCTTTTCGTCCCAAGCAGGCGTCTTCATGTAGGCCTTCACCGCCGTCCCGAAAAAGCGTCCGACGAGTATTGGGCGATCACGTCAATAGCGGCGACCGGTTTCAGAGTCCGAGTGCCAATCGATGTTGTTGTCATTGTCAGCACTGTTCACCACGTGCGACCTCCCTTCTCGCGCGATCCTGCTGTTCCTGTAGCAATCCTGCGGGATTCTAAAGCGATTTCTGGAACTCAGTCGGCGTGACACCAACAACGCGCCGAAATGCCTGCGCGAAATGGGTTGGACTGGTGTATGGATGACGTGCAGCGGACCGATGTTCGCCGCAAATTTGGACCGGCGGGACGTACGGAAAGCCGCATGGAGGCGAGTTCGCAAAAGTGGCGACCGCGTGGCTGTAATGGCAACTGCGAGGTGATAAGAAATCCACGACAGTATTCACTGGCGAACCATGTGGATTAGGGAAGACCGTAGGTTGGAGAGCGGAAAAGAAAAACATCCCTTGAGGCATTCGCCGCGTTTGTTTCAGTCGAGCGGGGAGGATGTCACGCAGCAGGCCCTGACGGCCGTGCTGCTGGGTTTGGAATCGACTCAACGGGCAAGAGTTCCTCGGCTGGTCGACCTAAAGAGCCAATCTGCGTTCCCCAACTACCTTCGCGGAGTAATTTGTTCTCTCATCTGGAACATGACTCAGACCGCGGCAGCCCGGGGCGCAACACATTCCAATCGACGCTGTCGGGCTGATTGCCGCTTCGACAAGTCGGAATCCAGCAAGCGAAGCGATTATAGCGGACCTGAAACAGCAGCTCTTTCAACGGCTACAAAACAGTGCGCCAGCACGGCTTCAGCGCACCATTTCGGAGGGGGAGGAAACATTCACTTCTGCTGAGCGCGTTCCGTCAGTCACCCAGCGAAAATACGCGTTCGAAGTCCGAAAACTGGCGCGGCAGATTCTCAGTCAACTAGATGCGGGATTAGATAATGCGCGCCACTCAAACCGGGCACCGAGCGCCTCCTGTCCGTCATCCTCGATCGTGACGCTTTGACGTGGTTTCGCCCCTGCCGTGGTCAATTCCAACTATTCTACCGGTGGGCACACGAGCAGCACGAATACCAGCCAGATTTTGCGGCCGAAACGAAAGATGCAATCTACATGTTTGAGCCAAAGGCTCGGAACGATGTCAAAGCGCCCGAAGTGCTTGCCAAGAAAGATGCTGCGGTCAGGTGGTGCGAGCATGCCACCGCACACAACAAATTACACTCTGGGAAGCCTTGGCGGTACGTACTCATTCCGCACGATGCAATCGCTGAAAACATGACGCTCGAAGGCTTGGCCGCCCAGTTTGACATCAACAAGCATGTCTCCGTGGGCGGAGAGCGCGCAGCTCAAACTTAAAGCTTCTGAAAACCCACATGAACTTAACAGTCCCGCAAATGCAATTCGCTGAATCGGCGTGTTTGCGATTGCTCCGAGCTGTTAAGGCGCCTCTCGTCCTGGCGACCTTGTTTGCCGCTTTCAAGCGAGAACATGCCTCGGCTGTTTCCGAAAGTCGGCTGCGGGCGATTTTGGAAGCTGAGTTGGAGGAACGACGCGACACAGACGAGTCTTCAGTCGGCAAGAAGCCGGGAGAATATCTCATTGTTCGGGCTGATCAGGCGCACGGCTACCTTCGTCGTCATCAGCCTGATGGTGCAGATGAACCAATATTTGAACTCACGCCCGAACGGGAACAGGTCTTCACTGGCTTGAACCGCTCAAACCACGAACCCATGTCGGCACGGAGTCGAAATCCAAGAACTTGGCCTCGGTGCCTAAGGAAATCGTTGTCGACTCGACTCGCGACCCGGATCTCCGCATTCAACTAGGATCTTAGACGGCTTCAGGTCACGGTGAATAATCGAAGCGCAGTCGGCAACAGGCAACAAGGGCAACAAGGCAACACCATCAAGTAAGGTTTTTCGTGCTTTGCTTGGAAGGTGGTGGCAGAATCTTCTTCAAATCATCTGCTGTTAAGCGCTCCTTCTGAACAAGAGCCGAGATCACTCCATCAAGATTCTCTCGATGCTCCTTCAACGAGCACAGGGTCTTCTCCAACTGTTCCCGTAAAACTTGTTGGACATCTCGTTTAGACGGAGAGCAACTGGCCCAGTCAGTGCCTCGCCGTTGTGAAGTATCTCCGGGGTGGCGAGCAGGCCGAATTCTTCGTCCATGCCAAACTCACATAACATCCGACGCGCTATGCGGGCACACGGATTCAACGGCTGCCGGTGTAGCAGGCAGGGGCTAAATCATTCATCGCTGTTCGAGCGGAACATGGTAAACCCAACGTCTCTCCTCTTCGGAGGAAGGCTGACCGCAAGGAAGGTTTATGGGATGCGGGGCAACGGAACGCTGGAGAAAGCCAAAGCCGTCCTGTAACGGGGCGGGCAGGAGTTGCAACATCACTCCGCCGCGCAAGCGGGCCGACTTCCAGCGTTGCGATCGAGGTCCTTTTCGCGAAACGGCGAATGATCCAAGGAATCGAACAACTGTTCTAATTTTCGGAGGTGTATCTTGATGATGCCGCCACTCGCCGCGACTGCGTCACGGCCCGGTCCACGATTTGCGGAATCACCGGGCTTCGCGGAGTCAACTTTGCGCGCCGCCGCATCGTTGCTTGCCGTCGGTTCAGGGTCACTTCTTTTCACAACTTCGCCTTCCGCAATCGCAGAGCGTTCGCGATGACCGAAACTGAACTCAGGCTCATGGCCGCACCGGCAATCATCGGACTGAGCAACACGCCAAAAAATGGATATAGCAATCCAGCCGCTAAAGGGATGCCGAGCGCATTATAAATGAAAGCAAAGAAAAGGTTCTGCCGGATGTTTCGCATCATGGCGCGGCTCAAGCCAACTGCTTTGGCAATGCCGCGTAAATCTCCCTTTACCAGCGTAATCCCCGCGCTTTCCATCGCCACGTCCGTGCCTGTGCCCATTGCGATCCCGACATGCGCTGCAGCCAGCGCCGGAGCATCGTTGATCCCATCTCCGGCCATCGCAACAATGTCTCCGCCCGCCCTGAGTTGTTGGACGCGCTCGTGCTTGTGCTGCGGCTCGACGCCGGCCTCCACCTGGTCAAGCCTGAGCTTGTTGGCGACAGCATTGGCGGTGCGTTCATTATCACCGGTGAGCATGATGATTTTCAACCCCCGCTGATGAAGCTGCGCGATAGCTTCCGGCGTGGACGTCTTGATGGGGTCAGAAACGGCGAGCACGCCTGCGCCGCGACCATTGATGGCAACAAACATTGCGCCTTGCCCTTCGGACTGCAAAGCCGCCGCTTGCTGTTCCACAGCATGCAAACCCGTGACCCCGCGCTCCTGAAGAAACTTGAGCTTCCCGACTGCAACTTCGCGTCCAACGACTTTGCCGACCACTCCGCCGCCCGTGATCGAACCAAAGTCGGTCACAGGTTGCACGTTTGCGCCGCGTTCCTTTGCGCCCTGAACAATGGCCGCTGCCAAGGGATGCTCGCTGCTTTGCTCGACTGCCGCTGCTGCAAGCAATATCTCATCTTCGGTCACACCGTTCATCGGAATAACCTGCGTGAGGCGCGGCTTGCCTTCCGTGAGGGTGCCGGTCTTGTCCACGACGAGGGTGGTGACTTTCTCCATAACTTCGATGGCTTCGGCATTCCGAATGAGCACTCCCATTTGCGCGCCTCGTCCGACACCCACCATCACCGACATGGGCGTGGCCAATCCAAGAGCGCAGGGACACGCGATGATCAGAACTGCCACCGCATTCGCGATCGCATAAGCGAGCCGAGGCTCTGGACCGAACACAGCCCATATAACGAACGTGATGGCCGCAATGGCGATGACTACGGGCACAAAGTAGCCGGCCACTTTGTCGGCCAATCCCTGAATTGGCGCGCGGCTGCGCTGGGCTTGTCCAACCATATCCACGATTTGCGAAAGCAACGTGTCACTACCGACGCGCGTCGCTTCCATGATGAAACTGCCCGTGCCGTTGACCGTTCCGCCCGTGACGTTGTCGCCAACACCTCGCTCCGCAGGGATTGGTTCGCCAGTAATCATAGATTCATCCACGCTGCTGCGGCCCTCGATGACCTTGCCGTCCACGGGCACTTTATCTCCTGGTCGCACCCGCAACCGATCGCCGACTTTCACGGAATTCAGGGACACTTCGCGTTCTTCACCATTCTGAATCACGCGGGCGGTGCGAGGCGCGAGATTGAGCAACGCGCGGATGGCGCTGCCCGTGCGTTTGCGGGCGCGGAGTTCCATCACTTGTCCGAGCAGCACGAGAACGACGATCACCGCGGCCGCCTCGAAATAGATGTCAACTTTTCCATGTCGTGCGAAGGACGCTGGAAAGAGATTTGGAAACAGCATCGCCGCCGCGCTGAAAATGTAAGCGGCACCGACGCCCATCGCGATAAGCGTGAACATGTTCAGGCTTCTATACACCAGCGACTGCCATCCGCGCTGAAAGAAAGGCCAGCCAGCCCAGAGAACAACCGGCGTCGAGAGAACAAATTGAGTCCAGCGTGAACCGGTGCCGGAAACCCATCCCAAGTGAGCCATCGCGGGAACAAGATGAGCCATCGCGAGCACGAATATCGGGAGTGTGAACGCGCCCCCGATCCAGAGCCGCAAACTCATATCGCGCAACTCACCGTCATCGTCTTCAGCGTCCGCGGAGGCCGTCTTCGGCTCCAGAGTCATGCCGCAAATCGGGCAATTGCCAGGATGGTCCTGCTCGATCTGCGGGTGCATCGGGCACGTGTAGATGACTTTCTTTTCTGGCTTCCACGCGGGATTTCGTTCCAAAGCCATTCCGCACTTCGAGCATGAACCGGGTTTGTCGCTTTCGACCTCCGGGTGCATCGGGCAGAAAAACTTCGCATTCGCGGATGGCGTCCTTTCGCGGTGAGCATGATGAGAATGGGAGTGCGCGCCTTCGGTGTGCGAGGCATGTTCCTTCGTCACGGCCCGGCCGGGCCTTTCCTGCGACTCATCCTCCTTCGAAGCTGGTGCAGGCGACTGAGCGAGAAATTTCTGACGGCAGTGTTCGCTGCAAAAATAAAACTTTTGTCCGTCACGCTCGGCGCTTAACGCCGTCGCTTCGTCCACCGCTATTCCGCAAATGGGGTCTTTTGCCATAGGTTACAACAGATCATTGCAGATTGTCCCAAAGCGAACACGCTTCGTCCATCGCGCGAACATGCTTCGGAGTATAAGCGTTTGAACAGCCCGTCAGAACCAAGGCACCAACGCCAGCCGTTTCATTTTGTCGCTGGAAAAGCGCGCCAATCATAGAATGATCGCATGTTCAAAAAAGCTCGCCAGTCCCTGTCGAGGTACCTCGATCGTCATCCAGCCGCAAAACGAATCGTAGGTTGGTCGCGACGACGACGGAAAATGCTTTTGACGTGGTTCGTAATCATTGCCCACATCACCGGCGCCCTGACTTCCGTGCGGGCGATTATGGAGGTCCGCACCGCGCAGGGCACGATTGCCTGGGTATTCGCGCTCAACACCGTGCTTTACGTGAGCGTCCCGGCTTACTGGGTTTTCGGTCGCAGCAAGTTTGAAGGCTATGTCCTCGCGCGTCGAAAGGATCTTGCTGCCACCACGCCGACGCATCAGCAGTATTTGATCAACCTGACCAATCGAGGGCTCATCGCTAATCCTGCGTTCGGTCACTCGTTGGTCGTGCAAAAGCTCGCTCGGATGCGTTTCACCACCGGCAATGATGCCGAGCTGTTGGTGGACGGTGACAAAACTTACAAGTCGATCTTCGAGGGCATCGAACGAGCGCGGGAATATGTGCTCGTCGAGTTCTACATTATCCGTAAGGACAAAACGGGTGCGGAATTAAAGCGACGGCTGGTGGAAAAAGCGCGGCAAGGAATTCGCGTCCACGTGCTTTACGACGAGGTCGGGAGTTCGGCCTTGATAGAAAGTTCCCTGGTTGAGCTTCGTGACGCCGGCGTTGAGGTGCGGAGATTTAACACGACGCAGGGTCACGCAAACCGTTTCCAATTAAACTTTCGCAACCACCGCAAAATCGTTGTCGTGGATGGACAGACCGCGTGGGTTGGAGGGTTGAATATCGGCGACGAATACATTGGTCGCGATCCGACCATCGGCGCTTGGCGTGACACCCACGTAAAGGTGACTGGCCCGGTCGTGCAGGGAGTCCAGGTCGCGTTCCTTGAAGATTGGCACTGGGCCACTGAGCAACTTCTCAAGCTCAATTGGGATCCGCAACCCGCGCCTTCAGGTGCTCGGCGCGTGGCACTGGCACTGCCCACCGGCCCTGCCGACTCCCTTGAGACATGCACGCTCTTTTTTCTTAACGCCATCAATACGGCCACGAATCGTCTCTGGCTCGCGAGTCCTTACTTTGTCCCGGATGAACAATTCATTAGTGCGCTCCAACTGGCTGCCCTGCAGGGCGTCGATGTTCGAGTGCTTCTGCCTGACAAGATTGACAACAAACTGGTTCAGTTGTCTGACGGTGGGCATCAAAGTCTATCGCTACGAGAAGGGGTTAATGCACCAGAAGGTGATGCTTATCGACGACCGCTATTGCACTATCGGCACCGCCAACTTCGACAACCGCTCGTTTCGATTGAATTTTGAAATCACCATGGCCTTCGCCGATGGAGAGTTTTCCAGCCAGGTGCGGCAAATGTTGGAACAAGATTTCGCCAACTCAAAACTCGTGACGACACAGCAATTAAAAGACAAAGGTTTTTGGTTTCGATTCGCAGTGCGAAGCGCTCGGCTGATGGCTCCGATTCAGTGATCACATGTGGCTGACGAAGTTGCGACGAACTGGTTTTCTTGTCGAACATCCCCCGCAAGGCAAGCCAGCGGTGTAATCGATTCAAAAAAACGCGCGACGATTCACTGGCCGGCCTTGGCCTCGATCCAATTTACCGAAAAGCGGGCGAAGGAAATCTTCATCGTGCCATCGCGCTCGAAGAGGCAGCCCACTGCGCCATCCGGCAAGGATGCGAGACAACTGTAAGCAAACCCACCCGGATAAAGCACGCGCGACACAGGCCATGTCTTCCCTTGATCGCGGCTCAGGCGCACGGTGCCGTTGGTGCGGGCGGCCTGCGTGGCAGGATTACTGAAGAGAAAAACATCTTTCTCGGGATCGGCAGTGCCCGGATGGCGCAGGATGCTGGCCTGACAGACCGGCTCAATCAGCACCGGATCATGCCGAGTGGTGGACCACGTCTGGCCTCCGTCGCGGCTGATCGAAATCTTGCGAACCTTTAAACCGCCACCTTGATTGCGGGCGTTGAGCATCACGGAGCCGTCGTTCAACTCTACGAATTGAACTTCATTCGCGTAACCGGCAGCGCCTTCCGGAGCAGTTTCGCCGTAACGCCAGGATTCCCCGCCATCGTCACTGAAAGCGGCATAGACCTTCCACTTCCCGTAAGGCCCCTGGTTGAACGGCATCAATATCCGTCCGGCGTGTTCGCCGCGCCTTAATTGGATTCCGATGCCCGGACCGGTCGCAGTGCTGGTGACTTCGGTCGGCCGCTTGACCTGAGCCGTTACTTCAATCGGTTTCGACCATGTAGCCCCATCATCGTCACTGTATTGCGTGAAGGTTCGGCAAATGCGAGGTCCATCGAGGCCAGGCTCTGCTTTGTGCTCATCGAATCCCTTCGCGTATCTCTGATACATCAGCAGCGCGCGGTCTTTTTCCCGCACTACCGCCACCGTAGGATTGCCCAGGGAGTTCTCGCCGTCCTCGTGTACCAATTGAAGCGGTCCCCAGGTCTTGCCGCCATCTGTGCTTCGCTTCAAAACAATGTCATTCTCGGCATGGTCACGCAGACTCGCGCGACCTTCCGCGAAAGCCAGCAACGTCCCACGTTTGGTCGTGATAAGCGCTGGAATGCGGAAAGCCGGATATCCGTCCTGGCCATTGATAAACACATCCACCAACGGAAGCGTCGGTTCTGCCGCAAGCAATGACGCAGGATAAAGTCCTGCCAGTGCTGCCAGGACCATCGCCGTGATTCTGGATGTCCGGATTCCGCGAGCAAAAGTTTTAGACATTGTGCCTTCTAAATGAAAGACGATGCCCCAAACAAGGCTTAAGTGAAATTCGCACGCCAAGGGCTTGCCAAGGGCTGGCATAATCAAAGCGCAAAGCAATCGCGGCCCAGCCTCACTGTCAACATGAAGGAAGTTCTAAAACCAGCAAGGAAACGTGAGAGCGGAGGCATTGACCGATCATACCGCTCTGGCATTGTCGTCGAATGCTCGGTGAGGCTCAACAACAACCCTCCTTCACTCGCGCAACGCTTTTCAGTATCAGTTCAACACGAAGGAGACTCTTATGACTATTACCAATCCCGCAGAACTTCACACGGCGTGGGCGGCGCGTTTCAACGCAAAGGATATCGATGGCATGCTCGCACTCGCCGAGCCGGGTTCGGTGTTCGTGCCACAGCCGGGCGCCGTGGTCGAGGGCGAGGGGGTGCGTAAGGCGGAACAGCAGTTCCTGAGTTTCGGACTACCGATCACACTGAAAGTGCGGCGGGTGATCGTCAGCGGAGACATTGCTTTGTTGATTTCCGATTGGAGTTTGAAAGGCAAAGCCGCCGATGGTTCCAATGTCGATCTTTCCGGCACGACCTCAGATGTTGCCCGCCGTGGCCCCGACGGTTGGAAGTTTGTCATCGATAATCCATTCGGCACTGCTTGAAGGAGTCGGGGCCGATGCCCGCCAACTGTTGCCGCACAAGCGAAACGGCGTTGCAGCACAATAGATGAGGCCCAACTGTTGCTCGTGATTTAGTCGAAAGAAATGCCCCGACTCAACTTACGTTGAATCGGGGCAAAAGATTCTCACCCGGAAGTTAGTGCCTGGAATCCTTTTCAGGATTGGAACCGTCAAAATTCTGGAACACGTACATGAAACCGGGAACTGTATCCTTGCGGTTCCAGTCGCGCTGTAGTTCACAGTAGAGCTGGGTTTTGCTCATGAGCTTGCCTCCCGCCTGCTCGATACGCCGCAATGCAGCCTCGTGCGCTGCGCGTGAGGTGCCGCCGACAGCATCCGCAACGACATAAACCTCATAGCCCTCCTTCAGCGCATCAAGCGCCGGGAAAGCAAGACAGGCCTCCGTCCACAAGGCAGTCATGATCAACTTTTTTCGCCCTGTCGCCTTTACCGCCTTTTTAAACTCAACATCCTCCCAGCTGTTGATTGTGGTTCGGTCATAAGTCGGCAGATGGCCCAGCACCGCCTGGATTTCGGGAATCGGTGGCTTATTGACACCCGTCTGAACATTCACAGTCGAATGAACGATCGGAAGTTTGTAATTCACCGCCGCCTTCGCAGTGCTGACGATGTTAAAGACCAACTCCTTTTGATCCATCGAGCGGATCGAGGATACCTGGATTGGCTGGAAGTCAATTATGATGAACGCAGAGTTCTCAGGCGTGAGCAAGTGATCCGTAATCGGATCGCGTTTTGTTTCACTAGCCATATCTATCCCTTCTATTGTTGATGTTGTTTATTGAGCATTTTGGCATGTCAACAAAGGATCCACGCCCTTGCGGACGACTATGTGCTTGCCCAAAAAGCACGTCGTCATTTGCCATAAGTGTTCGTTTGCTTCGCAGCGAACCTTCATTTGCCCAGCGTTCAGGAATCGGCCTTTAAGCCATGCCCCCCGCCGCTGGCCTCCGTTGATTCTTTAAGAAGTCCCTCAAGGTCGAGAGGCATTGTGACCATGTTCAGTTCACCGTCTGGCGTGCGCGGCCACTGCTCTTTCGGACGATCCCAATAAAGTTCGACGCCGTTCCCGTCAGGATCGCGCAAATAGAGCGCTTCGCTCACTCCGTGATCGCTCGCGCCTTCCAATCGAATCCCCGCATCAATCAGTCGGCGTAAGGCGTCCGCCAACTCCGCTCGTGTCGGATATACAATGGCGAGGTGAAAAAGACCCGTCGCGCGCGGATGCGGAGGAGAACCGCCCTGACTTTCCCAAGTGTTCAGGCCAATGTGGTGGTGATAACCGCCAGCGGAAAGAAATGCTGCCTGGTGTCCATAACGTTGCGTCAGTTCAAAGCCAAGCACGTCACGGTAGAACGCGATTGCTCTTTCCAGGTCCGCAACCTTCAGATGAACGTGCCCGATCCCTACCTTAGGATGGATCGGGCGAACCGAGATTGTCTTTGATGTATTCACTATGAAATAAATTCCGTGCCACAGGCCGCAGTGTGGTTCTCATCGGAAATGCATTTTCCTCAAGGACCGGAGCCGAGGTAGTCCGCCGCCAGGAACGACAGAGTGCGGGTTCCCACCACGAGGGCTCGTTCGTCCACAAAGAAACGCGGGTTATGATTCGGTGCGGCTTTGGCTGGTTCTTGATCGGGCGGCGTGACGCCGAGGTAAACGTAAAGTCCGGGGACAACTTTGGCGAACTCAGAAAAATCTTCAGAGGCACCACTGAGGTTGCCTTCCACCACTTTTCCGTCAGCGGCTCGCTTCAGCACGGGAAGCATTTGTAAGGTGAGGCTTCTATCATTCACCACCGGATCGTAATTTTTGACGATTGAAACGGATGCCTTAGCCCCGGCGCTTTCGGCAATTTTCTCCGCTGTCATTTTGATATCGCGCTGAACCTGCTCCCGGACCCGCGCGTCATAAGTCCGAATCGTTCCGGTCATCCTCACTGACTCCGGCACGATATTGGCCCTTGTGCCGCCGTAAATGGTGCCGATGGTAACCACCACTGGGGAAGCTGTTAGGTCGGCCTTGCGGCTAACGACTGTTTGTAAACCAGAAATGACCAGGGCGGACGTCGAGATGGGATCAACAGTGTTCCATGGCATACCGCCATGTCCTTGTTTCCCAACCACTTTGATGGTCAGCGTATCACTCCCGGCGAGCGCTGGCCCTTGACGGTATGAGATTTCCCCCAAATTTCCCGGCATGACATGGACCGCGAAAATAGCGTTGGGTTTCACCTCATTGAAGAGGCCTTCGTCGAGCATGAGCCGTGCGCCCCATCGGTTGGTGCCGGACGGCTCAAACAGACTGGGACCTTCTTCAGCCGGTTGGAAGATGAACATGACGGTGCCGCGCAATTGTTCCTTCACAGCGGACAATACCTCCGCTGCGCCCATCAACATCGCCGTGTGAGCGTCGTGACCGCACGCATGCATAACATCTACCTCCTCTCCCAAGTACGCCTGCCGGTCTTTCGAAGCGAAGGGCAAGCCTGCTGGTTCTGTCACCGGCAGTGCGTCCATATCCGCTCTTAGCGCAACAACGGGACCGGGCTGCCCCGTTCGAAGCAAACCCACGACTCCTGTGAGGGCCACGTTGGTGTGGACCTCCAGACCAAGACTGCGCAAATGCGCGGCCACAAGAGTGGAAGTGCGCAGTTCCTGTTGACCGAGTTCCGGATGCTGGTGAATGTCTTCTCGCCAGGTGATGATCTTCTTTTCGATGGCGGCAGCGCGCGTCCGAATTTCTGCCTCCACACCGCTCTTGTCAGCGGCCCGGAGTTGCGCTGGGATCGAAACCAACCCCCCCAATAGGAGAATCCAGGCGAGGCCGTAGATTCGCATATCAGCCCGAGCCTTACGCGCTGAGGCGCCAATCGGCGTTTTGGGATGCAGCGGTTTCATGAGCTTGCTCGTTACTTCGTCGGCGCGTCCGTTGGCTTGTCCTTCACGGCCTCGGCGTTGATTTCAATTTCAATCTCGTCGCCGACCGCTGCGATGCCGGACTCCAGCACGTCGTTGTATTTGATGCCGTAATCCTTGCGATTGAGCTTCGTTTTGGTTTCGAGACCCACGCGCGTATTGCCCCACGGGTCTTTGATGGGCTTGCTAACCGTTACTGGCAACCGCAACTCCTTGGTTACGCCACGCATGGTGAAGTCCGCGATCAGTACGACTCCATCAGCCGTCTGCTCAATCCTCTTCGTCTTGAATATGATGGTCGGGTAGGTCTTCGCGTCGAAGAAATCCGGCGTGCGCAAATGATCGTCCCGTTGCTTGACTCCCGTATCGATGCTTTGCACCTGAATGGTCGCGGTCGCTTCCTTCAGTGCGTTGCCGTCCATGACCAGCTTGCCGGCAAACTCGTTGAACTTCCCTTTCACTGTGTTGATGCCGAAATGCCGCGCGGCAAATCCAACTCGAGTGTGTGCAGGATCAATGGTGTACGTTTCGGCGGCGCGCGCAATTGTGCCGAGCAGGAGCGCGATTGCCAGGGTGACCGTCATTGGTTTGAGATGCATATACGTTCCGTTCCTTTCGATTTGTTTCTGTTGCTTATCATTGCTGAGGCACTGTCAACACGCACAATAATTTCGACTCATCTCACATCTGCCCGCGCCGGTGCGGCCCACTGAGGTCCAGTGCTGGACCAATCGGAACGATGCGACTGGGGTTAATGTCGTCATGCGTAGTGCCGCTTAATGTGATCGAAATTCACGGTTTTAGCGATGCCCGATTGTTGATATAGGTCCATCAGGTAGTCTTGGAGGTTTTCGTAATCCACGATGCGCCGCACGTTGCACTTGAAGTGCCCGTGATAAACCGCGTCGAAACGCACTAGCGTGCAGAAGAGCCGCCAGTCGGCCTCGACAATACGCGCGCCAAATAGAAAACGGTTCGTGGCCAGACGCGCCTCCAATTCATCCAACGCATCGAATAAAGCTCGGCATGCCTTTTCGTAAGCCCGCTGGCTGGTAGCGAAGCCTGCTTTGTAAACGCCGTTGTTCACGTTGTCGTAAATGAATGCCGACAGCTTTGCGTGCTCCGCTCCGATGTCTTTCGGAAACAAATCCAACTCGCGGTTGCCGAAAGCGTTGAAGGCGTCATTGAACATCCGGCTAATGTCGTCCTCGGAATTGTTAACAATTCTCCGCGTTTGCTTGTCCCAGAGCACCGGAACTGTGACGCGGCCATCGAAGTTTTGGTCCGTTGCGGCATACGCTTCACTCAAATAAGCGAAGCCGTTGATGGGATCGGAGCTGTATCCCGGCCCATCATGAAAACACAGTACTACACGGGTAGTCACCGTGAGAAAGACCATGTTCCTTGCCTCAGCATAACCACCGGGTATGCTCGGGTCGGATGGAACTTCGTCACCTCCGCTATTTCGTTGCCGTGGCTGAAGCGGAAAACGTCTCGCGCGCCGCGCTGAAGTTGCACGTCTCGCAACCTGCGTTGAGCCGACAGATCCGCGACCTTGAAGATGAAATCGGATTTAGTTGTCGCGCGCCCGGAAACCCCGTTTATTCCGCCACAGCACTGTCATTGAACTGTGCTGGACGCTTTTGCTGAGAGTGGGGACGAGCATACCGCAGTCGAGACACTTACGCCGCCACGGCTGCCCGCGCACTTTGGATGCGACCTTGAATTGAAAACGTATTGGCGCTGGCTAGTATCCGAGCGTGCCTGAAACACCAGACAAGGAGAGCACTCCTCGACCTGCCGCGGGCTTGTTCGTGACGACGCACTGGAGCGTGGTGCTGGCCGCTGGCGATACGAAATCACCCAAATCCGCTGAGGCTCTTGAACAACTGTGCCGAACGTATTGGTATCCGCTTTACGCCCACGTCCGCCGCCATGGACATGATCACCATGGCGCTGAGGATTTAACTCAGGAATTTTTCGCTCGCCTGCTCGAACACCAGTGGCTTACTTCCGTCGCGTCAGAAAAGGGCCGTTTTCGGACGTTCCTGCTCGTAGCTCTCGACCATTTCCTCGCCAATCAGTGGCGGCGCGCCCAGACGCTCAAGCGGGGCGGCGGACGGGTAATCGTGTCGCTGGACGAAACGCGTTCAGACGAAGAACGCTTCTCTCGGGAACCGGCGATGGAGGCCGCGCCAGACCAGGCATTCGACAGGCTTTGGGCGACCACAGTCCTGGATCAGGCAATGAAGCGGTTGCAACAGGAATTATCCGCGCGGGGCAAGGCCGCCCGCTTCGATGAGTGGAAGATGTTTCTGAGCCGCGAAGCCACGGCCGAGGATTGCGAGTCCTCGGGGCGGCGTCTGGGCATGAGCCCCGGCGCGACCACGGTGGCGATCCATCGGTTTCGAGAACGTTATGGAGATTTGCTGCGTGAAACCGTGGCGCAAACCGTGTCCGAAACGAAGGATGTGGACGAGGAATTGCGCTACCTTTTTGCGTTATTGAACGAGTAGGTGGTCATCACCAAAACGTTTGTAAGTGACGGAAGAAAACCGTTCTGAATAAAAGTGAGTGCGGCTAAAGCAAGCAGTGCGAGTATGACAAGCCCGTGTCCTCAATGCGGCGTGGCCTTGCCCGAGGGCACTCTACAAGGCTTATGCCCGAGGTGTGTCGCACGTCAAGCGGCTGGCATTCTCGCGGCACGTCTCGTCCCGCCTTTATCGGATTCAAGCGTCAACGTTCAGCCGTTAACTTCTGTTCGTCACTTTGGTGATTACGAATTACTCGAAGAGATCGCGCGCGGAGGGATGGGGGTGGTTTATCGCGCTCGACAGGTGAGCCTGAATCGGCCTGTGGCCCTCAAGATGATTTTAGCCGGGCAATTGGCCACGCTCACATTGAAGCAGCGTTTTCACACCGAAGCCGAAGCGGCAGCACGGCTGGACCATCCGAACATCGTTCCCATTTACGAAATCGGCGAGCACGACGGACAGTATTACTACAGCATGAAGCTGATTGAAGGAGGGACGCTGGCGGAAGCGATCCTTTGTAGGAGCCGACGTAAGGAGGCTCAAACTTCTTTTGGTAGGAAGCAGAAATCTGAGCCTCCTCACGTCGGCTGCTACAAAGAGGACGAGGCGGCGCTCCTCCTTGAGAAAGTCGCGCGCGCTGTCCACTATGCCCACCAGCGGGGCATTTTGCATCGCGATCTGAAGCCGACGAATATCTTGCTGGACGCGAAGGGCGAACCTCACGTCACCGACTTTGGACTGGCCAAACTGGTCGAGGAAGATTCGAGTCTGACGATGAGCGCCGCGATCCTCGGCACACCCGCTTATATGTCCCCCGAGCAAGCGGCCGGTCAAAGCAAGCAATTAACGACCGCGGCTGACATCTACAGCCTGGGCGCAATCCTCTACGAATTGCTCACTGGCCATCCGCCCTTCCGGGCGGACACGGCGCTGGAGACGTTGCGGCAGGTGAGCGAACAGGAGCCAGACCGCCCGAGCACTCTGAACCGCGAGGTAGATCGCGATCTGGAAACCATCTGCCTGAAATGCCTGAGCAAGAATCCGCAAGGGCGCTACAGCTCCGCGGAGATGCTGGCCGAAGATTTGGAGCGTTGGCGAAACGGAGAACCGATTCTCGCCAGGCCCAGCACCGCTTGGGAAAAAACACGCCGATGGACCCGGGGAAATCCGGAGATTGCCGCACTGGCCGCGGGATTGGTGCTGGCGATTATCGCCGGTCTTTTGGCGACTGGTTTCATGTGGCGCCGCGCGCGCCAAACCGCCGCCGCCGGTGAACAGCTTCTTTATGCCGCCAACATGAAAGGTGCCGGAACCGCCTGGGAGGAAAACAACGTTGGCCTTGTGCGTCAACTGCTGGAGGAAACGGACAAATCTGCTCTACGCGGTTTTGAATGGTACTACTGGCAGCGGCTGACTCATTTGGAACAAAGGACCTTGCGCGGTCACTCGGCGGCCGTAACAGGGGTAGCCGTTTCTCCGGACGGCCAACGGATTGTGACCGGGAGTGTGGATCGCACCGCAAAGGTGTGGGAGTTGGCTACCGGCCGCGAACTGCTCACGCTTATCGGACACACCAATCTTGTTTTCGCCGTGGCCTTCTCCTCCGATGGCCGGTGGATCCTAACCGGCAGTTGGGACAACACAGCCCGGGTGTGGGATGCGGTCACGGGGCGCGAACTGCTCACGTTGAAAGGGCATACCAACTCCGTCGAGACGGTTGCCTTTTCCAGAGATGACCGTTGGATCATAACCGGCAGTTCTGATAAGACGGTGAGGCTGTGGGATGCGCGCACCGGACTCGAACTGCGCCGATTCGCGGGACATTTGGCCGCGCTCTCACCCGATGACCGCAAGATTGTCACCACCGGCGGATTTGTCATGTTGGGCGGGAGGCTTTCTGGTAATGAAGCTTCGAACATCGCCACTGTTTGGGATGTGGAGAATGGTCGCGAACTCCTCAAACTCAAAGGGCATACCGCCTTCATACAGTCAGTCACTTTCTCTCCCGACGGCCAACGTATCCTGAGCGGCAGTACGGATCGCACAGCGAAGGTGTGGGACGCGGCTACCGGGAGCAATCTCGTCACGCTTCGAGGGCACCGCTTCCAGGTGGAACCGGCAAAGTTCTCTCACGACGGAAAGCGGATTGTCACAGGTAGTGTCGATAAAACGGCGAAAATCTGGAACTCGGTGAACGGCGAGGAATTACTCACGCTCAAGGGGCACAGTGCCGAAATTGTGTCCGTGGTCTTTTCTCCCGATGATCGGCTGATCATCACGGGAAGTGCGGATGGGACCGTTAAGGTCTGGGATCCAGCGGCCCATAGGGACGCCGTCAATCTTGATGGCCAAAATGCGGAATTATGCGGAATTGCGTTCTCTCCCGATTTGAAACGGATTGTCACCGGAACCTGTTCTGTGCAAGCCACGGTGTGGGACGTGATCACGCGCCAAATGCTCTTCACGCTCGTAGGCGCTCGCGTCGCGTACTCGCCGGATGGCCGTCAAATCATCACGGCCAGTCCGGGGCTCACGCTTTGGGAGGCTGAGACCGGCCGCGAGTTGCGCAAATTTGCCGGGCACAAAGAGTCCGTCGAAAGCGTGGCTTTTTCGCCCGATGGCCAGCGCATCGTCACGTCGAGCGTTGACAAGACCGCGGTTGTGTGGGACGGCGGCAGCGGGAAGGAAACTGTTAGACTCATCGGACACACCGACGGCGTTAGAGGTGTGGCGTTTTCTCCCGATGGCCGAAAGATCGTCACCGCCTCTGCTGATGGCACGGCGAGGATTTGGGATGCTGCTAGCGGCGCCGAATTGTTTCGGTTCAAGGAGCACAAGGGGGCTGAACTCCAGGCTGCGACGTTCTCGCCCGACGGGAAGCGAATTCTCACGGGAGACGAGAATGGCACCGGCCTGCTTTGGGAAGCGGCCACGGGGCGCGTGCTGCTCACGCTCAAGGGCCACACCGGCTGGATTATGTGCGCCACGTTTTCGCCCGATGGACGGCGCATTCTCACCGGAAGTTACGATAACACCGCGAAGTTGTGGGAGGTGGCGAACGGGCGAGAGGTGCTCACGCTCAAGGGACACACGGATACAGTGATGACGGCAGTCTTTTCTCCGGATGGCCGGCGGATCGCCACCGCCGACAAGGATGGGTTGGCCAGGCTCTGGGACGCGGCGACGCCGGAGCAGGTCCGCACGTGGCGCGACGAAGAGCGGGCCGCCGCGGAAAAAATTGAACGCCTGCATCGTGAACAGGCAGCGGAGCACTGATAAGGCGAGAGATTCCACCTGACTCTCTCCATCGTGGTTGACGATAGAGCTAAACGACCGGTTTTTATTACCACTGCGGCTTTAGCCCAGTGTCACCACACGCTCTCGACGGGGAAACTGTTTCAACAGTTTCCAACCTGCACGCGGATCTGCGCAGTGAACCAGCATCTCTTTACCTATTACTCACAAAATCTTCGCCTCCACTGTAAGTGCGCGCTGCAAACGGTTCTGAAAGGAATCAAATACTCTATGAGACCACTCAAAATCGTCGTCGTCCCCATCTTCGCCACGCTGCTGGCTTGTGGAACCTATTCCCATGCCCAGGAGACCGCCCTCATCGCTCAACAGGCGTATCTCAAAGCCTCCAACACCGGGGCGAATGACAACTTCGGCTCGTTCGTCGCGATCTCGGGGGACACAATGGTAGTTGGGGCGCCTCTTGAGGACAGCAACGCCACAGGCGTTAACGGCAACCCAGCGAACAACAGCGCCACCGATTCCGGCGCGGCCTACATCTTCGTCCGCAACGGCACGAATTGGGTCCAGCAGGCGTATCTCAAAGCTTCCAACACCGGGGCGGATGACGGGTTCGGTTGGGCCGTGGCGGTATCGGGAGACACGGTGGTGGTTGCGGCATATAACGAGGACAGCAACGCCACAGGCGTCAACGGCGACCCAGCGAACAACAGCGCCACCGAATCCGGCGCGGCCTACATCTTCGTCCGCAACGGCACGAATTGGGTCCAGCAAGCCTATCTTAAAGGCTCCAACACCGGGGCGCATGACGCCTTCGGTTGGGCCGTGGCGATGTCGGGCGACACAGTCGTGGTCGGGGCGCCTGGCGAGGACAGCAATGCCAGCGGGGTGAACGGCAATCAGAGCAACAACAGCCTCTCGTTCGCTGGCGCGGCCTATGTCTTCGTACGCAGCGGAACAAACTGGAGCCAGCAGGCGTATCTCAAAACGTCCAACCCCCGCGACTCAGACAACTTCGGCGCGACCGTCGCAGTATCTGGCGACACAGTTGTGGTCGGGACGTATAACGAATCCAGCAGCGCCACCGGCGTGAACGGCGATCAAACCGACAACAGCGCTCCGGCCGCCGGCGCGGCCTACGTCTTCGTCCGCACCGGGACCAACTGGGCTCAGCAGGCCTATCTCAAAGCCTCCAACACCGGGGCGGATGACGAATTCACCGGCTCTATAGGAGGGCTGGCCATATCAGGCGACACAATCGTAGTCGCGTCGCCCAAGGAGGACAGCGATGGCATCGGCGTAAACGGCAACCAGAGCAACGACCTGGCTACGGATTCCGGGGCGGTCTACATTTTCGTGCGGAGCGGGACTAACTGGACGCAGCAAGCCTATCTCAAAGCTTCCAATGCGGAGGCGGGTGATGAATTCGGACTTCAAGTGGCCATCTCCGATGACGTGGTCGTGGTTGGGGCAGGAGATGATAGCAATGCCACCGGAGTTAACGGCGACCAAAGTGACAACAGCGTCACCGATTCCTGCGCGGCCTACGTCTTCGTACGCAACGGCACGAATTGGACCCAGCAGGCGTATCTCAAGGCTTCCAACACCGGCGCCAACGACCTCTTCGGCCTCTTCGTAGCGGTGTCGGGCGGTACGGTCGTGGTTGGGGCGCCTGGGGAGGACAGCAACGCCACCGCGGTTAATGGCAACCAAACCAACAATAGCGCCACTGACTCGGGCGCAGCCTACGTCTTTACTGGTTTCGGCCACGCTGCGCCTCAACTCGCAATCGAGCAATCCCCCGACAACGTTAGTATTCGTTGGCCGCTCGCGGCCGCAAACTTCGTGCTCGACGAAACCAACGACCTCAACGTCTCGCCCATCGCCTGGACGCAGGTGCCGTTCCCATATCAGGCCAACGCAACGGAGGTCACCGTCACCTTGCCGCGGGCGTCTGGAAAGAAATTCTATCGCTTGCGCAAGTCGTAGCCGCATTCCACGCTGGCTGCGGTCGCCAGGATCGGAGGCAATCATAGCAGCGTGGACGGAACTGGGACCGCCGCCCGGTTTTACTCTCCCACCCGCGTCGCCGTGGACAGCACGGACGACGTCTATGTGACCGATTTTTACTTCAACACATCCGCCATGGATCTTCTCAGTTGGCTGCCGATTCGGACCAATTTCGTCTCTGATGGAGGCCCTTTCACGAGGAAGCCGGCACGTTCTCGAGGCGGTTTTACCCGGTTCGTCTGCCATAATTCCGTCGCCGCTTCGGTCTGAATCGGATACAATAGCTTAATGTCCGGAGCCGCGTTCAATCCGAGTTCAGAGCGGTGCTCGGTGTTTGCCACGACCCATTGGAGCGCGGTGCTGGCCGCAGGTCAGAATCGCCCGGAAGCGGCGGGCGCCGCGTTGGAGCAGCTTTGCCGGACGTACTGGCATCCGCTTTATGCTTATTTGCGCCGGAGAGGGTACGGCGAACATGATGCGCAGGATTTGACGCAGGGTTTCCTGGCGCATTTGCTGGAGCGGCACGCGATTGGAGGCGTTGCACGTGACAGAGGGAAATTTCGTTCATTCCTGCTTGCCTCACTGAACTACTTTCTGGCGGATGAGCGAGATCGGGCGAACGCCCAGAAGCGTGGTGGAGGAAGGGAACTACTGTCGTTGGAGTTGAATGAAGCGGAGGGACGTTACGCATTGGATGCAGCGGCGCATGATTGCTCGCCGGAAAAACTTTACGAGCGGCGCTGGGCGATAACATTGCTCGATCGTGTCCTGGCACGACTCGCCCGTGAGTTCGCTGATTCCGAGAAAGGCGAGTTATTCGGACACTTGCAGCCGTTTCTAGTCGAAGGAGGCCGCGGAAAAACTTATCGGGAAATCGCGAGCGAAACTGGTCTGTCCGAGGAAGCCATCAAAAAGGCGGTGCAACGGATGCGTCAACGATACTATCAACTTTTTCGCGACGAGATCGCCCAAACGGTCGCTACACCATCGGAGGTCGAGGAGGAATTGCGTCACCTGTGTGATGTCCTGAGCGATTGATGATCATCGCGACCGAAAGATTTCTTGTCTCTTTGAGCGCGATTTTCCTGTGTACTCAGCGCTAGCACTTATGCCCGCTGAAAACATCTGTTCGAACTGCGGTTCGGCCTTAAGCGCCGATGCCCGGCATGGCTTTTGTCCGAGATGTCTCTTTGGACAGGCGCGCCACGTCAAGGAATTCGAGATCGAGGATGACGCCAGTTCCAAATTGCCCAGGCGATTTGGCGAGTACGAGCTGATCGAAGAGATTGCGCGCGGCGGAATGGGCATCGTCTTCAAAGCGCGCCAACCGAGCCTCGACCGGATCGTCGGGGTGAAAATGTTGCTCTTCGGCCCGCTCGCCAGCCCCGAGTTTGTGAAGCGCTTTCGCGCTGAAGCCTCCGCTGTCGCGGCCCTTTCCCACCCAAACATTGTTGGAATTCACGAAGTGGGCGTCATCGAGGGCCAGCACTACTTCGCGATGGATTATGTCGAAGGTAAAAGTCTTGCGCAAATTCTCGTGGCCGGCCCGCTGCCGGCGCGCCGGGCGGCGGGTTATGTCAATATAGTTGCCGAAGCCATTCATTATGCCCACGAGCGTGGCATTCTGCATCGCGATCTCAAGCCATCGAATGTTCTGATCGACGCAAACGATCAGCCGCGGATCACCGATTTCGGTTTGGCCAGGCGCCTGGATGGCGACTCTGAATTGACCCTCACCGGCCAGGTGCTCGGCTCGCCGAATTACATGCCACCAGAACAAGCGGGCGCTCGTCGCGGCAAACTGGATCGACATAGTGACGTCTATTCGCTCGGCGCAATGCTGTATCACCTGCTGACCGGCCGGCCACCGTTTGTCGGGGAAGCCGTGACGGAAACTTTGCAGCAAGTGATTTATTCCGAAGCCGTTTCCCCGCGCCTTTTGAATCCCGGTGTGCCGCGCGACTTGGAGACCATCTGCCTGAAGTGCCTCCAAAAAGAGCCCGAGAAGCGCTATTCCACCGCAAAACTGTTCGCCGATGAACTGGATCGCTTTCTGCGTGCCGAACCGATTCTGGCCCGACCTGTGAGTGCCCCGGAAAAACTTTGGCGCTGGTGCGCGCGCAAACCGACACTGGCGAGCGCGCTTTCCCTGTCTGCGGTCCTCTTGCTCATTGTGGTAATCGGCTCGCCTCTTGCGGTTTTGCGCATTGGCCGGGAGCGGGATGAATCCGACGAACTCCGGCGCAAGACCGAGGAAACGCTCTACGCCGCCAACATGAACGTTGCTCGCCAGAACTGGGAAGAAAACAACATCGGCCAGGTGAGCGAATTGCTCGAGCAAACTGCCCATTCTCCGTACCGCGGTTTCGAGTGGTTCTATTGGCAACAGCAGATTCACCAGGATGCGAAAACTCTCTGCGGCCACAGCGATGTGGTGGTGGCCCTCGCATTTTCCGACGACGGGAAGCGGATCTTTAGCGGAGGCTGGGATCAAAGGGCAATCACCTGGGATGCAACTAGCGGTCGCGAACTCTCGTCGCTCAAGGGCGAGCCCGGCGCCCAAACTGCCGTGGCCATTTCGCGTGATGGCGCCCGCGTGGCCACTGGAGGTAAAAGCAAAATAGGCAGCATTTGGGAAGTATCGACCGGTCTTGAGTTGTGTCGGCTGGAAGGCCACACCGGTCTGATTGGATGTATTGCGTTTTCACCTGATGATCGTCTGGTCGTTACAGGCAGTGACGATCAGACCGCGATTGTATGGGATGCTGCCAGCGGAAAAAAGGTGGCAACTCTGAGGGGGCACACCGGCGGTATTGGCGCGGCCGCGTTTTCGCCAGACGGCAAAAAGATAGCGACCGGTAGTGTCGATAAAACCGCGCGGGTCTGGCTGATTGTGGAGGAGAAGTTGCTATTCGGGATCAACGAACACCGCGATAAAGTGAACGGGGTGGCGTTCTCGCCGAATGGCGAACTGCTCGTGACGTCAGCAGAGGACCAGCGGGCTATCGTGTGGGAGGTTTCAAGTCAAAAGAAGTTGCATGTGCTTCCGCACAGCCTTGAGGTGGAATTTGCCGCGTTCTCCCGGGACGGTCAGAAAATTGTTACTGCCAGCTATGACCAGACCGCGAAGATATGGGAAACCGCGACCGGCAGGTTGATTCGGACGCTCAAAGGGCACAGTGCGAATGTCGTGACGGCGGCCTTTTCACCGGACGGACAACGCGTGGTGACTGGAGGCGGAGATAAAACGGTCAAGTTGTGGGATCTGAACGAAAGCCCGCAGCCGCTTAACCTCGTTGGTCACACCAATGCAGTTTGGTGGGTCGAATTTTCACCCACGGGTGACCGGATTGTCAGCGCGGGCGACGATCGGACAGCACGAATATGGGATTCCATGAACGGACGGGAGCTCGCACGCCTGGTTGGGCATAAGGGGCCGATTCGTCCCGCGGTCTTCTCTCCTGATGGAAAAAGCGTGCTCACCGGAAGTTGGGATTCGACCGCGCGATTGTGGGATGCGAGGACTGCCCAAGAGCTGGGCACGATTGGAAAACA
This sequence comes from Limisphaerales bacterium, assembly GCA_044226545.1. GTDB lineage: Bacteria > Verrucomicrobiota > Verrucomicrobiia > Limisphaerales > SXQI01 > DASVNK01. Next base: position 252,585 of record JBGAGW010000004.1, read on the forward strand.
TTCCATGGCGGTCATGGCCATTGCCTTTTCGCCGGACGGTGAAAAGGTGGTGATCGGATGCAGCGGGGATCATAGTGCCAGGGTTTGGGAGGTGCGGACTGGAGCGCTTTCACTCATCCTCAGTGGGCACACGCAATGGGTGCGGGCCGCAGCTTTTTCTCCGGACGGCACCAAAATTCTGACGGGGAGCCTGGACGAAACCGTCCGGCTCTGGGATGCGGCGACGGGCAAAATGTTACGGGAGTTAAAGGGACACACCGGCAACGTATTAGCAGCGGTCTTTTCACCGGATGGCAAATGGATCGTGAGCGGTGGTGACGACAATACCGCAAAAATCTGGGAAACGGCGAGCGGGCGGGAGTTGCATACTTTGCGGGGACACGGGACGCTTCTCGAATCCGTAGCGTTTTCACCCGATCAGCGCCGCGTACTGACCGCCAGCTATGATCAAACCGCGAGATTATGGGACACTACTTCCGGGCGGGAGATGCTGATGCTCAAAGGACACAACGGAGGCGTTTTGCACGCCGCTATTTCTCCTGATGGCCGCAAAATTGCCACCGCCGGTTACGATCAAACCGTCAAAATTTGGAACGCGGCGACGCCGGAGCAAGTGAACGTCTGGCGATCAGAACTTCCAAAAGAAATGGCCGGGATGCAGAGGCGCTGAGCCGAGGCGAAAATAGTTGTCCCTTTCGCAAAGTTTTCCCGGTGTATGAAGTGTGAAGACACAATATACCATCCTGAAACTCGCACTTGCATCGTTCATCGGTCAAAGCGCCTGGCTCTCGAACGTGATGGCTGCTCCACCACGCTATCAAGTCATCAATCTCGGTTCGCTCGGTGGCGAGCAGTTTTACGAGACATTTTCAGGCATCGACGGGAAGCTGCTGAATAACAAAGGCTCCGTGGCCGCTGGAATGGATACCGCTCAGATTGATCCACAATGTCTGAACGCCGGTGATTGCACGGCTTCGCACGGTTTTTTCTGGAGCGATGGAGTTCTTTCTGATCTCGAGCTCCTGGCCGCAGGCGATAAAGGAAATTTTAGCCAGTCGTTCTCCATGAATGATCAGGATGAATGCGTCGGCATCTCGACTTACAATGAACTTGGCGCTTCGGGCGAGCCTCTTTACCGGGCAGTCGTGTGGAAAAACCGGCAAATCGTCGACCTCGGCACGCTCGGCGGTAAACAAAGTCTCGCGCACGCTATCAATAATCGAGGCCAGATCGTTGGCTGGTCTCTGAACCAAACACCGGCCGAAACAAATATCTGGGAAGACTACCCTTTCCCTTTCGGGACGCAGCAACGGGCCGTGCTCTGGAACAACGGAGTAATCCAGGACCTTGGTACTTTGGGTGGACCGAGCGCCTGGGCGATGGAGCTCAATGAACAGGGACAGGTGATCGGCCAATCTTTCACTGACGTTCCGGGAAAGCGCAGCACTACGGTCGGCGCATATACCTGGTCGCGCCCGTTCGCCGCGTTCCTTTGGGAGAACGGCCAAATGGTCGATTTGGGCAATCTGGGCGGGACATTCAACGTACCGGTCCGCATCAATAACAAGGGACAGGTGATTGGTTTTATGACGACCAAAGGCGATTCGTCATTTCACCCGTTTCTTTGGGACAAAGGCGTGCTCAAAGACCTGGGAACCTTTGGCGGCAGCGGCGGCCAGGCAAATGCAATCAACGACGCTGGCGAAATCGTTGGCGGCGCCAATCAGGCGAATGGTGCGTTTCGTGCCTTCCTTTGGAGAAACGGCGCGATGATCAACCTCGGCACACTGAGCGACAACAGCCAGGCCTGGTTCATAAATTCCAAAACTCAAGTCGTCGGCACTTCCGGCACAGTTCAACCCAACCTGCGAGCGTTCCTTTGGGATAACGGTGGCCCCATGCTCGACTTGAACAAACTCGTGCCGGTCGGGTCTCCCAAGCTGGCAACGGCCCTCGGCATCAACGATCACGGCGAAATCCTTTGCGGTGGCCCGAATGAGAAAGGACTCTACCTGCTGGTTCCGCTCCCCACTCTTTCGCTTCAGGTCTCAAAACTTCCCGCGGGAGGAAATCTTGTCACCCTCCAGATGACCGCTGTTTCGGGGAAAAGCTACCGCCTTGAAAGCTCTTCCGATCTCAAAACCTGGATGACGATCGGCACGCCTTTCGTCGCCGCGGAAGATCGCACGACGACGGAGCTTCAAACGCAGACCGCTCAATCATTCTATCGCGTGGCCGGCCCGCTTTGATTCAAAAAATGTGTTTCGCCTTGTTCCGGCGCTTCTGTGAGATCATCCTTATTGAATGGCTTCAGAAGTGCAGTCGGGCCTCTCCGTTATCGCCGGTTCACCAGTCTTTGCCACGACACATTGGAGTGTGGTGCTCACCGCTGGAGATGCGGGTTCGCCTCAGGCAGATCTGGCACTTTCTGACCTGTGCCGCACCTACTGGTATCCGCTTTACGCCTTCGTTCGGCGCAAGGGACACAGTGCCCATGATGCGCAGGATCTGACGCAGGCGTTTTTCGCACGTTTGTTGGAAAAGAATTACGTCGCCCAGGCCAACCGCGAGCGCGGGCGGTTCCGAACTTACTTGCTCACGGCCTTTACGCATTTTCTGAGTGACGAATGGGATAAGGCGCGACGATTGAAGCGGGGTGGGGGACGGGAACTCATTTCGTTCGATGCGGCCTCGGCCGAGGAACGATATCTTTTGGAACGCGTCGATCACCTTGATGCCGCCAAACTCTACGAACGTCGCTGGGTCACGACCCTTTTCGACAAGGTGCTCGGGCGATTGGAGCTGGAATTTCGTGAGAGTGGAAAAGGCGAGTTGTTCGACGGGCTGAAGGGCTTTTTGCTCGGGGAGGACACCGGCTCACGTTACGCGGAATCGGGCCTGCGCCTCGGCATGAAAGAGGACGCCGTGAAACAGGCGGTGCATCGCATGCGGCGGCGTTACCGGGAATTGTTCCGCGAGGAAATTGCTCAAACTGTGGCGGGACCCAACGAAGTGGAGGACGAGTTGAATTACTTGTATGCTGTGTTGAATACATAACTGGAGCGCCCATCCGCGCGTTTTCCCGTCACCTTCGACCGATTTTGCCTTAGAACTGAGCGGACGCCATGGCGACACAACACGCTTCTGCATCGACTTGTCCGACCTGCGGCGCGGCAGTTCCGCCGGACGCCCCGCGCGGTTATTGTCTCAAATGCCTTTTCGTGCTCGGCATCGCGGAACCGAATTTCGACACGCCTGAAACATCTCCTTTTGGTACCCGTTCCCTCGGCGATTACGAATTGCTCGAAGAAATTGCCCGCGGGGGTATGGGTGTCGTTTACAAAGCGCGACAGAAAAGTCTCGGCCGCATCGTCGCAGTCAAGATGCTGCTTTTCGGAGGACATGCGGGCAAAGAGCAGGCGCAAAGGCTTCGCGCGGAAGCAGCCGCGGCCGCCAGCCTGCAGCATCCGAACATCGTCGCGGTTCACGAAGTCAACGCGCACGAAGGACAGCCGTTCTTCGTCATGGATTTCGTCCAGGGTGAAAACCTGGCCGAACTGAATGCGAAATGTGAAGTGCGCAACTCCGCGTGGCTTCACCGCGCGGCGCACTACGTGAAAATCGTTGCCGAAGCCATTCACTACGCGCACGAACAAGGAATTCTGCATCGCGATCTCAAGCCCTCCAACGTGCTCATCGATTCGTTCGATCAACCACGCGTCACTGATTTCGGCCTGGCGAAACAATTGCATGGTGACAGTGAATTGACTTTAAGCGGCCAGGTGCTCGGTTCGCCGAACTACATCCCTCCAGAGCAAGCTGCGGCCAAACGCGGCCTGGTCGGGCGGTGCAGCGACATCTATTCGCTGGGCGCCATCCTTTATCACCTGCTCACGGGCCGTCCGCCATTCGTAGGCGAAACACTCACCGAGACGTTGCAAGACGTGGTCAATAACGAACCGATCGCGCCACGCCTGCTCAATCCAAGTGTTCCGCCCGATCTCGAGACCATTTGCTTGAAATGTCTGGAAAAGGAGCCCTCACGTCGTTACACCACGGCGCAAGCGCTCGCCGAAGATCTGGATCGTTTTCTGCGCGACGAACCGATCCACGCTCGTCCAGTCGGCCAGAGCGAAAAACTCTGGCGGTGGTATCGACGCAGACCGCTCGTCGCCTCTCTCGGCGCCCTGACCGTGTTTTTGCTGCTCGCGGTCGCGATCGGTTCGCCCATCGCGCTGTTTCGGATCAATCGCGAACGAGAACGGGCGCAAGAGCTAAGCAAAAAGGAGACGGAGCTTCGCCAGCAGGCGGATCGTCGCGCCTATGCAGCCGACATGAAACTCGCGGAATCCGCGCTCGAAATGAACAACATCGGAGGTGCGCTGAATCTGTTAAACCGTTATCGACCCGCGAACGAATCCCAAAGCCCTGGTCGAAACTCTGAAACCGGTTTTCGAGGCTGGGAATGGCGGTATTTGTGGAAACAATGTCAAAGCGGCGCCGACTCCATTTTTTGCAGAACCACAAATGCGATCATGTCTCTGGCGGTTTCATATGACGGCGCCTGGGTGGCCTTGGGACTCAGTAGCACCGGCGTGTCCATTTGGGATCGGGCGACACGAAAGGAGATTGCCCGCTGTCCCGCCAATGGCCACATGGTTCGAGTGGCTTTTTCCCCTCGCGAACGCTTGCTCGCTTACACCGATGTTCCCAGCTTCGGATCCACCAGCACCAATTTCTGTATTCACCTCTGGGATGGAGCCAGCCGGCAAGTTGTCAGGACACTTCCCCTCGCTTACTTCTGCTACGGCCTGGCGTTTTCCGGAGATGGTCGAACGTTAGTAACATCAACCCATAGTATCGAGAACAACCCTTTGTCCCCTGGCTCGATTACTCTCTGGCGAGTCTCCGATGGGAATATTCTGACGAACTATCCGGCGGCCAAGTTCGAAGTAGTGGAGGGAACATCGTTCGCTCTCGCGCCCGACCTGACTCTCGCCGCACACCAATTGGAGGATGACAAAGTGCGCGTGATCGAATTGGCGACGGGCCGCGAACTCTGGCGATCCAGCGAAACGACCGAGGACTACGTGACGGCGCTCGCCCTCTCGCCGGACAAAAGAATTCTGGCCTCCGGCGCTGGCACTGCCGAATCCGAAATCCGGCTTTGGGATGCCGCTTCAGGGCACGCGCTGGGAACGTTGGAAGGACATCGAGCAGGAATTGACCAGTTGTTATTCTTCCCGGATGGTAACACGCTTGCCTCCGCCAGCGGGGATCAGACGATTCGCTTGTGGAATGTCACCAATCCCGCCCACGGCCAGACACGAAAAGTGCTTCATGGGCATACAGCCCGGGTGCGCGCTCTTGCGCTCTTGCCGGACAATCAAACGCTGCTCAGCGCCTCGGGAGACGGAACGGTCCTCTCCTGGAACATCAGCGCCCCCGAACAACGAAAGCAACACTTCAAATTGCCAAGAACCATAGGTCCGTGGCGGTTTACGCCCGACAGCAAATCGGTAGTCGCTCTGGATGAGTCACCGGTCCAACCGGGCGTTGTGGTTTTCCGCTGGTCCATCGAAACGGATTTTCAGCAAGGCGAACGACTTGTCGATTTGAAATCAAATTCCGTCGACGAGGCCTGTCTTTCTACCGATGCCCGCTGGATGGCCGTCAGCTATTTGGGAGGCAACGTCAAAGTCTGGGACCTGCAGGCGCGCGCTCAAACAAGCGAATTCAAGACTGGTATCCAGCGCGCAATCCCTCGTGAATTCATCGCAGATGGGACGAAACTCTTGCTTTTCGATGGGGCCGACAACTCGCTGCACGAATGGGACTTAACCCCGGGCCGGGAGCAGCGAACACGTTTTTGGAAGCTTACCCCTGGCCGTTGGACCTACGCGTTGTCACCGGATGAGAATTGGTTCCTTTCTTCGATTCTTAGTCCGGACACCGGAACGCTCACGTCCATCACGGAGTTAAGCGGCGGTCGCCAGACCGATCTGAGATTGCCCTGGTTTTTTGGCGCGGCGTTTTCTCGCGATAGCAAGCTTTTCGCGCTGGGCGGTTGGGGAACAGACGTGCGCCTGTTCGAAACCGCCACGAGAAGAGAATTGATTAGGCTCCCCGGCATTCTCAGCGCGGTTTGGGGCATGGCTTTCTCCTCGGATGGCAGCCGTTTCCTGACCGGCGGGGGCGGCAGCGAAACAGTGACGCTTTGGGACACGACTAGCTACGAGAAACTGCTGACACTAGAAGGCGCGGGCTCGGGGTTTTATATGGTTGACTTTTCGCCGGATGGCAATCTCATCGGCGCCCGCAGTTGGCGTGGTTTCCTTCATCTCTGGCGCGCGCCATCGTGGGAAGAAATCAATGCGGCAGAACGGAAGCAGACCGGCGGCGGGATAAGGAAATAAAAATAGAGGACCGTCCGATCGAATATCTCGTGGTATTTACCACCCATGCTTTTGCAGGAATCCGGAAGCATGACGACAATACTTTCCGAATTCCGGTTGAGTCGAATTTGGCCCGCAACTTTCCTGTCACCTTTTTCCCGAACTGCCTCAGAAATAATACGAAGGGAAAAGACACTTCGTTATGAACGCGAAATTGACATTAGCGGCGGCCACCCTTGTTTTGGCTTTGGCGAGAGTAGCCAACGCACAGGTCATCAGTTTTGAGAAATGGGGTGACGGCATTCGAGTCAAGGAGAACGCGGGCACTTTCGTCATTGGTGTTCTGCGCGATGGACCCACCAATGGCGTGAGCAAAGTGCGCTGGAATCTGGAGAAGGAGGATCCCGCAACCTTCGCGCCTAATGGCGGGCAGATCGTCTTCGGGCCGGGTGAACGACGGCAGGAAATGACACTAATCGTTCTGGATTACCCCTATGTCGATGATGCGCGCGGAGCAACTATTCTCCTCAATAGCGCTGAAGGAGCCACTTTGTTGCCGGATGCAAAACGCATCAGAGTTGACGTTTTGGACAATGAATTTCCGCGTGATCCTGGAAAGCCGCCGGTGGAGTTATATCCTCCGCAGCCATCAACCGCGGCCGGCGAGGCTTCTGCACAGTTTAGCATGCATCGCCTTGGGGATAGCGATCAGCCACTCACCATGAGTTTCCAAACGGCGGACCAGAGCGCAAAAGCGGGCATTCATTACGTAGCCCAATCGATGTCTCTCACCTTCGCTCCTTTGGAGACCGAGAAAGCGATTGCGATACCGCTGCTGAAGGGGCCGATGGCCACTCGCGATGTCAGCTTGGAGTTGATTTTGAGGGGTGTTGAAGCTGGCAAGGGATGGACTAACCGAAGCACGTTGAAGCTCGTGGACAACACTCGGCCGGGCACGGTGGACTTGAGCTTCGACGCCGGTGAAATAGAGCGCACGTCGTTCAACGAGCTTCCCATGATTCAGGGCACGGTTCTCTCGCCTGATGGGCGCCTCTACGTCAGCGGGATAATTTCATATGTTCAGGGGGTTGCGCGTCCCGGCCTCGCACGCCTGCTGCCGAATGGACGGCTCGATTCGTCTTTCCTGCAAAACTCCGGTCCCCTGCGATTATTCGAGAAAGTTTGGGGAGATCTTTTCCTGCAATCCAACGGTCATTTCATTACAAGTTATGGCAGCAGATTTTTACCCGACGGCTCGCGGCAAACTGGGATATCGGACCTCTTTATCGTCGGCGTCCTTCCCCAGGGTAAGTTGCTCGCGCAGGCCTTCAGTTTCCCACCCGGAACGATCTATCGCTTGAATTCCGATGGCAGTATCGATGCAAGTTTCAAACCCGAATAACTAATTTCGATGGCGGTATCTTTATCGAGCCGGATGGAAAGATCCTCGCGCCGGAGTGGCCGACGCAGGCATTTCACCTGGCGCGGTTGTTGCCCGATGGAGCGTTGGATACCTCATTCCAATACACCGCCACAAATTCCCAGGTCCGTGTTATCGCCCGGCAATCAGATGGGCGATACCTTTGTGAAAGTAACGACAAATGGTTAATCCGCTTGAACAGCGATGGTTCCCTCGACCCCTCCTTTTCCATCCCGGACAATCTTTTTTTCCGGAGTGGCCCGACCGAGTTCCATACCGATTACATTTCTGATATCGCCATTCAGCCGGACGGCAAAATCCTCGTGGCGGGAAACTTCGGCCATCCGCGCTCTCGATCGAACGGCGGCGTGCTGCGCCTCGATGCGGATGGCAACCTCGACACATCATTTGATGTTGGGGAGGGTGCACGCAGGACTAGCGGCGGCTTTTTTGGCGTCGGGCCTGGATGGATCGATCGCATCCTTTTGCAGCCTGACGGACAAATACTCTTGTCCGGCCAGTTCGATGTTTTTGACGGATTCCCTCGCATGAACCTCGTGCGCTTGAATGGCTACGTGCCACTCCAAGTGCAAGTCGAATTGCTCGCGGGCGGTATGCGGTTGACAGTCGCTGGCCGTTCAACATCGGGTTACCTGGAGTATTCCACGGACCTGCTGTCTTGGGAACGTCTTGAGAACAGCGACTTCTGTCCGGAGCCGGAGCCTTTTGAATTTGTTGATCCATCGCAAACTCAAGTCGCTCCGCGAACGCGCTTCTATCGTGCCGTGTTCGACGTGTCCAGCAGCCCCTGCGGGAAAAACTAACGGCCGAACATCTCAGCGTTGTTGTCACGTTCTCCGGAGAACGCCTCAGAAACGAAGTAAAGGAAAATACGCACTTCGAAAAATCAGTTATGAAACCAAGTCTCGGAATTTTTTTTGCTCTCCTGATAGGATCGGTCTCCAACCATGCAGCACCGAAATACAAAGTGATCGATCTCGGCTCGCTGGGAGGACCTCGTTTTTACGAATCATTCTCCGGTGTTATCGGCAAGTTGATAAACAATAACGGCCTTGTTGCCGCGGGATTGGACACGTCTGAGCCCGATCCTTTATGTGTGGACGGCCAGCCCTGTCTCGCCTCGCACGGTTTCTTATGGAACAATGGAATGCTTTCCGATCTGGGTCTTTTGGCACCCGGCCAACAAGCGAACTTCAGCCAGTCGTTTTCGATGAATGAGCAAAACAACTGTGCAGGCATTTCAACTTTCAACGCGGTGAGCGCGGCGGGAACTACGCTCTACCGCGCGGTGCTATGGAAATATCAGCCGGGCGCTGCTCCGCAAATAAACGACCTGGGAACTCTCGGCGGGAACCAAAGCCTCGCACATGCCATCAACAACCAGAATCAGGTGGTTGGCTGGGCGCTAAACCAGACTCCCGAGGGCACGAACATTTGGGAGCCCTATCCATGGCCATTCCTCACCCAACAACGCGCGTCTCTCTGGGAGAATGGAAAAGTCCAGGACCTGGGGACGTTGGGCGGTTCAAGCGCCTGGGCCAGTCACATCAACGATCGTGGCCAGATTATCGGCCAGTCTTTCACCGCTACCCCCGGGACCCGCCGACACACAATCGTAAGCCAGGATATTACCTGGACGCGTCCCGTCGCGGGATTCCTCTGGGAGAACGGAAAGATGATTGATCTTGGGAATGTCGGTGGAACGTACATGTGGCCCATCTGGATCAACAACCAGGGACAAATCACCGGCATAATGTCCACGAAAAACGACGCGAACTTCCATCCGTTCCTGTGGACCAACGGCGTACTCAAAGATCTGGGGACGCTCGGAGGTGCCTCGGGCCAGGTGAGCAAGATGAATGACCTGGGCGAAGTGATCGGCTACGCGGGGACAGCCTCCGGCGCATTTAACGCCTTTATCTGGAGAGAAGGCAAGATGCAGAACCTCGGTACCCTGGGCGCTAACAGCGCGGCCTATGCAATTAACAACAAGAGTCAGGTGGTGGGAACTTCCGGCTACACTTTGAACGAGGATCGTGCTTTTCTTTGGGAACCCGGGCAACCCATGCGCGAATTAAATAAGCTAGTTCCGGCTGGTTCGCCGCACCTGGCCCACGCCTTTGGCATTAATGAGCGCGGAGAAATCCTGGTAGGTGGATTGAATGAGAAAGGACTGTACCTGCTCGTGCCATTGCCAACACTTGCGATTCGAATTCCAGACACTCCGGCCGGAAGAAAGATTATTGTTGAAGCGCAAACAATTCCCGGCAGGAGCTACCGTCTGGAAAGTTCGTCTGATTTGTCAACCTGGACCCCTGTGGGGCCGAGCCGGCTGACGGATCAGGAGACTACGGCCTGGGAATCTGAAACGGGCACTCTTCCGAAGTTCTATCGAGTGGCTGGACCCCTCTTTTGATGTCGACGAAAGGAGAAGGCGAATCGGCCCGGCTTCGCTCTTACCGGTTTCGGAATTCTTGCGGCCCGTTGGACGATTGGGTGGCCGCTGACGCCGTGCGGTGGACGGCAGCCCGACGCCATTGCCCTACAAAGCCAACGGCCTTTTCAGCAGCAACATCTCCGTGCCTGGGACCTTATCCTGTGGACTCGGACATCCTATCGGGCCGGTTTCGCGCGATCAGTTTTCGTGCCTATTAGGCACGAGGTCTTTCGTGTGATTCAACTAAGCTCTTGGCAAACTATATCCAGATTTGCGGACAACTGAATGTCGAAACGCCAGCATATTGCTTGTAGAAACATTGCGCCGAAATCTGAACATAGTTTGTCACAGCAAGCGACGTATCATGATCTGAAAAAATGAAGTCGGACCATAAATGCCCTGATCGGTGCTCGCCACGAGGGTGGCCCGGGGCACAGCACGGCATTTCCGGCAAATGATTGGCGCGAGCGACATCTTGATCGGTGAAGTCGATTTGAATGGACTTGCCCGCGCTTTCAAATTCAATTTTTGAGGCCACCGTTTGGTGATTCGGGCGAGTGCCCGCGGATTGATCAGTTTTCTTCACAAAAGACTGTTTCTTCCGAGAACTCTAAGAGATTGTTCACGTCCTCCCAGTTGCTCGTCGGAAACACGGAGGACCACTTTTCCGGAATGAACGATTTGCTCTTTCGTGACACCCGGGCAGAGACGTTCCAATTCATCTACTGAGATTAGCATCTCACCTGATCGCGCTCGTCCGGATGTAATTTCGCCTGTTTGAATGCACGACAGCAGGCTGAATTCGTGAAGACCAAGGACTGACGCACTCTCTTCAATTGTCAGCGCGTTCTCGCCCGGTCTTTCTTTCATCACTTGCATAAGTTGGCTTTCTCTTTGCTGAAGCGAGCAGATCGGGCGACCGAATTCGAGTAGCGAAACCGTTGTCGCCTTCTTTGTGGTGGCAGCGAACCACCATTACAAAGGCAAAAACGACAGCTACAGGCATGAGGCGGCATTTGTTCCGTGCAAGGCGTTTGGCGCCTGGACCGAGGCGCTTGGGGGCTGCGAACAGGGCGATAAGATTCTTGTGACGGGGAGACTCAAGACGGAGACGCGGGAGAGCGATGGGACCCATCAGTCCCAGTTAATCCTCACATTGAGTTCGTCCACATCCCGCACCTGCGGCACCGGCACAAAGAAGTTCAGACGCGTGAACTTCACCAATCCTTCCACCACCCCTTTCTCGTTCGTCCGCCCTACCTGGCAGAAATGATGATCAAACAGGTAATGGCTCTTCAGCTGGCAAAAGGCCTGGCTCAACTTCCTTCCCTCCCGCCCAGAATGAACGAAACCGCGATGCGCATGTTGTCGTAGCTAATCCGCCAGGGCACTCCACCGAAAAAATTGAACGCCTGGATGTGCCCCTCCCAGAATGTCTCGGTACATTCCCGCTCAAAGGCCTGTACGAAAAAACAATCGCTGTACGGCAAGGCCAGAACAAAAAAGCTGACCTTCTGGAGAACACCAGCGATCTTGACCAGCGCCTGACCAAAATCGACCTGAGCCTCTCCCGGGCGATGTTCAAGCCGCACAAATACCTCTTGCCGGCGCGCCTTCAGTTGCCGCACCGCCTCTTTGACTGCGGTATACCCGCCAGCGTAGCCCTCCTCCCGCAAGCGTTCCCAAATCCGCTTGGCCGTGTGCCGCTGCTTGCGCGGCATCCCCTCCTCCTCCCGCAAAATCTGCTCCATCCGCTCCCAATAGGCCCCGATCTTCGGCTTCGGCCGCGGTTTCGCCTGCCGATACCCAGGCGGCTGACTGTGCCCTAGAATCTTCGCCAAAGTCCGCCAGTGCATCCCCGTCTCCCTCAGCACCTGCCGCCGACTCACCCCCTCCACCAAAACTCTTCTCCGGATCTCACTCCACTCGAGCTCCAGTTAAGCGGCTTTCTTGAGGTTCATTGCCTCGTTTTCTGCTTGATCTTTGGCTTTCGCCTTAAGCTTTTCCTCGAGCTTCTTTGCGACGGAGATCGCCCGCAAGACGCTTTATTTCATCCCAAGCACGGGTTTTCATGTAGGCCTTCACCGTTGCTGGCGTGTTAGCCCAATACTCATCCGAGATTTTTTCCGGTGTATGCAAGGCGGCATAATGCTTGAGCAGGACGCGCACACTGTTACCGCAATCTTTCACGAACATCGTAATCGTTTTTATAAACGTTTCGAAGATGGGTGGCGCAGCACTTCCGCAGGCCGTCTCGGATCCAATCCTCCAAGTCGATCAATTCACAGCATTGGTCAACTAAGCGCCGTTCGTTCACGGGAGGGAGCGGGTTTTCTAAACCCTTAGCCAATTTCAGCCACTCCACACAATTCGGCTGAAGACGGATGGTGCGTTCATCCCTGTCTTCGTCACCCGCATTGCACAGGCCATTTTCCAAGTCAATGTCGTCCCAGGTGAACGGCGCTTCTCCGATTTCGAAAGCCTTGATGCTCTCAACTTCCTCCGGTCGCATGCAACCAAACGCCTCCAGCGCCAATGGGGCGATTACCTTTTGGGTAAGTGGATTATCGAGGGCCGCGGCAAAGAGGTCTTGGAGCACGCCGTTGTCGTAGATCCGGACCTTTTTTCCGGGTACGACCACCGGTTCCAGGCGATCAATGATGTTGAAAGAGCACCACCCCTTTTTGACGGCAACGGTCCACAAGCTTGAGAATCGCCGAACTGCGTGCGCCGGGAACCGGGATCGGTCCAGCGACCGTCCACAAAGGTCTCGACTTCTTCAGGCAGCACTTCGTGGATGTTACGCTTTTCCTGCCCTTTTGCGAAATCGGTGAAGATTTTGCAGATCTCGTTCACATAACGCTCAGTTTTGTTCCCTTCAATCTTCCGTGTTCTGAACTCTTCGATCGCGCCCTCCAACGGTTTCGGCGTGAGCGTTTCCTGCTTACTGCGGTCCATCTTCCAGTTCTTGTAATCCTCCGAAACGCTTTGGATGTTGAGCCCCGCGGCCTCGATCTGCATGCAGACGGTGGCAATGGTCTGGCGATGCAATGCAGGCAGGTTGACCCACCACGCGCCCTGTTTTTTGACCTCTTTCCGGTAGGCCTCGATTTCCACATCGGCTTTGGCGTCATCAGGGTAAAGGCGTCGTTTTCGCCTGCCGTCCAGCTGGAGCCGCCAGTCCAATTCGATGTATTTCTTCCCGTTTTTTTGGATCTACCGTTTCGTCGGTTCGCTCATATCTTTTTACTCCACTTGTCTCCGTTTCTGTCTCCGTTTTTCGTCACGACAAGTCACAGGAACTCCCCGTAACTATCGACAACTCGGACGTGAGCCTGAACCGCTGAGAAGGCGGAAACCCTTGCGAATGCTGGGAATCCGTTGAATGACAGAAGATTGGACTGGTGGAGCCGAGGGGAGTCGAACCCCTGACCTTCTCATTGCGAACGAGACGCTCTACCAACTGAGCTACGACCCCGCACCAGAATCGGCGTAAAATCGCCGAAGACCTGAAAATTGCAAGTTAAAGCATAGAGCCTGAACGGCCTTGAACCTTTCCGGAATCGGAGGCGCGTTATTGAAATAGCTTCGGAGCGAACTCGATCAGGTAGTCACGCCAGTTCAACCAGGTATGACCGCCTGCGGTTTCCTCATACACGACGTTGAAACCGTGTTTCTTGAGCATGTCGACGGTGGCCTGCGAGGTTTTCAGGAGAAAGTCGTCTTTGCCAGTGGCGAACCAGACGAGTTTAACGCCATCTTTCAAGGATGGGTTATCAAGTGTTTCTTTGTGGCGCACTTCAAACGGCGGTTCGTTCGTTGAGGGAGGGCGTCCGCCGCCGGCGATTCCGAAGACGCCGGAGCTGAATACCCCGAGATAGGCGAATTTGTCGAGATGGGTGAAACCGATGTTGAGGGTTTGCCCGCCGCCCATGGAGAGACCGGCCAGGGCGCGACTTTTGCGATCGGTCAGGGCGCGATAGCGGGATTCGACCTGGGGCATGATATCTTCGACGAAGTCGCGTTCGAATTCGCCGGCGGTTCTCGCACCGCCGGTGAATGAGCCTGTGTGGCCGTGGGGCATGACGACGATCATCGGTTTCGCCTTTTTGGCGGCGATGAGGTTGTCGAGAATAAAGCCGGCGCGGCCCACGGAACTCCAGGAATCATCGGAATCGGAAGCACCGTGGAGAAGGTAAAAGACGGGGTAGGATTCCTGGCTCTTTTCGTAACCGGGCGGTGTATAGACGTGCATGCGCCGGGCACGTTTGAGGCTGGAGGAGCGATAGGTAACCTCGGCAACTGCCCCGTGCGGCACGTCTTTGGTGTCCATGAACTCATCTCCAGGGACCGGGACAAGGCTCCAGGTATTGTCATTGGATTGGCTGTCGAGGGGATTGCGAGGATCGATGACGGTCAAGCCATCCACGTTGAAGTTATACCGGTATGCTCCGGCAGGAACGGGACCCACTGTGAGTTCCCAAACGCCATTTGTGCCTTTCGTCATGGTGGTCGCGTCCGCGCTGAGGCCCTGAATATCCCCGGCGCCGAGTTTTACCGATTCGGCTTTGGGCGCGAGAATGCGGAAAGTGATTTTGCGATCGGTGGAAACCTCGGGTGAAACGACGCGGGGGCCCTGGAGACCACGCGCGGCGCGATTGGTAGAGATGTTGTTCGTGGATTGTGCATGGTTCGAAACGCCGAGGGTCAAAAGAACTGACGCCGTGAAAATTCGGGCGATTATCGCGTGATGCTTCATAACTCCTTTCTTTGGGGTCAGAGAGAGAATAGCCTCCCGAAGGAAGCGAGGAAATCCCTTTGTTGTCCCTTTGTTGAATTGATTGAATTGAAAAGAAAAAGACCGACCAAGATGGGGCGGACAGATCCTGGAGAGCCTCCTTACGCCGACGCCTACAAATGAATTTGAGCCGGATATTTTGAATCCAAAGTGCATGCGCTCTCTTTGCGTTCTGCTCATTGTCAGTCTCAGTCTCGATGCGGCTCTATCGCCTGATCCGGACCAGGCGCTGGAACGCACCTGCTTTCAGACGGGTGGATCTTACAGTGATCGAGCTGATTTGAGATCGGATGTCGCGATCGTTTACGGGATCGATCCGAAGTTGCCGGAACGAATCAACACATGGCGTGATCACGGCTACCGAATTCATGTGATGACCGGCGTTTCGTGGGGAAATTATCAAGACTACCTCTACGGCCGGTTTGATGGCATCAATCACGAGGACGAAGCGCAAACCGAACGCAACGGAAAGAAGATCAGTCACGGCGGCGATGTTTATTACATTTGCCCCGGGACGAACTACGGCAAATTTCTCGCGACCGGCGTGCAGCGTGCACTCGATGCTGGCGCGGAAGCGATTCACCTCGAGGAGCCTGAATTCTGGGTGCGCGGCGGTTACGAGGAAGGCTTTAAACGCGAATGGAAAGCGTTCTACAACGAAGATTGGCAACCGCCGCATTCTTCGCCCGATGCGCAATGGCGCGCTTCGAAGTTAAAATATTTCCTCTACAGGCGCGCGCTGCAGCAAGTGTTCGATCACGTGCAGGAATACAACCAAAGATCGGGACGCCACGTGCGCTGTTACGTGCCCACGCACAGCCTGCTGAATTACGCGCATTGGCGGATTGTCAGTCCCGAATCGAGTCTCGCGCGATTGAACGGGTGCGATGGTTACATTGCGCAGGTGTGGACCGGGACCTCACGCACTCCGAACGTTTACCGCGGAGTTCAGAAGGAACGAACGTTTGAAACCGCGTTCCTTGAGTATGGCGCTATGCAGAACCTGGTGCGTTCAACCGGACGCAGTGTTTGGTATTTGAACGATCCGATCGAAGATAATCCGAATCACGATTGGAATGATTACCAGCGCAATTGGGAATCCACCCTCGTGGCGAGCCTCTTTCAACCAGAAGTCTGGCAGTACGAGGTCGCGCCGTGGCCAGAAAGAATTTTCAACGGTAAATATCCTCGGCGCAATCCCGAGGCAAAAACTATTCCACCTGAATACGCCACAGAATTGCAGATCGTTTTCAATGCGCTGAATGACATGAAGCAGGACCACATCGAATGGGACAGTGGCACCCAGGGAATCGGGGTGCTGGTGAGCGATTCGCTGATGTTCCAGCGGGGCGATCCGAACGGAAGCGACCACCACATGAGCCACATCTACGGAATGGCGTTGCCGCTCTTGAAACGCGGAATGCCGATCACTCCGGTGCAGTTGGAGAACGTCACAATTCCAAAATATCTCGACGCATTCCGTGTTCTGCTTCTGAGCTATCAAGGCCAGAAGCCGCTCACTCCCGATGTACACACCGCATTGGCAGAATGGGTGAAGGCCGGTGGGAAGCTGATTGTTTGCGACGACGATTCCGACCCCTACCTCAATGTCCGCGAGTGGTGGAATACCGGTTCCAATCATTACAAAACACCGCGCGAGCATCTTTTTGAAAGACTCGGGGCAAGCGAGAAGGCTGAGCAAGCTATCGGAAAAGGCGCGCTGGCCTGGCTTCGGGAGAATCCAGTGGAGTTTGCAAAATCCGGAACGCACCTTGTCGAAGCTGCGCATAAAGCAGTGGGGAGTCCCTGGCGTGAAACCAATTTTCTCCTTTTGAGGCGCGGTCCTTACATCATCGCCGCGGGACTCGATGAATCCGCCGATACAGCTCCGAAGAAACTCACCGGACGCTTTGTGAACCTGTTCGATCCGTTACTCAAGGTGCAGAGCAGTATGGACATTGCGCCTGGATCACGTGTCTTCCTCCGTGATCTGAATCGAAACGCCGGGCACAATGTCATAGCTTCCGCATGCAAGGTGCTTTCCACGCAGGAGAATACCTACGCTGTGGAAGGAATCGCGCGAACCGACGCCGTTGTTCTTCTCAGGGCGGACCACGCACCCAAAAGCATCCTGCTCGGCGGAAACGAAGTGAAAACGTTCGACTACTCGGCCGCGGAAAAATTGCTTTGGATCAGATTTGAGAATCAATCCGAAGCGCGGGAACTGAGAATCGCCTTTTGACCTACGGAGTGTGCAACGTGCTTATGAGCGCGGGCGAACGTTGCCTTCTTAAACCGTCGCGAAAATCGCGCTCGTTTTCTTCTTTCGGCCTTCTCTGATTGGTCTATGCTGCCAGGCCTTAGCCTTATGAAAACTCTTCGTTGTGTCCTGTACGTTTTGAGTTGTTCCGCGCTGCTCGCAGCTTCTGCCGCCACGCTTCCTGTCATTGATAACGTTGATTGGCAACCGCTCAGCGCGCAGGTGAAACGCCTAGTCGAAGCGCTGAATTACCAGGGGGCGCCGCTATCTGTCTCCGATCAGAAAGCGCTCGATAATCTCCTCGCCAGTCCGAAGGAGGACGCGGACGAAAAGCTGCAGGCGCTGCTCGATCAGTACTGCTTGTTCTTCGTGAATGTGAATCCGGAGTCGCGCGTTAAAGTCGCGCAAGGTCCCGCGCCGGCCAATCTTGTCGAGCAAGGCTGGAAAACCTTTTTGGTTAAAGTACAGAACGAATCGGGTGTGACCGCTGAACTGCGCGCCGTCAGCCCTCACGCACAGTCAATGTTCTCCGGCGGCGGATATCGCAATTCCTCTGATCGGCAATTCAAAGACAATGAGCTCTCCAACCAGGACCGCTGGATGGATCTGCAGATGTTCAATTCGCAGCCGCTGAAGAAAGACTTGAGTGGCCTCGCGTTGGAATACCGCATCATCCAGATTTACAGTCGCGACGCCGGCAAGCGCGAAGCGAAGTTCATGTTCAACGTGGGCCAGGGCTCGCAGGACATCGGTTTCCGCAACGAAACGGATATTCTCTTTGCTGCAGCTCCATCGCATGACATTACGTTTCGTGTGAAGGACGAGAACGGTCAGGCCACGACCGCCGAATTCCTCGTGAAGGACGCGGGCGGTCATATCTATCCGTCCCAGGCAAAACGGCTCGCTCCAGACTTTGGTTTTCATCCTCAAATTTACCGCGGCGATGGCGAGAAACTAAAGTTGCCTGCCGGCAAATACACCGTCCAGTTTGCTCGCGGCCCGGAATCGCTCACCGAAACGCGCGAGGTGCAGATCGATAACCAAACGGGCGAACTTTCGTTTCAGGTCAAACGCTGGATCGACCCTTCAAAAATGGGTTGGTGGTCCGGCGATCATCACATCCACGCCGCCGGTTGCGCTCACTACACCAAGCCGAGCGAAGGTGTCCATGCGCCTGATATGATGCGCCATTGTCTCGGCGAAGATTTGAAAATCGGCGCCAACCTCACCTGGGGTCCCTGCTTCGATTACCAGAAGCAGTTTTTCACCGGGACGATCGACAAAGTTTCGCAATATCCCTACCTGCTTCGTTATGACGTGGAAGTCTCGGGCTTCGGTTCGCACCAGTCCGGACATCTTTGCCTGCTCCGCCTGCGCGAACAGATGTATCCGGGTGGCGACTCGATGGACCATTGGCCTACGCTCTGCCTGAATACCCTGCGCTGGGCGAAAAAGCAGGGAGCGGTCGTTGGTCCGGCTCATTCCGGCTGGGGTCTCGAGGTCGATTCCACCGAACTTCCGAACTACACGGTGCCGCCCTTTAAAGGAATCGGCGCGAACGAATACATCGTCGATGTCACCCACGAGGTGCCGGGACCCGGCGGCAAAAATATTCGCGCCGTTGATTTCATTTCCACTGTCGATACCCCCTTCCCGTGGGAACTGAATATCTGGTATCACACGCTGAATGTCGGCTACCGCACGCGCATCAGTGGAGAGACCGATTTCCCCTGTATTTATGGTGAGCGAGTCGGCCTTGGCCGCTCGTATGTGAAGCTCGATGGTGCCCTCAATTATGAGGACTGGTGCGAAGGAATTCGTCAGGGCCGGAACTACGTGAGTGACGGCAAGAGCCACATCATCGATTTTCGCGTGAACGACGCCCGGATGGGCGAAAAGGAAAGCGAACTGAAACTCTCTTCCGCGGGCAAAGTGAAAGTCACCGCGCGCATCGCGGCGCGTCTGAACACGACGCCCAATCCTGAACTGCAAAAGCGTCCGTTCGATCAGAAGCCTTACTGGGATGTCGAGCGTGCGCGCATCGGCAGCACCCGCACCGTTCCCGTCGAACTCATTGTGAACGGCTATCCTGTCGCGAAAAAAACTATCGATGCCGACGGCGAACTGCGCGACATCACGTTCGAAACCCCTATCGAAAAAAGCAGTTGGGTCGCACTGCGCATCCTGCCTTCGTCGCACACCAACCCGATTTTCGTTCTGGTCGATGACAAGCCGATTCGCGCGTCGCGTCGCAGCGCCGAATGGTGCCTCAAAGGGGTTGACCAATGCTGGTCCCAAAAAGAGCGGTTCATCAAGGCCGCCGAGTTGGATGGTGCCAAGTCCGATTACGAACATGCTCGCGTCGCTTATCGCCGCCTGATACAGGAATGCGCCGCTGATTAACTCATGAACGCAGAACAACGAATTCGCGAACTGAAACTCGAACTTCCGCCCGCGCCCAAACCGGTCGCCGTCTACAAACCCGTGGTCGTGGTCGACCGCATGGCCTACGTCTCCGGCCACGGTCCGCTCAAGCCGGACAAATCGCTCATGACCGGCCGGGTCGGTGGCGATTTGAACACCGAGCAGGGAAAAGCCGCCGCGCGCCAGGTCGGCCTCGCGATTCTGGCGACATTGAAGGAACATGGTTTGCTCGGGCGAGTGAAGCGCGTCATTAAAATCCTCGGGATGGTTAACTCCACCCCCGATTACAAAGATCATCCCGCGGTCATCAACGGCTGCAGCGAACTCTTCGCCGATTTCTGGGGTGCAGAGAACGGCATCGGCGCCCGCAGCGCCGTCGGCATGGGCTCCCTCCCCGGCAACATCGCCGTCGAGATTGAGGTCATTCTCGAGCTGGAATAGAACGAGGCCCGAAATCTCATTGGAACGCGAAACCCGATTTTGCGTCGAAGGTCACGACACGAATGCCGTTTGGTTCGAACGCGACCGATTGATCCCACTCGTGCGTGGCGGCGCCGTCTTCCAGTCCAACGCGGATGTGGTGCGTTCCGGCGGTGATGGGGAGACGGACAGTTCCGATGCTGGGGCCGTCTTTGGCGAGGCCTTTGGGTTTGAAGGACTGATCGAACACCGGTTTGTCGTCGATCTGGACGCGGAGGCGGACAGAGGAACGCTCGCGGCTGACATTGACCTGGGCGCGCATGTGGGGGAGGCGCTTTTCCAATTCTTCTTTCGTGAGTTTACGCGCCTGGAGAATCGCGCCGCTGTGATTGAAGGAAACGACCAGTTCGGGTTCGGGTGAATGGGGCGCGCGATAGGGCACAGCGCTGAAGGCCAAAGTGATCGCGCAGATGGCGATGGCGACCGCGGTTGCGCCGAGAATATTAGTGCGCCGGGGAGCGACCGGAGAAATTTTCTGGAAATCGGTGGCAATGCGCAGAAGTTCGGGGCGGCGGGTGCGATCCAATTTGACGAAGCGGACGCGGGCGGAATCGGTTGAAGTAAAGGCGGGTTCGCGACGGCCCTGAAGGCGTTGATCGAGCCATTTATGTCCTTCGCGTGCAAGGGGGTCGGCTTCGCCGCAACCGACGATGAGAATTCCTTGCGCGCCGCGTTTGAGAAGACGCTCAACCATGATGGCGGTGACCCAACTCGCGCAAGGAACCGTTTGGACGCGATAGCCCGGAAAGGCGAGAGCTCCCGCGGATTCGCCGCAACAGAACGCAATGTAGGGCGTGGCCGCGCGCGATTTTTCGGAGTCGACCCAGGCGGACAGGTGCTTCTCGACTTCGCGACTTTCAAGAATGGGCAGATTGATCGCTTGCGAGTCACAGGCTCCGGTGCAGATGCCGCAGCCGACGCAGAGGTTGGGATCGACGACGGATTGGACCTGGAATTTTCGACCGTCAGTGCGCGGAGCCATCGTGATGGCGTTGAATGGGCAATCCTGCGCGCAGAGGGTGCAACCCATGCAGCGCGGAAGGTCAACATGGGCACGCCAGCTTTCTCCTTGGGGAGAACGGGCGCGTTTGGCCATCCACCAGGGCGCGGAAAGGCCAGCCATTCCGCCACAAAGGAAGATGGCCCACAAAGCTCCACCCTGGAGACGATCGGTGAGCGCGAAGGGCCAGAGATACCAGGCGTCCACTGTGAATCGCGGCGCTTTGATCGCCATGGCCGCGGCGGTTTCGGAGTGAGCGGGAAATATTGCGGAAAGGATAACGAGGGAGACGAGGATCGCAGCGGTCATGTAGCGGTCCGCAATGAAGCGCGCGCGATTGACGCGCGCCAGATGCAACCAGATCCCGATGCCAACCGCGAGCGGTGCGAGCATGTGCACGAAAAAGATGAGGAAGAACAGAAGAGAGGGGACCATTGCGTCGGTGAGGAAGGAGCGGGAGAGCGGTTCGGCGAAAATGGGAAGCGCATCGAAAAAACGGGCGGTGCCGAGGGCGGCGTGCTGTCCGCGGACGTCCCAGACGAGCCAGTACCCGGTCCAACCGATCATCCAGAGAAGCGAGAGGAGGAGCAGGCCGGTTCCCCAGGCGAGCCAGCGCGGGCCGGTGATGCGACGCTGGCAAACGATGCGCGCGGCGTGCATCAAGACGAAGAAGAGACAGCCATCCGAGCTGTAACGGTGAATTGAGCGCATCAGTTGGCCGAGCCAGGAAGATTGGCGGATGGTTTCGAGCGAGGCGTAAGCCTGGTGAACGCTCGGCGAGTACCAGCACAACAAAATAATTCCGGAGGCGACCGCAATGAGGAGAGTAGTGTTCGCGATGGCACCGAGCTGGCCGAACGGATTAGTGCGCGGAGGAAGGGCCATCTGCACGAGTCGATCCAGATAGAGCCAGACGTTTTCGAGCCGGCGCAGGAGCGATTCGGCGCGCACAGCGGGCTGCGGCTCCGACGGCTTTATTTCTGCGATGGTTGGAGCGGTCGAAACTTCCAAATGGATCACTTGCCTTTCTCCGCGAGCAAAGTTCGCAACGCCGATGTCAGCCAGCCTGATTCGTTTTGGCTGAAGGATAATCGATAGGCGATGCGCCCATCGCGATCGAGCAGCAGGAAGAGGTTCGAGTGGATAAGCTGCCCACTAGTCTCGTCCCGCGTGCGCGAGACATTCAGTTTGTCGAGCAGCGTGTTTACTTCCGAAGGCAGGCCGTTCACAAAATCGAATCGCGCTTTTAAGCCCCACATGCGCGCGGTCAGTTCGCGCAATTCGCGCGTGTCGGCTTCCGGATTTAGAGAGAACGCGACGACAGCAAGATTATCACGCTCCTGGACGGTCAGTTCATCGAGCACCGACCGGATTTTCGAAAGCATCATCGGGCAGGCGGTGGTGCAGGTGGAGTAAACCGCCGTGATGAGCACGACCCGGCCTTTCAAAGAATCCGGCGTGACCAGTTGGTTGTCCTGATTCGTGAGAGCGAATGCAGGCATGGGTAGCGATTCCCGCAATGTTTGCACCGGGAACGCAGGTGCAACCGTATTGGCTTGTGAGCGGCCCAGTTCCATCAGCGATACCGCCATCACGCCAACGAAGGCCAGGGCGAATGCCGCGGGTTGGATGAAAGCTCGGCGGCGGTCATGCCATAGTTCCAAGAGCGGCACCCGCCAGATGAAGAGGAAAATCGCGATGAGGGGAAGCGGTTCGCTCAACATGACCCAAATGGACGCTGAATCCATGCCACCGCCATTCGGATTGTATTTGAAACAGCGCAAGCGGAAGTCCTCAACAAAACTTCCCCAGGAGCCGTCACCGGGCGGGGCGAACGCCATGATCGCGACGAAGATCTGGTAGGCGATCAACGTGCAAATCGCGAAGGCGGGGAAACGACCGCCTGCGAGGAATTTCGCCAGTCGCCCGGTGAGCGGTGGGTTGGTGGAGATTGACTGCATAACCAGTTTTCAGCGCACAGGCCAGACATCCGCGAGGGCTTTCCAGTTCGCGAAGTAATAGACCGCGAAGCTGAGCAGGAAGACCACCGCGAGCACCATCGTGCCTTGCGTCGGATGTTCTTCGACCAGCGCCATCGCGCCGACTCCGGATGGGCTCACGCCGGGCACCACAATCGGAATGCCGCGCGGTTCGGCGGCGACGGCGATTGGTTTGGGTGTGCCCCAGTCTTCCATCGGTCCGTTCGCGAAGCGCCGTCCGAAGAAGAGCGTTCCGACGGTCAACAGAATGAACGCGAGCAAGCCGGTGAAGGCCAGGACACCACCGATGCCAACCATGCCGAGGAAGAGGTGCGCGGCGGGCCCGTAAACGGAGCCGGTTGCTTCGATATCGTAGCTGCGGCGAGCGACGCCCATCGAACCGGCAAAGGACATGCCCATCGCCAGCAGGGTGATGCCGAACCCGAAGAGATAGGGCTGCAGGCGCGCGATGGGTTTGAAAATGTATTCGCGCCGGAACAAAAGCGGCACGACGTAGTAGGCCAGGCCCATGAAAGCGAGCGTTGTTCCTCCCACCACTGTGACATGGAAATGACCGGGGATGCGCAGGGTGTTGTGCGCGATGATGTTGATTTGCTGCGTTCCGAGCGTGACGCCGGTGATGCCGCCGCCGAAACCGAAAATGACCAGCGAGAGGAAGAACGCCGAGAAGCCCGGGTTGCGCCAGGGTGCGCTGGTGAGCCAGCCGAAAAGACCTTTGACGTAGCCTTTGTGGCGCATCGCCACTTCGACCGAAGCGGGAACGGTAAAGCCGTGGATCATCGACGCGAGCACCGCGAGATACATGGCGTAGGAAGTGTTCCAGATTTTCCACCCGGCACTGATGGCCGGGTCAACGAGCAGATGGTGCGCGGAAGCCAGGTTGATGAAGAAAATGTAGAGAAGGAACGCACCTCGACAGACCGTTTCATTGAGCGGTTTCGCGCCCGTTGTGAGCGCACCGAGGAAATACCAGACCGAAACCATCGCGCAAACGTTGACCTGTTGCGACATGTGGCCCAGGCCCCACCAGGTCATGCGGTACCAGAGCGGATTCGGTTGGCCGATCCAGCCCATGGAGTGGAGAAATGTCGGGACAATCGTGATCGCGCCGTGCAACAGCGTGACGACCGCAATAATCGCGGCAGCCGTCGCGCCGAAAACGACGAGCGGCACGGAACCTTCGTAGGTTCTCTCTTTCTTCGCCTTGTGGAGCGTCGCGAAGTAATTGAACACCGCGATCAACGTGCCCACGGCCATCAAAATGATACCGAGATAAAATGCTGGATGCGCGAGGAGCGGCAGGTACGAGGTCATCATCACATCCGCTTTGCCCGCGAAGATCGTGACGTCCACCATCACCGCGCCGGTGAACATCATCACGAGCGAAACCCACGCCGTTTTTACCGAGGCGAGTTTTACTTTGAGCAGTGTGGTGGAAACGAAATAGAGAATCGCGACCTCGAAAAACAGAATCCAAAAGATCAGCATGTTCAGGCCGTGCAGCGTGAGGATGCGATAAAACCAATCGACCGGCAGGAGATGGACCGTTTGCCAGCGAGTGAGGGCGAGCAGGAGCGCGCCAATGCCACCGATCAGGAGGAAGACGACGGCGAGCACCGCGTTGGCTTTCACAAAAAACTCGGCGTCGAGGCAGATGGGCAGGCCTGTTGTGCCGCAGACGCGAAAGCCGTTTCCTCCGTTGAGGGTGTCAGGAGGTTCAACTGTGTGTTCAGCAGGAGTGATCATAAGTCATTATTCAACGATGATTTGGCCGACCATGTTTTGGTGTCCGATGCCGCAGAACTCATTGCAAACAACCGGGTAGGTTCCCTTCGCTTGCGGTGTGATCGTGAGGACGTGGTCGTACCCGGGCACGACCTGAAAATTCATGTTCATCGGCAACAGCGAAAAACCGTGTTGGAAATCCACCGATGAGACGTGGAGACGATAGGTCTCTCCGGCGCGCAATTTTAGAACGGGCACCCAGTGGAACTGTTGCGCGATCAAATAGATTTCGCCCGGCGGTGCAGCGACGGTCGGGTTGGTGCCCTCTTCGAGAAGCCATTCCGAGCCGGTATTGGCGCTGACGAATTTTTCGGCGCGCTTGACAAAGTCGGCGGGCTTCACGCGATACGCTTCGCCGGAGCTGTTCTGTTTCCCTTTGAAATGCCAGTACGGCATCATGAGCGACATCACCATGCACCAGGCGAGCGCGAGGCCGATCCAGGTGCGTTCGTTGCCTTCGGGCGCGCGGAACCAATCCGGCGCAGGGCATTCGAAACTAGAGCGGGAGGTGTGATTCATAAATTTGCGTCATGGAAGAGGGGCCTGCTTCACCATCGCCAATTCGATCCAGCCCCAAACGGTGTAGGACAGAAAGGGGATGAGAATGCCCAGGGTCAACAGCAGCCACATGTTGTCCATGAGGCGTTGAATGGGATGTTTGTTTTCTTTGTCGTTCATGCGTTGCTCCTTGCGATGGAGTTCAATGGGAATTTTGCTACTTGAGCCGCAGCCCAGCGTGCGTGTGCGGCGCGCAGCATCAGCAGCAGGAAAAGCAGGCCGCCGGCGACGGCGATGAGGCCGCCGGCGGCCATGATGCCAAGGCCAGCATATTCTCCTAGCGAGCGAATATGCTGCTCGGTGGCATAGGCTTTACGACTCAAGCCGTGCATTCCGCCAATGCCGAAGCCGATGGCAAAGATCACCTGGCCAAAGCCGAACATCGTCAACTGCCAGGGAATGAACCGCCAATCCTGCGCGAGCAACGGAAAGCCGAGCGGTTCGAGGAGGAGATAGGCGATGGCCATGAAGGAAACGGTGACCGCCCCAATCGAGGCGTGGTAATGCCCCGGAATCATCGTGTTCGCATTGCGAATGACCGAGCCGAGGCAAAAGCCCGTGACCGTGAGTGCCGCACTGGCCGCAAAACCAGCGAGGCGCGGATCGCGCAGGTCGCGTTTGGTGAGATTCGCCGCGAGGAGGGCTCGAATGCAAAGCACGAGCACAATGAGAACAACCGGCGCAATGCCGAATTGCATCAGGCGCGTAAAGCCGAGTCGATAGGTCGAGCCGAGCGTGCCGTTCAAAATGAGAAGTGGACCGAGCAGGTGCGGCGTGATCAAAAGGGCGAAAAGATGGCGAGCCAATCCTGGGGACAGAATTTCGCGCTTCAGCAGGGACGAGAGCAAGAGCAGCCACACCGCGAGCATGGCGGCCACGTTGGAGACCTGGAGAATGTGTCCGCCGCCCCAAAAGATCAGTTCGTAATACGATTTCGCATCGAGATCGCGCGGCGTCGCCGCCGTCGCGAGCAGGAAAGTGATCATCGCGGCCGCATAGGCGAGCGCTGCGGTCTTCAGCGCGATGGCTGAATCAGGCGTGACGCGGAAGGGCGACCAAACCGAAGCAGGCGCGCTGGAAAGAACGCTTTTCGCGCAAACAAAAAGCCGCTCGTTAATGAAGCAGATCAACAGGCCGCCGAAGAACAGCGCGATTCCTGTGATGTATAGGGAATTGTCGATGACCGGAACGTAGTTCGCCAAAACCGGAAGGGTCTGCGGAACCATCGTTCCGACGATCATGAGAATGACTCCAAGACAAGCAGCGCTGAAGCCAACCCGATATGCGGTGTGACTCGCCTTCGGTCCCGGAAGCAGCGAGTAGAGCGCGGCGGCAAATGAGAAAAACCAAACGACGAGCGCAAGATCAACATGGAGGACAAGGCAGCGTTTGAAAAAGAGAGGATCGCTGATCCACGAGGAAAAAATCGGCAGTCGCCCGACAATCAGAAGAAGAGAGAAGCAGCCCGCGACCAACAAACTACCCACAGCCAGCATCAAGGCTCGCCGCGTGAGAGAATGATCTACCGAGTTCATCGTTGCGACGAACAGTAGGGTCTACAGGGGTCAGGTCGCTTTGACTTTTGTCAAAAAAGCAGAGTTTCTTATTCGCCGAGATATCGACGCAACAAATCTGCCAGTGCGAGCGGATTCAAGACGCGAATTGTTTTGCCCTCCACCTCGAGCAAACCCTGCTCTCGAAATTTAGCGAGCGTGCGGGAAAAAGTTTCACTCACCGTGCCGAGTTCAGCAGCCAGCATGCGCTTGGGCATTCGTAATTCGACCTTGGCCGGCGCGGCACTCAGCGGCTGCGGACAACGCTTCACGAGCCAGTTCGCAAGGCGCGTCTCCACGTTCTTCAGAGTCAAATCCTCGAGCTGGCCGACGAGAATGCGCAAGTGCGCGCTCATCGAGCCGAGCATGCGCAGAGCCAGTTCAGGTTGTCGTCGCAAGAGCGCGAGAATGCCCACTTTTTGCACCAGCAGCACCTCCGAATTTTCCACCGCCCGAGCTTCCGCAGGATAACCCTTTTCCGTCGCCAGGGTGCCTTCCGCAAAAGATTCGCCCGCGCGGAAAATATGGATGACCTGTTCTTTGCCGGCCGCATTAACCCGGTGAACGTTGATCGCGCCGGTGCGGACGATGTAGAAACCGACGGACGGATCGCCCTCGTGAAAAAGATAATCGCCTTTGTCGAGGGAGCGCAGAGCGGCCACTTCGGCGATGCTTTTCAATTCCTGAGGCGGCACACCCGCAAAAAGCTGGCAACAGCGCAACGCGTTGAGGATCGCGCTCTGTTTCAGCTCAGATAGATTCGCGGCCAGCACCGCGGAGGTTTACTCATTCTCGCGCCAGAAGTAAACGATCCAGCTTGCGTCCTCACCCCGCTCCAACTGCGAAGCGAAGCCCTGGCTCGCCAGAAGATCAATGAGGGGCGAAGGAAGAAACGGAGCAACCAGAGCAAGCCCTTCATCGGCCGCCAGTTCGTGAATGCGCTTGAGGACTTTTGGCAAAACGTCGTCACCGCGGGCGATGAGAGGACGGACATCCAATCGTTTCAGCTTTGCCAGCTTCGGCATCATGCCATAGGAGCATCTGCGCCACGACAGATCGGCGCAACAACGTTCCCCGGAAAATTTGACCTTTATCAACTTCCTCATGCGATTTTCCATAATGCCCTCGGCCAACCCAGGCGACACAATCCAATCTATAAGCAATCGGCTTTTTGCTTTGAAGGGCTATTCGGTTCCTGCTATTCAACTCGCCTTGGCCACTGAACCAATGGAGAGCAAGAAAATCGAGGTTTGCTCTGGTTTATTTATCCGTCAAAACTGAACTGATCTTCGAACTGAAATAGGATCTAAGTGCAAAAATCTTGGTATACCCTTGCGAGCGCCGCGAGCGTTCCTTCGCCTGCGCTCCTCGTTTATCCCGATCGAGTGCGCGCTAATATCGAACGCGCTATTGAAATCTGCGGTGACCCGGACCGCTTGCGTCCGCATATCAAGACGCACAAATGCGCACCGGTTATCCGCATGCATTTGAAGGCGGGGGTTCGCAAGTTCAAATGCGCCACAATTGCCGAAGCGGAGATGGCCGCGAAGGCAGGCGCTGACGATTTGCTCGTCGCATTGCAATTAGTGGGACCGAACATCGCGCGCTTTCAGGAATTGCGCCGCAGCTTTCCGCACGTACACTTCTCCACCATTGTGGATAATGCACACACGGCGGAGGCCTTGAACGAAGCCGGGCAGAGCGATCACAAACCTGTTTCTGTCTTTCTCGACGTGGATTGCGGGATGGGCCGCACCGGAATTGCTCCCGGCAGCGAAGCACTCAAGCTGTACCAACGTATCGTTCAACTTCCGGGTTTGGAAGCCGCCGGATTGCACGCGTATGACGGCCACGTTCACGAGCCTGATCTGGCCAAGCGTGAAAAGGAATGCCTCGCCGCTTTCGCCTCTGTTGAACAATTCAGTAAACGCCTCAAGAAGGCAGGCTTACCCATTCCCGGTCTGGTCGCGGGCGGCACGCCCAGTTTTCCGATTCATGCGAAACTTGGTCATCGCGAATGCAGTCCGGGCACCTACGTGTTTTGGGATTTCGGTTACCAAAAGTTTACCGATCTCGATTTCTCGCTCGCGGCGCTTCTGCTCACCCGCGTAATCAGCAAACCCTCCGCAAATCGTCTTTGCCTTGATCTCGGCCACAAATCCATCGCAGCCGAAAATCCGCAACCGCGCGCCCAGTTTCTCGACATTCCGGACGTAACACCGGTGATGCACAGTGAAGAACATCTCGTCATCGAAACGCCCGCCGCCAAAAAATATAGCGTGGGCGACGTCCTTTATGCCGTCCCGCGCCACATCTGCCCGACCGTCGCGCTCCACGACCTCGCCTACCCCGTCGAGCGTGGTGAAGCCGGCGCACCCTGGAAAATAGAAGCGCGACGCCGAAGAATTACGATTTAGTCCTTACCTCCGGCGGAGGGTCGCTCCTGGCGGAAAATCCCAACGGTCGTCAGAAAAGGCGTATTCCCAAGGCCGCAAGGTTCCTCGGAAAGCACGCGGCGCTTTTGGAGCGGAACCCCGTGACACGGTTGCGCCTGGGGGCAATTCAACTCTGATCGGCGGAATGAATTCCGGTTCACTTTCTTCTTCCACGGGCGGCTTTGGCGGTGCGGGAGCGACCAGAGGCGGAAGCGGAGTTCGCGAAAAAGGGTCCACCGCTAAAGTCCGCCACCGCGTCGGAACGGGAAGTCTATTCGTGTACGAATAATCGGGCAGCGGCATCCGGGAAAACGGATCAATATATTGTTTGCGTGGAGGTGTTGGTGCCGGCGCCGGTTCGGTAGCGGGCGCGTTGCTCTCGGAGTTTTCGGAGCCGTCCGTAGCAGTCTGAGCCCAGACAGTTTGTGCAAGTACGAGGAGTAAAAGCGAGGAAACGAGGAGCCCTGCTGTTCGAAGGGGTGCTGTTAGATATTTCATAATCCAGTTCAGCAGGCGTTATTAACATACCCTTTCTGCGCATCGAAACAAGGAAGGATTGAGCATTCAACTCCACAGTTGCCGATCCAGGGAGCGGAATTGGACGGCCTCGCCAACGTGGTCGGAGGTAAGTTTTTCGCTGCCGGCGAGGTCGGCGATGGTGCGGGCGACTTTCATGATGCGGTCGTAGGCGCGGGCGCTAAGTTTCATTTCGTGCATCGCCAGCTTTAACATCTCCAGAGTCGTTTCATCGATGGCGCAGAATTCCTTCAGTTCGCGGCTACCCATGCGAGCGTTCGAACTTACCTTCCGTCCGGTGAAGCGCTTTTGTTGGATCGCGCGAGCAGCGACGACTCGTTCGCGAATAGACTTGGAACTTTCGCCCGGCCGCGCTGCGGTGATGTCCCGGAACTTCACTTGAGGCACTTCGATGTGGATGTCGATGCGGTCGAGAAGAGGGCCGGAAATGCGCCCGAGGTAATTTTGAATTTCACGCGGAGTGCTGCGGCTCTCATGGGGCATCTTGCCGTCCGGTGTCGGGTTCATCGCAGCCACCAGCATGAATTGCGACGGAAAGGTCATCGTGCCCGCGGCGCGAGAGATAGTAACGCGGCCTTCCTCCAGAGGTTGGCGCAGGGTTTCAAGAACGTGGCGTTTGAACTCCGGCAGTTCGTCCAGAAAAAGCACGCCATGGTGGGCGAGGGAAATTTCACCGGGTGTTGGGTTGATGTTGCCCCCCAGCAATCCGGCGTCGGAAACGGTGTGGTGCGGAGAGCGGAACGGACGACGCGTGACCAAACCCTGCCCGCGAGTAAGCAAGCCAACGATGCTGTGGATCTTCGTGGTTTCGAGAGCTTCCTCTAACGTGAGTGGCGGAAGAATGGTTGGAATGCGTTTAGCGAGCATGCTCTTACCGGTGCCAGGCGGACCAACGAGTAGGAGATTATGAGCTCCGGCCGCGGCGATCTCGAGTGCACGCTTCACCGACTCCTGGCCTTTAACGTCGGCGAAGTCCAGGTCGTCGTCCGGCGGCTGATCGAAAACTCCTTCGAAATCAACCTTCGTCGGCGAAAGTTTCAATTCACCTTCGAAGAATGATACGGCTTCGCGGAGGTTCCGCACCCCAAGGACCTGCAAACCCTGCACCACCGCTGCTTCGGCCGCATTTTCTGCGGGCACAAGCACACCGGCCCGTCCATCTTTACGCGCCTGTAAAGCAATGGGCAAAACCCCTTTTACAGGGCGAATCGCGCCCGTCAAAGCCAGTTCCCCGACTATCGTAAAGTTCTCCAGTTGGTCAGAAGCGAACTGTTCGCTGGCGGCCAGCATTCCCAAAGCGATCGGCAGATCGAAGCTGGGGCCTTCCTTGCGCAGGTCCGCTGGAGCAAGATTAATGGTCGTCCTGCCGAGGGGCATGCGGAATCCAGAATTGACGAGAGCGGTGCCGACCCGGTCGCGCGACTCTTTCACCGCGGCGTCAGGCAAACCGACAATGACGATGAGAGAGTCATTGAAGCCGCAATCAACTTCGACCTCGACCGCGCAAGCCTCAATTCCATTCACTGCGGCCGAACAGACCTTCGCGAGCATGCGGGCGGCATTGTTACAAACCGCCCCCGTGATGCAAGCCGCGAACGCGCGAAGGTTAACCTTGATTCTTTGCGGAGCGGGGGCTTAATAGCCCGCGAATTTTCACATGAAAAAAATCAATATTGCCATTGTCGGTTTGGGGTTCGGCGCGGAGTTCATTCCCATTTATCAGCGTCATCCCAACGCGAACATGTACGCGATCTGCCAGCGCGATCCGAAGAAATTGGATACGATCGGCAATGCGTTCGGAGTGGAGAAGCGCTACAGCGATTACAAGGACCTGTTGAAGGATCCGAACGTCGACGCGGTGCATATCAATTCGCCAATCCCCGATCACGCGTGGATGAGCATTGACGCGCTCAAAGCGGGCAAACACGTGGCGTGCACAGTGCCGATGGCCACGAGCATTGCGGACTGCAAAAAAATTGTCGATCTGCAGCGCAAGACCGGTCTGAACTACATGATGATGGAAACCGTGGTGTACGCGCGCGAATTTCTCTACATGAAGGAACTGTACGAAAACGGCACGCTCGGCAAACTGCAGTTCCTGCAGGCGAGCCATCAGCAGGATATGGATGGATGGCCGAATTATTGGCCGGGACTGCCGCCGATGTGGTACGCGACACATTGCGTCGGACCGGTTTGCGGTATTGCAAATCTCAGCGCAGAATATGTTTCGTGCTTCGGTTCAGGCACGATCCGTCCAGAGTTGGTGAAGAAATATAATTCACCTTTCGCGGTGGAAACGGCCCACATCAAATTCAAGGACTCGGATGTGAGCGCGCGTATCTACCGCTCGCTGTTCGACACGGCACGTCAATATCGCGAGAGCATCGACGTCTACGGTTCGAAAGCGTCGGTGGAATGGCCGCTGGTGGAACACGAGCCGCTGATTTTGCATCGCGCAAAATTGCCCGAGCCGAAAATTCCCAAGCCGGTCAAAACGCCGGATTACGCGAAGCTGCTGCCGAAGGAAATCCAAAGATTCACGACGAAGGGGGTTTACGATCTCGGGAAGAAGACCCACCTGAGTTTCACGCAGGGTGCGGGCCACGGCGGGTCGCATCCGCATCTCGCGAACGAGTTTCTCAAAGCACTTGTCGAGGATCGCGCTCCTTGGCCGGACGCAGTTCGTTCCGCAAACTGGACCTGCGTCGGGCTGTGCGCTCACGAATCCGCATTGCAAGGCGGCAAGATCGTCAAGCTGCCGACATTTACCTTGTCCTGAGCACCACCTGAGCAACCCAGAGCAAATGAACTTCGAACGGTTTCTCAATCCGCTTTTCTTGCTCGGGTTGCTTCTGTGTTTCGATCTCGCGGCCGCAGAAAGCACGAATACTCCTGCGCCGCCGAAATACCCGGAGTTTCCGTCGGAAATGCCGGACGTCTTCACTCCGCGAACCAACTCGTTCGATTACGTCCGGCGCGAGGTGATGATTCCGATGCGCGATGGAGTGAAACTGAATACCGTGGTCATCGTTCCGAGAGACGCGAAGAATGCCCCGATACTTCTCACTCGCACTCCGTACGACGCCAGCGCGCTGACCAGCCATTCCAAGAGCTCCCATCTCGGACCGATGCTGCAGGGTTACGATAACGCCACCGACGTAATCATCGATGGTGGATACATTCGGGTGGTGCAGGACATTCGCGGCAAGTACGGCTCAGAGGGCGATTATGTCATGAACCGGCCGTTGCATGGGCCGCAAAACCCAACCCCCGTAGATCATTCCACGGACACCTACGATACCATCGATTGGTTGGTCAAAAACATTCCCGAGAGCAATGGCCGGGTCGGCATTCTCGGAATCTCGTACGATGGGTTCCTGCCACTGATGGCGCTCGTCAATCCGCACCCTGCGCTGAAAGTCGCCGTGCCTATGAACCCGATGGTGGACGGCTGGCGAGGCGATGACTGGTTCCATAATGGGGCGTTCCGGCAAATCAACATGTCGTACATCTATCAACAGCAAGCGACCCGCAAGAACGACGAAAAATGGTGGTCCACTCACTTCGACGACTACGACATGTACATGGAAGCGGGTTCCGCCGGAGAACTCGGACGCAGTCGCGGGATGGAGCAGGTGGGTTTTTGGCGAAAAATTCTGGAACACCCGGCCTATGATTCCTACTGGAGCGAGCAAGCTGTCGATCAGGTGGTGGCCGCACAGCCACTAACCGTCCCGACCATGCTCGTCCATGGCTTATGGGACCAGGAAGACATTTATGGGGCACCCGCGGTTTACAAAGCGTTGAAATCAAAAGAACCGGCCAACGAACGCCTCTTCTTCGTGCTCGGCCCCTGGTATCACGGGCAACAAATTGCGGATGGCAGTTCGCTCGGGGCGCTTAAGTTCGGCACAGACACCGCGCTTTATTTTCGCCGCGAAATCCTTCTTCCTTTCCTGGATCAATATTTGAAAGAGGGCGCAGCGCGCGCGGATGTGCCGCCCGTTCTGGCTTATGAAACTGGCCGGAACATTTGGCGCCGCCTGAACTCATGGCCTTCGGGCGCAAAGAAAGGCAGTCGCGTAAACCCGACTCCTCTTTTTGTGGGAGACCATTTCAAACTCAGCTTTAACGCACCCGTTTCCGGTGATGAAGCGTTTTCAGAGTATGTGTCCGACCCGGCGAAACCTGTTCCTTACCGGCGCAGGCCGATTCAACCGGTGGGTTACAGCGAGACCGACACCTGGTCTCATTGGCTGGTGGACGACCAGCGGGAAGCTTCCGGACGTCCAGACGTGCTGACCTTTACCTCCGAACGGCTCACTGCGCCGTTGAAAATCAGCGGAGAACCGATCGCCAACCTGATCGCTTCAACCACTGGAGAAGATTCGGACTGGGTGGTGAAACTGATCGATGTTTATCCCGACGAAGTCGCCCAGCAACCCGGCATGGGAGGATACCAACTCATGGTTTCAGCCGATATCTTCCGCGGCCGGTATCGCGAAGGTCTTGAAACGGCGAAGCCAATCGAGTCGACTAAGCCGCTCAAATATCGGTTCGCACTGCCGAACGCCAACCATGTTTTCCTCCCAGGCCACCGAATGATGGTGCAAATCCAATCAAGCTGGTTCCCGCTTTACGACCGCAACCCCCAGACCTTTGTCACGAACATCTTTTGGGCGAAGCCTGCTGATTACAAAAAGGCGACCCAGCGCATTTATCACAGCCCGGAACACTCTACGTTCATCGAATTACCTGTTGTCACCGGCGAGTAGTATCCCTGCCCAATTCTGTGAGTATTTGCACCAAAACGGGTGACGCCGGCACGACCGGACTGATGTACAATCGGCGCGTTTCCAAGACACATCCGCGCAT
The DNA here is from genome assembly GCA_044226545.1 of Limisphaerales bacterium. Classification (GTDB taxonomy): domain Bacteria; phylum Verrucomicrobiota; class Verrucomicrobiia; order Limisphaerales; family SXQI01; genus DASVNK01. The sequence continues at coordinate 287,563 of JBGAGW010000004.1, forward strand.
CGAGGCGTGCGGAGCAGTGGATGAACTGAGCGCCGCCATGGGAGTAGCGCGTGCCGAGACACGCAACAGCGCCCGGAATGAAAAAATTACGTCGATCCAGAAGCAACTGGTCGGTCTCATGGGTGAACTTGCCACGCACAAGGAAGACCTTCCGCGCTACAAGAAAGATGGTTTTAAAATCCTGTCGAACGACGCGCCAAAGCAGATCGAAACCTGGATAAAGGACCTCGAAGCACAAAATATTTCATTTACGGGCTGGGCGACGCCGGGTGCAACTCGGGAATCAGCCGCATTGGACCTGGCTCGTGCGATCTGTCGGCGTGCGGAACGGCATGTCCAGGGTTTGCTTGAATCCGGAGAGATCGAAAATCGGACGCTTCAGGTCTTTTTGAATCGCATCTCGGATTTTCTTTGGCTTTCGGCCCGGGCAGCCGAGGGCGGAGCGGCGTAGGTGTAAAGGCTTTTTCGGTTTAGCACTTGCGAAAAACCACGCGTCGCGAAGAATCAAAGGGGTGCCGGTCCAGGATCTTACACCGCAGTTGCGTACCCGCTTAAGCCGGGTGGAACGGGCTGTCGGGGTTTTTGTCAGCGTCGCGACACTGCTGCTCCTCGCCGGATTCGGCTATTACGTTTATCACACCGGAGAACGCAAGGGGTGGTGGACCTTCAAGGCCAGATATCACACTTTCGTGGACAGCGGCGCGGGTTTAAGCGTTGGGGGGGATGTGAAGTTGCTGGGCTTCAGCGTCGGAAAGATAACTGAGGTTACAGCCATGGAGCCGTTTAGCAGTTATGGGGCGGTTTACATTCAGTTTTACGTGCTCGATCCGTACCAGGGTTACGTTTGGAGCGACTCGCGCGTCCGCGTAGTCGCCGGAGATTTTCTCGGCGGGCGAATTGTTGAGGTCGTACCCGGCGGGAGTTCGCTCAAGACGAACGCCAATGCGGTTTTGAAACCGTCCTATAAGAAAGTCGGCAAAGAATGGCGAGTCTATGACGACAAAGCAGACGACTATAAATCTTACACCGAGCGCCCGAAGGGTTATACCCTCATCGCGATGGAATCGCCTGCGGTCACCGAACGTCTCGAGACGCTCGCCAACCAGGCCCAAGAGGCGCTACCCGGCATTTTGGATCTCACCAACCGGTTGAATCTGGTCCTTTCGAACGCGGCGAGTGCGGCTGGAGAGGCCCAGCGTCTTTTAGCTGAAGCCCGCCCGACGTTAACGAACATTTCCGTCATCACCTCGAACCTGAAAGAACCGAAAGGTTCTCTCGGCGAATGGGTGCTCCCCACGAACTTGCATTCGCAACTGCTGGTAACTCTCTCTTCCGCCAACGAAACGCTCACGAATGCGACGCGCATGATCGGAAACACAGATACCAATGTGACCACGATTGCGACCAATTTGGACCAGACGCTGATCAATTTGGCCAATATCACGAGCAACTTGAATCAGCAGGTGCAAAGCAATACGAACCTGGTGAAAGGTGTTTCCGATTTGATCACCAATAGCGATGCCTTCATTCAGGGCTTGAAACATCACTGGCTGTTACGGTCCGCTTTCAAAGGAAAGGACGAAGAGAAAGAGAAAAAGAAGGAACCAACTCCCCCGCTCAAGGCCGGGAAATGGAGATGATTCTGCAGCTCTGAACAAGCGAGGGTCAGCTCTTTTCAGTTCCCGAAAACGCGTGGTTGCGCTCATATTCCGGTTGTGGCGGAGATGCTCCAGGCGCCCGGCCAGCCGTTCACTTTCGCCGGCGTGGCCCGTTATGCTTCTGCTGGATTTGGCAGATTGCTGCTGGCTGCGTTGATCTTCGCGCTACCGGGAGCAGTCGTGATGTCTCGCCTCGCAGCGCATTGCTGGTGGCCGGTAATCACGGAGGCGGTGGACGGGTTGCCGGAGAGCGCCCGTATCCACGAAGGGGTGCTGCAGATGCCGGAGAAGAACGCCGGCTTGTTGGCGGCCAATCAGTTTCTTTCCGTGCAACTCACCGCCAACGAGAAGTGGCAGGAGAACGCTCCCGTCGATTTCGCGGTGCAATTCGGCAAGTACGAATTGATGTTCTCTTCTTTGTTCGGCGATACGGCGCTGCCTTACCCCGGAGGCTCAGTCATCCTTCTCAACCGTGCGGCGGTGTGGCCGCTCTGGGGCGCGTGGAAAGGTCCTCTGCTCGCGGTCGTTTTCGTTGTGGCCTTGGTCTTCTTGATCCTGAGTTGGTTCGCACTGGCGATTATCTATTCGCCGGTAGTCCTTTTCATTGGAGGTCTCGCACGACGTAAACTGAATTTCCAAGCCGCCTGGAAACTCGCGGTCGCAGCGCAATGGCCTGCGTCGCTCTTGATGACCTTTGCGCTCGCTCTTTATTCGACCGCAGAAATTGGCCTGCTCTTTGTCATCATCATGTTCGTGGCGCACTTTATTCCGTCGATTTTGAATTTGTTGATTGCGCCTTTCTTTCTGCCCAAGGCGACAGCACCCGAGAAGGAGGAAAAAGGAAATCCCTTCGCAACGGAAAAACGCCGAAAGAAATCGAAAAAAAACCCGTTCGGGACGGACGATTGAATCAGGCGTTCAGCGAGAAAGTTTGGCCCGCTTCGTGCCACCCGAGGCGGTCCGCTTCGCTTTCGAGCGCGAGTTGCAAACGCTCGATCGGTTCATGGCTTAATTCACGTCCGAACCGAAAGGTAAAATGATGCATCGGCAACACGTACTTCGCTCCGGCTTCATTCGCCATCTGCAAAGCCTGCTCTGGATTACAGTGCGAATTGATGTAAGGGTTGTAGGCGCCGATTGGCATGCAGGCGAATTCAAACGGGCCTTTGCTGTGAATCCCTTTGAACCCCGAGGACATCGCAGTATCTCCGCCGAAAATGATCTTCTTGTCGCCCCGTTGAACGATATACCCGTTGTAACCTCGCTGTGTGTCGTGACGCCATCGAGCGCCCCAATGACGCACTTCGAACGCCGTGACTTGAACGTCGCCGTTTGCAGTCTGTACGTTTTGCCGTTCCCCCCACCCCAATTCGGCGAACTGATGAATGTCACTGTCCGCAAGCAAGTCACCCGTGTTCTTGGCTGTGACAGCGAAGGGCTTTCCGGGAAGCGCCCGCAAGCTCGGGAAATCGAGATGATCCAGATGCGCGTGCGAGATCAAAACGAGGTCGATTTTCGGTAGCTCGGACGACTTCAGAGCGCACGCCTGGCGGCGGATCGGTCCAACCGTACCGAGCGCGGACTGCGCACCGATGCGCGAAAATAAAACCGGATCGGTGATGATGTTAAGGCCTTGGAAGTTGATCAGCACCGTTGCATGCCCGAGCCACGCAGCCGTGATTTTATTATTGTTCCAGAGTTCCGGCGCGGGTTTGAACCGAGGTGCGATGGAGGGCTTTGCCAATTCGGCGGCGCGCTGAGCGATAAAGCGCACCATCGGGCTGCTCGCCTGAGCCGAACTGGCCGCGCCGAGCGCGCCCATGCCGCCGAGAAACAGAAAACGGCGGCGTGAAAGTTGGTTTTTGATTGCCACTACTGTTCGGAAAATTTTCGAGCGCAAGTTACTTCAGGTCAGGGGGAAAGCAAGGTGCCTGCCAGTTTTTTCCTGATCAATCAGCTGAACGAGCGCAGCATGCGCCGAATGACGCCCAAAACCGGGCGCTGTTGACCTTACGAAACAAAAGGGACTTTTCTGCAACTTCCGGTTACGGTGCTGGGTAGTTCAGGTGGAAGCGATTCGCCGGAAGGCGGACGAAATAATGAATTCAACCGAGAATTTTGAACAGTTCATGCGGAACTACCAGAACATGGTGTTCAGTACCGCGCTCCGTTTGACAGCTAATGAAGCGGAAGCGCAAGATATTGCGCAGGAGGTCTTTCTGAAAGCGTATGAACGCTTTGCAGAACTCCATAGCAGCCCCACGGTTGGAGGTTGGCTCAAGACGGTGGCCACAAACTTAAGCCTGAACCACATTACCCGGTACCGCCGGCGTTGGACTTTCTTTTCCGAACTGGTTTCTGATGATTCGGAACGCGACGAACCAATGTTCGACGTACCCGCGCCAGAATTGACGGGCGAACACATGAACGATGCGGATCAGCGTCGCGTGCTCGAAACCGCGCTTCTGAAGCTGCCGCCCGCCCAGCGGATTCCGCTCGTCCTTTACCATTTCGAAAACAAAACCTACGAGGAAATCGCCGCGTCATTAAAAATCTCACTCAGCAAAGTGAAGACCGATATTTTCCGTGGACGCGAGGCGCTGAAGAAGAAACTGATGCTTCGCGGCGCTGCCGAGGAAGTGCGCGATCAGTATGTCGCGCCCGGTTCGGATTCGCATCACCCATTTAAAATGCTCAGCCGCGGGCTGGCCGCTGCGTAGTATGGAACCGCCGGAAAACAACGATTTGGAAAAGTTCATCCACGCGCAGTTGCAGAAACTGCCGGAGCGTGAAGCGCCTGAAGCGCTGGTGACCAACGTGCTCGCCGCGATTGCCAGGCGCAAGAAGCTCCCTTGGTGGAAACAATCGTTCACTTTCTGGCCGCGCCATATTCAGAACTTGTTCTTCGTCGTCCTGGCGTCGCTGTTTTTGGCGGCCATCTATCTCTCCGGTCGCGCGGCGGACAATGTCACCGTTCCTGATGTTTCGGCGCAACTTTCGTCCTATGCCTGGATTGGCCGGACTGTTCGCACGATTGGCGAAACGCTTGTTGTGACGGTCACCAATTTGCCACTCCAATATCTCGTCGCGTTCGCCATTGTTTTTATAGTGCTTTACGGCGCCTGCGTCGCCGCAGGTTTCGCTTTGTTCAAGGTGACTTCCTCTGCCCGGTCATCATTTGACGGGTCGCATGCCTGATATGTCCTTTTTGGTCCGCTATGTTTTAATCGCCCTGCTCGGAGTCCGCTGCGCTCTATTCGCGCAACCCGCAACCGATGAAAAGCCCACCGAGCCGGCGAAGGAACAAGCCACCGTCAAAGAGGCAACCCTCCAAAACGACGCAGTGGAAGCGCCTCCGCTGGAACCCGCCGAAGCACCGGTCAAGAAGCCGCGACGGCGCAACGCCGCTCGCCCTCAACTTCATCCCATCGGCGTTCATCACAGCAACGCTGTTTTCGGACAGAACGTGACGGTCAAGGCTGGCGAAAGCATCGAAGAGCTGGTGCTGATTGGCGGGAATGCGGACATTCAAGGCACCGTCGAACGCGATGTCGTTATCATCGGCGGCTCAGCGCGCGTCTCAGGCGATATCGAGGGTCAACTGGTCCTTCTCGGAGGGACATTGGATGTCAGCGGACAAATTCACCGCGGCACTCACGCGATTCTGAGCCGGGTGACTGCGTCCGAAACCGCAAGCTTTGGCCGCGGAGTAGTTTTCCTGGGCGGTCCATTCAAGATCGATCCCGGCACAACGATCACAGGCGAACGGGTCATGATTCCTTTCGGGGATTTCGTCCCGCACATCGAAGGATTGAAAGCGTGGATGGTGCACGGCCTTCTCTGGGGGCGATTATTACCGACGAACGTGCACTGGCCATGGATGGTCGCTGCATTTTTCGCGGGTCTCTATTTCATAGCGCTCCTGCTCTTTCCCGGTGCAATCAAAGCGATCTTTCTGGCCCTGGAAGCGCGTCCGATCACCTCGGTCCTCTCCGGCTTTTTGACTCTGATTCTATTTGCGCCGCTCGTCGCGATTCTGGTGATTGCCGTTGTCGGAATCCCCGTGATTCCATTCCTCCAGGTCGCGCTCGTTCTCGCCCTGCTTTTTGGGAAGGCCGCGGTAATGTGTTTTCTCGGCCGGAGTTTCGGCCGCAGCGCAGGAGCGGCCATCCTGCAAACCCCTCTCGCCGCTTTCGTCGTGGGAGCGACGCTTCTGGTGCTGGCTTACATGATTCCGATTTTTGGGGTGCTCGCCTGGACTCTCGCCACGGTGTTCGGTCTCGGCGGCGCAGTCGTTGCCATTGCCCGCACATTTAAGCGCGAGGAGGGCACTGTTCCTCCCGCGCCGGTCTACATGCCGCCGCGACCGGCCGTGCCTTCTCCCGGAATTGCGGCGAGCGGCATTGCAGCTTCGGGAAGTTCGACGGCTGGGTTTGTTCCGCCGTCGGTCGCGACCCACCTGAGTCCCCCGATGACCGGCGATGTTCTTCTCATGCCGCGCGCCGGATTTTGGAAACGGCTTCTTGCGGATCTTCTCGATTTTATATTGCTCGGCCTATTGGTCCCGGTGCTCGGCAAAGGTTTTCTGCCGGTTGCCGTAATTTACTTTGTCGCGCTCTGGACCTGGCGCGGCACTACCATTGGCAGCCTCCTTCTGCGGCTGAAAGTCGTTCGCACTGATGGTTCACCGGTCACCTTCTCGGTGGCTTTGGTTCGAAGCCTTTCCAGTCTCTTCTCGTTACTGGTTCTCGGTTTGGGTTTCCTTTGGGTGGGCTGGGACCGGGAAAAGCAATCCTGGCACGATAAAATTGCCGGCACTGTCGTGGTGCAAATGCCGAAAGACTTCGCTCTCATCTAATTTCAAAAACGCGCTGGCTGCGTTGCTCTAACCACTTATACTCAGCCTCGCGATGAAAGCCCCGCGCGGGGCTTAAATTATGACTAGAGAGCAATTTAACCGGAAGCTGGAGGAAATTCTCGAAGGAGAACCCGGCAGTATCAAAGGAAACGAGGATTTGGTGGCGGTGAAAGGCTGGGATTCGCTTGGGGTTTTGTCCTTCATAGCCATGGCTGATTCGGTTCTCGGACGCACCGTCGCTGCTTCGGAGCTGGAGCGATGTAAAACAGTTGACGATCTCGCCCGCGCGGCTGGAATTCAGTAGATTAACGCCACATCATCGCGGCGTGAGCGGTGCACGGTGAACTGGCAAGAAGCTCGCTTTCCGAAAGGGAAGTTGAATCCGGCTCACACCGCGAATGCTGCGCGCAATCTCAAGAATTTTATCAATCAAGAGTGCGGCCAGCCCCGCCCGAGGTAAGTCCAAAAGAGCAACTTGCGGATCCGTCGCGATATAGGAAATCCAAATGAGATCGACGTCCGGACGGCTATATAACCCGCACGCGACTGGAATTTCTGATTCATCACACGCAAAAAGACATTGGGCGTGTTCAGATTGCAGCGTGATTGCGATTCTCCCGTTTTGTTCATGCAAATGCGGCGCGCCGGTTTTCGCAACGGCCTCCTGAATTTGCCTGCTGAACAACCGCTGCCGCTCGTTGAAGAAAAATAAATCTTCCACCTGTGGGCGCATCTCGCACGGGACCGAACTCAGAAATCGGATCTCTTCGGTCCTGATCACTCGCAATGGATCGGAAGAGAGCGCTTCAGCAGATAGCTCTTCCGCCTCGTTGATGGATTCCTCCTGCATTCGACCGAATCAGCCTAACGGCCTGGACGACCACACGCAATTCATGAGCGAAATCCGCACTCGCGCTTTAAGTGTTTTATGTTAAAGCTCTGGCATGACAGCGCCCAACAACCCGGTCGAGCAGGAGAGTGTCCGCAAAGAGCGGCGTTCCAAGCCTGCTCGTTGCCCAAAATGCGGGGTAGAGAATCCGCCCGGGAGAAACACTTGCGAGAGCTGCGGTTCACACCTTTATGTCTCCTGTCGCGATTGCGGTGAGCGAAACCTGCGCAGCCACAACCGCTGTTCGGCGTGTGGCCGCCGGCTTCATCGGCCGCTGCTGCAAAAAATTTTCAATCGCAAGTTAGGGCGCACCACCAAAGTGACGGCGCTGCAGTTGGTCTTCCTGGCCATCGCCGTGGCAATTGGATACAAGGCCATCGTGTTCTTCGTGGAGAGACTTTCGACCACTCGGGATGGAGGGGAAAGCGCTATGCTCCATTTGGATTGGCGAGCGTAGTTCGTAACCTGTCATCGTTTTGCACGAAGCAGTTGTCCATAGCGGTTCCCGCCGCCGACGAAGAAGTAATAAACCGCGTTCAGTCCGGGAAAAAGGTCTTCAGGTCTTGGACAACTTGGAAGGCGGGCTGCTTCTCCTGCTGATGGTAGCCGCCCCCTGGCTCTTTGGTTGCACGGAGCAATGGTCCATCGGTTTGATGAATATGGGCGCTCTCCTTGCAGGAGTTGGAGCTCTCGCCTTGCGTATTCTCAGTGATTCGTCAGAAGAGAAGAGCGGAGTCGTGAACCGGTGGTTTGCCTGGGCTTTTCTATCCGCAAATCTTCTAGCGTTGACCTTCTGTCTGGTGGCAGTGCTGAACGCCCGCGCGACATTTTCGATCGAAACCGAAACCTTCGCCTATCGCGAAGGAGTTATTCCCTGGCTCCCGACGACGTATGATCGCGGGAGATCCGTGCAGTTCCTGATCAATTCGATCGCCCTGTTCAGCTTTTTTTGGAGCCTGCAATTCTGGATCCAAAATGCCGACCGAAGTTCACGAGGGGATGGGTCCTTTGAGCGGCGCCTCAAGCTGTTCTTGTGGATCTTTGTCGTAAACGGATTCTTGCTCGCCCTTCAAGGCCTGTTACAACGCCTTTCAGGAAGCCCAAAACTGCTCTGGTTTCGGCCGTCGTACTGGAATGACGCTCAAAGCTGCTTCGGGCCCTTTTCCTATCGGGGAAACGCAGTCGATTATCTCAACCTCGTTTGGCCTGTGTCGTTCGGCCTCTGGTACACGTTGAGCCGTCGACGAGGAGAACGCCAATTCGGATTTGGCGATGGCCCCGAAATGTTGCTTCTGCCGATGTCGCTCATCACTGCGGCGGCGAGTTTCGCCACTCTGAGCCGCGGCGGCGCGTTAGTGGCGGGCGGAATGTTGCTGGCGCTTTTCGCAGCCTCGCTTGCGATTCGTGGCTCACGTGTGTTGAAAGTCTCGCTCGCCACCGCAATTCTCTCCGTTTGCGTAGCGGCAGCTCTACTGGCCGGCAGCTCTCTGGCCAAACGCTTTCGTGATGTGACTACGGACAAGCTCAGCGGTCGCGTGGAAATTTACGAAAATGCACAGAAACTCGCCGCGGACTTCCCGTGGTTCGGCTCAGGGCCGGGCACATTTATGTCCGTGTATCAGCTTTATCGCGCGAATAGCCAGCAACCCTGGGCTGCATGGGTCCATGATGATTGGCTGGAAACGAGGGTGACCTTCGGAAGAATCGGAATGACGATTGTCTTGCTTCAATTGGCCGTGCTCGTTTTTTGGACAATCTCAACCCGTAGGAGTTGGGCCTTTCCGGTACTTACATTTTCCCTCTTTTTGGCCATCGCCGGTTGCCTAGTTCATGCCAAGCGGGATTTTCCGTTTCAGACCTACAGCGTATTCTTCACATTTGTAACGGTTTGCGCGTTGCTCACCTGCACAGCTTCGTCCCACACAGAAACTCCGCAACGGCCCGATCAGCCGTTGGCCTGAACCTTGCTAAAAGGCCGGCGCACTCTCGAAGAATCCCCTAAAGCGTCTTTCGAGCGGCACAAGTTCATAACACTTGGCTCAAAGAATGAATTTCGGAATTACCGTTTTCACACTGCGCTCTCTCCTCGCCGCGATTGCGCTGTTCACAATTTCTTCCACGCGCGCAGTTGACCCACGATCATATGCTGTCGAACTGAAGGCCTCCGTTCAAGCCGCACCGCCCCAAATTACACTGACGTGGACGCCCGACACCAATGCCACGGGTTACTCCATCTACCGCAAAGCTCCAACGGCTGGCAATTGGATCCCCGTTACATCCGTTTCCGCAGCCACACTCACCTGGACGGATGTCGCCGTAGCCAACGGCGGGAGCTACGAGTACGCGGTCGTTAAAACCACTTCGGCCGGCTATTCGGGCACCGGATATTTGCTCGCCGGGATTAATGTCCCGGTGGTTGAGAGTCGCGGGAAGATCATCCTGATTGTCGACAACAGCTTTTCCACTTCACTAGCCAGCGAATTAAGTCGTTTGCAACAGGATCTCATCGGTGATGGCTGGGCGGTAATCCGGCATGATTTTTCTCGCACCGACAGTGTGGTCAGCGTGAAGAACCTGATCAAAGCGGACTACAATGCTGATCCCACCAATGTGAAGAGTGTTTTCCTCTTTGGTCATGTTCCCGTCCCGTATTCGGGCGACAACAACCCTCCGCCGGACGGGCATCTGGATCACCAGGGTGCATGGCCCGCCGACACTTACTACGGTGATATGCATGGCAACTGGACCGACACCACCGTTTCGAACACGAGCGGCATAGATCGCGCAGAACTTCACAATGTTCCCGGCGACGGCAAGTTCGATCAAACCTCGCTCCCGTCTGATGTCGATCTCCAGGTGGGCCGCGTGGACCTTGCGAACATGACCTGCTTCGCCAATAAAGTTCCCTCGCGCAGCGAACTGGATCTGCTGCGCGCCTACCTCAACAAGGATCACAATTTCCGTGTTGGCTCCCTGTCCGTGCCGCGCCGCGGTCTGATTCGCGATACGTTCGGCGACATTTGGGGCGATAACTTTGCCTCCTCTGGCTGGCGCAATTCCTCGGCCTTTTTCGGTCCTGAAAATAGTTTTGCCGCTCCCTACAATGCTTACATCTCCACGCTCCGGGACAACGGCTATCTTTGGTCCTACGGCGCCGGAGGTGGAACATTCACGACGTGTGATGGCATCGGCGGCTCGGATGATTTCGCCCTGAACGACGTCAAGACGGTCTTTTCCGGATTTATCGGAAGTTACTTTGGCGACTGGGATGTGGAGAGTTCCTTCCTGCGCGCCCCTCTGGGCTCCGGCTATTGTCTCGCGGTTATGTGGGATGGCCGCCCCCATTGGTTTCTTCACCATATGGCTTTGGGTGAAACGATTGGTTACAGCACGCGCGCGACGCAGAACAACGTCAGCGGTGGACTTTACGCCTCACAAAACGGCGGCACGCATCGCACTCACATCGCCCTGATGGGCGATCCCACTTTGCGCCTGCATCCAGTGATTCCACCCTCCAGCCTTACGGCCACTGCTGCCAACGGCGTGACGGTGAATTGGTCCCCTTCATCCGATTCTTCCATTCAAGGGTACATGGTTTATCGTGGAACTTCCCTGAACGGTCCGTTCACAAGAATTAGCGGCGACACTCTGCTGAACACTCTCGGCATGACTGATCCTGCCGGAACTGCTGGTTCGGTTTACATGGTTCGTGCCGTGAAACTGGAGCAATCGGCGAGCGGGACCTACTACAATCCGAGCGTTGGTTCATTTGCTACGGCTTCAGCCACGGGAACAATCGTTGCACCTTCCGCTCCCTCGGCGCTGACCGGCTCCGGTCTTTCGTCAACCAGCGTTCGCCTGCAGTGGACTGACACTTCCTCCAACGAATCCGGCTTCTATGTGATGCGCAGGATGGGTGGCTCGATCGCGTTCACTAAAATTCCGGTGAGCGCGAACGCGACCTCTTTCACTGATACTGGACTCGCCGTAGGGACCCAGTATTTCTATAAGATCAGCGCCTGGAACTCCGGCGGCGAATCTGGCTATTCGACGGAGATTGCGGTGACCACGCTGACCGAGCCGAACAACGGCGCGTTCCTCGGAGCAGACAACGCGACCGGCGGCAACTGGAAGGGTGCGTACGGCGCGGAGGGTTACAACGTGATCGGCGACACTGCCAGCTACTCGACTGCGGTCAGCGTAGTGCCGGCCGGCCAAAGCTCGTGGATCTGGAACTGGACGACCGCTGATTCTGCCGCGCTTCAACGCGCCTCGGATAATACTCGCATCGCTTCGTGCTGGTACTCATACAGCCCGATGACCGTCTCGCTAAATTTTTCTGGCAGCACTCACCACAAACTTTCAATTTACTGCCTGGATTGGGATAATGCCGGGCGTTCCGAGGTGATCGATCTTCTCGACGGAAGCGGGAACCTTCTGCAATCGCGAACAATATCCGCTTTTCAGAAAGGTGTTTATTTGAGCTTTGATGTGGTGGGCGCTGTGACAGTGCGTGTCCGTCCTTTGATTGGCAACGCTGTGATCTCGGGACTGTTCATTGACGCCCTCTCATCGAGCGTGGGACAAGTCGCTACTCCGACATTCACACCGACGTCCGGAGTACTGGCAAACGGCCAAACCGTTTCGATTTCCTGCGCGACGGCCGGTGCGACCGTTCGCTACACCACAGATGGATCGACTCCCACGAGTGCTTCGACCGTCTATACGAGACCGATCACGCTCCAGAATTCTGCAATAATTTCGGCTCGCGCATACGCATCGGGAATGGCCGACAGCGCGGTGGCGTCTGCTTCCTTTACCCTGCAGAACAGTTCCTCAGGTAGTGCAAAAGTATCCTTCCTCGGGTTGAACACGACTCGCTTCGGCACCTGGAAAGGGGCAATCGGCAGTGAGGCCTACAGCATTCCGACGGACGCTCAATCTGCGCCCTCCGGTATCACCATTAATGTTTCCGGGAAGAATGACTGGATTTGGGTCTACGACACAACCGACGTTCGAGCAATGCAACGTGCAAACATTGCGAGCCGAGTTGCAGCTTGCGCTTACGGTGCCTCCTTCCAGTACGAACTGAACCTCACTGATGGCAAAACCCACTCCCTCTCTCTTTACTGTCTCGATTGGGATGGCGGGAACCGTTCGCAGTTGGTCGAAATTCTTGATTACGACACGAAAGCGATTCTCCATAGCTACACACTTTCATCTTTCACCAGTGGCACTTACCTGAATTATGCTCTGAAAGGTCATGTGAACATTCGCGTCACGGCCAAAACGGGACCGAATGCGGTCGTGAGCGGTCTCTTCGTCGATCCCTCAAGCACTCAGCTCTGATTTCCACCTCGTTCTGTTCCAAGCGGACGGGCTTACCCACTGCCCGTCCGCTTTTTTCTAACAGCAAAGAGGCCGGGGATGGTATTATTTCAATATGTTCCTAAAAGTCGTCGCTCTCACCACGCTCGCCTTCACGCTGTACGCTGAGTCCTGGCAACCAGGTCCTGGGTGGAGACTCGTTTGGAGTGACGAGTTCGACGGCGTACAACTAAAACGAAAGAATTGGACCTTCGACCTTGGTGCCACCGGCTGGGGAAATAGAGAGCTGCAAAAGTACACCAGCGCGCCTACCAATATTTTCCTGGCGAATGGCGAGCTGGTTATTCGGGCGGTCAAGAGCGGCACGAACTATACTTCCGCAAGGATTAAAACTCTGGGACTGCAATCCTGGAACTACGGCAAGGTCGCGGCGCGCATCAAGCTTCCATTCGGACAAGGAATTTGGCCGGCTTTTTGGATGATGGGAACAAACATCGATTCAGTCGGTTGGCCGCGCGGCGGCGAAATCGACATCATGGAAATGATCGGAGGCGGCCCGCGGCGCGACGACACTTTACACGGAACGATACATTGGGAGGAAAATGGGAAACACACCTCTAAAGGCGGCGAACATACGATCGGACAACCGCTCCACGAGGCATACCACGTCTTTGAGATCGAATGGTCGCCTTCGAAAATCGTTTGGAAGTTTGATGGCACAGAATACTTTCAAGCTCCCATCGATCCAAAGCGCCAACCTGGAACGGCGGCGTTCCAGAAACCGTTCTTTATTCTTTTGAATCTCGCTGTCGGAGGCAACTGGCCCGGCGTGCCGAACGCAAACACTGTGTTTCCTCAAGAGATGCGGGTGGATTGGGTTCGCGTTTACAAGGCTGATCCTAAATAGTTCCGGAACCAGGTGCATCGACGGACATTCATAAACCATCTTGCGTCGTTTCTGGGAGCAGCCGCGACCGGATGCGCAAACATTCCCCGCTTAACCGGCGCTCGTTCCGAACGTCTCTTCTTCACTTCCGCCGGGAAGACCTGGCTCATTCACGCGGATGGATCCGGACTGGAAACGTTGGAATTCAACCTGCCTGAACAGGTGACATGGCAGCCTGGCCCTTTTCTGTCCGACGGTAAACGCGTCATCTTTCTGAGTATGGAAGCGCGTCGGGATGGACCAGGCCGTCCGTTTGACCAGTTTTACACTCTTACCCCGACCCATCTGTGGCTGTACGATCTCGATCTTAAATCGTTGACAGAGATTGCCACCAGGAATCGCGAAGAGGTCTTCTACACACCGCAAGCGGTGGTCAGTGACACCCGGATTTTGGTGCAGGTGCCTCGCAGCAAGCTCGGCCAGGTCCTCAGCATGAATCTCGACGGGAGTGACATCCGTCCGTTCACACGGCCCGGCGAAGGATTGCCTTATGGTTTCAGTGTCAGTCCCGACCATCGACGCATCGCCTTTCACCTCGCGAGTCCGCAAGGCTACCAGGTTTGGACGAGCGATGCGGAAGGGGGAAACCGCAAACTCGTCGCCGCGAACCCGGATCACCTTTACTTCGGTCCATCTTGGTCGCCCGATGGCGAGTGGCTGCTGTTCCAGGATTGTCTCTTCAAGAACGATCCGGGCCACGAAGCGTCGGATATCTGTGTCGCGCGTCCGGACGGCTCCGAACTTCGCGTCCTAACCAAGGGCCAGGCGCAATGGTTTGGTGCCACTTACGGAAACCCGGAGCATCGTGGCGGTGGTTCCAACATGCCGATGTGGACGAAAGAGGGCGAAATCCTCTTCTCACGTCGTCTTCCCGGTTCGCGCGTCGCGTGGGAATATCAGCCAAACCGGCCAGACACCGACCATTTCAATCGCGATTGGAAACCAGAACTTGCACGCGGCGGAACCGAGATCTGTCGACTTGATCCCACGACCGGCGCCGTCACTCGCCTGTCCCGTAGCGAACCTCCGGTCTGGGATTTTCGCGCGGCAGAATCGCCTTCGGGTAAACTCATTGTCTTCTGCCGATGCGCCGTTGGAGAAACACCAGCGCTGTGGTTGATGAATTCCGATGGCGGGGGCGAACGGCTGCTCACCCACGGCTTGAGTGATACGGGAGCGGATCATCCGCGCTGGCTGCCGCTGGCCTAAATTTTTTAGGGAAGTTCACGAATCCGCAGGTTTCGAAATTCAATCGGCGCTCCTTCGGACTCCAGACAAAGATAGCCCGTGGCCGGTTTGCAATTCGTGCCGCCTGAAACTTCTTCGCCGTTCACCCACAGGCGCACTTCGCCGTTGATCGCGCGCACGTAATAGTGGTTCCACTCGCCGTATCCTTTGCTCAGATTCTTGCGCGGAAAACTACGCTGACCGTTCGGTGAAGTCGGCGGAAAGGGAGTCATCTTCGTGGTGCCGGTTGGAAAGACATCGCCATTCGTCGTGAACCAATCAGCGGTCTTCTTGTATTCCTTCTCGTATTTCTCTTTGTAGCCATGATCCAGGACCTGCACTTCGATCCCTGTGGGCAAGCGTGGATTTCCCTTCTCCAGATTGGCAATCGATTCCGGTGTGGCCCAGAGAAAGACACCCGAGTTCCCGCCGGAAACGAGAAAACGCCATTCCACGACCAATTCCAGATTGGTGACGAGCTGCCTGGTGCGCATCACGCCAATCGGCAGCCCTTTGCAGAAGATCATCCCATTGGTCCAATTCCAAGTGTCGGGGGCGCAGTTCACGTTGACGAAATCGGTGCTGGTCAGATCCCGCCAGCCCGGTCCTGTGCCGTCGATGAAGGCCTTCGGCGCGCTGTTGGTTGATTGGCCAAAGGCGGTGTCCAAAGACAATAGCGCGAGGAAAAGGAGTTGCATCATCATGTAACGAACATACGAGGAGCACCTGCAGCACACGATTAAAATCTCTGTTCGGTTCAGCGGCTCCGTGGGGATAATGTGTTGGAAATGGACGATGATCGGTCACTGCTCAAAGCGTTCGCCTCGACCAGGTCGGAGGCGGCATTTGCCGAAATCGTTCGGCGGCACCTCGGATTGGTTTATTCGGCAGCCCTTCGACAATTAAATGGGGACGCACATCGCGCGCAGGATGTCGCCCAAGTGGTTTTTTGCCAACTGGCCGCTCAATCAGAACGTCTGAGCGGTCAAGTGAGTTTGGCCGGATGGCTATACAATACGGCACGGTTCGTGGCAGCGCGGACACGCCGTGGTGAAGATCGAAGAAGTGCACGCGAAACGGCTTTTTCCATGAATAATGAGGAATCGGAAACAAGTTCGTGGAAAGAGATCGAGCCGCTGATCGATGACGCGATGCAGGAACTCTCAGCGAAAGATCGCCAAGCAGTCGTGTTGCGCTTTTTCGAGAATCAGCCTCTCAGCACGGTCGGCGCGCTTCTGCGTGTTTCGGACGATGGTGCAAGGATGCGCGTGAACCGCGCGTTGGAAAAGCTTCGCGATGTTCTGGAACAGCGGGGTGTTAAATCAACTAGCGCTGTCCTTGGGGCGACGATCGCCGCGCACGCGATCACGGCACCTCCTGCTGCATTGGCCGCAACTTTAATTGGCCCAGCGGTCGCTTCAGCATCCGCGACAGGCGCGGGTTTGGGTTTCCTCTATTTTATGGCATCCGCAAAAATCAAAATGATCGCGACTGGCGTCGCGATCGGAGGACTCGCTTTGACGAGTACCGGTCTATTTGTCCAGGCACAACAACAAAAGTCTCTTCGTGCGGAATTGGCGAAATCGCACTCACGAATTGCCGAACTGGAGCAAATCGCAATCTCACCTCGTGGACCTTCTCCGGAAGGACTTGAACGGCAGCAGACCGAACGTTCTGAATTGCTGCGATTGCGCGATGAGACGACGCGGTTGCGCGCTCAAGTCGCCGCACAAGCGCCCCAAAAGCCAGGAGTTTCCGGTTCATCCTCGCCGGCGATCACACCTGCTCAACAACAGGAAATCCGCAGGACGATCGGCCTGGCAAAACTGAATTTCACCAGGGCCTGGGGACTGGCGATTTTCCGCTATGCCGAAGCCAATGACGGCAAATTGCCCCCCGCTTTTGCCGAAGCAGGTCCTTTCCTTCCGCAAATGCCAACTGAACTCGATTGGATCAGCGGGCTCACCGGAGCGCAGGATTTTGAAATTGTCTATCACGGCTCTCTTAAGGATATCAGCGAACCGGCCAAAACCATTATTGTCCGCGAAACGCAACCGTTCGATTTCGATCCAGAAGGCGGCGCGAAGCGCACCTACCTTTTTGCGGACGGGCACAGCGAAGTTCATCGCGCGGCTGACGGAAATTTCGAGGCTTGGGAACAGGAGAGAATGTTGGAAAGAAAGTAGCCTTCGCTCGACAAAGGTTACGACAAAGACGGCCGACAAAGTTTTATGGGACTTGCAGGAATCAGGTGGCTCGGTTAAAGCACAACACCTGATTTGCCATGGCTTATAAAGATGTCACTCCGCCCGCAGGCGGGAAAATTTCGATCACCAATGGGAAACTGAACGTTCCCGAGAATCCAATCCTCCCTTTCATCCGCGGCGACGGCACCGGTCCTGACATTTGGGCCGCTAGTGAACGCGTTTTCGATGCGGCGGTGCAAAAAGCCTACGGCGGGCAACGCAAGATCGCCTGGTTCGAGGTGTTCGCCGGCGAGACGGCCAAGAACAAATTCGACAACTGGCTCCCGGACGATACGGTCGAAGCGTTCAAAGAATATCTCGTCGGCATCAAAGGGCCGCTCACCACGCCGGTTGGCGGGGGGATTCGCTCGTTGAATGTGGCGTTGCGCCAGATGCTTGATCTCTATGTTTGCCTGCGACCGGTGCAGTATTTCAGCGGTGTGCCTTCGCCGGTGAAACATCCCGAGAAGGTGGACATGGTCATCTTCCGTGAAAACACGGAAGACATTTATGCCGGCATCGAGTATGTGGGCGGGTCACCCGAAGCGCAGAAGGTGCTGGATTTCCTGCAGCAGAACTTTCCGAAAGATTTCTCGAAGATACGTTTCGGGACGCAAAAGGCGATGGCCGATTACATGAAGCTTGCCGCGCCTGACCACGACGCCTCGCACATGCCGGTCCAGGTGGGCATCGGCATCAAGCCTGTGTCGAACGTCGGTACGATTCGGTTGGTTAAATCCGCGATCGAGTACGCGCTGCGTCATAAGCGCAAGAGCGTCACGCTGGTGCACAAAGGGAACATCATGAAGTACACTGAAGGTGCATTTCGTGATTGGGGTTATGCCGCCGCAGAACGAATTTTCGGTGACAAAGTTTACACCTGGTCCCGCTGGGAACGAACCAAGAAGGAAAAAGGAGAAGCCGCCGCGAACGACGAACAAAAAGCCGCGGTTAAGGCTGGCAAGCTCATTGTTAAGGATGCGATTGCCGATATTACCCTGCAACAAGTGCTCACTCGCCCTGAAGATTTCGATATCATCGCCACACTGAATCTCAACGGCGATTACCTTTCAGATGCTCTCGCCGCGCAGGTCGGTGGCATCGGAATCGCGCCCGGCGGAAACATCAATTACGTCACCGGTCACGCGATTTTCGAAGCCACACACGGAACCGCGCCGAAATATGCGAACCAGGATCGTGTCAATCCAGGTAGTGTGGTGTTGAGCGGTGAAATGATGCTCCGCTATATGGGCTGGGTCGAAGCCGCGGACCTGATCATTAAAGGATTGAACGGCGCGATCGCTTCCAAGCGGGTCACTTACGATTTTGCCCGACTGATGGAGGGTGCCACGGAAATCAAGTGCTCGGAGTTCGGAACGAACATCATCCAGCACATGTAAAGTCGCCTTATGTAGACGCCGACATAAGTCGGCGTCTGTTGTCCTCGCGAGTCCCAGGAGAAATAACGGACTCACGTCGGCCACTACCTCAGATTATTTCTTCAGCTTGACCTGTTCCAGCTCCGCGGTGGTCCAGGCAGTCGAACGATTTCCAATTTCTTTCCGAACCGCAGCCACCTGTTTGGGATCGACAGGATCCGCATTATTACCCCAGCTCTTGCGAACATAGGTGAGGACATGGGCCAGTTCCTCGTCAGAGAGGCCGGCGTCTTTGGCGATCGGAGGCATCAAAAGAGCCCAGGATTGACCTTTAACCGTAATGGGCCCGGAAAGCCCATTCTGTGCAATGCGAATGATGCGCGCCGGATCGGACTCCAGCACCCATTCTGAACCAGCGAGCGGTGGGAAAAGTCCGGGCGTACCACTGCCAGAGGGTTGATGACATGGCATGCATGTGCGGCTGTAAACTGCAAAACCTTGATTCACGGCGCTACGCACAGGATCGAAAGGAACGAGCGAGACCAGTTCATTACTCGAGGCGAATCGCTGGTAGACGCGCGCGTTGAAACCGCCAGCGTGGCTGTCGAGATAAACCATTCCCCAGAAGAGAGCGACCGCGAGGACGATAAAAATCCAGGCGGGCAGATGTCCCGCGGCCGCAGATGGCTCGGGATCATTCGAATGCGAACGAGCGGGCGGATGGACCTCTCGGCCGGGTTTACCTTGTCCTTTTTTGCGGTCGGGCTTCATTTCGTGTTAGCAGAGGCGGGCGCTGGGCTGGCGCTCGATGTATTGGTCGCCGGGGGAGGCGGCGGAAGCTGCGGCGCCTCGAAAATATAGGTATTTGCGTGCAGGCTGGTGAGGTAAGCTGCGAGCGTCTTTGCTTCCGGGGTGGGAATCACTTCGTAACCATCCTCCAGGAATTTCGCGGGAAGGGGCAGAGCTTCCGGAGATTGGCGGCCATCCTTGATCTTCCGCTTGGTGAAGAGGTAAGGATACTGCGGCATCATTGAGTCCGGCACCGTGGTGCGCGGATTATACAGGTGCATCATTTGGGTAATCGGATTCGGACTGCGTGATCCCACATCAGCCAGATCAGGACCGATACGCGCGCGGCCCAAGAAAACGTGCCGGTCGTAGACGAAATCCTGAAGAACACTGTTCCGAGCCCCCCAGCCGCGTTCAATGTCCTTGCCGTAACCTTTCATGCGCACCTGCATTGTATGGCAAGCCGCGCAGCCGTTTGCGCGATACACTTCCTCGCCGGCCAGAGCGGTTCCGGATCGGCCGCCCGGAAAAGGTTCCCCGGTGTCGAGCTTGATCGGGTCCTGGCGACCGAGATCCTCGAAGCTCTTCCCAATGATCCCGTAAAAAGACCAGGCCATCAGGAAAAGAACTCCAATGAAGATTGCGGGGCCTTTGTTCATCGCACGACCTCCTTGCGACTACCGATGCCGCAGCATTCGGCAATACTGGCTTTAGCCATCAAAAGAATGTTTGAAAGCAACGCGAGCTGACCAACCAACAGCACCAACAAACCAACCGTGCTGATGCCAACGTAAGGTATGACCTGCCGAACGACGCCCCCCGGACCATTGAACTGAACCGCGGGGTTGTTGATGGCATTGCCCTGAACGTAGCCGCCGAGCAGATAAGCCGCGACGGTTATTACGATTCCTGCAACCGTTAACGCGTAATGCGCGCTCACGAGGCCGGAACTTGGCCAATCCACTTCCGCCAACCGAGGCATGATGTGGTGCATCGCCGCAAACAAAGCCATTCCAACAAACGCGTAGAGGAACCAGGTGGTCACACCATCTTTGAAAATAGTAAGGCCGATGACCTCATCGATTTGCGGACAGGAAAGAGCGAGGTTGAGCAAAACGAACCCGAGGAAACCAATTGCAGAGAATATAACGTACTTGGTGGTTCGATCTTTTGCCTTTCCGCCTTTGTTATGGCCCACCCAAGTGTAATACCAATTAACCGTGATCACCGCGACTGGAAGAAGAAGGAGCGTGTTCGAAACGGCGCTCAGGTTAGGCATCCAGTTCGGCAGACCGGCAAAGTTTTGGAACCCGGATGCAGTGGCGAAAAGGATATAAAACCAGAAACTGAAGACCGCCATTGAGCGGCTGTAAAGCGGTTGCAAGCTGAGCTTCGAGATAAGGTAAAATAGAATCGCCAGCGCCACCGGAGCCAGCCAGAGCATCATGAAGTTGTTGGCAAACCAGGTCGCAACCACCGGCTCCATGATTGGGCGAATGGTATAGCGACCCAACAAAACGTAAGCAATCGACAGCGTCCACGGCAGCGCGAAGAATCCCAGGAACAGAAACCAGTTCGACGGATAAAGGTCACGTTCGTTGCGCGAGACAAAGGTGAGCAGGCCGGAGAGGCCCAGAATGACGAACGCCAACAGGAACATCCACGAGGTCCACGGGGGCATTTCGTAACCCGGAAAATGAGTTAGAGCTCCCATCAGAATGCCAACAGCTCCGCAGAACACGGCCAGATTCCAGAGCTTGCCGGCAATCAGTGCTGCCCGGGGCAATACGAGAAAAGTGTGCCCCATGCGGGCGAACAACCAGAGCCCAATCGCGATTGCCGCCTGAGAAGCGAAGCCGTAAAGAAAAGTGCTCGAGGCGACTGCGGCAACGCGCCCGTAAGTGAGCGCCGGGCAATGGGCCAGCATGCCGGGAGCGTGCATCTTGATCGACGCAAACACTCCGAAGATCAGACTGATGACCAGCCAGATGACGCTCGCAAAGAGCATGTGCCCAACCGCCCAACGGCAGGAATAATCCACTTCCTGCGGCAGCGGGAACTCGTTGTCCCTTGTCGCAGGTCGCGCTGTTACAGGTTCTGGAGCGTGGGCAGTCATTTATTCAAAGCTTTGCACCGGCGCGGGCTTCTCGGATTCTTTGGAGCGCGCCACGAGATTCGAGTGAGCCGCTTCGGGATTTTGGTAGGCCTCGACGGTCATCTTCATCGCACGATTGATCGGCAGGCGCACGATCCCTTTGGGCTGATCGACCCAACCGGACGTGGTGAGATTCGAAATGGCTTTTGTAGTGACATCCTGCCGCACCTTGGCGCGCTCCAGAGCGCGGGCTTGGTTGAGCGGTTGCGGGTTGTATTCCCGATACGCATTTCGCACCAGGTAAAACATCGCGAAGAAACAGACGGCAATCACCACACCGTAGACAGTGAGTTTGAAAGCGCCGGGAGAATTGTATGTGCCGTATGTCGCCATGGTTCTTGATTATGCGGGACGTGGTGTGCGCGGCGCCGTGACGATTTCCGGCGGTTCGACATAGACGCCTAACGTCTCCGCGATACGGGGATCCCGTTGGGGAAATGGCGGGTAACGGAAATACCAGGCTGACCAGATCTTGAACAGAAGTCCGCCGAAGAAAGCCATGCACGCGATGTCAATCCAATGCAGGACGAATCCATCCGGATGCAGCACCGGCATGATGTTAAATTGCATGTCGCACCAGTGCATCAACCAGGCCCAGGCAGTCAATGCAGCCATGATTGGAAACATCAATTTGATGTCAATGCGCAACAGCAAGAGAAAGGGCACGAAAAAGTGGCCAAAAATGATGATTTGACTGATCTGGAACCATGTTCCCTTCTCGCGCAAAACATACCAAAACGTTTCTTCAGGGATGTTCGCGTTCCAGATGATGAAATACTGCGCAAAAGTCACGTAGGCGTAGAACACTGTAAATGCGAACAGAAGGGATCCGATAAAGTAGAATTGCGTCGAGCCCGCAACCTCGCGGAGAGGCCCCATGCGCTTCAAGCACATCGTGATCAGATAAACGGTCGCGAGAGTCAACCAGGTGCTACCGGCGAAATACCACACGCCAAACATCGTGGAGAACCACTGATGCTGGAGTGCCTTGATCCACATGATCGCCGCCAATGTGAGTGTGAGCGCGAAGAGGACGACGCCCACCGAGGCGAGCACCCGCATCTTCTTTGTATGCGATGCAGCGCCGGTTTTATCCTGAGCAAGAGATTGAGCGCGCAAGCCCCACGAGATCAGCGTCCAGGAAACGAAACAAATGATCGCGACGATGTAGAAGCCTGGCATCGTCAATAACGGATGTTTCGAATAAAGCGCGTGGTCCGTTGTGGGGTCGGCCACATTCATCCACCGATAAAGATCCTTCGCGAGAAAAGCGATCGGCAGGAAAAGAACCGCGAAAACCGGCGCGAGACAAGCCAGGTTCTCATTGATACGACGGATGGGGATCGACCAGTTCGCATCGAACAAATGGTGGGCGATGACGAGGAACAAACCACCGAGCATCAGGCTCAGGTAGAACATGTAGGTGGTCAGCCAGGAAAAGGCGAATTGCTTGCGGAAGAAAATAAGACCGAGCAACGCGCCGAGCCCACCGACCGCCATCAGGATGGTCGAGAGCGGGCGCCACTTCGAAAGATCGAGCGGAGCCACAGTTTCGGTTGTTTGATGCGTTGCCATACTATTTTCCGAGCGCAACTTTCTGATCAGGAGGCAAATCCCCCGGTTGTCCAAGTTGAGCGAGTTGCAAAGCGCGCACGTAAGCCACAATAGCCCAGCGGTCCTCGACAGGAATTTGCGATTGGTACGGCCCCATGGTATTCCGACCATGCGTGATCACGTAAAATATCTCGCCATCGCCGAATTGCACGATGCGAGGTTCATGCAAGCTCTTGACTGTCGCCATCCCCAAATTCTTGACCACCCCGTTGCCGTCCCCTTGCAAGCCGTGGCAGGGTGAGCAGTAGATTTCGAACCGTTGATGGCCTCGAGCCATAAGTTGTTCCGTGACCTTCATGGGATTCACCGCAATGAAGTTCGTCGTCCCGAGGACCATCCCTGTGTTGAGCGGCTCCTCCAAAAAGTGGGCGCCGCGCGCTACTGTTCCTTCCACCGGAAGCCGCGAGGCGTGGCCATCAGTGAAGAAATCGCTCGGCGTTTGGGGACGGATCTTCGGCTGGCGATCCATGTCCGAGAATACCTCGATGGGCGGTTTGCGTGAAATTTTTCCGCGCTTGCCGGCAATACCGATCACCAACCCGACCGCTAGGACGAATGCTAGAAGAAAGTAGCGCATCAGTCCTCCACCATTTCGATTTGCTTGCTGCCGACGCTTTCGAGCAGCTTGCGGGTTTCCGTGTCGGAATACTTGGGGTCGCTTGTCTCGATCACGACGAAATAACGGTCGTGCGTCGCGAGAGCGAAGCGGCGGTTCTTCAGGAGCGGATGATGCAAACGGGGCAACTTGTTGAGAAAAAGCATTCCCAGCAGTGCACCGAATGAACCGAACAAAATGGTCAGTTCGTACGAGGGCGGGAACGCACCAAACGGGCTGAACATCGGTTTGCCGCCGATGATGATCGGATAATTCACAGCGTTCATCCACCAGATCATAACCATGCCAGTGGTATAACCGAGCACCCCGCCCGTGAACGATATGTAGCCAACCTTCGAATTCTTCAGCCCCATCGCCTGATCCATCCCGTGAATCGGATAAGGAGTGAAAACATCCCAACGGCGAAAGCCCGCGTCGCGGACTTTCTCCGCGGCGTGCATGATGGCCGCCGGAGTATCAAACTCGGCCATGATGGCGTACGGCGTCTTGCTGACAGTTGCGGCGACGGCGGCCATTAGTGGTGCCCTCCCAGTTTAGCACCACCGAGCGGGTGATGCGGGTCCGCCTGCGGAGTGATCGCTTTGACTTCAGCAATGGCGATAATGGGCAGGAAGCGCATAAACAATAGGAACATGGTGAAAAATAAACCGAACGTTCCGATGTAAGTACCAATATCCACCCAGGTCGGCGCGTAGAAACCCCAGCTTGAAGGCAGGAAGTCGCGATGCAGCGTCATCACGATCACAAAGCGCTCGAACCACATGCCGATGTTGACGAAAATCGAAAGAATCCAAACGATCACGATGTTCCGGCGGACCCATTTGAACCAGAAAAATTGCGGCGTGATCACGTTGCAACTGATCATCCACCAGTACCCCCAGCCGTAAGGACCGAACGCACGGTTAACAAAAGTGAACCGTTCGAAAGGATTGCCGCTATACCAGGCGATGAAGAACTCCATGGCGTAGGCGTAGCCGACGATCGTTCCCGTCGCCAAGGTCACTTTGCACATCAAATCGATGTGACGAATCGTGATTAGCTCCTCGAGTTTGCACACCGTGCGGAGCGGAATCAGGAGGGTCAACACCATCCCAAACCCAGAGAAGACCGCGCCCGCAACGAAGTAAGGCGGGAAGATCGTCGTATGCCACCCAGGCAACTGGGAAACGGCGAAATCGAGTGACACGATCGAGTGCACGGAGAGCACCAGCGGCGTCGAAAGACCAGCCAGGATCAAATAGGCTTTTTCGTAGTTACTCCAGTGACGGTTGGCACCGGTCCAACCGAGCGCGAACAACCCGTAAGCAAACTTGCGAATCTTTGTCTTCGCACGATCCCGCATCACAGCAAGGTCCGGAATCAATCCCATGTACCAGAAGAGCAGCGATACCGTGAAATAGGTCGAAACCGCGAACACGTCCCACATCAGCGGCGAACGGAATTGCGGCCAGATTCCTTGTGAAAGCGGAATCGGGAACAACCACCAACCGAGCCAAACGCGCCCGACGTGGATGAGCGGATAGATACCCGCGCACATAACCGCAAAAATTGTCATCGCTTCCGCCGCACGGTTCACACCTGTGCGCCACTTCTGCCGGAGCAAAAAGAGAATCGCAGAGATAAGCGTACCTGCGTGACCGATACCGATCCACCACACGAAATTAATAATGGCCCAGCCCCACATGACCGGGTGGCTCAGACCCCAAACACCCGTGCCCGCCGAAACGAGATAGGCAATGAGTGAGAAACAAGTGACAAGCAGGATAACGCTCGGAACAAAGGCAGCCCACCACCACCAGGGGGTCTTGCCTTCAGCGACACCCGCGATCTGGTCCGAAATCCAGCCGATCGGTCTCCGGTTGGCAACCAATGGTTCGCGAGTCAGTTCGGCGGGAGCTGCTGCGACCGGAACAGTTGTTGCGACGTGAGCCATTAGTGATGCGCTCCTTCTGCTTTCGCCGCGCCATGCGAAGCGGCGTGTTCGCCCGCGCCTTCGTGGCCGCCTTCTTCGGCGTACGGTTCACCGTGAACGCCCATCGCCTTCACATATTCCTGCGTACTCAAAGGATATTCCTGGAAGTCCGGCATTTTCGGGTTCGGATTGCGAACCTTGGCCAGGTAGGTCAAACGCGGCCGGGTGTACAGATAGTCGAGTACCTGATAATCCCGATCCAACGCCTTCAACTTCGAGACTCGACTGTTCGGGTCTTTGGTATTCCCGAACACAATTGCATCCGCCGGACAAGCCTGCTGACACGCCGTCTTGATCGTGCCGTCTGGAACTTCCACCGCATCGGATGCACCGGCCTTGACCTTTTGCGTGATCTTCGCGGCCTCGATGCGTTGGAGACAGAATGTGCATTTCTCCATGACGCCGCGCATGCGCACCGTCACTTCTGGGTTCTTGACGAGCTTGAGCAATTCCCACTCTTCGTCGTCGCGCCAATGACGCTCACGATTGTTAAACCACTTGGCAATATCCCACTCACCATCGGTCTTCTTAAAGATCGGCGTGGTGTAGCGGGGACCTTGAAGATCAGCACTGCTGCGCTTGTGGTAATCGAAGAAATTGAACCGGCGGACCTTATAAGGACAGTTATTGGAACAATAACGTGTGCCGACGCAGCGGTTGTAAACCATCAGGTTTAAACCTTCCTCGTCGTGAGTGGTCGCATTTACCGGGCATACATTTTCACATGGAGCGGCTTCGCAATGCTGGCAGAGCATCGGTTGATAAGCCACCTGCGGATTCTCGATGGAACCCGCGTAATATCGGTCGAGCCGGAGCCAGTGCATCTCGCGCTGGCGATAGACCTGCTCCTTGCCCACGATGGGCACGTTGTTCTCGCTCTGGCACGCGATCACGCAGGCCTGACAATTCACACAGGTGCTCAGGTCGATCGACATGCCCCACTGGTGAACGATGCGAGCATTGTTCTTCTCGCGTTCCAGCGGATTGGGATAAAGCGAATCAATGACAGGCGGCGCTTCGAGATTCAGCGCTTTGGCGAATTTCGGGTGTTCCTGATACTGCTTGTAGTTTGCCTCGCGAACAACAGGTCGACCTTCCATCGCCCAGTGGTGCTGCGTGCAGGAAACTTTCGCGTAACCACCGGCCGCGGCGATCTTCGCACCGGGCGCGTAGTAAGGCGCAGCTGAAGTGCGCAACGCATAAGCATCGAATCCCACATCCTTCGCGATGCGGCCAAGTTGCTTGCGACCGTAACCCAGCGGCAACGCTACAACACCGTCAGCCATCCCCGGCTGAATCCAAAGAGGTCCGACGACTTCTTTGCCGTTGACCGAGACGCGCCCTGTAGGCACCCCGCGCGGTGAATCACGCTGGAGCAGCACGTCGGATCCATACATGAAATCTTCGAGACGGAACCCAAGCTGTTTGGCAGTAGCCTGACTGACAAGAATGAGGCTGTCCCAACTCACCTTCGTAATCGGGTCGGGCATCTCCTGCAACCAACCGTTGTTGCTGTAGCGGCCGTCATCCACGCTGTAATCGCGATGGAAAACAACTTCCACAACACCAGCGGCATTCGCTGGGGCTTTGCCGGCCGTTTGCAAGGCTTCGTTACGCGTTTGCTCGCTTACTGCGGCGTTGACCGCTTGCGCGGCCGACCCTTTCAGAAAGCCATCATGCAGGAAAAGCTTCCAGGCATTGTCCGAAGAGTCGGCGACCAGTGAATTGAAAGTCTCGCGCACGATGTCGTGCGACGTGATCGAAGTGCCGCCAATTCGCGCCAGAACTTCAATCTCAGTCATTCCCGCGTAAAGCGGCTCGATCAGCGGCTGAATCGGAACATAGGTTCCATCCGTCGTGCGCGCGTCACTCCAGGATTCCAGATAATGCGCTTCGGGGATGTGCAGGTCGCTGACCGCGAACGTCTCGTCTTCGTAATACCCGAGACGAATGACTTCGCGAGCCTTGCGCTGCGTCGCGGCCCAATTCAGGTCTGCCGGAGCGGTGTAAACTGGATTTCCTCCGGTGACGACGAGAGTATCGACCTGGCCGGCATTCAACGCCTGCGCGAGTTCAGTGATTGTTCCCTCTTTCCGTTCAGGAGCTTCGTGGAAAACGATTGTCTTGCCGAAACCACCGAGGGCTTCAGTCATCGCAAAAGCCAGCACATGAACCGCGAGCGGCTGGCGATGCCCCGCGACGACCAGCACCTTGCCTCGATTGGACGCTTCCTTGAGGTCATTGGCGCACTCGGCGATCCATTTATCGGCCGCTTGCTGATTATTCAGAACCGC
The DNA here is from genome assembly GCA_044226545.1 of Limisphaerales bacterium. GTDB lineage: Bacteria > Verrucomicrobiota > Verrucomicrobiia > Limisphaerales > SXQI01 > DASVNK01. The sequence continues at coordinate 315,534 of JBGAGW010000004.1, forward strand.
GTTGGCCAGTTGCGCCGCTTTTTCGGCAACGCCGCTGCCTGCGACACGCAAACGATGATCGGCATTTGCACCCGTTATCGACATCAACGCCTCGATCACATAAAGGCGGTTCATCTGGTCGGTCGGCTTCTCGACCCGACGACCCTTGGCGTAACCAGTGATATATCGGCGGTTGTCTTCCTCGCTGCCGATGAAATCGCAGTCGAGCGAGACGATAATCGAAGCCTCGTCGAACTTGAAGTAAGGCCTTACCGAACGTCCAACTGCGGCGCCGGCGGCGCGTTGATGAATGTCCGCATCAACCGGGTCGTAAGAATACCATTTGGCCTGAGGAAATTTCGTCGCTACGGCAGCCTGAACGCGCTGACGAGAAGGCGAGTTCGCCGGTTCCATCAGAAACGCCAGACCGGCGCCGCCATTCCCGCTGAAACGCTGACCGGCTTGTGCCAGCAGATTAACAGCCGTCTGCCGAGGAATCGGGGTTCCACCGCGGGTGAACCGCTTCGCGCGGTCCACATCATACAAATTCAGAATCGAAGCTTGCGCCCAGAGGTTGGTGCTTCCGTTGCTGTCCGGGTGTTCCGCATTGCCTTCAATCTTGACCGGCCGGCCTTCGTGGGACTTCACCAGGAGCGGAATCGCACCGACGCGATTCGGCATTGCGGTCGCGTAATACCGCGCCTGGCCATGCACGTAACCTTCTGGCATCCGAGTGAAAGGAACAATGTTCTCCACCGGACGGCGGCAACCGGTCAAACCAACCCCCGCCAGCGCAAAGCTTGCGGACATGATTTTAACGAAGTTGCGGCGGGACACCCCATCTTCAAATTCGCTCGCCCCAGCCGGAAACTCACGTTCCAGCCACTCCCGGAACTCCGGCGTTTCAGCCACTTCGTCCAGGCTGCGCCAGTATTTCGGGCCCGTTTCAGGATGCGGGCATGGTGGGGGAATCGTTTTCATCTATGACACGCGGAGCAGGATTGCGGCGGATGCACGTTCCAGTGCTGCACCAACGCGTTTCCGTCAAAATTCTTAGGCCTTTGCCAATCCAAATTGGTAATTTCCTCCGGCGGCCGAATGTTCTTACCTGGATCGCGATGGCAATCGAGACAGAAGGCCATGCTGAGCGGCTGCAATTGCCGCACTTCGTCAAGCTTGTTCACCTGGCCATGGCAATGCACGCAACTAATGCCGCGATTCACGTGCACGGAGTGATTGAAATAAACGAAGTCGGGCATTTTGTGGATCTGCACCCACGGGACCGCAGTGTTGTTCGTCGCGCTTTGGCGAATCGGCGCAAGCCGAGGATCATTCGCGAGAATTTGCCCATGGCAATTCATGCAAACGCCCGAACCAGGGATGTTCGAATACCACGACTTCTCCACATCGTGATGGCAATAGCGGCAATCCATGCCGAGTTGGTCCACGTGAACTGAATGCGGAAAAGATACCGGCTGAATAGGCTGGTAGCCCACATCCACATACTTGGGTGTGAAATAATAAGTGACGCCAATGGTCGCTGCCGTCGCCAGCAACGCCGCGCCGAGAATCACCCGGCCGGGCAACTTATTAGTCCACTTTGGAAAAATGTCAGACATTCAACAGGCTGCCGGGCCGCGCACTTTCCGACAGTCTCAACTTAAGCTTTCTTAATTCTGCTTATCCTTCATTGTCTCAGGATTAGCAAATCTTGTTATACGTCCGGGCTTATCTCTACCGAACCCCCGCACCCTGCGCAAGCATCGGCCTGCGCCTTTTTGCCGGTTTTAGAATTCAGAATCCAAACAATTAGAGCAATAAAACACTGCAATTTCCCCAAAAACGAAAATTGGTTCCAGCTTGTTCAACCGAAACCAAGTGCGGTCTTGGGATGGCGTTTGGTTCTGCCGCTCCCGGCAAAGTCCGTTGTATTTACGAAAGAGCCGCCAAAGCGTCAACCCTAAGTTTGCGCGCTTTGCAGCTTTCGATACCGAAGCCCCGCCGTTACTATCAAAACTGTGGAGCGGGAGAACAAACGCGAGATCCAGGTTTTTAAAACTTTCGCAGAAGCGGAAGAGGCTGATTATGCGTACTACCGTTCGCTCACGGGAAATGAGAGACTCAAACTGATGATCGATCAGTCGGAAAAAGCTGATCGAAAACAAGATTGGAGCCGGACAAACCAAAGACCTGGCAGATGTCGAAGCTCTCAGACGAACCGACAAAACGTAGAATTTCAGTCGGACTGGCGGCGCGAGGACCGCCAGCCCTACTCAGTTAATTAATCAGCCTCCTACATTCGCCAGCTCTTCGTTGGTGGCCACGTTCACGATCTTGAATTGCTCGGCGTGGAAGCCGGGCTCGGAGCGGAATGAGAGTTTCCCGAAGTAGCGTTTCTCCAATTCGATCAGGAGCTTTTCGTCTTCGGTTCGCAGGCGTTCGAGAACGGTTGGGTTTACGACGATGCGCAGTTGGAAATCGGATTCGTCGCGCTGACGGCGGCGGAGGATTTCGGAGAGTTTGCGCTGAATTTCCACGCTCATGGTGAGGGCGCTCTTCACCTTGCCACGACCTTTGCAGTACGGGCAATCGTCGTAGACGGCGGCGCGCACGCTTTCGGAGTGGCGCTGGCGGGTCATTTCCATCAGGCCGAGTTGCGAGATGGGCAGGAGATGTGTTTTGGCGCGGTCGCGTCTCAGCCCCTCCTTTAACTTGTTATAAACCTGTTGCTGGTCGCGCCGCGATTTCATGTCGATGAAGTCGAGCACGATCAGGCCGCCCATGTTGCGCAGGCGGAGTTGGCGCGCGATTTCTTCGGCGGCTTCCAGATTGACCTTGAGGATGGTCGAGTCTTGGTCCTTGGCCGCGCTCTTGTGACGACCGGTATTCACGTCGATGGCCACGAGCGCTTCGGTTTCATCGATCACGATGTAACCGCCGCTCTTCAGGTGCACCTGGCGCGAAAAAGCGCTCTCCAATTGGCGGGTGATGTTGAAGCGGTCGAAAATCGCCTGGTGCTCATTGTACTGCTTCACCTTCGATATCGAGCGTTTTGAAATTCGCCCGATCATGTCTTTGATCCGGTCAAACTGCTTAGGATTGTCGATCACGATGCGTTCGACATCTTCTGTGAGGAAGTCGCGCACGGTCCGTTCGACGAGGTCCGGTTCCTGGAACACACAGGTAGCGGGTGGTTGCTTGTTGATGCGTTCCTGGATCAAGCGCCATTCGTCCAACAGCAACGCGAGATCGCGCACGAAATAACGAGCCTGCTGCCCTTCGCCCACCGTTCGAATGATTACACCCATTCCATCGGGAATGCTGAGCTCACGAACAATCTTCTTGAGCCGTTGGCGTTCTTCCTGGCTTTCGATTTTGCGCGAAATACCGCTTTGATCGGAATTCGGAAGCAATACCAGGTAGCGTCCAGGCAACGCTAGATTCGTGGTGACGCGCGGACCTTTCGTGCCGATTGGGCCTTTTGTCACCTGAATGATGATCTCGCTGCCGGGCGGATAGAGCCGCGGAATATCTTTCTGGGTAATGCGCGGCTTCTCGCGACGGCGGCCTTCGCGCTCGACCACTTCAACGCCGCTGTCGAACACCGCAGGAACGATGTCCCAGTAGTGGAGGAAGGCGTTTTTCTCAAAACCGATATCGACGAATGCGGCCTTCAGGCCATCTTCGAGGTTCTTCACCTTGCCCTTGAAAATGCTGCCAACCAGACGTTCGTCGCTGGTGCGTTCAATCGTGAATTCTTCGAGCTTGCCGTCCTCAATGACTGCGACGCGAGTTTCGAGGGATTCGGAATTGATAATGACTTCCTTGTGAATCCGGTGCACCGGTTTGACCAGGCGCTGGACCTTGCGCACAAGGCGATCCGCTGCGGCGCGAATTGTTTCGACGATGCCTTCCGGACGCGGCTCGGGTACCGGCACGGGCGAAAAGCGTTCGTCACTGTGTTCGTGATGATGCTCGTCCGGATCGTGTTCGAGCGCGTGATGTTCATCATGATGATGTTCACCGTGCTCGGGCGAATCCGCAGGAAGCCCGGCCGCGATATTCTCGGCCTCATCAATTTCCCGTGTATGTTGCTCGGAAAAAACTTCTTCGTTGGCAGTTTTGGGTGTGCTGCTTTGTTCCGGTCTGGTCAGCGGGGCTTTGGGCACACCGATGCCGCCCGTCGGCCGGAAGCGCATGGGGCCTTTCCGGCGGCGGGAAAAATTTTTGTCACTCATGTTTAATGGGATCGTCGATAGATATAGACGTTTTGCAAAACACCTATCGCGATCAACGAGCAGAGCACCGAAGTTCCGCCGTAGCTTAACAGCGGCAGTGGAATACCCGTTACAGGCATCAAGCGTATGTTCATGCCGATATTTATAAATACATGACTAAATAGCATCGTGACGACACCTACTGCCAAAAGTTTGCCCAGACGATCGCGTGCCTGGTAGGCAATCTTGATTCCGCAAAAAATCAGCGCGGAATACAATCCGATGACCATCACACTGCCTAGAAATCCTTTCTCCTCGGCTATGACGGAGAAAATGAAATCGTTATGTGCCACGGCCCGCGGCAGATAACCCAGAGCGTTCTGGGTGCCTTGCCGCCAGCCTTTGCCGGTCAGTCCACCTGATCCGACAGAAATCAGCGCCTGCTCGACGTTATAACTTTTTGCACGTTGCGTGCGTCGAGCCTGTTGCCGCTCCGCTTCAGTGGCATTGCGCGGAGCAAAATCCCTTCCGAAATACACCAGCAGCCTTTGTCGCTGGTATTCCTCCAGTTTGAGCTGCCAGTTGGGCGGAGCGAACAGGATGTCCACGAGGAGCAGCACCACAAGGATTCCAATTCCCGCGCCGAAGCGCAGGATGAACTTGGTGGGCACTCCCGCAACAAACATCATCGCTAACCCAATGGGAAAGAGCACAAGTGCCGATCCCAAGTCTGGTTCCTTCAATATAATTATAAAAGGCAACGCTGTCATCAACAGTGCTTTGATGAACAACCGGCCGCTCCGGAGCTCTTCCTTTGGGCGGCTGAGGAAGCTGGCCATCATGAAGATGAACGCGAGCTTCGCGAATTCGGAAGGTTGAAATTGGAAAAAGCCGAGATCGATCCAGCGTTTTGCGCCAAGCCGGGAGGTGCCAAAAACCATCACGGAGAGCAGCAGAACGATGGCCAGCCAGTATCCCACGACCGCAAAGCGCGAAATCGTTTCGTAGCGGATGCAGCAAAGCACTCCAGCCAGGACAATTCCGAGGCCGTAGGCGATGAGCTGTTTCACCCAAAAGTTGCTGTTCGGATCGTTCGAGGTGGACGCACTGAAAATGAACGCGAGGCCCATCAGCATCAGCCCGGCGAGAGCGCCGAGCATCAGCCAATCGACCTTCGGTTCTTTCTGGTTCAGTTCGTCGTACATTGGGTATGGGTAGGCCAGGCGTCCCGCCTGCCTGAGCGGGCGTCTCGCCCGCTGAATGAAACCGTTCGATATCCGAGCGCGTCTTTTTCTCGGCGAAATCTCTCCGGCGGGACGCCGGAAGACGCAGGCGAGACGCCTGCGCTACCCATCCTTGAAACTCGCGCGTTAAGTCTCATTGCCCTGCCATCTTCTTCAGCCGGTCGTTTTCAATCCGCTGAATTGTTTTGTAAATTTCCTTCGCCTTCGGTGCGCAACTCAGCCCTCCGGACACGCCGCTCTCGACCAACACAACAACCGCGTATTTCGGATTCTGATACGGGGCATACGATACAAACCAGGTGATGTGATCGATCCCGCCGTTCTTTTCGACTTGCGCGGTGCCAGTTTTGCCGCAGATGCCCATTCCCGGAATGTAAGCTTCCTTACCGCTCCCGCCGTTCTCTTCGACATCGGCGAGCATCGCGGCGCGGATTAAATTCAGTCCGCGCTGGTTCAACGGAATTTCCCTTTCGATCTGTGCTTCCGGCATTGTTTCCAGGCGGCGGGTGGTGAGTTGATCTTCCAATTCGACGACGAGGCGCGGCTTGAGCAGCTTCCCACCATTGGCGACAGCGGCGGTCATCAGCGCCAACTGCATCGGTGTAACGATGACTTCTCCCTGTCCAATCGAGAGGTTAGCCGTGTCGCCATCGGTCCATTTGTCACCGCTCTTCTTTCGGCGTTGCACGGGAAAATAGCCCCGCTCTTCCAATCCGGGCTGCACGACTCCGGTTTTGTCGCCGAAGTTGAATCGGTTCCCCATCTCGATGATCCGATCCGGACCGAGCTTCAGGCCGTACTCGATGAAGTAGCAGTTGCAGGAGTGCTTGAAGGCCTCTTTGAAATCGTAAACGCCCGGCGGAGCGGTATCGCGGATGGACCGTTTCCCAATCCAATACTTCCTCTCCGGCGGAACGGTGACTGTATCCGCCGGGTTAATCATTCCGGCTTCGAACCCCGCGAGCGCGACGATGATCTTGAACGTGGACCCCGGATGGTACGCTCCTTGCAACGCGCGATTATACTGCGTTAACAATTCTTTATCGTTCATGCGGGCCCATTCGTTGGTGCTGAAGTCGCGCGGGCGCACAAACATGTTGAGGTCAAACGAAGGCGCGGAGGCCATCGCGAGAATGTCGCCCGTGCGGGTATCCAGAACCACCGCCGCTCCGCGTGTATCGGGACCGGACATCAACAAGGCACGTTCGGCTGCTTTCTGGATGTCGAGATCAAGCGTGAGAATGACGTTTCTCCCCGGAACGGATTCCTGCCAGGTCTCTTCGCTTTGCCGATATCCGACGTTGTTCACGAGGATCGCTTTGGCACCGGGCGCGCCTCGCAATTGATCGTTGAATCCACCTTCAAGCCCGGTCACTCCATCGTAGTCCGGCAATCGGTAGTGAAAGGTCATGTCGCTTTCGCCGGGCTCATCATCGTCCTTATTCTCACGTCTCACGTATCCAAGCGCATGAGCGGCGAGAGACCCGTACGGATAAAAGCGATACGGCTCGACCTCCAGCTCGATGCCCGGCAGGTCCCAGGCCCGCTCCATGAAGAGCGCCATCTGCTGCGGGGTAAGATCGGTCACAATCGGCATGGGGATCGCCCGCTTTTCGGCGTAATGTTTCTCGAATGCTTCTGGAAGGAGAACGAGCGGCAGCGGCAACACAGCAGAACTGACCTGCCAGACGATATTGCTCGCGACGCGATAGCGGGCGACGCGTGACAGTTCATTTTTCTCGTCTGTTTTCGGCCGCCTTCCGTTGCGCGCGACAAATTCCTTCACGACGCTGTTGGTGTATTCGTAGAGGAACTGGGACCGGATATCTTCCAGGAAGAGATTGATGTTGTAACGCGGTTGATTGTCCGCGAGCACATTGCCATTCCGATCAAAAATGCGGCCGCGTGCGGCCGGAACGCGAACGGTCCGAAACGACTGAATTTTCAGGCTGTTCTCATACTTTTCCCGCGAGACAATCTGCACGTAGTAGAGGCCTGCCAGGAGGACCGCGAAGCCGCAAAAGAAGAGCACTCCCAGCCAGCGAAGCCTGGGATCGGCGCGTCTAACCTGGTCGACGAAAAACATCAGCGTTTGCCTCGGGCGATTTGACGATCCTGGCGAAAGGCGAATTCGGGCACTTCCTTGAAGCGCGAGGCATCATCGAGGCGGTTAAAAAACTTGAACCATAGCGGAGTGACCAGCCCGCCGCCAGCGATCATGATGGTCCATTGCCAGAGCGAGCCCAGCCCAATGATCGGTTGCATCCCGCAGAGATTCAGCACCACAAATGCGATGACCGGCGCAATCGCGCTGGCAATGACTCCTAAAATCCAATGCGTAATAAACTGATCCGACAAAAGGAGTTCCCGAAACCGCGAAGCGCCTAACCCAACGACGGCGAGCGCCACAAAGCTCGTTCCGAGCAAGTTTGCTGACAGGGAATCGTAAAACAGCCCGAATAACGCGGCGCATCCGAGCACGATCTCCGTTCGAAAGGCCATCGCGGCGTAGACCATCATCCCCGGCAAGAGGTCCACCTGCGCACCCGTCAAATCCCGGAGCGTGGTGACTCGCCCTTCCGCAAACGACACGGCGTAACCGGTGGTCACGAAAACCAATAGAGCGATCCAGTTGGTCGATGGCAGTTCGCGGCTCATGCGTTCGGAGTGCGCCCGTCCCCGGGCGCAGCAATTGCAGAGGTCGGTGAGGCTCCAGAAAAGATCAGACGCCTCGGGAGGATAGGGAATCGCTGCGCCCGAGGACGGGCGCACTCCGCCGATCTCATCTCACTCGCAATCTTCACGGATACAAGACCCAGACTTCTTCCAGCTCGTTCAAATTCGCGGAGAGCTTCACCCGCGCGGCCAAATACAGGCCGTAGGAGACGCTGTTCGTCTCCATGATCGTGCCAATCGGAATGCCTTTCGGGAAAAACATCCCGAGACCGCTGGTGTAAACCTGCTGGCCCGGAATCGCCTGGCTGTTGCGTTTCAGATAACTCAACTCAAGGATCGATTCCTCCAGCACACTCGATTCGCCGCCGCGAATGGTTCCGGTATCGCGTCCGGCATTATCGACGATGGCCGGCACGTTGCATTGGGGATCGCCAACGAGAATGACACGCGAACGGTTCGCGCCAGCTTCCTGCACTCGTCCAACCAGCCCGAGCGGAGTGATCACTGGCATATTCTTCATCACCCCCTGGTTGCTGCCCAAATCGATCTGAAGTGTGTGCCACCAATTGGCTGGATCGCGCGAAATCACCCGCGCCAAACGAAGTTTCCACGGCACTTTTTTCTGCCAACCGGCTGCTTCGCGCAGCACGGCATTCTCGCGCAGCGTTTCCTGGTGCTCCATCGCTTCGAGGCGAAGTCGCTCGTTCTCGCGTCTAAGCGTTTCGATCTGTTCAATGAGAGCGCCCTTGGGCACCGCTCGCATTCCCGCCGCTTCCCCTGCCTTTTGGGCTGAACTGGCAATTCCAAACAGGGGAAGGTACAGGCTGCTCAGGGCGAATTTGAGACCCGAGGTGGTATGCCCTGGAAGATTCAAAAGAATCATCGCGAGCGCCACCGCTGCCCCTAATCCAACCAAATGAGGCCGTTTAAACATTAATCAATGAGTTATCGGCTTCTACGAAGCCCGCCGTAACGAGGCAAGTTGCCGTCCATCAAGGCTTCGAACCTTTCTGAGAGCTCGACGCACAATCTCTGCTGCTTCTTTTGGCGAATGGGCGCTCGCGGGAGTTTGCGAAAGAAGCTGTTCCACACGCTCTGGGGAAGGCGCGATTGCCGCTTCGTGCTTAAGCACGTGCTTGCCAATGGCAGCCAATCGAATTTTCATTCTACACAGTTAATCTGACGACTTTCAGTCGACAAATATCTCTGCGAACGAGGTCCTATGTCCGGCTGGAGGAGGCAACTCGGCGGAGGAATGAGAGTTCTTGAAGGACACGACCCGTACCCTCGGCGACAGCCGTAAGTGGATCGTCCGCGATATGCACCGGCAAACCGGTTTCTTCCGACACCAACCGATCGATCCCGCGTAACAATGCGCCGCCGCCGGCCATGACAATGCCGCGCTCGATCAGATCGGCGCTCAATTCAGGCGGGCAACGTTCCAATGTAATGCGGACCGATTCCAGGATGCTGGTGAGCGGTTCCTTCAAAGCTTCTCGAATCTCCTCGCTACGAATGGTAATCGTTTTGGGAAGCCCGGCGCTCAAGTCGCGCCCCTTGACCTCCATCGTTAACTCCTGCTCCAGCGGAAAGGCCGAACCAATGCGGATTTTGATTTCTTCCGCGGTCCGTTCGCCAATCATCAAATTGTACGCGCGCTTCATGTGGGCCACGATGGTTTCATCGAACTCATCCCCGCCCACGCGCAAACTGCGGCTGAACACAATGCCCGCCAGCGAAATAATCGCAATTTCGCAAGTGCCGCCCCCGATATCCACGATCATGTTCCCCGCCGGTTCGTGCACCGGCAAACCGACGCCAATCGCCGACGCCATCGGTTGCTCAATGAGATACACCTCGCGCGCCCCCGCATGCGTCGCGCTGTCCTTCACCGCACGTTTTTCAACTTCGGTGATTCCGGAAGGAACGGCCACCACCACGCGCGGCGCGATTAACTTGCGATTATGCACCTTCTGAATGAAGTGCCGGAGCATCGCTTCGGTGATCTCGAAATCTGCGATGACACCGTCTTTCATGGGCCGAATGGCCACAATATTTCCGGGAGTGCGGCCCAACATGCGCTTGGCCTCTTCACCGACGGCGAGCACATTGGTCGTCCCTGCTTGAATGGCCACAACGGAAGGTTCGCGCAAAACGATGCCCTGGTCGCGCACGTAGACCAACGAGTTGGCCGTGCCGAGATCAATACCGATATCGTTCGAAAACAGCGATTTAACCTGCGCAAACATGGAAAGCGCTAAACAACTGCGCGGAGTATACGTCGTGAAAGGCCGATTCGGTCAAGCTGTATCGGTCTCAGTCTCATTTTCCTGCAAGACCTGCGGCCATCGACTGGTGAGAAATCGATCCAAACGCGGCGCATCCTCTGCACTGAGCGAGCCACTTTCTGCAGCCCGCTTCATCTCCTCTATCGGAACCGCATCGAGCAGATTAAATCCCAATGCTGCTTCCAGGCGTCGATAAGGCTTGAAACGATGCATCGCGACAATGCGCTCAATGTTTCGAAGCACCACACGGAGCTGCACCTGCTGGAAAGCGGCTATTAAAAAGCATCGCGCTGTCTTTAGACAAATCCGGAGATGCATCTCATCCTGCCGATGTTCTTGAGAAAAGTGTCGCAAACAGTGCAGCTTTTCGGGAAGAAGAGATTGATCCGGCGCTTTTTCTATTCACGTTCCCGAGCAAGGTTGCTAATGTGAAAAAAATGAAGAAGAGCGCTTCGAACCTGATCGGGCGTTGGCAAAAGTGCGCGCTGCTGGTGCTTCTCCTGCACTTCAATTTCTCCGCTTTCCCTGAGGAGGCCGCCATCCTCTACCAGGGCCGCCTGACCGAAGCGGGAAGCCAGGCCAGCGGCTTGTTCGATTTTGAGTTTCGTCTTTTCGACAGGGAAGAAGCCGGCGCGGGCGCGCGGCACGGGCCCATCGTATCGCTCCAGGGGGTTCCAGCCACCAATGGCTTGTTCACCGTCTCTCTCGATTTCGGTGCGGATGCCTTCGATGGGACTCCGCGTTTTCTCGAAATTTCCGTGCGGCGGGCCGGCTCGACGAGTCCTTTAAGCGTTTTGGCGCCGCGCCAAAGAATCGCGGCGGTTCCGTATTCCCTTCATAGCGTCAGCGCGTCCCGCCTGGACAGCGGCGCCTCGACCTCCTTCATTCAGGCGAACGCCTCGGGAAGCATTGGCATCGGAACGGCTGAGCCAAAATCGTTTCTCCATCTTTACTACCAGCCGGACTCGCTCACGCAGTTGATCGAAACAGGCGGGCGGACGAATGCCTGGGCGAAGCTGGGCTTTAGAAATCTGAACGGCGAATGGGACATCGGTACCTCGCGCGGATTTAACAACGATGTTTTTTATATCGATCGCCTCGGCAATTCGAGCCTTGAGTTTCAACTTTCGCCTCGCGGTTATCTCGGCCTGGGGATCGAGCCTTTCGCCAAGCTCCACTTGTACGAACCGGACTCGGTCACGCATCTGATCGAGTCGGGCGGCGGGATTAACGCGTGGTCGAAGGTTTCTTTTCGCAACGCGAATGGACAATGGGACATCGGCACGTCCCGCGGATTTAACGGAGATCAATTTTATGTTTCGCGGTCGGGCGCCAGTGGCATCGCCTTCGCCGTGCAACCGAATGGCGACGGTTTTTTCTCGGGCAAACTGACTCTCGCGAGCGGCTTGTCGGTCGCCGGGCCATCTGAATTTATCGGAAGCGTGGGCATCGGCACGCCCACGCCAATCGCCAAGCTGCACGTCGAGAATCCCGCCGGCAACACGGCCGCGGTTTACGGGCATGCGACCGGCCCGGGTGGGGTGGGCGTTTATGCGCAAAGCAGCCAGGGAGCAGCCATTCACGCGGAGGGCAATGCGAGCCAGGCGTTGAACGGTGGTGGGTTTGTGAAGGCAATGGTCTTTGTCAACCGGTTGGGCAATATCGTTCGCTGTTTCAGCTCGCAGAGTTCGGGCCCGAATTGTGGGATCAATGTAGCGGCTGAGATGGACTCCACGGCCGGAGACGCAAAGCCAACCGGACAGTATGTCGTCGATTTCGGTTTCGATGTCTCTCAGCGCTTTATTTCGATTACGACGTTAATCCGTACCCCAGGTGGAATCACCCACGGGACTGGCGCAAGTTTTGACTTTGACCACGCAGTAGAGCACCCCACTAGAATTTTGCTCCGGACGTTTTCCACTGAAGACAGCGTCGACGCAACGCTTCCCGCAGACTTTATGGTTTTTGTTTTCTGAAAGAACGAATGCGAAAAGTCTTCAGCAGCCGCTCCGTCCTCCTCTGGATCACCCTCATGGTTCTGGCACTGGCCGAAACCTGGGCGGCCCAGGAGTTCAGCGTTACGCCCGTGGGCTTTGGCGTCGCCGGGCCGACAAGCTCCGATGGCTTCTTTGCAGTGCAATACTTGAGCCATGCTTTAGACGCTCAGGCAGAAACCGCGATGGCCGGCGGAGGCTTTTCGGTTGTGGGAGCGGTGTCCCCCCTCTCTTTACCTGCAGCGCTGACGGGGCCTGAGCTCATCCGCAATGGAAGTTTTGAGCGCGACCCGAGCAAATTTCAGCCGGACGGGAACGGAAGGATGTTTTTGAGTGCCGGAGATTCCAATCTCGAAGGATGGACGGTCGCCTCCGGGCCGGTGGTGTGGCTGTCGAATAAAAGCGCGGACGGTGAGCTGACCGCGGACGGAGACTTGTTTATCAGCCTCGCGGTCCTCGCCTCGTACGGCAGCGTCCGGCAAACGATCACCACCGTACCGGGTCGCCGTTACCGCCTGACGCTTTCGCTGGGCTCGCACAGCAATTTTTCCGTTCCCAAAGCGGTGCAAGTCTGCGCGGGGGAAACCGCCAGGGTTTTCACCTTCACGCAGGAGACGGTGGCAGGAAGTCAATGGCGACCGTTTAGTTTTAGTTTTCCCGCGACTGGCCCTTCCACGGAAATAACGATCACGGGGGTGCGTGGAGGCAATTATCTGCCTGTGGATAGCGTGTCCGTTCAAGAGGAGGTCGGTCCGGCGTCTCCCGTGCAGGAGGATCTTATCGTCAACGGCAGCTTCGAACTGCCTTGTGCCGCTCTGTTCAAGGCCGATTCGTTCGGCGTTGTTTCACTGGCTCCGGGCGACGCGGCCATTCCCGGCTGGACAATCACCACCGCGGAGACAATCTGGTCGATCAACGGAAACAACTTCGGCCCGAAAACGCCCTTTGGCTCGTTTTTTGTTGATCTCACGGGGTATCACGACACTGCTCCCTATGGCGGTGTCGCGCAGACCATCCCCACGCTTGCCGGCGAGAGCTATCAGCTTTCTTTCGCTTTGGGAACGCACGAAAGTGTGGGAACATATCGCGGCCCGTTGACGTTGCTGGCGAGCGTGGCTGGAACGAGCCAGGCTTTTACCTTCACCCCGTCCGGTTCGGGCTCGCAGTGGCAGAAATTCACCATGAATTTTACGGCGGCGTCCGCCGCGACGCCGATAAGCCTAACGGGCTTCTCCGCTGCCGGCGGGGCCTACTTCGGTTTGGATGAAGTCTCTGTAGTGCGAGCCTCGACTCCTCCCCCGACGTTGAAACTTTCGCTAACTACCCCTCCGCCGGGTGCGAGCGGCCCGCTCCGCCTCACCTTTGATTCCGAGCTCGGGGCCAGTTATTCAGTCGAAAGCAGCGACGATCTTCTTACCGGCTCGTGGGTCGAGCTGCCCGTAATCCCCCTCACGGGCAACGGGCTTCCCCTGCAAATTGACCTGCCGCCCGCGTCCGCCGCTGGGCATCATTTTTATAGACTGCGCGTGGAACGCTGAACTGGCTCCGCACAAAGTGAGCTTGATTCGCTTAACCGTCCCCGCGCGTCTCAATTCTCATCTCACCGCACACGCAGAAGAACAAAGGCCATTCTCAGGTTCTGCATAGGCGCGAGGAGATGAGAACGAGACACGCGCATCCGCCGCAGCCAAGCCGTGACCGTTCACTTTAACCACGAATGAACACGCCATTGCCTCGCTTCGTGTTCATTCGTGTCCATTCGTGGTTTTAGAGAGCTTCACGACTGCCCTACGCGATTTCCACCCGGTGCAGCTTTTCGCCCTCCATGCGCACCAACTCAACGCGCGTTGCACAATGCGTAGGCGGTCGCGCGCGAGTGGCCTTTGCTCATCAGTTTGTTCACCGCCTCGCCCCGCGAGAGCGGCGTGGCGCAGAGATCGATCAGATCATCTTCCGGCTCGCGGGAACTGCCTTCCATCAATTGGCGCTGCCACGCGTCGCGGTCGAACTCGGGCTCAGCTTCGTAGATCATCGTTTCCGCATTCAGTTTAATGGCGAAGGGTAAAAACTCCTCGCCGTTCGCGATTTCGTGTCCGGCCTTATGCAACTCACATACGAGCGAAGACGTTCCCTTATCTCACCCTGGCTTGTGCACAAAATGAGATGAGAGGGGAGAAAGGCGCAAAAAGATTGTCAACCGGACGAATTTGCCTTTAATCGAGCCCCTCGACTTAACCTTCAACATTTAAATTTATGCCTGAGAAAATTGGTATTGTCGGCGTGGGCCGAATGGGTTCGAACATGGCGCGCCGCCTCAAAGATTGCGGCTACCCGGTCGTCGCTGTCTATGACGCGCGCGGAAAAGTAGCAAAGGAACTCGCCTCCGAACTGCGCGCTGAAGCGTGCAAGAACCTCGCGCGCGTTACCGAACTTTCGGACGTGATCATCACCGTAGTCAGCGATGACGCCGCCATGGACAAGATTTTCGCCGCGAAAGGCGCAAGCCTCCTCAAAGGTGCGAAAGGACGAGTTTTCATCAATTGCGCCACCGTTTCTCCGGACACCCATATCGAAGTGGAACGCCGCGCCAAAGCGGTCGGAGCTGAAAGCCTTGAAGCGTGCATGGCGTCGAGCATCACCCAGGCGCGCGAAGGCACGCTCTACCTGATGATTGGCGGCGAGGAATCCAGCTTCCAAAAAGTGAAGCCCATCCTCGAAAAACTGAGCAATTCCATGCGCTACATCGGCAAGGCCGGTCAGGCCGCGAATGTGAAGGCCCTCGTTAACATGGTGATGAACATCAACACCGCTGGATTGGCCGAAGGTCTCGCCCTGGGCGAAGCACTCGGTGTGAACCTCACCATTCTGCGCGAAGTCTTCTCGCAAACCGGCGCCGGTTCGCGCGTATTGGTCACCGATGGCGAAGACATGCAAAACCGCGAGCATTCCTGTTTCTTCTCCGGCGCGCATGCTGCAAAGGATTCCGGCATCGCGCTCGCCCTCGCTAAACGCGAGAAGCTGAACCTCCCGCTGGCCGCCGCCACCAAGAAGCAGTACGACCGCATGGTCGCCGAAGGCATTGGCGAACTCGACAAATCCGGCATCGCCGAACTCACCTTCCGTGGCCGCCTGAAAAGCCGAAAGAAAAAGTAGCCCTGGGAAATCCGTAGCGCTGCCTGTGAAGGCGGCGCTGATTTCCTGCTTCCTCCCGGTATTGCAGCCCCAACTGCACGGAACCGCGACCGTCAGGGAGCGTCTGATCCACAAGAAAAACAGGAGAATATGATTGGCCTGTGCCCTCCCTCACGGTCGGGGCTCTGCTTTTGGCCCCTCACTTCAAATCCCCCCGAATTCCCTGCTGGATTGAACGTCCAAATATGCGAGAATTGGGTGTCCCGTGGAGCACTCTCGTTTACTGTGTGGGCCCTGGCTGCTCGTCGCCTGTTTAATGGCGGCGACCTGCTGCTTTTCCGCTGAAGAAAAACCAGTCGATTTCGCGAAAGATATTCGTCCCATCCTCGAAAAGCACTGTTACGAGTGCCATAACGAGAAGAAGCACAAAGGCGACCTCAACCTCACCACGTTCGACACGCTGGAAAAGGTTCACGCCGCGCAGGAAACATGGCAGACCATCCTCGAACGGGTGCAGGCCTTCGAAATGCCTCCGGAGGGAAAGAACGAATTGAGCTTTGATAACCAGGGCAAACTGGTCCGTTGGCTCAAGGCTTTGCCCAAGCCGGAGAATACCGATTGCGACCAGATCGCTTCCGACCGCAACGCGAACTTCTTCCGTGGTTACGTGATGAGTCGCCGAATCAATCGCCCTGAGTATGCCAACACCATTCGCGATTTGTTCGGCGTAAAGATCGATCTGCAGGAACTCCTTCCGACCGATGGTGGCGGAGGCGAAGGCTTCGATACCTCTGGAAATGCCATTTTCACGTCGTCCATCCACATCGAGAAATACCTCGCCGCCGCTGACCTCGTCCTGAACACCGTTCTTCCCGATCAAACAAAAAGTCTTTCTCCGGACATTAAAACCGCGCGCGACAAGATTCTCGGTTCCAATTCCAAACCGTCAGCCGCGCAAGCCCGCAACGTCGCTCGCGAGGTTGTGGCGCGCATCAGTCGCATGGCCTTTCGTCGGCCCGCCACGACCGAGGAAGTGGATCGCGCGATGACGATGTTCGACCGTGCCTGGAACCGGGGGGACGGCTACGTTCCTTCTCTTCGCCTCGCGCTCAAATCCGTTCTGATCTCGCCGAACTTCCTTTTCCTTGCTGAGCCTGAACCGCAGGAACAAGGGGTACAACCACTCGGCGCGCTGCCCCTGGCCAGCAAACTTTCCTACTGGCTCTGGTCATCGATGCCCGATGCCGAACTGCTCGGACTGGCCGAAAGCGGCAAGCTGCTCGACCCGAATATCTATCGCGAACAGGTGCGTCGGATGCTCGACGACCCGAAAGCGAACGCGCTCGGCGAACGGTTCGCGATCCAGTGGCTCGACCTGGAACGGCTCGGCTCTGAAGTGAAACCCGATCCGAATAAATTTCCCGAATTCGACGCGGAGTTGCAGAGCGCGATGCTTCAGGAAGTGAAAGCGCAGTTTAACTACGTCTTCCTGTGGGACCATCCGCTGCTGGAGCTAATCGACTGCGATTACACCTTCGTCAACGAACGACTCGCGAAGCTCTACGGCATCCAGGGTGTGCGCGGAGATGAGATGCAGAAAGTCTCGTTCACCGACAAAAATCGTGGGGGCGTAATCGGCATGGCGGCGGTTCATACGCTCACCTCGTACCCGTTGCGAACCAGTCCGGTGTTGCGCGGTCGTTGGGTGCTCGAAGCATTTCTCGGCGAAAAGGTGAAACCACCTCCGCCCGACGTTCCCGCTTTCGAGGAAACGGAAAAGAAAGCGCAAAACCTCTCCTTGCGCGAACAGTTGCAACTTCATCGCGCCAAAGCGGAATGCGCCAGTTGTCATAATAAAATGGACCCGCTCGGTTTCGGCATGGAAAATTTCGACGCGCTCGGGCGCTGGCGCGATTCAGATCGCGGTTTGCCGATAGATTCCAAAGGCACCTTGCCTTCCGGTGAGACCTTTACAGGACCCGCGGGATTAAAGACAATATTGATGGCCCGCAAGGACGAGGTCATCAAACATCTCGTCCGCAAAATGACCGGCTACGCGTTCGGCCGGGAGCTGAACAAATTTGACGATTGTGTGGTGAACAAAGCGATGGAAGCACTCCAGGCAAACAATTATCGCCCGTCCGTTCTGGTCGAGCAGATCGCCTTAAGCTTCCCGTTTCGTCACCGATTCTATCCTCGAATCGTCGCGGATAACAGCAAAGCGCCTGCAGGAGAATAACACTATGACGCCGAAAAACTGGATGATCCCTCGCCGCACCTTCCTTCGCGCCATGGGCGGCGCGGGCGCCACGCTCGGACTGCCCTTGCTCGACGCCATGGGCCGCGTCTGCGCTGCGGCTTCGCCCGAAGCGGCGGCGGGCACCTCCGTAGCCCCGAACGTGCAGGCGCCCGTTCGCATGGCTTGCATCTATTTCCCGAACGGTGTTTGGGAAAAGAATTGGTTCCCCGAGAAAGACGGTGCGGATTACGAACTGCCCTCCTCCCTCGAACCGCTCGCCCGTCACAAAAAGGATTTCCTCGTTTTTTCGAAGCTCGACAAAAAGCACAGCCACCAGGGTGACGGCCATTACGCCAAGACCGCGAATTACCTCACCGGCCTGCCCGTCCGGAAGACGCCGGGTAAAGACATCAGCGTCGGTGGTATTTCCATCGACCAACTTGCCGCGCAGCAGGTCGGACGCTACACCCCGCTCCCTTCGATGGAATTGGGCATTGATCCGGTCGTATCCGGAATCGATTCCGTGGTCGGCTACACACGACTTTATGGTTGTTACATCTCCTGGCGAAATCCCAGCACACCCATCGCCAAAGAGATCAATCCGCGCTTTGCTTACGAACGATTGTTCGGCGTAATCCGCGCGTCAAAGGGCTCCGCGGAAAACGCGAAACAGGTTCAAGACAACGAAGCCCTGCTCGATTTGGTTCTCGACGACGCAAACTCACTCCGTCGCAAACTCGGTCGCGATGACCAATACAAACTCGACGAATATCTCGAATCCGTTCGCGACGTCGAACGCCGTCTTGAATTCTTTTCCAAACCCGACCCGCGCGACTGGAAACCGACCGCCGAACTCGAAGACATTGCCGCTCCGAAGGGCGCGCCCGGCGATCACCAGGAACATGTCCGCCTGATGCTCGATCTGATGGCGCTCGCCTTCCGCACCGACTCCACCCGCGTCTCCTCTTTCATGTTCGCCAACGACGTTTCCGGCAAAAATTTCGGCAAACTCGTCCCAGGAACAGAAGGCGGCCATCACGAATTCAGCCACCACCAAAACAAAGCCGAGAAATACGAGCCGTATTCAAAGATCAATCGCTGGCATGTGGACCAGCTCGCCTATTTCCTCGACAAACTCAAAGCGGTAAAGGAAGGCGAACGCACCCTGCTCGACAACTCGATGATCCTTTTCGGTTCGAGCTTCTCCGATGGCAACCGGCACGATCCGAACAATATCCCAATCATTCTGGCCGGGAGCGCCGGCGGCAAAATCAAATCGGGCCGTCACATCGCCTGCGAGAAAAACACGCCGCTCTGTAACCTCTACGTTTCGATGCTCGACCGCATGGGCACTCCTGTCGAGTCCTTCGGTGATAGCACCGCGCCTCTGGATATCGGTTAAGAAACTTTGTCGATCTCCTTTGTCGCAAACTTTGTCGACCTAATGCCAATTGTCGCTGTCATCGGAGCATCGAACGACCGAAAAAAATACGGGAACAAAGCCGTGCGTGCTTATCACCAGCGCGGCTTTACCGTCTACCCCGTGAACCCGCACGAACCGGAGGTCGAAGGCCTGCCCACCTTCAAAACCATCGCCCAGGTTCCCGAACGCCCCAATCTGATCAGCGTCTACGTGCGTCCAGAGATTCTGCTGAAACTCCTTCCTGACATCGCCGCCCGTGGTTGCGACGAACTCTGGCTCAATCCCGGCACCGAATCAGACCAAGTGCTCGCCGAAGCTGAACGCCTTAAACTCAACGTAATTCAGGCTTGCAGCATCATCGGCGTGGGAGTTTCGCCCGCGGCCCTTTAACTGAAAACACTGCGGATCGCGCGGGAAAGCGCCCGCACCATCTTTCGCACCTGCCCTGGCGTCGTGCAGAACGGCGGCATCAAAACCACCACGTTGCCGATCGGCCGCGTGAGAACACCTTGAGCCGCCATCGCTTCGCACACTCGGATGCCCGCTCGCTCTCTAAAATCGAACGGTTCGCGCGTCCTCCAATTCTTCACCAACTCAATACCCGCAACCAGTCCAACCTGTCGAATGTCGCCAATGTTCGGAAGCTTCCAAAGAGTTTGCAATTCTCGCGTCATCGCTTCCCCCAGTGCGACGCGAGACTGAGACGAATCGCGACTCTCCAAAATGTCTAAGCTGGCCAGCGCCGCCGCAGCGCCGAGCTGGTTGGCCGTGTAACTGTGCCCGTGGAAAAAGCTCTTGAACTCATGATACTCCCCAAGGAAGGCGTCGAACACCTCCTGCGTCGTGAGTGTCGCCGCCATCGGCAGATAACCGCCGGTCAGCCCTTTTGCGAGCGTAGCCAGGTCAGGCGTTATCCCTTCGCTCTGGCTGGCCAGTAAAGTCGAACCCTTTCCTTCAGGCGAAACCGTCCGTCGAAACGCCGTCATCACTTCGTCAGCGATAATGTGCGCCCGATAATCGCGCGTAATTTTCCCGACCCTTTGCAGCCAGCCCTTGGGTTGAGGGATCATGCCGGCCGCACCTTGCATCAGCGGTTCAACCACAAAACTCGTGATTCGTCGTCCCTCGCGATTCGCGTCCGCGAACTTCTTCTCCACCTGCTGCACGCATTCCCAATTGCACTTGCGGTAATCGCGCGCATCCGCCCGCTCTGGCTTCGCGCGATTGAATGGACAGCGATAGCAATAGGGTGCCATGACTTGGTCCGTCTCGAAAAGAAGCTGGCCGTACGCTTTGTGAAAAAGATCAATGTGCCCAAGGCTGACCGCTCCAATCGTATCGCCATGATAACTTCCGTGCAGCGATAGAAACCGGGGCTTCGCGACCCCGAACCGGCGCCAATACTCATGCGAGAGCTTCAGTGCGACCTCCATCGCCGTAGAACCGTCATCAGAAAAGAAGACTTTCCGAAGCTGCGAATCGCCACCGCTCGCCGCTTCGATCAATCGCCCCGCGAGCAACGACGCTGGTTCATTCGCAAGACCAAGCGCGGAAGAATGAGCAATTTTCTTGAGCTGTTGCTGAATCGCCCTGTTCAGCCGCGGCTCATTATGCCCATGAAGATTGGTCCAGATGGAGGAATTCGCATCGAGATACTTGCGACCGTTTGCATCCCAGATCATCGCGCCTTTGCCGCGCACGATCACGATCGGCTCCATGCGGAGCCAATCCTTCATCTGCGTGAACGGATGCCAGACGTAGCGCTGATCTAATTGCGCGAGCGACGGCACACCTCGTTACCAGGGCCACTGGCCCGCGATAATGTCCTTCGTCCGCAGCTTGAAGGGGTCGATGATCACATGCTTGATCCGCTGGCGATTCACCGAATAGGTGATGTGCACCATGCGGTCCACCGTCTGGATCACCGCGGGATACGAAAACTCCGCGCCCGGCGTATTCTCCAGCGTGAGTGCCGCCTGCCATTTCTTCCCATCGGGACTCACCGCGACATTCAGCATTCCTCGATCCGACGTGCTGTGGTTATAAACGAGCAGCGCCCGACCCTTGAGCATCACCGCGTCAATCGCGCTATTCGGATTCGGCAGATCGGTAGCCCGCATACGATTCCACGTCAAACCATCATCACCCGACCAGCACTCCGTGATCACTTCCTGTTTGCTGCGACAGAGAATTTGCAACGTCCCGTCCGGCCAATTCAAGATCGTGGGTTGGATCGCACCCCAATCCACCGAGCGATTCAGGAATTCAGTCTTGGACCACGCTTCGAACCCGAGCGGTTTGCGCGTCCGCTCCATCTGAACACGCCATCCGTTATTCTCGCTGCTCGATCCGCATAGCAGCGTGCCATCATCCAGCTCAATCGGCTTGTTCCGAACCGGTCCAAAAATCCCGCTCGGAAGTTTCTTCGGTCGCGACCAGCTTTTGCCGTTGTCCTCGGAATATTTCACCATTCCCCACCACTCGCTCGGAGTAGAACCCTCCTTATAAAACAGCAGCAACGGTCCGTTCCGCGGACGATAAAGGACCGGATTCCAACACGGATACTGGATCCGTTCGTCATCGTGAATTCCATTGGCCAGTTCCACCGGTTGGGTCCAGCCTCTTCCTTCATCACGCGAATACCAGATCACCACGTCCCGCGCCCGATCGCTGCTCCCGCCAATCCAGGCGCACATCAAAACATCTTTGCTTTCTATGATGGTTGAGGCGTGACTGGTCGCGGTCGGCGGCTGAGTGCAAACAAATTCCCCCTTGATATAACCGGGCTGCGCAGTGATCGACGATTCGTTCTGCGCCCGTCCAGGCAGAACCATGCTGAGGGACAAAACTGTAAAAACGACGCTTGTAACTCTCTTCATCTACAGACCGCCGACTCTACGACATCAACGCCAAAGGTGAAACTTTTGTTTCACTTCTTGACGACGAGCTTCGGTCCAGTCGTCATCGGAAAATTGTCCGTGCGAAACGGAGTCGCCGGAAGCCCGTTCTTATTGAAAAGATTTATAACCGGGTAGTCCGCCCACCCATACCGCACCGCTACAGGATTCGGAACGCTCGGACTGCTCACGATCACTTTGTCGCCTTTGATTTCAGCCTGCGCCCAAACGAATTTGCGATCAGCGCCTGAGATCGCAAAGCCCTGCAAGTCACCGCCACGCGCTTCCAAACCTCGCCCAACGTCGTCAAAACTGAGAATCGCTTTGTCCCCTTCGATCATGAGGTCGCGGTAAGTCGGTCCTGAAGCTGTGATCTTCTCGCCGTGAGCGATCTTACGCGCCGCGAGCGCGAGGCGCGCGCCAACCGGTTCTTTCTTCGTCGGATGAATGTCGTCCTTGTCTCCGACATCCGTAATCACCGCCATGCCGACATTCGGAAGCACCTTCGTCGACAGCAGTTGCGATTCGCGCAGTTCCGCCCAATCACTCTCGCCCGGTTCTTTCGTGATTTCAGAGATATCGCGCTTCTTGTTCTTGTCCCAGGGCGCGAGTTGAACCAGCAGAAATGGGAAATCGCCCTGACCAAAATCGTTGCGCCAATTCGTGATCATGTCCGCGAAGAGGTTGCGATACTGCCATGCACGCCCCGCGTTGGACTCGCCCTGGTACCAAATCGCCCCCCGAATCGTGTACGGGACCAAAGGCGCGATCATGCCGTTGTAAAGTTCAGCCGGTTTCCAAAAGGGGACACCAGGCCGGTTACGTGTGATCTTCTTCCCCTCCTTTTCGAGCTCCGCCTTCTCCGATTCCCATTTCTCAATCACGGCCTGCGCACTCTTCATCTGATCTACGTAAGAATCGAGAATTTCGGCTTTGTAGAGCTGATTCTCCGCCATCACTTCCTCACGGATCCAGCCCTCCGCCGGCGAACCGCCCCACGACGTGTGAATCAAGCCGACGGGCACTCCCAGCGCCTTCTGCAGATCGCGTCCAAAAAAATAGGCGACAGCCGAAAAGTTCGAAACCGTGGTCGGACTGCACTCGACCCATTGAGCCTTGATATCCTGTGCCGGCTCGTTGGCTTTCAATTTCGGCACCGTCAAAAGGCGAATTTTCTCATTGGCGGCTTTGGCAATCGCCTCTTGCGGTTCGAACGAAAGCTTCAGCGGCCACTCCATGTTCGACTGCCCGCTCGCCAGCCAAACTTCGCCCACGAGCACATCATCGAACTCCAATTGATTCTTACCCTGCACCTTCAGTTTAAGCGGACCGCCCGCTTTCATCGCGGCGAGCAGCACCTTCCATTTGCCACCCTTGGCCTCCGTGCTCACCTCTTCTTTCCCGAGCTGAACGGTCACCTTTTCGCCATCATCCGCCCAGCCCCACACCGCGATCGGCTTCTCGCGTTGCAACACCATATGATCCGAAAAAACGGCGGGAAGTTTGACATCCGCGAACGCGACCGTGGTGGAAAACAATGCAGCCGCAAGGCTGCCTTTCAGCAGATATTTTGACATGAATCGTTCCTATGTAGCAGTCGAGCTGACGAGACTCAATTCTCTTGTGCGACGGCGTTTTCCTTTAGCTTAAGTGGAGAGCTTCTTCTGCGCCCCTTCCGGAATCGAAACCTTGGTCGTGCCCACATCTTTGATCTCGGTCGTTGTCGTTCGATCTACATCGATGTCGTTGCCATTAAAATTCATACTCCCCTTCACCTTGTATTCGAACTTCGAAAGCACCCCATCCTTCACCCAGAACTTCGCGCTGCCCTTCGCGCCGCTGATCTGAGGGCCATCACCGCCACGACGGAAGCGCATCAGTTTCTTCGCCCCTTCTTCGCTCAAATCGCCAGAGTAGGCGTCGCCCTCCTTCTTCAACTCCTTCACATCCCCCGCGATCTCCACTGCTTGCTCGGCAGGAGCGGTGAAATTCCGCATGCGCGCCGCCATGAACCGTCCTCGGCCTTCCTCATTCTCCAGTTCCGACGCGGATTGCCAGCCACTCTCTTCGCTCTTGATCGCGACATTCTTCCCTTTGATCACACATTCGGTCGTGTTGTCATTGAAACTCATCTTTACGTACGTTGCGTTGTCCTTCTCTGTCTTCCCTTCAGTGGGACCCGGACGGAACTGCGCATCCGCAGGGACAGTCACCGTCGTTCGCCAACTGTAGTTCCCCTTGTCCGAAAGTGCTTTGGCCGCCTTCGTCACATCCTCCTTGGAATCTCCGAAAACGGTGCCAGCCAGAACGGTGGTTGCGAAAAGCAAAAGCGTTTGAATTCTCATAAAATCTCCTTGGAATTGCTGCGAGCTTCTGCCCAGCCGCGCGAGCTGTCAAGCGCCTCAAACCTGCGTTTTGCCCCTTGCGCGGCTCCGGGCGCATCCTAAACTCTCCTTCACAAGCGAGGTTTAAATGAAACGACTCATCACTCTATTCTCACTCTTGATCTCATCCGCCCTTTTTGTATCCGCTGCCGAACTCAAGGTGGGCGACAGCGCCCCAAATTTCGAACTGAAAGGCAGCGATGGGAAGACTCATAAACTCAGTGATTACAAAGGCAAGCAACCGGTGGTCATCGCCTGGTTTCCCAAAGCCTTCACCGGCGGCTGCACCAGGGAGTGCAAAGCGATGAAGGAACAGGGCGACGAGATCCGCAAATACGATGTTGCCTACTTCACCGCCAGCGTGGATGACGCTGAGCAAAATAAGAAATTCGCCGAGTCACTCAATCTCGACTATCCAATCCTAAGCGATCCCACCAAGGAAACAGCCAAAGCGTTCGGCGTTTTGAACGAACGCGGCATGGCCAATCGTTGGACCTTCTACATCGACAAAAACGGCAAGATCGCCCATATCGATCAGAAGGTGAACACCGAGAGCCACGGAAAGGACATCGCCGCCGAACTCAAAAATCTCGGCGTCACCGGGAAGTCAAAGGGCTGAGCATCCGCCCGCCCGCGCGCCGGATCGCATCGGCGAGACGCACCACCTGTTCGGTCGTGTGCGCACTTGACAGCGCAAATCGGAAATAGCCCTCAGCAGGTCCGCCTGGGTACCGGATGAGTGTCGGGTAAATCCCCGCCTCTTCCAACTCTCGAGAAAGCGCACCCGAGCTCGCGACAGCAATAATGGGGCCTTGATCGCTTTCTGGTTCTTGCCCGAGCGCTCGCCAGAAACCGCGGATGTTCCCACGCAGTTTTTTGAAATAGCTCGATTTCAGCAGAGTTAATGACTTCAAGATTCCCGCGGCAATGGGAAGCGGCAGCGGAGTATTCCCGGTTATCGCCGAACTTTTCGCCACGACCGCGTTCCGGAAATCCTCGTCACAGAGAATTGCGCCGCCGTACACACCGAAAGCTTTACTGAATGTGATCGTCTGAATCATGTTTCTTCGCGCAATTCCCGCAGCCTCGACCGAGCCAAGGCCGCGGGCACCCAGCACACCAGCAGCATGAGCATCGTCCACCCAGAGGAACGGCTTCGGCCCGATCGCGTTGCGATACGCACGCAACGGGGCAAGAGAACCATCGAACGCAAACATTCCATCCGTAACAACCAGCGTTCTTGAACTCCGAAAAGGCGCGATCTTCTCTTGCAGGGCCAACGCACTGCGATGCGCAAACTCCGTCACCGGGCACTCGATGAACCTCAACGCGTCCACCAGACTGCCATGACAACGCTCATCGACCAACGCCTGATCCACTCCTCCACCCAGCCCTTGCGCGACCGCAATGTTCGCCAGGTAACCACTGGAGAGGAGAACGGCTCGCTCCGAACCGAAATGCTTCGCGGCCGCGTGCTCGACCCGCTCGAACAGCTGGTGGTTCCCTGTAGTCTTCCGCGAAGCCGCGCTTGTTAACCCCTCACTATCCAGAGTCGCATGGATCGTGTGCACAATCTGAGACTGAGAACTGAGACGGTGGTAATCACATCCGCCAAAATATAGGAGCTTTCGACGGCCAACCTGCACGTAGACTCGGTTGACCTGCCGAAGCGGTGCGGCGAATTCTGAGTCACTCATGAATCACCGCAAGAATTTGGTCCACGAGCGGCTGATCCAAGCCTTTCCGCCAGGCGACAAATATCTCTGATTTAATCGCAGGCACCGCGGGGCGAAACACCACGTTCTCATGCGGCAGCGCGCGCAATGTCTCCGGTAGAATCGCAATGCCACATCCGGCCGCCACTAATCCCAGAAGCGCATGTCCCCGGTCCGCTACTTGAAGCACGCGCGGCTTGAACCCCGCGCTTTCACACGCGTCCAGCATCAGACGCGACGCACCCGGAAATTCGTCGCCGGATATAACGAGAAACACTTCATTCACGAGCATGCCGAGCGATAGCTCTCGTTTACGGGCGAACTTGTGGTCCTGCGGCAAAACCACGTGAAACTCACATTCGCCCACCTTGGATTTTTCCAACCCCGCGAGGTCCGCCTCGAAAGCCGTTCCGATAAAACCAAAATCCAACCGGCCACTCTCGAGCGCCCGAGCCTGCTGGCTGGCGCTCATGTCCAGTAAGTTCAGCGTCGAACCCGGTGATTTCGCGCGCAAACGGTGCAGCGCTGCCGGCGCGGTGGAATGGAAAAGCCCCCATACATAACCAACATTGAATTTGCGGCTAGCCCCCTCTCGGGCGTTCATTAGAGCTTTGTCCGCTTGTTCAACCAGCGCACGAGCCTCAAGCAGGAATGACGCCCCGGCAGGAGTCAAGCGCACTGACCGCTTATCCCGTTCCAGCAGCCGCAGCCCGAGTTCATCCTCGAGCTGTTTGATCTGCCGGCTGAGGGCCGGTTGCGCCACCCGCAGCCTTCCCGCCGCGCGAGTGAAGTTCAGTTCCCTCGCGACCATCGCGAAATAACGCAACTGCCGCAGTTCCACGCGCTGCACCATACCGAAACAGCATCACTCTGCGAACAAAGAAGTATTGGGAACAGCTGACTCAGACGGTTAAGCACAGGACCAATGAATTGGGAAAACCGATTTTCCGAGAGAACCCGCCTCATGCAACAAAGCACCGTCCGCGAGTTCCTCAAGCACGCTACGCGGCAGGATATCATCTCCTTTGCCGGAGGTTTACCCGATCCGGAATTGCTTCCCGTAAAGGAAACACGCGAGGCCGTGGACAGAGCGCTCACGAGTAATGGCGCACGTGCGCTGCAGTACGGAGTCACGGAAGGAGTCGGAGAACTGCGCGAACTCATCGCCGCGCGCTTTCCTCACATTGGCGTCACGCCCGAAAGCGTGCTCATCACAACCGGCTCTCAACAAGCACTGGATCTGGTCGGACGAGTCTTGCTGAATGAAGGCGACAAAGTTGCGGTCCAAAACCCAACCTATCTCGCCGCTCTGTCCGGTTGGCGCACCTATGGCGCAGCATTCCTTCCCGGAGAGAGCCGGTTGCCCCTGGCGCCAGAACCTAAAGCCGTCCCCAACCTCATTTACTGCATACCCAACTTCATCAATCCCACTGGTGAGTCCCTCGATGAAAACGAGCGAAATCTCGTCTTGGACTATTCACTCAATCATTCCATACCGCTCCTCGAGGATGACCCATATGGTGACCTTCGCTACGACAACACACCGAAGCCGCGCTCGATGATTGAAATGGCGGGCGATCCTGAAGGTCCGGTGATTCACATCGGAACATTCTCGAAGGTACTGGCACCCGGCTTCAGAGTCGGATGGATTGTCGCCGCGCGTGAACTCATTGCGAAACTTGCCCTCGCCAAGCAAACCCTCGATCTCCACACAAGTACCTTTGCTCAATATGTCGTGGTCGAGTTATTGAAAGGCGGCATCATCGACAATTCCCTCCCACCGCTTCAAGCCTCTTACTGCCAGAAGCGCGACCTCCTTCTTGAAGCGTTGAACAACCAGTTTATCACCGGTGCTACCATGTGGACCCGACCTCATGGCGGCTTCTTCGTGCTTCTGTCACTTGAGGCGGACCTCGATGGAACGCTGGTTGCCCGCGCGGCGCTAGAAAACGGCGTTCTCGTCGTACCGGGTGCGGACTTCCATGTCCGAGGCGGCAGCAACTCACTCCGGCTGTCCTTTTCAAATGCGCCACGGTTGCAAATTGCCGATGGAGTCGCCCGTCTCCATGAAGCCATTATGAGCGCGCATATCTAAACAAAAGCGCCCGCTGATCAGATCAGCGGGCGCTCGCGTAAGTTATTAACGATTTGCTCTATTTCGAATAGCCGTAAAGATCGACTTCAGCGATCTGCATGCTGTTCGCCGCCGCCGGCGCCGTTCCTTTAATTGTCGGGAACGTCACTCGATAGCTGGTATAGGCAGCCGCATTCGAGAAGTTAACATCCTGATAAGCGCTGCCTGTGAGGGCTGTTGTCACACCGCCAGCGTTTCTGGCGGCAGGCAACGCAAGCGCGCCTTCGGAAATGATCGTCCAGGGCCCGTTCGGACCATTGGAAGAACCTTCGATCTTATAGCTCGCCGGATCGCGAGGCTCTGAATCATTCGCAGTCCAGAGACGGATACCCGTCACCAGTGTGCGACCGATGCTCGGTGTTACAATGAATCCTGAGTTCAGATCCAGGAAGTTCAGATACTTCTGACCTGCGTTGTCAATCACGTGCTCGACCCCTTCCGCTCCGGGAGGGTTCAGGCCACCAGTGTTAATCGTGCCGTCACCGTCGTCCGTGCCGTTGACAAGCACGATTGCGTCGCCTGGTCGTGTAACGTCGGTCGATCCCGCCCAATTGATGGCAGCATCAAACAACTGCAAGCCTTCCGCGGAGAGCGGAGTCAAACCAGGATCCTGCATGAACAGGAACACGCGGCGAGCCGCTGTCTTGTTCGTGCCGGTGATGGTAACCCCGGCGTCATAGCCGTAGAGCGCAACTTGATTCGTGTTGTTCGCGACAGTCGCGATCTTGATCACGTTGGTGCCTTGCGGCGTCCCCCAACTGAAGGTGGTCGGTGAGGTCGAGACAGTGTGCAAGCCAGCAGACAGGCCCGCTGCAAGCGGGTGACTGGTCGCCAGGATGTTCAACTGTGTCTGATCGGCCGTGGTTGTGCCACGATCGGTCCCATCGGTATTACCGGTCATGAGGAAGTCATCCTGAATGGCCTGTTCCCAATGAACAACCGGGACGTTGCTGGTAAGAAACTTCCCACCGACATCGCCAGAAGTGATCGTTGAGGAGACCACTACGATATTCATACCCGTTGCGTCCGCTGCCGTCGTTGCAGGGGCCGCCTTGGAGGTCACAGAATAACCAAGGCTCACCAGGCGATTCGAAACCGCCAGGTCACCAGCAACCAGTGTGGTATTGCTCACGACAAACAGCGCTGTCTTTTGTGTCGCCAGCGCACCCGCACCAGCGCGGACTCGGAAGAAGCCCCTGCCCACATTGGCCGGGATTGTAATTTGAGCGCTACCACCAGCCGGAATCGTGATCGTGTCATACACGCTCCATGTCTTCAGGTCGGTTGTGCGTTCGATCACGTAGCTAGCACCAGCGGTGCCGGTCACGGTCAACACAAGGTTGGTGCCGCTCTTACCCACAGTCAGGACTGCAGGAACGCCGCCACCGGTGTTAACGGTCACGTCAAATGTCTGTTTGCCAGAACCGCAACCATCCGAAGCCGTCACAGTCACGGATTCGGTTCCCGCTGTGCCGCTCAGTGTGAACGTGCCGGTGACAACACCATTTGCCACGGCGAACGTTGCTCCACTCACGACATTCCCAGCCGCTGAGGCGAAGAACGTGAGATTGGTGAGCGGATCATCCGCGTCTGTCACCGGAATGTTCAGCGTGAAGCTCGTCCCGCTGGCCGTTTGGTTCGCGATCGCAGCGATCACAGGCGGCTGACAAGGTTTCGCCACATTGACCGTAAAGGTCTGGCTGGCAGTGCTTGTGCCGTCGCTGACGGTAATCGTCACCGTGCCAGAGCCCGAGGCATTGGCAACGAGGGAGATCGTCGCACTCACATTGGTTCCCACACTGATGAACGTAACATCCTTGATCAGGTCAGGATTGCTCGTGCTCGCGAGGAACGTAAGACCACTTGTCGGCGTATCCGGATCGGAAACAACCAGTGCGATAGTCTTCGTCCCATTAACTGGGATGTCCTGGTTCGCGATCGGTCCGAGAACCGGTCCCGCTGATGTGACAGTCAGGTTAAAGGACTGCGACGATGTGTTTGCACCGTCACTGACGGTCACGGTGACGCGTGTTCCACCAGTTTTATCCTGAGCAGGTGTGATCGTCATCGCAACGGAGTTGGATGAGACCAGCTCGAATCGCACGTCACTGATAAGTGAATCGCTTTCCGACGCGAAGAACGTCAGGTCCTGAATCAGCGTGTCAGAGTCGTTAACCGTTAAGGCAACAGTGACCGGGCGGTTAACAGATGTGGTGACATCAGCAATCGCATCGAGCTGAGGCGGTCCGGGAGGAACGACAGTCACGTTGAACGATTGCTTAACCGTGCTCGTGCCGTCGCTCACCGAGAGCGTCAATCGATCCGTGCCCGAAGCATTGGCTGTCGGCGTGATGAGTGCCGTTACGGTGCTACCCGCAACACTGAACGATACGTCGGAGATCAAACCAACACTCGCGGTCGATCCGAAGAACGTAAGTTGATTCAGCGGCGTATCAACGTCAGTAACATTGAGGGTCACAGTCGTTGGACCTGTGATACGAATATCAGGCAACGCTGCAAAGACTGGTGCATCGTTGACCGGGTTAACCGTAAGCAGCAGTTGCCGGGTGCGCGTTCCAGTAGCGTCGGTAGCTGCCACCGTAATTTGACTTGTTCCGACAGAGTCGGGAGCAAGGCTGATCTGTAACACACGATCGGCACCGCTACCACCAACCTTGATGCTTGTTACAAGATTGCTGTTTGATGCCGAGGTCACGAATGTAACCGCGTCCAAGGTGGCGGAACCCACCGTGAACGGAATTGTGACAAACGAATCCTCATTCGTCGTGGTGTCAGCCAATCCAGTAAGTGTGGGACCCACTTCGTTCAGGGCAATATTCAAGATCCAGCCCTGAAGTGAGCCGGCATCCGGTGAAGCGTCGTCCTGAACGTATAAGCTCCAAGTGCCGTTTGGATTAATTCCTTGGAAGGCCGCATTCAGAGTAGCAGCGTAAGCTCCCTGAGGTGCCGGTGACAGGAATTCGGTATTGCTGACCTCAAAGTTCGTCGGCTTATACGTGTGGAACGGCGTGATCGGCGCAGCATCCGGCAGACTATCCGCGGAAGCATCGTCAAAGATCAGCCAAGTATCGCTAAGCGCCGTTTGTGGGCTACCACCAGCGCCGGCATCGCTCATCAACACTACACCCTGGCCGTTCGGTCCGACGAGAAGCACGTCCACGTCATCTGGGAATGGGTGCGTCAGACCGGTAAGCGTAACGGTCACCTTATTAACCGTTCCGTTAACGTTTGAGACCACTAGAGATGAGGGGTAGGGATTCGCACGCGAATTATCGACGATTGTAATCGGCGTCGTGCTTGAAACCACAGTATTAAACCCAGCCGCTACCGTTACATTGAAGGACATCGAGGATGTTTGCTCCGGGTTCAAGCCGTCTGTATTTTTATCCGTGACAGCGATCGTAATTCTGGCTTTTCCAACCTGCGTCCCAGCGAATATCAGCAGGTCTGTTCCAGAGATGTGTACATCCTGTGGTCGGATAATGGTAGGGTCGCTCGACGTAATCACAATGTTCGTCAAGTCTTTCCGGGCTGTCTCAACATCAGAGATATTGAAGCCAGGAACCGATACAAACGTTCCAGCCGCCACGGTCTGGTCCGGCACTTGAGCTATTGCCGGAGCATCATTGACAGGTGTAAAAGAGACCTTGAAAGAAGAGGCCACACCGGTGGTCTGTTCAGTGAGTGTAATCGTCGCGGTTCCTCCGGCGTTGTTGGTATTTGCATTCGCGTTCGGGATGATCGTTACAACCCGGTTCGTTCCGTCACCAGTGACCACGATGTTATTCGCAGAGGATGGGACGAGTGCCGGGTTGGAGGACGCAACAGTGAAGGTGTAAGCACCGGGATTGGCGAATGATTCTTCCGCAATGGTAAATGGCACCCGTGCGGCTACGTCTTCGGGACTTGTCACGTCGCCCAGTCCCACAAATCGCGGCAGCGTTGTGATTCCGATGGTCCAACCGTTGGTAATTGCGCCAGAATCTGACGGCGTGTCGTCCACCACGTAAAGACTCCAAACACCGTTCGGATTTTCCCCGACGAACGTAGAGAGGGCCGCAGGGGTTTGGCTGCTCACCACAGGTCCGGCCGGGGTGCGATTGGCAAAGTCGTCGCTTGTCGCCGCCTCGTAGTTCGCGACTGAGTAAATGCGCGATATTAATTGCCCGTTATCCGGTACGGGGATCGCAGCGGAGTCAGTGTCGTCAAACTTCAGATTTATAGCCCCATTGCTCGGCACCGCACCACCACCGCCAGCATCACTAACGATGTATGAGATCTTACCACTAGGGCTGACAAGAGCAATGTCCACGTCATCCGGGAAGGTGTGCCAGAATCCGTTTAAGCTGACGGTTACCTTGCTGACAGCCCCGGAGAAACCCGTCACACTTATTTGTGATGGATACGGATTCCCAGAGTTGTTGTCTCTGATTGTGATTGGCGTCGCGTTCGCAAACACTCGCTCGCGGGTCGGAGTCAGGCGCACAATGAAAGTTGCCACTCCTCGTCCACCGGAAGGATCGCTAGCACGCAGAGTAATTGTCGCGTCACCAGTGACACCGGGCTGTGTGCTAACCCGAACGAGGCGATTGCCACCGTTTGAACCGACAGCGCCCGGTGGCGCGGAAACGCCTGTCAACACGGTCGATCCGTCGCCCGATAGGATCACGACATCAGCGTCCCGCACTAGCGATTGGTTGTCAGAGCTGCCAGTAATCGTAACATTGTCATTATCCGCGTCTGCGACGGTGAACACGATGTTCGTCGTGCTCTTGCCAGCTTCAACAGCAATCAGCGTCGGCAGCGGATTGCTCCCGGCGCCTGCAATTGTGGGTGCGTGGTTGATCGGCGTGACGGTGACGTTGAACGTAGAGCTTACAGGAGCACCCACGTTGTTCCCGTTCGCATCAACTTCCTGGACCGTGATAGTCACTGGTACCGGCCCGCCAAAGGCAGCGGGCGCAGGAACAATAACGAGAGATCCGGTCCAGGTATCCAACGTGCCTGAAGGGAAGGCAGCTACCGACGAGCTGTCGGCTGTCACCCCTTTCAGAACATTCGTTTTACCGCCGATCAATACGTTCACACTCGGTATGATACTTTGATTTCCCGGTGTTGAGCCTGAAATCACCAGGCGGTTAAGCGCTGTATCCACGTCCGTGATAGCGAGAGGGACTGTCAGCGGTGTATCCGCCGAGGTCGTGCGATCAACCAGTCGGGAAATGATTGCTGGGTCATTCTGCGGAACAATGTCAAGCGGCACCGTTAAACTTGATTGAGCTCCGTCACTGCGACGCACAACGATAATCAGGTTGTTAGTCCCAAAGGAGTTGGTTTGTGGGGTCACGGTTACATTGAACGTCTTGGCATTTCCTGCGCCAAGCGACGTAGAATTCGTCACAATCAATAGACCAGGCCCGGTTGAACTATAGCTCACCGAAAGATCGGTAGGCGCGGTAACTGGGTCATTGATCATGAAGCTTAAGCCGAGCGGACTGTCCTCGTTGATGCGGGCAAACGTTCCCTGGTTGAGACCGGAGACCAACTGGACCGAAGGTCCAGTTTCAATACTTAGCGTCCAGCTGGTTAGTTGGCCAACGTCGCTCGAAGCATCATCAACAATATATAGCGACCATGTCCCGACCGGATAAGTGCCGATCAAGTCGCTCAGGGACGAGGTGTACGGGCCAGCCGGAGCAGCATTTGGAAAGACGTCCGATCCCGGCTCGTAGTCCGTTGACTGATATGTCCCGGATGTGATTGCCGACTCGTCCGGTAGAGCGCGACCGTTCGTGTTGAATACCAGTTGAACGTTTGAAATCGGGGTGCGTCCGCCCGCATCCGACATTAGGAGGACCTTTGTGCCAGCCGGACTTACCAGCAGCATGTCGATGTCATCTGGAGCTGTGTGGCTCAAGCCATCGATCGTGACACTGACTTTAGTAATATTACCGATTACGGTCCCCGGAACGACGATCGTAGACGGATACGGGGAAGCTGGCCCAGTGCTCGTACCTGCTGCTGGAATTGATATTGTACCAGTGCTTACGAACGATTGCCCCGGCGGTGGTGTCACGTTCAGGTTGAACGATTTCGTTGTCGTTCCGCTATTTCCGTCTGTGGCAGACACGGTAATGGTGATGTTGTTAGCTGGACTCCCCGCTGGGGTAATCGTCAACGTGCGATCCGCGCCGCGTCCTCCTATCACCAAATTCGCGTTGGGAATAGTACCCTGTGAGCCCGCAGGCGCTGTGGCGGTCACCACAAGATCTTGAGCGCCTGTCTCGATGTCGCCGACGGTGATCGGGATAGTAACAGAGCTACCAACACCAACACTCACACTTGGAGTATTCGCGTCCAAACTAGGAAAGACGATGGTCGGTAAATCGTTGACTGGCGTGACCTCCAATGTCACCTGATTAGTGCTGGTCTGCGATCTATCAGCAACAATGATTGACAAAACAGTGGTGCCGGTTTGGTTCGCGGCCGGTTTGACGTCCGCCTGGACAGTGAAGGTGGTCCCTGCAGGATTATCGTTATTTCCCGTGATGACAATGTTCGCGGCCACATTCGGCACCAGTGTCGGATTCGAAGATTGAATAATAATATTCGTTGAGGTTCCAATGACAGAGTCAACGTCCTTGACGAGCCACTGAATAGTCTTCGTGGTGTCTTCCGCCGTTACCACCCGGTTCGTGGTGTCATTCGGTGCCGCCAATCCGGTAATAGCCCCGATGATTTGTGGTGGATCATCGACCGAAGTCACAACCACCAGGAATTTGGAGGTCGCAGCATTCCCTTGAGCATCGGTAGCGGTAATGGTTACTTGATTCGTGGCGCTTGTCTTCGTAGCAGGCTGATTTGTCGCCGGCAGGATCGTCAGGGTGTAGCTGACATCGGGGAAGCTTGAGCTATTTGTTACCAAGGTCAGGTTAGCGTTTGGAATAAGCCCAGGATCATTAAACCCAGTACCACTTCCCTGTACGGACGTGGTTATGGTGAGCCCGGTCACAGGAGTGTCCTGGTCTGAAACAGTGAAACGAACAGGAAGAGGCGTATCTTCCTGAGTCGTCTGCGTCTGGATTTGACTGATGGTAGGTGCCGTTTGGATCTGCAAAATCCAGCCTCCGGATATTGTTCCCCCATCCGGGAATTGATCATCTCGAACGTAGAGCTTCCATGGGCCATTAGGGTTCACCCCAGCAAGACTGCCAAGAGTAGTGCTGTAGCCTCCCGGCGGCGCTACCGGCGCTGGCGAAGGCATTTCGCCAATTTCAAGTGGGTCAGTATTGTAGTTTGCTGGTTTGTAAAGCTGTGATGTCAACGTCGTCTGGTCAGGAACCGGCCCGCTTCCTGAATCAGAGAATGCTAAACGAAGGTTGGATACCGGATTTCCCCCACCAGCATCCGACATGAGCATTACAGAGCGACCATCTGGCGCGACAAGAAGGATATCGACGTCGTCCGGAAAAACATGTGAGAATCCGACGAGGATGACCGAAGCACCGCTTACGGTGCCGTTCACTCCAGAGACATTGATTACTGACGGATAAGGTGTGGCAGGCGCGTTGTCAGTGATCGTTATTGGATCAGTGCTCAAGAACGAGACGTTCGGAGTTACTGAAACGACGAAACTCTTCGTGGACTTTTGACCGTCAGCATCCGTGGCAACCAGCGTAATGGTAGCTTGGCCGCTTGCAACTCCGGCAGGGGTAACTGTTATGTTGCGCGTAGCCGCCGGATCGTTCGCACTCGTTGCTGTAGCCGATCCTGGGGCCACTGTGATTCCATTGTCCGCAACAATACTTTGATTGTCGGAAGTCGCGACAATGTTGACCGCTTTCCCTTCTGGATCGAAGACAGTAAAGGTGAAACTAATCGGAGTAGCGGAAGGGGTCGTCTTATCGGAAACCGATCCGAAGCGTGGTGGGTCGTTAACAGCCGTGACAATAAAGTTGAACGTACGAGATGTGGTATTGTTTTGGGCGTCGGCGAATGTAATCGTCACCGAGTTGGTGCCGCTAGCATCGTCGAGCGGCGTAATCGTAAAAGTTTGATTTCCGCCGGTCACTGTTCGGGTGCCTGTGAGGATATTCTCACCTGTAGGAGTATTGATCGAGGCGATGATCTGCGAAGGAGTATTGGCGGTCGTACCAACCGTGGCGCTAACAGTAAGAGGAACGCCAGGTTGATTATCACCGGCGGTCAGCGTTAGCCGCAGGGGAGTATCTTCAAGCGTTGTCTGGTCTGGAATTGCGGCTAGGTTGGGTCTGGTCCGTATACTCAATTGCCAACTGCTGATAACTCCCCCACGCGGCCCTGCGGTGTCATCAACGACATAGAGTTTCCAATCGCCATTGGGGTTTGTGCCAGCAAAAGCATCTAAACTGGTGGCATTATTAGCAGGCGATCCGAATGCCGGAAAATCGGCGAATTCAAAGTCGGTCGGCTTGTAATCACCTGATACAATTTGGGTCGAATCCGGGAGAAGGTCGGTCGCGGATTGCCGGAATCGGAGAGTCACGTTATTAAGAGGGGTTGCCGCCCCGCCACCAACATCGCTCATAATCACAACGCTCACGGGAGCAGCCCCAGGACCGACAAGCATAACGTCAATGTCGTCGGGGCTGGGGTGAGTGATCCCGAACAGGGTCACCTGAACCTCGGCGATGGTGCCGACCAAACCACTCACATTAATAACAGAAGGATAAGGGCTTGCCGCAGCAGCAGTAGCAGGAGCAACGGGATCGATGATATTGATTCCAGTTACATTCTCAAAAAGCGGGTTTGCCGCTTCGTTCACCGTGAGATCAAATGTTTGAGAGCTACTCGTTGGAGGATTTACACCATCGCCCGTGTCCGTAACAGTAACGGTTATGTCGGCTGTGCCACCGAGCGCGCCAGCAGGAAAGATGGTTATCGTTCGATTCGCGCCGCTACCGCCGAGAATAATAGAGCCCGGAGGAAGGAGTTTCGGATTGTTCGAGGATGCCGAAACTGTTAAGTTCCCCGGGGCAGTCTCCAAATCATTAACGGTAAATGATATCGGGCCCACCGACTGACCAGCCCGCGCGACCTGCTTCGGAATTACAGTTTGCGTTGGCGCATCGTTTACGCGCGTCACGTTAAGTGTAAATTGTCGGGTAGATGTATAATTTTGATTGTCGGTCGCCGTTAGCGTGATTGTCACTGGACCATTGGCATTGGCGGCTGGGCTGAAGGTGAAGCTGCCGGCAGTAAGCCCGGCTGTATTTCCCACATTTGGGGGATTAGGCACAATAAGCTGATCGCTCGACGAGGCGACAACATTCGTGACGAATCCGTCGAGATCTACGACAGTGAAAGGAACAGTCAATGAAGTGTCCTCCGGAGTAGAGGCGTTCGCAATAGCGCCGATAACTGGGGCGGCGTAAATTTCCAATGACCATCCACCCGCAATCTGACCAGCCGACCCGTTCGCGGTTGTATCGTAGACATACAAACTCCAAGTACCCGCCGCCGGCTCACCCTGGAAAGCTGCAAGGCTTCCACTGAATGTTCCACCCGGGACGCCGGGGAATGGCCCCAGGCCAAGGTCAAGCGCCTGGTTGGTCGAGGTGGTGATTGGTGTACCCAGGAAAGTGGTTGCATCCACATCAAAACTCAAGCGAGCGTCATTGACCTGACCGCCAACGGGCAAACTGTCCCCAACACCACGCATGAGAATCAACTTTGTTCCTGAAGGCGAAACCAGCAGAACACCCAAATCAGAAGGGTTTGGATGACGCACATTAATAAGACTTACAACAACTTTACCGATAGTTCCCAGGTTTGCGGAAGCGGGGACGGTGATCGTCGAAGGATAGGGCGTAGCTGCCGCGTTGTCTGGAACAATGATGGTCGCGGGGTTGGCAGCCACAACGTGCGGGTTCCCTGTGACGGTGACCGAAATTACGTTGGAACTGCTCGCCGTCGGATTCGCATTGTCTGTGGCAATAATAGTGATAGTTGCCGAGCCAGTCAGAGCACCGGCAGCGATTTGCACCACTCGATTCGTTCCGTCGTCCTGGCCAGGGTTGGCGGAGGGAAGAGTGCGGAAAAGAACGTTAGTAGCGGGAATCACAGATGGATTCGACGACGTGGCGGTTAGGACAACTGCGCTCGCTGGACTGTCGATGTCACGGAGATGAATGACGATGTTAGAAGAAATGCTGCCTTGCTGGATTGAGGTGCTTGCCGTTCCGACGATCATTGTGGGGGCGTCGTTAACCGGGCTGACATTGACAGTGATAGTCTGTTGATTCACTCCGGCAAAAACCCCACCTTGCGCGTCTTTGGCCGTAATCGTAATGGTTACGGGCCCACCATTCGCGTTGGCCGCTGGAGAAATAGTCAATGTCCGGTTTGTTCCGCCAGTGTTCC
Source organism: Limisphaerales bacterium (assembly GCA_044226545.1). Classification (GTDB taxonomy): domain Bacteria; phylum Verrucomicrobiota; class Verrucomicrobiia; order Limisphaerales; family SXQI01; genus DASVNK01. Next base: position 354,278 of record JBGAGW010000004.1, read on the forward strand.
CACCAAAAGTCAGACCACTGTCAGGAATAATGGTCGGGCTTAGCGAGTGCGCCGTGAGTGTAAGGCTGCTCAGAGGGCTATCAGAATCATTGACGAGCAAATTAATCGTTTTGGGAGAATCTTCCGTAACCGAGATAGCCGCTGAATTGTCCACCCCAAGAATTGGGCTCATGTAAAGATTCAAGGCCCAAGAAGGTATCACACCAGAATCATTCACAGTATCATCTATGACGTACAAATTCCACGTACCATTGACTGCTGAGCCAGATTTCCCGACGAATGCAGTAAGATCTGCTGGGAGGGCGGAGAACGCCCCACCCGAAAAAGATGTGAGCGGGGTTCCGTTGGCCGGCGCAGGGAACTGGTCTGCATCAGTACCGTTAAAATTAAAAGGATTGTACACACCGCCCGCAACGATCTGGCCCTCATCCGGCAGAAGAGAAGAAGCCGGGTCCAAAGTAAAGGTCGTATTTACCAGATCGAATTGACCACCGGCATCGCTGAACAGCATGGTTTTCGTGCCGTCAGGACCTTCGAGGATGGCGTCGACATCATCGGGATACCCATGCGAAACTGAAAAGAGCGTTACGGTGAGTTTCTCAAGGGTGCCGAATGTTGCCGCCACTTGGTTCGTGGATGGATAGGGAGTAGCCGCACTGTTGTCATTTACCGTGATCGGCCCTCCCTGGTTGACCACGGTAGTTTGCCCGAAGGCGCTGGCAGTCATTAAGAAGGATGCCACGCATAACAGCACCCAGCTAATAGTACTACGCTTAGGATTTGAGTTAGGATTCATGATTCGACGCTACGCTATTTTGTTTGAATGAGCAGGAAACAAGAGAGATCGCAGAAGGCCTTTTCCTCTGCGATAACACTTGCTGCCACGGACTATCCGCACTCGTTTTACGAGGCAGGTCTTGCTCATGTGGCCCTGCTTCTACCGGTTTTGATTTTCCCATGCAAGCGAAATCTTTTTCATTACGGCACATCGGGGGCTTGCCTGCAATTTTTGCCACCCGGCAAAAAAGGACAAGTTTCCACCAAAAACCCGCTGGCGTCCGGCAAAAAGAATAGTCGGTTTCTTCTGGATAGCTCTTGAGCACATGGCGTGCCCAGTTTTGAGAACGTTGTCCCAATAGAAGATTTTCACCTCTTAACCCTTCCCGGAGCGGTTGGCTTTAAGGCAAAGAGCCCACATCGGGTGAAAACAGCAAAGGACCCGCTAAGCAGTTTTCTTCAATTCGCGGAATCGCAACATATCTGCTACGGGGAGAACAAAGCAAATCGCCCGGTCTAGCATGACCGGGCGATCCAATGTGACGTCGAAAGTTTTGTAGTGACGAGTTCCTAGCGCTTTGCCGCGTCGTAGTTTTTCGCGACTTCAGACCAGTTCACCACGTTCCACCAGGCTTTGAGGTAATCAGCGCGGCGGTTCTGATATTTTAGGTAATAGGCATGTTCCCAAACGTCACAGCCGAGAACAGGCTTGTTGCCATCCATCAGCGGATTGTCCTGATTTGGGGTGCTAACGATTTCAAGCTTTCCGGACTTATTCACAATGAGCCAGGCCCAACCGCTGCCGAAACGCCCGAGACCTGCTGCTTCGAACTTTTCCTTGAACCCATCCAGACTGCCGAACGTCGAGTTGATCTCTTCGGCGAGCTTTCCACTGGGAGTACCGCCACCTTTGGCCATGATCCGCCAGAAGAGCGAATGGTTTGCATGCCCGCCGCCGTTATTGCGCACCACCCCTCGGATATCCTCCGGCACCGCGTTCATGTTGCTGATGAGTTCCTCGACCGATTTCTTTTCCAGGTCCGGTTTTCCGGCGATCGCTTTATTTACATTGGTCACGTACGCGGCATGATGCTTGCCATGATGGATCTCCATCGTCTGCGCGTCGATGAACGGTTCCAGCGCGTCCTTCGGGTAAGGTAAAGGTGGTAATTCGTAAGCCATATCAATTCCTGTTGAGTTTTTAATCCCAGATTTTTCCAAGTCGCAGCTCCAAGCCTGCGAAAGGCATACCCTATCAAACGGTGTATCCGGGGACAAGCGTCCCGAAATTCAAGCTAAATTCAAGCTGGCAGGCGCCCACTTTCTCTCTGCTGCCATTTGTGAAACCGCCTCTCCTCCCGTATTGTGAGAATGCGAGACGAGAGACCTCGGCCGAAAGGAGAGTGGGCGCTGCGCAAGCGGTTGCTTTTTCCCGCAGGAGCAGTTTTGATGAGCTGCAAGAACGGTTGAGAGCATCCATGCCTCTTTTCGGGGCTGGATGTTTTTTGTTTCCGGGAACGCAATTTTCGCAATGAATGTTTTAGATCGAGATGAACGGGCCGCCAATCGCGCCAGCCACTCCAACGGCCAAAGTGGCACCCGCAAAGGCGGGGACGATTCCCAGAGGTATTTTCAATCCGTCGAAAACATTCTCGAATACATTCTGGCCGGCCAGCCGGACCGGGCTGGCGCAATGGTCGACAACCTGATCGACCGCCTGCGTGATGCCGGCCTGAACGTCCCGCCGGTAGTCAGCACTCCCTACATCAATACCATCCCGGCTGAACAAGAACCCGATTATCCGGGCGACCTTGATGTGGAACGCCGGATCAAAAGCCTCGTGCGCTGGAACGCCATGGCGATGGTCGTTAATGCGAACCGCCGCAACCCCACTCTGGGCGGTCACATTTCGAGTTTCGCTTCCTCAGCCACTCTTTACGAAGTGGCTCAGAACCACTTCTTCCGGGGCGGCGACAATGGCAAGATCGCTGACCTCGTTTACTTCCAGGGTCATGCCACGCCGGGAAATTATGCCCGCGCGTTCATGGAAGGACGCCTCACGTGCGATCAATTGCAGAATTTTCGGCAGGAACTCGCCGCGGGCGGCGGACTTTCCTCCTATCCGCATCCTTATTTGATGCCGGAGTTTTGGCAGTTTCCGACCGTTTCAATGGGGCTCGGGCCCATCATGTCAATTTATCAGGCACGCTACATTCGCTATTTGAAGGCGCGCAATCTCCTGCCGTCCGAAGAACCGAAGATCTGGTGCTATATGGGCGACGGCGAAACGGACGAGCCCGAGTCACTCGGCTCTCTCACCCTCGCAGCGCGCGAAAACCTCGACAACTTGATCTGGGTGGTTAACTGCAACCTCCAGCGGCTTGATGGACCGGTTCGTGGCAACGGCAAGATCATTCAGGAACTGGAATCGGTCTTCCGCGGGGCTGGCTGGAACGTCATCAAAGTTATTTGGGGTTCTGATTGGGACGAACTCCTCAAGCAGGATACAAAGGGCCTGCTCCTGAAGCGCATGCAGGAGACGGTCGACGGCGAATTTCAAACCTATTCCGTCGAACCCGGCAGTTACATTCGCCAAAAGTTTTTCGGCAAATATCCGGAACTCAAAGCGATGGTGAACCACCTCACCGACGAGCAATTGCACAAGCTGCTCCGCGGAGGCCATGACTCTCGCAAGGTTTACGCTGCTTACAAAGCCGCCGTCGAACATCGCGGCCAACCCACCGTGATCCTGGCCAAGACCATCAAAGGCTATGGCTTGGGCGAAGCCGGCGAAGGACGGAACATCACGCACCAGCAGAAAAAGCTGAACGAAAAGGAACTCCGCGAGTTTCGCTCCCGGTTCCACGTCCCGATTAAGGATGAGGAGATTGCGGAAACGCCGTTCTACCGCCCGCCGGAGAACAGTCCTGAAATCAAATATCTGCTCGAGCGCCGCAAAAAGCTCGGTGGCTTCCTGCCCAAACGCGAAGTACGCGCCAAGCCGATCCAAATGCCCGCTCTTGATACCTACGCCGAATTCCTCAAAGGCAGCAACACCAACGTTTCGACGACCATGGCATTCGTTAGGCTGCTGAGCATCCTCCTGCGCAACAAGTCGATCGGGCGGCAGATCGTCCCCATCATTCCCGACGAAGCTCGCACCTTCGGCATGGACGCGCTCTTCCGCGAGATCGGGATCTACTCGCCAAAAGGCCAGTTATACGAGCCGGTTGATCGCGCCTCGTTGCTCTATTACCACGAGGCCAAGGACGGCCAGATTCTGGAAGAAGGAATCACGGAAGCGGGGTCCATGGCGGACTTCATTGCCGCCGGGACCGCCTACGCGAACCTGGGCGTCCAAACTTTCCCGTTCTTTATTTACTATTCCATGTTCGGGTTCCAGCGCGTTGGCGATCTTGTCTGGCTCGCCGGCGATATCAAAGCGAAGGGCTTCATGCTTGGTGCCACTGCCGGACGCACCACGCTCAACGGTGAAGGTCTGCAACATCAGGACGGCCACAGTCATCTCATCGCCAGCTCCGTCCCAAGCCTCCGGACCTACGATCCATCCTTCGGCTACGAGTTGGCCGTGATCATCCAGGACGGAATGCGTCGCATGTACCAGGAAATGGAAGACGTTTTCTACTACATCACTCTTTACAATGAGAACTACGCCATGCCCGCCATGCCGGAAGGTGTGCAGGACGGAATTTTGAAGGGCCTGTATCGCTTCAAACCCGGCCCCGCCGGCAAAAAGCACAAAGCCCACATCTTTGGCAGCGGCCCGATCATGCAATCCGCTCTCAAAGCCCAGGAAATCCTGGCGAACGATTACGACGTTTCCGCTGACGTCTGGAGCGCGACGAGCTACAAATTACTGCGCAACGACGCGCTCGAAGCCGATCGTTGGAATCGACTGCATCCCACGGAAAAACCAAAGAAGTCCTATCTCGAAACCACGCTCGAAAAAGAAAAGGGCGTTTTTGTTTCGGTCTCCGACAACATGAAGCTCGTCGCCGACCAGATCGCCCCATGGGTCCCCGGCGGCCTTACTACACTTGGGACCGACGGTTTCGGCCGCAGTGAAAGTCGCGAACAACTCCGCCGCTTTTTCGAAGTCGACACCGAGAGTACCGTCGTTGCTACACTTCACGCTCTCGCTGAAAAAGGTGAAATCAAGCCCGAGATCGTCGCCAAAGCAATCAAAGCACTCAAGCTCGATCCGGAAAAATCACATCCGGCACTCGTGCAGGCGTAGTGGCCATCGCCCCTTCTACTGAACACCCGAGCGGCGGAGCCAACTACGGATGATTTCCGCCGACACCGTCGGCGGAGAGCACCCCGGCGTTAAATTTTCTTCGGCGCGCCTATCCGCTTCTTGATCGTGGCTGTCGCGAGGTCGGGCTGGAGCTGTGCCACTTTCTCCTTCACGATCTGCGCTGCTTCTTTCACGCTGGCGGCCTCGACTTCAATCCGAAGAACCTGACGTGTCGTGATTTCAACGTTCGCGCGGTAGAGGTGGAGCTGGGGCGGAGGTGGAGAGGGCGGCAACGGTTTTTGCGTCGGTTGCTCCGGCTCGGAGCTGCGAGTTTTGGGTGATTGAGGCTGCTCTTGTTCTTCCTTTTCTTTACGTGCGGTGACCGCCGCTCGCATCCGAACCTGGGGCGGTTCGTGTGCTTTTGGCTTGTGCAATGGGCCCTTTGGCTTTTCCTCGGCAAGCTCGTCATATTTGATCCCGATGACTCTTGTCTCAGGGGGATGCGCGAGCTTCCTGGGAAACACGAGATAGGTCGCGAGCGGTTCTTTGAAAAAGCCCACCAATCCGTAGTCGGCTTTCGCCCCCACATTGCGTTGCACGACGGTCAGCACGCGCTCCTCGCGAATGGCCTTTGCGAACTCGCGATCCTCCTCCGGCGCCGTCCAGAGCGTGACCGGAACAGGCTTGCCCGATTCCTTCACCAGTTTGGTGAAACGAATGGTCTTCAAGCTTTTGATTTCCATACTTTACCCGCGAGGCGTGCCGTACAAACGCGGTGTCATTTCCTACTCCTACTCTTAATCTTACTCCTACTCTCTTCCGCAACGAAAACGCAAAACTTTACAGCACGTCTTGCTGCTGTTCAGAATCCGTGCCATGAAACAGCTCTTAACCCTTGCCTTTGCTTCAGTTCTTCTCGCCGCTTGCACCCATACTTCGGGCGACGCCCGTGTGAAGCGCACCAACCGCGTCGAGGAGTTCACTTTTCGAACCACAGGCGATCCAGGCCAGTCCTTTGTCGCCCGGCTAAACCTGGATGGTGAGGAGCGCGAAATCAGTGGCACCTCGCCTGCCGAATATGTGCTTCGGGCCTGTGTCCTCACCGGCACCGTCACCCGGACAGACGGCACCGGCAAACTCTCATTCGAGATAGCTTCGCCGAACCGCTCTGCGAGCTTCGGATCAGCGCCCGTCTCTCACTTTCGGTATCATGATGGCGGGGTGGAGGTTTGGAACTGAGCACGGTGGTCCTTGGCCAGGTGAGTGTCCTTGTCACCCGACCTTCCCCTGCTACTCTCGCCGCACATGAAACACCATGAGCTCGGATTTGTCCGCGAGGATCCCTGGCGCATTTTTCGTATCATGGCGGAATTCGTCGACTCCTTCGAGACGATGTCCCAGGTCGGCACCGCGGTGACAATTTTCGGCTCCGCGCGCACTCCTCCCACCGATCCAGCATATCAGGCGTCGGTTGAACTCGGACGACTGCTCGCGGCCAACGGCCTGGCCGTCATCACCGGAGGCGGCCCGGGCGTCATGGAGGCGGCGAATCGGGGCGCGGCGGAAAGTAAAGGCAAGTCCGTGGGCCTGAACATTCAGTTACCCCATGAACAAAAACCGAATTCATTCGCGAACATTCCCGTCGACTTTCGCTATTTCTTCGCGCGCAAAGTTTGTTTCGTTAAGTACAGCGCCGGTTTCGTTTTCATGCCGGGCGGCTACGGCACTCTCGATGAGTTTTTCGAAGTCGCCACTTTGGTGCAGACTCGCCGCATTTCTCGCTTTCCGTTGATTCTTTTCGGCCGCGCCTACTGGTCAGGACTGCTGAAATGGATTAAATCAACCCTCGAAAAGGGCAGCTTGATCAGCGCAGGAGACATGGAACTTTTCTCACTCACCGACGATCCGCAGGAAGCGGTCAACATTATCCTGGACTATCTTCGCCGGGTCGGGGCGCCTGAGTCAGTGCCCAAAGCATTCGAATGAAAACCCGCGTTTCAACGCTCGAAAATGGAATCACAGTGGCCACGGCGGAAACCCCGCACATGGCCAGCGTCAGCCTCGGCATTTGGGTCGGGGTCGGCGGGCGCTTCGAACCGGCCGAGGTTTGCGGCGTTTCCCACTTCATCGAGCATATGCTTTTCAAAGGCACCCCGCGCCGCAATGCTCGCGAGATTTCCCAGGATGTCGAAGGAGTGGGTGGTTATCTCAATGCCTTCACAACGGAGGAGAACACCTGCTTCTACGCGAAAGCCGGCCACGAGCGGGTGGAGCAAGTTTGGGATGTGCTCGCGGACATGTTTCTGAATTCAACCTTCGATCCGGTCGAAATCGAAAAGGAAAGGAACGTGATCAAGGAGGAGTTGGCGATGTATCTCGATCAACCGCATCACCACGTTCAGGAACTGCTGAACGAAACGCTTTGGCCCGACCATCCGCTCGGCCGTCCTCTCACAGGTACCGAGGAAACTCTGGATCGCCTTCGTCGTGACGAACTGCTTTCGTACAAACGCGAGAATTATGTCGCCAGAAATACGCTTGTGACGCTCGCCGGGAACATCGACCACAAGGAGGCGGTCGCTCTCGTCTCGAAGTTTGCGCGCCGTTTTCCCAAAGCGAATCGACGCACCTTCCAACCGGTGACCGCCGGGCAGGATGCCCCTCGCGTGCATGTCTACTCCAAAAAAGTTGAGCAGACTCAACTCGCCCTGGGCGTTCGCACCTGCTCGCGTCACGACGATCGCCGTTTCGCTCTCCGCCTGCTCAACGTCATTCTTGGCGAGAATATGAGTTCGCGCCTGTTCCAGGTCCTGCGCGAAGACAATGGCCTCGCTTATTCCATTTGCAGTTCCCTCAGCTTTTTCGATGACGTCGGCACTCTGACCGTTTCCGCCGGCGTCGAGACGGATAAAATCGAGAAATCGCTCAAGCTCATCATCGGCGAATTGGCTCAACTCGCCGAACGCCTCGCCTCCCGCGCGGAACTACGCCGCGCTCGTGATTACGTTTTTGGTCAACTCGATATTAATTTGGAGAACACCGAAAACCAGATGACCTGGCTCGGGGAGCAATATCTCGGCTATGGCAAAATCATCTCACCCGAAGAACTCAAAGAGCGCATTGCAGAAGTGACCCCGAGTGATATCCGTTCGGTGGCGCGTGACTTCTTCCTGCCTGAACGTTTGAACCTGGCTCTGGTCACTCCGGTAAAGGACGCGGATCGCCTGAAACCAGTCCTGAGCAAGATCTGCGTGTGACTCGATGCGCCCGGTCATTGAAGAGTTCAGCACCGCTCTCACTCCAGAGGCTCTGGTCGAGCAACTGCGGCCGAAACCCGGTGTGGTTCTTTTGCGCAGCGCTTTGATCGACGCGTCCCGCGGACGTTATTCCTTCGTAGCCGCCCGGCCGTTCCTTACTTTTCGCTCCTTCGGTTCGCGCGTCGTTCTCAACTCGGCTTCCGGGGTCAGCGAACGCTACGGCAACCCCTGGCATATCCTCGATGAACTCATGGCGGCATATGAACTGCTCGACGAAATCGATCTGCCGTTTCCACTCGGCGGCTGTTTCGGCTTCTGGGGTTACGACCTGAAGAACTTCGTCGAACCAAAACTCAAGCGCACCGCACCCAATGACCTGGAGCTGCCTGATTCCTGGGTCGGCTTCTTCAGTTCGCTCGTCGCTTTCGATCACTGGCTTAAGAAAGTTTGGATTATAGCGACGGGCGCCGCCGAGGATGGGTCAAGAAATCCAACGAGAGCGCAGCAGGAGGTCGATTTTTGGAAAGGAAAGCTCGCCGTTCCAAATCCCGAACTGGAACGCTCAGCGAACCCCCAAGTGAGGCAGCGTCCATCTTCCTCGCCGATCACGAGCACCTGTTCGAAAGAGAACTTTGTTGAGAGGGTGCGCACCGCTCAGGAATACATCCGTCTGGGACATATCTATCAAGTGAATCTCTCTCATCGCCTCTCCACGGATTGGCCTAGTGGCGGTTGGGAATTGTTTTCAGGATTGTCCGAAGTCTCCCCTGCCCCATACGCCGCCTATCTGCACTGCGGTGATTTCGAACTCTGCTCCAGTTCGCCCGAAATGTTTCTACGCATGAGCGGAGCGCATATCCAAACCCGTCCCATCAAAGGCACCCGTGCGCGCAGCGCGGACGCCGACCGTGACGCGCAACTCAGCTACGAGTTGCAGACCAGCCCGAAAGAACTCTCCGAGCTTCTCATGATCACCGATCTGTTGCGCAACGATCTCGGCCGTGTCTGCGAATTCGGTTCGATTCAGGTTCCGGATTTGTTCCGGCTCGAACGCTATGCGCAAGTGCAACATCTTGTTTCAACGATCGAAGGTCGGCTGCGCTCTGACGTCACGCACTTCAAGGCATTCAGTTCCTGTTTCCCGGGCGGCAGCATCAGCGGCGCGCCAAAAATTCGCGCGATGGAGATTATCGATGAACTCGAGAGCGTCGCGCGCGGTCCGTACACCGGTGCCCTCGGTTATCTCGGTTTCAATCGCGAGACGCAACTGAGTATCATCATTCGCACTGCCATTTGCCTGGACGGTGCAGCTTACTTCCATGTCGGCGCCGGCATTGTCTCGGATTCTTCGCCCGCAGCGGAGTACGAAGAAACGCTGGCCAAAGCCGCGGGATTTTTTCAGGCTCTTGCACAAAGCGCAGCCTTTTCGCCCGCGCAAATTCAGTTGAAAAATTCCGGCTGAATCGGGACTTGACGCGTCGGGAGGCGTCGCTTAGACACAACGCAACAACGAAACGGAGAACACAATGGCGGAGAAATCGGTAGAGCAAAAGGTAAAGGACATTATCGTCGAACAGCTCGGCGTGAACCCCGACCAAGTCACTCCTGATGCGAAGTTCATCGAGGACCTCGGGGCAGATTCGCTGGACACTGTCGAACTGGTGATGGCGCTCGAAGAAGAATTCGGCCAGGAGATTCCCGACGAAGAAGCAGAGAAACTGCAAAGCGTCAGCGACGTAATCAAATATATCGAGGACAGCCAGCAGAAGTAATTTACCCTTTTCGCCAGGGCAGCCGCGCTCGCAAAGCTTAGCTGCCCTTTTTTTATGCCGCATTGGACAGAACGCAGAGTGGTGATGACCGGCGCCGGAGTGGTGACGTCGCTCGGGCAGGATGTCGAGACGATGTGGCGCAATCTAGTCGCAGGCGAATGCGGCATCGACAAAATCACTGCCTTCGACGCTACCGGCTACGATTGCCAGATTGCCGCTGAAGTTAAGAATTTTGATCCCGCTCCCGCGTTCCCAACTCCCAAAGAACTGCGCCGCACCGATCGCTTCGTGCAATTCGGCGTGCACGCCGGATGGCAGGCTTTACGCGATTCCGGTTTGGACCTGGAAAAAGAAAATCGCGACGAAATCGGCGTTTTTATCGGCTCAGGCATTGGCGGCCTCTCGACGACCGAAGAGCAGCACAAGGTTTTGCTGAACAAAGGGCCGGGCCGCGTTTCGCCATTCATGATTCCGATGCTCATCCTGAACATGGCTTCCGGCATGTTCTCGATGTATTACAAATTGCGCGGCCCGAACGTTGCCACTTGCTCCGCTTGCGCCACTTCAACACACGCGATCGGCGAGGCCTGGCGCACCATCAAAATGGGCGCGGCGGACGTGATGTTCGCCGGCGGCGCGGAAGCGACCATCGTTCCCCTCGGCATCAGTGGCTTCTGCGCAATGCGCGCCATGAGTACTCGCAACGACGAGCCAAAAAAGTCTTCGCGCCCCTTCGACGTGGGCCGTGATGGGTTCGTCATGGGTGAAGGCGCAGGGGTCGTCGTTCTCGAAGAACTCGAACACGCCAAAGCCCGCGGTGCAAAAATTTACTGTGAGATCGCCGGCTACGGAAACACCGCCGACGCCAACCACATGACCGCTCCCGCCCCGGAAGGTGAAGGTGCAGCGCGTTGCATGAAGATGGCGCTTAAAGCCGCAGGGCTCCAACCGCACGAAATCTCTTATATCAACGCCCACGGCACCTCGACTCCACAAGGCGACATTGCGGAAACCCAAGCTGTCAAATCGGTCTTTGGCGATCACGCACGCGAGCTCGTCGTCAGCTCCACCAAAGGCGCGCTCGGCCACATGCTTGGCGCCGCTGGCGGTGTCGAAACGATCATCTGCGGCAAGGCGATTCAGACCGGCATCGTCCCACCCACGATTAATCTGGACAATCCCGACCCCGAGTGCGACCTCGATTACGCGCCGCACAAAGCGCGTGAAATGGCGGTCAACGCGATCCTGAATAACTCCTTCGGCTTCGGCGGCCACAACGCCACGGTCCTCGCGAAGAAGTTCGTGGGATAGTTCCAAAGGCAGGGGCGCTCGAAGTTCGCGCTTTACCGAACGAGAGTGGCAGCCACAACCTCATCCCATGCGAACTCTTTTCTGCTTCGTTCTACTCCTTTTATCTGGGCTGGCGACGAGTTTCGCAGCCACGGTCACAAACTGGCCTCAGTTTCGCGGGCCTGGTGCTATTGGCGTGGCAGACAATCCAGGTCTCGCAGAGCATTGGAGCACGAATGAAAACATTGCCTGGCGGATGGACGTGCCGGGACGCGGGTGGTCCTCGCCAATTATCTGGGGCCAGCGGGTGTTTCTCACGACGGTGGTGAGTCCCGGTGAGGTGGAACCGGCAAAGAAGGGTCTTTATTTTGGCGGAGAACAGAAAGATATACCCAGGGGTGATCATAGCTGGTTGATTCTATGCTACGATCTTGACTCGGGCTCCGAACTCTGGCGGAGCGAGACACATCGAGGGCTTGCGCCAACCACTCTCCACATCAAGAACACCTACGCCTCTTCGACCCCTGTCACGGATGGCGAACGCGTTTATGTCGACTTCGCGGGAGTCGGAATTTTTGCTTACGACATGCAGGGTAAGCGTGTCTGGTCCACGAACTCACCCGCGCTGAAGACACGCTACGGTTGGGGTTCAGCGGCTTCTCCGGTCTTGCACGACGGCCGCTTATTTGTCGTAAACGACAACGACGAGCATTCTTACGCGCTCGCGCTCGACGCGAAAACCGGTCGTGAATTGTGGCGCGTGGACCGTGATGAGAAAAGCAATTGGGCTACGCCATATGTTTGGCAGAACGCCCAGCGGACCGAGCTGATCACGCCCGGCACGAAGCGCATTCGTTCGTATGACCTGGATGGAAAACCACTTTGGGAATGCGGCGGCATGTCGTCGATTGCCATTCCCACCCCGTTCTCCAAATTCGGGCTGCTTTACGTTTGCTCCGGTTACGTGGGCGATAAAGTCCGACCCATCTTCGCCTTCAAACCCGGCGCGAGCGGCGACATCTCACTGCAATCCGGCGAGACTTCCAACGAATTCATTGCCTGGCAGCAGCCGATCGCCGCGCCCTACAATCCATCTCCGTTGCTTTACCGCGATAATCTCTACGTCCTGTTCGATTTCGGTTTCCTGAGTTGCCACGACGCGCAAACAGGTCGCCAAATCTACGAGAAACAACGCATTCGCGAGACGAACACCGCCTTTACAGCGTCACCCTGGGCGGCCAATGGGAAAATTTTCGCACTGAGCGAAGATGGCGATACCTACGTCTTTCAATCGGGATACGAATACAAGCTCCTGCACAAAAATTCGCTCGACGAGATGTGCATGGCGACCCCCGCTATTTCCGGCGATCGACTTTTGATTCGGACGCTGACCCGGCTCTATTGCGTTCGGCAGACGAAATAGCCGCTCACCGCTGAATCCTCGCGCTGCCGCCTTTCATCACGTGCATCACTTCATCGAGAGTGACTTGCGATGTATCGCCGCGCGTCGTCTGAAGCAGTGCGCCGTGCGCAGCTCCGAAATTCACAACTTCTTGTGGATTCATTCCCGTGAGAAAACCGTAAGCAATTCCACTCGAAAAGCCGTCTCCGCCGCCCACGCGATCCTCGATCTCCAGATCCTTGAACTGGCGCGCTTCGTAGAACTTCCCTTCACCCCAAAGAATCCCGCCCCAGTTATTCACCAGCCCGCTCTTTACCTCCCGCAAGGTCGTGCAGACCGCTTTAATATGGGGATACGTCTTCACCACTTTTTCCACCATGCGCTTGTAGGCTTCCACTGGTAACTCGCGCAGATTCGGATCGGTTCCCTCGACTTCGAATCCGAGCACCTTTTGAAAATCCTCTTCGTTCCCGATCAATACCTGAACGTGGCTGATAATCTTCTTCGTCGCCGCGATCGCCTTCTCGCTGCTCCAAAGTTTGCTCCGGAAATTCAAGTCATAGCTCGTGACCGTCCCCGCCTCGTTCGCCGCCTCCAATGCGGCCTGCACGGTTTGCGCGGCAGATTCCGAGAGCGCCGTGAAAATCCCTCCCGTATGCAACCAGCGAACACCCTGCTCGTTGAACAGACCTTTCCAATCCACGTCTCCGGGTGTCATCTGGCTGACGGAAGAATGCCCCCGGTCGTACATCGTCACGCTCGGCCGCACACCGGTTCCGACTTCCGTAAAGTTCAAGCCCACACGGCTTTTCCGTCCCACCCCATCGTACTTCTCCATGACGACATTCCCCACGCACATCCCCACCGCGCGCGCGTGGTTCAAAATGATTCGGGCGACGTAGTTATCGGGCAATTTACTCGCGAATCCCGTGCGCAAACCCAGCCGGGCGCAGGCGTACGCCACATTAAATTCGCCGCCGCCAACGTCTACCTCCAGCGTTTTCGCGAACTCGATTCGTCCATGTCCCGGTGGCGAAAGCCGCACCATGCACTCGCCGAGTGCCAAAACATCGTATTTCGATTTCGCAGCTTCCCGTAATTGAATAGGCATACCGCAACGCCGCGATATGACCCGGGTCCGGGCCAGTCCGCGCAAAGCGCACGAAGGTTTAAAACATAACATTGTTTCGTCAATTCCGATTGTTCGCAGAACTACGTGATCACCTGGCGAGGCTGATCGGGTGGACGAGACGATGCGTATCCTCGAAGTAGTAGAGATCCCTGCGAGTATCATCCTCGCTGCTTCCTTGTCGCTGGCATGCTGTTCTGCCATTGTGCCGCCATGTTTATCAGCCGAATTTTTCTCACGCTTGTAGTCGCTGCTGGAGTCTGTCGTGCCGATGATTGGCCGCAGTGGCTCGGGCCGAAGCGGGACGGAGTTTGGCGCGAAACTGGGATTCTGGAGAAATTTCCGGCGGACGGTCCGAAGATTCGTTGGCGCGTTGCTGTGGGAGCTGGATTTAGCGGCCCATCGATTGCGCAGGGGCGGGTATATCTCACCGATCGCCTCCTGAAGCAGGGTGCTGCCGGTCAAGCGAATCCTTTTGATCGCGGCAAGATTGACGGAACCGAACGAGTGCTCTGTTTTGATGAGGCGAATGGCAAAATCCTTTGGCAGCACGAATTCGATTGCCCTTACTCGATCAGTTACGCGTCCGGACCGCGCGCCACTCCGCTGGTGGATGGTGGGCGAGTTTACACGCTGGGAGCCGAGGGAAATCTCTTTTGCTTCGACGCGCTGAGCGGCAAGGAGATTTGGTCGCTGGACTTTAACGAAGCCTACAGCATCCCGACTCCGCTCTGGGGATTTTCGGCGCATCCGCTGGTGGATGGGAATAAGCTGATTTGCCTGGTGGGCGGGAAAGGGACGACCGCAGTGGCGTTCGACAAGAATACCGGCAAAGAACTCTGGCGCGCGCTCTCCTCAAAGGAACCTGGTTATTCTCCTCCAACGATTCTGGAAATCGCCGGCAAACGGCAGCTCATCATCTGGCATCCCGAATCCGTTAACTCGTTGAACCCGGAAACGGGTGAAGTTTACTGGAGCGAGCCTTTCAATGTGCAGAATGGTCTCTCGGTCGCGAGCCCGCGTCTTTGGCGCAAGGATTTCCTATATTTAACCGCGTTTTACAATGGATCTCGCCTTTACAAGGTGGGCGCGAATTCCGCGGCTTTGGTCTGGCAAACGAAGAAAGCCAGCGAAAAGGATACAGAGCATCTGAACAGCATCATCAGCACGCCCGTGATCGATCACGATCATATATACGGAACCTGCTCTTACGGCCAGTTACGCTGCTTGGATGCAAAAACGGGAGCGCGAGTCTGGGAAACTCTGGCGGCCACCACACCTGACAACAAACCGCAACGTTGGGCGAACGCCTTCCTCGTGAAGAACGGCGAGCGTTACTTCATTGAGAATGAAAAGGGCGATCTCATCATCGCGAAGCTTTCTCCGGAAGGTTACAGCGAGGTCAGCCGGACGCATTTGCTCGACCCGACCAATCCCGCTCCGGGCCGGGACGTTGTCTGGTCGCATCCGGCTTTCGCCAACCGGAGCGTTTACGCGCGCAACGACAAAGAATTGGTCTGCGCAGATCTGAGCGCGACGCAATAACATCATGGAGAGCGGTGGCAGAACGCAGCAGCGACACCGCTTTATGGGAGCGCGGACATTCCTGTCCGCAAGTGTGCTTGCTTCGGTAATCACCGCTTCAGCTCAATCTCTCTCCTGGACCGCCTTTGGCCCTCATCGCCTGGCCAAACTCGCTCCCAGGGTCGATCACCCGCCCGGTTTCACGCGGCTGATTTCACGCGACACCGGCATCAATTTCACGAACTCTTTGAGTGTCGCGCGCAAACTGGCGAACGCGAATCTGATGAATGGTTCCGGCCTCGCACTCGGAGACTATGATGGTGACGGTTTGTGCGACATTTACTTTTGCGATCTCTCGGGCACAAACGCGCTCTTCAAGAACCTGGGCGACTGGCGCTTCACGAATGTCACCGACCAGGCGGGCGTAGCTTGTCCGAAGCAAACTTCGACCGGAGCGGTCTTCGCCGATGTGAATGGCGATGGAAAGCTCGACCTGCTGGTTACCTCCATGGGCGGACCCCATGCGTGCTTCATCAACCTCGGAAACGGCAAGTTCACAAACACCATTGCGACCGCGGGTTTTACTTCGCGATACGGCGCCACGTCGATGGCCCTCGCGGACATCGATGGGAATGGCACGCTCGATCTTTACGTCGCGGATTACGGAGTGACCTCAATCCTGCGCAGCGGCGGAGCGCTGAATCTCACCTATCAGGATGGCAAACCGGTCGTGCGTGGACGCTATGCCCAGCGGATCAAGATTATCGACGGCATGATGTGGGAGCTCGGCGAGCCCGATGCGCTTTATCTCAATGATGGCCGCGGGAATTTTCGTCCGGTTTCATGGACAGACGGTACTTTTCTTAATGCCGATGGAAAACCACTGACCGAAGCGGAAGTCCCGTGGGACCAGGGACTCTCGGTGATCATGCGCGATTTGAACGGCGACGGCGCGCCCGATATTTACGTCTGCAACGATGCTTTTACACCGGACCGTTTCTGGATCAACGATGGCCGGGGGCACTTCCGCGAACTGGCCCATCGGTTTTGGCGGAGTACCAGCCATTTCTCAATGGGAGTCGACGTGGCCGATATAGATCGCGACGGCAAAGACGACCTTTTCGTGGTCGATATGCTCGCGCGTGCGCGGCGCTATTTCATTACGCAGCGTGGCAGCATGCCGCAGTTGCCTTTTCTCCCGGGTGACCTGGATAATCAATTTCAACTTCGGCGCAACACACTTTTGCATCACCGCGACGGGCTTGATTTCGAAGAAATAGCTTACTACTCCGGCGTCGCGGGCTCCGACTGGAGCTGGTCAGGCCTTTTCATGGATGTGGATCTCGACGGGTGGGAGGACATCCTGGTCACGAACGGATTCGACCAGAACGCCGACGACATGGACTCGCAGGAAAAAATTCGCGCCCTTGGCCAGCTGCCGGTCGAACAGTCGCGCCGCGCGCAGCTCCTCTATCCCCAACTCAAAACTCCGAACGTCGCTTTTCACAATCTGCATGACCTGAAGTTCGAAGAGGTCGGCCATGCCTGGGGATTCAATGCCACGGATATTTCGCAGGGAATGGCCTTTGCTGATCTCGATAACGACGGCGATTTGGACGTGGTGGTCAGTGTCTACAATGGCGAAGGGCTCGTTTACCGGAATGAAGCGAGCCCGGAGCGCCTCGCCGTTCGCTTGAAAGGCCTTGCCCCAAACACCGCGGGAATCGGCGCCAAAATTACGGTGGAGGGCGGGCCGGTGAAGCAATCGCAGGAAATGATCTGTGGGGGCCGGTACGTCTCCGGCGATGACGCAATGCGGGTCTTTGCGTGCGGACGTCCCAACGCCCTGCTCAAGGTGAACGTTATATGGCGCAGCGGAAAAATCACCACTGTCGAGAATGTCCCGGCGAACTGCGTTCTTGAAGTAAGCGAAGAGGATTCACGAATAGCACAGCCCGGAAATGCTTCTCTTACCCCACCTCTGTTCTTGGATGCTTCAAGTCTCCTAAGTCACAAACATCGAGAGGAGAATTTCGACGATTTGGCGATCCAGCCTTCTCTCTCGCGGAAACTGAGCCAGGCGGGTCCCGCCCTGATCTGTGCTGACATCGCCGGAGATGGCCGGGACGACCTCCTCGTCGGAGCCGGCTTAAATGGAAGCGTCGCTCTTTTTATGAACGCCGCTGGAAAGTTCGCCCCGCACGCATCGCCATTCACGAAAAACGAGACGGGCGGAATGCTCGCCTGGCGAAATGAAAAAGGGGAAACGGAGTTGCTCATTTCGGTAGACAATTATGAACGTAACACGGGCGTTTCGCTCGAAAGCGTGACGCTTGATCAGTCCGGCGCAGTTCGTTCCCGAACAAATTTTCCGGGCACTACGGGCAGCGGTCCAATCGCCATCTCGCAGGTGCAAGGGCAGGTCTATCTTTTTCAGGGAGCGCGGTTTGTGCCGCGCTCATACCCTTTACCGGCGACATCGTTTTTGTATCGCCGTTTAAATGGAAGCTGGGTCCGCGACACGCTTAGCGATGCGCCGCTGAACAAAGTTGGTTTGGTCAACGCGGCGATGTGGGCGGACCTCGACGCAGATGGACGCGATGAATTGCTACTCGCGTGCGAATGGGGACCCATTCGTGTTTTCCACATGAGCGAGGGTCAATTGCGCGAAACCACATCGACCTGGCGCATGGATAAAATAACTGGTTTGTGGCAAAGCCTGACCGTGGCGGATGTGGACGGCGATGGGCGCCTCGATCTGATCGCCGGGAACTGGGGGTTAAACAACATGTACGTCCGCGCGCCCAGTCCACAAGTGGACCTGTACTACGGCGCTTTTGAAGCAGGCGGTCGAATCGACATGGTCGAAGCCTATTTTGAAGCCTCCTCTAAGAAAACGGTTCCGTGGCGCGATAAACGGATGCTCTCGTCGTTTTGGCCGTGGGTGAACGATCGGTTCCCGACGCACGCTGGATTTGCGGAAGCATCTGTTGAAGATCTCTTCAAGGGCAAAACGGTTGTGAATCACCTCTCGGCTTCCGTTCTGGCCAGCTCCGTTTTCCTGAATCGCGGAGATCACTTTGAACGAGTGGAACTTCCGCGCGAAGCTCAGCTCGGGCCGGTGTTCGGCATCAACGTTGCGGACTTTGATGGAGATGGCATGGATGACCTATTTCTCGCGCAGAATTTCTCGGCTGTTCGCGAATTCGATAGCCCGCTCGATGCAGGTCGCGGTGTTCTTTTCAAGGGGCTGACGAACGGAACTTTTCGCGCGCTTCCCTCGGAACAATCGGGCATCCAAATTTTCGGTGATCAGCGTGCGAGCGTGAGCGCGGATTGGGATGGCGATGGAAGGATCGATCTCGTTGTCACACAGAACAACAACGAAACGAAACTCTTTCGGAATCAAATCGCCCCGCCCGGTCTGACCATTCGATTTCGCGGGTCGGAAAACAATGTTCTCGCCGGCGGCACTCTGTGGCGTTTTGCGGCAGGTCCCCTGCATGAAGTGCAAATTGGCAGCGGTTATTGGTCGCAGGAGAGCAACGCGAAAGTGGTTCAACGGCCAAAAGGAGGCGCGAAACTGCAGGTGCGCTGGCCGGGAGCGGATTGGGCGAGTTACGATGTTCCGCAGAACGCGAAGGAGATCGAAGTGAGATCAGGGGGCGAACTCAAGGCTCTGCGTTGAACCTAATTACTCAGAGGTAAACCACCAATGGACACGAATAAACACTAGAGCATTTAAATAAATAATGTGGCCGTTCGGAACGAGGACTTTTTGGTTCTGGCGAGGCTTGGGCGAAGGAGCATGCCCGCAGCCGCCTGTAACTGAGCCGAAACGAAGCCAGAAGCGAAAAAGGACCGTGCCGAATGGCTACAGTATTTGTTTAACTGCTCTAATCTCGTCGGACTCGCCTGATTCTCATTCGTGTCTATTAGTGTTCATTCGTGGTTCAAGGGGAAATTCAGGGGCTGAAGCTTTCTCAGCTTCCTGCACACGCTGCAAAATCACCTCCGGAATGTGCGGTTCGTTTCCGATGCTGGGAGTGTACCAGACTAATTTGCCTTTTTTCTCCGTGGGATTTCGCCAGGTCGGCTGGCCTTCTTTGAAACGTTTCTGCACGATTCTTTCCGGTTCACCCAGCATTACCGGAATATCTTCGAACGAATGCAAGCCGTCGCTAATGAAGAACGGCACCATGACCAGGTTTCGAGCTTTTGATATCTCATAGCATTCGCCGATCCGCGGCTGTTCCTCCATAAAGACCGAATGAACCTCGGCGTATTCGTTCCGCTGCCGGATCAGATCGACCTGCCGCTCAATCGCCTTCCGTGAATTTTCACTGTTGCCGGTGCCATGACCGGCGATGAACAGCGCAGTTTCTTTTGGTTTCGGCGCTCGAGGGAAGGGATGCTTCTCGATAATGTTTTTCGCTCGGGCCACCAGCACATCTGTCATGCTGTCGTGCGTCCCGATCGGCCCGCAGTAGTGGACCGTCTGTTCTGCATCCTGAATCCTTCTGCGTAACACCTTTTGTCCGGGTGCGAAGCCGAGCTCCCGCGGAATGACCTCCTCTGTGAAGTACCCTTCGCTGATAAAGAGAGGCACAACAAAAACCTTCGGTGTAAATGCGCCTCGAAGGACTCCCGCGATTCCCGGCTCCTGCTTCCAGAAAGCCTCGAGAACCTCCGCAAAAAGTCCGCGCCTCCGCAACGCTTCTGCGTGCTGATAAGTCGGCTCCGCTGATTCAGCATTCAGCGTTGAACCGTGGCCCACTAAAACAAGCGTAGCCTCTGGAAAGCTTTTTTCCATCGCGCCAGCTTACACGAAGAGCGTTCAGCCTCCAAAGGGCTTCATCGAGTGTCCGATGCCCCTCGCAGCTTAGTACTTCGCGACGACTTTGCCGCCGAGGCCGAGCTCTTTAGAGATTTCGCCGGCTTTGGCGAGCATCATACCGGCTTCGCTGGTCACCGCTATGAACTGAAATCCTTGAGCGATGCGACGGCGAGCCGCAGCGGCGTCCTGGACGTGAATCCCGGAGGGGACTTTGTGCTTCTTGCTCAGAAGCAAAAGCTTTTCGAGACCCTGCACGAATTCAGGATGATCGCTCTCGAACGCAGGCGGTTGGCCGAGAGAATTGTGAAGGTCGTTCGGGCCGATAAAAAAAGCGTCGATGCCGGGAACGCTCAGGATTTCGTCGGCATTGGCCAGAGCTTCGCGGGTTTCGAGCATGACCACGACGAAGATTTCCTGATTGGCGTTTTTGTAGTAGGTGGCCGAATCGGTTTCAAAATTCGCCGCCGGTAGTTGACCGCCGATGGATCGCTTGCCGATCGGAGCGTAACGCGCGGCCGCCACAACCGCTTCCGCCTCGGCGCGGGTGTTCACCATGGGGACGATGACGCCGTAAGCGCCAGTGTCCAGAACGCGTTTGATATTCTCGACGGAGTTAACGGGGACACGCACTAACGGAACCTTGCCGCTGGCGGCGATGATCGCGAAGCAGGCCGCGGCTGTTTCGAAGCTGGTGGAAGCATGCTCCAGCTCCACCGTGAGCCAATCAAAACCGGTGCGCGCCATCATGCCCGCGCTGATGACACTTGGGAGGGTGAGCCAGGTGCCAACGCTCGGTTCCCCACGCTGGAGTTTGTGACGGACGTAATTCGTGCGCATGACTCAACTTGTAAGTTTCACCCGCAAGTTCGGCGAGGAATAAACGTTGGGATCCACCACCCACTTGGCCTTTCGCCCTTGCATGAGATCGACGATGGCTTCCGCAGCGGCGTAACTGACCCGCTCACCGGTTTCCCGAGCGAACGACGCCTGGTGCGGGGCGAGGACGAGATTAGGCGCTTCGCGGAGCGGATTGTCCTTCGGAAGCGGCTCAATGCAAAAAACGTCGAGTGCGGCGCCGGCGATCCATCCCTCTTTAAGCGCGCGGGCGAGTGCCGCTTCGTCAATGAGTGGCCCGCGCGCGGTGTTCACCAGGTACGCATCTGGTTTCATTTTGCGTAACTGAGTCTCGCCGATCAGGCCGCGATTTTCCGGAGTCATGGCTGCGTGAAGCGAAACGAAATCGCTCTGCGCGAGTAGTTCATCTAGGCTGACGAATTGAATATTCGTCGGCTCTTTGCAAGGAGCGATGTCGTAGCCGATCACCCGCATGTCAAATCCGGCCGCGCGTTTGGCGACGGCCTGGCCGATTCGTCCGCAGCCGATCAGCCCAAGTGTTTTTCCGTGAACATTGTGGCCCCAGTAGTTTGTCCACTCGCCTTTGGAGACAGAAATGTGCCCTTGTGGAACCCGTCGCGCGATAGCGAGCAACAGAGCCCAGGTCCAATCTGCGACCGTTTCGTTGAGCAGGCCCGGCGTATAGGCGACGACTACCCCCTGGCGTGTGGCTTCGGCGATGTCGATACTGTCGAAGCCCACGCCCCACCGCGAAATGACCTTGAGGCGTTTTGTCCCGGCCGATTGGAGTGCGAGAGCGTTGTATTGATCTGGGCTGCACAAGGTCGCGTCGAACCCGTCGATCAGTGGCAGCAAATCTTCGACTTTCAAGGGCCCGAATTTCTCGGGCATAATAACTTCACAACCGCTCTTGGCCAGCAGCTCCAGCGCGGGTTTACCGAGCGTTTTGAAAACGCGCGCGGTGATCAGGACTCTCCACGACATTCGAGCGGGAGAGATAATCAAAACGGCCCAGGGGTGACAACTGCATTTGAGAGAGGGGATTTTGCCGGGCCGGACAGAAATTCCTCACGCCAAGGCGGACATGCAAGGTAGCAGCCGCTGTGAAGCGGCGGGTAGGTTACTATACCAGAAGAGTCACCGCCGCCTTCACAGACGGCGCTACACGATTGGCCCTTCATCTGTTACACCCAATCCAGGCGTCGCACGCGCTTGTCATCCTCGTGTTTTCCGGCGAGGACACGAAGTGTGAGGCTGACCCCATTTGCATCGAAGCGAGCATCAACCCAGCCGATCGGATCGGCGTCCTTAAAGTTATAACCGACGGCGGGGAGGTTGATGAGGTGCACGCGGTCATGGTGTTTGAATTCCCAGACGTGTGAATGGCCGTAGAAAATCGCTTTCACCTGCTTGTGCGGCTCGACGATTTCGAAAAGACGGCGGGCGTCCATGAGTTCGCCATCTTCATCGCCCAGGGTGTGATGGACGAAAAGGACGATCGGCTTATCGGAATTGGTTGCGAGAAATTCACTCAGCCACGCCCGCTGTTTTTTGCCAAGCAGTCCAGCGGTCTTGTTCGTGTAGAGAAGCGAATCCAGGAGAATGACGCGCATGAATCCTTCGTCCAGAACCAGCACGTGCTTGTCGGCGATGTTCGCGCGCAAGGGCTGCATGGTGGTAAAAGCCTTGGTGAAGTTGGCGCGATCATCGTGGTTTCCCAATCCCATATAGATAGGGGCAAAGGAGGCGATGGGCTCGAGCAGAGAGCGAACTTCCTGGTAATCGCCGGGGAGTCCTTCCTGGCGCGCAATGTCTCCGTTGTGAATGACAGCTTGCGGACGCACACCAGCGATTTCCGGGACGATCTTCTGGAGATTCTCCCACGGTTTGAAGCCGCGATATGCATTACTCTTATCCGCCGGCACGTGCGTGTCGGAGATGAGTGCGACATGAAGGTTGTCGTTTCCGGTCCGTTTCGGTGCGGCATGGCATCCGGTGATAGTGACTGCCGTCGCGCCAAAAGCAGTAGCTGCCAGAAAGCGCCGTCGATCAAGCGGCTCAAAAAATAGGCCAGGCATGTTGACCCAATTAAACAACCGCTTGCGAACCGCTCAAGAAAATTTCGCGAAACATTTTGCGTTCCACACATGCCTGGGTGCCGCGCTGCCGCAGGCGGCTTTCAATGAGGTGAAAGTAGATTACCGTGGGGTTCGTTGTCGTTATTCCACCTGCGCAAAGAAGCATCTGAGTCCGCGAATAGTTTCTCCTGCTTGATGAACTCAGTGTGTCCGTCGCAAAAAGCAACGTTGTAATGGCCATTGTGGCGTTTCAGCGTCGCGCTGATCACCCCGGGGCTCCCGGCAAAGTTCGGGCGAGCGTGAAAGTTCCGAATGTTGATATCGAGGAGATTCCAACCGGCATAGCCCTCTTTTTGGGTGTTGGCTCCGTAATATTTATTGAGAGTACCGGCGGGGACCCAGGTAATCGGTGAGTCACCGATCGCAATCATCTCAGAAGGTGCTACCACCTTCGCTTCGGATACCCGCAGCCATGAAGTGTCCAGCTTTCCAAGTCGGTCCGACAATGCGACTTTCACCACCGCACCCCCCAGTCCCAGATCGCTTGGGGTCCATTTAACGCCGTTGCCGTTATATCCGTAGCTGCCGATCGGCAGAGCGCTGCCATTTCCGAAGGACGTAGGTCCTTTGTAATCCGGACACGAGTAGAGCTTGTTCGTCCAGGTCGCGTCGGTGTAGGGCTTCAACAGTTCGGACCAAAACGTGTAATCGGTCAACGAAACCGATGGATCCTCGGTCGCAACGGGATAAGTGCCGTTGTCCATCACGTGCAAATTCAAAGCGAGGCCCAACTGCCGGACATTGTTCATGCAAGCGATGGCTCTCCCTTTGGATTTTGCCGCCGCAAGCGCGGGCAAGAGAAGGCCAGCCAGAATCGCAATGACAGCGATGACCACCAGCAATTCGATCAGTGTGAAGGCGCGGAGCGCGGACATTCCTGTCCGCGAGATTTTGCGAAAGCTCATGGAAGGCTTGCGGACAGGAACGTCCGCGCTCCCTCTGGCCAGTTCAAAATGTCTCCCTCGCAAGATCATTTCATCGATTGCACCCTGTAAAATCGGGCGGGACCTTTTTGAGTGTTCTCGCCCTGCCACACGAGATTGGCTGTCGGCGCTCCGAGCGCCTGCCACGAAGCAGCATCGCCTGGAGTGGTTGTGTATTGAACAACATATTGGTTCGCACAGTCCGCTTTACCCCAGGTCAAAAGAATCACTCCGTTGCTCACGCGAATACGCACATCCGTCACGGCTGAAGGTTGGTCGCAACCGCCCGAGCCGCCGGTGATCTTTTTGTTCGTTTCGAACATGCGCTGAAAAACAATCGCGCTGGTGAAATTCGTCGGCGTGGGCGAAGTGGTCTGCTTGGAACTGAGCTGCGCCACCATGCCGTAGCCGGGCATGAACCAGTAATAATTTCGCGCGTAGTCTGTTTCGATATGGTCGAATTGTCCTTCTCCACCGAAGTCGGCGGAAACATCAATCGTCACCTCTTCGTTGACCCGAAGAGCTTGTCCAAACCCACCCCCCAGTTCATCGGGCAAAATAACCGTGCCATAAGCGTCGGCTTTGAAATTGCTGGTTTGGTCGAATTTCAGAGCTCCAGAAAAACCGCCGGGATCTTCCGCAGTGGGGTCTCCTTCAGCGGTCAGGTCCTGCTTGTAAGTGAAAGCATTGCTCCACTCCAATCCGTAAGTGATCGGGTCCGGAAAATCGACGATTTCCGGCTCAAACACTCCAACCGGGGAAAGTGCAAATCCGAGTGCACCGAATAACGAGGTGTCGGACGAATCGAGATAAAACCCATACACCGTGCGACCGACTCCGGAGCTGTTTTTAACGAACAGCATTTGCGGCTTGGCACCATCGGCTTCCACTTTGAGTTGCTCGACAAGAGTCGCTTGCGGAAAATCCGCTGCTTCAGGCACGTCAGTCGGCGCAAGGTAGTCAGTGCGTAGAACGAAATTCGTGGGCCCCTTTGAAAAATCCCAAAGCTGATCTGGCGCAGCATTGCCAATCAAGCCCGCAGGCACCTGGTAAGCAGTGCTGCCGCTCGTGTCGGAAGGATCGTATTTGTTAGCGTAGGACCGATAATAAAGATTCGTTTTCGTGAAAAAATCGGCCAACGTGATTTTCGGTTGGGCATGCGTCTCGACAGCGAAAAGAGCTGAAATTGCACCCACAAAAGACGCCACATGGCGCTGGGAAAATCGGGCGATGAAACGTTTGGCAGTGCCTTCAAGCTGCATGAAATTTCCTCCTGTTTGGGTCTGAGCCTGCGACCAACTCATTTGTGCTTTCTCCTCAATAGTTACCATAAAAACACGTGGTTTGCTAGAGCCGTCGACAGTCTTATACTCGTTTTCAGCAGGTTTTGTGCCCGCGTAAACCGAGCGCCAGTTTTCCCCAAATCACGGTGATGTCCGGTCCACCAGACGACCATTTTGGGTATCGACAGGCCCAATATCCTCGCCCGTGCGGCTCGTAGGACGGGGTTTGCCGATCAGGTCATAGAACTCGTCGCCACCGAGAGTTTCACGCTTAAGTAATTCTCGCGTAACCGTTTCGAGGTGATTTCGTTCGGCGTTTAGCACCTCCTTGGCTTCGTTGTAAGAACGGTCGAGAATTTTTTTCACTTCCTCGTCAATTTCACGCGCGGTCATTTCGCTCGAATCGCGCTGTAATTGCCCATCCGAAGCGGCGAGATATGTGGCTTGCCGCTGGGCGACCCGCGCAAGCCCGATGCGTTCGCTCATTCCGTAAACGCAGACCATTTGTCGCGCCATTCCCGTCGCACGCTCCAGATCGTTCTCCGCACCCGTACTGACCTCGCCGAAGACGATTTCTTCAGAGGCGCGGCCTCCGAGCAAACCACGGATTTTATCGAGCAGTTCAGACCGGGTGGCGAGGAACTGCTGGTCAGCCGGCAGTTGCATGGTGTAACCGAGCGCGGCGCGGCCGCGAGGAACGATACTGATCTTGTGCACGGGGTCGGCATGCTCACTGAAGGCAGCAACGAGCGCGTGACCCACCTCATGATACGCAACACGCCGCTTTTCCTCTTCATTCAGGCGGCGACTCTTACGCTCGGGTCCTGCCACGACCTTTTCGATCGCTT
This sequence comes from Limisphaerales bacterium, assembly GCA_044226545.1. Classification (GTDB taxonomy): domain Bacteria; phylum Verrucomicrobiota; class Verrucomicrobiia; order Limisphaerales; family SXQI01; genus DASVNK01. The sequence continues at coordinate 380,571 of JBGAGW010000004.1, forward strand.
CTTCCAAATCACGCTGCTCGATCCTCGTTGACTTGCGGCGCGCGGCGAGAAGAGCCGCCTCGTTCATGGTGTTGGCCAGATCCGCGCCCGAGAAGCCGGGCGTGCCCTGTGCAATTCGTCGCAGATTTACAGAGGGATCGAGGGGCTTCCCTTTGGAATGGACCTTCAGGATCGCCTCGCGGCCATCGAGATCAGGTGAATCGACGATCACCTGTCGGTCAAAACGTCCAGGCCGCAACAGCGCGCGATCCAGAACTTCAGGCCGGTTGGTTGCAGCAAGCAGGATCACCCCCTTGTTCGCTTCGAACCCGTCCATCTCCACCAGCAATTGGTTAAGTGTCTGTTCACGCTCGTCGTTTACAGCGCCCATCGCCACGCCCCGTTGACGGCCAATCGCATCAAGCTCGTCAATAAACACAATGCAGGGAGCGCTGGCCTTCGCTTGCTGAAATAAATCGCGCACGCGGGCAGCCCCTACCCCCACGAACATCTCCACGAAATCGCTGCCACTCAGCGAATAGAACTTCACACCCGCTTCGCCTGCGACCGCTCGCGCGAGTAGCGTTTTGCCCGTGCCTGGCGGCCCGACGAGCAATACACCTTTCGGAATCTTCGCGCCTACGGACGAGTACCGATCCGGATTCTGGAGGAAATCGACCACCTCCTGCAGTTCGAACTTCGCTTCGTCGCAACCGGCCACATCCGCGAAAGTTACGCCGGTGTTCTTATCCACGAGGATGCGTGCTTTGTTCTTTCCAATGCTCAAGATCGATTGCGCACCCGCCCCAATCTTGCGCGAAAGAAAGGTCCAGATCAGCACCATCACACCGATGGGCAAAATCCAGGCGAAGATGAATTGCGAAAGGAAACTCGGTCGCATTCCGGTGAAGGTCACACCCGCCTTTTCCATTTCCTTCACCAAGTCCGGATCCTCGACCCGAGTCGTTCGGAAAAGAAAGGTGTTCGGATCTCCCGCCGGTTCAAGGAAACCACGCTTTTTCGGTTCTTCGGGCTTGGGAACAGCGGTGGTATTTGTTGCGGCGGGCGCAGTCTTCAAAACAACTTTGCCGTTGATTTGTTCGGGGCCAATGCGCGCCTCCGTTACTTCGCCGCTCCGCACATGTTGCTTGAATTCGCTGTAGGAGAGGGTTTTGACCGTGTAATTTGTGATCGCGTCCTGCCACAGCCAGAGCAGAAGCAGCATGAAAAGAATGTGCCAAAGCGGCAGCTTGAAGCGCGGTTCCATCCCTGGCCCTTCGCGATCCGGCTTTCCCCGTTTGCCGGAGAAACGCCATTTCTCCCCATTCATGCCTCGAAGCTACGTTCCCTGGGCTCAAAGGACAAGCAACTGCCCCGGCGGAATTTCCTTGTGTCACGCCCAGCGCATGGCCCACTAAAAGCAAACGATGAGTGTATTACAAAACCAGGTTGCAGTCGTCACAGGAGCCGGTCGAGGAATCGGGCGAGCGATCGCTCTTAAATTTGCGCAGGAAGGAGCCGATGTCGTTTGCGTTTCGCGCACGATGGAGAATTCGCAGAAGGTGGCGGATGAAGTTCGCGCGTTGGGACGGAAAGCCTGGGCCTATGCCGTTGATGTGAGTGATTCTAAAGCAGTGACCGAAGCCGCCACCAAAATCCTGGTTGAAGCGGGCAAAGTGGACATCCTGGTGAACAACGCTGGCGTCACTCGTGACGGGCTGGTCATGCGCATGAGCGAGGAGGATTGGGACGCGGTGATCGACACCAATCTCAAAGGCGCATTCGCCTTCACCAAAGCTTTTGGCCTCGCTTTCGTCAAACAACGGGCTGGACGCATCATTAATGTCGCTTCCGTCATCGGTTTGATCGGTAACGCTGGTCAGGCTAATTATGCCGCGAGCAAAGCCGGTCTGATCGGCTTCACCAAATCCATCGCGCGTGAATTCGCATCGCGTGGAGTGACTGTGAACGCTCTCGCTCCGGGCTTCATCGAAACGGACATGACCGCGGTTCTCAAGGATGAGCTCAAGACTGCCATCCTGAACAACATTCCCATGAAGAGCTTTGGCAAGGCTGACGACATCGCCAATGCCGCACTATTTCTCGCAAGTCCCGCCAGCCGTTACATTACCGGGCAGGTTTTGGCGGTCGACGGTGGAATGGTTATGTCCTAACTGATTGATGGCCGAGTAAGCCTCTCAGTTTCCTGAACAGGCTAGCTTGATCTTGCCCAACCCTGTGGATTGGCAGACAATAATAGCTAATGCGAATCATAGCGGTCATGCTCGCTATCCTCGCGACTCTGGTTGGCGCTTATGCGTTAACGGATTTCGTTCCCAGCGAAGTTGAGTACCAGCTCCGAGAGCGCATTCGCCGATCAGCGGAGAAGCGGGACGACACTCAATTTGTCACGGCAATGCGGTCCGAACTTCTGCAGGAACGAAATGCTCGACTAGCAGAGCTGCTCACGGCAATCGGGTGGAGTAGCGCAATCGCATTTTTGGCGATCCAGGCGTCTCGACGCGCGCTGCGAAAGGATTTTCCTTCTATGGAGTTCGAGCCACGAGCGTTCCAACCCTTCCGGCCAGCCGTGCTGGGCTCCATCCGCAGTTTTTCCAGTGCATTCCTGGCACGCGGAGAACGCATAGCCATTGCCCGCTCAAATCTTCGTCCAACGATCGAGCGCCTCTTTGGGTCTAAGGTAGGATGACCACCGTTCTCTGTTTGCTCGTCGCGCAATTCTGCGTATTCGCGGCCGAGCAGCCCGTGGCGTTCGGGCTGACGAATATTTGGAATGTCGAGCTGCGGATTTCCGCACCGGCTTGGAAGACTCTTCGAAACTCGCGCGACTTCATCAGAGCGGACATGACCGTCAATGGTCAGCGACTGACCAATGTAGCGGTAAGGCAGAAAGGCGGCGGCACCTCGGGCGGCGCGCAGGCAGGTCGCCCGCCCCTCCATATCAACATGAAGGTGGACTATCCGTTGCGGGAGCAAAAAAGCTCAGCCTGAACAACAACCTGTTCGACACTTCGTATCTGCGTGACGTGCTTTCATACAAACTCTGCAATGACTTCCAATTGCGCGCGCCGCAGACCGCTTTCGCGAAGGTCTTTATTCGAACCAGCGATAAGGCGACGCGACAATACCTTGGCCTCTACACCGCCACGGAAATTGTGGATGAGGCGTGGGTGACTGAGTATTTCGGAACCAAGGGTGGACTTCTGATGAAGCCGCGAGGGCCGATTTTCAGCAGGGCGCGGGACTGGCGAACGATCGCTGATCGCGTGGCTCCGAAAACGACACCGACCGAAGCCGATCAGGCGCGGATGGTGGAGTTCGCTAGTTTAGTGAATAGTGCTCCGGACGAAACATTCGCTCGCGAACTGCCCGGTTACATCGATCTCGATAACTATCTTCGATTCCTCGTGGTGAACGTGGCGCTCGCCAATCTCGACAGTTACCTCGCGATGGCCAAGAACTATTACCTTTACCTCAACCCCGCCACAGGAAAGCTCATTTGGATACCATGGGATTTCGACCTCTCATTCGGTGGCTTTTTTCTTTGCGGGACACCCGACCAGCGCATCCGTCTCAGCATCGACAAGCCTTCGACGGTTGATGATCGCCTCATCGAACGCGTCTTAGCTGTTCCCGAGATTAAAGAGCGCTATCGCACGCTCCTGCGCACCTTTGTGGCGAAGCACCTTAATGTCCTGCCTTAAATCAGCAGATCGATACGCTCACCGCCCTGGTCGAACCCGCCGTCATGCAAGACAGCCCGGACAGATCCCATCGGTTCAAGCTCAGCATCGATTCCCGCGACCGGAATCTTCCCGGGAACGGCTGGCAAATCGATATCGGCCTGCGGAGATTTATCGAAGGCCGAGTCGCTTCCATCAACGAGCAACTCGCCGGTCAATCGAAAGGCGAACGCCCTCGTTTCGGTTTCGGACGCTATTAGATATTCCACGCTGCCCCTACTGGACCGATAAAGCATTAAATCGCGTGTTCGACCTGAGCGATCCGCGAAAGCGCTTTTGACGCAGCGATCCGGACCTGTTCGTCGGGATGCAACAGAGCTTTTCGCAGGCAGGTTATTGCGTTAGTTGCGCGTGGTCCGTAGTTCCCTAAGCAAATCGCAGCATTTTCCGCGATGCGCGCGTTGGTGGATTCAAGGTGAGCGAGCAGAATAGGATTTGCTTGCGGGTAATATTCATCCCTTCGCGACAGTCGCCGGAGCGCATTCGTCTGCTCTTCCAGATTCTCCGAGTTCAGACGAAACAGCGGGTCGACGTCCGCCCGAAGTTTTCGAAGTACTTCGAGTCGCGAACGGAAAGTAATATCGTGGGTGGATTGGGTTTCGAGGGTTTTGATGGCGTTGTCCAGGCTCGCGCGCAACGAAGCATCGAGCGAGGCCGGGACGCTTTGCAATTGTTGCAATTTTTGGAACTGAACCGCAACGACGCCGATGCCACGACTGGCAAATTCATTATGAGCGTTCGTTCCTTGATTCACTAAGTCTGGTGCCAGCGGCAGGGCATCGACGCCTAGGTAAAGGATCGCGTAAAAAGCGGCGGTTCGAAGCTCGATGGGCGGGAATGCTGGAGAAAGAATACCTCTGCGCCACAATCGCGTTCCAAGATTGACTCTCCACTTCGGAGTGTCGGTTTCCAGCCAACTGCGAAGAAGGGGAAACGAGTTCGTCCCAATCTGGGCAAGCGCGCGCTGAGAATCTCCCGGGTCGGTCAGCCCTGCAAGAAGCAGATGCTCAGAGAGGCGCTTTCCACCATACCGCATGTCTGCGGAGTTATGTCGGAAGCACGCGAAGAGTAGCGTTCCCGCCGCCGACAGGCCGAGCACTGTCACGCCACGGCGCCTTTTCGTGTTCCCGAACATCAAGAGAGATTATCGGCTGCAATTGAGACTCCAGACCCAGGCATCCGCGCGCATCCTGACCGCAACCTTTGATTATTATAGCGTGCCTCCAATTCGCGATCAATTCATTCACGTTTTCACTGAATTTTGCGGGCTTTTCTTCCGTCATAGACTTCCGATCCTGCTTTTGTTAAACGGTGGGCTGTTTTCCACCGTAGGAGAGAGATCAATTTATGAAGAAGACCCAAACATTGCTCCAGGCGATTGCGCTCGGGGCGACGCTGCATTTGTGTGCTGCGGCAGAAGTGAATCCGCCCAAAGGTTTCACTGCGATTTTCAACGGCAAAGATCTATCCGGCTGGTACGGGCTCAATGCCGATCCGCGAAAGATCTTTGCGATGAGCGAAGAGCAACGCGCTGAATTCCGCCAGAAAAGCATGGAGGACATGAACAAGCACTGGAAGGCGGAGAATAACGAACTGGTGAACGACGGTCATGGCGCATACCTGACGACGGAGAAGGACTACGGCGACATCGAACTGCTGATCGATTACAAGACCGTTCCCCTCGCCGATAGCGGCATTTACCTGCGTGGCAACCCGCAGGTGCAAATCTGGGATCATACCAACCCAAAGGAGAAAGCGAACGGTGCCGACAAAGGTTCAGGCGGTCTTTGGAACAACAGCCCCGGCGCGCCTGGCAAAGATCCCCTCGTGCTGGCGGATCGTCCCTTTGGCGAATGGAATCACTTCCGCATCATTCAGATCGGCTCACGCACGACCGTTTACCTGAATGACAAACTCGTGGTCGATAATGCGATCATGGAAAACTATTGGGATCGCAAAAAGCCCCTCTGGGCCAAAGGACCGATCCAGCTCCAGACGCATGGCGGCGAAATTCGCTGGCGCAACGTCTATCTTCGGGAAATCCCAGCCGATGAAGCCAACGAGTTCCTCAGGAAGCACAGCTCACCCGGTTTTACAGAAGTATTCAACGGCAAAGACCTGAGCGGTTGGGGCGGCCCCGTCGATCAATATGATGTGAAGGCTGGCGCGGTCGTATGCAAACCGGGCAAGGGCGGCACGATTTACTACAAGAAGGAATACAGCGATTTCGCCGGCCGGCTGGAGTTCAAACTGCCACCTGGTGGGAACAACGGTCTAGCCATTCGTTATCCCGGCGAAGGCGACACCGCTTACGTCGGCATGTGCGAACTGCAGGTGCTGGACGACGGCGCCGACCAGTACAAGAATCTCGATCCACGCCAGGCGCATGGATCGGCTTATGGAATGGTCGCCGCTGAACGCGGTTTCCTCCGACCGGTTGGCCAATGGAACTACGAGGAAATCGTGGTCAAAGGGCCGACGATTTACGTGGAACTCAATGGCACGCCGATCCTGAAGGCGGACGTGAGCAAAGTCACCGAATACATGGCTAATCACCCGCATCCTGGGAAAGACCGGAAAAGCGGTTATTTCGGATTCGCCGGCCACAACGATCCGGTTGAGTTCCGGAACATCGCCCTCAAGTCGCTGGAGTAATTACGCAAGCCAGAGGTCGATAGGCTTCGAAACTTTGCGGTGAAACGGAAGTTTCACCTTCGCGCCGGTGCGGGCGGACTCGTACGCGGCGTACATCATTTCCAAAACCGCTCGGCCATCCTCACCGGTGACGAGCGGTTGTTTGTTTTCGCGCACGCACTCGACAAAGTGCTTTAACTCCTGCGGATATCCCTGGTTGAAAGCCTCTTCAAAAACCGTGAAGGTCCAACCCTGAGTGGTACTCGCTTTTTCCAGAGCATAACCATACCCCTTCTCGCTGAAGGTGAGTGCAGCGTTGCCTTGGAAAAGATCGGCGTAAATGACACCGCCCGTCCCGTAAACTTCCACGCGGTCATCCATTCCGCCGTGCCGCGCCCAACTGTTCTCGCAAACGCCGGTCACCCCATTTTCAAATTCGACGATCGTGATTGAATTGTCCTCTCCTTTTGTGCGCCCCTTGTGCAGAAACGTGTTCATGCTCGCATAAATGCTGACCACTTTGGGCCGTCCTCCGAGCATCCACCGAAACCACGCGAGCCCGTGACAGCCCATATCCATCAACACCCCGCCGCCACTTTGGTTCACATCATAAAACCAATCACTGTGCGGCCCTGAATGTTTTTCACTCTGCTTAAGCATGTAAACGGGACCGACTGCATTTTCATTCACCAGCTTTCGGACACGTTCATATTTCGGCGCAAAGCATAGCTCCTCCGCATACATCAGCTTTACTCCGGCTTTGACGCACGCGGCGATCATCTCGTCGGCTTCTTCCAACGTCATCGCCAGCGGCTTTTCTATGATCACGTGTTTGCCTGCTCGTGCTGCCGCTAGGACGGCGCGATGGTGCAGAAAATTCGGCAGGCAGATGTCGACAATATCCGCATGGCTTTCGTTGATCGCCTCCTCAATCTCCCCAAACGTCTTTGGAATGTGATGCTTTTTCGCGAAAGCAGTAGCGCGCTCTGGGGAGCGGGAATAAACGGCGACTACCTCTGCATCCGGCACGAAACGTTCGTATGATTCCATGTGGATGTCCGCAATAAAGCCCGCGCCCAGGAGAGCGATTTTCGTGGTGTTCATGACGTAGCAGTTTTAAGAGCTGAAACCGAATGGAGCAAGGCCGCTCACTAAAGATCGGGCCGTAGCCGCAAGAAAACCGGTTCACGCAACAAACCATCCGGCGTAAAGGAGGCGTATTGCACCTCGCAACTCAGCTTAGGCTCAACCCAAACAGATTGCGCATCATCAAGAGGCTTTTCTTTTATGGGGCGTTTGATGGTCGAAAGCTTGAACACTTCAGACGCCACAGATTTTAGTGAAGCGTCATCGAAGCCAGAGCCTGCCTTTCCGAGATATTTAAGGTCAGCGCCGCTTTTTTGCGCAAGGTGGAGCGCTCCGAAACTGGAGTGGCGATCCCCTTTACCTTTGGTGTAGCCGATAACCAGGCACTCGATTGTTTGGCGCGTTTTGATTTTCAGCCACGCATCAGAGCGTTTGCCAGGCATGTACAGACTTGATCGTTGCTTGGCGACGATCCCTTCGAGTTTCATCGCCCGCACCGCTTCGAAAAAGGCTGCGCCATCCTCCTCAATTCCGCTGACGCGATACGCGGTGTCCCTTTTAATAGCGTCCTCGAGCCATTCGCGTCGTCGCATCAACGGTTCGTTCACCACGGGGCGTCCGTCGAGATAAAGACAATCGAATAAATAGCAAACCGCCGGATACTTGGCTCGCGCCCGTTCGACTGCGCCTTCGCCTTTTTGCTGCATGCGATGGATGACGTTGCGGAAGTGCGGTCGTCCATCGGCTTCGAGACAAACGATCTCTCCATCGAATAAACCTGACGTGGCACGAAGGGGTTCGGCGACAGCCAACTCCGGAAATTGCTGTGTGAAATCCATCCCGTTTCGGCCGTAAATCCGAACCTGCCCTTCATCAAGCGAGACGAGCGCGCGAATTCCGTCCCATTTTACCTCGTAAAGATAATCGTCCGAGACCGGTGGCTTTTCCGCAGGCTTGGCCAGCATCGGCTCGATCCGATCGCGCACCCAGTCAATTTGCGGGGTGTCCACGCGCTCGAGAAGCCATTGATTCTCTTTGGTTCGGTGAATTCGATACTCACCGTTCATTTCGCGCGATTGCAGCCGGAAATAGAAGCCGTCCTTTTTTTCTTTGGTGATTTCATAACGGCCTTGCGCAAACTTCCACATCATCCCTCCGCCATACTCACCTTTGGGAATGGCGCCTTCGAAGTTCACATACTCGAGAGGATGATCCTCGACGTTCACCGCCAACCGCATGATTCCAGGTCGGGGCGGGAGGCCCTTCGGGACGGCCCATGACTTCAAGATGCCGTTTTGTTCAAGACGCAGATCGTAATGCAAACGCGAGGCATGATGGCGATGCACGACAAAGGCGTTCCCCTGACCCAGGACGTGTGCGGACGCGGGCGGCGGTTCGGAAGTTTTGTCGAAGCTCCTTTTCTCGGCGTAGCTCTGCAGTTGATCAGGAGTTTTGTACGTGCGCGCCGGCTTGAGCTTTTTCGCAGCGGCCTTCCTTGCAGTCGTGTCCGTGTGAATGGGCGTGGCGTAGGCCGCAATGGCTTCCCAGGGATCACCGTTTTGCAGCACGCGATCAGGAACGTCGAGCAAGGTGAACGCCTTCGAACTTTCCAGACTGTTGAGTTCTTCCCATTGCAGCGGGGTGGAAACCGGTGCGCCGGGCAACCCACGAGCACTGTACGCCGCGACAATCGTTTGGCTTTGGCGGTTGCGATAGATATCCAGCAGCACCTTGCCTTTGCGCTGTTCCTTTTTGATCTGGAGCGTAAGCGACGAGGGATGAGCCTCGACGAAGGGTTGCGCGATTACTTTGGACGCTTCGAACGCCTGCTCGAAACTCCATTTCGGTTCGATCGGCGTTAAAACGTGCAAGCCCTTGCGACCCGTCGTTTTCACGAACGGGTGGTAGCCGAAACTTTCGAGATGCTCTTTGAATGACAGAGCGAGATCGGCCACGTCGCCGAACTTGAATCCTTCGGGTGGGTCGAAATCGTACGTGATGTAATCGGGCTTATCGAAGTGCGGTGCGCGTGAATGCATTTGGTGCAACTCAATGCACGCGAGATTCGCCAGCCAGACGAGCGAGGCATCTTCTGTCGCCAGAACGTAATCCTTCTCTTCTTTCCCGAGCTTCACCGACTCCAGCCAATCGGGCGCCCAGTCCGGTCGATTCTTCTGGAAGAAAGATTCGCCATCGATTCCATCGGGAAAGCGCACCAGCGAGAGCGGTCGCCCTTTGATATGCGCGAGGATCGTCGGTGCGATCTTCAGGTAATATTGAAGGAGCTGCGCTTTGACGATGTGGTCATCCGGATAAAGGACCTTGTCGAGATTCGAAAGTTCGATGCGCCGCTTGCCGACTTGAGCGATTTGTGACGTGCGCGAGGCCATAGCGAGTTAGGTCGCCGGGATGAATCGTTGAAAGAGCAGCGCGGCGCCAAAGAGCAGGAGGAAGATCAACGTGAGAACTGCTGAGCGCCCTCCGGCAACCGCGAGGAGATCCACGAGAACGATTCCGGCGAGAAGGCCCGAAACGGTTCGGCCGATGTGTTTCTCCGCCGACCAAAAGGTGAAGCGCAGGCTTCGGATGATCCACACCAGAAGAACACAGCTCAGCAGCACGCTCCAGCGTTTGTAAACGCCCTCATTGACGAGGTAAGCGAGCAGAAGTGGAACCGCCATCAACCAGCAGGGCCAATAACGAAGCGCTCCGCGGGTGCTTTCGCTCTTGGCCACGTAACTCAGGCCAACGATATAGAAGGCCAGCGCGAACGAAGTCCAGATGGCGATGCCGGTCACGCCCTCGTCACCAGTCGAGGCCGCGACCAGGAAAAGAAAGTAACGACAGAGCGACATGATCACGGGAGAAAAAGCGATCGCTTTGTGCACGATGTCGTAGGTGATGATGGAAGCGAGCAGCATCATCGTGAGGAAAAACGTGAGAGGACCAAAGAACGCGAGGAGCACCGTTCCCAGCACCAGCCAGCCGACGCCAAAACCCCAGACCTCGCCGTGACTGATCGCACCGCTTGGAATGGGCCTCTCGGGACGATGTTGCCGGTCGAAGTCAAAATCGAACGCATCGTTCAAATACATTCCGCCGATATACAGACAGGTCGCTCCCAGCGTCAGCAGGAAGAAGCCGCTGAAATGGCCTTCACCGCCCAGGATCCAACCCGCGAGACAATTCGACCAGACGGTCGGTAGATTCGAAGCGCGACCTAGGACCAGCAGCGTCCGGAAATAATTTCGCGCGCCCGCGGGAGCGGGTTCGCTAGCTTCAGGCGAGGCCGCGCGCGGCCATGTGCTTGAGGGTCCAGTCATATTCGCCTGCGAGTTGGTCCACTACCTCGCGATTCTTCAATTCGGGTGGCAGTACTTCCCAGGTGTAGGTCTCCATTTCAATGTGCGAACACAGCTTGGGATTTTTCTGGAGGATGTCCATCACTCCAAGCAAATGATCGACCGTCGTGTCAAAAACCTTCGAAGCGCCACAATGCAACGGCACATGAAAATGAATCCGCCATTCTTCCTCGCGCTCCGCGCCGGGTACGGTGGATGGTTTGAGCGCCTCGTCCAAATCGAGATAGCGAGTCAGGGAGCCGTTCGTATTGCGCGCGATGACCTGATGGAAATAAACGGAGTCGACGAAAGTGCTAAGCGCCGCTTTGGCTTCAGCGCTGGGAATCACCTTCATCGCTGAACTAAAATGAAGTTTGCTGATACGAATGCCATTGGACTCGAACCGCTCCAGGGCAGCTTCGGGTTTCTCGTATTCCACAGCCAGGTGACACGTATCGTAATTCACGCCGAGATATCGGAATAACCGATCATCGTTCGGATGCTCCTCCCGCAATTGCGCAAAAAACTCGGTGGTTTCCTGGCTCGTTTCGAGATAGCAAAGCGGTTCCGGTTCCAGCCCGAGATGCAAACCCTTGCCTGAACGCTCGCTCACCGCGGCGATGTGCTCGACCGCACGCCAGACATTTCGACGCATGTCGGCAACCTGCTCCTGAGTTTTGACGAGCGGCTTGAACGAGCACGGCACGGTGCTGACGCTTCCTTCCAGGCCTGCCGGCACAAGTTCCGCCAAAAGATCGAACAATCGGTTGGTGTACTCGACGCGCTCATTCGTACTCCAATCTGGAACGTAAGCGAGTTCCTTGACACGCCCGCCGTGAAAAGTGCCGTAAGGAAAACCGTTTATTGTGAAAACGTAGCAATTCTCCTTCTCCAGCCAGCGTTGAAATTCCGTGAGGGTCGATCGGTCGCTCAGTTCAATCGCCGCCTGGTTGCTCAATCGCAAACCGATCGCATAAAGTTTGCCTTTGGCCACACGGTCGCGCACTCGCAACGTGTATTGCTGAAGTGTCTGAAACGTTTCCGGCCAGTTCTGTCCGCGATGGATGTTCGTGCAATACGCGAGATGGATGTTGTGTTTGAGCTGCACCTTCTTCCCTATGTCTGGCTCCTGACAGAGCGTTCTTTTATTGCCAACCAGATCAATATAAAGACGCAAAAGATTGTTCCGATTGTCAGAATGGCCAAGCTGGTCCAAGCAAGATGGCGATTCGCAAAGTAAAGCGCGTCGAAGGCCTTGAACGCCGATCCTTGAGCTGCGTATCCAGTGGCGATCAAGCAGCCCGTTAACAACCAAAACGCAGCTTTTTCGCGGGTAGCTAAATAGCGCGTGCAGAAAATCTTTAGAAGGTTAACCGAAACGACTGCAATAACGGCATCAACAAGAAAACCTACAATGTAAAAGTTGCGAACCCCTCCGTAATTCAGTCCTGGTAAATTCTGCCGAAAATCGAAATATCCAAGAGGAAATCCGAAACTCCAATTCCTACCGCTCAGAGAAAATTCCTGCGGAACCGGGATCACGGCGAAAATAGCAAAGACCGTCACGAACTTGATTGTACAGCTGTGCAGTCTCAGCATATCATGTCTTCACCTTAAACTTCGGCGACTGGCTCATGAAGCGGATCGGATTTTGATAGATTACCTTATCGATCCAGTCGTCCGTGTGCTGACGCTTGCGCATTTCCAGCGCCGTCCGCGGAACCGCGAGCGGC